>NZ_JAIQCI010000078.1 GCF_022378335.1 Croceicoccus hydrothermalis
GCGTGCGCCTTGATCAATCAGGCACCGCCACATCGCCGTCCGAACAACACGAAGCGGTAGCCTCATGAATAGGACGGGCTAAGCGCTGTTGAAGCTTGACCTTCGCTTCCGCGCAACCGAGCATTTTTGCGCTGACGCCGTCGTGGGTTTTTTCAAAAGGGCGTAGCCCGATAAAACCTTGCGACATGCGCAGTATGTCCAATGGCTTCAGTTAGGAATAATCTCCGCAATCGGTGACGCCGCGGGAAGTTTAACCTGCAGGCGCCGGTCATTCGGACGCTCTCGGCTCTGCAACCGTGCTTCCGCTTTGCGCCCTCATCTCCGCCATAAAAGGTCGCTAGGGCGTTACCCGCAAGCTGCCGTTGCGCTTGTTAGAGGGCTTAAGGCGAAATGACCTTCAACTGCCTGATCGAGGTAGCGTCTGATGAACGCAGCATCGGCGGGTTGGACGGGTGAGTATTCTGTTGGAACAAATATTTTCGAGTTCTGGCCCTTGTAGCTGGTCACAGGTACGAATTCTTTGCGCTTTTCCAATTTGGTCGCTGCAGCTAATCGTTCGATCAGTCTTTCCGGCCGAGTAACAAGCTCGGAATGCGATACCAGTGCATACCCGGTCGCACGTGATGCCACGTCTGACCAGTTGCGCAACTTGGCGGTGCGCATGGCGATGGCATTGGGAAATGGCGATCCGGTTTGCGGGCAAAGCTCTCCCTCGATCGGCTGTCCGAACTTGGGATGTGCCCTGTCGATACCCCAGAATTCCTCATCCCACACACTGCGCCATTCGGCCCGAATGAACTCGCCGAAGTCCATCTCCTTGAGGTCCGGATGCGCATGCCATGGCTTGGCGTGCAGGCTGCGCAACCACTGGTCGGCCTGCCGCGCGATCACGATGACAAAAACATCGTCGGGAATCTCGACCTCTTCAGGGACGAGCCAGTGCTTGAAGCCGAAGTCTTCGGTAAACTCCAGCTCTTCGAGATTCCGTTCGAGCAATTTGATCAGGGCGTTGGTGCCGCTGCACCGCTGGCCATAAACCTGAAAGCGCCTGAATTTCGCGATAGCCAATACATGTCTCCGAGTAGGGAGCGATGCCCTTACCGTGATGCGTACGCGCTTTCCGCATGATCGATGTTAGATCGCAGCAACGTTTTCCCTGCCCGAACGTCTGTACGATCATGATGGGAGAGATCGACATCGACAACGGCGCTGATGCAACCGATGGCGAGGGTTCGCTGGCCGATGTCCTGCGGGCGCATATTGCCGAGGACGGCTTCCCCTGTGTCGGCGCGAAGTCGGCTCTGGCGACCGGCAGGCTTAAGGTGCTCTCCGCCCGTTCGCTGACCAGCGCATGGAACGATCTCGAAATCCATGACGCCTTGCTCGACTGGAGCGAAGATTACGCCAGCAACCCAGACGGTCTGCGCAGCCTAGCCGTCGTGTTTTCCGGACCCGACGATCTGGATGAGGCGGCGTTCGAGAAAGCGATGTGGGAGCGGCTGAATTCGCTTGCTGCCAAGGACGATTGGCGCGGGCTGGACTACGACCCGCACGTCAGCAGCGATCCGAGCGATCCCCATTTCTCTCTGAGCTTCGGCGGCGAGGCCTATTTCGTGGTCGGCATGCATCCCAACGCGTCGCGTGCCGCACGGCGAATTCCGCATCCGACCCTTGTTTTCAATCTGCACGACCAGTTCGAGGCCTTGCGCGCTTCGCAAAGATACGAGCGCATGCGCGAGACGATCCTGAAGCGCGATATGGCGCTGGACGGATCCATCAACCCCATGCTTTCGCGGCACGGCACGACGAGCGAGGCGCGGCAGTACAGCGGGCGCGTCGTCGGCGATGACTGGCGCTGCCCCTTTTCCGACCCGAGGAGCGGCAAATGACCCGCATCGAACCGCGCACCGGGACCGCTTTCGAATTGTCGAAAGGGCAGGTGCTGACCGTGACCGATCCCGAGGGCGGGCAAGTTAGCGACCTGTTGGCCGTGTCGCGGGCCGATCCGGCGGAGATCCTCTCCAACGGGAGGACGTTCGACTACGAAGAAAGGATCATGCTGACCACCGGCGCGCGGCTTTGGTCGAACCGGTCGAACCCCATGCTCACCATTCTGGAAGATACCGCGCCCGCGCACGATTTCCTCCTTACGCCCTGTTCGAAGGATACGTTCCGCCACTTCTACCCGGACAAGCCGGTCCATCGCGGCTGTTTCGGAAATCTGGCCGAAGCGCTGGAGCCATATGGCATCGGTCCCGACGACATACCCACCGCCTTCAACGTATTCATGAACGTACCGGTCGCCGGCGACGGCGTGCTTTCGGTCGATCCGCCGCAGTCTCCGCCGGGCACCTTCACCCGATTCCGGGCCGAGATGGACCTCGTGATCGGGCTCACCGCGTGCGCGGCTTATGCTTCGAACGGCGGCACGTTCAAACCGATCGATTACGATGTGAGCGGCTGAAATGGTGTTGGATTTCCTCGAGTGGTACGGCGCCATCGCCGCCGTGGTTGCAGCGCTGGTCGTGGCGACGAATGTCAGCTCGTGGGTGACGGGATGGGCCTTCGTGCTCTTCGTCACGTCTTCGCTGGCGCTGACTGCCTGGGGCTTCCTCAGCGACGATGCCGAAGGGATCGGCTGGCAGAATATCGCCCTGCTGCTGATCAATCTGTGGGGCGTGTATCGCTATCTCGGTCCGGAAAAAGGCGGACGCAAGCAGCCCACAAACAAGGCTGGAGACGCGTCATGAAACTCACCGCGCTGACCACCAGTTCAGCTGGCATCATCCTGCTTGTCGGGCTGGCAGGACACTTCGCTTCAGGTGCGATTTATTCCTCGCTCGAAGCGCGGGACATGATCTCGGCGCTATCCAGCCCGGCACTTTATCTCGGCAGTGCCATTGCCGGAAGCGCGGCCACGACGCTGGCCCTGATGCTGACCTTGCTCGGTCTGGTGAGGCGCGCCGATGCGGAGTTCGACCTCCGGATGTACAGGCAGATCTACCGCATTGCGGTGATGTCGACGGTCCTCCTGGGCGGTGCCGTCGTCATGCTGCTGCTTATGACGATGCCGATCGGCGAATTCGACGACGTGCCGGAAAACTGGTTTCCGATGCTTTACAAGGTTCTGTACTGGATCGTGGTGGTCCTCAGTGCCGGACTAGTCGCCATGGTCACCATGCTGTTCGGCACCGTCCGGTCGCTGATCGCCAAGCTCACGCCGCACGACGATGTCTAGCCCGTCGTATTCACCGGACCGGTCCTAAAGGGTTAGCGGGAGTGGCCTAAGCCTCTGATCTGAATTAGGAACTGGGTGTCT
>NZ_JAIQCI010000079.1 GCF_022378335.1 Croceicoccus hydrothermalis
TATTCTGTTGAAAAAGTCCCGCTTGCGATTGGCGTGAAGTCCTGATTCAGTGTTCCGCAGGCAAGCGGAGATTGGGCTGATGATGGGCGAGCGGACGGTGATGCAGGAGGCGCTGTTCTATAGCTTCCGCATTGAGGATCACGTGCCGGGCGATCACCTTCTGCGCGCGATCGACCGGTTCGTTGATCTGTCCGGCATCCGCGAGCACCTGAAGCCGTTCTACAGCCCGATGGGCCGGCCATCGATCGATCCCGAACTGATGATCCGGATGCTGATCGTGGGCTATTGCATGGGCATCCGCTCGGAGCGGCGGCTGTGCGAGGAGGTGCATCTCAACCTTGCCTATCGCTGGTTCTGCCGGCTCGATCTGGATGGCGCGGTGCCCGATCACTCGACCTTCTCGAAGAACCGCCACGGACGGTTCCGAGACAGCGACCTGTTGCGCAAGCTGTTCGAGCTGACCGTGGAGCGCTGCATGGCCGAAGGGCTGGTGGGCGCCGAAGGGTTCGCGGTCGATGCCAGCCTGATCCGCGCGGACGTCCACCGCCAGCGTTCGGTCCCGGGCGAGGAGGGTCTCCCGTCCCACGCAGCAGGCCGCGCGGTCGCCGAGTATCTCGACGTGCTTGACGATGCTGCGTTCGGCGGATCGACCCCGGTCACGCCAAAGCGGATCAACCTTACCGATCCGGCATCGCGCTGGACCGCAGCGACGCGCGGATCGGCCTTCTACGCCTACAGCACGAACTACCTGATCGATCTCGACCACGCAGTCATCGTCGATGTCGAGGCGACGACCGCGATCCGCCAGGCTGAGGTGCTCGCGCAGCGGCGGATGATCGAACGCACGCAGGACCGCTTCGGCCTGTGGCCCGAGAAGCTGGTGGCCGATACCGCCTATGGGTCAGCGCCGAACCTCGCTTGGTTGGTCGAGGATCGCGGCATCGAACCGCATATCCCCGTGTTCGACAAGTCTGCCCGCCGCGACGATACCTTCGAGCGGTCGGCCTTTACCTTCGATCACGACGACGACAGCTATATCTGTCCCGGCGGCAATCGCCTTCGTCCATCCAACCGCAACTTCAGCACCCCGCGTCCGCGCGCCAATGCCGATGGCTTCATCCGCTATCGTGCGCGCGAGAAGGACTGCGCCGCCTGCAATTTGAAGGAGCGTTGCACGCCGAAGCTGGCAGCCCGCAAGATCATGCGCTCGGTCCACGAGGGCGCTCGCGATCTGGCCCGCGAGATCGCCACCAGGGACGCCTATCTCGTCTCGCGCCGACAGCGGAAGAAGGTCGAGATGCTGTTTGCGCACCTCAAACGTATCCTGAAACTAGATCGCTTGCGCCTGCGCGGTCCGAGTGGAGCAAAAGACGAGTTCCATCTCGCCGCTGCAGCCCAAAACCTTCGTAAGCTGGCCAAGATGAAACCGACCCCGGGCCTGGCGCCCGCCTGAGCGGCAAAGCAACGCCGCTCGCCTGATGTCAGCCGCGAGCCCGACCGTGCTCCGCCTGCGACTTCTTCAACAGAATAGGGT
>NZ_JAIQCI010000080.1 GCF_022378335.1 Croceicoccus hydrothermalis
ACGACCTAGGCTCAGGACCTATTAAAGGGATTCTCCTGACAGTCTGATGCTTATTCATTGGCGGCGCTCAGGAGGCGTTGCCATGAGCGATTTGATTTGGTTGTCAGAGGCGCAGATGCGCACGATCGAGCCGTATTTTCCGCTGTCTCACGGCGTGCCCAAGGGCAATGATCGTTGGGTCATCAGTAGGATTATCTTCGTGGTCCATGACGGTCTGCGCTGACACGATGCACCTGCCGACGAGGGTCCGCCCAAGACGATCTATAACCGCTTCGTCCGCTGGAGCCGGATGGGCGTGTTCAACCGGATACCTGCAGCGCTAGCGGCCAAGGCTCTGCTGGGCGACCGAGGTTATGACGCCGACGGGTTCCAGCATGCCTTGATGGAGCGCGGCATTACCCCGTGCATCGCGTCAAAGGCGAACCGTAAAATCCCGATCCCGCACGATCGCACCCTCTATCGTCAGCGGCATAGGGTCGAAAATATGTTTGGCCGCCTTAAGGACTGGCGACGTATCCGCACCTGCTATGACCGCTGCGCCCACACCTTCTTCTCGGCCATCTGCCTCGCCGCCACCATCATCTTCTGACTGTGATCAATGAGTCCTGAGCCGAGATTTCCTCCATTGATAAGTAGAGTCCGGTCTTCGTCAATGAGACGGACGAGATGAAGCGGAGCGGGTTCAGCGAGGAACAGATCATCGCTGTTTTGAAGGAGGAGGCTGGGATGGCGACGGCGGATATAGGCCGTCGTCATGGGATCAGCTCGGCGACCTTCTGCACGTGGAAGTCCAGGTATGGCGGGCTGGAGGTGTAAGATACCCATCGTCTGCACCAGCTGAAGCAGGAGAACGAGCGGCTAAGAAGCTGCTGGTGGCCTCGATGCTGGACAACGACATGCTCAAGGAGATCAGCGCAAGAAATTCTAGTGCCAGGCGGCAGGCGGTGGTGCATCTCCAGGCCTGCGCGGTTTTGGGCGCTGCCGCATGGCACGCTCCCACACGATCGC
>NZ_JAIQCI010000081.1 GCF_022378335.1 Croceicoccus hydrothermalis
CGACGCTCTGCGCGACGATCCGGGCTTCCGCCTGGCGCTGGGCAAGCTGCCGGGATCGGGCGTGGGGCTTGCGAGCCAACCGACGATGAGCCGGTGGGAAAATGCACCGACCACGCGTGAGTTGGCCAGGATGATGGCCGCGATGATCGACATCTACTGCGCCAGCTATCCCACCGCGCCGGCGGCGGTGACGCTGGATATCGATGATACCTGTGATGTCGTGCACGGCTATCAGCAACTCTCGTTCTGGAATGGTCATCACGGCGAGCGCTGCTTCCTGCCGATCCATGTCTACGACACCGCCACCGGTCGGCCGGTGGCGATGCTGCTGCGCACCGGCAAGACACCGTCGGGCGCCGAGGCTGCCGGCCACATTCGGCGCCTGGTGCGCCATCTGCGGCGGCACTGGCCCGATACCCACATCACCATCCGCGGCGACGGGCACTATGGGCGGCCCGAGGTCATGACGTTCTGCGAGGCGGCCGGCGTCGATTACGTGTTTGGTCTGCCGACCAACGCCGTGCTGCGTGCCGATCCCGAAATCGTCACCGTCGCCGATGCCTGTGCGGTCAGGCGGGCTCAACGCCAATGCCCGGTCCTGCGCAACTATGCCGAGACCCGCTACGGCGCGAAGAACTGGAAATGCCAGCGCCGCGTCGTCGCCCGGATTGAGGCCAGCACGCTGGGCATGGACATCCG
>NZ_JAIQCI010000082.1 GCF_022378335.1 Croceicoccus hydrothermalis
CCGGGGGAAGAAGGCCTGCCACCCGAGGCTGCGGGCCGCGCGGTGGCCGAATATCTCTACGTGCTCGACGATGCCGCCTTCGGCGGATCGACCCCAGTGACGCCCAAGCGCATAAACATCACCGATCCCGCCTCGCGCTGGACCGCGGCAACGCGCGGCTCGGCGTTCTACGCCTACAGCACGAACTACCTGATCGATCTCGACCATGCGGTGATCGTCGATGTCGAGGCGACGACCGCGATCCGCCAGGCTGAGGTGCTCGCGCAGCGCCGGATGATCGAGCGCACGCAGGAACGCTTCGGCCTGTGGCCCGAGAAGCTGGTTGCCGATACCGCCTATGGCTCCGCGCCGAACTTGGCCTGGCTGGTCGAGGACCGCGGCATCGAGCCGCATATCCCGGTGTTCGACAAGTCCGCGCGCCGCGACGACACCTTCGGGCGATCGGCCTTCACCTTCGACCATGAGGACGACAGCTATATCTGCCCCGGCGGCAATCGCCTACGTCCCTCGAACCGCAACTTTAGCACCCCGCGTCCGCGCGCCAATGCCGATGGGTTCATCCGCTACCGGGCCCGCGAGAAGGACTGCGGCGCCTGCTCACTCAAGGAGCGCTGCACGCCGAAGCTGGCAGCCCGCAAGATCATGCGCTCGGTCCACGAGGGCGCTCGCGATCTGGCCCGCGAGATCATGCGCTCGGTCCACGAGGGCGCTCGCGATCTGGCCCGCGAGATCGCCACCAGCGACGCCTATCTCGTCTCACGCCGCCAGCGGAAGAAAGTCGAGATGCTGTTCGC
>NZ_JAIQCI010000083.1 GCF_022378335.1 Croceicoccus hydrothermalis
CGCCTAAACATCAATTCCCAGACGAGGCCCAAGCTCCGCTAATTTACGCAGCTAGGTGTGCCAAATGTTCTGACGACGGACATCGTAATAGCCGCCGACGAGGGCATGATCGAATATGCCGTGCGGCAGCATTTTCCGGACCTCCCCGTTGCCACCGGCCCTGCAACCTATGCGCGGAACTACCTTGAGAAGCTAATTCAGGTGCCGTTTCGACTGCCGTCACTCGGTTATGCGGAGACTCGAATCTATGTGACCTTGCTATTAGTGCTCAACGAATGCGGAGAGGCATCTGAGACCTTTCAGAAGCTCGTCGGGTTGGCGCGAGACGTGTTACGCAGACCGTGGAAGGGGCCGGGCCTCGACCGTGAAACAATTGCGAAAGCGCTTGGCTCAGTTCCAGACGAAGTCGAGCGTGCGCTGGAACTTGCAGGGAGGATCGCTCCGATCCTGGCAGACGGTGCACGTGGCAATCCGCGACAGATCAAGCGCTTTATCAATACAATGATGTTGCGACTTGCGATCGCCGAGGAAAGGGGGTTCCGCGACGAGCTGAATATGTCCGTCTTGGCAAAGATCATGTTGGCCGAAAGGTTTGCGCCCGAATTGTATGACGCCATGGCGCGGGGCTCTGCGAACACAGGTGTTTCCGAAGACTTGGGCGTCCTCGAAGCGGCGGTCCTTCAAAAAGCGGACGATATCGAGGTGAAATCTGCAAAGGGCAAACCTAACCCGTCCTATTCATGAGGCTGGTCGCTTCGTGTTGGTCCACCGGCGATGTGGCAGTGCCTGATTGACCAAGGTGCACGC
>NZ_JAIQCI010000084.1 GCF_022378335.1 Croceicoccus hydrothermalis
CCGCCTAAACATCAATTCCCAGACGAGGCCCAAGCTCCGCTAATTTACGCAGCTAGGTGTGCCAAATGTTCTGACGACGGACAGAGGTGCCTATAGCGTGTTACCTACCGGTTCCCCGACCCAGTTCGGGAGTCCTGGCACATGCCCGAAATCCCCTTCACCGTCCGACGCGATGGCAGGCGCTGGCGCGTCGGACTCGAATTTCCTTATGTTTAAAAACCGAACGCTGCCTCGAGATGCGCGTGTCTCTCAGCAAAAGAGAACAGGTGGGGTCCATCGATTTTCCATAAGGCGCATCAGATGCGAAAGCGAAAATTTGCACTTCTTAGTCCGGATGTAGATTCACGCAAATTGAACCGCCTTCTCGATCAGGCCCATAGGCAGTGATGGAGAGGGAATCTTTGCAAGGAGGCGCAACGTCGTCCGACACCGCGGTCGCATTTAAACCAGCGTCCTGAAATAGCGCCAACCGAGCTTTGGCGTAGCCGAATTGGACGAAGATCGGTTCCTCGATCTCCTTTAGTTGCGCGATCTGACTGCGGACCGCCTCGCTGCGCTTCATTGCCAAGAGCGATGATGATGCAAATATCAAGGTGCTGTTGAGGACCAAAATACCGAGTATTGCAAAGGCCGCGTATCGTAGCAAACGAGACGAGGCACTGGTAGCGGCGACCGCAATCAAAATGGGCACCAGCCAAAGCTGGGGGACATAGCGCGCCCACCAGTTTTCCGGCATCACCGCGACCGTAAGGGTCGTAACCGCGATTGCAAATACTGCCAGTTTGACGCGTTCCGTTCCTGACCCCCGCACCAAAAGGGCGGTCAAGCTAGCGACCGCGATAAGGAGCGCTCCCGAAAATAGCGGTCCAAAACCACCAATTCGCGTATCGACGCCGCCAGCCATGCGCAGTTCCTCTTGCGATATGGTAAAAGGAACTTTGACAGATGGAACGCCGCCGAAACCGCTATGGGTCTCGGCGAAAAGAGAAAAGACGAATGCGCCCGAAGCTGATCGTTCCTGAATCGTATCAGGAGAATTCGAAGTCATGATATCGGCTGCACCCTCGCCAAACAACGGGTAGAATGGATGCCCATGTTCTATCGTATTGGTGACGTAGGGTTGAAAGCCAAAAATAAATATGCCGGCGATTCCTCCCAACATCAATGCGACAATCAAGCGACGAGCCGCGGCCCAACCCGAAAGCCAGAATGCTGCGAGACAAGCTGCACCGCACAGTAGGGCCCAGATCGGGATGATTGAGAACTTTAGGTTGACCGCGAAAACTGTGAGCCCGACCATCACAATAAGCGACCTGCGGTCCCACCCACGTGTAGCTGCGATAACGAACAACGCGATAAATGCCACATAGCAACTGCCGAATACGCCGTCGTTCATTCTCGTCCACATCTGGCTTATCGCCACGGGATTAGCAGTAGCGAGCAGGCCAGAGACGACCGCAATGGGACGGCACACGCCAAGGCGTAGCAACGCTCCTGTAGCAAGCAACCCCGCCGCTAGTAACATAACCGGTCCCAAGCACTTCGCTGCCTCTATCGGGATGCCGACGGACTGAAGGAGCGCCGTGAATATCCAGCTCGCTTTGGGATAGTTGATTGGCCATGGCGGCAATGAAAGTGGGCTCATCGCCGTGCTCGTTTGAAACTCCTCATAAACGGGGTTCCAGCCTGACTGAAGAGCCGCAATCGCCTGGAAATGATAATTCTGACCGTCAATAGAAGTGTCGATGATCGCCGCGCTTGCTAAGCCTGAGATCGACAGCAAGATAACCGTCAGAATACCCAATCGTAAAACGGAAATAGTTCGATGAGCCCCAGCAATTGCTAACGCAATTGCAAATGCGCTGCCCAATGCAATGGCGCTTGAAAGAGGGGAAAGAATCCCCCCAGCCAAGAGCACAAGCGATCCCATTATGTATGAAACCATAACAAAAGACAGTAGCGCTAAACCGAGAGCGATCACGATGTCGGAAACGCGGTCGGGGACAGCAGCTTCAGCACTGGTGCGATGTGTCATCGACGAAAGGTAGGCGGTTAAGGTCACGAATTTGCCACCAGTAATACCCCGGTAATGATCGCGGCAATCCCGCATAATCGCACGGCGTTCATCGTCTCCCCGAAGATGAAAAAACCGCCAGCGGATGTGATCACAATCCCGAGCGCGATCATCGGATAAGCTTGTGAAACCTGCACCTTTGCCAATACGGCAAGCCAAAGAACTACACTTAAGCCGAACATCGCAAGTCCGCCGAAAACCGGTGGAGAGAATGCCACCGCTAAGACAACCTCAACGATAGACCCCGAGGAAATCGCGGTCTGCACCGGGACTTCACGCATGCCAGCCTTGAGCAGCAACTGAGCAATGCTAGTAAGCAGCACACTCGCAACAACGAGAAAAAAGAGAGGCAGTGTCATCCGCTAGCTTTCAGATTGCGAGTGCGACGACGCAACCGAGGGCGAGCAAGGTCCATCGGCTATTGCGATCACGCAGTGCAAAGATCACGGGATCGTCGTTCATTTCCCGCCTGTTCGCCATCATTAGGGCGCGTCCAATCCAGTAGAGCATGATCGGACAGAGCAACCATAACAAATCTGGGCGCGTGTAATTAACCCGCACCTCATCCGCATTAATATAGAGCGAAAGAACAAGAACAGCGTTGAAACCCGAGGCGGCGCATAACGCAGCGACAATGTCTAGGCTCAGGACTCATTGCGGCAGCCAGAAGATGACGGTTGCGGCGATGCAGATGGCGGACATGAACGTGTGAGCGCAACGGT
>NZ_JAIQCI010000085.1 GCF_022378335.1 Croceicoccus hydrothermalis
TGCTCAATCCAGGCGCTGCGCCCGCTGTTCTACCTCAACCGCGCCGCAAGCACCCCTCCGCGCAGCGGTTCGTGCACCGGCCCATGACCTGACTAGTATCCTTCTACCACCACAGCACTACAACCGTGCCGTGCAGAAGTGTTCGCCGGACCGCTGCCAAGCCAACGAGCAAGTCTTGTTAAAAGCGGCGATTTCGTCCGCCTTCTGCCATGCGATCATTCGAACAGGCTGAGAGCTTACGGCATCCAGTGCGCGAAGTGTGTGGCCGAGCGTATGGCGGGTGACCGGTCACCTGAGCTTCGCGCAACGGATAGCGATCAATTACTTGGCGTCACCGCTTGCTCCTGCAACTGGTCGAGTGCGTCGGAATTGTCGCGGCCCCAGTCGTAGAGCAGCTGAACCGGTTCGACGAAACGGCGACCGAGGTCGGTCAGCCGGTATTCGACCGCCGGAGGCACGACGCTTTCCACATGGCGGGTGACGAGGCCAATCCGCTCCATCTCTCGCAGGGTCTGCACCAGCATCTTCTTCGATATACCGGGCAGGCTGCGCTGCAAAACGCCTGTGCGTGCACCACCACCATGCAGCGCGTCGAGCGTGTGCAGCACCATGCTGGTCCACTTGGTGGCGAACAGGCTAAGAAGCCGGCGCGGCGCACAATCCTCGCGCCATTCCTCTTCGGGGGTTCCTGATCTCAATGCCGGTTACCTCACGGTGCCTAGGTTACAATTCGGTGCCGTCTGGAACCTTGTGCCGACCCTGCCTAACTCCGGTCGGACAATAAAGGAGTTTTATATGGCAAAGACCGCACTGGTCGCCGGCGTGACCGGCATCAACGGCAACGCGATCGCCCGTCTGCTCATCAATCGGGGTTGGAAAGTACACGGACTTTCGCGCAGCCGCGCGCAAATTGAGGGAGTCCAACCGGTTCCGGCGGACCTTCAGGATAGAGCCGCGACCGCCGAAGCCCTCAAAGGTATCGATCCCGATGCGGTGTTCGTAACGACTTGGCTGCGCCGCGAAACGGAAGCGGAAAATATTCGCGTAAACGGCGCGATGATGCGCAACCTCCTGGCCGGGCTAACCAAGCGCGACGGCCCACGCCACGTCGCGCTGGTCACCGGGCTCAAGCACTATCTCGGCCCCTTCGAAGCCTATGGGAAAGGCCGTCTGCCGCAGACCCCGTTTCGCGAGAACCAGGGGCGCCTCGACGTGGCCAATTTCTATTACGCGCAGGAAGACGAGCTGTTCGAAGCCGCTGAGCGCGACGGCTTCAGCTGGAGCGTGCATCGCCCCCATACCGTGATCGGTATGGCGGTAGGGAACGCCATGAACATGGGCACCACGCTCGCCACCTACGCTACGCTGTGCCGCGAGACCGGCCGTCCCTTCGCCTTTCCTGGATCGGCCGCACAATGGAACGGATTGACCGACATGACAGACGCCGATCTGCTTGCCGAACATCTGCTATGGGCAGCCGAGACAAAGTCCGCGCATGACGAGGCATTCAATGTCGTCAATGGCGACGTCTTCCGCTGGCGCTGGATGTGGGAGCGCATCGCCGACTGGTTCGGGCTGGAGCCGGCATCTTTCGACGGTACGCCGCGACCGCTCGAGGAACAGATGGCGGAGGATGCGCTCGTATGGCGGCGGATTGCCGAGCGAGATGGGCTGGCCGAACCCGATCTCACGCAGCTTGCATCTCCCTGGCACACGGACGCCGATCTCGGCCGGCCGATCGAAGTGCTGACCGATATGGGCAAGAGCCGGACTCTGGGCTTTACGGGATACCGGCAGACTGATGCCGCGTTCTTCGCTCTGTTCGAACGCCTGCGCGCCCAGCGCCTGATTCCCTAACCGGAGCCAATCCATGACCACTCACCTACCAGATTTCTCCGCCCGCGATGAAACGATCCGCCATCTGACCTACACGCCGCTGACCCGCCGACCCGGCGTTCCACGCGATTTGTTCGATGCCTATTGGCGCGATGTTCATGGGCCGCTGTGCGCGCGATTGCCGGGCCTTGGCTATTACGTGCAGCATCATTTCGATGCGGCGCGTTCGGCCGATTTGTGGCCAATGCCGGATGGTGTCGAACCACTTACCATTGATCTCGACGGGATGGTGGAGATCGGCTTTCCCGATCGTGAAAGCCAGCAGCGGTTCGAGGATGCGAGCCCGCTTCTCTTTGCGGACGAGCGCAATTTCATCGGCCATGACGTCGCTTACGATCTACCCGACGGATCGCGCACGCTGATCGATCGCGATCCTGATCCAGTGCCCAACCGGAAAGAGCCGGGTCATCATCTGCACCTGCACGTCCACGGCCATGGCGAGGCGTTCGAAGCGACGATCACCAATCTGGCCGAAGCGCTGGCGAGCGCGGAGGGCATCCGCAAGGTGCGCCTGCATTTGCCCGAACCATACGACAATAGCGAACCCCAGCCCGCTGCGCCTGGCGTGGATCACCGATTGCCGCCCCGCCGCAAACACGTGGCGCTGCTGGAAGTTGCATGGGGCAGCCGGATCGATGCCGAACGCTGGATGGCAAGCGAGGATTACGCAACCCATGCCTATGCGTTGGGGCAACAGGCCAAGGCCATGGGCGGTTGGCTGGTCGAAGGTGTCTATACTTATATTCGCGATGGCGCATTAACGACTGCGGGCGTTCGCGGAAGCCGTCCGGCAATGCTGATCGAGCGCGCGGGCGCACTCAATCAAGTGCAGGACGAAGTAACGCGGCTGTTCGACGGTCGGTAGAGAGGCTCCGTAGGCGCGTATCCATATTCGCGGAGTGATGTCTGCTTTCTTGAACGCCCGGCTGAAACCAGACGGTCAGTAACCGTGAAGGGTTCCGTACGCCTCCGGCGCCCGGAACCCTTCACGTCTCCTGACTGTCCGGTTCCAGGCACGAGGATAAAGAAAGCTGCCGTTCGGTCATGCCGATGTCTCAGTCAGCCACCGCCAACAAAGCGGCCGTTCGACAGTCCAGAACGTATCCCTGATAGCGGCCCTTCGTTCATAGGCTGGAGAAGCAGACGAGCCGACTGGCTTTGGGACAATCCTGCCCTTTCAAAGCGGCGTGTTTGACGGCAGCGCTTTCCCGGAGCAGACATTCAGCGTTTTCCTGACCTGGCGGGTCAGGAAAGAGTCCCGCACCAGGTAACGAGGGTCGATTTAAATAATGAAGTCGGCGCCACCGGCAGTGTAAACCGAGGACATGACCGTTTCTCAAATCACCGTCGGCAAGACCGAAACCGATCTCGAAGCCCGTGCCAATGCCGCTCTTCAATCCGCGATGCCGTGGCTCGACGTCACCACGATCAAGCACCAACTCACCTATTCCTTTCAGCTCGGCCACAACGAGATAAAGATCGATGGCGCCTCTTCGTCCAAGCGGCGCGGCCGTCTCGACATACTGATCGAGAAGGGCAGCCAGCGCCTCGCGATCCTCGAACTCAAGAAACCGGGCCAGCCGCTCAACGCCGACGATGTCGCCCAAGGCCTCTCCTATGCGCGTGTTCTCCATCCGCGGCCGCCCATCGTCGTCGTGTCGAATGGCACCGACACCCGATGCTACAACACGCATACCGGCGAGCTTATGGATGGGGGACTGCCCAACGAGACGGATCTCGTCGCCTTAATGACGGCGGCCCTGAAGATCGCCGATTCTGATCTGCGCGACGCCATCGCGACGCTCATGGGGCCGGGTTCCGACGTCTGGATGGCCGCCTTGCGCGCCGCCACCCAGCAAACGCTCGACGATCTGACCGGCGACTGGAACGACCCCCACACGCCTTTCACCACTAATTTTCACATCTCCCGCAAAGCCTCGGTCGATGCACTGAAGGCGCTTCGCGGACCCCGCCGGGTCATCGCGATCGAGGGCGCGCCGCTAATCGGCAAGAGTCACGTCCTTCGCGAACTGGCGATCGGCACCGAAACGGCCGACGACATGGCGGTCCTCTTAGTCGAGGCCTCCGGCACCGCGGCGACCGGCATCGCTGAAGAGGTTGCGAGGCTGCTCGGCGACGCTGTCGGCTGGCGAATCTCCGCCGCCGAAGCCCGCCATTGGCTACAGCAGCTTTCGAGGACCAATGGGCCGACCCTGGTCATCGCGATTGATGCGCTCGGGCTGGAACATGAGGCCATCCGCGGCGAGCTGGAGATTCTGTCCGCCCAGGGGATGGGAGCGAAGCTCAAGTTCGTGATTGAGGCCGACACCTCGGTGATCGATCGCCTCTGGCTTGGCGAATCCCGTCGCAAGGAGACACCCTTCGCTCGTCGCGGCGTGCGGGTCGAGGTCGAGAAGCTCGACGACGAAGAGTTCGATCACGCGCTCAGAGTCCTCGATGGGCTTGGTGTGGACTTCATGAAGGGTGCCGACAAGGCCGATGAGTATCGTCAGCCGTGGGTGCTGCATGCGATGGCGGCGAATGTCATCGGCGATCCGATGATGGAGCAGGGCATGTCCGCGGTGTTGCCACCGTTGCTCAGCCTCAGCCTGTTCCATCACACGCGCGAACACTTCGTTCAGGATCAGCTGGTCGAACAGGCCGCGACCTTCGCGCGGGCGGTGCTCGACGATCATGGCAGCGATGACCGGCCATACGATATCCGACTGCGGTCGATGCACACGTTCATGGTCCGCAAGCAGACCATGCGAGACCATGCCGACGCCACCGAAGTCGGGGACATGGTGCGATCCGGCTTGATTGGAACGGTGCTCGACGACAAGAACCGCGCCGTCTTCACCGGTCGCATCCCCGAACTGATCGCGTCCGAGCTTGCGCGCTTGATTGCCGCCGAACTGGCTGGTCGGATGGACAACGACGAGCAGGACCGGGATGCCGCCGACTGGTTGGTCGGCATTATCGCCCGGCTTCCGCTGGGCGACGTAATCGGCGCGATGTCCTTGTTCGATCTACTCGGATTGCAGGTCGAAACGCCGGGGCTTTCGATGTCCTTCATGAACCAGCTGCTGAAGCGCTCGCCGAGCATACGGCCGCTCAAGCCCGGCACGCGGTCGGTCATGTGGGTGCCGAGCGTCGGACAGCTCGACATGTTCGTCCGCGCCGACGGCGTGGCCGTGGTCAAACGGCCAGGATATGCCGGAACCGTCGAAATCGACCCGAGCGAAGGCAGCGTGACCTATGCCGACCTTGATGCGTGGCTGATTCTCTCGCATCTTGCGAGCCAGCCGATCAGAATGCTGAACCTCGAGCACGGGCAGATCGTCGGCCAGATGGAACCCGCCATATTGGGTCTCATTGGAACCAGCCTGATTCCGCTGCGGCGCGCGCCCGACGATATGGCGCGATCGGGTCTCCATACCCATGACGGGCCGAACGGTGCGAGCCTGGCGTGTCGCGACGACGGTATCGTCGAACCCGTGACCTTCTCGCTCATGCTCTTCCTCGAGCGAGAGTTGGAAAATGCGGACGACTGGCTCCAGGAAGCCTGCGACGAGAAGTCGGCGCCGCTGCTCAACCGCATCTCGCAGGCGCTCTACATGCTCGCCGGGATGAACCCCAATCTGGCGAAGGCAAAGGTATCCATCCGGTGAGGACCGCGGCGCGATAGCTACACGCCCTATTTTGTGATGATGCGCTTTGCGGCGGCGTTGCGTTTGG
>NZ_JAIQCI010000086.1 GCF_022378335.1 Croceicoccus hydrothermalis
TGACGTGATGTCGTGGACGGCCTCTGCATCAGCGTAGCTGTGCCATGATGTGGCCGTTGTAGGTCCACGTCTAGGAGTCGTTTCATGGAAAGAGAGATTGTCACCGCCGGGTTGGATTTGGCGAAGAACGTGTTTCAGGTGCACGCAATTGGGAGCGATGGCGAGATTCTCGTCCGACGGAAGTTGCGGCGCGCTGAAGTAATTCGCTTCTTCTCGGATCTGCCGCCCTGCCTGGTCGGCATGGAAGCCTGTGCATCGGCGCATCACTGGGCACGCGAGCTGATGGCACTGGGTCATGAGGTGCGCTTGATGCCCCCTGCATACGTCAAGCCGTATGTGAAGCGCGGGAAGACCGATGCCGCCGATGCCGAGGCGATCTGCGAAGCGGTGACGCGCCCAACGATGCGCTTTGTTGCTGTGAAGACGGTCGAGCAGCAGGCGGTTCTGATGCTGCATAAAACCCGCGACCTTCTTGTCCGGCAACGGACGATGCTGATCAACGCCTTGCGTGGCCACCTTGCCGAGTATGGGATAGTCACCAGCTTGGGTGCTGGAGGCGTCAGCGCTGCGCTAAAAGCACTTCACGAAGAACAAGACCAACTGCCGGTTCATGCCCGATCAGCGCTTCATGGCATCGCTGCACAGTTCAGAGCGCTATCCAGCGAGATCGACCGGTTGGAGGCTCAAATACTGGCTTGGCATCGCAACGATGAGACGAGCCGGCGCCTCGCCACGATCCCTGGCATCGGCCCGATCACCGCATCGGCCATTGCCGCTGCCGTTCCAGATGCGTCGCTGTTCCGATCAGGGCGCCAGTTCGCGGCTTGGCTAGGACTAACGCCGCGACCGCACAGTTCCGGCGGCAAGGAGCGGCTTGGCGGGATTACGAAACAGGGCGACGGGTACCTCCGGCGATTGCTCGTTGTCGGCGCGACCGCAGTGATGCGCATGGCGCGCAAGGATGCCTCTCGCCAACCCTGGATGGCAAAGCTTCTCGAGCGCAAGCCGACGAAGATCGCGACCGTGGCGCTTGCAAACAAGACAGCGCGTATCGCCTGGGCGGTAATGACACGGAAGGAGGTCTACGCAGCCCCTGCCGCGTAACAACTATCCTCGCCGGTCGCGCAATCGCTACCGGCAGGAGGGCGAAAGGGCAGCTCAGCAATGATGACGAACCGGTCAGACCGGGGGTTGGTGAAACCCAGGGGGTCACAGCGCTTCGAGCGCGATGACGTGATTAGGGAGCCGACCTGCGGACTTCATCAGGGCCAGCAGCCATGCGGTGCTGCGCAAACAGGCCGAACACATGGATGCACCCGACCGAAATCATCAGTGCAGAAAACCCTTGCGCAGCAGAGGCCGTCCACACATG
>NZ_JAIQCI010000087.1 GCF_022378335.1 Croceicoccus hydrothermalis
CGTTCCTTCGTCACTACGACGAGACCCAAATCCTCCTTAATCTACAACCGTAAATCTGTGCCATTGGTGCTGACGGCGAACACCGTGGTCGGAACGGTTCTGATGCGCAGTGGTGAGAACAGCCGCACGGTATCGGCTCAGGCAGCCGAACGACTTGAAGAAGTCCGTGACTCGCTCCCTGCGGGGGTAGAGGCCGATATCGTCTATAACCGGTCGTCTCTTGTCGATGCGACCATAGCCACAGTCGAGAAAAACCTGCTCGAAGGCGCGCTGCTGGTCATTGCGGTGCTATTCCTCCTGCTTGGCAACATCCGCGCCGCGATCATAACGGCACTGGTCATCCCGATATCGATGCTCATGGCAGCGGTCGGTATGAACCGGCTCGGCGTGTCGGGCAATCTGATGAGTCTCGGAGCGCTCGACTTCGGCCTTATCGTCGATGGCGCGGTGATCATTGTCGAGAACAGCGTCGCACGTCTCGCGGCGCGACAGCACCGGGAGGGGCGACTGCTCACCTTGGGCGAGCGGCTCACTGAAACACGCCTTGCGGCGCAGGAAATGATCAAGCCGACCGTCTACGGGCAGGCGATCATCTTCCTCGTCTTCGCCCCGCTGCTCACTTTTACCGGAGTCGAAGGCAAGACGTTCTCGCCGATGGCGATCACGATGATGCTCGCGCTGGCGTCGGCCTTCGTGCTATCGCTGACCTTCGTTCCGGCGATGATCGCGGTGCTGCTCAATAAGAAGCTCACCGAAAAGGAGGTGAAGCCCATTCGCTGGGCGAAGGAGCGTTATGGCCCAGCGGTTCGCAAGGCCATTGCGCGGCCCTGGCCGGTTATCGGCACCGGTGTCGGCATCTTCGCGGTTGCAGCTGTCGCCTTTAGTCTTCTGGGGAGTGAATTCACTCCACAGCTCGACGAAAGGGATCTCCTAGTCCAGTCGATCCGCATTCCTTCGACACCCATCGAACGCTCGGTCGAAATGCAAAGACGGGTTGAAGATCGCCTCGTTGGTTTTCCTGAAGTTGGACTGGTTTTTTCGAAAACCGGTACCGCAGAAGTGGCGAGCGATCCCATGCCGCCAAATATCTCGGATGCCTTCGTCATACTTCGCCCGCGGGACGAATGGCCCGACCGCTCCAAGAGCAAAGAAGAGCTCATATTAGAAATAGAGGAGGAGCTCGGCGGTTTGGTTGGAAATCTGTATGAATTCACCCAACCTATCGAAATGCGCTTCAACGAACTGATTGCCGGTAGCCGCAGCGATCTCGCCGTTAAGATCTATGGCAATGATCTGGCGCAATTGACAGCCGCAGCTGAGGACGTGGCCGATGTTGTGCGGCAGGTCGAAGGTGCGGCAGACGTTCGCGTTCAACAAGTTACCGGCTTTCCCACGCTCGACATCGCTTTCGATCGTCCGGTCATCGCACGATATGGGCTAACCGTCGAAGACGTGGCTCAGTCGGTCGCCATTGCGCTAGGCGGACGGCCTGCGGGTCTGGTGTTCGAAGGCGATCGGCGGTTCGACGTCGTCGTGCGTTTGCAAGATGCCACCCGAAACGATTTCGACCAGCTCGGCGCTCTCCCGATCGTCCTTGAAAACGGCGTGACGGTTCCGCTGCGAACATTGGCTGATTTCGAAGTGGTTGATGGCCTCGCCGAGGTCCGCCGTGAACAAGGGCGGCGGCTGGTGATCGTCTCGGCCAACGTGCGCGAACGCGATCTCGGGTCCTTCGTCCAAGAAGCACAGGCCGGGGTCGAAGCGCAGGTTGATCTGCCACCTGCATCTTTCATCGAATGGGGCGGCCAGTATCAGAACCTTCAAGAAGCACAGGCAAGGCTTGCGATCGTGGTGCCCATCTGTTTCGCTATGGTCCTCCTGCTCCTTTATCTGGCGCTTGGCGGATGGATCCCGGCCCTCGCGGTGTTTAGCGCCATTCCTATGGCGCTTGCAGGAGGCGTGTTCGCTCTGGTGCTGAGGGGCATGCCCTTCTCGGTCTCTACCGCGGTCGGGTTCATTGCGCTCTCAGGTGTGGCGGTGCTCAACGGTCTCGTCATGATGACCGCGATCCGGCAGCGTCTCGAGAGAGGAATGCCGCTCGACGAAGCTATTGCCGATGGCGCGCTTGCACGTCTGCGACCGGTGTTGATGACGGCGCTGGTGGCTTCGCTCGGCTTCGTGCCTATGGCACTCGCTACCGGAACCGGGGCCGAGGTGCAACGTCCACTGGCGACGGTGGTGATCGGTGGGCTGATCACGGCAACCGCGCTGACGCTGTTCGTTCTTCCTGCAATAGCGCGGCTGTTCGCCGTCAGCACCAATGGCACAGATTTACGGTTGTAGATTAAGGAGGATTTGGGTCTCGTCGTAGTGACGAAGGAACG
>NZ_JAIQCI010000009.1 GCF_022378335.1 Croceicoccus hydrothermalis
GATACCCAGTTCCTAATTCAGATCAGAGGCTTAGGCCACTCCCGCCAACCCTTCCGAACCCGCCTGGTGAATACGACGGGCTAGAGTTCGTTCGCACGCCGGTAGAGTTTTTCACCACCAACTACGATACGCTCCTGGAAGATGCCTTGGCGCTCTCGGGCGTTGAGTTCGCGGACGGCTTCACCGGAGGCGGTGTGGGGTTCTGGAACATGAATCACTATGATCATCGTCCCGGGGTAAGAGCCGTCGTCTCAAAGCTCCACGGATCGATAGACTGGTATCGGCCAAAAGCAGGAAATGCGACTTTGCTCCGTATCAGGCACGGCGACACTTACCCAGCGCATGGTGGTGCGGTGATGATCTATCCACAGGCCACGAAATACATCAACACTCAGCGCGATCCATTCGCCGAACTTTTTCAGCGGTTTAGAAATAGATTATCCCAAGGCAGTGATCATGTGCTCCTGATCTGCGGATATTCTTTTGGGGATGACCACATCAACGCTGAGATCGAAATGGCCATGGAATCGGGCAGGAATCAATTGACGATTGTTGCTTTTGCGGATGAACCAAACGACACATTGCCGCCGACCCTCCAACGCTGGATGACAGCTTCTTGGGCAAATCAGCTGTTTATTGCTAGCCCGAAGGGGCTCTATCAGGGAAGCGAGGGACCCGTTTTCCCAGGCGCGACTGGAAAGCGCGACTGGTGGACGTTCGGGGGCGCATCCAAGCTGTTCAGCGAAGGTCTGCCCAATGATATTCAAGAGGCGATGGCATGATGGCGTTCTCGCTAGACGCCGATCTTGAAATCGGCACGGTTTTTGAAGTCGCGGGGAACGCGATAAAGGTTACCCTCAAACGCGATATTACCGAACTTACACGGAGCCACAGCGGACGCGTCTACGACGTTGGACAGATTGGTAGTATCATCAAAATGCACCTCGGGCGGAGAATTATTTTCGCCACGGTCAAGCTGCTCAGACTCCAGTCAGACGAGGAGACCGCCTCACTCGCGCTGCAAGGCAAAGCCGCCGATCAGGACCGTCGAGTTATCGAAGCGGATCTTCTAGGAGAGGCTTGGTTTAACTCCGCAGACAAGAAGTTAAATTTTAAGCGGGGTGTTTCGACCTACCCCTTGCCCCTGCAAGCGGTCCATCTGATAACGAAGGACGAGACTGAGCAGCTTTTCATTAGCGCTGAAAAATCCGCCGAAGATGGGGCGGACCGCCATGTCCCGATCGGCAATTATGTCGGTGCGACCCGCGTACCTTGCAGAGCCAACATGGACCGCCTCTTCGGCCACCACTGCGCAGTCCTCGGTTCAACGGGCGCGGGCAAATCGAGCGCTGTAGCTGCAGTTCTGCATTCGGTTCTTGAACACGAATGTCATCCCGATAAGGGCACCAGGCCCTGTATCATCTTAGTCGATCCTCATGGGGAATACGCTTCCGCGTTCCATGGTAAGGCGAAGGTTTATCGCGCTTATGACGCGCTGGGTCAGAATGCCGAGGGAGCCGAAACGCTGAAACTGCCGTATTGGCTGATGTCGAGCGATGAGCTCCGATCCTTGGTTATCGGCAAGACTGAGTTCGAGGCCACGTCCCAGGCCAACACAGTCTATAAGGCCTTAGCGCACGCCAGAATGGTGGGTGCTGGCATCGCTCGGACGGCACTCGGGGATATCCCTGCCGACTTGCCCGCCGGTCAGCACCCGGAGCAGCCGATGCCGATGCCGGGAGTCGGGGAGGACAAAATTGTCTCCTTCGACCGTGACAAGCCTCGTCCCTTCAAGCTTGCTGAATTTCATGCTCACATTGTTGGTCGGCAGGCAAAACGACCGCAAGGTGGAGGCTGGGGCGATGTTACGGCTTCTGACTTCCAAAAGGACTATGCGTCTATCCTGAATAAGTTTCGCGTTCTCACGACTGACCCGCGTGTTCGTTTCCTCATGGAAGAACATAGCGAAGCGGCACCATCACTGACCGAGGTGTTGGGTCAATTTCTCAATGTCGATGGACAAGCAGAGTCGTGTCTCAAGATCGTGGACATCTCAGGCTTGCCAAATGAAGTGGCAGGTCCTCTCACCGGCGCGATCGCGCGACTTCTATTCCAGTATAAACTTCATCAGACCCGCGAGGAGCGTGAACGCGATCCGGTGCTCTTCGTCTGCGAGGAAGCCCACCGCTATGTGCCAAATCGTGGCGAAGCTCAGTACGAAGTGGCGCAGACTGCCATCCGCCGATTGGCTCGCGAGGGGCGCAAATACGGTCTAGGTCTGATGCTCGTCTCGCAGCGACCATCTGACATCGAGGACACAGTGATCTCGCAATGTAATTCGTGGATAGTGCTACGCCTGGCCAACAGCAGCGACCTAGAGCACGTTTCTCGAATCCTGCCGGACAGTTTGGCGGGCATGACTAGAATACTTTCGTCTCTGCCTCGGCAGGAGGCGCTTTTCGTCGGCGAGGCAGCGGCGATTCCAGCGAGAATTCGGTTGCGTACTCTCAGAAAGGATCAGTTGCCGAATTCCCATGACATTTCATTTGCCGAAGGCTGGTCGTCCGAAGGCACAACCAACGCAATCTTGACGGGGGTGGTCGAGAGAATGACCGCTTGACCACGGCTTGCTGCTACCACGTGATAGCTGCAAAACGGTTGGCCGCTTTGGCGACCCTAACCACCGATTTAGTTTCCTCGTTCAACGTGGTAGTGGTTTGCAGGGGCCACCCTTGCTTGCCTGAACGGAGTGCGGCTTTCTGCTTCTCCCGTCCAAATCCAGACTGTGTCCAGCGCCAACGTCGCTGACGCTCGGCGATGATCCGCTCGATGCCCGCTTTCAAGAAACTGACGACAGAGGGCGAACGACTGGATGAGGGGCGCACAGCCGACATAGATCTCATCTGTCGGGTGATGACGGACCGACCTGGGGGATCATGGAGAGGAGCAGACCGCCCGCCATCGACACCGAGTATCGCTTGATCGCGGGTTGCCGCGCCACATGACGTTTCTACGCCGGGACCGCCCCTCCTACGCTAGCGCGCCGCTCTTCAGGCAACTGTGCGCAAGGTGCATCCGAACGTGTCCCCAAGAACGAGTACGGACCTCTTCTCAGAAGCTCATTTGTTGCATTGCTGCTCGATTCTGCGAGGCGCCGTCGCACTCTGCATTGAAAACAAAAGGATTTCAGAGGGCAGGGCCAGCAGGGCACCTTGGGTGCAGTCGGCAAATGATCAGCAAAACCAACCACCTGCAGCCCGTCCGACGGCGCTGCTTTTATCTCGCCATCCTATTTCCTACCCACCCCAAACGGCCACGGACAATTCATCTGAACGGCACGCGATGCAGCGTAGTTGCAATTACGTGGCGTCGATGTTGCGAGGCGAGCGCAACGATTAAAGTGTACTGAAAGCGGCGTGAGCGCAGGCCGAAAGTAGTCCTACCAGCGCTGATCAGTCCTCTCGATTGCAAGTTCACCGACCCACGGCTTGCAAAGACTACGCGCCTCTCTTGTCGAACCGTCGGTCCATTTCGCCCAGTCGTTTTGCGACAGCAGTACCGGCATGCGTGAATGACATTCCGCAGCAACGCCTGCGCTGTCGGTCATCACCATCGAGTAGACGAGACCCCACTCATCGCTGTTGCGCCAGAGCCCTGCGGCTGCAAACAATTCGCTATCGGGACGACTTAGCCAGGTCCGCGTCTTGCTTCCCGGTGTGCCCTCGGCTTCCGCCCAGGCCGTCAGCGGAATGAGGCAGCGACGCTCCTCGAAGCTGAAGCGCCACATGTAGCTGTCGAGCTTGTCGGTGCGAGCGTTGTTGACCGGCTTCGGTTTGAGCGGCTCGCCGGTGCGCTTGCTTTTGAGCGACAACGGGAAACCCCAGGTCATCTGCGAGAGCTTGCCATCTGCAATCACAGCACCGGGATATCCCGGAAAAACTTCGGTCCCAAAGTTGGCGTTGCCGAGCTGATCGACTGCATTGAACCAGCGCGCGACCTCGTCGTTCGCCTTCGTCATTCGGTAGAGATTGCACATCGCAAAGCGCCTGCCGGGAGCATGTTTTGCTGTCAATCGGAAGCAGGGTGGAAGTTTCGAATTGGCAAATAGTTCCGGTTTTGTTCTAACGCAAAAAATGTTGATTCGACCAAGCGATGATGAACTTAACCATGTGATCGGGGCTGCGCTCGGTAAGGCCGAGACCTACGCGCTCCGCGACGTGCTTTCAGCAACGAGAGCCTTCAACCGGCGCGAAGCGGTCGATACGCTCACGGCAAGGATCGTGGAGGCGCTCGGGCCTTATGAAATTACCCGGGAGGCGGGAGAGGCCGCTTTTTCCTGAAACAGAACAGGTGAGTGGGTGTGACGCTCAGCAATCCTAGCGAGGCAAGCCAACCCGGCAATTGTCTAAGAGCCTTTTCCGGCGTCGGCTTTGAGTTTTTCTAATCGCTCAGAACAAACTTCGTGGACGACGCGACCCAGCTCCTCGACCTGCTCACCGAGCCATTCGAGCTCCTCTGGCGTGATACGGTAGTGTTTGCTGTAGCGCGCTTTCACATAGGCTTCCTTGAGCTTCTCGAAGCGCGCGCGGTCGCGCTTCGTTTCGCGCGGCCAGACGTAAGTCAGGCGAGGGTCGATGCGCTCGGCCTGAGTGCGCAGAAAACCGAGGTTGTGAACGTGAGGCGTGTAGAACGTGCAGACCAGGAGCACGCAATGATAGAGCCGCTCAGTGGCTTGGTGCATGTTGAACGCAGCCTCACGTAGGCCACCTTCGCCAACCAGAAATTCTGCTGCTTTCTTGAAGCGGCTGGCGCTCGGGAACCACTCGTCGAAATACTCCTGCGCCATCGCCTGCGCTTGCGGGGGTGTCTTCGGCTTAGGAGTATGCAGCTCGGTGTCGTCCGACTGGTAGAGCGCGACTCCATCCTGCTTCACGTCCATGAAGAAATAACGGCCATGCGCGAGGCCGTCGTTCACCTCTTGGAGAGTATGCACGATGAAATTAACCGGCGTGTGGAGCGTGCCCGTCACGCCGTATTCGCGCATCAGGCGGTCATCGAGCTTTGCCCAATATTTCACTCTGTCGGTGAGCCGCTTGTCATTGACGATGATGAGCAAATCATAATCCGACTGGTAGCCTTTGGCGGTATGCGGCTCGTCGACCCAGGTGCCGCGTGCGTAGCTTCCGTAAAGGATGACCTTGAGGATACGCCCGGCCTTCTTCCAGTCGTGCTTGGCCAGTGCGAATGCATCTTCGAACTCTTCGAAAATCAACTGCAAAACGCGCTCCAGCTCGCGCTGCTTTTGCGGAGGCAGGTGATCGAGGTCGGTCTTCATCGGTCTATGCCTAGCAAGCTGCTGTGAAGCTTGCACCTATGCATCGCGGCTAATCCTCATCCAAAAAACTCCAGGACGTTTGCTCGCTGATAGTGATTCACCGCGAGCACCGTCCGTCAATACCAAGAATTGGGGAGGGGGCGAGGAGGAGCGCTGTAGGACGTTGGCACCGGATGAATCCGGACGAAATTGGATGGAAATTTCCCCTTCATTCGGGATCACATTCGGATGTGCGGGAATTCGAGCGGGGAGACGAAATCCCGACAAAGCGCGCCTCAAGTACTCTGCGCTACGCCAGAGTTTCCGGGGCTCTTACGCCACTGCACGAGGCCGCTTGATTACGTGGTGATTAAACGGCCCTCGACACCCATTGGGAAGGGGTGTAATATCGGCCTTAAGTCTTTGAAAGGTTTGGTGGACGCACTAGGGCTCGAACCTAGGACCCGCTGATTAAGAGTCAGCTGCTCTACCAACTGAGCTATGCGTCCACTCTGTCGCGTTTCGGACAGACCGTCAGCGGTTCGGATCGTCCGATCCGCTGCGGGAGCGCTCCGTATACACATTGTCGCGACGGTGAAAAGGGGGTTTCTCGCGTATTTAGTCAAAATTGCTGACGCGGCGCTGACTCCACCGATTTACGGCCATGATCAGCCCCACGCAGATCATGATCGTCATCATCGAAGAACCGCCATGGCTCATGAAAGGCAGGGGAATGCCGACAACCGGCGCGAGTCCCATGACCATCATGAGATTGACCGCAGTGTAGAAAAAGATCGTCGCAGTCATGCCGGCGGCCAACAGGCGGGAGAAGCGGTCCGGCGCGCCGATCGCCACCTTCAAACCCCACCGCAACAGCAAACCGAACACGAAAATGACGAAGAATCCGCCGGCCATGCCCCATTCTTCGGCCATTGTCGCGAAAACGAAATCGGTGTGCGGTTCGGGAAGATAGTTCAGATGGCTTTGCGTGCCATTGCCAAAACCCTTTCCGAAAAAACCACCGGATCCGATCGCGATCTGCGACTGCGTTATGTGATACCCCGCGCCAAGCGGATCGCTTTCGGGATCGAGGAAGGTCAGAACGCGCTTTTGCTGATACGGGTGAAGGGCAAAGAAGAACAGCGCCGGAATGGCTGCCATACCGGCCACGCCGACGGTCACGAACCACGCCATCGGCAACCCGGCCAGAAACATGACGACCACCGCCCCGAACATGATCGCCAGACTGGTGCCAAGATCGGGTTGCAACAGCACAAGCCCCACCGGAAGTCCGATAAGGAAGGCGGGAGGTAGCAGCGATTTGAAATTCTGCACGTGCCCGCCCGGAAGAAGGTCATAAAGCCGCGCAAGAATCAGGACGATGCCAGGCTTCATCAGCTCCGATGGCTGCAACGTCATGAAACCGAGATTGAGCCATCGCTGACTGCCACCCCCCACGAAGCCCATCGCCTCCACCGCCATCAGCAGCAACACGAGCAGGACATAGACAGGCACGGCGATCGCCTTGATGAAGTCCATTGAGAAACGCGAAATGACGAATGCCATCGTCAGAAAAACGCCGAACCGAACGACGTGGAGCAGCGACCAGGGCCACAAATTGCCTCCCGCTGCCGAATACAGGACCGCCGCGCCAAACAGGACGAGCGCGGTGAGCGGAAGGATCACCCCCCACGGTTCGCGTGCGATAAAGGCGGGAACCGACGCGCGTGCCATCAATCCGTCGCCCCGGTGTCCGGCGTGTCCCCCCCGCCGGCCGGGCTGTCCGCACCGGCATCGGGGGTGTCGCCTTCGGGGGGGCGGGGGGCGCCGGCGGCGTCGACCGGGCTGGGGCTGGGGGCAGGGCGGCGGCCTTCTTCGACCGCGTCCTGTATTTCGCCCTGTTCCGGTTTCGGGGCCGCGCCGCCATAGGCCTGTTCATAGGCGGCGTATTTGCGGGACAGCCGTTCCTGTGCCGTACCGCCCCATTCTTTTTCATAGTTATGAAGCACTTCGAGCGCCTTGTTCGCATCGAACAGGAAGGTCATGACATCGCGCGCCACCGGATAGGCGGAGGACGAACCGGCCCCGTGTTCGATCGCCACGGCACAGGCGTAGCGCGGCTTGTCCGCCGGTGCGAAACAGATGAAATGCCCGTGGTCACGATACTTCCAGGGCACGTCGCGCCCCCCGCGACCATAGGCGAGCGAGACGACCTGCGCCGTACCGGTCTTTCCGGCAAGCTCGATCCCGTCGATGGGCAGGCGTGCGCGTCCCGCAGTGCCGGGACCGTTCACAACGTCGCGCATCGCCTGTCGCACGACCTGCAGATGTTCTTCGGGCAGGTTCAGCGAGGGCGCGGGGCGGGGCGCGTTTTCGAGGAGCAGGCGCGGCTGTATCCGCAAACCGCTCGCGATGCGGGAGGTCATCACCGCCTGCTGCAGCGGATTTACCAGCATGTAGCCCTGTCCGATGGTGGCATTCACCGTATCGAAGGTCTGCCATTCCTTGTCGTATTTTTTCAGCTTCCAGGCCGGGTCGGGCACCGTGCCATAGGATTGGCTCGCGACGGGGAGCGGGTATTGATAGCCGAGCCCCAGGCGCCGCGCCATGTTGGCAATCCGCTCCATGCCGATGCGCTGCGCGAAATAGTAGAAATAGACGTCGCAGCTTTGATAAATGCCCTTTGCCATGTTGGTGCGCCCGTGGCCGCGCCGGTTCCAGCAGCGAAACACGCGATTGCCCACGCGCAGTCCGCCATTGCAAACCACCGATTCCTCAGGGTCCAGCCCGCCTTCGAGAAAAGCCAGCGACACGAAGGGTTTCACCGTGGAACCGGGCGGATAAAGCCCGCTCAACACCTTGTTTCGCAAAGGAACATGGTCGTCTTCGGACAGCATTTTCCATTCGATGCGGCCGATGCCATCGGAAAAGCTGTTGGGGTCGAAACTCGGCATGGAGGACGCGGCGAGAATGTCGCCGTTCTTCAAATCCATGACCACGACCGACCCGGATTCGGGGCCGAGCCGCCGCGCCGCGTAATCCTGCAACGGGCCGTCGATGGTGAGCTGCACCGGATCGCCCTGCACATCCTCGCGCATGTCGAGATCGCGTACGATCTTGCCGCTCGCGGTGACCTCGGCGCGGCGGGCGCCCGGTTCGCCGCGCAGCGTATGCTCGAAATATTTCTCGACGCCGTCCTTGCCGATCTTGAAGCCGGGCGTGATGAGCAGCGGCTCCGGCTCCTCCTCGTACTCTTCCGCCGACACCGTGCCGACATAGCCGAGCAGGTGGCCGACGGCGGGGCCGGTGGGGTAATAGCGCGAAAAACCGCGCTGCGGTACCACACCGGGGAGATCGGGCAGCCGAACCGACAACGCCGCGAACTGCTCCCAATCGACGCCGGTCGCGACCTCGACCGGGCGGAAACCGCTGGTCGATTCGATCTTGTCGCGAAGATCGGTGATCCCTGCGGGGGTGAGTGCGAGCACATCGCCCAGCACCTGCAACGTCTGATCCACATCGACGATGCGGTCGGGGATGAGATCGACGCGAAAATCGGCCCGGTTGGAGGCAAGCGGCACCCCGTCACGATCGAGAATCCACCCGCGGCGCGGCGGGATGAGCGTGAGATCGACCCGGTTGCTTTCCGAGGCCAGCTCGTATTTTTCGTTCTGCGCCACGGCGAGATAGGTCATCCGCCCGGCCAGCAAAAGGCCGATGCCGCCCTGAACCGCGCCGATGAAGAAGGTTCGCCGGTCGAAGCGATTGTTGAGTTCGCCCGCGCTGACCCTCTGTTCGGGTTTCGCGACGCGCTTGCCAAAGCCGAACGCCATCAGCCGACCACCTTTACGCGAGCGCGACGAAGCATGTCGAGAACGGCAACGATGCGGGTGAAAAGCGGGAACATGATGAGCGACAACAGCAATTGCGGAACGATGAGCGACAGATCGAATGGCCCGCCGGCAAGCGCGGCAATGGCCATGGCCAGAGCGAGATAGGAAGCGAAAGCGAGACTTGCCACCATCCAGTCCTGCCAGAACCCGCGCCACCGTGCCCAATCGTCGACCATGTCCATCACGATCATGGTGACGGACCACAGGAACATAGCACTGCCAAATGGCTGTCCGCTGTAAAGATCGTCGATCAGGCCGAGCGGAAACCCGGCCCACACCGGCAACAGGCCCGGCCGCAACAATTGCCAGCTCACCAGCAGCATGAAGGCGAGCGGCGGCACCACCGGCGCCGATGCGATGATCGGCGACAGCGGGACGAGGGAGAGCAGCGCCACGCTGATCCAGGGGACGATGGTCGCGAGAATGCGCGACGGCGCACGATTGATGCGCCGCGAAAAAAGGCCCGATCCGGGCAGCCTGTCGCCGGCGAGGCTCATTCGCCGGGCGCGGGGCGCGGCGGCGGCAGGTCCGTCACCGGTTGCCAGATCGGCTGAATCGTGACGAATTCGGTCGCCGCCGGGTCCGAGATGATGCGCGCGACCGCACCATCGCGCGTGACATCCCTGACCACCGCGACGGGCACGTTCGGCCGATACAGTCCGCCGGAACCCGAGGTGACGAGCACGTCGCCTTTTTTCAGCGGATTGATGCCCATCTCGATCAGCCGGACGATAAGCGTTCCATCCGCCTGACCCTGGGCGAAACCCGCAACGTTTCCGCGCGTACGGCGCACCGGCACGACGCTCTCGCTATCGGTGATGAGCAGGATACGTGCGGTGCGCGATCCAACCTCCAGCACGCGGCCGACGAGGCCCGTCGGCGATCGGACCGGCTGACCCACTCTGACGCCGTCCCGCCGTCCCGCGCCGACAAGGGCAAGGCGGCGGCTGCTCGTGGCGGTCGATCCGATGAGGCGGGAGGCAGCGATGGCGCGGCCATCGGTTTCGCGCATGTTCAGCACGCGTTTCAACCGGCGGTTCTCTTCCTCGATCGCCTCGGCCTCGGCAAGGCGGCTGCGGGCGACGCGCAATTCCTCGCGCAGGGCGGCGTTCTTGCTCCCCGCCTCGATATAGCCGGCGACCACGTCGATCACCGACTTGCCGTTGGAGCGTCCGATGGCGGACGCCTGCCCGACCGGTTCGGCAACATCGGTGGCCGCGGTGCGGGCAAAGGCGAATGCGGACGGGTGAAACAGCGATACGATCAGCAGGACAAGCCCCAGCATCCCGCCAACCACGGCCGCGACATAGCTCGTGAAAATTGAGAACTGCGCCCTTTTGGAAAATCCCGGACGCCGATCCATCGGCGGCGCCATCTGTCCGCTCCCTCCTCGTTAGTGCGTGCGACGTCCGGTTCAGGCCGTCTCGAGCACGCCGCGATACACAGCCTCTTCCAGAGCGCGTCCGGTGCCCAGTGCCACGCAGGACAGCGGATCTTCGGCGACGGTCACCGGCAGTCCGGTTTCCTCACGCAGATATTCGTCCAGCCCTGCGATCAGCGCGCCGCCGCCCGTCAGAACGATGCCCTGATCGACGATGTCCGCGGCAAGTTCGGGCGCCGTGTTTTCGAGCGCGATCCGCACCGCCTCGACAATGGCGCCGATCGGTTCGGACAGGGCCTCGGCGATATTCGCCTGGTTGATCGTGATTTCCTTGGGCACGCCATTCACCAGGTCGCGGCCGCGAATGTGGATCTTTGCGCCTTCTCCATCCTCGGGAACGATGGCGGTGGCATAGCCTTTCTTGATCCGCTCCGCCGTCGAATCGCCGATGAGCAGATTGTGATGCCGCCGGACATAGGAGACGATCGCTTCGTCCATCTTGTCGCCGCCGACGCGCACGCTGGTGGTATAGGCCAGCCCGCGCAGCGACAGGACCGCAACTTCGGTCGTGCCGCCGCCGATGTCAACCACCATGGAGCCGACAGGTTCGGTCACTGGCATGCCGGCGCCGATCGCAGCGGCCATCGGCTCGAGGATGAGATAGACCTGGCTTGCCCCGGCGTTGGACGCCGCATCGCGGATGGCGCGCCGCTCGACCGAGGTCGAACCGCTCGGCACGCAGATGACGATTTCGGGATATTTCAGGATGTTACGCTTCGAATGTACCTTCTTGATGAAATATTTGATCATCTGTTCGGCAACTTCGATGTCGGCGATGACCCCGTCGCGAAGCGGGCGGATCGCCTCGATCGTGTCGGGCGTCTTGCCCATCATCATCTTGGCGTCGTCGCCGACGGCTTTCACCTTCTTGATGCCGTTCATCGTTTCGATCGCCACGACCGACGGTTCGTTCAGCACGATGCCGCGCCCCTCGACATAGACCAGCGTGTTCGCCGTGCCGAGATCGATCGCCATGTTCTGCGACCCGAATTGAAAGAGGCGGGAAAGGAATGAAGCCATAGTGAAAATCGTTTCCGTGAAATCTACTGCTGCGCCAGCCGAATCCATCGCATGGCCGGCAGGCGACCGCAATCGGGGACTCGCGCATCGCCCTAGACGATACAGGGGCCGTATGGGAAAATCTTTTTAACCTTGCCGCCATGGTTTTTCCACAGGGGTCAACTCGATATTCACAACAGTTGGCGTTATCACGAACCGAACCATGGCCCGCATCCGTCGCCTTCCCGAAAGCCTGATCAATCGCATCGCCGCGGGCGAGGTGGTCGAACGCCCTGCCGCCGCGCTCAAGGAGTTGGTGGAGAACGCCATCGATGCGGGCGCGCGGCAGATTTCCGTCACGCTGGAGCAGGGCGGCCTTAAGGGAATCGAGGTGACGGACGACGGCATCGGCATGACGCCGGAGGAGATCGCCCTCGCGCTTGAACGCCATGCGACGTCGAAATTGCCGGACGAGGCGATCGAGGAAGTCGCGACGCTCGGCTTTCGCGGGGAGGCCCTGCCATCCATCGCCAGCGTCGCGCGTCTGACCATCGAGAGCAGGCCGCGCTCCGCATCGCAGGGCTGGCGGCGCGTGGTCGATCACGGCGAGACGATTGCCGACGAACCCGCAGCATTGCCCCCCGGCACCCGCATCCGGGTCGAGAATGTGTTCGCCAGGGTTCCCGCCCGCCGCAAGTTCCTGCGCACCGCGCGCAGCGAATATGGCGCGTGTCACGATATCATGCGCCGTCTCGCCATGGCGCGGCCGGCGATCGGCTTTACATTGAGCAATGAAGGGCGCCGGATATTCGCGGTGCAGCCGGACGAAGATCTTGGCACGCGGGTAAGCCGCCTCATCGCGCGGGAGCTTGCCGACAATGCGGTCGCCATCGATTGCACGCGCGGACAGGTGGACGAACCGGTGCGGCTGACCGGGCTGGCCGGCCTGCCGACCTATAATCGCGGCGTCGCCGATCATCAGTATCTGTTCGTGAATGGCCGCCCGGTGAAGGATCGCCTGCTGACAGGGGCGGTGCGCGGTGCCTATGCCGACATGCTGGCGCGCGACCGGCACGCGGTGCTGGCGCTTTTCCTCGACATACCGGCGCATCTGGTGGACGTGAACGTGCACCCGGCGAAGACCGAGGTGCGCTTTCGCGACCCGCAGGCCATTCGCGGCATGATCGTGAGCGGGCTTCGCCAGGCGCTCGACACCGGCGACCGGCGCAGTGCGCAGACCCCGTCGCAAAGCGCCATGCGCGCCTGGCAAAGCGAGCCGTGGCAGGCCGAGCTTCATGCGCAAACCGATCTTTCCACGAAAGGAAGCGCCTTCGCGGTAAAGGAACGCGTGGCCGAGTTCGGTGCCTTTCCCACGGCCAACACGCGCCCGCACGGCCATGCGGGCGAAAATGCCGCGCCCGTTTTCGAGCCGCAGGGCCGCGCCGAAACCGCGGAGGAAGCGCCGCAGGATGCCGCCCGCTTTCCCATGGGGATCGCGCGCGGGCAGGTCGCCGAAACCTATATCGTCGCGGAGGCGGAGGACGGGCTCGTGCTCGTCGATCAGCACGCCGCCCACGAACGGCTCGTGCTCGAACGGCTGCGCGCCGCAGGGGCGGGGGAGGGCGCGCGCCGTTCGCAGGCGCTGCTCATCCCGCAGGTCGTGGAACTCGACGAAACCGATTGCGACCGTATCGAGGGCGCGGCTGAAAAGCTCGGCACCCTGGGTCTTGTCGTGGAACGGTTCGGGCCGGACGCGATGCTCGTACGCGCGATGCCCGGTGCCATTCGCGGCGGCGATCCGGCAAAGCTGTTGCAGGATATTGCCGACGATATCGCGGTGAACGGCGACGCGCTCCTGCTTGAAGAAAGGCTCGATCTCGTGTTGGCGACGATGGCGTGCCATGGTTCGGTGCGCGCGGGGCGGCGGCTCAATGTGACGGAGATGAACGCCTTGCTGCGCGAGATGGAGCGCACGCCGCGTTCGGGTCAGTGCAATCATGGTCGTCCGACCTGGGTAAAGCTGTCGATGTCGGACGTGGAAAAGCTGTTCGGGCGGAAATGAGGGAGAATGCCGCGATGAAGACCCCGATCCATACTTTTGGCCGTTTTGGGGCCCTCGCCCTTCTAACCGTGGCCCTGGCGGCCTGCGGCGATGGCGCATCGTTCGATCCGGCCCGGGACGCGGCCGATGTCGCGAAGATCCGCGCCACCCATGACACGCCGCCGGTCATGCCGATCGCGCCGGAGCGGATCAGCTACTCCGATGTGGAGGACAATAATCTGTTCGGCGTATCCTGCGCCTTTGCACCGGGCAATGGTATGGCGGTGATGATGATGGCGATGCCCGACCGCGCCTATATGAAGCTGGACGGCAAGATTGTCAGCTTCGCCGCGGACAAGGGTTCGGCCGCGATGCCGCTTGGCACATGGGCGCAATATGACGGCCGCGAATATGCCATCCGTATCGCGCAGCCCGAAGGGGAGGCGCCGCAGGACGGCATATCGAGGGTAAGCTGGAACGGTTCGATCGCGGTCGTCGATGGGCGAAACCGCCCGGTCTACGAAGAAAGCGGCACGTTGCAATGCGGGAGCTGATCTGAGCGTGCGGCCTGCGGGAGGACAGCGCGGTGGAGCGATAACTTCACCGGATTGGATAGCTTGCCCCCTGTCGCGACTGTTCCGCTTTATAGCATCGCGGTGCTGCTACGCGTTTTGAAGGTTTTCGTCACCTGGTGCACCGGGTTTCGGGGGTAGGGGGGACAAAGACCGGCGTAGATCGTCGCGGCCTTCTCCACGACGCGAAAGTCTTCGAACCAGAGCATCGTATTGGGTGAGGACGCCCGCGTTCAAAGTTCCCTTCGCCATGCCGCCCCACGCTCGCCGATCGGCAGGCATGGGGCGTCACATCGCAGGATCGCGTCAGATCAGAGGCGGTAGGCCGGCTTCAGCCCGTCGGGGCCAAGGTCGGGGACCACGCGATAACGCGCCATCACGAGGCTGAACACGCCGAAAAGCAGCAAGCCGATCGCCACCAGCGTAAACCAGATGCCGTCATCACGAAGCGATGCAACCGCGCCGCCCAGCGATTTTACCTGCGAAGAGCTGTCCAGCCAAGCCGACTGCACCAGCGACCAGCCGATGACGACAAACACCACGGCCCGCGCGGCATAGCCCGCATGGCCGAGATATTTCGTGAAATCGGGCGCCCGGCCCGAAATGCGGTTCATGAAATCGCCGGTGATCGCTTTCTTGCCCTGCATGACGCCGGCGATCAGGAAGCCGAGCCCCACGATGCCGATGATCGCCGGGCCGAAACCCATCGACAGGACGGTGCCGGTCGCCTGTTCGGCGCCGCTGGCTCCGCCCGACGACTGCTTGTCACCCTGCGCGAATTGGAACGCGGTATAGGCGAGCACGAGATGCGCGATACCGCTCGCGCCGTGCCCGACACGGTGGGCGATGCCCTTCTTGTCGCTGCCGTAATGTTCGATGTCGAACAACGGGCTGCACAGCCGGTACAGCGCATAGCCCAGGAGGCCCAGCGCACACAGATACAGGATCGGCGTGCCGAGCGGAATATCCTGCAGATAGTCGAACGCACCGCTCGCGCCATCGTCGGCCTGGCCCTGTCCGGTGGTGGACAGGAACAGATAGCCGATGAGAATATAGACCACGCCCCGCGCGGCAAAGCCGAGGCGCACGAGCCAGCGGAATTTTTCGGACTTGTCTACCATTGTCAGTTCCCCTTCTGATGGTGTGACAACGGTGGTGGCCCGAAATGGTGCCCGCTGGCCAATCCGATGTTAATTAAACTGTGGAAGCAATTGATTTTCCGGATGGTTCATACGTTGAACTTGAACAGCATCACGTCGCCGTCATTGACGATATATTCCTTGCCTTCCTGCCGCAGCTTGCCCGCCTCGCGCGCCGCGCTTTCACCGCCCAGCGTCACGTAATCGTCGTAGGCGATGGTTTCGGCCCGGATGAAGCCGCGCTCGAAATCGGTGTGGATCTCGCCGGCGGCCTGCGGTGCCTTTGCCCCCTTGGCCACGGTCCATGCCCGCGTTTCCTTCGGCCCGGCGGTAAAGAACGTCTGCAGGCCGAGCAGCTGGTATCCTGCGCGAATCACGCGGGCGAGCCCCGTTTCCTCCAGCCCCAGCTCGGCGAGATATTCGGCGCGTTCCTCGCCATTCATGCCGACAAGCTCCGCCTCGATCGCGGCGGAGACGACGACGGCCTGCGCGCCCTCGGCCTCGGCCTTGGCGAACACTTTTTCCGCCATCGCATTGCCGGTCGCGGCCTCGTCCTCGGCCACGTTGCAGACGTAGAGCACGGGTTTGGCGGTCAGCAATTGCGCTTGGCCGAAGACGCGCGCCTCTTCCTCGTCCTTCGGTTCGGTAAGGCGGGCGGGCTTCCCTTCGCGCAGGAGTTCGAGCGCCTGTCCCAGCACGCTGGCCGCGATCTTCATCTCCTTGTCACCGGTCTTCGCACGCTTTTCGGCGGCGGGCACTCGCTTTTCCAGGCTTTCGAGATCGGCCATCAGCAATTCGGTCTCGACCACCTCAGCATCGGCGAGCGGATCGACCTTGTTGGCGACATGCTGAATATCGTCATCCTCGAAACAGCGCAGCACGTGCACGATCGCGTCCACCTCGCGAATATTGCCGAGGAACTGATTGCCCAGCCCTTCGCCCTTGGACGCGCCCTTTACCAGACCGGCGATGTCGACGAAGGCAAGCTGCGTCGGGATGGTCTTGGCCGACCCCGCGATACCCGCAATCTTGTCGAGCCGTTCATCGGGCACGCCGACCTGTCCGACATTGGGTTCGATGGTGCAGAACGGATAGTTCGCCGCCTGCGCCGCCTGCGTTTCGGTCAGCGCGTTGAAAAGGGTCGATTTGCCCACATTGGGAAGGCCGACGATGCCGCAACGAAAACCCATCGAAAACTCCGGTCAAGAATTGAGCCGCGCCCATAGCCGGATCGGCGGGACATGGCCAGAAAACAGATATTGCGGCCGATACCGCGTTCTTGATGCCTCAGCCGTTCAGCCGCATCGCGACGTCATTCATGAACCGCTCGCCATCGCCCCTGGCCAGCCATTCCGCCTCCGCCGCGACCGCGCCGAGCATCGCGGCAAGATCGTCCATCTCCACCTTGGCATAATTGCCGAGGACATGGCCGGTAACCCGGTCTTTCGATCCCGGATGGCCGATGCCGAGCCGCACACGGGTGAATTCGCGGCCCATATGGCTGTCGATACTGCGCAGCCCGTTATGCCCCGCCGTGCCGCCGCCCTGCTTCACCTTCACGCGCATGGGGTCGAGGTCGAGTTCGTCGTGAAAGACGGTGAGCGCGTCGATCTCCAGCTTGTAGAAGCGCATCGCTTCGGCAACCGAACGCCCGCTCTCGTTCATATAGGTCGCGGGTTTAAGCAGCAGGATACGATGCGCGCCGATACGGCCTTCCTGCAACCAGCCGGAAAACTTCTTCTGCACCGGGCCGAAGCCATGCATGTCGGCAATCGTGTCAAGCGCCATGAAACCGACATTGTGCCGGTTCAGCGCGTATTTCGCGCCCGGATTGCCAAGACCTGTCCATAATTGCATGGCGTTTTCCTATCCCAGCCGCGGCCAAAAGCAAAACGCCGGCCTTGCGCATGGCACGGCCGGCGTTTCGTCTCGCCAGAAAGCAAGAACGCGTCAGGCGCTCTTTTCTTGCTGTTCCTTGGCGGCATCGTCGTCCGGGCCCTGCTCGGTCGCGGCGGTTTCGCCCGCTTCCATGCCGGCACCCGTCTGATCCGAACCCTCTTCACCATCGGCCTTCTTGAGAGCCGAGGGCGCGACGACGGTCGCGATGGTGAAGTCGCGGTCGGTGATCGCGCTTTCCGAACCCTTGGGCAGGTTCACGTGGCTGATGTGGATCGAATCGCCGATTTCGAGACCGGTCACGTCGATCTCGATCTGGTCGGGGATATGGTCGGCGTCGCAGACCAGTTCCAGCTCGTGACGCACGACGTTAAGCACGCCGCCACGCTTGAGCCCGGGGGCCGCTTCCTCGTTCACGAACACGACGGGCACGTTCACGTCGACCTTCGCATCCTTGGCAAGGCGGAAGAAATCGACATGGGTCGGCGTATCGCGAACCGGGTGAAGGGCGACGTCCTTGGGCAGGGTGCGCAGCTTCTTGCCGTCGAGTTCGACCATCACGATCGAATTCATGAAATGGCCGGTGTCCAGCAGTTTCACCAGCGCACGTTCCTCGACGTGGATGGGCTGCGGTTCTTCCTTGCCACCGTAGATGACGGCGGGAACGCGACCTTCGCGGCGCAGGGCACGGGAGGCTCCCTTGCCTGCCCGTTCGCGCTTTTCGGCCGCCAGGGTAAGCTGATCGCTCATAATCCTAGACCTTTGTATAAAGCTTGTTAGTTCAACTCGCGCGGCACGCGCCTCCAGGGATGACCATGTGCCGATGCGAAGGCGGGCGCGTAGCGGCTCAGCGCGCCGAATGCAAGCGCCGCGCGCCGAACAGGCCGCCCTTTCAATCGGCGCGCACGACCCGCCACCCGCGCGTGCGCAGCATCGCGATCAACCCGTCGTCTCCGCCCATGTGCCCTGCGCCCACCGCGACCAGCGGCCTGCGCCCATTGGACAACAGCGGCTCGATCTGCGCAATCCAGCGGCGATTCCGATTGACCAGCAAGGCCGTCCGCAGGTCCGGATCGGCGGCAAGGCCCTGCTCCAGCATGCGGGTGAGCGTGGCCGCGTCGCCGCGCATCCATGCATCGAGCATCGCGCCGTCATCCTCGGGCGTCTCCCAAATGCTCCGCAAAAGGGCGAGCTGCGCATCCTCGTCCAGACGGTCGAAGATCGCAAGCTGTTCGCCCGCGGTTTCGAGCCCGGCGACCGGACGCCCGCCGAACGCGTCGAGCAGCTCGCGATCGGTGCCCGCGCCGCTGTCGTTGCCGGCCTGCCGCGACAATGCGGACGATACGGCGAGCGCCGCCGCCCATGTTTCGACATCCCGAAAGGCGCCCGGCTCGATATCCGCCCGTTCATAAAGCGCGGCGAGGGCAGGGCGGTCGCGCGCAGGGATCCGGCGGGACAGCGGGGGCAGACCCTCTGTCCGCCCGAGCGCCGCCATGGCGCCCGCGATCGCCGCCGTATCGTCGAGCGCGCGCACCTCGACCACCAGCATGCCCGCATCCTCGATGACGCGGTTCAGCCCTTCGCGGCGCCAGTCCACATTGGCGGGCAGGGCGTGAACCGTTCCGAACAGCCAGCCCGCCGTCCGCCCTCCTGCATCCTCCATCCGCCAGAGCGCAGGGTCGGCCTCAACCCGCGGTCCCCCACAGGCCGCGAGCATGCCAGACAGAACGCACAGCAACACCGCATACAGACACGCCGCCCAGCGCCGCGTTAAGGCGATCGTCAATACGCGATCCGTTCGACGGTGAACCCGCGCTTCGCCAATGCGTCCTGCACGCTGTTCTCACCCGCAAGATGGCCCGCGCCCACTGCGATTAACACGGTACCGGGCCGGTCCATGCGCGCGTCGATCTGCCGAGCCCAATCGGCATTGCGGCGGTCGAGCAGCAGCGTCTTCACCTGCGGATCGTCCTCGAACCCTTCGTTGAGCAGCGCGGCGGTATCGACGATGTCGCCCATCGCCCATGCGCGCTCCATCCGTTTCATCTCGGCGGCCATCGTATCGGGCGCGTCGATCGTCGCCATCAGAAACGCAATCTGCGCATCGGGCGACATGCTTTCGAAAAAGCCGATCTGCTGGCGGAATGTTTCGAGCCCCGATACCGGCTTGCCATTTTCCTCGGCCGCGCGGGTCAGCACCTGTTCCGCACCCGAGGCAGGCGAATAGCCCAGCTTCTGACCGTAGCCGACGGTCATCATCGTGGCGGCGAACCATGGTTTCATCCGGTCGATCGCGGCCATCGGCACGCCAATACCCTCGGCCGCGGCGGAAAGCTTCTCGCGCTGCTCCGGATCGAGCATTGCCGAAAGCGTCTGATCTTCGGGCAGCATCGCCGAGGCGCCGACGACCTGCGCGGCCTCGGTCTCGTCAGGCTGCACGATTTCTATCATGAGTTCGTCACTGTTCGCGAAGGCGTCGGCGACCGGCCCGGCGAACCATTGAAGGTCGGGCTTTATCGCATGCATCGTCCCGAACAGGTAGATGGTCGTATCCTCGTCCGACAATTTCCACAGGGCCGGCGTGGCGTTCTGACGATCGAGCGTGGCCGCCTCTGCCGCCACGCTTGGCGCAGGGGCGACACCGGGTTCGGCGGGCGCGGTCGCGCAGCCGGCAAGCAGCGGCGGCAGTATCGCGACCAGCGGGCGGAGGAAACGTGGCATTCGCATGATAGGTGATCCCGTTTTGAAAAGCGGCGCCCCCTCGACCCCGCCTCCGTCCGATCAGATTGCCGGTGCGCGCGTTAAATTCAAGGGGTGGACCGGTCCGAAATTGTTGACGCTGCGGGACCGCTTCGCCATTGCGGCGGCACCATGAAAACGCCCGAACGAGACCCCAAGACCAGCTTTCAGGACATGATCCTCACGCTCCACGATTACTGGAGCGCGAATGGCTGCCTGATCCTGCAACCCTATGACATGCGGATGGGGGCGGGCACGTTCCACACCGCCACCACGCTGCGCGCCCTTGGGCCGGAGCCGTGGAACGCCGCTTTCGTACAGCCGTGCCGCCGCCCGACCGATGGGCGCTACGGCGAAAATCCCAATCGTTTGCAGCATTATTACCAGTATCAGGTGATCCTCAAACCCAGCCCCGCCAATTTGCAGGAGCTGTATCTGGAAAGCCTGCGCGCGATTGGCATCGACCCGCTCAAACACGATATCCGCTTCGTCGAGGATGACTGGGAAAGCCCGACACTCGGCGCTTGGGGGCTGGGCTGGGAAGTGTGGTGCGACGGGATGGAGGTGACGCAGTTCACCTATTTTCAGCAGATGGGCGGCTATGACTGCAAACCCGTGGCGGGTGAGCTGACCTACGGGCTCGAACGGCTGGCCATGTATATTCAGGGGGTCGATAATGTCTACGACCTCGGTTTCGACGGGCGCGGCACGACCTATGGCGATGTGTTCCTCGATAACGAGCGGCAGATGTCGACCTGGAATTTCGAGGTCGCCGATACGGATGCGCTGTTCGATCTGTTTCGCAAGGCGGTGGCAGAATGCCGCAATTGCCTCGACGCGAAACTCCCCATTCCCGCCTATGAACAGGCGATCGAGGCGAGCCATATCTTCAACCTGTTGCAGGCCCGCGGCGTGATCAGCGTGCAGGAACGCGCAAGCTACATGGCGCAGGTCCGCGATCTCGCCCGCGGTTCGTGTGAGGCGCATATGGAAAAGAACGCCGCCCGATGGGCCGAAGCCTATCCGGAGTGGAGCGCATGAGCGATTTCCTGCTTGAACTCAGGTGCGAGGAAATTCCCGCGCGGATGCAGGCCGGCGCCCGCCGCGATCTGGAACGGCTGTTTCGTGCCGAAATGGACGGTGCCGGGGTATCGCATGGCGCGGTGACCGTGTGGTCGACGCCGCGGCGCCTCGCCTTGATCGCGCGGGACTTGCCGATCGAAACGCAAGGCATTTCCGAAGAGGCGAAGGGCCCGCCCGAAGGCGCGCCCGATGCCGCCATCGACGGGTTCTGCCGCAAGAACGGCGTGTCGCGCGACGACCTGCAACTGCGCGAGGTGAAGGGCCGCAAGATCTGGTTCGCGGTGCGCGATATTCCGGGCCGGGCGGTAAGCGATGTGCTGGCCGAGGCGATCCCGGCGATCGTGCGCGCATTTCCCTGGCTCAAATCCATGCGCTGGGGCATGGCGTCGCTTTCCACCGAAAGCCTGCGCTGGGTCCGGCCGCTTTCGGGCATTGTCGCCATTCTGGGCGAAGATCTGGTGCCGTGCGACGTCGAAGGCATCGCCAGCGGTTTTGCCACCATGGGCCACCGATTTCATCATGACGGGCCCATCACCATCGGCGGCGCGGACGATTATGCGGGCAAGCTTCGCGCATGCCATGTCATCGTCGACCACGAGGAACGCGAGGCGATCATCCGCGAACGCGCGCAGCAAGCCGCGTCCGACGCCGGTCTCACGCTGGTCGAGGACGAGGGGCTGGTCGTCGAGAATGCCGGGCTGACCGAATGGCCGGTGCCTTTGCTCGGCAGGTTCGACGCCGAATTCCTCAGGGTGCCGCCAGAGGTCATTCAGCTGACCGCCCGCACGAATCAGAAATATTTCGTGTGCGAGGAGGGCGGCACGCTCGCCAACGCCTTCGTTTGCACCGCGAATATCGAGGCGGCGGACAATGGCGCCGCGATCACCGACGGCAATCGCAAGGTTCTGGCCGCACGGCTGTCGGACGCGCGCTTCTTCTGGGATCAGGACCGGAAAAAGACGCTTGGCGACCATGCCGAAGGGGTGGCCCGCATCACCTTTCACGAAAAACTCGGCACCGTCGCCGACAAGGTTGAACGGGTCGCATCGCTCGCTCGCTGGCTCGTCACCGAGAAGATCGTGAAGAATGCCGACCCTGACGAGGCGGAGCAGGCCGCGCGGCTGGCAAAGGCCGATCTCGTCACCGAAATGGTCGGGGAATTTCCTGAGTTACAAGGACTTATGGGTGGTTATTACGCCCGCGCTGAAGGTTTGAACGACCGCGTCGCCGACGCCATCCGCGATCATTACAAACCAGTGGGGCAGGGGGACGAGGTACCCACGGCGCCGGTGACAGTGGCGGTCGCGCTGGCCGATAAGCTGGACAATCTGCGCAGCTTTTTCGAGATCGACGAAAAGCCGACGGGTTCAAAGGATCCTTTTGCGCTGCGCCGTGCCGCGCTTGGCGTCGTTCGGATCGTGACGGAAAACGGGCTTCGGTTCGGTATCGCGTCTGGCGATCTGCTCGATTTCTTTGCCGACCGGCTCAAGGTACAGCAGCGTGAGGCCGGCGTTCGTCATGATCTGATCGATGCGGTATTCTCTCTTGGGAACGAAGACGACCTTGTGCGACTTCTATCCCGTGTGAACGCATTGCAAACCTATATGAGCAGCGAGGACGGGCAAAACCTGCTCGCCGCCTACAAGCGCGCCGCGAACATCCTCAAGAAGGAAGGTTTCGAGGCTCCTGAAAACCGTACCGCACGAACGGGGGAGGAAGATCCGCTCGCGCTGGTCGACGACCCCGACCTTGGCCCGATCGTAGCCGAACGCGCCCGCGAAAAGCAGGAGCCGTCCTATGAGCGCGAGCCGGCGGAAAAGGCGCTTGCCGATGCTCTCGACACGTCCGAACCGCAGGCCGAATCCGCCATCGCACATGAGGATTTCCAAAGCGCGATGGATGCGCTGGCCTCGTTGCGGGCGCCGATCGATGCGTTCTTCGACAGCGTGACCGTGAACGACGATGATCCGGTAAAGCGGAACGCACGCCTGACCCTTCTGGACAGGTTTCGTGCTGCGGTGCACAAGGTTGCAGACTTTTCCCGCATCGAGGGTTAAGACCGCTCAAGGGTCACTTCTATGCGATTGTTATATGCACGACGCGGAACTCTTCGCGGATGCGGCACGATTATCCGGGGGGCACAGACGTTATGACGCAATATGTTTACACATTCGGCGGCGGGGCCGTTTCCGACGATCCGCGCGCGCGGGACAAGACGATCACCGGCGGCAAGGGTGCGAATCTCGCGGAGATGGCGTCCATCGGTCTGCCGGTTCCGCCGGGCTTCACCATCACGACCGAGATGTGCGTGAAATATCTGGCCGAGGGTGCGAATTTTTCCGATGAATTGCGCGCCAGCGTCTCAGATGCGCTGCGCCATATCGAACAGACGGTCGGCAAATCCTTCGGCGACGCGCAGGATCCGCTGCTCGTTTCGGTACGGTCGGGCGCCCGCGTTTCGATGCCGGGGATGATGGACACGGTTCTCAATCTCGGCCTTAACGACGAAACGGTTGCGGGGCTGGCTACGATTTCGGGTGACGAGCGTTTCGCCTGGGACAGCTACCGCCGGTTTATCCAGATGTACTGCGACGTGGTGCTCGGTCTCGACCACGGCCTGTTCGAGGAAGCCCTCGAAATCGCGAAGGAAGACAAGGGCTTCCTCAACGATATTGACATGACGGCTGAAGATTGGAAGGCGCTCGTCTCCCAATACAAGGCGATCGCGGAACGTGAGCTGGGCCGGCCGTTCCCGATGGATGTGCACGAACAATTGTGGGGTGCGATTGCCGCGGTCTTCGGCAGCTGGGATGCGGAGCGGGCCAAGATCTACCGCCGGATCAATGGCATATCGTCCGAATGGGGCACCGCGGTCAACGTACAGGCCATGGTGTTCGGCAACATGGGCGACACCAGTGCGACAGGCGTTGCCTTCACCCGCGATCCGGCAACCGGCGTGCGCAATTATTACGGCGAATGGCTCGTCAACGCGCAGGGCGAGGATGTGGTCGCCGGCATTCGTACGCCGCAATATCTGACCAGATCGGCGCGCGAGAGTGCGGGTGCGACGCTTCCATCGATGGAGGAGGCGATGCCCGATGCCTATGCCGAGCTGGAACGTGTGTTCGCTCTGCTCGAAAACCACTATCGCGACATGCAGGACATCGAATTCACGGTGCAGCAGGGCAAGCTGTGGATGTTGCAGACGCGCACGGGCAAGCGAACCGCGCGCGCCGCGTTGAAGATGGCGGTCGACATGGTGAACGAAGGGCTGATCGATCAGTCCGATGCCGTGCGCCGGATCGACCCCATGGCACTCGATCAGCTTTTGCACCCCACGCTCGACCCGGACGCAGAGCGTGACGTGCTGACTACCGGGCTTCCCGCATCGCCGGGGGCGGCGTCGGGCAAGGTGGTTTTCGACGCCGACACGGCGGAAACGATGGCGAACCGCGGCGAGGATGTCGTGCTCGTCCGCGTCGAAACCAGCCCGGAAGACATTCACGGGATGCACGCGGCCAAGGGTATCCTGACCGCGCGTGGCGGGATGACCAGCCACGCCGCCGTCGTGGCGCGCGGCATGGGCCGCCCGTGCGTATCGGGCGCATCGGCACTGTCCATCGACCGGCAGACGAAGATCGCCCGCATCAACGGCGAGGAATTGAAGGAAGGCGACATCATCACGCTCGACGGGGCGAACGGGCAGGTGATGAAGGGCGCGGTCCCGACGATCGAGCCGGAGCTGGTCGGCGATTTCGCGACCTTGATGGAATGGGCCGACACGATGCGCCGCATGAAGGTGCGCGCCAATGCCGAAACGCCCGAAGATTGCCGCATGGCGCGGCAATTCGGCGCCGAGGGCATCGGCCTTTGCCGGACCGAGCACATGTTCTTCGACGCCGAGAGGATCAGCCTCGTGCGGCAGATGATCCTGGCCGAGGACGAGGGCGGACGGCGCAAGGCGCTCGACCAGCTGCTTCCCGAACAGCGCAGCGATTTCGTGTCGATCTTTACCGAGATGGCGGGCCTGCCGGTGACGATCCGCCTGCTCGATCCGCCGCTTCACGAATTCCTGCCCACGCGGGATGAGGAATTCGACGATCTGGCGAATGCGACGGGTTACGGTGCCGATCATCTCAAACGCCGCGCGGGCGAACTGCACGAGGCGAACCCGATGCTCGGACATCGCGGTTGCAGGCTGGGCATTACGTTTCCTGAAATCTACGAAATGCAGGTCCGCGCCATATTCGAGGCTGCGCTTACCGTCGCGAAGGATAGCGGTGAAGCGCCGTTGCCCGAAATCATGATCCCGCTGGTCGCGACGCGGCGCGAATTGCAGATCCTGAAAACGCTGACCGACCGTGTGGCCAAGACCGTGTTCGAGGAAAAGGGACAGACCATCGCCTATCTCGTGGGCACGATGATCGAATTGCCGCGCGCCGCCCTGATGGCTGGCGAAATCGCGAAGGAGGGCGAATTCTTTTCCTTCGGCACCAACGATCTGACGCAGACGACGCTGGGCGTGTCGCGGGACGATGCCTCGCGTTTCCTCGGCCCCTACGTCGACCGGGGCATTTACCCACGCGATCCTTTCGTCAGTCTCGACATCGAAGGGGTGGGGCAACTCGTCGAACTCGCCGCCGAACGCGGGCGGGCGGAGCGCGCCGGTATCAAGCTCGGCATTTGCGGCGAGCATGGCGGCGACCCTGCCTCCATCGCGTTCTGCGAAAAGCAGCGGCTCGATTACGTATCGGCCTCGCCCTATCGCGTGCCGATTGCCCGGCTCGCCGCTGCGCAGGCGGCGCTGGGCTGACCTATTGCGGAATGGGGGAGTGCGGCCCGGCCTGCGGCGCCGCGCTCCATCCGCTCAGCGTCACGATCTCGAACCGTTCGCGGACCAGACCGCTATCGTCGGCTTGTCCGGCAAACGCATCGCGAGCGCGCAGCAGGGCCGCCTTTCCAAGCGGTGGCCCCGCATTGCGCAGGACATTGCCCGCCGCCTGCGCCCGCAGATCGCCGACAAGTTGTTCGAGCGAATCGAATGCAACCTCGAAATGCCAGCCATCGACCACCGGGCTTTCGAAACCGAGCCGGTTCATCAATCGCCCCGCTGCCCTTACGTCCACCTGGGGATGAATGCGCGGAGCCGGCCGGTCGGCATCGGCTGCGGCCATGGCGTTGCGCAAGGCGGGCAGGCTTCCTGCGCCGAGAAAGCTTGCGATCATCAGGCCGCCCGCATTCAACGCCCGCCGCATCAGGATCAACGCGCCGGGCAGATCGTTCACCGTATCGAGCAGCCCGAGCGACACGATGAGGTCATAGGGCCCACCGGGGAGGGGGCGTTCCTCGTCAAGATGCACGTCGGCGAGACCCGGTGCGGGATCTGCGCGCGTGACCTGCGTTCCTTGTGCGGCAAGATCGTCCGAAAGGCGGTTCGTCGTGTCACCGATGACGAGAGCTTTGCCGAAATCGCCGCGAACGAAACCGATCCTGTCGATCGCATCGTTCGCCGTTTCGCGCGCGATCGCCTGTGCAACCGGGCCATGGTGGCGAAGCCGTGCCATGCGTTGACGGGCAGCGATACGCCGCGATGGCGCGAAGATGCGGGGTGGGGCATTGTCGGTCATGGGCGCGTCCTGCCCGCTGGCGGCGTTTCTGACAAGCTTGCCCAATGGCTTGGCGGCGGGCAGGATGACACGCATGTCGCTCCACCAGATCATCGCCCCGATCATCGATTTTGCCTATCCGCCGCGTTGCCCGGCGTGCGGCGATCCGGTCGACAGCGGCGGGTTCGGGGAGGTCGATGCGCTTTGCCCGGACTGTTTCGCGAAGGTGGATCGGCCCGGCTCGCCCGCCTGCGCAACATGCCAATATCCGTTTTCGGAGAACGCGCTCGGCACCGATGCGCAATGCGCCGAATGCCTGCTCAACCCGCCCGAACATGACGGGATGACCGCCGCTACCTTTTACGGCCCTGTTTCAAAGGATCTGGTTCTCTCGCTCAAATACGGGGGGCGGATGGCGATTGCCGACATGCTCGGCCGGCAGATCGCGGCGCGTCTGCCCGAATTTTCGAGCGATACGATCATCGTGCCGGTGCCGCTGCACCGCTGGCGCCTGTGGCAACGCGGTTATAATCAGGCTGCGCTTCTCGGCCGTGCGATCGCGCGCGCCAGAACGCTGCCGCTCGTGCCCGATGCGCTGGAACGGGTGCGGCGCACGACGCCGCTTGGCGGGATGGGCGCGGCACAGCGCCGGGCCATGATCGCAGGCTCGATACGTATGAACCCGCGTCATGCGTCATTGCTTGCGAATCGTGCCGTGATCCTGGTCGACGACGTGTTCACCACCGGCGCGACGACCGGGGAATGCGTCAGGGTATTGAAAGCCGGAGGAGCCAAATCGGTGCATGTCGCCTGTTACGCGCGGACACGATCGAGAGACGACTGAATCACGAAAAACGCCCGGAACCGAAAAGGCTCCGGGCGTTTACGTGACGATGATCTCGCTTCGGCTTCGAGGGATCGTATCCCGAGCCTGTCACAAGATCTTCACCCTGGCAGGTCCCCCCGAACCTGCCATTTTCCCTGAACCCGCCAAAGCGGACTGGCTCCCTCAAGCCGCGATCATCTTGTGTGCTTGCAACACATTTGAAAAGGGGGCAGGCGCAACGGCACAGGAATATGAGTCTTCACTGTGGCTGTCACGCAACAGTTCACCAAACCTATCAAAAGCCATAAAGCCGGAGCGCACCATGCCGACGATCGAAACGACCACGCAATTCGAACCGCGCTTCAATGCCGATGGTCTGATCACCGCGGTGTGCGTCGATGCGGGAGACAATACCGTGTTGATGGTGGCGCATATGAATGCGGATGCGCTGCGGCTGACGCGGGAGACGGGATTTGCGCATTTCTGGTCGCGTTCGCGCAAATCCTTGTGGAAGAAGGGCGAAACCTCCGGCCATACGCTTCGTCTTGTCGACATGCTCGTCGATTGCGATCAGGATTGCGTGGTGCTGCGCGTCGACGCGGCGGGGCCGGCATGCCACACGAATGCGCGAAGCTGTTTTTACCGCCGGGTCACCGACGACGGGTTGCAACCCGTCGCGGTGTGAATCGGGCCGCGAGGCTTATTCCTCGGTCGGCAGGAAGTCGGGGACCGAGAGGTAACGCTCGCCTGTGTCGTAGTTGAAACCCAGAACGCGCGTGCCGGCATCCATCTCGGGCAGCTTCTTTGCAATGGCGGCAAGCGTGGCCCCCGAACTCAGCCCGACGAGCAAGCCTTCGACACTGGCGCATTGGCGTGCCATGTCCTTTGCCGTGTCCGCGTCCACCTGGATGGCGCCATCGATGGCGCGGATGTGCAGATTGTTCGGGATGAAGCCGGCGCCGATCCCCTGCAACGGGTGGGGACCGGGCTGTCCGCCCGAAATGACGGGGGAAAGCGCGGGTTCGACGGCATAGGCTTTCATTTTCGGCCAATGCTTCTTCAACTCTTCGGCACATCCGGTGATATGTCCGCCCGTCCCGACGCCGGTAATCATCGCGTCGATCGGCGTATCGGCAAAATCGGTCAGGATTTCCTGCGACGTGGTGCGCACGTGAACGTCGACATTGGCGGGATTGTCGAACTGCTGCGGCATCCATGCACCATCGGTTTGCTCCACCAGTTCGCGGGCGCGTTCGATGGCGCCCTTCATGCCGCCTTCCTTCGCGGTGAGGTCGAAACTCGCCCCGTAGGCCAGCATCAGACGCCGCCGTTCGACCGACATCGATTCCGGCATGACGAGCACCAGCTTGTAACCCTTGACCGCCGCGACCATCGCAAGTCCGACGCCGGTATTGCCCGATGTCGGCTCGATAATGGTGCCGCCCGGTTTCAACGTGCCCTCGGCCTCTGCCGCCTCCACCATGGCGAGTGCGATGCGATCCTTTATCGACCCGCCGGGGTTGGCGCGTTCGGATTTTACCCAGACCTCGTGATCGGGGAAAAGCCGCTACAGGCGGATATGCGGGGTGTTGCCGATGGTTTCGAGGACGCTGTTGGCCTTCATGGCGGCTCCTTTCAGGATGGGACGATTTTATTCGCGATATGCGGGGGCAAAGGTCCGCGCGTTCTTTAGTTCCGGGAAAGCCATCGCCCAGATCAGCGTGACGAGCACCGCGCCCGCCCCGCCGAAGATCACAGCCCCCGTCGCACCGAGAAGCGCGGCGGCAATGCCCGACTGCAATTCGCCCAACTCGTTCGAGGCCGAAATCGCAAGACCGGAAATGGACGAGACCCGCCCGCGCATGGCGTCGGGGGTGTTGAGCTGGACGAGCGAGCTGCGCACGAAGACCGAGATCATGTCCGCCGCACCCAGCCCGACCAGCAGGACGAGGCTGAACGCGAGAGAGCGGCTGAACCCGAAGATCGCGGTGGCAAGGCCGTAGGCGCCCACGGCCCAGAGCATCTTGACCCCGACGTTCCGCTCCATCGGCCTGACCGAAAGCCAGAGCGCGACGATCCCGGCCCCGACCGCGGGTGCCGCGCGCATCCAGCCCAGCCCCTCCGGCCCGACACGCAGAATATCGCGCGCGAACACGGGCAAAAGCGCCGTCACCCCGCCCAGCAATACCGCGAAGAGGTCGAGCGAAATCGCACCCAGTAGAAACCGGTCGTTCCAGACGAAGCGCAACCCGTCGCGCACCTGACGCCAGGGGTGGACGGTCCGGTCGATATCCGGCTTTCGAAGCGGCTTGATCATCAGGACGAGGCTCGCGCCCAGCGCCAGAAGCCCCACTGACACGATATAGGGGAGGGTGGGGAATATGGCATAGAGCAGCCCGCCCGCCGCCGGGCCAAGCACGGACGCGAATTGCCACGCGATCGAATTCATCGCGATGGCGCGCGGTATCATGGCCGCCGGCACGATATTGGGCGCCAGCGAATTGAGCGCCGGCCCCAGGAATATGCGCGCCACCCCGTGCAGCGCAGCAAGCGCGAACAATAGCGGCAGCGAAAGGATATCGAACCACGTCGCCAGCCCGAGCCCGGCGGCGACCAGCATGTCGATTCCCATCGACAAGGCTGCGACCCGGCGCCGGTCGAACCGGTCCGCCGCAAGGCCCGCCACGGGCGTGAGCACGAACAGCGGCACGAATTGCACCAGGCCCAGAATGCCAAGTTGAAACGCCGCGACGGACCGGCTCATCCCGTAATCGGACCGGGCGACGTCGTACACCTGCCAGCCGAGGACGACCACCATCGACAAGGTGGCGATCACGCCGGAAAACCGGCAGATCCAGAAAAGCCGGTAATCGCGAATCTGATAGGGGTGACGCGGCGCTGGCGCCGTGCCGTCACCCGCCGCTTTTTCGGGCATCAGAAGCTGGGTTTGAATTCGTCGCTATCTTCGTCGAGCCAGTGCAGGATGCCGTCCGATATGGCAAAGAACGCCCCGCGCAGGCGCAGGCGCGGCTTGCCGTCGCGAATGTCGCCCTCACGCTCCTGCACGAACGGGAACGTGCGCAGATTGGCGAGGCTGACGCGCACGCCGGCCAATTCCATTTCCCGCTCCGCCGCGCGGCCCTCGGTGCCGCAACGGGCGGCAACGTCGTCGCGTGCTTCGTCGAGGAGTTGGATCCAGTCGGCGACAAAGCCGCCCTGACCGGGTTCGGCACCGCGCATCGACTGGCTGAGGGCTGCCTTGCAGCCACCGCACATGCCATGGCCCATGACGACGATCTCCTCGACCTCCAGCACCTGCACCGCAAATTCCAGGGCGGCCGATACGCCGTGCTGTCCCGGCGTCGTTTCGAACGGCGGGACCATCGCGGCGACATTGCGCACGACGAAGATTTCGCCGGGGTCGACATCGAACACCTGCGCCGGGTCGACCCGGCTGTCGGAGCATGCGATGATCATAACCTTGGGCGACTGCCCCTCGCTCAACGTGCGCCAGCGTTCGTGCTGCGGATGCCAGTTCTTTTCGCGGAACCGGCGATACCCTTCGTTGAGATGGGCCAGCGCGTCGGACGGCGCGTTCGATCGGGGGTTTGATTCGGTCATGCCATTAGCTTTGCCGTGTAGCATTGCGCGTGGCAAGCGGGACGACTATGTCGACGGTCATGGACGACACCGCAACACAATCCGACCTTTCGCCGCAGCAGCTCGAACGCCGGCGCAAGCCCGACTGGATCCGGGTGAAGGCGCCCACGAGCAAGGGCTATGCCGAAACGCGCAAGCTGATGCGCGATCTCAAGCTCAATACCGTGTGCGAGGAAGCGGCCTGTCCGAACATCGGCGAATGCTGGACGAAGAAACACGCCACCGTGATGATTCTCGGCGATGTGTGCACGCGGGCGTGTGCGTTCTGTAACGTGAAGACCGGCATGCCGCGCATGGTCGATGCGAACGAGCCGCAGCATACCGCCGATGCCGCCGCCGCGCTCGGCCTCGAACATATCGTCATCACTTCGGTCGATCGTGACGATCTGCCCGATGGCGGCGCGGGGCAGTTCGTGAAGGTGATCGAGGCGCTGCGCAAGACCGCGCCCGACACCACGATCGAAATCCTGACCCCCGATTTCCGCGGCAAGATGAAAGCCGCGATCGCCGCCATCGTCGAGGCGGGCCCGGACGTGTTCAATCACAATCTTGAAACCGTGCCGCGGCTTTACCCCACGATCCGGCCCGGTGCGCGCTATTACAATTCGCTTCGCCTGCTGGAGGAGGTGAAGACCCGCAATCCTTCGGTCTTCACAAAGTCCGGCATCATGCTCGGGCTGGGCGAGGAACGGCTCGAGGTGCATCAGGTCATGGACGACATGCGCAGCGCCGACATCGACTTCCTCACCATGGGTCAATATCTGCAACCGACGCCAAAACATGCGAAGGTCGTCGATTTCGTCAAGCCGCAGCAGTTCGACGCATTGGGCGCGATCGCGCGGGCGAAAGGCTTCCTGCAGGTCGCGTCGAGCCCGTTGACGCGGTCGAGCTATCACGCAGGCGACGATTTTGCCGAAATGCGCGCCGCGCGCGAGGCGAAGCTGGCCAAAGCGGCGACGACACCCGCAAAAATTCCGGGACGCAAGGCACGCTGAACGACCGATGCCCAGTATTCGTGAATCCAGAGAGCTGCCGTACAGCGCCGACCGCATGTTCGCGCTGGTGGCGGATGTGAAAAGCTATCCGCAATTCCTGCCGTGGGTGGTGGCGACGCGGGTGCGATCCGACGACGGTACGGTCATGATCGCGGACATGATGGTCGGGTTCAAGGCGCTGCGCGAAAAGTTCACCTCGCGCGTGACGCGCAATGCGCCGCACGACATCAAGGTCGAATATATCGAGGGGCCGCTCCACCATCTCGAGAACCTGTGGCATTTCGAGCCGACCGGCCCCGATAGCTGCCGCATCGATTTCTGTGTGGATTTCGCGTTCAAGAATCCGATTTTCGAGGCGCTCGCCGGCACATATCTCGATCGCGCGTTTCGCAAGATGGTCGGCGCGTTCGAAAAGCGCGCCGAAGAGCTTTACGGCAGCAGCAGTTCGAGCGCGCACAGCGTCGCCTGATGACGGACGTCGGCACGGGTCCGGCAATCGAAACGTTTCAGCTCCGCCGTCGGTTTGTCGTTCGCCTGCCCCCGGATCGCGCGGGCGAAGACAACCGTGCCGACCGGCTTGCGTTCGGTTCCGCCTTCCGGCCCGGCAATGCCCGTTATCGACACCGCGACATCTGCGCGCGACGCCGCTAGCGCCCCCTGCGCCATGGACCATGCAACGGCCACCGATACCGCGCCGAAGGTTTCGATAAGGTCGCTCGGCACCTGTAGCTGCTCCATCTTCGATTCGTTCGAATAGGTGATGAAGCCGCGTTCGAGCACCTTGCTCGACCCCGCAATCTCGGTCAGCGCGGCACCGACTAGCCCGCCGGTGCAACTCTCCGCGAGCGCAACGGTCCGGCCGATGCGGATGTTTTCCTCCACCACCCGGCGGGCAAGCTCGGTAATGTCGGGGGAAAGCATGCTATCCATCGTATCGTCCTTTCAGCAGCGCGTCACAAGAACGCTGGCCTGTGCCGCGATACCTTCGCCGCGCCCTGTGAAACCCAGCCGTTCGGTCGTCGTGGCCTTCACCGATATGACACCGATCTCCACGCCGACAAGCTCGGCAAGGCGGGCGCGCATCGCATCGCAGTGGGGCCCGATCTTCGGTCGTTCGCAGATAATGGTCACATCCGCATTCGCAAGGCGATAGCCACATTCCCGCGCCAGCCCGACCGCGTGGGTCAGGAACCGGTGCGAGGCGGCGCCGCGCCATTGCGGGTCCGTGGGCGGAAAATGCTGTCCGATATCACCGGCCGCCGCCGCGCCCAGAATCGCATCGGTGAGCGCGTGGAGCGCGACATCGGCATCGCTGTGCCCGGACAGTGCGCGATCATGGCGCACATGCACCCCGCATAGCCAGATGCCGTCGCCCGGAACCAGCCTGTGCACGTCATATCCGCTTCCCATGCGAAAGGCGGGTGCGGCATCGGCCGGTCGGTTCATGTTCGCCTCTGTAAAATCTTCACGCCAGGTCAGCTTGCGCAGGCGCGGATCTCCGGCGACCAGCGCGACGCGGCCGCCTGCCTGCGCCAGCACCTCCGCATCGTCGCCCGCAACCGCCCCGCCGGTCCAGCGCCGGTGCGCGGCAAGGATTGCATCAAAATGAAAGGCCTGAGGCGTCTGCACCCGGCGCAGGGATTCGCGGTCGAGCATGGCGCCGCGCATGTCGCCCTCGGTGCTGATCATGCTGTCCGCCACGGGCAGCACCGGAATGGCCCCCGCCGCATCGTCGAGCGCTCCAAGAAGCCGCGTCACGACTTCGCCCGGCAGATCGGGGCGGGCCGCATCGTGGATGAGCACCCAACGCGGCGCAAGCTCGCACAGCAATTCGAGACCGGCACGCACCGACTCCTGCCGCGTGCGCCCGCCAGTGGCGAAAAGCAGGCCGTCGCACGCACCGATCGCGACGCGCGCGGTCGGTTCCTCGCCCTCGGGGATGACGACGACGATCGGATCGGCGCTCGCCGCCCGCATCCGCGTGACGGCAAGGCCGAGCATCGTCGTCCCGCCCATGGCCGCATATTGCTTCGCCACTGGAAGGCCCGCTCGCGTTCCGGTCCCGCCGGCGACGATGACGGCGGCATATGTTCGCTGTTCTTCGCTGCGCATGGCAGGCGCGCTACAACCTTGCCGCGCTGGCGGCAATCGACTATGCGCCGTGCTTAAATAATAGGCACTTTTCATGACACATCCACAGCCCCCCAAGCTCGCCCCCATAGCCATCGGGCCCGTCACGATTGCGGAACCGGTGATCCTGGCGCCGATGACCGGCGTGACCGACCGCCCGTTTCGCACGCTGGTGCGGCGCTTCGGTTCGGGGCTGAACGTGACGGAAATGATCGCGAGCCCGGCGATGATCCGCGAAACGCGGCAATCGTTGCAAAAGGCCGCCTGGGCCCCGGTCGAGGAACCGGTTTCGCTTCAGCTCGCCGGATGCAATCCTGCCGAAATGGCGGAGGCGGCGAAGCTGAACGCGGATCGCGGCGCCGCCATCATCGACATCAACATGGGCTGCCCCGTCAAGAAGGTCGTGAACGGCGATGCGGGTTCCGCGCTGATGCGGGATGTGCCGCTGGCCGCATCGCTGATCGAGGCGACGGTGAAGGCGGTGGACGTTCCGGTGACGGTGAAGATGCGGATGGGCTGGGACCATGGTGCGCTCAACGCCCCCGAACTGGCGCGCATCGCGCAGGATCTCGGCGCGAAGATGATCACCGTGCACGGCCGTACCCGCAATCAGATGTACAAGGGTAGCGCCGACTGGGCCTTCATCCGCAAGGTCAAGGACGCGGTCACGATCCCCGTGATTGCCAATGGCGACATCAATGGCATCGAGGAGGCCGCCATGGCGCTCTCGCAAAGCGGCGCCGATGGCGTGATGGTCGGGCGTGGCGCCTATGGCAAGCCGTGGCTGCTGGGTCAGATCATGGACTGGCTTGCCGGGCGCGACGTGCGTCCCGATCCGACCCTGCCCGAACAATTCGCCCTCATTTCAGAGCATTATCAAAGCATGCTCGACCATTATGGGAGCGACACGGGCGTCAAGATGGCGCGCAAGCATCTGGGTTGGTATACGAAAGGTCTCCAAGGTTCCGCCGAATTTCGCAATCGCGTGAATTTCATCGATGATCCGGATGCAGTCATGGCCGCCCTGCGCGCCTTTTACGAACCGAAGTTCGACGACGAACTTTCCCAAGAAGCGGCGTGAGCCACGCGCCCGATCCCGATGCGGACCGGATCCTCGCCAGCCTTCCGCATGCGGTCATTCTCCTGCGATCCGACCTGACCATTCACCGGGTCAACACGGCGGGCGAAATCCTTTTGGGGCAGGGCGAGGGGCGGCTCGTCGGGCGGGCCCTGTCGGATGCGATCACGTTTGCCGAACCGCGCCTTATCGAAATGATGGCTGACAGCGAAGTGCGGGTGAACGCACGCGACGTGAGCGTAACGGTCGGCGGACACGTGACCGGGCCGGTGCATGTCTCGCTCGCCCCGGTGTTCGGTTGGGAGGGCTGGCGCGTTCTCACGCTTACCCGCCCGGTCGAGGTTGAGGCGCTCGAAGGGGCGGCGGGGCCGGATGCGGACGACAGCATGCTGCGCGCGCCCGAAATCCTCGCGCATGAGATCAAGAACCCGCTCGCCGGTATTCGCGGCGCGGCGCAGCTCATCGCCCGAAGGCTGGGCGAGGAAGGGCGCGAGCTTACCGGCCTCATCGCGAGCGAGGTCGACCGCATCGCCGCACTTATCGATCAGATGCAATCGCTTAGCCGCAAGAGTTCAGACCCGTCCGAACCCATCAACCTGCATCTTGCCGTGCGGCGTGCGCGCGCCGTGCTGGAAATGTCGGAGCCCGATATCCGCATCGTTGAGGATTACGACCCCTCGCTTCCCGAAGTGATGGCGAGCGTCAATGCGCTGGTGCAGATCCTGCTCAACCTCATGAGCAACGCCGCCGATGCATCGCGGGGGGAAAAGGAACCGGTCATCATGCTGCGCACGAAATTCGCCAGCGGGATCAAGCTTCACCCGAAAGGCGGCGACGCGCCGATCCGCCTGCCCATCGAAATCCGAGTCAGCAACAACGGCCCCCGGATCGATCCGGCCCTGCGCGCCCACATCTTTGAACCTTTCGTCAGTGCGAAACAGCATGGGCAGGGGCTCGGCCTGGCGCTGGTTCGCAAGATGGTCCGGGACATGCACGGGCGCATCACGCATGACAGGGACGAGGCCCGCGGATTGACGCATTTTCGGATCCACCTGCCCGTTGCGGGGACGCTTTCGCACGTCCCGTCGGAACAGCCCGAAAGAACAACGCCATGACCGATCCGGTTCTTTTGGTCGAGGATGACAATTCCATCGCCATCGTCATTTCCGCCGCGCTGGAGGCCGAAGGATTGCGCGTCATGCGATGCGAGACGATTGCCGCCCGCGACGAAGCGCTGCGCAACGGGCGTTTCGCGATCCTGCTGACAGACGTGATGTTGAAAGATGGCGACGGTATTGCGACGCTCGCCGATGTTCGCGCCCGCGATCCCGACATGCCGGTCATCATCCTTTCGGCACAGAACACGCTCGATACCGCGGTGCGCGCGACGGATACGGGTGCGTTCGAATATTTTCCCAAACCCTTCGACCTCGACGATCTGGTGCGTGCCGCGCTGCAGGCGATCGGCGAACGGGCCAGTGCGTCCGGCGATACCGCGCAGAATGCCGCAACCGACAACGATGCGACGCAATTGCCGCTCATCGGACGGTCGCCGCCGATGCAGGCCGTGTTCCGCATGATTACCCGCGTGTTGCGAAACGACCTCACGGTCCTGATCCTCGGCGAATCGGGTACGGGCAAGGAGGTCGTGGCCGAAACCATCCATCAGCTCGGCTCGCGGCGCGGCAACCCGTTCGTCGCGGTCAACACCGCCGCCATCCCGGCAGAGCTTATCGAATCCGAGCTGTTCGGCCATGAGAAGGGCGCCTTTACAGGGGCGGTGGCCCGCCATGCCGGCAAGTTCGAGCAGGCGCGCGGCGGAACGCTTTTCCTCGATGAGATCGGCGACATGCCGATGCAGGCACAGACACGCCTGTTGCGTGCGCTCCAATCGGGCACGATCCTGCGCGTCGGCGGGCGCGAGGAGGTGGCGATCGACGCGCGGATCATCGCCGCCACCAATCGCGATCTCGGCCCGCTGATCCAGGCGGGAAAATTCCGGGAGGATCTGTTCTATCGCCTGAACGTGGTGCCGATGAAGCTGCCGCCCCTGCGCGAGCGAGGCTCCGACGTGGCTGCGCTCGCCACGCATTTCCTCAATCGTGCGGCGCAGGACGGGCTTGCGCGGCACCGCCTTTCCGATGCCGCCGCGACCCTCCTTTCGCAACAATACTGGCGCGGCAACGTTCGTGAATTGAAGAATTTCATCTATCGCCTGGTCCTGTTCTCGCGCGAAGAGACGATCGATGTCGACGCCGTTAGCGCCTTGCTCAACGAAGCGGGCGGCCCTGCACCCATACCGCCGCCGCAAGATGTGACCGACACAAGCGAAAACGGTTTCGAGGGGGCGCTGGGCCGCTGGATGGCGGCGCATGAACCGGCCAGTGGCGACATCTACGCCTCGGCGCTGGCTGCATTCGAAAAGCCGTTGTTCGAACACGCCTTGCGCACGACGGGCGGAAATCAGCTGCGCGCCGCGGAAATGCTCGGCATCAATCGCAACACGCTGCGCAAGCGGGTGAACGAGCTTGGCATCGATGTCGACGCGCTGTCGGGGCGGGGTGCGCCCGGCACATCTTCCCGGCAAATTTTGCAACCATAAGTCACTTGCCATTCAGCCACAGCAGTGTTGTATCCCGGCCACGATGGATGCCACGCCCGACATAATTCCCGACGATACACAGCCCGAAATCGGCAGGGCCGTGCCGCAGGGGACGTCCTTCTGGGCACGCGGGCGGCGTCAGATCGCGCTTTCCTGGCACCGGGCGAACGGGTTCGCCCTGCTCGAAATCGCGGCGCTGGTGGCATTGATCGCCGTGGTGGTGAGCGGTTGGTCCACCCTCGACGGGAGCGACACGCCCGGCGAATTGCTGCCAACGGTGACGACGACGACGCTGCTGGTCGCGACGCTGGTGCCGGGCATGGGGCTGCTCGTTCTGATGGGGCGGCGGCTCGCGCTGCGCCGGGCATTGCGGCAGATGGGCAGCACCGGACAGCTGCACGTGCGGCTCGTGTTCTTCTTCTCGCTTCTGGCGGCGGTTCCGACCCTGCTCGTCGTGGTGTTCGCCTCCGTGCTGTTTCAATCGGGGGTCGAGTTCTGGTTTTCGGAACGGTCGCGCGGCATGCTGGAGGATGCGAACCAGCTGGCGCGCGGATATTATGAGGAAAACTTTCGCGATGTCGGCGACAAGAGCGTCGCGATGGCCGACGATATCCGGTTCTACCTGTCGCAGGTTTCGCTCACCAATCCTGAATTCGCGGAGGCATTCACGCGGCAGGTCATCCTACGCGAACTCGACAAATCCGCCATTCTGGAACGGGGGGAGGACGGCGTGGTGCGCACCGCGGCCATCGTCGACCCCGACGAATCGACCGACCCCGGCGCCATCGATCCGGAGGTGTTCGAACGCCTGATCGCGGGCGAAACCGTCGTGGTCAGTTCCACGGCGGAGCGGCTTGAGGCGGTGACGCCCCTCGATCTCAGTGCGGGGATCTATCTTTATACCGCCCGCGATTCCGATGCCCGTTCGCTGATGCAGTGGCAGCGGGCGCAGAGCGTGCTCGAAAACTATGATCAGATTACGGGCCGCGCGCGCCTTCTCCAATTGCAGTTCAACATGGCGCTGCTCATCGTATCGCTGATGCTGGTCGGGTTGGCCGTGTGGTTCGCACTGCGCTTTGCGGATCGGCAGGTTGCGCCTCTTGCCGAACTACTTGCCGCGACGCGCACCGTCGGTGCCGGCAATTTCGCGATGCGGGTCGCAGGCCGCACGGGAAGCGACGAGATCGGTCAGCTCAACCGCGCCTTCAACCGCATGACGGAGCAGATCGAGCAACAGACCCATGCGCTGATCGGCGCCAATGCACAGCTCGACGAGCGGCGCGCGTTTACGGAAGCCGTGCTCGATTCCGCGACGGCGGGCATCGTGTCGGTCGATCGCGACGGGCGCATCCTGCTCATCAACGGGTCGGCGCAGACGATGCTCGGCAGCCAGGACGAAACCTCCGCCATCGGGCAATCGCTCCTCGACATCGCACCGCAATTGCATGCGCTGGTGGCGCAGGGGCGGGGCGGGGGCATTGTCCAATATCCGCGCGGCGGCGATACGCGCACCTTCGCTGTAAAGCTTGCCGAAACGCAACATGGCCACGTCCTCACCTTCGAGGATATCACGCGGCAATTGCTCGACCAGAGGCGCGCGGCATGGTCGGACGTGGCCCGCCGGATCGCGCACGAGATTAAGAACCCGCTCACCCCGATACAGCTTGCGACCGAGCGGCTCGGCCGCCGGTTCCGGCGGCAGGTGGAGCAGGATACCGAATTGTTCGACGAGCTGATGGCGACGATCATCCGGCAGGTCGGCGATTTGCGCAAGATGGTGGACGAGTTTTCCTCCTTCGCCCGCATGCCCAAGCCGAATTTCCGGAACGAGGATATCAACGAGCTGATCCGGCAATCGCTCTTCCTTCAGGAAGTGGCGCATCCCGAAATAGCCTATCGCTATATCGCGAGCGATGGCGATACGGTCATCGAATGCGACCGCCATCAGGTCGGCCAGGCCATGACGAATGTTCTTAAGAACGCAGCGGAAGCCGTTGAAACACGTCGGGAAGATAGCTCGGACTATCGCGGTTCGATAGAGGTGTCGATCGCCGCCGACGATGCAGGGGTGACGGTGATCGTGGCCGACAATGGCGTCGGCCTTCCGCAGGACAGCGGCAATATCATCGAGCCTTACATGACGACGCGGGAGAAGGGCACGGGTCTCGGTCTCGCCATCGTGCAGAAGATCGTTGGCGAACACGGGGGAAACATCGCCTTCGAGGCCGGGCCGCAAGGGGGCACGCGGGTCCGGCTTCGTTTTGCGCGCCAACCGCTGACCGGTGCCGCGACAACGGACGAACGGGACGAAACCGAATGAAACGGGGGCGAACGGTGCAAGCCGCAATTGAAGACATGCAAGGACGCTGAATGGCTCTCGATATTCTCATCGTCGACGACGAACGCGATATTCGCGAATTGGTCGCGGGCGTGCTTTCGGACGAAGGTTACGAATGCCGCACCGCGGGCGACAGCCGCGCCGCGCTCGCCGCGATCGACGAACGCCGGCCCTCGCTGGTCCTGCTTGACGTGTGGCTCCACGGTTCGCCGATGGACGGGCTTGAGGTGCTTGACGCGATCAAGGCGCGCGAACCGGACCTCCCGGTCATCATCTTTTCCGGGCACGGCAATATTGAAACCGCCGTTGCCGCGGTATCGCGCGGGGCGGTCGATTTCATCGAAAAGCCCTTCGAATCGGAACGGCTCCTCCTCATGGTGGCTCGCGCGACCGAAACTGAAAGCCTGCGCCGCGAGAACATTCGGCTGAAACAGGATGACGAGGCAGGTTTTGCCGAATTCAACGGACACAGCAGCGCGATCAACAATGTGCGCGCCACGTTGAAGCGCGTCGCCAATACTGGCAGCCGCGTGCTCATCACCGGCCCCGCGGGCGCCGGCAAGGAAGTCGCCGCGCGCCTGTTGCATCAATGGAGCAATCGCGCGGACAAGCCGTTCGTCACCGTCAATTCCGCCCGCATCACCCCCGAACGGTTCGAGCAGGAGCTTTTCGGCGAGGAATCGAACGGGCGGCTCGTGCGCACGGGGCTGCTCGAAACGGCGGACGGGGGCACGCTCTACCTCGACGAGGTGGCGGACATGCCCGAATCCTCGCAGGCGCGAATCCTGCGCGTGCTAACCGATCAATCCTTCGTGCGCGTGGGCGGCAACCGGCAATTGCGCGTCGATGTGCGCGTCGCATCCTCCACCTCGACCGATCTGGAACAGGCGATCGCCGAACGGCGGTTCCGCGAGGATCTCTACTATCGCCTGAACGTCGTGCCCGTCGCGGTGCCGGGGCTTGCCGAACGGCGGCGGGACATTCCCGTGCTCGTCACGCATTTCTTCACCCGCTACGCCAATCAGCAAGGCCTGACCCCGCCGGAGGTCAGCGACGACGCGATGGCGGTGCTGCAAAGCTACGACTGGCCCGGAAACGTCCGGCAATTGCGCAATGTGATCGAACGCACGGTGATCCTGACCCCGCGCGAAAAATTCACGCGGGTGGAGGCCGACATGCTCCCCGCCGAATTGACCAGCGACAATGGCGATGACAGCGCCGGATTGACCGTGATGATGGGCATTCCGCTACGCGAGGCGCGCGAACAGTTCGAACGGGAATATCTCAAGATCCAGATCCGGCGCTTTTCGGGCAATATTTCCCGCACGGCAAGCTTCATCGGGATGGAACGCTCCGCGCTTCACCGCAAGCTCAAGACGCTCGGCATCAACGAGCGGCGCGAGGATCAGGAATAGCGTTTCGGGGAACCACTTGCGCTTCGGGGCTTTGGCCAAATAAAATCGGCGCGGCGCAGCGTGAAGGGATTCGCGTCTTTGCCACGCACGATGATTCGGCCGGTACCATCCGGCCAGACTGCGGCAGGAGCCATCCTGCACGCCAAGAAAAGGGAAAAAACGATGGCCGGCAAGACATTGAGCATCAAGACACCGCCACCCGCGCCCCCGGCGCCGCCCAAGCCCGCGAGAAAAAGCACCGGAAAGGGCGGCCAGAACCTTCAGGATCTTTTCCTGAACCAGCTTCGCCGCGGCAAGACGCCGGTGACCATGTTCCTGGTCAAGGGCGTGAAGCTTCAGGGGATCGTAACCTGGTTCGACAATTTCTCGATCCTGCTGCGCCGCGATGGGCAGTCGCAGCTTGTGTACAAGCATGCCATTTCCACCATCATGCCCACCGTGCCGATGGACGCCGAACAGTTCGAAATGGACGACGTCAGCCGCGGCAAACGCCAGTTGCAGGACGTTTTCCTGACCTCCGTGCGCGAGGCGGGGGTTCACGTGACCATGTTCCTGATCAATGGCGTCATGTTGCAGGGGCGGATCGCGGCCTATGATCTGTTCTGCATGCTGCTCGAACGCGAAGGCTATGTGCAGCTGGCCTACAAACATGCGGTATCGACGGTGCAGCCGGTCAGCCACGTGGATCTGAGCGGCGACTGGGACGACGATGGCGACGATGGTTAGGCCTGTATCTTGAGCGACGATATTACCGGCGAAGTGACCCGCGGCGCCCGCGCCGTCGTGGTCATGCCCGACATCCGCACCGCGCATATCGCCGATCCGGAGGCCCGGCTCGAAGAGGGGCGGGGGTTGGCGCTCGCCATCGGGATCGAGGTGGTCGACAGTTTCGTGATCCCCATCCGCGAGGTGCGCCCCGCCACGCTTTTCGGCGCCGGCCAGATCGAGCGGATCGACACGGCCTGCACGATGGAGGAGGCCGAGCTCGTCATTGTCGACGGGGCCTTGTCCGCGATTCAGCAGCGCAATCTCGAAGAAAAACTCAAGCGCAAGGTCATCGACCGGACTGGGCTCATTCTCGAAATTTTCGGCGAACGCGCGGCGACGGCCGAAGGGCGTCTTCAGGTGGAGCTCGCCCATCTCGACTACCAGGCCGGTCGGCTCGTGCGCAGCTGGACCCACCTCGAGCGGCAGCGCGGCGGTTATGGGTTCCTCGGCGGGCCGGGCGAAACGCAGATCGAGGCCGACCGCCGGATGATCCGCGACCGCATGGGCCGGCTGCGCCGCGATCTCGAACAGGTGCGTCGGACGCGGGCGCTTCATCGCGCGCGGCGGGGAAGGGCCCCCTGGCCCGTGGTGGCGCTTGTCGGCTATACCAATGCTGGGAAATCGACGCTTTTCAATCGCATGACCGGTGCTTCCGTCATGGCGGAGGATCTGCTTTTCGCGACGCTCGACCCGACGATGCGGGCCGTGTCGCTGCCCGCGGTGGAAAAGATCATCCTGTCGGACACGGTCGGCTTCATCTCCGACCTCCCGACGCAGCTTGTGGCCGCATTCCGCGCCACGCTGGAGGAGGTGACGGGGGCCGATGTCATCGTACACGTCCGCGACATGTCGAGCGACGCCGCCGAGGAGCAGAAGCAACAGGTCGAACAGATCCTCCACGATCTCGACATCAATACGCAGGAGGGGGATGGCCTGCAAATTCCGGTCATCGAAGCCTGGAACAAGTGGGACAGGCTTTCACCCGAACGGCAGGCGCAACTCACCGAAATTGCCGAGCGCGAGGACGAAATGACCATCGTGCCGATTTCGGCGCTGACCGGGGAGGGTGTCGACAGGCTTGAACGGGCGGTCGCGGAACGGCTTACACAGGATGCGCGCGTTTACGAGTTTCTCTTGCCGACCAAGGACGGGCAGAGGATCGCCTGGCTTCATGCGCATGGCGAGGTTCTATCCGAGACGGCGGCGGGTGAAGGAGAGGACGGCCCGCAAACCGCGATGAAGGTACGTCTTGGCCCAATAGAACACGGCCGGTTTTCAAGCCTTTAGAGCGTTTAGTTAGCGATTTTTTTATCCTTCTCGTCGCGCTTTGCCGCTTGCCAAAGCTGCTCCTGCGCGTCGAGATCGAGCGTGGCGAAGGTGTGGCCATCGCGGGCGGCGCGTCGCTCCATGTCGGTAAAGCGCCGCTCGAACTTACCGTTGGCGGCACGCAGGGCCTCTTCGGCGTCGATGCCGCGTTTGCGCAAAAGGTTCACGGCCGAAAATAGCAAATCGCCGGCTTCCTCCACACGCTCCGCATCGGTTTGCGCGGCATCGAATTCCTGAATTTCCTCGGCCAGTTTGGCCGCGGCGCCGCGATCGTCGGGCCAGTCGAAGCCGACCCGGGCGGCACGTTTCTGCAACTTTTGGGCCCGCAAAAGCGCCGGCAGACCAAGCGCCACACCATCGAGCGCACCTGTCTGTGACTTCGCCGCACGTTCCTCGGCCTTTACCGTTTCCCAGTTGCGATTGCCGTGGCCGCTTCCTTCCGCAGTGTCGTCGGCGAAAATGTGGGGGTGACGCCGCCGCAACTTGGCGGCGATGCCGTCCGCGATCTGTGCGAAGTCGAACAGATGCGCTTCTTCGGCGATGCGCGCATGGAATACGACCTGCAGCAGCAGATCGCCGAGTTCGTCGCGAAGGTCGTCCGTATCGCGGCGCGCGATCGCATCGGCGACTTCGTAAGCTTCCTCAATGGTATAGGGGGCGATGCTCGCAAAATCTTGCGCGATATCCCATGTGCAGCCGGTGTCCGGATCGCGCAGTCGAGCCATGACCGTCAACAGATCGAGAAGTGCCGAGGCGGCGTTCTGCAATACCTATTCCTTCAAACCGATAATATGTATTATGTTAAATAGAAGTTGTTCTTTTACCGCATGCCGCCAAACGCGAACGCCGCCAGCGCGAAGAGCCCGACCCAAAGCAATGCCATTCGCAGCAGCTTGGCCCTCGGCACCTGATGCGATTTCAGCGCACTCAACGCCAGAACGAGCCAGCCGAGCAGGCTCACCACAGACACGATCGCAAGCGGCGTCACAATGTCACCGTCAGCCCGTCGAACGCCGGTTCGACATGGTCTGGCGTTTCCGCGGTCAAGGCATCGTAATCCATGCTCTTGTCCAGATGCGTGAGGATGACACGCCGCGCGCCACATCGTTCCGCAAGGTCGAGCGCCATGCCAAGATGCGCGTGCGTCGGATGCGGATCGCGGCGCAGGCAATCCACGACCAACAGGTCGACATCGCGAAAAAGCGTCACCATTTCGGTTCGAATTTCACTGAAATCCGTCGCATAACCGATTGATTTATCGCCGCTATCGAAACGATATGCTGTACTTTTGGCGGGCCCGTGAGGCATTACAGTCCACCCAAGCCGCATGCCGTGAACGAGGCGAAGCCGGTCCAGCGTTTCAATCTGGCATATGGTGGGATAGCCGTGCTGTCCGGCGAACACATATCCGAACCGCTGACGAAGACGCCGCACCGTTTCCTCCGCAGCGTAGGCCGGTATCGGACCCGCCCGTCCGTAGCGCAGCGCGCGAAGATCGTCGATTCCGTGACAATGGTCGGCGTGGTCATGCGTCCAGAATACCGCATCGATCCCATCGATGTCATTGGCGAGAAGCTGATTGCGCAGATCCGGGGATGTATCGATAAGGACACGCGCGCCATCGTCGGATTCGATCACGATTGACACTCGCGATCGCCGGTTGCGCGGATTGTCGGGATCGCACACGCCCCAATCGTTCCCGATGCGCGGCACGCCGGTCGATGTGCCGGAACCGAGAATGATCAGTTTCATGCCTGCGCCTTTCGAAACAGGGCGAAAAAATTACGTCCGGTCTGCGCGGCGAGAACATCCTCGGACACGCCGCGCAGATCGGCGAGAAACGCCAGCGTGTCGCCGACAAAGGCCGGCTCGCATGTCTTTCCGCGATGGGGAACGGGCGCGAGAAACGGCGAATCCGTTTCGACCAGCAGGCGATCGTCCGGAATATCGCGGGCGACAGCCTGCAAATCCTTTGCATTCTTGAATGTCACGATTCCGGAAATGGAAATCGTGAGCCCCAGGTCGAGCACCGCTTCGCCAAATTCGCGCGACGCGGTGAAGCAATGGATGAGAGCGGGAAATGCCCCCTTCCCCATCTCGTTGCGCAGGATGGAAAGCGTGTCGTCCTCCGCATCGCGCGTATGGATGATAATGGGCAGGCCGGTATCGCGCGCAACGCCGATATGCATGGCGAACAATTCGCGCTGCGCCTCGCGGTCGGATTTGTCGTAATAATAATCGAGGCCGGTTTCGCCGATGCCGATGACACGCGGATGCTCGCTCGCCTTCCACAGCGCGGTGCGGCCAAGGTCGCGATGCTTGTCCGCTTCGTGCGGATGTATGCCCACGCTCGCCCATACGTCATCTTCGCGCTGTGCCGTGGCGACGACCGCGTGCCATTCGGATTGCCGGGTCGAAATGTTCAAGAACCCGCGAACACCCCGCGCCCGCGCGGCGTCGAGGACTTCGCCCTGACGTTCGATCAAACCTTCGTAGTTGAGATGGCAGTGCGAATCGATCAGCATCACGCCTCCCCTTCCCCCAGTTGCAGTCGGGGAAAGATCGGCTTCGGATCGACGATCTCGACCGTTTCGCAGAGCAATGGCGCGCCTTCCATCGCGGCGAAATCGCGTGCGTCGTCCGGCGTGGCCACGATGTCGAGAATACGGGCGGCGGAACCCGGCACGACCGGCTGTATCGCGATGGCAAGGTCGCGGATGCACCCGACAAGCGTGGCGAGCACGCGGCGCATCCGCACCGGATCGGTCTTCCGCAAGGTCCACGGCGCCTGCTCGTCGACATATTGGTTACAGGCGAAAACCGCCTGCATCCATGCCTCGATCCCTTGCGAAAAGGCCAGCGCCTCGAAATGCGCGGGCAGTTCGCGCAGGCAGGCTTCGCGGACTTTCGCGGCCAGCGCTCGATCGGCGTCCTGCGCCTCGCCATCGACGTCGAAACCGCCGTCGCAATTCTTCGCGATGAAGGAGGAGACACGCTGCGCCAGATTGCCGAAGCTGTTGGCGAGTTCCGCGTTTGCGCGTGTTACGATCGCCTCTGCGGAATAGCTTCCATCCTGCCCGAACGCGATTTCCCGCATGAGGAAATAGCGCAGCACGTCCGCGCCATAGGTTTCGACCAGCCCGACCGGATCGGTCACATTGCCGAGCGATTTCGATTCCTTCTGCCCACGGTTGAGCAGAAAGCCATGGCCGAACACCTGCCGCGGCGCCGGCAGGTTCGCACTCAACAGGAAAGCCGGCCAGTAAACGGCATGAAAACGCACGATATCCTTGCCGATGAGATGCACGTCTGCAGGCCAGAACCGCGCAAAATCGCCATTCGTATCCGGATAGCCCAACCCTGTCAGATAGTTGGTCAGCGCATCGACCCAGACATACATGACATGGTCTTCGCTTCCCGGCACCTTCACGCCCCAGTCGAAGCTGCTGCGCGATACGGAGAGGTCGCGCAGCCCGCCTTCGACAAAGCGCATGACCTCGTTGCGGCGGCTTTCGGGGCGGATGAAATCGGGGTTTTGGCGGTACAGGTCGAGCAAAGGCTGCTGATATTTCGAAAGACGGAAGAACCAGCTTTCCTCCACCGTCCATTCGACAGGCGTTCCCTGCGGCGAAAGCTTCTCGCCCCCCTCCCCGTCGCTCAGCTCGCTTTCGTCGTAATACGCTTCGTCGCGGATCGAATACCAACCCTCGTAACGATCGCGATACAGGTCGCCGCGCGCGGCCATGGCGGACCACAGCGCCTGGCTAGCGGCGTGATGCGCATCCTCGGTCGTGCGGATGAAACGGTCATAGCTGATATCAAGCATGTCGAACAAATGCTTGAAATGGGAGGACATTTCGTCGCTCAACGCGCGCGGGGTCACGTCGAGATCGCGTGCCTTCTGCATCATTTTCAGACCGTGTTCGTCGGTGCCGGTCTGAAACCGCACCTCCCGCCCGCGCAACCGCTGAAACCGGGCCGCGACATCGGCGGCGATGGTTTCATACGCGTGGCCGATATGCGGCTTGCCATTGGGATAATGGATGGCGGTGGTGATGTAATACGGCTCGGCCATGGGTGGCGCGTCTCTTTCATGCATATGCGAAGTGCCACGAGTTGCGGCGATCAGTTGCCCTCCCCTTTAGGCATCGCAATATCCGCCAGCAACCCGCCGATTTCCACCACGGTCAGTCCGGGGTCGAAATTGGCATAGGGGATTTCGGCGCCCAGCCGCGTCAACGCCGCATGCGCCGTGATGAGCCGCGCCTGTTCGCCCCTCGTCGCATCGTGCATTCGCGCAGCGCAGATCGTGCGGGCAAGATCCACACTCGCCACGAGCCGGTCGCGGTCGGGCCTCGTTCCGATCGCCTTGGCAAGGGCGCCGCGCCGCGCGAAATCCGTATCGCCATGCGCGGCGATCCCGATCAGCTCGTGACGGATTGGCGCCATATCCTTCGCGATGAAGCCAAGCGCCGCGCCGGGCGAACCATGCGCCGCGGCAATCGCGGCCTCGCGAATGTCGGGCGACACATCGGGTGCCGCATCGCCCACCACCTGATGCATCTGCGCATTGTCGAGCGCAGTGAACCGTAGGATCCGGCACCGCGAACGCACCGTCGGCAGAAGCCCGCCCGGCCGATGCGATACGAGCAGGAATACCGTACCCGCAGGCGGCTCCTCCAGGCTTTTGAGGAGCGCGTTCACCGCCGATTTTTCGAGATCATCGATAGAATCGATGATGATCGCGCGCCTTGGACCGAGTGTCGGCCGCGTGTTCAACCGCCGCTGCATCGCGCGCACCTGTTCCACATTGATGCTGCGCTTCGTGGCGAAGGGCTTGCCCTCCTCCATCTTTTTCTCGTCATCCTTGCTGGCCGGTGGGCGGGTCAGGATGAGGATATCGGGATGCGATGTCGCAGGTGGCTGCGGCGTGCCGTCCACCTCTACCAGAGCGGCGGCGGCATGGACCGCGAACTGCGCCTTGCCGATACCCGCCATGCCGGTGAGCAGCCATGCATGGTGGAGCCGTTCGTCCGCCACTGCGGCACGCCATTGGCGCCACGGCGTTTCGTGTCCGACAAGCGTTGTCATCGACAGGGGCGAGGGAAGGAGCGGGCAATCACGGCGCGCGCATTGCTATAACGATTGTGCGCCCCCGGCAATCGGCGGTGGGCGGTTTGCTCACAATTCGGGGGCGGTGGCATTGCTCGCGATCAAAGCGGCGTTCATTTCCGCACCCAGCAGGAGGATATAGGCCGACGCCCACATCCAGGTCAGCAGCACGATCACCGCGCCCAGCGAACCATAGGTCGCGTTGTAATTTCCGAAGTTCGATACGTAATAGCCGAAAAGCAAGGTCGCGATCACGATACCCACTGCGGCCAGCACCGAGCCGGGGGTCAGCCATTTTAACGCCGCCGTCTCGCAAGCCGGGCCATAGCGGAACAGGAGCGCGGCCCCGCCGGTGATCGCGGCCGCCAGCACGATATAGGCCAGGATCTTGCCCAAAGGCGCAAAGACCGCCGGCGCGGCAGCAAGCAATCCGTCGAGAAAGCCCAGCGCCGCGATCGCGCCGACCGAAAGAAGCGCGATCAGCGCACCGCCGACCGTCACGGCGATGGCCGTCAGGTTCTTCGCGATAAACCCGCGACCTTCCTTGCATTCATATGCGATATTGAGCGCGATGATGAGCGCACCTGCGCCCTTGCGCGCACTGAACAATGCAACCAGCAAGGCAAGAATCAACCCTAGCCCCTTTTTCGAGGACGAGCTTTCGACCACCGCGGAAAGCTGATCCTGCACAAGCTCGGCCGCGCTTCCGGGCAGATCCTGTGCGAGTGACTGCATCTGCGCCGCGACGCTTTGCGGGTCGGCGATCAGCCCGTAGGTCAGCACCGTCGCCGCCATGAGCGGAACCATCGCGAGAAATCCATAGAACGCGACGCCCGCCGCGATCAGGCTAATGTTATCGTCGCCGCCGCGCGCCCAGGCCTGTTTCGCCGCGGCAATCCATCCGCCGCGGGGCAGATCATATGGTGAAGATGCTGTCGGCATGGCCGTCCCCTGTCTCGTACATATTCGGTATCGGGCGATCGTCCGATGCTGCACGTTGCAGCACCGGGCGGCAATCGCCATCGCGCCCGTCGTCAACAGCCTAACCCCCACGCCGGGCTCGCGGTTCCATGCGCACCGTCTTGCCCGGGCGAAATCCGGGCGCATTGCGCAGCTTTCGTTTGCCCATGCCCTGCCGCTGTGGCAGCAACGGATCTACATGGAAGAACAAGCTCTCGTAATCGCCCTCGTCGGTGTCCTGGGTATCGGGGCGCAGTGGGTCGCGTGGCGAACCGGCTGGCCTGCCATCGTGCTGATGATGGTCGCCGGGTTCGCTGTCGGCCCGGTTTTCGGCATCATGGACCCGCATCACGCCTTTGGCGAATTGCTGGAGCCGGCCGTTGCCATCGGCGTTGCGCTCATCCTGTTCGAAGGCGGCTTGAGCCTCAATTTCAAGGAATTGAAGAAAACGGGCGGCGCGGTCTGGCGGCTCGTCGTTCTGGGCGTGCCGATCGCATGGTTCGCAGGGTCGCTCGCCTGCTATTACATCGCCGGGCTGGTCTGGCCGGTATCGATCCTGTTCGCCGGCATTCTGGTGGTGACCGGGCCAACGGTCGTCCTGCCGCTCCTGCGACAGTCGAGCGTGGCGCAAAGACCGGCCGCGATCCTAAAATGGGAGGCGATCGTGAACGATCCCTTCGGCGCGATGTGCGCGGTGATCGCCTATGAGTATTTCCGCGCATCGGCCAATGGCGCGACCATATTCGACGTGGTTCCCCAACTCGTATTCGCCGCGATCGCCGCTGCCGTGCTCGGCTATGCCGCGGCCTGGGCCATCGCGTGGAGTTTCCCCCGCGGCATGGTGCCGGAATATCTGAAGGCACCGGTCCTGCTCGTGGTCGTGGTCGCGCTGTTCGTCGCCTCCAACACGATACAGCAGGAAACCGGCCTCGTTGCCGTGACCATTATGGGCATCGCGCTTGCCAACATGAAGGTGGATTCGCTGCGCGACATCCACCCGTTCAAGCAGAACATCGCGGTCATCATGGTATCGGGCATTTTCGTCCTGCTGTCCGCTTCGCTCGAACGGGAATCGCTGGCCTTGCTGGAATGGCGGTTCGTGCTGTTCCTGCTGGCGATCCTGTTCCTCGTGCGGCCGGCGACCATCCTTCTCAGCCTCGCCTTCTCCAAGGTTCCCTGGAACGAGCGGCTGTTCCTTGCCTGGATCGCACCGCGCGGCATTGTCGCGGTCGCGATTTCGGGCCTGTTCGCCCTGCGGCTTTCCGACCTCGGCTATGGCGACGGGTCCATCCTCATCAGCCTGTCCTTCGCCGTCGTCGTGGCGACGATCGTGGCGCATGGCTTTACGGTCGGCATCGTATCCCGTTGGCTGAAGGTCACCGGCTCCACGACGCCGGGCATTCTGATGGTCGGCGCAACGCCGTGGTCGATCGCGCTTGCGAAGGAAATGTCGGATATCGAGGTGCCCGTGCTTATCGCCGATACGAGTTGGTGGCGTCTTTCCAAGGCGCGGCAACAGGGAGTGCAGACGTATCACGGCGAAATCCTCGCCGAATCGACGGAACATTCGCTCGACCTTTCGCGGTTCGGCGTGCTCGTCGCCGCGACGGAAAACGAAGCGTATAACGCGCTCGTCTGTAACGAGTTCGCGCCTGAAATCGGCCGCGATGCGGTGTATCAGCTGGGCGAGGCGGGCGCGCATGACGACCCCCGCGCCCTGCCCCCGTCGATCCGCGGCCGCAGCCTGTTCGAATCGGGCGTCGACATGGACGAAATATATCGGCGGCAGCAGCAGGGCTGGGAATTTCGCAAGACGCGCCTGTCCGAACGCTTCGGTTTCGAGGAGGCGCAGGCCGCTCTTCCGGCCGACGCCGATTTCCTTCTACTGGTGCGCAAGGGCGGCGGGATCCGGTTCTTCACCCACGCCACCCGCCCCACTCCTGCTGCGGGCGACACCGTCATATCCTACTCTCCGCCTGAGGATCCGGTGACCGAGAAGGTGCAGGCCAAGAAAGAGAAACGGGCAAAGAAACAGGCAAAGGCCGAGGCCGAGACCGGGGCGAACCAGGCCGGAGGTCAGGAAGGCCCGCTGGGGGAAGCGACATGAAAATGCGAATGACATCCAAGCCGATCGCAACCGTCCTCGCAATGGGCGCGTTCGCCATGGTCGGGGCATGCAACGACCCCGATACCGAAACGCCGGCACCCGCCCCTTCCGTGACGATGGACACCGGCCTTCCCGATCCCAATTCCAGCCCGGCATCCATCCTGCGCAGCGATTTTTCCGAAGACGTGATTGAGGAACCGGCGCTCGAACCGCTCGATGCGACGATATCCTTCGGCGAAGGCGGCACGCGGCTGTCCGACTCGGCGCGCGAGAAAGTCGAGGAGCTTCTGGGCACGGCGCAGATGAAGGCGGGCGGCGCGATAATTCTGCGTGGTCATACCGATTCGGCCGGATATGACGAGGCCAACCTGCGCGCCTCGCGCCAACGCGCAGAGGCCGTCGCCGCCATGCTGGAAGACAATGGCATCGACGCGGACCGGATCGAGATCATCGCTTTGGGCGAAATGCGTCCGCTGGCACCCAACGCCAATCTCGATGGCACGGCGAACGAGAGCAATCGCGCGCGAAACCGGCGTGTGGACATCCACATCGATGTTCCGGAAAACGGCGACGAGCAAGATACGGATGCGGATGAAGCGGGCGAGGACAGCGCCGGTTCGTCCGGAAGTTCGAATTTGACCGACTGATCGAAATGGCGAATTCTGCGTTCGATGGCGTATGCCGTAGAGCGGGTTGCGATGTTGTTAAACAAAACTGTGATACCCGTTTCCAAGATGCATAGCCCTGCGAGCGAGATCTGACCCATGACAGCATCGCTGTCCCGTGTGTATCAGCTGGCCGCGGCCGCTGTTGCGGCCGGGTTGCTTGCACTCGTCGGTGCGGCCGATCCGATCGAGGAGATGATCTGGATCGCGCTCTACCGGCTGGAGGACAAGCCCGTTTCGGGTCAGACCGTCATCGTCGACGTCGATCAGACGGCCGACTCCACGCTTAGCATTGCGCAGCGGCAGGCCGAGGTCATCCGGCAATTGTCGCGGTACAGGCCCAAAGGCATTTATCTTCAGGGGAATTATTCAGCCGACGATCGCGGGATTGCCGAACTGGGCGCGGCGATCGACGCGACGGATGTTCCCGTGGCGATCGGATGGATCGACGGGGTCGGCAGTTCGCGCGGCCTGCCGAGCCTGTCACGCTCCTCGCTGCTGGATGGCGCGGTTGCCACGGTCGATCGTTATCATGCGACGGCGCTCGGCTTTGCGTGGGAATCGCTGACGTCGTTCGATGTCGGCAATCGCAAAATGCCAAGTTTCCCGGCGGCCGCCGCCGGTTTTGTCGATCTGAAAAACTACTATTTCATCGATTATCGCTACGCCAATTCGGAAATCACCATCTATCCGGCACGCGTTTTGGACAGCGGCAATCTACCGCTGACGGGAAAACGCGTACTCGTAGGCTCGGCATCGTCGGGTTCTGTTCTCGATCAGGGCGTCGTCGCGATCCCGGGCGACATGGTTCCGCGCATACAGCTCGCCTTTTTCGCGGCGGAAAGCCTCCTGCAAGGTCCGCCGGTCGCGGTGGGATGGCTCTTCGCGCTCGCCATCATCGTCGCGATCGTGTTTGCCGCGGTGTATTACCCGCCCGCGATCCGCCGCACGCTTTACGGCGTTGCGGTTGCGGCGTGTCTCGTCATTCCGTTTACCGGGCTTCATCTCAACCGGATCGTGGAGGCGGGGGCGGCTGTCGTGTTCCTGCTTCTGTTCGCGATCCTGCGCATCGCCGGCCTGCTCAAGACGCAGGCGGCCAGGACCGATCATCTTTCAGGTCTTCGAAATTTCGGCGCGCTTGCCGAAAAACTCGAACGCGAGGATGGCATGGTGATCGTCGCCCGTGTCAACCGGTTCGAGGAAGTGCTGAGCAGTCTCGATCCTGAATTGCATGGTGAATTCATGCAGCAGATCGCCGAACGGCTGGCGGCTGACAGCTTTCGCGAAATCTTTTCCGACGGCGCGGGCAATTTCGCATGGCTGGACGACACGCGAGACCCGCGTGGGCGGATGGCGGATCTCGTCGGGCTGACCGGGGCGCCGATCCACGTCGAAAATCGTACTTTCGATTTTAGCTGTTCCTTCGGGATACAGGATGTCCCGATCGACAGCGCGCAACAGGCAATCAGCGCGACGCTGGTCGCGGCGGAACTCGCGTCCACCCGCGTGTCCCATATCGCCTTGGTCAGCGAGAGGAAGGATTCGGACGTCAACTGGCGGCTTTCGCTTCACACCTCGCTCGATCATGCGATCGTGAACGGCCACATCTATCTGGTGTATCAGCCGCAAGTGTCGATCGAGAACGGCCAAATCGTCGGTGCGGAGGCGCTGGTCCGGTGGAAACATCCCGAACGCGGCGAGATCAGCCCTTTCGAATTCATTCCCCAGATCGAAAAGGCCGGACGTCTCAAACCGCTCACGGCGCACACGTTCCGCATGGCCGCACGAACGGCGAGCCTCCTTCCCGAAGGCGACCTTCGCATATCGGTCAACGTGTCCGCGACGCTGGTGTGCGACGACAATTTCGTTCAATTCATCAAGGACAACGTGATGGTCGGCGGCGGAACCGCATCCCGGATCATGCTGGAGATCACAGAAACCGCGCGTATCGAGAATCTCGAACTGGCCGCACGCCATCTTACCGAACTTCGCGAGGCGGGGTTCAAGGTTTCCCTGGACGATTTCGGTACGGGCGAAGCCAATTTGAGCCTGCTCGCCCATCTTCCCTGCGACGAAGTGAAACTGGACCAGAGCTTCGTGCGGCTGGCGAAAACGAATGAGCGCGCGCGAATGATCATCATCGCACTGGCGCAGACCACGCGACTTTCGAACATGTCCTTCGTGGCGGAGGGAATCGAAACGATCGAGGATCAGGCGATCATGGCATCCCACGATTGTAAAGTTGGACAGGGATATCTGTATGGATATCCCCTTCCGTCGCATGAGTTGATTGATATGGCCCGCAAAAATATTCGGCTCGTAGGATAAAATCGCTTTTCTTCTTGTCAATCTGCGGTTAATATAGTGGTCCAAATAATGGAGGTGTTTATGGACTACCAAGAACGCGGTGGCGGCATTTGGGAATGGTTTTTCGGCGAATATTGGTTCTAAAGCCATTCCCGATCGTTGAACGGGGCCTTGTGGTAAGCGGGGCCCCGTTCTCATAACATCGCGGTGTTGCATTATGGCTTGCAATCACATTCGAGTGTGATATTGCGCCGACCATGCAGAATATAGCAACTCCATCGGTCAAGGACCGTGTCCGTCAAATCGTTTCCAGCGGCAGCATGTCGCGCGCCGCGCTTGCAAGAGCGGCCGGATTGCACGCCAATTCCCTGCGCGATTGCAATGAGGCGAACTGGAACCCCACTTCGGACACGCTGGCAAAACTCGAAAATTTCCTGGATTCGAACGACGATCGTCCCGTTCTTGCAAGCCCGGAAGAAATTATCGACGAAGCCCGCAACGGTAGGATGTTCGTACTCGTCGACGATGAGGATCGCGAGAACGAAGGCGATCTCGTCATTCCTGCGCAAATGGCCACTCCGCAGGCAATCAACTTCATGGCGTCGCACGGGCGTGGACTAATCTGCCTCGCTCTCGCCAAGACGCGCGTCGAACAGCTCGGCCTTGAACTCATGAGCCGGAACAATCGCACACGCCACGAAACGGCGTTCACGACCTCCATCGAAGCGCGCGAAGGCGTCACCACCGGGATCAGCGCCGCCGATCGCGCCCGCACCATCAGCGTGGCAATCGATTCCGCCAAAACCGCGGATGACATCGTCACGCCCGGCCACGTCTTCCCGCTTATCGCGCGTGACGGTGGCGTGCTCGTGCGCGCGGGCCATACCGAGGCTGCGGTCGATATCGCGCGTCTTGCGGGGCTGAACCCGTCGGGCGTCATTTGCGAGATCATGAAGGACGATGGCACGATGGCGCGAATGGACGACCTCGTCGAATTCGCCCGCACGCATAATCTGAAGATCGGCACGATTCGCGACCTCATTGCCTATCGCCGCGAACATGACCATCTGGTCGAGAAGCGGGCCGAAACCCGGTTTCGAAGCCAGTGGGGCGGCGACTGGACCGCCATGGCGTTCTTCAACAAGGCCACGGGCGAGGAAACGCTGGCACTTTGCCTGGGTCATCTTGCCAAGGACAGCCCGACGCTGGTCCGGATGCACGCGCTAGACCTGTTCCCCGATGTTTTCGCGGATGACACCCCGCGTGCGGGCATTCTGCAACGCGCGATGCAGGCCATTGCGGAAGAAGGCGCAGGCGTCATCGTCGTCATCAATCGCAAATCGCCGGATCTTTTGTCCCGTAGCATGGCGCTGCGCGACGCGCCCAAGTTGGACGATATGGACGAATTGCGCGACTATGGCGTCGGAGCACAGATCCTGACCGAGCTCGGGGTGCAGGAAATGATCCTGCTCACCAATTCGCATCATTCGCTTGTCGCGCTCGAAGGTTACGGCCTGACCGTGGTCGGCGAACGCCCCATCCCTGACGCCTGAACCAGACTGGACACAGACAATGGCACGATTTCTGATTGTCGAAGCGCGCTTCTACGACGAATTCAACGATCTGTTGATCAGCGGCGCGCGTCAGATGCTCGAACAGGCGGGGCACGAGGTCGAGGTGCTCACCGTTCCGGGCGCCCTTGAGATACCCGGCGCGATCGCGCTCGCGGTCGAGGGCGGCGGTTATGATGGTTTCGTCGCGATCGGCGTGGTGATCCGCGGCGAAACCTATCATTTCGAGATCGTCGCGGGCGAAAGCGCACGTGCGATCATGGCGCTGACCATGGACGGGATCGCGATCGGCAACGGCATACTGACCGTCGAAAACGACCAACAGGCACGCGTCCGGGCCGACCCCGCGCAGAAGGACAAGGGCGGCGAGGCGGCACGCGCCGCGGTCGCGCTATACGATCTTCGCACCCGTTTCACCGGATGACCGGAACCGCACGACGAACGAGGCGTCATTGATCCCATGAAGGACATGACGCCTTGATCACCACGATACTGGAATGGTTCGGCGCGCTCGGCACGATCGCGGCCGCCGCGCTTATCGCCTCCGATCTGGGCCGGCGCGTGACGGGATGGGCCTTTGTCCTGTTCACCGTCGTATCGGTGGCGTGGATCGGGGCCGGAATGCTCGGCAATAATACGCCGATCGCGCTGCAGAATGTCGTGATGTTCTTCGTTAATGGCTGGGGCGTGTGGCAATATTTGCTCAACCCGAAGAAGAAGCGCGAGATCGAGCGCACCGAGGAGCTCGAACAACAGGCACACGAAGAGGTCGAGAACGGCGACGCCTGAGGCCCCGCCGCTCACCAGATCGTGATGCGATCCTCCGGCGGAAGATAGAGCGCGTCGCCCTCCTCCACATCGAAAGCGCGATACCATGCATCGAGATTGCGCACGGTCGCGGCCCGATACCGGCCGGGCGCATGGGCATCGGTGGCAAGCTGCGCCCGCAATTTGGCGTCGCGTGTTTTCGTGGCCCAAGCCTGCGCATAGGCGATGAAGAACCGCTGATCCCCGGTAAATCCCTCGATCACCGGGGGCTCCTTACCCCGCAATGAGGCGCGATACGCATCATATGCGGCGGCAAGTCCCGCAAGATCCGCAATATTTTCACCCAGCGTAAGCCGGCCGTCGACCGCCGCATCCGCGAACGGGCGATAGCGCGAATATTGTTCGGCGAGGTCCTGCCCCCTGCGGCGAAACTCCTCCGCGTCCGCCGCACCCCACCAATTGCGCATGCGGCCGTCGGCATCGAAGGCCGCGCCGTTATTGTCGAAGCTATGGCTGATTTCATGGCCGATGATCGCACCGATCGCGCCGTAATTTGCGGCCGGGTCGGCCTCCGGATCGTAGAACGGACGTTGCAATATGCCCGCCGGAAAGTTCAATGCATTCTGAACCGGCAGGTTGAGCGCGTTGACCACGTGCGGCGACAGCCACCATTCGCTGCGGTCGAGCGGTTTGCCAATCTTCGCCAAGGCGCGGCGATAGGCCGCCCGCTCCGCCGCGACAGTCATGCCATAGGCCGATTTGCCCGTCAGTTGCAGCCCGTCATACCGGTCGTAACGGTCGGGGTAGCCGATCCCGACCTCGATGCCCTTCACCTTCTTCAACGCCTCGCGCCGGGTCGCGGGGTCGAGCCAGTCGAGCGCACCGACCCTTTGCGCAAAGGCGCGCTTGACCCGTGCGACCATGATCTCGATATCGCGGCGCTGATTGGCGGAGAAGTTGCGCTCCACATACAGGCGGCCCAGCGCATCGCCGAAATTTTCGCCAAGTGCCTTGATCGCGAGCGTTTCGCGCGACGGCTGCGTGTCGAGCCCGCCGAGCACCCGACCGTAGAAATCGAAATGCGCCCGGCCGATCGGCGATGGCAGCACGTTCGCATACTGGCTGAGCCTGTGAAAGCGCAGCCAATCCTTCCACACGTCGAGCGGCTGGCTCGCGACCAGCGCGGAAATTCCGGCTATGGCGTCCGCGTGATAGGCGGCAAAGCGGTCCTGCTCGGCGAGCGATGCCGCACCGAAGAAGGCATCCCAATCGATACCGGGCGCCTTTTCTTCGAAATCGCCGCGCGACCATAGCGTGGAGGATCGCGTAAAATCCTCGCTCTGTTCGCGGGGTACATGCGCGCGTGCGATCGCGGTTTCAAGCGCGATAATATCGTCCGCGCGCGCATATCCGTCCTTCACACCGACGGTGCCGAACATGCGCGCGATATAGTCGCGATATTCGCCGCGGATACGAACCATGTCGCGGCTGTCGGACAGATAATAATCGCGCGAGGGAAGGCCTAACCCGCCCTGAAGCACATAGGGCACGACGTTTTCTTCGGTCAGCGCGCGGGTCACGAACAGGCCGAAAAGGTTTTCGGTATGAAAATCCATCGCGTTCAGCGGATCGACATCGGCGCGCATCTGCCGGCCCAGAACGCGCGACAGGTCCGCGACGTCATCGATCGCGGCATAACGACGAAAATCGTCGCGCATGGGGCGAAGTCCGCGCCGGTTGATCGCGCGCTGATCCATGAAAGCGGTGTAGTAGCGGGCGATCATGCCCTCCGGCGTATCGTCGTCCTGCGGCGTGCCGGCCACTTCTTCGACCAGCATGCGGAGCCGTTCCTCGGCCCGTTCCTGCGCGATGAGAAACGACCCGGTCGAGGACCGATCCGCCGGAATCTGCGTCGCGTTCAGCCAGTTGCCGTTGGCATACAGAAAGAAATCGTCGCCCGGATCGACCGATTTGTCGATCGCCTCGATATCGATGCCCACGCCCGTCCCCTGAATCGGGGAAACCTGCTCGCTCACGTCCGGGGCGCAGGCGGTCACCGCCGCAACCGAGCCGGTCACCAGAAGCAGAGGCAGAACGAGGTTACGATAGGGCAATTATGGGTCCGAAAACGATATGTGGCAAAAATGGGGCGCTCCACCTCTAGGGAAGAGCGCCCCATATCGCAATCGGCCCGGTGCCTGTTTCGCGCCGAAACCGCCGTTTTTCGTAACGAGGGATTATCGCGGCATCACCCCGCGAGACGCCCGAATGCCGCGCGGCCAGGATACCATGCACTCGCGCCGAGCTCTTCCTCGATCCGAATCAGCTGGTTATACTTGGCAAGCCGGTCGGAACGGGCGAGCGAGCCTGTCTTGATCTGTCCGCAATTGGTCGCCACGGCGAGATCGGCGATGGTGCTGTCCTCGGTCTCGCCCGAACGATGGCTCATCACCGCGGTGTATCCGGCGCGCTGCGCAATCGTGACAGCCTCCAGCGTTTCGGTGAGCGTCCCGATCTGATTGACCTTTACCAGAAGCGAGTTGGCCAGCCCCTTGCCGATGCCCATGGTCAGACGCTCCGGATTGGTCACGAAAAGGTCGTCACCGACAAGCTGGACCCGGTCGCCGACCTTGTCGGTGAGCGCCTTCCACCCGTCGAGATCGTCCTCACCCATGCCATCCTCGATCGAGAGGATCGGATAGGCCTCGCACAGTTTTGCCAGGTAATCGGCCATTTCGGCCCCGTCGAGGGAAAGCCCCTCGCCCGAAATCTCATACTTTCCGTCGCGGTAGAATTCGGTCGCCGCGCAATCGAGCGCGATGGCGACATCCTCGCCCGGCTTGAAGCCCGCCTTCTCGACCGACTGCATGATGAAATCGAGCGCGTCGCGCGTGCCCGCAAGGTTGGGGGCAAAGCCGCCCTCGTCGCCCACCGCGGTCGAAAGCCCCTTTTCCGACAGGCCTTTTTTCAGCGTGTGAAAGATTTCCGCGCCCCATCGCACCGCCTCGCTCAGCGTGTCGGCGCCGACGGGCATGACCATGAATTCCTGAAAATCGATGGGGTTGTCGGCATGTTCGCCGCCATTGATGATATTCATCATGGGCACCGGAAGCGTGTGCGCCGAAACCCCGCCGACATAGGAATAAAGCGGCAGGCCGCGCGCCGCCGCCGCCGCCTTCGCGACAGCGAGGCTGACGCCAAGCATGGCATTCGCGCCGAGCCGCCCCTTGTTCGCCGTGCCGTCGAGGTCGATCATGGCGAGGTCGATGTCGCGCTGATCCTCCGCGTCGAGGCCCATGATGAGGTCGGCGATTTCGCCGTTCACGCCATCGACGGCCTTCGTGACGCCCTTGCCCATGTAGCGATCCTTGTCGCCATCGCGCAGTTCGACAGCCTCGTGCGCGCCGGTCGACGCGCCGGAGGGGACCGCCGCCCGCCCCATCGAACCATCTTCGAGAAGGACGTCGACCTCGACCGTGGGGTTGCCCCGGCTGTCGAGAATTTCACGCGCATGGATGTCGATAATGGCGGTCATGGCTCAATCGTTCCTTCTGTCTGGCGATACCCGGCACGGGCCGGTTGGCGACCATCGGCAAGATATTGGAAAAGCGTCGCAGGCAATATGCTTACGTCTCTATCCGTAAAGCGCCCTAATTCCCGGAACCTTGACTGGCAACAGCCGTTAATGCGGCAACAAGCGCGGGAGAATAGCGCTCCCCCCGTGCACGATTGAAAGAACCGCCGGAAATATTGCGCATCCGGCCACAAGACCGCCCGAACGCCGGGGCGAACAACGAAGGGATTACAATTATCATGGCAGACCCCATCAGCACCGAACCGACCGCAACCACCACCCCGGCCATGGGCGCGACCACCGCGACCGACCGCGAAACGCTGGGCGTCGATCACAAGACGGAGGCGAAGTCGCGCTTCTCCAACGCGCTGAACGAAGCGAAGGCGGGTGCCGCCGCGCTAAAGGCCGAGGCGTTCGATCGCGGCAATCAGTACAAGGAACGCGCCAACGAAAAGGGCGGCCAGTTCAAGGGCGACGCCGCCGCCTATGGCGATCAGGCAAAGGCCAAGGCCAACGATTATGCCTATCAGGGCAAGGCGAAGGCCAGCGAAGGCCTGACCTCGCTCAGCCGCATGATCAACGAAAACGCCGCGACTCTCGATGAAAAGCTCGGCCCGAAATATGGCGATTATGCCCGTTCCGCCTCGCGCACTCTCGAAGAGCAGGCCGCCAAGCTTGATTCCAAGAGCATCGAGGAGCTGACCGAGGATACGCGCACCTATATCCGGTCCAACCCCGGCACCGCCGTCGGCATCGCTGCCGCGACCGGTTACATGCTTGCTCGCCTTTTCCGTTCGGGCAAGTGATCGCCTCGACATCGAAAACGATGATCCGATCGACGGGCGCCATTTCGGCCCGCGATAATCTCCAGGCGATCGAAACGGGGCCGCTGGCATGACACAAAGCTATACCGACGCAGGCGATCCGCGGGTGAACCCCGCGGACCCCTACGATACCCATATCGAAACCGATCCGGCGGCCGAACGCTCGCTGCTCGATGACGTTCGCGCGCTCATCGACGATGGCAAGATGGTGGCCGAGGCGGAACTCGATTTTCAGAAGAAGCGCGTCGCCTATGGCGCCGGACAGGCTGGAGGTATCGTCGGCAGGTTCGGTGCGGCGGCGGTCGTTGCGCTGTTGGCCGGTATTGGCTTTACGGTCGGGCTCATCATCGCGCTGGGCACGCTCATCACGATCTGGGGCTCCACCGCCGTTGTGACACTGGTCTATCTGCTCGTGGCTTTGGGCCTGGCGAAGTCCGGTCAGAAGCGGCTCCGCCATGTGCAGACCGTCATTTCCACCACCGACCGGACGGAGAGCCGTTAATGCCTGTCACAGAAAGCGAAGTCCTGGAGGCGAAACGGCTGCGCGGCGCCGCCCATACCGTGTTCGACACGCAAAAGGCGCTCGTGCAAGCCGATCTCGACGCAGCCGGCGTCGGCACGCGGATCAAGAACCGCCTCACCGAAGAAGGCAGGCACCTGTCGGACAAGGCGAGCGAAACGGCATCCGAACATCCCCAGGCGGTCAAGGCCGGCGCGGCCGCGCTCGTTGCGTGGTTCGTGGGACGGCCGGTGCTCGGTGCCATGATCGGCGGTATCGCCGGCCTGTTCGGGTTCGGATCGGACGACGAGGACTATTGATCCCGCGCGAGGCCATACCCCCCAATTACAAGGAATTTTTCATGCAGAACCAAGCCAATACGGAGCTTTATCCCGAACCCGAAACCAAGCCGACCCTGTCCGACCGCGTGTCCGCGGCGCAGGATCGGATCGCCGAAAGCACCGCCCCTGCGCGCAGCAGGGCCGGCGACGCGGCGGTTGCCACGAAGGATTTCGTGAGCGAACACCCGTTCATCGCGGTCGCGGGCGCGCTCGCGGTCGGCGCAATCATCGCGGTGTCCCTGCCCGGCCGTCCGGGCCGCAAGGTCCGTGGTTCGGTCATGGCCGCGGGCGGCACGATTGCCGAACTGGCCGCGACCTATGGCGCGCAATTGCTCGAAATGGCAGAGGACGCCAGCAATGCGAGTCAGGAAAAGCTCGAGGAAATCGGCGACAGCATCGCCGAGGCGACGAGCGCCCTTACCGGAAGCGCGCGGATCGCGGGCGAAAGCGCCATCGACAGCGCATCGCGCGCGGGTGAGCGGACCGCCGACACGCTGGAACGCGCGGCCCATTCCACCATGCGCGAGGGCCGCACCCTTGTCTCTCGTCTGCGCCGCTGATTGCGTAACGTCGAAAAACCGGCTTTGGGGCAAGGCTTGCAAGTCTTGCGCCGAAGCCGTTTTCGTTTACCGCACGCAAGCGAACTGCGAGGAACGACGCGCGGTCGCTTCTCGTCAACAATATTCCGCAGCATAAGGTAGCAACGCGCGATGGGACAGAAATTGCATCTCGTTCTGGGCGGCCGGGTCAAGGACCCGCGCGGCATCGAATTCGAGGATCTCGAGCAGGTCGATCTGGTCGGTGTCTACCCCGATTTCGACAGCGCCGAGAACGCCTGGCGTAGCGCGGCGCAGCGCACGGTGGACGATGCCGAAATGAAATATGTGATCGTGCATCTTCATCGCCTGCTGGAGCCGCATCTCGCCGATCATGAAAAGATTGCCGACCCCGAATAAGAAAAAGGCCCCGGATCGCGCGATCCGGGGCCTTTTTCCATGTCCTATCCGGCATGGTTCAGATGAATTCGATCTTGTCGATGAGGTAGAACCTTTCACCCGACGGCACGGTGACCTCGATTTCCTCGCCAACCTTCTTTCCGATCAACGCACGGCCCATCGGACTGGAATAGCTGATGCGGCCTTTTTTCGCATCGGCCTCCGTCTGTCCGACGATCTGATAGCGGATCGGTTTGTCATCCTCGTCCAGCATGCTGACGGTTGCGCCAAACACGACCTTGTCGCCGGAAAGCGTGGCGGGGTCGATGATCTGTGCACGGCTGACGCGATCCTCAAGATCGGCAATGCTCGCCTCGACCTGTCCCTGACGCTCCTTCGCCGCGTGATATTCGGCGTTTTCGGACAGGTCGCCATGCGCACGCGCCTCTTCGATGGCGTCCACGATCCGGGGGCGTTCCTCGCGCAGCGCCTTCAGATCCGCCGTCAGCTTTTCGTAGCCCTCGGCCAGCATGGGGACTTTTTCGACGGCCATTTTGAAACCAATCCTTACTCTTGTGGGACAGGAAAACCGGCCGCCTTGCCAGATGGAAGGCGACCGGTTTGCCCGCTAAATGCGATGTGTCGTCAATTCATCCGCTATAATAGGACTGAAGCGATCGTACTTCAAGCTTTCCGCCGCGTTGTGCGATGATCGCATCGGCGGCGGCCACACATGCCGCCGCGGTGGTATAGGAGGGCACGCGCTCTTCCAGCGCGGCGGTGCGGATCGACTTGCTGTCCTTCAGGCTTTGCCAACCCTCGGTCGTGTTGAAGATGAGCGCCACATCGCCATCCACGATCCGGTCGACGATATGCGGACGGCCTTCCGCGACCTTGTTCACGATATCGACGGCAATGCCGTTTTCGGACAGGAAGCGCGCGGTCCCGGAGGTGGCGATGACATCGAAACCATTGTCGGAAAGCTTGCGCACCGCGGGCAGGATCGTCTGCTTGTCCGTCGACTTCACCGATACGAACAGGATGCCCTTTTCCGGAAGGCTCGCGCCCGCCCCGAACTGCGACTTGATGAAGGCGGCGGTGAAGTCGGCATCGATCCCCATGACCTCGCCCGTGGATTTCATTTCCGGCGACAATACGGGGTCCGTGCCGGGGAAACGGGCAAACGGGAACACGGCCTCCTTCACCGCGACATGGTCGACATGCCGGTCGATAACCGGAAGATCGGCGAGCCTTTCGCCCGCCATCACGCGCGCGGCGATCTTTGCGATCGGCTGCCCGATGGCCTTCGCGACGAAAGGTACGGTCCGGCTCGCACGCGGGTTCACCTCGATCAGGTAGACCTCCCCGTCCTTCACCGCGAACTGAATGTTCATCAGCCCGACGACTTTCAACGCATGGGCGAGTGCCTCGGCCTGACGCTCCATCTCCGCGATGACCGTGGCGGGCAGGCTGTAGGGTGGGAGCGAGCAGGCGCTGTCGCCCGAATGCACGCCCGCTTCTTCGATATGCTGCATCACGCCGGCAACGACAACGTCGGTCCCGTCGCAGATCGCATCCACATCGCATTCGATCGCATCGCGCAGATACTGGTCGATCAGAACCGGCTGATCGCCCGACACGTGCACGGCGGTTTCCATGTACTGATCGAGCTGCGCCTCGCTATCCACGATTTCCATCGCGCGCCCGCCAAGAACATAGGACGGGCGGATGAGCACGGGAAAGCCGATGCGCGCCGCGATCGCCCGCGCCTCTTCCTGACTGCGCGCCATGCCGTTCGCCGGCTGCTTCAGCCCCAGCTTGTTGACGAGCGCGGAAAACCGCTCCCGGCTTTCGGCAAGGTCGATGGCGTCCGGCGAAGTGCCGAGGATGGGAATGCCCGCATCCTCCAATGCCTGCGCGAGTTTAAGCGGCGTCTGCCCGCCGAACTGTACGATCACACCATGCAGCGTGCCACGCGACCGCTCCACATCGAGAATCTCAAGCACATCCTCCGCCGTCAGCGGTTCGAAATAGAGCCGGTCGGAGGTGTCGTAATCGGTGCTGACCGTTTCCGGGTTGCAATTGATCATGATCGTTTCGTAACCGACCCCGCCCTTGTCCGCATCGCCGAGCGCGAAACAGGCGTGGCAGCAGCAATAGTCGAACTCGATCCCCTGACCGATCCGGTTCGGACCGCCGCCAAGGATCACGACCTTCTTCGCGTCGGTGGGGTCAGCTTCGTTCTCCGCCTCCCCGAACAATGGCTGTTCATAGGTGGAGTACATGTAGGGCGTGATCGCCTCGAACTCCGCGGCGCAGCTGTCGATACGCTTGAAGACCGGCCGCACGCCGAGCTTGTGGCGCAATTCGCGGATCTCGTCTTCAGACGTGCCGCCCGCCATCGCCTTGATCGCATCGTGCAGCAGGCCGGACCGCTTCGCCTGTGTCTCCGCCATGCCGCCCGCCACGCCAATGCTGCGCACGGCAAGCGTCGAGAGCCGCTTGTCCGAAAAGCCCATCGCCTTGAGCCGGAGCAGACCCTCGCGCGTGCGGGGCACACCTTCCTTCAGGATGATGCTTTCCTCGGCGATGATCTGGTGAATGTGGCGCAGGAACCATTTGTCATATTTCGTGACGGCATGGACCTCGTCCACGCTCAGCCCCTCGCGAAACGCCTGCGCCGTGACGACCAGCCGTTCGGGCCGCGCAACCGACAAGGCCTCGACGATCCGATCCTTTGTCGCCCCTTCGAGTTCCTCGATCCGGTTGAAACCGTCCAGCCCGATCTCCAGACCGCGCAGCGCCTTCTGCATCGATTCCTTGAAATTGCGGCCGATCGCCATGACTTCGCCCACTGATTTCATCGCGGTGGAGAGGCGATTGTCGGCGCCCTTGAACTTTTCGAAGGCAAAGCGCGGGATCTTCGTCACGACGTAATCGATCGTCGGCTCGAAACTCGCCGGAGTGGCGCCCGTGATCTCGTTCGTAATCTCGTCCAGCGTATAGCCCACCGCCAGCTTCGCGGCGACGCGCGCGATCGGAAAGCCCGTTGCCTTGGACGCCAGCGCCGACGACCGCGACACGCGCGGGTTCATCTCGATCACGATGAGGCGGCCATCGTCCGGGTTGACGGCGAATTGCACGTTCGAACCGCCGGTTTCCACGCCAATCTCGCGCAGCACCGCGATGCTGGCGTTGCGCATGATCTGATATTCCTTGTCGGTCAGCGTCAACGCGGGCGCCACGGTAATGGAATCGCCGGTGTGCACGCCCATCGGATCGACGTTTTCGATGGAACAGATGATGATGCAATTGTCGTTCCGGTCGCGGACGACTTCCATCTCGTATTCTTTCCAGCCGAGCAGCGATTCCTCGATCAGAACTTCGGTCTTGGGGCTGGCCTCCAGCCCCTCGCGCACGATCTTCTCGAACTCTGCGCGGTTATACGCAATGCCGCCGCCCGTGCCGCCCAGCGTAAAGCTCGGCCGGATGATCGAGGGCAGGCCCGTGCGTTCCAGCACGGCGAGCGCGTCCTCCATCGAATGGGCGATGCCCGAGCGTGCGCTTTCGAGGCCAATCTTGTCCATCGCCTCGCGGAAACGCTGGCGGTTTTCGGCCTTGTCGATGGCGTCGGCATCGGCGCCGATCATCTGCACGCCATATTTGTCGAGCACCCCCGTTTCGGCCAGCGTCAGCGCGCAGTTCAGCGCGGTCTGCCCGCCCATGGTCGGCAGGACGGCATCGGGCCGCTCCTTCGCGATCACCTTCTCGACAAATTCGGGCGTGATCGGCTCGACATAGGTGGCGTCGGCCATTTCCGGGTCGGTCATGATCGTGGCCGGATTGGAATTGACGAGGATGACGCGGTAGCCCTCCTCCTTCAAAGCCTTGATCGCCTGCGTGCCCGAGTAGTCGAACTCGCAAGCCTGCCCGATAATGATCGGCCCCGCGCCAATGACGAGGATGGATGAGATGTCAGTGCGTTTGGGCATAATTAAGGCTATTAACCTCCGATAATCGCAAGAGGAGCTTTTGGATGGATATCATCAGGAGAATAGAAGCCGTTGCAACCTCGGGCACGGAGATACCCAAGCCCGAGGCAAAAACTCGTTTTTGGGTAAAAGGCTGGGGCCGGAGGCGGGGCGAACGTGCTTTGATCTACCTTATCCCTAACAACCGCGGCGGACGACCATATGAAGAAGGCGTCACCGAATCCGAATTAATCAGAGCCTATGAACAGCTCTTTCGTACAGGTTCGTTCACAAAGTCTTTGTTCAATTCTGAACTACCCGGAGCTGCGAAAGAGGGTGGCTGTAACTTCACCACCATCGGAGGGGTCTTTCGCCTTGTTGGGGAAGCCAGACATGCAACGCGTGGTATCTATTCAAAGATCTGACCCTCACCCCAACTCACCCACGAACCTCTCGAACAGGTAGAAACTGTCCTGCGGTCCCGGCGAAGCCTCTGGGTGATACTGCACTCCGAACGCCTTCTTGCCGCGGATCGAAATCCCGCAATTGGTCCCGTCGAAAAGCGAGCGGTGCGTTTCCACCACTCCATCGGGCAGCGTGTCGCCATCGACCGCAAAGCCGTGGTTCATGCTGGTAATCTCGACCAACCCTTGGGTGTCGCCCCAGGTTTCGCCGACGCGCTGCACCGGGTGGTTGGCGCCGCGGTGCCCCTGATGCATCTTGGTCGTCTTCGCACCGGCGGCCAGCGCCAGCATCTGATGCCCCAGACATATGCCGAAGATCGGCACGTCGCGATCGAGCAATGCGCGGATCACCGGCACCGCATATTCGCCCGTCGCCGCCGGATCGCCCGGCCCGTTCGACAGGAACACGCCATCGGGTTCGAGCGCCATGATCTCATCCGCCGTGGCGCGTGCCGGGACCACGGTCACCCGCGCCCCTGCCCGCACCAGATTGCGGAAAATGTTGTCCTTCGCCCCGAAGTCCATGGCGACAACATGCGGGCGCGCCTCGTCCGCCGCGGCGCCATAACCGGTGCCCAGTTCCCACACGTCGCCGGTCCAGCTTTCCTGCACCTCGCGGCTCGCGGGTCCGGCAAGGTCCAGTCCTTCGAGCCCCTGCCACCCCTGCACCCGGGCAAGCAGCGCGGGAATGTCGAAATTGCCATCGGGATCGTGCGCGATCGCGACATTGGGCGCCCCCTGCACGCGGATGCGGCGGGTCAGCGCGCGCGTGTCCAGCCCGGCGATGCCGATCTTTCCATTCTCCCGCATCCAGGCGGGAAAGTCGCCCATGCTGCGAAAATTGGACGGGTCGGTGACATCCTCGCGCACGACGCATCCGACCGCGCTATCCACCGCGCCCTCGACATCCTCCGCATTCGATCCGACATTGCCGATATGCGGGAAGGTGAAGCACACCACCTGCGCGGCATAGGAGGGATCGGTCATCACCTCCTGATACCCGGTCATGGCGGTGTTGAAACACATCTCGCCAACCGCGTGGCCGGTCGCGCCAAAGCCCCTGCCCCACGCCACATGACCATCCGCGAAAACCAGAGCGGCGGTCGCTCCCTTTGGTTGTGGCGCATGCGTAGTTGCGGCGTCGGCCATGTGTGGGCGCTCCGTTCTTGTCCAGTGGTTCGGCGATGTTCGCTAAGGCCCAGCGGCTAGCCTCGCGCGGGGCGGCGGTCAAGCTAGGAACGCGACGTTTTTACCGCTACCGACGCGGTTCAACCAATCTCCTATACGAATGGACATGGCACATGCTGCGCGACACGATCAAATCCGCCCAGATTCAGGCAATGAAGGACAAGGACAAGGAACGGCTGGCCGCGGTCCGCCTGATTCTCGCCAAGATCAAGGACCGCGACATCGAGATGCGCGCTGGGAACGCATCGGGCCAGCCGGCCGATGACGATGCCATGGTGATCGAGGTGCTTCAGAAAATGGCGAAGCAGCGCAAGGAATCGATCGCGATGTATAATGAGGGCGGCCGCACCGAACTCGCACAGGCGGAACAGGGCGAGCTCGCCGTGATTGAGGAATTCCTGCCGCAGCAGATGAACGAGGCGGAAACGAAGGGCGCGATCGAAAAGATCAAAACCGACACCGGCGCCACCGGGATGAAGGACATGGGCAAGGTCATGGCGGAATTGAAAGCGCGGCACGGCGCGGTCCTCGACATGAGCAACGCCAGCCGCCTGGTAAAGGAAAGCCTGGCCTGATGATGGGGCGGATTGCAGAAACGCCGCGCCTCGTCGCGATGGGCGCATTGACCGTCGTGCTCGGCGCGTGTTCGCAGGGCGAACCGGCTCGGCAAGAAACCGTTGCCGAGCAGGTGATCGACGATGCCGAGCCGGAAGATGGCGAGCTTCTCCATACCGAAGATTTCGCGCGAAGCATGATTGGCCCCCGCATTCAGGGTCCGCGCGGGCCGATGATACGGTCCAGCTTCGAAGGGCCGGACGGAACCACGGGCACGATCGAATCCTTCGTCGCCTGTCCGATCGAGACCAGCGGAACCGCCTGCAACCCGGCCGAACTGCCCGAAACCACGATCTTCACCTATGTAATGCGCGTGACCCCGGACGAACGGGCGAGCGCGTTTCGCACCGCCGTCCCCGTCTTCGGCTATGCGGGCGTGGCCGGGTTCGCGGAAGCCGAGGCACAGGCCGCGCTCGGCGGCGATGCACGGCTCGAGGTTCGCTGCGTCAATGGCGGGCTGTTCTATTCCGTGGTCGGCGGTGAGGGTTGGCGCGCAGGGTCGCCGATCACGTTCTTCTGGCAGGGCACGCTGCCGCCCGCCGGTCCGGCGCAGGCCTATCAGCTTATCGCCGGCGGCAGGATCGGCACGGCCGAGGGCCCCGCCCCCGCACAACAGGCGACGGGCGGCTGCTGAATCGGCGAACGTCGGCGGAGCCGCGAGGGGGCGTCGCAAGCGCGGCTTGATTTCGGCGCTTCATCCGCGCAGGGAGGCGGCCATGGCGCTTTCCCCGCAATGGCTGGACGAATTGCGATCGCGGATCACGCTTTCCGCGGTCGTCAACCGGACCACGCGCCTGCAGAAGGCGGGGCACGAGTTCAAGGCGTGCTGCCCCTTCCACAACGAAAATACGCCCAGTTTCTACGTCAATGACGCAAAAGGGTTCTACCATTGCTTTGGCTGCGGTGCGCATGGCGATGCCATCCGCTGGCTTACGGATCAGCGCGGCCTGCCCTTTATCGACGCGGTCAAGGAGCTGGCGAGCGAGGCGGGCCTTGAAATGCCCGCCCCCGATCCCCGCGCGGCGCAGGCGGCCGAACAGCGCGCCACGCTGCACGACGTGCTCGCCGAGGCGCAGGCGTGGATGGTCCGCAATCTTGCCTCCGACATGGGGCACATGGCGCGGCAATACCTTGGCCAGCGGGGCTTTTCGGAAAAAGCGGTGCGCGAATTCGGGTTCGGCTATGCACCCGATTCGCGCGGCGCGATAAAGGAAGCGCTGTCGGGCTTTCCGACCGAAATGCTGGTCGAGGCGGGCCTGCTCATCGATGTCGAGAACAAGCCCCCCTATGACCGGTTTCGCGGGCGGCTCATGCTCCCGATTCAGGATCGCCGGGGACGCGTCGTCGGCTTTGGCGGGCGGATACTCGATACCGCTATCAAGGCGCCGAAATACCTCAATTCGCCCGAAACGCCGGTCTTCGACAAGGGCCGCACGCTCTATAACCTCCACCGTGCCGCACCTGCGTCGCGGCAGGCGAACCGGATCGTCGTCGTCGAAGGGTACATGGATGTCGTCGCACTCGCCGATGCGGGAATTGCGGATGCCGTGGCCCCGATGGGCACCGCGCTGACCGATGCGCAGCTGGAGATATTGTGGCGGCTCGTTCCCGTGCCAGTGCTGTGTTTCGATGGCGATGCGGCGGGGCAACGCGCGGCGATGCGGGCGATATCGCGGGCGCTTCCGATGCTGCGCCCGGGACACAGCCTTCGGATCTGTACCCTGCCCGAAGGCATGGACCCCGACGATCTCATCCGCCGCGACGGCGCCGGTGCGTTTGCCGAACTTCTCAAACAAGGCGAGGGGCTGGCCGAGATCATCTGGCGCCACGAACGCGCCGCCGCGCCGCTTTCGACGCCGGAGGACAAGGCGGGTTTGAAGAGCCGCCTGCTCGCCCATGTCGACACCATCGCGGACAGTGACATACGCTCGCTCTATCGCCGCGAACTGCTCGATCGCTACGGGGCGTTCGCCTTTCCCCGGCGCGAACGGGGCCAGGGTTTCGTGCGGCCACCGGCGGGAAATCGCGGTTTCGACCGGCGGCCCGCGATTGCTCCACCCTCAGCTAGTATCAAGGCCAACACTCTACGCGCAGCCGCAGGTCGTCTCACAGCCGCGATCCTCGTCGGATTGATGCGCCATCCCGAATGCCTGGACCATTATGCCGAGCGGCTCGCCCGGCTTCATCCCGACAATCCGCAGCATGCTGCCTTGCTGGACGCGATGCTCTCGCTTGTCGATGAGAGCATGGCCAATGACGGGACAGGGCGCAGAAAACCGCTTGAAACAAATGATATTGCGGCCATATTGCAAGCACGTGGACTGGCCCTGCCCGACAGGGAGACGATCGGCGGCATGCGATTTGCCTTCTTGACCGATCGAACAACGCCGGCCGAAGCCACGCAAGAACTGGCGGAAGCCATCGGACTGCTGGTCGAAAAACCGGCGATCGAGGCGGCGCTGGCCGACGCGACCGCGCGTTTCGCAGAAGATCCGCAGGGAGCTTTTGTGGAGCAGCAGCGTTTGCTTAACAGAAAACTGGAATTCGAACGCCGTCTTGTGCAAATGGCAGCCTCGCGAGGGACACCATCCGCAAATGTCGCGGACGATACGGCAGGAAAGAGCAGAACGACCGAACATGGCTGACAAGGGCGAAACCGGCGATGCGCCGCTCATCGATCTGAACGAAGGCGCGATCAAGAAGCTGATCGCGCGTGCCAAGAAGCGCGGCATCATCACCTATGACGAACTGAACGAGGCGCTGCCCCAGGATCAGATGTCGTCCGAGCAGATCGAGGATGTGATGTCCGCGATCAGCGAGATGGGTGTCAATATCGTGGAAAGCGACGACGATTCCGAAGGCGACGGCGATTCGGACGGTTCGGATGCGGGCGGCGTCGATGAAATTGCCGACGATGCCGCGGATGCGAAGGATCCCAAGACCGAGCATCAGGCCCCGGCCAAGAAGAAAGAGACGAACGAGCGGACCGACGATCCGGTCCGCATGTATCTGCGCGAAATGGGCGCGGTCGAACTGCTCAGCCGCGAGGGCGAGATCGCCATCGCCAAGCGAATCGAGGCGGGCCGCGACATGATGATCATGGGCCTGTGTCAGAGCCCGATCACCTTCCACGCGATCATCCACTGGTCCGAAGCGCTCAATAACGAAGAAATGCAGCTTCGCGAGATTCTCGATCTCGACGCGATGCTGTCGAAGGAGCCGGCGCCCGAAAACCTCGAGAACGAGGATGACGGCAAGGACGGCGAAATCAGCGAGGAAACCGCCGGCCCGTCGTTCAAAGACGACGATGACGACGACGACGACAGCGATTCCGAAGATGGCGAGGACGGCGAAAAGTCGAAGCGCGACGACGAGGAGGAAGAGGACAACACGCTCTCCCTCGCGCAGATGGAAGCCGCGCTCAAACCCGATGCAATCGAACGTTTTGCCCGGATCACGACGCTGTTCCGGCAGTTCGAGACATTGCAGACCGACCGGATGGAATCGCTGGCCCGCGGCGACAGCTTTCCCGAGGCGCGCGAGACGCAATATGAGAACCTGTCGGACGAGCTCACGGCCGAGGTCGAGAGCATGCAGTTCCACGCGACGAAGATCGAGTTTCTCGTCGACAATCTCTATGCCTTCAACCGCCGTCTGACCGCGCTTGGCGGGCAGATGCTTCGCCTTGCCGAACGGCACAAGGTGAAGCGCGCCGACTTCCTCAAGGAATATATCGGCAAGGAACTGGACGAAAACTGGCTCTCCGAAATGGCGGGCAAGGACAAGAAATGGGCCGCCTTCGCCGAGAAGGAGGCCGATTCGGTCGAGCGTATCCGCATCGAGATTTCGGACATCGCGGCACAGACCGGCATGAGCCTGCCCGAATTCCGCCGCATTGTGAACATGGTGCAGAAGGCGGAGCGCGAGGCACGGATCGCGAAGAAGGAAATGGTTGAGGCGAACCTGCGCCTCGTGATTTCCATCGCCAAGAAATACACCAATCGCGGGCTGCAATTCCTCGACCTCATTCAGGAAGGCAATATCGGCCTGATGAAGGCGGTCGACAAGTTCGAATACCGCCGCGGTTACAAGTTCAGCACCTATGCGACATGGTGGATTCGTCAGGCCATCACGCGGTCCATCGCCGATCAGGCGCGCACGATCCGCATCCCGGTCCACATGATCGAGACGATCAACAAGCTGGTCCGTACGAGCCGGCAGTTCCTGCACGATCAGGGCCGCGAACCCACGCCGGAGGAGATGGCCGAAAAGCTGTCCATGCCGCTTGAAAAGGTTCGCAAGGTGATGAAGATCGCCAAGGAACCGATCAGCCTCGAAACGCCGATCGGCGACGAGGAGGATTCGCATCTTGGCGATTTCATCGAGGACAAGAACGCGATCATTCCGGTCGATGCCGCAATTCAGGCCAATCTGAAGGAAACGGTCACCCGCGTCCTCGCCAGCCTGACCCCGCGTGAGGAACGCGTTTTGCGCATGCGGTTCGGCATCGGCATGAACACCGACCATACGCTGGAGGAGGTCGGGCAGCAGTTTTCCGTCACGCGCGAACGTATTCGCCAGATCGAAGCGAAGGCGCTGCGCAAGCTCAAGCATCCAAGCCGCAGCCGCAAGATGCGCAGCTTCCTTGACCAGTAGGCCCGCCTGATCCAAGCCCCTCTCCGACCGTTCGGAGAGGGGTTTTTTGCATGATGTCCAACATGATTCGCATGGGATTTCCCATGGCCGCCATGATCGGTGCGCTCTTCGCCGCGCCGGCCCACGCGGATGAACAAAGCGCGCTCGCCCTCGCCCGGCAGATTGTTGCCGACGCCTATCCGGAGGAAGAGCGGGCCGCAATGTTCGGCGGTGCCGCCGATGCCGCGGTGGCGCAGATGATGAGCGCCGTAGGCGCAGATGTCCCGCCCGGCGTGCGCGCCATCGTGGAGGAGGAAACGAACCGTTTTCTCGCCGATAGCAAGGACGTGCTGGCGCGGCACATACCCGCGCTCATGGATTCATATGCGATCGCCTATCGCGACGAGTTCACCGAAGCGGAATTGCGCGACATTGCCGATTTCGTCAAAACACCGACCGGTTCGACCTTTCTCACGCGGTCGGTGAAGATGATCGGCAATCCCGCATTTGCCGCCGCGAACCAGGCCTATATGGCTGAAATCATGGCCATGATGCCCGAACTGCGCCAACGCGTTGAGACGCGGGTGGTCGCCTATCTGAAGACGCAGGACGCGGAATGAGCCGCGGTTTCGGTCGATAAATCGCCGCTGCCATGCGCCAAGGGGGTGGCGCATCGCGGGATCGCGCCCTATGGGCGGGCGCATCTGTTGCAGGAGCTTCTCTCATGCTTATCGCCATCGCCTCCGACCATGCCGCCGTCGCGTTGAAGGCGGAATTGCGCGACTGGCTGATCGAGCAGGGGCACGAGGTCGCCGATCTCGGCCCTGAAACCGACGCGCGTGTCGATTACCCCGATTACGGCTACGCCCTCGCCTCCGTAATCGCCGATGGCACCGCGCAATTCGGCGTGGCGCTGTGCGGCTCCGGCATTGGTATTTCCATGGCGGTGAACCGGAACGCCGCGTGCCGCTGCGCACTGGTATCCGAACCGCTTTCGGCCGCGCTGGCCCGCGAACACAATGATGCGAACTGTATCGCCATGGGTGCGCGGCTGACCGGCCCGGACATGGCGAAAGCCTGCCTCGACGCCTTTCTCTCGACCGAATTCGGCGGGGGCCGCCATGCGGGCCGCGTCGACAAGCTCTCCAATCCTTCCTGCTGAACCGCCGATCCCTCTCGTTGCAACGGACCTGATGCCATGACCACCCAAACCGCGATCCGCGCCCCCGGCTTCTTCACCGACGACCTTGCCAGCACCGATGCCGCCGTGGCCGACGCCATCGGCGCCGAGTTGAATCGCGAGCAGAAGCAGATCGAGCTGATCGCGTCGGAAAACATCGTGTCGAAGGCGGTGCTGGAGGCGCAGGGCTCGGTCCTCACCAACAAATATGCCGAGGGCTATCCCGGCAAGCGTTATTACCAGGGTTGCGGCCCGTCCGATGCTGTCGAAACGCTGGCCATCGATCGGGCAAAACAGCTGTTCGGATGCGACTATGCCAACGTACAGCCGCATTCGGGCGCGCAGGCGAACGGCGCGGTCATGCTCGCCTGTGTGAAACCGGGCGACACGATCCTGGGCATGAGCCTAGACGCGGGCGGGCATTTGACGCATGGTGCGCGCGCCGCGATGTCAGGAAAATGGTTCAACGCGGTGCAATATGGCGTGCGCAAGGACGACCATCTCATCGATTATGACGAGGTAGAGCGCCTCGCGACGGAGCATCAGCCCAAGCTGATCATCGCGGGCGGAAGCGCCTATCCCCGCATCATCGATTTTGCCCGCATGCGCGAAATCGCGGACAAGGTCGGCGCGATCCTGCATGTCGACATGGCGCATTTTGCAGGGCTGGTCGCGGCCGGTGCCCACCCCTCCCCCTTCCCCCACGCGCATGTCGCGACGACCACCACGCACAAGACATTGCGCGGTCCGCGCGGCGGCATGATCCTGACCAATGACGAGAAGCTGGCGAAGAAGCTCAATTCCGCCGTGTTTCCCGGCCTTCAGGGCGGGCCGCTCATGCATGTCATCGCCGCGAAGGCCGTGGCGTTCGGCGAAGCGCTGCGCCCCGAATTCAAGGATTACGCCGCGCGCGTGATCGAGAATGCCCGCACGCTTGCCACCACGTTGAAGGAACGTGGCGCCGAAATCGTGTCGGGCGGCACTGATACGCATGTCGTGCTGGTCGATCTGACCCCGCTCGGCGTGACGGGCAAGGATGCGGACGAGGCGCTGGAACGCGCCGGCATTACCTGTAACAAGAACGGCATTCCGTTCGATCCGCTTCCGCCGGTCAAGACGAGCGGCATTCGCGTCGGCACGCCGGCGGGCACCACGCGCGGTTTCGGTCCGGAGGAGTTCCGCGAGATCGGCAACATGCTTGCCGATGTGCTCGACGGATTGCGCGCGAAGGGTGAGGACGGCGACGCCGATGTGGAACGCAATGTCCGCGAACGCGTCGAAGCCTTGTGCGATCGATTCCCGATCTACGCATGAGGACCGATGATATGAACGATTACGACAAACGCCCGAACGAAGGCATGACGCCGGAAACCAAGACCGCTTTGAAATGGGGTGCGATCGGCGCCTTGATCGCCATTCCGGTGCCGTTCGTCGGCCCGCTTATCGGCGGCGTCGTGGGTGGCGGCCTCGGCTATGCGAAGGCAAAAGGAAAGATCTGATTGCGCTGCCCATTTTGCGCCAATGACAACAGCCAGGTAAAGGACAGCCGCCCGACCGAGGATAACACCGCGATCCGGCGGCGGCGCCAATGCGAAGGCTGCGGCGCCCGCTTTACCACGTTCGAGCGCATACAGCTTCGCGAGATCACCGTGCTCAAGAGCGGTGATCGCCGCGAGGCGTTCGACCGGGCGAAGATCGAACATGCCGTATCGCTCGCCTGTCGCAAGCGCGACATCGCGCAGGAGCGCATCGATCAACTGGTGTCCGGGGTGCAGCGGCAGGTGGAAACCCGCGGCGAGCCGGAAATCGACGCGGCGGCAATCGGCGAAATGGTGATGGAAGGCCTTCGTCAGCTCGACCCTGTTGCCTATATCCGTTTCGCCAGCGTCTATCGCGATTTCAGCGAAGCCCGCGATTTCGAACAATTCGCCAGTGCGGTAACCGGCGCGGCGGCAAAACCATGACCGCCCCCGTCATCGTGCTCGTGCGGCCGCAACTGGGCGAAAACATCGGCAAGGCGGCGCGCGCCATGCTGAATTTCGGTCTGGTCGAAATGCGGCTCGTCGCCCCCCGCGACGGATGGCCCAACCCTTCGGCCGGGCCGGCGGCGGCGGGCGCGGATGTCGTGCTCGAACGCGCGCGAGTGTTCGACACGGTGGCGGATGCGGTGGCCGATTGCGAGCATGTCCATGCAACGACCGTGCGAAAGCGCGGCGTCACGAAGCCCGTCCTCACTCCGGAAGCCGCCGCCGATGCGATGATCCGCGACGATGGGCGACACGCCATCCTGTTCGGGCCGGAACGGTCGGGCCTCGAAACCGACGACGTCGCGCTTGCCCGCACGATTGTGACGGTGCCGATCAATCCGGAGTTTGGTTCGCTGAACCTCGCGCAGGCGGTCATCCTCCTGTCCTACGAATGGTCGAAGGCGGCGGGACGCGAGCGCCCCCTCGCCCAACCGACGCAGGAGGACACCCTGCCTCCCGCTCCGCAGGCCGAGCTTGAGGGGATGATCGGGCAGCTTGAAACCATGCTGGAGCCCAAAGGCTATTTCCTGCCGCCAAGCCGCGCGACCGCGACGCGGCGGACCCTGCGCACGATGCTGACCAAGCCTGGCTGGAATGCGCTGGAGGTGCGGGCGATGCGCGGGGTGCTCTCGGCGCTGGAGCGGAGCCCGCGCGACTGATCCGGGCGTCTATCCGCCGCGGCGCGCGTCCCAGTGGCGCATTTCATATGCGATCGACGTTTCGACCATGTCCTCCCACATGCGGGCGACGAAATCGGCGGGTATCTCGTGATTCTCCGCCTCGGCGATGGCGGCGTCGATTACCGCACGCTTGCGCGGTTCGTCGCGCACCGCGTCGCGCGTCGGCTTGATCCGGGAGGCTGCGCGCATATAGGCAAAGCGTTCTGCGAGAAGCGCGACGATGCGCCGGTCGGTGTCATCGACGCCGGCGCGCACCTCTTCCATGGTGGTGCATTGGCTGGCGGGTATTGTCGTATCGGTCATGCCCCACGTCTGCCTGTACCGCGCGCCATTGTCGAGACGCTTGACGCCGCGGCGCATATCTGCGATGGGCGCGCCACGCAAAATGGCTCCGCACCCCGGTGAAGCGGCAGCCACGGCGGGCATTGCGGCCCGCCGGAGCGATACCGGGTTGAAGCGCCGCCATTCCGGGCGGCGATTGCATTTTTGAAAGGACATGTCATGTCGAAGCGCAAGAGCGCCAAGCACAAGCTCGATCGCCGGATGGGCGAAAACATCTGGGGTCGTCCCAATTCCCCGGTGAACAAGCGTTCCTACGGCCCCGGTCAGCACGGCCAGCGCCGCAAGAGCAAGGTCAGCGATTTCGGCCTGCAGCTTCGCGCGAAGCAGAAGCTCAAGGGCTATTACGGCGACGTCACCGAGAAGCAGTTCAAGAGCACCTATCAGGAAGCCGCGCGCATCAAGGGCGATACCAGCCAGAACCTCATCGGCCTGCTCGAGCAGCGTCTCGACATGATCGTCTATCGTGCGAAATTCGCGCCGACGATCTTCGCCGCGCGTCAGATCGTCAACCACGGCCACATCAAGGTCAATGGCGTGAAGTGCAACATCCCCTCGCGCCGTTGCTTCGTCGGCGACGTGATCTCGCTCGGCGACAAGGCGAAGGAAATGGCGCTCGTCATCGAGGCGCAGAGCCTGCCCGAGCGTGAAATTCCCGATTACGTGTCAGTCGACGGCGACGACAAGGTGACCTTCACCCGCGTGCCGACCCTCGACGAGGTGCCCTATCCGGTGAAGATGGAGCCCAATCTGGTGGTCGAGTTCTACTCGCGCTGATCGGTGTTTCCGACACGCTACGAACGATGGAAAGGGCGGGTTATTCCCGCCCTTTTTCATGGGCGGCGTACGCCTGCTATGCCCTTATGTTTCAATGTGTTTCGCCGGGAACCGTCTGCGATGTTTGCGCATTGTTCCGCTACTATGGAATATCGCTTCATCACTCCGAACAAGACCGGCAAATGGTATCCGACCCTTGCCATTGCACAGCGTCACGCCTGTTCGATCGGCGCCGGCTATCTCAACGACGGCAGCGGCGAATTCTTCCAATATTGCGAAACGAGGCTGGAGATGCGCGAGGTCGAACCGGCGGCCGCAACGTCGATTGCCGCATGACCGCGCGAACCGGCTGCTATTACCGCAGGTAATCGCTCCGGAATTGCGCCGCGAATTGCGCAAAACGCCCCGCGCCGATCGCGTCGCGCATCGCCTGCATCAATTGCTGATAAAACGACAGGTTGTGTTCCGTCATCAGCATCGCGCCCAAAATCTCGCCGGAACGGACAAGGTGGTGCAGATACGCCCGCGTATATTTGCCGCAGGTCGCGCAGGCGCAGCGCGGATCGACCGGGTCCGTATCTTCGGCAAAGCGCGCATTGCGAATATTGATCGGCCCATTCCATGTGAAGGCCTGCCCGTTGCGGCCCGACCGCGATGGCAACACGCAATCGAACATGTCGACACCGCGCTCCACAGCGCCGACAAGGTCGTCGGGCTTGCCCACCCCCATGAGATAGCGGGGCCGGTCGTCCGGCAATTGCCCCGGCGCGAAATCCAGCGTGGCGAACATGGCCTCCTGCCCCTCACCCACGGCGAGCCCGCCGATGGCATAGCCATCAAAGCCGATCTCGGTCAGTTTTTCCGCTGAAATCCGGCGCAAATCCCGGTCCAGCGCGCCCTGCTGTATGCCGAACAGCGCGGCGCGCTGCGCATGCTCGCCCCCCGCGTCGAAACCGTCGCGGCTGCGTCTGGCCCAGCGCATGGACATTTCCATGGAGGCCGCGATGACATCGCGCGACTGATCCGCCCGCGGGCATTCGTCGAACGCCATCACGATGTCGGAGCCGAGCAGACGCTGTATCTCCATCGACCGCTCCGGGGTCAGCGCATGCTTCGAACCGTCGAGGTGGCTTTTGAACGTGACCCCTTCCTCGGTGATCTTGCGCAGATCCGACAGGCTCATCACCTGATAACCGCCGCTGTCGGTCAGGATCGGGCGGTCCCACCCCATAAACGCATGCAACCCGCCGAGCCGTGCCACACGTTCAGCGCCGGGCCGCAACATCAGGTGATAGGTATTGCCAAGGATGATGTCCGCGCCGGTCGCGCGCACGTCCTCCACCTTCATCGCCTTGACCGTGGCGGCGGTGCCGACGGGCATGAAGGCGGGCGTGCGGATCGTGCCGCGTTGCATGGTAATGGCGCCGGTGCGCGCCCGGCCGTCGCGGGCGTCGATGGAAAACGAAAATCGGGTCATGCGGCCGTTCTTAGCCGCGTTGAAACGCGCCGTCACGCCTGGCGTTGCGGGCCAGCGAACGGAATGTCACCGACCAACGCGGCGCGTTCATGGGGAGGATGGAATGCTCCCAATCGCGCCGCGCCACGCCGTCGAGCCGGTAGGCCGCACGTGGGATGAGCGGCACGCTGAACCGCTCAAACCCGCCATCTGTGCGCCGCAAACGCAGCCGCATCTCCGCCGCCGCGCCGAGCGAAAGCCCCATCACGCGCCCGAACTGCGGTCTGTCGCGATGCCAGCCGATCCCCGCCCCCGGATCGTAGCGGATGACCAAAGCCTGCTCGAACGCCGCGGCATCTTCGCCGAATGACGCCGCAATGGTGCCGCGCAACCGCAGCAGCCAGTCGGGCAGCGGCTCGCCCCGGCGCAGGCCGCCGCCCGTAAAATCGTAATGCCACCCGAACGAGCGGGTCAGCCGCTTTCCCGTCCACTGTTGAAAGCGAAAGGGTTCCAAACCGCTGTCGTCGATCTTGCGCGCCAGACGGCGTTCCCATTCCGCGTCGATCGCCGGTTCGGCGAAAGTCAGGCCGGGCGGCGCTGCGGGCGGCGCTTCGTCGGCGAAAAGGTCGGGCTGAACAGGCATTTCGCGCGATATGGTTGCGCCGCCTTCTCTGCGCAATGGGTTCACAGACGGCACGATTACGCTAAGGCGCATGGCATGGAACTCGAACTATGGGTCATTGCGGCCCTCGCCCTTGTCGCGGTGCTCACCGGCTTTATCGATTCGATCGCGGGCGGCGGCGGGCTTATCACGGTGCCTGCGCTGCTGTTTGCTGGGCTGCCGCCGCAACTGGCGCTCGGCACGAACAAGACGCAGTCGATCTTTGCCACCACCATGGCGTTCCGCAACTATACGAAGGCCGGGCTCGTCGACTGGCGACACGAAAAATGGCTGGCCTTGCTGGCGTTTGCGGGCGCGGCATTGGGCGCGTTCATGGTGCAGCGGATCTCGCCGGCGGTGCTGCAACTCATCGTGCCGCTGTTCCTGATGGCGGTCGCGCTCTACGTGCTGCTTTCCCCGCGCATGGACGACGTTCCTTCGCAGGAGCGCCTGTCGCGGCGGGGTTATGCGCCGGTGGCGACGGGGATCGGGTTCTACGACGGGTTCTTCGGTCCTGGAACGGGCAGCTTCTTTGCCGCATCGCAGGTCGGATTGCGCGGCGAAGGGCTGACGCGGGCGACGGCGAATGCAAAGCTTTTCAACATGCTGACCAATCTTGCCAGCGTGCTGCTGTTCGCGTTCGGTGGCAAGGTCATCTGGGCTGTCGGGCTGAGCATGGCGGTGGGTTCGATGACCGGCTCCTGGATCGGTTCGCACTTCGCGGTGAAACACGGGGCGAAGTTGATCCGGCCGCTGCTCGTGGTGATCAGCATCGCACTGACGGCGCGGCTGGTATGGGACTGGTTTTCCGGCTGATCGCTTAAAAATCGTAGATCAGCGTGAAACGCGAAAGCGTGTCTGTCTTGAGCGCGCCATCCGGCGGCCCGGTTTCATGTTGCAACGAATAGGACAGCCGCGCCTTCAGCCCGTCGCCGATCCCCGCTTCCACCCCGCTCAGCGTGTTGAAACTGCTGTTACCGGAGCGCAGGAACATGTTGGCCTCCTGCGTCACGCCGATAACCTCGGTCACCTGCCAGTCGAGGTCCATCGCCCCTAGCGCCGCAATGAAGCGTTCGTTCCCCTCCGGCACGAGCTCTGCCGAACGCAGCGCCGGCCCGCCCTTCACCGACAATTGCAGCCCGTCGCGTTCGAACACGCGATACCCCACCCCGCCAGACGCGGAATAGCGCGAGGTAAATCCCTGAAACCGGTCGCGCTCATACTGGAACAGACCGAATACGAAGCCTTTTTCGGAGAAATTGTAATTGGGTTCATACGATGCGCGATATTGTTCGCGCGTGGTATTGCCCGAACTGCGCTGATAATCGACGCGGGCGGCGATCCGGTGCTGCCAGTCGATCCCCACACGTTCGAGTGACAGCGCGCCAGTAAACCCCGTATTGCGCGTGTTCCCGGTTGACCGGAATGCGCCGACCTCACCCTTCCCTTTCCAGTAATCGAAGAGATGGGCGTTGCGGATCGCCTTTTCCTTGCGCCGCTGCTCTTCGGCAAGGCGCGTGCGGCGGCGATCCTGAAACTCCTGATACAGCGTGTTGATCTCACGCGTGTCGGCCGGGTGGGTCTGCCGCGCGAGTTCGACCACCGTTTCCACCTTTGCAAGGTCGCCCGTCGCGATCGCCGCCTCCACCATGGCGCGCACACCGTCGGGCAACGCGGCATGGGCCGGTGCGGGCAGCATGGCGGTGGCGAGGATCAGCGGTGCGGCAGCAATCTTCATGCCAGCGCGCTTACCAATCAGTCGCGCAGACGCCAACCGGTCTTGAAGATCCACGCGATGATCGCGATGCAAAGCGCGAGGAACGCCAGGGTCAGCCCCGCCGCGACGCCAATGCTGACATCCGCCTCGCCATAAAAGGTCCAGCGCAGCCCGCTCACCAGATAGACGACCGGGTTGAACAGCGCGATGGTTCGCCACGGTTCGGCCAGCATGTCGATCGAATAGAACGTGCCCCCGAGGAAGGTCAGCGGGGTGAGGACAAGCAGCGGAACCATCTGCAATTTTTCGAACCCTTCGGCCCACAGGCCAAGGATGAACCCGAACAGCGAAAAGGCGCAGGCCACCAATATGATGAAACCGAAGGCCAGCAGCGGATGCTCGATCCGGTAATCGACGAAGATCGTCGCGGTCGCGAGGATGATCGCGGCGAGAATAAGCGATTTCGTCACCGCCGCCCCGATAAAGCCGATGAGCGTTTCGCCCACCCCCACCGGAGCCGACAGCAATTCGTAAATCGAGCCGGTAAAGCGCGGCATGTAGATGCCGAAACTGGCATTGGACGTGCTTTCGGACAAAAGCGTGAGCAGGAGCAGGCCCGGCACGATGAAGGCGCCGTAATCCACGCCGCCGACATTGTTCATCCGCCCGCCGATCGCCGCGCCGAACACGACGAAGTACAGACAGGTGGTGATGACCGGCGACACGATCGTGCCGAACACGGCCCGCCATGCCCGGTATAATTCATTGCGATAGATGGCGAGTGCGCCGCGTGCGTTGAAACCGGCGTTCATGCGTCCTGCCCTTCGGAGATGTCTTCTTCATTCTGGACGAGATCGACGAAGATATCCTCCAGGCTGGATTCCTTCTGATCGAGCGCGGTGAACACGATTCCCTCGATGGTGAGCGTGCGGGCGAGTTCGGCCACCTCCTGCTTGCCCTTGCCCGATCCGTCGCCGCCGCGATAGCACAGCACCGTGCCCCCGTCGGCGAGCGTCACGGGGAAACGGTCCAGTGCCCCGGGAACGTCGCGCATCGGTTCGGCAAGAGTAAAGCGCGCCTCGGTCCGGCCGAGCCGGGCCATCATCGCATCCTTTTCATCAACGAGCAGGATGCGCCCCTTGTCGATCACGCCGACCCGGTCGGCCATTTCCTCGGCCTCCTCGATATAATGGGTGGTGAGGATGATCGTCGTGCCATTGTCCCGCAATTGCGCGATGAGCCGCCACATGTCGCGGCGCAGTTCCACATCGACACCCGCGGTCGGCTCGTCGAGGAATAAAAGATCCGGATCATGTGACAGCGCCTTTGCGATGAGCACGCGCCGCTTCATCCCGCCCGAAAGCGTGCGGATCTGTGCGTCCCGCTTGTCCCATAGTTGGAGGGACCGCAGCACTGCCTCGATCCGGTCCGGGTCCGCCGGCGCGCCGAAAAGCCCGCGGGAATAGGCAATGGACCGGCCCACGGTTTCGAACATGTCAAAGCCCAGCTCCTGCGGAACCAGCCCGATCTTCGCCCGCGCCCGGCGCCAGTCGTCGGCCATGTCGTGCCCGAATGCGACGATGCGCCCGGATGTCGGCCGCACCATTCCGCACACCGCCCCGATCAACGTGGTCTTGCCCGCGCCATTGGGGCCGAGCAGCGCGAAAATCTCGCCCCGGCGTATGGTAAGGTCGGCATTGTCCAGAGCCTTTACCGCAGGAGCGCCGCCGCGCCCCGCGTATTGCTTCGTCAGCCCGCGAATTTTCAGAATGTCAGCCACGTCCGCTTAGTGGGGCCGCAACCGGCGCATTACAAGTCAGGGAATGAGAAGCGAGGCATCGCCATAGCTGTAGAACCGGTAACGTTGCGCAATGGCGTGCGCGTAAATCGCCTGCATCCGGTCCAGCCCCATCAATGCGCTCACCAACATGAACAGCGTCGACTTGGGCAAGTGGAAATTCGTCATAAGGCCATCGATTGCGCGAAAGCGATAGCCCGGCGTGATGAAGATGTCGGTATCCCCCTCGAACGGGCGGATAATGCCGTCGTCCCCCGTCGCGCTTTCCAGCACGCGCAGCGACGTCGTGCCGACCGAAATCACGCGCCCGCCCGCGCTGCGCACCGCATTCAGCCGGTCCGCCGTCGCCGCATCGATCCGGCCCCATTCCGAATGCATGGCGTGGTCGGCGGTGTCGTCGGCCTTTACCGGAAGAAAAGTGCCCGCCCCCACATGCAGCGTCAGCGTTTCACGGCCCACGCCCGCATCGTCAAGCGCGGCGATAAGCTCCGGCGTGAAATGCAGAGCGGCGGTCGGTGCGGCGACGGCCCCGTCCTTTTGCGCGAACATGGTCTGATAATCGCGCCGGTCCTGCGCATCCGTGCCGCGCTTGCCCGCGATATAGGGCGGCAAGGGCATGGTTCCCGCACGTTCGAGCAGCACCTCGACCGGCTCCTCGCCCGCGAAACAAAGCGTCCAGCTGCCGTCGTCGTGGCGGGTTTCCGCAGTCGCGGTCACCTCGGCGGGAAAGCGGATCTCGTCTCCTTCGCGCAGGCGCTTCGCATTCTTGACGAAGGCCTGCCACCGGCGCAGGTCCACCCGCTTGTGCAGCGTGGCGCCGATGCGAGCCTCCCCGCGATAACCTTCGAGCCGGGCGGGAATGACGCGCGTGTCGTTGAAGATCAGCACGTCCCCGCGCCGCAATACGGCAGGAAGATCGCGGACGCCTGCATCGCGGATCCCGGCGGCACCCTCCGCGACGAGCATGCGCGCGGCATCGCGCGGCCGCGCCGGGCGCAGCGCTATGTTTTCGGGCGGAAGTTCGAAATCGAAAAGGTCGACACGCATGGCGCGCCCTTAGGCCGGGTGCGCCTTATTGCAAAGCGCCGGATTTCGAAAAACGGACCCTGGCGCCGACGCTTATTCGTTTGCGTCCGCCACCGGGGCGTTCAACATGTCGGCGGTCACGTCGCTCGTGGGCGCGGTGTTGATCGCCGGGCGCGGTGCGTTCTCGCTGCCGAGAGAGGCCTGTACGATGCGTGTCGGATTGGCGGGCGGTTCGCCGCGATTGATCGCGTCGGCATATTCCATGCCGCCGATGACGCGCCCGAAATTGGTATAATCCCGGTCGAGCGCCATGCGCGGATAGAACACGATGAAAAACTGGCTATTGGCCGAATCGGGATCCTGCGTGCGCGCCATCGATACCGTGCCGCGCAAATGGGGCACGCGGTTGAATTCCGACTTCAGATCGGGGAGCGAGGAACCGCCATTGCCGGTGCCCGTCGGGTCGCCGGTCTGTGCCATGAAACCGTCGATCACGCGGTGAAAGATGATGCCGTCGTAAAACCCTTCGCGGGTCAGCGTCTTTATCCGTTCGACATGGTTCGGCGCCCATTCGGGTTTCAGGCGGATGGTCACCCGCCCGCCATTCGACAGGTCGAGCAGCAGGACATTGTCGGGATCGACGCTCGCATCCGTTTCGATCTGAAAATAGGTGGGGCCGATCGCCGGCGCAATGGCGGGCCGGTCGGTGCCCGATGCCTGCGCGGGTGCTTCCTGCGACGCTGTATCTGGCGCGGCGTCCTGCGCCGTGGCGGGGGCGGCCGCGAACAGGGACGTGGCCATGCCCAGACCGGTCAGCATGCGAAATTTCATTGCAGTGTCGTTCCTGTATCGACGCATTGGGAAAGCTTGCGGTTAGAGGCGCGATGCTGACGATACAATGAATATTCCCGGTTCAGGCGCCCGCAACGCCAGCCGCCACATCGCCGCCCGGTTTCGCTGTCAATAATCGCCCTTCTGCCCGTCGCGCGCGACGCGGGCAACGACCTCGCCCCGCACGTGATCGCTTACGAAAGGGGAAATATCGCCGCCGAACCAGGCGATCTCCTTCACCAGCTTCGACGCGATCGGCTGAAGGCAGACATCGGCCATCAGGAAGATGGTTTCGATCGTATCGTTGAGCTGCTGATTCATGCCCGCCATCTGATACTCATACTCGAAATCCGCGACGGCGCGCAGGCCGCGCACGATGACCGTGGCACCTTGCGTCTCGGCGAATTTCATGAGCAGGGCATTGAATCCGACCACGCTCACATTGTCGATCCCCATGGCCGCGATCTCGCGCTCGACCATGCCGATACGCTCGGCCGGGCTGAACATCGGGTTCTTCGACGGGTTGGTGGTGACACCGATGATCAACCGGTCGACGAGCTTTGCCCCGCGGCGGATAATATCGCAATGGCCGCGGGTGATCGGATCGAACGTGCCGGGATAGACTCCGGTTCTTGGTTCACTCATCGTTTCGGCCTCCCCCGGCCCTTATTGTTTTCGTTCGATAACGAATTGCGCCAATGCGCGCAGAAGATCCGCCTCGTGGTCGTAAACGGCGAGATGGCCGATCGCCTGCGTGATCAGCGCCTGCGCCTGTTCGCGCGCGCGTTCGGCGCCGAGCAGCGACACGAACGTCGCCTTGCCCGCATTCGCATCCTTGCGCAGCGCCTTTCCGGCAAGCGCCTCGTCGCCTTCGTGATCGAGCAGATCGTCCGCGATCTGAAACGCAAGGCCGATGTCATGCGCATAGAGCCTGAGCGGGGTGCGCGCATCCACCGGCACCCGGCCCAGGATCGCGCCCATTTCCACAGACGCGCCGAGCAAGGCCCCGGTCTTGAGCTGCTGCAAGCGCGTCACCGTCGGCAAGTCGAAGCTTTGCTCTTCGGCGACGATATCCATCATCTGCCCGCCGGCCATGCCGGCCGACCCGCTAGCCCCCGCCAGCGTCATCATCAGCTCGGCGCGAAGGATCGGGTCGGTCACGATGTCGGGCGCGCCCAGAATTTCGAACGCCAGGGCATGCAGCGAATCGCCCGCCAGCACCGCCGTGCCCACGTCGAAGGCGCGATGCGCCGTCGGCTTTCCATGGCGCAGATCGTCGTCGTCCATGCACGGCAGATCGTCATGCACCAGCGAATAGGCGTGGATCGCCTCGATCGCGCAGCCCACGCGCACCGCGACATCGCGCGACACGCCGAACATTTCCGCAACCGCGACACACAGCAGCGGGCGCACCCGCTTGCCCCCGCCGATCGCGGCATAGCGCATCGCCTCGATCAGCCGCTTGCGCGCGTCGTCCGGCACCGGCAGCATCGCATCGAAACAGGCATCGACCTCGCCTGCGATGCGGGACAGTGCGCCCGAAAGGCTGTTGCTGATGTCCGTCACGCGGGCCGGCCCGACATCGCCATGGTCAACCCTGCGCCTCGTCAAACGGGCGGGTCGCCGTCGGCTTTCCCTCCGCATCCGCGACAATCGCCTCGATCCGGGCCTGCGCCGCGTCGAGCCGCGACTGGCAATGCTTGCGCAATTTTTCGCCGCGCCCGTAAAGCGCGATCGATTCGTCGAGCCCGGCTTCCCCGCTTTCCAGCTTGCGGACCGTATCCTCAAGCTGCTTGAGCGCCTGCTCGTAGCTCAGCGCGGCGATATCGTCGTTGCCCTCGTCCATGGCGCGCAGCTTTGGCGGGGCGCGGCGTCACGGTCAAGCCTGCGGATCGAGGAACCGGGTGTCGAAAGCCCGGCAAAAATGCTGGCAGTCGGCGCGCGGCGTGGCTAAGGCGCGGCGCATGGCTGAAATCACTCCCGACGTCGTCGAGGCCCATGGCCTTTCCACCGAAGAATATCAGCGCGTGCTCACAGCGCTCGGCCGTGAGCCCAATCTGGTCGAACTCGGCATATTCTCCGTCATGTGGTCGGAACATTGCAGTTATAAAAGCAGCCGCTTTCACCTGAAGCAGCTTCCGACCGAGGCGGACTGGGTCATCTGCGGACCGGGCGAAAACGCGGGCGTCATCGACATCGGCGCCGGGCCGGACGGGACGAAGCTGGCGGCGATCTTCAAGATGGAAAGCCACAACCACCCCAGCTATATCGAGCCGTATCAGGGCGCGGCGACAGGCGTCGGCGGGATCCTGCGCGATGTGTTCACGATGGGCGCGCGCCCGGTCGCCAACATGAACGCGCTGCGTTTCGGGCGGCCCGATCACCCGAAGATGAAGCATCTGGTGCAGGGCGTCGTTGCCGGCATCGGCGGATACGGCAATTGCGTCGGCGTGCCGACCGTGGGCGGGGAGACGAATTTCGATCCCGCCTATGATGGAAATATCCTCGTCAACGCGATGACGGTGGGCGTCGCCGATGCGGACAGGATATTCTACTCCGCCGCGACGGGCGTGGGCAATCCGATCGTCTATGTCGGGTCGAAGACGGGGCGCGACGGCATTCACGGCGCCACCATGGCGAGCGCCGATTTCGGCGACGACATCGAGGAAAAACGCCCCACCGTGCAGGTGGGCGATCCCTTCGTGGAAAAGCTGCTGATCGAGGCGTGCCTGGAACTGATGGCGACGGATGCCATCGTCGCAATTCAGGACATGGGCGCCGCCGGCCTCACCAGCAGCAGCGTCGAGATGGCCACCAATGGCAAGACCGGCATCCGGCTCGACATGGATGCCGTGCCCTGCCGCGAGGATGGCATGACGCCGTACGAGATGATGCTGTCCGAAAGCCAGGAGCGCATGCTCATGGTCCTCAAACCCGGGCGTGAGGCCGAGGCGGAGGCGATCTTCCGCAAGTGGGAGCTGGATTTCGCGATCATCGGCGAGGTCACCGATACGCAGCGGATGGAGCTGACCTTCGGTGGGGAAACGGTGTGCGACATCCCGCTCGGCCCGCTTGCCGACGATGCGCCGGAATATGAGCGCCCCTTCGTGTCGGACGCCGAATACAGGGCATGGGCCGATGTGGCCCCGCTCGGCCATATCCCCGAAAGCGACGTGGGCGCGGACCTGCTGCGCCTCATGGGTACGCCTGCCCTCGCCTCCCGCCGTTGGATATGGGAGCAATACGATTCGCAGGTCGGCGCCGACACGATGCAGAAATCGGGCGGCGATGCGGCAGTGGTGCGCGTGCATGGCACGGACAAGGCGTTGGCCATGACGACCGATTGCACCCCGCGTTACTGCTATGCCGATCCGTACGAAGGCGGCAAACAGGCCATTGCCGAGGCCTATCGCAATCTGTGTGCGGTGGGCGCGCGGCCGCTCGCGGTGACCAATTGCCTCAATTTCGGCAATCCGCAGCGGCCCGAGATCATGGCGCAATTCGTCGGTTGCCTGAACGGGATGGGCGATGCGTGTCGCGCGCTCGATTTCCCGATCGTCTCCGGCAATGTCAGCCTTTACAACGAGAGCAAGGCGACCGGTGGCGGCAGCGCGATCCTGCCCACCCCGGCGATCGGCGGGGTGGGACTGCTCGACGATCTTTCGAGCATGGCGACCATCGCGTTCCGGAACGAAGGCGATGCCATCTGGCTTGTCGGCGGCGAAGGCACCGACCTTGGTCAGTCCGTCTGGCTGCGCGAGATTCACGGGCGCACGGCGGGCGATGCGCCGCGTGTCGATCTCGCCGCAGAGGCCCGCAATGGCGCCGCGGTGCGCGAGGCCATCGCCGATGGCATCGCAAGTGCCGTCCATGATGTGAGCGATGGGGGATTGCTTGTCGCGCTTGCCGAAATGGCGATGGCGGGCGGGCTTGGCTGCACGCTCGATGCCCCGCTCGACGCCGCGCGGGCGTTTGCCGAGGATCAGGGCCGATACATCGTCACGATCGCGTCCGATGCGACATTGCCGGATGCGGTGCGCATCGGGACGGTGGGCGGCGACGCGGTTGCGGGTGTTTCACTCGCCGCGCTGCGCGATGCGCATGACAGCTTTTTCCGCGACTGGATGGCGGGTTAGTCGACCCATTCATCCTTGGGAATGTCGAACAGTTCGAGCACGGCGGTAAGATCGCCGCGCTCGATCCAGCCATTGGCCGCCTCGCGCGCCTTCGGCTTCGCGCGATAGGCGATGCCGTAATCGGCAGCCTCCAGCATCGGAATGTCGTTCGCGCCGTCCCCCATCGCGAGGCTGCGCGCATTATCGCCGAGCCGGTCCATCTCCTCGCGCAAGGTCCGCGCCTTCACCCCCGAATCCACGATGGCGGAGGCAAGCTTTCCGGTCAGTTGCCCGTCCGCGATGGCGAGCCGATTGCCAACCACCCGTTCAAATCCGATCATGGCCGCCACCGGGTCGGCGAAACTGTGGAAACCACCGGTGACCAACACCGTATGGGCCCCGCGCGACCGAAGCGTCTGCACCAGCTTGCGTGCGCCGCGAACCGGCTCGATCCGCTCGGCCAGGCATTGCGCGATGGTATCCTCCGCCAATCCGGTCAACAGCCCGACACGTTCGGTCAGTGCCGCCTCGAAATCCAGTTCGCCGCGCATGGCCCGCTCGGTAATGGTGGAAATCTCGTCCTTCAATCCGGCAAAATCGGCGAGTTCGTCGATGCATTCCTGCCCGATCATGGTGGAATCCATGTCGGATACCAGGAGATGCGGCACCTCGATCGGGCGGTCCGACATCAACAGATCGCACGGGCCGAAAGATTGGTCGAGAATGGCCGCGACCGCCGATGGCTCACCCTCGGGCAGGGAAATCTGAAGGACGTCGCCGCAGAAATCCATCATCTGCGCACCCGCGATCGTCCAGCCGCGCTCGGCCAGCTTCGCCGCCGCGGTGTCGATGCCGGTTTCCAGTTTCGCGCTGTCTGCTATCAATCGGGCAATGAGCAAGGCTTCGAACTCCGCAGATCATGTTGGCATGTGCCGTCCGGTTGGCGGCCATTCCGGCGGCGAAACGCACGATGGCAAGCCGCCGCTCATGCTCATCGCAGGACCGACGGCCAGCGGCAAGAGCGATTGCGCCGTCACACTCGCGCAGGCCGCGGCGCGTCACGGAACCCGGGCCGTCATCATCAATGCCGACAGCGCGCAGGTCTATGCCGACTTGCGCGTGCTGTCGGCCCGTCCGTCGGCGGACGAGATGGGCGGCATCGAACACCGGTTGTTCGGCGCATGGGACGGGGCGAACCCATGCTCCGCCGCGGATTGGGCCGAAGCGGCGCGACACGAGATCGATGCGGCGCATGGCTCCGGCGTCGTGCCCATCCTCGTCGGGGGCACGGGGCTCTATCTGCGCAGCCTGATCGACGGCATCGCCCCTGTTCCCGCCATCGACCCCGCCATTCGCACCGCAGTGCGCGCCCTTGCCGTCGCCGACGCCCATGCCGCGCTCCTGCGCGAGGATCCGGAGGCCGCCGCCCGCCTCGCCTCCGCCGACACGACGCGGGTGGCGCGCGCGCTGGAGGTGGTGCGCTCCACCGGGGTGCCGCTGCGCCAGTGGCAGGAGCGCAAGGCCGGCGGCATCGGGGGCCGGGTCGCGCTCTCCGCATTCGTGCTCCTTCCCGACCGCGAGGAATTGTTCGCGCGTTGCGACCGTCGCTTCGCGATGATGATGGACAACGGCGCCGTCGCGGAGGTCGAGGGGCTGCTGTCTCGCGGGCTGGACCCCGGGCTGCCTGTCATGCGCGCCATCGGCGTCCCCGAAATTGCCGCATGGTTGCGGGGGGATTGGACGCGGGAGGAAGCGATCGCCGCAGGCGCGCAGGCGACTCGCCGCTATGCCAAGCGGCAATTCACCTGGTTCCGGCACCAACCCCCCGCCGATTGGACCCGGCTCGACTGGGATTCGAACAGCATGGACGGTAATTTCGCAATTATATTGCGTAGCTTGGGCTTGACATGACATTACATTTCACTTAGCAGCCGCCCATCGAACGTTTTCACATGGGGCCCGGACGATATGCGTCCGGGCCTGATGTTTTAGGCGAACGAATTTGTTCGAGTGATGGAGAATGCACGTGACCAGCCGCACCGGCGCCGAAACATTGATGGACAGCCTCGTTGCGCAGGGTGTCGAAGTGGTATTTGGCTATCCCGGCGGCGCGGTGCTTCCCATCTATGACGCGCTGTTCAACGATCCGCGCATCCGTCACATCCTCGTCCGCCACGAGGCCGGCGCCGCCCATGCGGCGGAGGGTTACGCGCGTTCCACTGGAAAGCCGGGCGTCGTGCTCGTGACATCCGGCCCCGGTGCGACCAATGCGGTCACGGGGATCGCGGATGCGTTCATGGATTCGATACCCATGGTCGTCCTTTCGGGACAGGTCGCGACCGCGATGATCGGCACCGACGCCTTTCAGGAAGCCGATACCGTCGGCATCACGCGTCATTGCACCAAGCATAACTATCTGGTGAAGGACCCCGCCGACCTCGCCGCCACGGTCGAGGAGGCGTTCCAGATCGCGACCACCGGCCGCCCCGGCCCCGTCGTGATCGACATACCCAAGGACGTGCAGGTCGCCGAACAGCCCGCCGCCCATTCCGAACCGAAAATGCGCGCCGCCCGTCGCCGCTACGTTCCGGCCTCGCTCGGCGCCGATGACGCGGTCGCCCGCGCGGTCGAGCTTCTGTCCGCGGCGCACGCGCCTGTGCTCTATACCGGCGGCGGGGTCATCAATTCCGGGCCGGAGGCATCGCGCCTTCTGCGCGAATTGCAGGAGATGAGCGGCGCGCCCGTGACCTCCACGCTGATGGGGCTGGGCAGCTTCCCGGCGCAACATCCGGCGTGGCTCGGCATGCTCGGCATGCATGGCACGTATGAAGCGAACATGACGATGAACCGCGCCGATCTCATCCTGTGCGTCGGCGCGCGTTTCGACGACCGCGTCACGGGCAAGATCGACGATTTCGCACCCGATGCGACCAAGATCCACATCGACATCGACCGATCCTCCATCAACAAGACGGTGGAGGTCGACCTTGCCATCGTCGGCGATTGCGCACGCGTCCTGCAACAGATGATCGACCGGTGGCGCGATACCGGCAAGGCGCCGCAGGACCTGTCCGAATGGTATGCCCGGATCGAGGGGTGGCGCGCGCGTCATTCGCTGGAATATCCCGCTTCGGATAGCGAGATCATGCCGCAGCATGCGATCGAACGCCTGTTCGAGCTGACCCGGCATCGCGATCCGATCATCAGCACCGAGGTCGGCCAGCATCAGATGTGGGCTGCGCAGCATTTCCATTTCTTCGAGCCGAACAAATGGCTGACCAGTGGCGGGCTCGGCACGATGGGCTATGGCCTGCCCGCCGCAATCGGCGCGCAGATCGGCAATCCCGACGCGCTGGTCATCGACATCGCGGGCGAGGCATCGATCCAGATGAACATTCAGGAGATGGGCACGGCGAGCCAGTATCGCCTCCCCGTCAAGGTCTTCGTGCTGAACAACGAATTCATGGGCATGGTCCGTCAGTGGCAGGAGCTGACCTATGAAAGCCGCTACTCCAACAGCTATTCGGAATCGCTGCCCGATTTCGTGAAACTGGCGGAGGCTTACGGCTGGAAGGGTATCTGCATCGACGACCCCGCCGAACTCGACGCCGGGATCGAGGCGATGATTGCCCATGACGGCCCCGTCATCGTCGATTGCCGCGTTGCGAAGCTGGCCAATTGCCTGCCGATGTTCCGTTCCGGCGCGGCGCACACCGACATGCTGCTTTACGGGGACGAAGCGCCCGCCGCCGTCACCGAAGAAGCGAGGGCCGCGGTATGACCGATCTCGACACCCGTCCGTCCGAACGCCACGTTCTCGCCATCACGGTCGACAATGAAAGCGGCATCCTGGCCAAGATCGCCGGTCTTTTCACCGCGCGCGGATATAATATCGACAGCCTGACCGTCGCCGATATTTCCGAAGATCACGAGATCAGCCGCATCACCATCGTGACCCACGGCCCGCCCAAGGTGATCGATCAGATCCATGCGCAGCTGGGCCGGCTCATCCCCGTGCACAAGGTCGACGACCTCACCGAGCTTGGCCCGCATGTCGAACGCGAACTCGCGCTCGTGAAGGTGGCGGGCAAGGGTGACAACAGGGTCGAGGCATTGCGCCTTGCCGATGTGTTCCGCGCCAAGGTCGTCGATTCCACGACCGAAAGCTTCATCTTCGAAATTACCGGCGCGCCGGAGAAGATCGACAGCTTCGTCGCCTTGATGCGCGATCTGGGCCTGGTCGAGGTGGGGCGCACCGGTATCGTGGGCATGATGCGCGGCATCGACTGACCCTTTTTCGACAACATCCTTTTTCGATACCATCCGGACGACGGCGCCTGCGGGCGCGACGCAAACCAACCACAGAAGGAACCAGTAGTGAAAGTCTATTACGACGCCGATTGCGACACCAACCTGATTGCGGACAAGAAGATCGCGATCGTCGGCTATGGCAGCCAGGGCCACGCCCATGCGCAGAACCTGCGCGATTCGGGCGTGAAAGATGTCGCCATCGCCCTTCGCGAAGGGTCCGCCACGCGCAAGAAGGCAGACGACGCCGGTTTCAAGGTGATGAACAATTCCGAGGCCGCCGCATGGGCCGACATCGTGATGATCCTCGCCCCCGACGAACATCAGGCCGCGATCTGGAACGACGACATTGCCGGCAACATGAAGGCAGGCGCCGCGCTCGCATTCGCGCACGGGCTGAACGTGCATTTCGGCCTGATCGAACCGCCCAAGGACATCGACGTCATCATGATCGCGCCCAAGGGCCCCGGCCACACCGTGCGCAGCGAGTACAAGCGCGGCGGCGGCGTGCCCTGCCTCATCGCGGTGCATCAGGACGCGACCGGAAACGCGCATGACGTGGCGCTCGCCTATGCGAGCGGGGTCGGCGGTGGCCGTTCGGGCATTATCGAGACCAATTTCCGCGAGGAATGCGAAACCGACCTGTTCGGCGAGCAGGCCGTGCTGTGCGGCGGGATCACCCATCTCATCCAGGCCGGTTTCGAAACGCTTGTCGAGGCAGGCTATGCCCCCGAAATGGCCTATTTCGAATGCCTCCACGAAACGAAGCTGATCGTCGATCTGCTTTACGAAGGCGGCATCGCCAACATGCGCTATTCCATCAGCAACACCGCCGAATATGGCGACATCGTCACCGGCCCGCGCATCATCACGGACGAGACGAAGGCGGAGATGAAGCGCGTTCTCGACGATATTCAGTCGGGCCGTTTCGTGAAGAACTTCGTCCTCGACAACCGCGCCGGGCAGCCCGAGCTGAAAGCCTCGCGCAAGCGGGCCGAGGCGCATCCCATCGAAAAGACCGGCGCACAACTGCGTGCGATGATGCCGTGGATCGGCGCGAACAAGCTGGTGGACAAGGACAAAAACTGATCTTCTCCCCCGAGCAGCCAGGTAACGAAACCCCGTACGGCCCCGCACCGTGCGGGGGTTTCGTTTGCGTTTCATGCCTGATGACTTGCGAATGAATGGCAATACGGCCATCCTGCCGCAACGTAAAACCCGAAGGAACCCGACATCATGCGTCTTGCCTATCTCGCTCCGCTCGCCGCGCTGACCGCCGCGCTCGCCGTCCCCGCAATCGCCGACCATCACGAAGAACCGCAGCTCCCCGGTGTTGCCGACGTAAGCCGCGTCACCGCCGGCACCTATGCGACCGATCCTGCTCACACCATTGTCGGCTGGACCGTCAATCACTTCGGTTTCAACGATTACTTCGGCCTGTTCGGCGATGCGGAGGGCACGCTTGCCATCGACCCCGCCAATCCCACCGCGGCCGAAGTCGAAATCAGCATCCCGATCACGAGCGTCGCGGTGGTAAGCGAAGGTCTGCGCGATCACCTCCTCCGGCCGGGGCAGGACGGCGGCGAGCCCGATTTCTTTGGCCCCAATCCGGGCATGGCCGTGTTCCGTTCCACCTCGGTTACGATGGGCAACACCCCGACCGAGGCGATGATCACCGGCAATCTCACGATGAACGGCCACACCAATCCCATCGTCATCGCCGCCCAGTTCACCGGCGCCGGCGCCAATCCGATGAGCAAGGCGGAGACCATCGGCTTCGAAGGGCGCGCGACCATTCTGCGCTCGCAATTCGGGATCGACACGGCGCTGCCGCTCGTCTCGGACGAGGTGGTGCTCGATATTTCGGCCGCTTTCGAGAAACAGTAACCCGCTGCGGGCCGGCTCCTGCCTCGATACGGCCGGGGCCGGTCCTCACGCCATGATTGTTTGCCGCATTCCCGAGGCTGCGCAACAATTGGGTGTGCGACCGCCACGATCAATCCTCTTTTCGGTCTGGACAATCCGGTGCCGCGTGCCCATAGGGGCGGTGATGAACGGCATTAAGACCTTTACGGCCATCGGCCTGCTCCTGCGACTTACGCGCCCTCGGGCGTGACATTCGCGTTGCCTGCGGGCGGCGTGCATCGCCCGGGGGAACGACACGAACCATCGCCGCAGTCCAGCGCCACCGACACGGCGCCATCGCAGTAGAGATTTCCCATGCCCATGCTTTCCGACCCTTCGGCCAAATATCGCCGGTTTCCGCCTGTCGCCCTCGACGATCGCACCTGGCCCTCGGCCATCATCGAACAGCCGCCACGCTGGCTTTCGACCGATATGCGCGACGGGAATCAGTCGCTGATCGATCCGATGGACAGCGTGAAGAAGAACCGGTTTTTCGACTTGCTGCTTTCGGTCGGATTGAAGGAGATCGAAATCGGCTTTCCCGCCGCCGGCGCGACCGAGTTCGACTTCATTCAGGGTCTGGTCCGAAATGGACGCATCCCCGACGACGTGCTGGTCCAGGTGCTGACGCAGTCGCGTGAGGATCTCATTCGCACCAGTTTCGAAAGCCTCGACGGGGCGCGTGCCGCGATCGTGCACCTCTACAATGCCGTGTCGCCCGCGTGGCGTGACATCGTGTTTCGCATGACGAAGGACGAGGTGCGCGAAATCGCCGTCACCGGCGCGAAAATCATGCGCGACGAAGCGGCGAAGCGTCCGGACACCGACTGGCATTTCCAATATTCGCCCGAGACATTCTCGACCGCCGAACTCGATTTCAGCATCGCGTGCTGCGAAGCGGTGATGGACGTCTTGCAACCCACGCCGGAGCGTCCGCTCATCCTCAATCTCCCCGCCACGGTGGAGGCCTCGACGCCGAACATCTACGCCGACCAGATCGAGTATTTCTGCCGCAATATCCCCCGCCGCGACAGCGTCGTCGTCAGCCTGCACACCCATAACGACCGCGGCACCGGCGTCGCCGCGGCGGAGCTTGGCCTGATGGCGGGGGCGGACCGGATCGAAGGCTGCCTCTTTGGCAATGGCGAGCGCACGGGCAATTGCTGTCTCGTGACGATGGCGCTCAACATGTACACGCAGGGTGTCGACCCCGGCCTCGATTTTTCCGACATCGACGCGGTCATTGAAACGGTCGAATATTGCAACCGGATTCCCGTCCATCAACGTCACCCCTATGGCGGTGAACTGGTCTTCACCGCGTTTTCGGGCAGTCATCAGGACGCGATCAAAAAAGGATTCGAGGCGCACGAACGTCAGAACGACGAAAGCTGGCGCGTGCCATACCTGCCGATCGACCCCGCCGATCTTGGCCGCAATTACGAGGCGGTCATCCGCGTCAATTCGCAAAGCGGCAAGGGCGGTTTCGCCTGGGTGCTGGAGCAGGATCGCGGGCTGAAACTGCCCAAGCGGATGCAGGCGCATTTTTCGAAGGCGGTGCAAAGGCTTGCCGACGAAAAGAAACAGGAAGTCACCGCACAGGACATCTGGGACGCCTTCCGCAGCGAATATCACCTGTCGCGCCCCCGCCATTTCCACCTCGTCGATTACGAGGAATCGCGCGCCGCCGACGGCACGCGGACCTTTGCCGGAACCATCGCCGTAGCGGGCAAGGAACGCAGCGTATCGGGCCGGGGCAACGGCCTCATCTCATCGGTCGTGGCAACCTTGCGCGAAAGCTTCGACGTCGCGCTCGACGTGCTCGATTACAGCGAACATGCCCTGTCGAAAGGGTCGGACGCCCGTGCGGCCGCCTATGTCGAGTGCATGACGAAGGACGGTCGAACGATATGGGGCGTCGGCATCGACGAGGATGTCGCGACCGCAAGCGTACGCGCCATTCTGAGCGCCGGGAATTCCGCCGTTTCGGCCTAGCCGACCTTTCCGCATACGGGGATGGTCGCGATTTCGCGCGGCGGATCCTCGTATGCGGTGTCGTTCCAAAGCTGCTCTGCCATCGCGTCGAGTGTTCCGAAATCGATCCCGTGCCCAATCGGATCGCGACGGTTCAGCGTGAGCGGCGAATTCCCTTCGCGGGACAGACGCCGGCGCAAGGCTTTTTGCAGAAGCCGCAACCGGCCCGCCGCTTCGCAATCGGCGAGAGCCGGCCGCGACTGCCCCTTGGCCCAGGACGATTCGATCGCACCGACACGCTCGCCGACGGCATCACTGTATTCCCGGTGCGGACCGCGGTGGAGCGGCAGGTTTTCCTTTGCCGCGATGGTTTCGGTGGCGGGGAGCAGGACACCGTTGAAATGGAAATCGTCAATGGATACCCCATGTCTGCGCATGGCCGTCCAGAACGGCGCAAGCGAAGAAATACCCGACAATTGCCGTGGGAGCAGATGATGTTTCTGCCACCCGGATCTGAATCCCGGGTTCGACGGACGATTGACACGTCCAAATGAAATCCCACTCCGGCAATCTGGAGCTGGCTGCGACCACTGCTCATATCCCAAGATAATCTCCTGCTTCTGCGATACGCAAAGGCTTATCTTAACCGGATATTATCGCAATAAGTAAACAATGTTATAATCCCGCTTCGGCTGGACGCGGAATTTTCCAATGCCATCGATTTCGACTAGCGTTTCGTCGTCCGAAAGACCCTCGCGGATGATGTGATCGACGAAACGCGACGCGACTTTTGCCTGCTGCGCATTGCTCATCCCCGGTGCCGGGGCCACGGCCACCTCCCAACCAGTCAGCGCGCGCACCCCCACGCTTTGCATGAAGCCGTTTTCGTCGAGGTGAAGCGCCGTCAGACCGAGCGCCGGAAACGCCCCCCCGTCGAGCCAGCTCTGCGCGACCTTGCGGAAATAGCCGACGCCCATCGCGGTACGCGCACGCGCCCACCCGACCGCGAGGCATCCCGCCGTGTCCGAAATGCGCAATGCCGCCGCGACCTGATCGCGCAGTCCGTTCAGCCCCTCGTTTTCGGATTTGAGCAGGAAGCAGACCGCGTTCGACAAGGTCGTGCCATCAACCCCGAAAAGGTAGCGCGGATGCACGCAGGCGCTTTGCCCCATCGACACGGGCGACATCAGCCCCGCCACCGCGGGGGGAAGCGAGGATATGTCGGTCCGGTCTGGGTCGAAGAAGATCATGAGTCCGTTTTCGTTGATCGTTTCAATCTCCGGTGACGAGCGCGCCTTCCGATCAGACATGGCTTTAACCTTTGTTGCGAATTATAGTCGCTAACGACATACCCGCCCCCAGGTCGAGATTAGTTTACATACATGTCCATAATGGTTCAGATTCTGCGCGATCATCCCCTTTCGCAGATCAGAATATGCCCAATCGCAACCCCTCGGCCATCGCGGCGCCAAGTTCTTCACATCGCGCGAGCTGTTCCTCTGCGATCGTCTTGGGCGCGAGGATGGCGGCCGCATCCTGCGCCTCGCAATTCACGATGAGCGGGTCGGCCACACGTTTCAGCCTCCATCCCTTCGCGATGCGGTCGATCTGCCGTGTGGCGCCCTCCCCGTCCGACCCCGCCGAAATGGCGGTTGCATAGGCCCGCCCCTCGATCCGGCCGAGCACGGGGTAATAGCACCTGTCGAAAAACTCCTTCATCATGCCCGACATGGTGGCGAGATTTTCCGGGCACGCAAAAATATACGCCTTTGCACTGAGCATGTCGTCCGGCCGCGCATCGCTTGCCCGCAAGACCCGAGCATCGCCGTTCGCGCCTATCGACGCGGCATCGGCCATCGCCTCGGCCGCGCCGGTGCGGCTGTGCCAGACGATCAGCAATGGCGCATCCGGGTTCGTCGTCATCTGCGCATCACCTTGAATTATCGAAAGGACGCCCTCGCGGCGCCGTTGGCAGAACAATAATTTATCCCGTCCGGCCATAGCATGATTTCGCTCGCACCGGCATTGCTGTAATCCACTGGCATGGCAATTCTTACCAATGGTTACGTCTGCGGCGTCGAACACTCTCTTTCGGGTCGCGCATGGCGGTGGCGCGGGGGCAATGTCGATTGCGCCGCACCGGACGAGGCAGGCTCTGCGGAACTGGTGACGCAGCTGCTCTTGTCGCGCGGCGTGTCGGTGGAGGATATGGACCGGCATCGTTCCCCGACGATGCGGGGATTCCTTCCCGATCCGGCGATTTTCGCCGACATGGAAAACGCGGCGGACCGGCTGGCGCAGGCGGTGCTCGCACGCGAGGCGATGACGATCTACGGCGATTACGACGTGGATGGCGCGACCAGCGCGGCGCTTATGATCCGGGTCCTGAGGATGCTCGGCGCAGATCCCGGTCATTACATTCCCGATCGTCTGCTCGAAGGATATGGCCCATCGGGAGAGGCGCTTGTTCGGCTCGGCGAACAGGGCAGCAGCCTTGTCGTCACCGTCGATTGCGGCGCCATGGCGCATGAGGCGCTCGACATGGCGCGCGAGGCGGGCGTCGATGTCATCGTCGTGGATCACCATAAATGCAGCAGCGTCCTGCCGCGCGCCGCCGCGCTTGTGAACCCCAACCGGCTGGACGAATGCGACGAGGCGGCGGCGCACGGGCACCTCGCCGCGGTGGGCGTTGCGTTCCTGCTCGCGGTCGCGCTGGTGCGCAAATTGCGCGCGCGCGGCTATTTCGCCGAACGTGCCGAGCCCGACCTGATGGCGCTGCTCGATCTCGTGGCGCTCGGCACGGTGGCCGATGTGGCGGCGCTCCACGGGTTGAACCGGGCCTTCGTTGCGCAGGGGCTGAAGATCATGGCGCGGCGGCAGAATGTCGGGCTGTCCGCGCTTATCGACGCGAGCCGGTTGAAGCGTGCACCGGTGTGCAGCGACCTTGGTTTTGCGCTTGGCCCACGCATCAATGCTGCGGGCCGCATCGGCGAATCCACGCTGGGCGTGCGCCTTCTGACCACCGAGGATCCGGAGGAGGCCGCCGAAATCGCCGACCGGCTCGACATGCTGAACGAGGAGCGGCGCGCGGTCGAGGCCGAGGTGCAGGAGGCCGCAGAGCAACAGCTCGCCGCGCAGCATAATCGTGCGGTGGTGGTGATCGCGGGGCACGGCTGGCATCCCGGCGTCATCGGGATCGTCGCGGGCCGCATCAAGGAAAAGGCCGGCCGCCCCGCGCTCATCATCGCGATGCAGGATGACGACGACGGCGTGTTGATCGGCAAGGGTTCGGGCCGCTCGATCCCCGGCGTCGATATCGGCGCCGCCGTTATCGCCGCGCGCGATGCGGGTCTCGTGATGCAGGGCGGCGGCCACGCGATGGCGGCGGGGCTGACCATCGCGGCGGAGAAACTGGACGCATTCCGCGATTTCCTCGACGAGCGCCTGTCCCGCGATGTGGAGCGTGCGCGGACCTCGCAAACGACGACGATCGACCTCTCGCTTGCGCCCGGCGGATTGCAGCCCGCGCTTGTCGATACGCTCGAAAGCGCGGGCCCTTATGGCGTCGGCTGGCCCTCCCCCCGCGTCGCGGTCGGGCCGGTGAGGCTGGTGAAGGCGGATGTGGTGGGCAACGGCCATGTGCGCATCATCGCGGCGGGCGCGGACGGCGCCCGCTTCAAGGGCATCGCCTTTCGCGCGGAGGAAAGCGACCTTGGGCAGGCGTTGCTCCACGGCGCGACCGGGCGCCGGGTATGGCTCGCCGGACGTGCGAAAATCGATGACTGGGGGCGGGTTCCCGCGGTCGAATTGCATATTGAGGACGCCGCCTGGGCCGGTTAGAAAAGAAAATTGCGTTTCTTCGCAATTGGCCCTTGACCGCCCGGCTCATCCTTCGTAATTGCGCGGCCTGCACCGGACGTGGCCCCTTCGTCTAGCGGTTAGGACGCGGCCCTTTCACGGCTGAAACACGGGTTCGATTCCCGTAGGGGTCACCACCGGTGCACAGATATTTCCGACCCCTCGCGGCCCTGCCGCCGGTCGGCAAGGCCCCTTCGTCTAGCGGTCAGGACGCGGCCCTCTCACGGCTGAAACACGGGTTCGATTCCCGTAGGGGTCACCATCGGTGGCGTTTGCTCCCGAAATTTCGGGATTTCTCGGAAAATCAATGTCTCGTTAGGCGCCCGGTGCTACAAAGGGGTGCTACAAATGGGACGTCGAATGCCGCATTCGGTAAAACGATCGAAATCGCGATACGAGCAATTCCGCATGGCCGTGCCAGCGGACGTCCGACATATCATTGGAAAGACCGCTTGGACCGAGTCACTCGGAACTACGGATCGTGCAATAGCTGATGAGATGCGCCTCAAACGAGCTGCCGAATGCTACGCTCTCATTCGCGAAGCCCGAGCAGGTATCGTTCGGGACGAAGTGAAAAGCGCCATTGCTACAATGGATAGCGCTTTAGCGATAATGGCGTCGAAATGGGGATCCAAGGACAAAGCCTATGCCACCTGTCTCAGTCTGATAGCTACGAATGTTGTGGACAGTTGGTCTCGTTCAGACGAGTCCCAACACCAGACTTATGGCGATGCGCTAGTTCGCGAACCCACTCCTGCTTTCGATCCCATCAAGGCTTTTGCGAACGATACCGCGCGTAGCGAGTTTTCGGCGCGTCGCGATCTGATCGAAGGAACCGGGCGTGCGGACGGTTTGATACACCGAGAGCTTGCGGCATGGATTCTCCAGAACGAGATGTTCGATCCCGTTTGGTCCGCTCTGAGCTACCTGTCGTCAGTCGATGGTAGGTTTCGGCTCAACCGGCCCGAGCACTTCAATAGCCTCGCCAGGGCGTTCCTCGAGCGCCTTTGCAACCACACATTTTCCAACTGGTCGGCTAATGCCTCGCTCGCGTTCCCGGGCGCAGACAATGCCAATGAACCTCCGACGATGAATCTCTCGACTGGACCGAAGAACGTCACGCCGATCCGCGAGGAATCATCAAAAATTGCATCCAGTAAGTGGCAGAAAACGCTTAGCGAGGCACTACACTACTGGAAGGAACAACGTCGACCGGGGCGTTCCGCAATAACCGAGGCGACCCGTTCGGTTGAACGCTACATCAACCTTTTCGGCGACCCTTGTATCGCAGACATTTCGAGCGACGATATCCTCGAATTTCGTGATCTTTTGGCTGACATGCCACCACAAACCGAATTGGCGAAACTGACCGCCGCCGGAATCACCTTACGTGAGAAAATTGAAGAACATCGTGCTCTTCGTGAAGCGTGGGAAGTTTCAAAAATTGGTCCAGAACCAGCGAGAGTTTCACCTGGCACAGTAAAGAAAGATATTGGTTCTTTATCCGCTATTCTAGGTAAGATCAAAAAAGACGCCAAATGCGGAGAAAACCTTGCTTCTGATATAGAAATTGCTGGATACAGTAAGACCCGATCGGGGCAGAAAAAACCTCGCCTTCCTTTTACTCCAAGGATGATGCAAATTCTTTTCGACTCACCTCTCTTTACAGGTTGCGAAGGGCATTCCGATATTAAACGGACGCGCCCAGGAAACCTTGTCATTCAGGACGAGTTATATTGGTTGTTTTTTTTCGGAGTGATGGCTGGCCCTCGCCTCGGCGAGATGAGCCAGATCTTATTAGATGATATTGAAGAAATCGATCTTAGAAGAACCTTTGGAAATAAATTCTCCGGAAAGGCAACATGTATCCGAATTACTGGAACAGGAAAAAACCAATCCACGAAGACAGAATCTTCTGAGAGAAACGTAGTTATTCACGATAAACTCATTGAAATAGGATTTAACGAGTATGTTTGTGAGAGACGAAATTCCGGACACGATAAACTCTTCGACATCGATACAGGTCCAAACTCTTATGGAAAAAAGGAACTGAGTCGTCGGCTCAATCGCTATGTCGATCGCGTCATCATTGATGATGGGCGATACGTTTTTTACTCGACCCGACATGAATTCAATGATCGCGCGGAAATGAGCAAAATCCCACTAAGGGTCGTGAATTCAATTAAAGGCCATGCCAACAAAACCGTAGGCGAGAATTATGGCCTCGTTTCGATCGAGGCTCAATACATGTTTTTGAAAGATCTTCGAGTGGATTTTATCGACTGGAAAAAATTGAAGGAAGCCAAGGCGAATTCGGATAGATTAAGACAGTAAGTGTTGAACTTTTATCACGAATTTCCTCTTATGGACGATCCGCAAACACGTTATCAAGGTATGCCGCCAACCTGACGCCGCTCTGCTTCAGTTGCATCTCCGCCGTGTCGAGATGCTCGTATTGATAGGCGTAGCTCAGGTTCGGACTGGCTACTCCCGTAGCCGGATAGATCGTATCGCGGATCTGCGTGCCCTCCGCGATCCAGACCTGCGGATCGGCGGTCCACCACGCGATGGCATCGCTTGGTTGGATCTCGCGCCCGAGCCAACGGGCGTATTCGCTGTAGGACCGGTTCCGGCTGTCGATCAGCCGGCTATCCCAAACCGAAGGCAGGTTGGTTTCGTCGCCGAACCAGCGGACCTTCACATCGTTGCCGCCGCGGTCCTCGCCATTGCCGTGACGTGCTCTCCTGATTGTTACCATTCAGAGGTAGAGTCTCGCTCCTTCATGATTGATGTTTGATGGGATGGCAACGTGTCTGGGGGCATGCCCCCAGACACGTTCGCCGGCGATCTCGGCAGGGGTCTTCCCACCCAGTTTCGAGTGTGGCCTGACCGTGTTGTAGTCGTGCCGCCAAGCGGCCAGCACGAACCGGGCGTGGGCCAGCGAGGTGAAGAGGGTCTCGTTGAGGCACTCGTCGCGCAGACGGCCGTTGAAGCTCTCCACGAAGCCGTTCTGCATCGGCTTGCCCGGCGCGATGTAATGCCACTCGACGCGCCGTTCCTGCGACCAGCGCAGGATGGCAGACGAG
>NZ_JAIQCI010000088.1 GCF_022378335.1 Croceicoccus hydrothermalis
GACACCCAGTTCCTAATTCAGATCAGAGGCTTAGGCCACTCCCGCTAACCCTTTAGGACCGGTCCAGTGAATACGACGGGTTAGCAACTGCAAAATGACCAACACCCGCTTACAAGAAAGCGTATATTCTGAATCGAAAACGCATGCGGCCGGCAACGTCGAACGCCCCGGTAATTTGTGTTCTCCAACATCGCAAAATCGCATCGATCAAGCCTGAAATTTTGCTCAAGCGGTGTGGACAAAATCCGAATGGTAGATTTTGATCGTCCGCCAGTTTCAGACGCTGCAAGACCGATCCTAAACGGCGGGCAGCTCCGGCGAATGTCCAAACGATCGTCCAAGGCGGTATCACCGCGATTGTGTGGACAAAGTTCTTTCACCTTCCCATTCGGTCGGGAAATCGCGTGGACAAATGCGAAATTTTGTCCACGATTTTTTGGTAGGCGCAATACCGCAAAAATGGGGAACCCCATTTTTGCATGCTGTGGACACGGCTCTCCGGCGCCAATTCAAGCTGGCCCTACCTGTCGGCCGGCACCACCTTATTGCGAGCCTTTCGTTAAGACCGTTTGTCCATGGGTTCGGCGTTGTCCCGCCTCAGGTCCTTTGTGTGGACAATGTCCACACGCCGGAAGGTCAGCTCGGTGAGCGTGACGAAAGAAACAATCAGAAGGGAAAGGTGCAAGTTCTCCAGCTTTTCACCTGCAGTTCAATGCGTTGGCAGCGCCCGCCCGGCCGCAGGTCGAGCCGACCATGGAAGAAGGTTGATAGGTGAAAAAGAGAAGAAGCAAATCGGTAGGATGAAAATCAAGATCGATGCTTCCGTTGGATCGGCCGATCCAGCGTCTGCAATAGGAAGTCTCGATGGAATACAACGAACTCAATGAATATAATCCCGCACTGCGGCTCTTGGCCTTGCCGCTCGTGGCCATGGCTTGGGCAGGACCGATCCGAACCGTCAAATCGCCATATCTGCCGCCAAGTTCGATTGCGTTTGGTGACTGCAAGCTGGTGATCGGAGTGACGCCGACGGACGCTCTCTACTTCAACAATTTTGAGAGAGCGGCGGTCGACCTGTCCAGTGATACGATGCTCATCCGGGCAGGCCTGTCTCCCGAACAAGACAATCCGGTCACGGTGGACGTTGCGATGCGCACGCCTGCGGAGTTGCTGATCTTTCGCGCCCACCACTTCGTGGAGCGGGAGAATGGCGATCTGTGGCTGTGCGCCGAGCGGTCACGAGGGCCCGCCGTCAAGCTTGGCAGCCAAGGCTTGGAACTGCATATGCGTCAGCCATTTTGCGATGAGGAACGCGGCGACGGCGCCTGCCGAGCCGCAGCGCAAATCGTTCGCCTGTCGCGGGGGCTGATCTGATGGCGAAAC
>NZ_JAIQCI010000010.1 GCF_022378335.1 Croceicoccus hydrothermalis
TCGTTCCTTCGTCACTACGACGAGACCCAAATCCTCCTTAATCTACAACCGTAAATCTGTGCCATTGGTGCTGACGGCGAACAGTCGGTTGGTTCGATCAGCCATGCGCGGCAGGGAAGGTTCGGAAATGCGATCAGCATTGCACAGCCCTCCCGTTGCCGGTAGGATTGCGATCGCCAGTTGCTTTGCCGCTTTTGGTTTCCGCCCGCGCGTTGGTTGCCGCCTTCGCGTGGGCTTTTATTTTGTGTGGAGGCCCAGCCCACCACGGGCGGAGTAATAGCGCCCTAAGACGCGCTCTCGCCTCCGGCCCTGCAATCAAGAGAGGGCGGTGACTCGCCTTTAACTCGCACAAACCGATGGGCGAGGGCTTCAAATGTCTGCTAAGTCGTTGATTTTTGGCGCACCCGACAATGCTAAAACTTCCGTCGCAGGCAGTGTCGGGACGTCCCTAACTACTCTGTAAAATCAGGGATTTGTCTTCTACCGTGTTCACGGTTGATCGCCCCCGTTTGCCTGCATTTCGGTCATCATGTGGGGTCGAAAGTTGGAACAATTTTATGGTGTGTATGACCTATGGCACTGACAGCATTGAAGGTGAAGAACGCCAAGCCCGGTCGCTACGTTGATGGCCGTGGCTTGTGTCTCTTCGTGAAGGAAAGCGGCTCCCGTAGTTGGGTCTTGCGGATGCAGCATAACGGCAGGCGGCGCGACTATGGATTGGGATCGGCGCTCGACGTGACGCTGACTGAGGCGCGGGACGCCGCAGCCGCATTGCGCCGCCAGGTTCGCGCCGGGATCGATCCGGTTGCCGAGCGACAAAAGTCGCGCAAGGTGGTGCCTAGCTTCGAAACCGCAGCGCGCGAGTGCTACGAGGCGCTGAAGGACGGCTGGAAGAACCAGAACTATCGTAACTGGATCGCCAGCATGGAAAACCACGTCTTCCCGCTGATCGGCAGGAAGCCCGTCGATCAGGTGGACAGCACTCATGTGGTCGAGGTGCTCACGCCCATCTGGCTCGAAATCCCCGACACCGCTCGTAAGATCTTGCAGCGCATCGGTGCCGTGCTCGACTTCGCGCATATCAAGGGATGGCGGGATGAAGAGGCCGCGCTGCGCTCAGTCCGCAAAGGATTGCCGCGCCAGACGGACAAGGTCGAACACTTCAAGGCCATGCCCTATGCAGAGATTCCGGCGTTCATGAAGGAGCTGGCGACCGCATCACCCACCACGGGCCGCGATGCCCTGCGTTTCACGATCTACAACGCCGTGCGGTCGAGCGAAACGCGCAAGGCCGTCTGGACCGAGGTCGACCTCGACAAGGCGGTCTGGACCATCCCCGGCGAGCGCATGAAGGCAAAGGAAACGCATGTGGTGCCGCTTTCCAAGGCAGCGGTCTCCATTCTGCGTCGGCGCTGGAAACTGCGCACGAGCGACGATGGCCTCGTCTTCTCGAACAATGGCGAGAAGCCGATCAGCGACATGACAATGACCAAACTGTTGCGCGATGCCGGGATAAAGGGCGCAACCGTGCACGGCTTCCGCTCCGCCTTTACTGATTGGGCGGCGGAGAAGACCGACTTTCCGAAGGAAGTGGCAGACAAGGCATTGGCCCACAAGCTGAGCAACCAGGTCGAAGCCGCCTATCGCCGCACCGACTTCTTCGACAAGCGGCGCGAGCTGATGGCGATGTGGGCCGAATTCATCGGCCAAACGGGACCGAAATCCTCGACCCGCACGGTTTGTGATATCTAGATATCATTTTCCCGTTGACATGAGTCTCCTTTCTAGTGATATGGAGATATCACAAAGGGGCTTGCCATGGAAATTCCCTCTCTCACCGAAATTGAAATCAACTTGCGGCATTGCCTCCTACTGAAGGCAGATGACCTCTATTTCACGCTTGCCGACCCGGCTGGTTCGAAGGTCCGAAATGAATTTCTCGGGATCGAGGTCGAGGGGCTTGCAGATGAAAACCTCTCCGAAGCTGAGATCGCCTCAATCGATCTGGCGCGCTTTGCCATTGCGGATCGGGTTTGTCTCCTGCTCGGAATGTTGGAGCGTCGCCAGCTTTCTCTTCAGGATGAGCATCGACCGGATGTTGAGTTTGGCCGGAACGATGCTCTCGATTTCCTAGAACACTTCCTGTCGACCCTCCCAGACGTCGCGCTGGGCGGCCTAGACCTCACCGCAGCAAGGAATGGCGAAGTCAGAAGAATCTACGAGCTTGCTTACGCATGGCTAAATCTCATCGAGACAATCGAAGGGGCCTTCTATGGGGAGACTGAATCGTCGTTAACAGTGGGCGATTTGGCTCTCCTCGCGGGACTGGACACGCGCACGATACGTAATCGCTGTGGTCCAGATAAGCTAATCAGGACGAGTGCGGACAGGACATCCCAGGATCGCAACAGCGCTTCTCCAGCATTTGTCCACCTTCACGCACTTGATGCGGTAGATTGGCTGAGAAGTCGCAAGGACTTCCATGTCTCTGCCGTCGATCCCGGGTGGATCACCCAACGCTTGGCGAACGCCAATCCAGCAAACTCAACGCGTGGTTTGCTAATGGCCAGCATCGTAAATCTAGGCCCATTAGCATCGCTCGCCCCAGCTTTTGATTTCACAGTCGAAGATGCGCGACGTTGGTTTGACGAGGGCGAACTTTTGCCAGCCTCGATCTCCGAAGCCCTCATCCAGAAAATCCAGAAATTCGAAGGAACTCTCTGATGCGCTCAATCCCGAACAAGTTCTCTCAATATGCGGACCGAATACGAGGGTTGGCGCCTCAATCCCTCAACGACCCGGCTGCCATTCCAAATCTTTGGATGGAAAGCTGCCAGATTCGAAATCGCGAAGTGACAATGTGCTATGCGCCCTTCGACTACGTTAATCGGGACGCTCGGATTGTCATTGTCGGCATGACGCCTGGGCGTCAGCAGGCCGGAAACGCACTGCGAGCCGCCCAAGCGGCGCTCATGAAAGGCATGTCTCTCGACAAGGCTGCCAAAGACGCAAAGGTCTTTGCCAGCTTCTCTGGTTCAATGCGCGGCAACCTGGTCCGGATGCTTGATCTCGTTGGTGTCGCCGAACTGTTAGGATTGGAGACGACGGCCACGCTGTGGGACCGCGACTCCGCGCTCGTTCACTTCACCTCGGCACTACGTTATCCAGTCTTCGTGGATGGTGATAACTGGTCCGGCAATCCCGACATGGTCAAAACGCCGGAATTGAGGCGCTGGCTTGAAGACTACACTGGCGAGGAACTCGCCGCTTTGCCGAATACCATTTTAGTGCCACTCGGTCCGAAGGTCACTGCTGCGCTCAATCATCTGGCATCGCTTGGAAAGATCGACAAGAATCGGATTATGGCTGGCCTTCCTCATCCAAGCGGAGCCAACAACGAACGAATTGCCTACTTTCTAGGCGAAAAGGCCGCCGATCTTTGCTCAGCCAAGACGAACACAGTTGCGCTCGACACCGCACGTGAAGCGCTTCGCGCTCGCGTGAGCCAACTGAAGTAATCGTCTTGATGAGGGCCTTACCTGGCCCGCGCGCAGCCGGCGGTCGCGCAAAACACCGGCGGATCGGACTTAGGGCTCACTTTCTCCCCTAAGCGCCCGATCCCTGAACGCCGGGCATGGCGTGACAGCACGGAGAGACGGCAACAAAATCATCCTTGACGAGCTATCGACCATAAAGTGCGGCTACCGTCGGCAGTTGTTATCTGCTCGCCACACTCAGTCGCATGACAAGTGCATGGAGGCTGGCGGTGGTTACGCGAGTTGCGTTGCCGATCTTCACCGTTTCGAGTTCGCCAGCTGAAATCAGCTCGTACAGCTTCGTACGTCCAACGCCTATCATACGGGCAGCGTCATTAATCCCAACGCAGATCGGTTCGATGTGTTGATGGCCGCTCATTCCGCCGGTTCCTCTTCACGATAGTGAACGGGATCGGCAATCCAGCGATTGATGGCTGACTCGTGCCAGCCCGCGCCGTGGATGCTGATCTTGACCTGCGACGGGAACGTGCCCTCTGCGATCTTGCGATAAATGGTGGAGCGGGAAAGACCGGTGCGGTCGAGCACGGTCTTGAGGCGGATGATGCGTTCGGTATTCGACATGGGGCATTCTCACTTTGACATCGGCAGCCCCTCTTCGGAACATAATGAGAACTTTTCGGAAAGGCGCAAGGGCCAGGTTCAGTTGGAATTCGGTCAATTCTTCAACGATTTGCACGATTTGAACCGACTATGGACGGTTAGAGACATTGGCGGACAAACCGCTCCGTTGCGCTTGGTTGTGAGAATTTTTTTCGTTCAACGCGATTTTGTGGCTGACACGCGCGGATTTGCGACGGCAGCGACGGGTTTCGGCGCCAGCGTTGCCGGATTTCGCGCACGAATCATGTCTTCTTTCGCGCAGTCGGCTTGGCTTCGTAGTTTGAAGATTTGCAAGAACGCTAAGTCAAGCTTAGTCTTTTGAGGTCATTTCAAACTGGACACGAGTTTACACAAGTGGCAAAACACTAAGCATGGCTACGCGTTTGGACAGCAAGCTAAACCAGCTTCAGCAGGAGCTTCCGGAAGGACTTCTGGTCGATGCCGCCTGGCTGGAGGCCAATGGCTATTCGTCCGCGCTGCGCAGCCAGTACGTAAGTTCCGGCTGGCTGGATAGCCCAGCGCGACGGGTCTATCGCCGTTCACGTGGGCCTCTGACCTGGCAGCAGGTCGTGATCTCGCTCCAGACCATGCTTGACCTGCCACTGACCGTTGGCGGTCGCACCGCGCTCGAACAGCAAGGCTATGCCCACTACCTTTCGGCAAACGTCCGGACAGTTCACCTGTACGGACCGACACGACCGCCAACCTGGCTGGATGATTTGCCGCTCGAAGTGACATTCGCATGGCACAACAGCTTGCGCCTGTTTCCGGCAGATGCCGACACGCCGCCATTGCCAAGCCCCACCATGTATAGTGCCGCAGGCGCGCAATTGCCTGTTCGCTATTCGAGCAAGGAGCGCGCCGTTCTCGAATTGCTCGATGAACTGCCCAAGCATGAGAGCTTTCATCAGGTCGATGCCTTGATGGAGGGCTTGAGCGATCTCAGTCCGCGCCGCCTGCAAACTTGTCAATCGGCGTTCAATCGGGCCCCCCTATCGGCGCGCAAAAGGGACCCCGTTAGCGTTGCATAGATCGATCGATGTTGGG
>NZ_JAIQCI010000011.1 GCF_022378335.1 Croceicoccus hydrothermalis
AGCTCCTCGCCTTCATCGCGGCTGAAGACGCCCGCCTTGCGGAACATCGCATAGCGATGAGTGCCCAGCGGGAAGAAGCTGCCTCAAAGCAAGTCGGCTAACCTCACCGAAAGGAGGGCATCATGTCCGCCGAAACAATTGTTCAGCTACAACCTAAAGCCAATTGCGTGCCGATAGGGCGCAATTGCGCCGGAACGCTTGAGCTTGACCTCGACAAGCTCCTGGCGGGACGCCTGCTGATCCAAGGATCAAGCGGCGCGGGCAAGAGCGCTACCCTGCGCAGGATCATCGAAGAAGCCTTCGAATACATGACCACCGTGATCGTCGATCCGGAGGGCGAATTCGATAACCTTGCCGAGCATATCGGTGCCGCCACGATCAGAGCGGCAGATCTAACGACGGAAGGCATGACGTCCGCTGCAGTGCGCGCACGCCAACACCGAATTCCGCTCCACATCAACCTCTCCGACCTCGACGCCGAACAGCGGATCCTCAAGGCCGCGGCGTTCTTCGCCGGCCTCATGAGCGTACCCAATGAAATGTGGGCCAATACCATGCTCGTCTGCATCGACGAGGGGCACCTTCTGGCGCCGCATCTCGCCGGCACCGCGCAAGACGCTGAGACGCGCCGGCTCGGGGTCGCCACACTGACCGACCTTTGCGCCCGCGGACGCAAGCGGGGCCTCGCGACAATCGTGGCAACCCAGCGGCTTGCAAAGCTCAACGCTTCGGTCACCAGCGAGCTTCTCAACTTTCTCGTCGGCCTCAACGTGTTCGACCGAGACGTAAACCGGGCTGCCGATTTCCTTGGCTTCAACCCGAAAGATGCCGAGCGACTAAGGCAGCTCGCTCCGGGCGAATTCTTCGCGTTGGGACCAGCGCTGGCACCCGAACCACGCCTCTCGAAGATCGATCCGACGATTACGAAGCATATCGGGGCAACGCCCCAGCTGATCGGCTCAGCCGACATCAGTGCAGAGGAGGCCGCCCGCCTTCTCGACCTCGACGCGATGAAAGATCTCGCCAATTCGGGCGATGCCCGCAAACTGACGTTGCGCGGGACTCAGGCACTCGACTGCTTCTTGCTCAATCCGGTCGCGCCGACGGCTACGCAAGTCGTTCAAGCTCTCGCCCGAATCGCACCGAACGCAACAACAGCGAGCGAGCTTGCCGGCCATGTCGGAGCCGATCTCACGACCATCAATGACGCCATCGACGCGCTTGCGGCAATCGGCGCAATCGAAGGCACGCACCGGAACGACGATCGCATTGCCAGATTGAGCGCTCGTCTTCGCCAGAAGAATACCGGCGTGCAACTCGTCGGCCTCGCATGACCTATTGCTTCGACATCGTCGAGCTCACGCCTCTGGCGCCATCTCTGTCGTCCACCTCCAAGCCTCTCCGCGAAATCGCCTTCAGGCCGGACGCATGGCTTCCCGACGAGATGGACGATCTGGTCGCCATGTTTCTAGCAGACCGTCCAATCGGCGATATCGCAGACCGATTGGGCCGGACCAGGGCTGCAGTGCAAACGCGAATCTACGAACTCGGACTCAGGAGAAACTCAACCCAGCCATGGACAGAACAAGACGATAGCGAACTGTCGATGCGCTACGGCAACGAACCGACCGCGGCCGTAGCGCAATCCCTTGGCCGGTCTTGCAGCGCAGTCTATGCCAGGGCCTCGATCCTGGGCCTGAGCGAAGCGAACCCGCCGGGATGGACACAATGGGAGGACGCTCAGCTGGCGGAAGGCTACCGGCGCGCGATTCCCATCCAGCAGATCGCAATCCTGATCGGGCGCCCCATTTCGGGCACGGCCAGCAGAGCCAGCGCACTAGGTTTACGTCACCCAAACCATCCGGCTGACTGGAGCGATGCAGAGCTCGGTCGCGCGCTGCAGCTTGCTGAAGACGGGCTTCCATACCGCGAAATCATGGCAGTACTTGAGGCCGAAGGTTTCCCGAAGCGCAGCAAGGCCGGCTTCGGCAGCAAACTTCGGGCTACAGGTTACGGCCGCGGATGGGGCAGAAACTGGATCGACGAGGAAGACTGCCTCCTGCGAAAGGCCTACGCACAAGGGCTAAGCCTCACACCGCTGCAAACCCGGCTCGGCCGGTCGAACCATTCGATCCGCTGGCGCGCAGAATATCTCGGCTTGCGGGGCCACCATCCCAACAAGAACGGCTTCCGGCAGGGACCTGACTGGTCGGAGGACGATCTGGCGACGCTCCGCGAAGAATACGGACGGACGCCCACTCCGCAGCTCGCAAAGAAACTCGGCCGGACGAAGGCAGCGGTCTTCACACGCGCAAACGTGCTCGGCCTGCAGCATGGCTACATCAAGAGCTGGGACGACGGCGACCATGACGCCCTCGTGATCGCCTTCCGCAACGGCATCGCCATCGCAGATCTCGCACTCGCGCTGGACCGCAAGGCGATGTCGGTTTCGAAATACGCCAAACAGCACGGCTTCGCCTTCGGGCGGCGCCCTCGTTTGCCGTTTCCGCCATCTAAAGAGCTAATCCTCTCCTTGAACCCGAAAGAGGAGGGGGAGGGGCAAGAGCGCCTACAGATTAATAAGGAGGCTCATCATGCTGCTCACGACCGTCAGACCGACTGTAAGCCCGGAAACGATCACCAAGGTCACACGCCTGTTCAACGGGACGCCGGGCGACATACTGAACGAGCTCCTGCAAAACGCACGAAGAGCCGGCGCAAGCCGGATCACGATCGATTACGCCGAACTCGACGGCATGACACACGTCGCCGTGTCCGACGATGGATGCGGAATTGAAGATCCGGCCAGATTCCTCGCCTTGGGAAGCTCGGGTTGGAATCAGGAAATCGCACAGCGAGAAGATCCGGCAGGGATGGGCGTTTTCAGCCTGGCCGGACGCACCATTCTAGTCACTTCACGCCACGCATCGCACAAGACAGCATGGAGCCTGACGGTTCCAAGCTACGGTTGGACCGGCGATGTCGCGCTCGAGCTAGAAGAAGCCGCGCGCGATATCGGCACGACTATCAGCTTTGTCCTGCCGGACACCACCGCGCACTATATCGAGCGAAGCGTGACCCGCGCAGCGGAATTCTTTGCCTTGCCGGTTCTGGCGAACGACGTTGAAGTGCCGCGCCGGGACTTCCTCGCCGATGCGCTGCACATCACCGAATGGCAGGGGTCGCGGATCGGCGTGTTCACCGGCGTTCCTTCCTACAACAACCCGTCGGTGAATTTCCACGGCCTGACGGTCCAAAGTCGTTTCTACGACCTGGCTGAAAGCCTGGGCGGACCGCGCTACTTCACCAAGATCGAGATCGGCAACACACCCGACCTGCAGCTGGTCCTGCCCGCACGTAAGGAATTCGTCTCCAACTCAGCCTACAAGGCGCTGAAGGTCGCGTGCGAACGCGCGATCTACGAAGCAATCGGAAATCGGCCGAGCCACCGCCTGTCCTTCGACCAATGGAAGCGCGCCGGAGAACTTGGCATTACGCTGCCGGAGGCCGAATCCAAACTGCTCCATTGGAGCCCCGCGGTTGCGGCCGACGAAGACACACTCGCCGACCATAGCGAACGCGATGCCGATGCAGACATCATCATTGTCGAGCCGTTCGAACCCGTCATCGACCAGCCCCTGGCACGAGCCCTCCGCGACAACCCGCTAAGAAATCGCCTCGTCGAGCCACACACGCCCTTTGCGGGCTATTCCTGGTACGATGCCCTGCCTCGGCTATGCCGCGCGAGCTTCCACATCGCGCATGGCGGCGGATCCACGATAATTCGTTCGGACGGAGACGACACCTCCCCCGTGACAGAGAACATCGAGGCCGACCGCATCGAACTGACCTTCGACATCGAAACAGCCGGCTCGACAGTGCAGACGACCATCGAGACCGATCTCGCTTTCGGGATAGACGACGAGATCTGGTACGATACGATCGAGCACATCCGCGTAGCCTGGACGCCGTCGCCATCGCTGACGCCCGACACGCTCGTCGATCTCCTCGAGGCCGTCTGCTTTTGCGCAAGCAGCGATAGCGACGCCGATTCCTGGAGCACCCAACACGACCGGTTCCTGCGCGATGCGCGAAAGGCGGCCACCGAGATCCTCCTGGGCGAAGACGCCGCAATCTGCGGGCAGTTTCGAGACCTCATCCACCGCAATCGTTGGCTCCTGCCCAAGGGAAGAGGATTGGTCATCTCGGTCGGTGCAGAGACCGTCGAGGTAAAGCTCGATACAGCCGCGCTGGACGTGTGACATGCGTACTCCATCGGTCCTCTGCTACGGCGCGGGAGTAGACAGCACCGCACTGCTGATCGAACTCGAAGCCCGAGGCACGCCTCCCGACCTCGTTCTCACGGCTGACCCTGGCGCGGAAAAGCCGGAAACGTATGACTATCTTCGCATGATGCGACGCTGGATGGCCGAGCGGGGCATCCACCATGAGACCGTCCGCTATGTCACCAAGCGCTTCAAGAACTGGCCACCATACGAAGACCTGGCCGGATCGCTTCTCACCAATGGATGCCTGCCAAGCATCGCATTCGGGCGGCACAGCTGCAGCCTGAAATACAAAGCAACACCGCAGGAAGCCTACATCAAGCAATGGCCGCCCGCGCTGGCCGCATGGAACGCCGGGCAAAAGATTGTCCGGATGATCGGCTACAATGCCTCTCCCCGCGACACCCGGCGCTACGCACACGCTGCCCGCATCGACGATCCACTTTTCGACAACCGCTATCCGCTGCGCGAATGGGGGTGGGACCGCGATCGATGCGTACAGCGCATATGCGACGCCAGCCTGCCGGTGCCACCCAAGTCTTCATGCGTGTTTTGCGTCGCCATGAAACCCGAAGAGATCCGCGCGCTTCCGCCCCGCTGGCTGCGAATCATCGTGCTCATCGAAGCTCGAGCAGCCCCGCGGCTACGCACCGTTGAAGGTCTCTGGCGCAAAAGCACCAAGACCAAGCCGGGACGAATGACCGACTTCATCCGCACCGAACGGCTGCTGCCGGAGGACGAGATCGATACGATCGTCGCAAGCGCCCCTGCAGACCTTGTCCGCTTCCAGCAAATCGCCGCAACGCAGCCGATCGGGACGCGGCCGCACCTAGCCGCCTGGCTCGACCAGTTCCACGCCGGCATCAGAAAGGACGCCGCATGACACTCGCCATCGACAAACTCGATCGCACAGAGGCAATCGCCCGCCTCAACGACCGCGCTCGCCAAGGCCTCGACCGCCAGGCCGGGGTCGTTTTCACGACAAACCTGCTCAACAAGTTCAGCGACGGCGCGCACGCCAACGATATCATCGCGCAGGCGAGAATCATGAAAGCCATGCGCCGTTGCACGTTCTCCAAGGATTCACCGGAGCGTGACCTCAGCATTTTCGAAGTCGACGGCCACCGCATCATGATGAAAATCGACTATTACGATCCAACTCTTGAATGGGGATCCGAAGATCCGACCGACGCCTCGAAGACGCGCAGGATCATCACGATCATGGCTCCGGAGGACAACTGATGGGACACATCCGCCCGGCCCGCACAGATACGCGCGCGAATGTCCGAGCTGCGCTCAGACATCTGCGCATAGCGCGTGACCTTCTCAGAAAGGCCGACTGTCCGCGCGCGCTCGAAAAAACCCGCGCTGCCATCAAAAGCGCCGATGGTGCCGATCGCCACGCATCGCATCGCAGCATGAGGACCGCACTATGAGCAGACATATCGTGCCGCTCAAATTTGACGTTGAGGCAACCGAAGCTGTCGTCGGATGGGACAGGCCGCTGCAGACATTCTTCGTGCAGGTCTTTCGCGACGACGGCAACGGGGAGGACGAAGCCTTCATCTGGGAGGGCACGGAATTCGGCGAAATCGAAACGCCAGAAGCTGCCATCCGCTTTCTCGAACCGTATTGCCTGATCCCCAACGGGCTCAGCGCCACACTCCAGATCGAGCGGATGAAGACGCTCGCGGCTCACGATGGTCCTGCCCAGCAAGACGCGAAAGCATTCCTCGCCAAGCTGAACGCTCGGCGCCTCAAGGATTAGCAACTCCGCTCAGCTTCGCTCCATCAAGACCGACGCGCTCGCCCCATGGGCGGCGCGGATGCGCGCGGGTTCGCGCGCTGCCGGGCCGATGGCCCGGGGGAAGAGGGGGAAGGGAGAAGGTGCGCCGGACAAGGGGTCCGGTGGAAGCACCAGGAGACGTACAATGAACATCGGCAATCTGAAGAGCAACGACGAGGGCATCCACATCGGCCGCATCGTCACACTGACCTTCGCCGCCACGGTGGCGCTGCGCGAAGTGGTTTCGAACAACGACCGGGCACCCGCCTTCGACGTGATGGCGCTGTCGGCCGATCGCCGCAGCTGGGTGAAGATCGGGGCACTGTGGCAGTATTCCTCGAGCGAGAGCGGCGAGGTGTTTCTCTCCGGCCGGATCGACGATCCGAGCCTGGAAAAGCCGATCGATATCGCGTGCTTCCAGCAGGATGACGGCAGCTACAACGTCGCCTGGCGTCGCCCGCAGCGCAAGCGCACCCTGCCGACCGCATCCGCCGGCGACGACGGTCTCCCGCCGATGCCGCCAGTTGGCAGCGACGACACGCCCCCGTTAGGCGGCAACGATCCGTCCGGTGACGGCCTGGGCGAAAGCACCGCACCCGCGCCGAAGAAAGGCGCCAAGGCGAAGGAGCACGTCGACGCCTGATACCAATCCGATACCGAACTGCGCGGCAACTCCCCACCGCGATGACCTGGCGGCCCGTTCCAACCGGAACGGGCCGTTTTTTTGCCACCACCTCTCGCGTCTCCCTGCACATCTTAAAAGGAGAAGGGGGCAGGTGTAGGCGAACGATCAGATCGCTAAAGCAAGCAGACGCTTCACATCACTGGAATTCCGTATTATACGGACTTTACAAGGATTGCGGCATTCGCACCTTTAACTCGAACAACGGACACTCATCATGGGCACTCCACATCCACCAGTCGCCTCCTCAGAGGTCCAGAAGAAGTTTGGCTACTACTCGGACGAAGCCATGGCGCATCCACTTGAAATCGAGCGTCACGGAGCTGTTCGTCTCGTCCTGATGCGTGCCGACATCTACAAGGAAATGGCGCTCCGCGACCATGTCGCCGTCGCTGCAGAGGATATGAGCAATGACGACTTCCGGGCCCTCTCCAACGCCAGGTTCTCAAAAGAAGCCGACGACCTCAACGCCCTCGTGGACGAAGCCGCGACCAGCTGACATCATCAATTACCGCTACCTCTGGGCTCGCGAAGCGGCCCGAGGTATAGAAGAAGGCGCCAAGGCGCGTCCCTGCCTCGTCCTCAGCGTTGACGAAACACCCAGCGGAACGGTCATCTTCACGACGGCGCTCACGACAAGCGATCACACCGGAGCCAACTCGATCGCCCTTCCCGATGCCGTAAAAGAACATCTTGGTCTCGACTCCAGCTCCCGGGTGATCGTTACCGAGTATAATCGCTTCGTGTGGGTCGGGCCCGATATCGAACCCCTGCACGACGGACGTATTCATCTCGGCACCATGCCGTCCAAAATCGCCCGCCAGGTTCTCTCGGCGTTGCTTGCGAACCGGGGCGCCACGCAGGTCAAGCGCGAGTCCTGACCAGGCTGAGCGACGCGGCAAACCGATGCCTAATCCTCGCGCCTTCAGCCTAGCCGGACGGAAGCTCGCCCTAGAGGACTACCGGTGCTGCAGCCTCCGACGTGCGGCGACGACCAATCGGAATCCGCACCTCGCCCACTCGAGCAGGAGCGCTCCGCGATCGACAGGCGGCGAGGACGTGTCCTGAAGCAACAGCCGCGAACTCCCGCCAGAACGCATCCGTCAATGTCGGAGCCATTTCGCTGACAGCCACAAAGTCCCGGCAAAAACCGTCCGCCGCGCAGTGCCCCTGCCCCTCCGGGCAGACCGGGCCAACACCGAAATATCGGGCCGTGTTGGTCGCTGCGCGACCTGCCCGCACCACCCCGAATTTCGATGTTCCCCTTCGCTGACGCTCCGGTGTCCCGGCCCGCTCCTGCGGGGCTCGATAAGGGGCACCGGCGGACGGTTCGCCGGAACCATTGGAGGCTTACGAAATGAACAACGTCAACCTTGTCGGCCGTCTGGCCAAGGACCCCATCGCCCGCGACAACGGCGACACCCGCATCACCGAGCTGACGCTCGTCACCGAACGCCCCCGCATCCGCCAGGGCAAGACGCAGAAGGACCCCGAAACCGGCTACACCATCACCGACGCCGAGTTCCACAAGGTCACCATCTTCAACGGCATGGGAATGCCGATCCGCGAGCACAAGGCGAAGGGCGACCAGCTCGCCGTCACCGGGCGAATCCACTACACCCGCTGGAGGGACGCCGACGGCAACGACCGCTACGGCTGCGAGATCATCGCCGAGAACGTGATGTTCATCTGACCAGAAAGGGCGGCGCTGCGGCGCCGCCCTTCTCGTTTCACCCATCAGGAGGAACCCATGAAGGACTTCGGCCTCTTCGCCGAGCGCGATATCCCGCGCGCCGAGCGTATCATGCACGAGATGGAGCGTTATGCGGACCGACGCGAACGCTTCCTCAATGCCATCGACCTAGATGAACTCGATCGCGCAGCCGCGTTCGCCATTCTGCGCGACGACGACGATCTCGCCGAAACACTGGCATTCGGCCATCTGTATCTCGCGCATCTCTATAACCTGGAAGCTCAACGCGCCGATATCGCGGCAAACCTTGCGATGGCGGCTTAGCTGCCGTGCCGGTGTCAGCACTTGCGTGGTTTGCGTTCATTCGACCGGAGGTCGGCCAGAATCATACAAAGGGCCAAGACCCCAGCCTGGCGGCAGGTCCAGATCGGTTTGGTCCAAATAGGTCAGCGTTCCGGCCTTGTAGTGGTCGCTCTCTTCTAAATCCGCACGAGCAGTCCGCATCGCAAGCATCAAAGCCTGAATGCTGTCGATCCCGGCAGTTTCCTGGCTGCTAGTTCGGTCCGGCCATTGGATCCGCCAACGACAGCGATACTCGCCCCCGGGGGCAAGGACTGGCGCTTCGAAGTGCACTAACACTTCGCCGTCCGGTGCTGAAAAAGTGCGTTCCACGAATGCCATTGGACCACTTTATGCCGCCCAGCGACAATGTCTGCAATGGATCGATAGCCGAAAGGCAGGTTCTGCCGAAACGAGTCATGTTGGGTGCCACGGCCAAGCAGATCACAGGAACCCAACAGATCGCCACCGGCACCGCCGGGGTGGCTCACGATCGTCTCGCCAAACCGATAACAAATAACTCTCACACTGTAGTCCAAGTATGGCACGCGAGCTTGGCGGTCCGTCAAGGATCCGCGGTCCCCCCAATTTTCTCGACACCCCTCCGCTTCGCTCCAGGGCGCCGACAAAATCGGCTCCCCCGCGTCCCGCTTCGCGGCGGCCCTGCGGGCCGTCCCTGACCTCCCTGAGCATCGCGTGCCTGATGATGAGTGTCATCAAGAGGATGACGGATTCAGAAAATTGGAGGCTTATCATGCAGAAGTTCAACTCATTCGCCGACCTCGCAAACGCCCGCATCCAGCTGGCAGACAACCGCGAAGAGGTCACCGAAACCTACGATGGCGCATTCATCGAACACAGCGATCTGGCGAAACTCTCAATCGTCGAGGAGCCCGTCGCTGCCGAGATGCCCGATCCCGACATGGCGCGCCGCGCGGTGGAGATGGCAATCGGCACGATCTTCGACGTCCTGAAAGACACGAGGATGGAGGAATTCGCGCAGCAGCTTGCCTGGGGGATGGTCAACTCCTTCCACATGACCGCCCGCCTGGCCGAAGGTCGCGAAGACGAAGCAGCGAAGAAACTGGGCGAGATGGCCCGGCACTTCGATCCGTCGGAAATCTACGCCGTCGAACTCGAAGAAACGCAGCTGCTCTGCCAGACGCTGCAGGGTTGCCGCGAAGCGCTCGAAGCCATGCGCGACCACGCCTCGGATGTCTACCGGGTCGAAACCGGCCGTCCATTCACCGCCACGCGCGGATCGCAGGTCAGCAAGAACGGGGTCACCGCCTCACAAATCCAGGCACGGGACTACCTCGCTGCAAGGGCGCAGGAACGCCGCGCGCAATACACTCCTGAGGGACCGATGGTGGTCGTCTCGGGCGGACAAGAGGGCTGGCACGACCACCACATGATCTGGGACATTCTCGACGACATAAAGGCCCGCATCCCGAGCATGGTCCTCGCAACGACCGGAATGCGCAAGGGCGTCGATGCAATGGCCGCCTCGTGGGCGCAGGCAAACGGGGTCAAGACGATCCTCTACATGCCCGACCGGAAGCTCGGAAATCGCGCCCCGTTTGTCCGCAACGAGAACCTCGTAAAGCTCCGCCCGGTCGAAGCGCTAATCTGCGAAGGTTCCGGCATCCAGGCGAACCTCGCCCAGCGTCTCCGCACAGCCGGGGTGCCCTTGCACGTACGGCGCCTCACACAGCAGAGCGAGACCATCGCGCGACGGGCGTAACGCCCTTCGGGAGGCTCCGGCATCCGCCGGGGCCTCCCTTCTTCTTTTGTCGTGCATTACCGCGGCTCGGGGGCATCGAGCCCCGTCGCCGCGGCGGGGAGGCGGCTATCGCCGGTCGATTGCAAAGCAGCGGGACAGAACGAACGCCTCGCACAAGAACATCATAACACCGGTCCGCCGGATCGCTCGCCAGCAGGTGCCTGACGACACCGTGCGGCATCGCGCGGCGGACCTGCCACAGGACAAATCGCGAGCGCAGGAGCGGCCGTTGTCGGCCGCAGCAAGATGCACCGTCAGTGGCCGGCGCCGGCGGTCCCTTGCAGGCGGTCGGCCATGCGGCCGAACTCGCCATGCGCGGTCCGCCTCGCTTCGGATCACAAGCCCGCCAGGACGAGCAATGAAAGATGAGGGGGAGGGGAGATGACGAGCAACAGCAGGAGGAAAAGATGCTCGTCACGTTTCGCATCATCGACACCGAAACACACCTTCACTAGACCCCGGCCATCCTCAGCGCACGCGAGCTCGCCGCACTGTGCCAACTCCTATCGGACAATTCGCTCATGCCCGACCTCGACAACGGCGAGACGGAAGGATCCGCCTATCACTTCGAAGTCGCTGCCAATGGCTTGGCACTGGCGACCTTCGCCCGCGTTCTGTCCTTCCGAACGGATGTCATCGCCGTCGTTGAAGAGGCCCAATTCCTCGGCCGAACGCTGCGCATCGAACGCTCGGAATCGCAACTCAACACGCTGCTGCGCGTATCGAACCACATCGCTCTTACGCCAGACCTCATGATGGCAGAAGAGCTCGCCCACAAAGCGCTCACCGCCCTCAGGCTCACACCCGATAAGCGGACGATCCGACTGTCCAAGCTGCAAGAGCTGTTGCAGAACCCCTCAACCTCAAAAGCATTCGAAGATCAGCAAATTGGCACGATCTTCGACGCGTTGGCACGCGTCGCGTTCGTGGATTGCGGAGAGCAAATCCCGCGTCTCGAATGGGCATAAGCCACCTACATTATTTTCCGACCGACTAGCGAAGCCTCCACGCTATCGGAAACCTCGAAGGGCGCCCGGCTATCGCCGCGGCGCCCTTCCTTTTGCATGATGCTATCGCGCCGGGCACTGCCCCGCCTCGCTGGCAATCCTTACCGGCGCCTGCGCGCCTCGGATTGCGACGCCTCGGCAGGGCAGGGAGGGAAAACCTTATCACAGCCTTCCCATTGCACCACACGGGAGCGACCGCCTCAACGATCGGCGGTCCCCCCAATTTGCTTCGCAAATCGGTTCCCCCACCGCCCGCTTCGCGGCGGCCTGCGGCCGTCGTTGACCCGATCGCTCCCGCGCGCCCGCAGAAGCCCATCATTCATAAGAAGATGGAGGCTTACGATGACCTACAATATCACCACCTACGCCGCGCAAAACACGCTTGCAGCCGATGCCATTATCGCTCGCTCGATCACTCTCGACGAGAAGATCCAACAGGCCGAGCGTCGCTCCTTCCACACCTTCTTTGACATCCACGTCATTGAGAACGAGGACGGCACCTACAGCCTCTTCGAAGAAGGCGACTACGGGGCGATACCGAACCACCTGATCGACAGCATCACCTACACCGCTGACGGCAAGATGAGCGATGAGTTCTGACACGGATGAGGGGCCTCGCGCCCCTCATCTTTCGTCTGTTTGAAATCGGTCGTCAGGGGCATCGAACCCCTGCCGACCGAGTGACGCATAGCGTCACGCCAGAGCCGCAGAACCCTTCGGTTGTTTCAGCAAATCGATCGCCACCTTCGGCTTCATCGCAGCGCTCAATTCCAGGATCTCGATCGCGTTGGGTCTGCCGACTTTCTTGACCAGCTTTTCCAGGGCTTTTTGCTGCTCTTCCTCCTCGAGTTCCGCGAGCCTCTTTCGACGCTCCTCAACCTCTTTCTGAGCCTGCTCCAAAGCCGCGCGTTCGCGTTCCACTTTAGACACCATTTCACCACCTCGTTAGCGTTGCATCCGAGCGCGAATACTATCGTATTCGCGCGATCTGCAGAACTGCTTTTTGGACACTGGGTTGGTCGGATTTGTAGGCGGTGGAGATGGCGTTGTTTTCCGGATCCCTTACCGGCAATGCCGGCAAGGGACCGCGCTCTATTCGCTAGGTCCCCCGATCGCCCGGAACAACGGGCGACCGGCGAACCAAGCTCACCGAGCCCATGCTTTGCATGGTCTCGGCCCATTCGGGTAACGATCGCATTCCGGCCCCATCATCCAGGTCACGCCGAAATGCCGATGCCCTGGAGAGCCGAATACGCCCTGGCTTACAGCCAAGGGCTATCGGCTCATTCGCCACCCCAAAACGGTCCGTCCTTACGGCCGATCACCTTGCAGCAGGTCTCCGAGATCAAGACTCCTACCCACAGGACAGACTCAGGACAGTCGTACCCCTCCAAGTCCCTGATTTAGCACACCCTACACCGCAGCGCGGTAGGGGATTAAGACGGTATTACAGTCGTTTAGCCTCCATTTGCGGTCTTGCAAAATGTTTCAGGTTGGTCCCCGCTCGCGGAATTTGCCGACATTTCCGGTATTTACGCCTGCAACATCTTGCAAGACGCTTTCCACTTTCCTCCCGCTTTCAGCTGCTCTATAATCGACGCTGCGATATCCGAGCCATGCCCACACAACACTGTGGGAATGGACATGAAAGAATCACTCAAGGGCGTCGGCGTCGGCCTCCCGCCCGGAATGCTTACAGAGCTCGACGCCTATGCGGCGACCAAAGGGCTCTCCCGTTCCGAAGCAATTCGGGTCGCAATTGCCGTAGGGCTCCCGATGCTCAAGCTCGGGCTCGCGGTAAACACCCAGCGCACCCTCGCAATCCTCGAACACACGCAGCTGGCGCTCTCCCTGCTCGTTGAGCGGCAATACCCCGACGACGCCGGCGCGCTGGTCGACATGGCCTTCCAGAACGTGGAAGAATACCATGCCTGAGGATATCCGCTTCAGCAAAAAAGCGGCCACGCTGACGCACGATTCCGCTCGCGGAAAAGTGGTGCGCAACACCGACAATTTCACGCGCGGATCGCAGCTGTTCCACCATCAGATGATGATGACCTGGGCAGGGGTCAGGTTGCCGATCTTCGTGTGGTTTTTCACCACCCTCGTCGTGCTGGTGATCCTCAGCCTTATCTACTTCCAGAAGCATGAGATCCAGCTGGTCCTCATGCGCACCTTATCGGTGCTATGGGACTGGGTCGCGCTCGACCCGCTGAAGTCTGTGAACCTCACGCTTCCGAGTGGCCGGATCGCCGAGATTACCATGCACGGCGTGCCCTTTCATCCGGCCGTCCAAGCCGCATGGGAAACCGCCAAGCGCATAAGCCTCGCTTCGGCTGTCGCAGGCGCCTTCATCTGCGCCCCTCTGACCATCTGGTTCGTCGACTATTCGCGCAAGCGCGGCAGTGAAATTCTCAAAGAACGTCACGAGCGCGGCGCCATCCTGATCGACCGCGAGACCCTCGCGGCCGAAGTGCGCCGCCACAACGCGATCGAGCACGCCAAAGAGTGCGCCGCACGTCAACCGGCCGTCGCTCCCGACAGCGTCCTCAAGCAGACTGTCCGCGCCCGGACGCGGGCAGGATTTCACGTACCGTATCAGTTCGCCACGGTCCCGATGCCGTGGCGGCTCGAGCAAAGCCACGCCATGCTGATCGGCACCACCGGGTCGGGCAAAACCACCGAGCTGAAGAAGATCGTAAGGCAGGCGCGCGGACGGGGCCACCGCTGCGTCATCTTCGACCTGACAGGCAGCTTCGTCGAAAGCTTCTACGACCCCAAGACCGACATTATTCTCAACCCGATGGATCGGCGCTGCCAGCCCTGGTCGATCTTCAATGACTGCGATAATTACGCCGAGTTCATGAGCGCAGCTTCGGCGCTCATTCCCACCGGCCATAACGCCGAAGACGACTTCTGGCAGAAAGCCGCGCGCACGCTGTTTGTCGAGATGTGCATGAAGATGCTGACGATGAACGTCCGCAGCAATGGCGGGCTCGCCTATTACCTGATGCAGGCGGACCTCAAATCGATCAGCCGCCAGCTGGAAAACACCGTCGCTGCCTCACTGGTCGCAACACAGGCCGCCAAGATGGCGGAATCGATCCGGGCGACCTTCACCGCCAACGCGAACGTGATGCGCTTCCTGCCCGAACCGGCCGCAGGTGAGGAGGGCTTCTCGATCAACAAATGGATGACCCAGGACGTCCAGGAGGGATCGATCCTCTTCATTACCTCGACCCATCCCGATCTCGTCCTCAACCGGCCTCTGCTGACCTTGTGGATGGACCTTGCGGTCAACTCCCTCTTCCGGATGGGACGCACCCGCAACCTGCGCACCTGGTTTCTGCTCGACGAGGTCCACGCACTCCATCGGCTTCCTGCCATCGAGCATGGTCTGCAGACCGCGCGTGCTGTCGGCGGTGCCTTCATTCTGGGAATGCACTCGTTCGACAAGCTGGCCGAGACTTACGGCGAGAACGGAGCGGTCAATCTGGGCTCGCTCGCGCGCACCAAACTCGTCCTCGCAACAGCCGATATCGAGACGGCCAAGCGCTGCTCGGATTTCATCGGCAACCGCGAAGTGCGGCAGATGGATGAAGCCTACAGCTACGGCTACAACAATACCCGCGACGCCTCGACGATCACGCCCCGCAAGCAGATCGAAAATCTCGTGATGCCCGATGACATCACGAACCTTCCATCGCTCCACGGCTTCGTCAAATTCCCCGATGGTTTTCCCGCTGCGCGTATCAAGCTCGAATGGGAAGACTATCCGGTACGGGCCGAAGGCTTCGAGCGCGTCACGACCATGCGCGCCGCCGACTTCACCCCTCCGTCCGATGATAGCGCGGATGTGGGGGAGGGCGGCCGGGAAGGGGATGCGCCCGAGAACGAGCCGATACCCGTCATGCAGATCGACGAGACCGAGAAGTCGGAAGCGGAAAAGGCGGCGGAGGTGTTGCGCGAGGCGGTCGAGGGCGGCGTCCAGCAGCATCACAGCGACGACGAGAAGCAGATCGCTACTACCAGGGACGAGCGGGCCAGCTCAGAGCCCACTCAGACCCGGCCGGGCGACAAGCGATCGGTGCGCGGAAAACTGCGCTGGTCCGATCACGAAACAGACCATCAGCGCGAGAAATCCCGCCAGCAGCGTAGCGGCGAGAAAGGCGATCGCAATCCGCTCACTGCGCGCCCGCAACGACCGGACCAGAAGACTTCGTCGCGGCAGCGGGAGGACGATCAGGAAAGCGAGATCACCCGCGAAGACCGCCGGGGGTTCGGCGTCGAGCAGAAGCACCGTGAAGCCCATCCGGAAGCCGAGAGCGACCTCGATATGGACGTGGAGCGCTAAGCCATGCTGTCAGTTGCACCTGTCGGATCTGCAGGCGGAGCCGCCCACTATTTCGCGAAGGACGATTACTACCTGGGCGACGGCCCTGGAGAGCTGAGCGAGTGGGGCGGGAAGGGCTCCGAAGCGCTCGGCCTGAGCGGCGACGTCTCCAAGGATGACTTCGAGAAGATCCTCAACTCCACGCTGCCGGACGGCACTGAAGTCAACACAGCGGCGAACCGGCGCGCGGGCATCGATCTCACCTTCTCGCTCTCCAAATCGGCCAGCGTCCTCGCGCTCGTGACCGGGGACAAGCGGATCCTCGAAGCGCATCAGAACGCGGTCAAGCAGACCATGTCCTGGGTCGAGGGCAAGTTTGCAGAGGCGCGCGACTACAGCCGCAACCGCAATGGCGAGCCGGTCCGCACCGGCAACCTGGTCTATGCGCTCTTCCAGCACGACACGAGCCGCAAGCTCGATCCGCAAAGCCATATCCATGTCGTGGTCGCGGCGGTCACGCAGACGGTCGAGGGCAAGTGGAAGGCGCTGTGGAACGGCGAGTTGTGGCGCAACAACAGCGTCATCGGCTCTGCCTATCATGCGTTCGCGCGCAACGAGCTCGAGAAGATCGGCTACCAGACCGAGATCACCGGCAAGCACGGCCAGTTCGAGATCAAGGGCGTCTCCAAGGACGTCATCCAGGAGTTCAGCCAGCGCCGCGAAGAGATCCTGCAAAAGGCGAAGGAAGTCGGTGTCACCACGCCGAAGGGTCAGGACAAGGTGGTCGTCAACACCCGCGACCCGAAACTCAACGTGGAGGACAAGGAAGCGCTGCGCGAAAACTGGCAGCAGCGCGCTGCCGAAAAGGGCTTCGACGGCAAGGCACTGGTGAGTGAAGCGCGCGCTCGCGGGGGCGAAGCACCGGAACAGAAGATCGGCTCGCCCGAGCGCGTCCAGAGCCTCCTGGGCGCGATCAGGGACACGATCGGCAACTACACCCGTCCCTCCGATCCGCTCGCCACCAACGGTATCCAGCGGGCCTTTCTGACCCCATCTGAATTGCGCACCGAAATGGCCGTCGCTTCGGCCGTCCGGATCCTGGGACAACGCGAAGCGGCGTTCGCCATGGAGCAAGTGGGCAAGACGGCCGTCGACCTGGGATTGAAGGGCGTGACCGTCGACAAGGTCGAGGCGCGGATCTCGCAATTGATGGAGAAGGGCGAGCTGGTGCCCGGCGCAACGAACCGGCTCGATCATGCCATCACGCATGTCACCACGCCCGAACACATCGCGCAGGAACGGCAGCTTCTTGGCGAGATCGACCGGGGGCGCGGTGCGGCGCAGCCCATCGTGGGCGCCGGCGATATCGCGGAACGCCTGCAAGCGGCTGCCGGCGAGCGCCCGCTCAATGGCGAGCAGATCGGAGCGGCCACGCTCGCCTTGTCGACCAGCGATCGGATCGTCGTCGTCCAGGGCGTTGCCGGCGCGGGCAAGACCACCATGATCGAGACCATGGCCGGGGTGGCGCAAGAGGAAGGCAAGGAGGTCCTCGGCCTCGCATTCGCCAACAAAATGGTCGCCATGCTCCGTGACGAGGCGAAGATCGAGGCGCAGACCGTCTCATCCTTCGTCAATGCCCATATCCGCGGTGCCAGAGCCGGGCAGGGTCCCGGATTCGAGGCATCGCGCGCGCAGCTCGCCGGCAAGGTCCTGGTGCTCGATGAAGCCTCGCTTGTCGCTAACGACCAGATGAACAACCTCGCGACCATTGCGAACAGCCTCGGAGTCGAGCGTCTGGTGATGATCGGCGACCGCCAGCAGCTGCAACCGATCGACGCGGGCAAGGCATTCAGCCTCATCCAGAGCCACGATCCGGCGATGGCGCGCATGGATACAAGCCTGCGCCAGAAGACCGAGCATATGCAGCAGGTCGCCACGCTGACGCGCGAGGGCAAGTTCAAAGAGGCGTTCGAGGTGCTGGGCCCGCGCGTGCAGAGCGCTGGCAAGGACGAAAGCCATATTACGATCGCGGCCGACAAGTGGCTCGGGCTTTCACTGGAACAACGGGAGGGGACGGCGCTCTATGCTTCGGGCCGCTCTGCGCGCGCGGAGCTCAACGAGCTCGTCCAGCAGGGGCTCAAGAGCGAGGGGGCGCTAACAGGGGAGGGCAAGCCGCTCACCACGCTTTCGCAGGTCAACGCCACGCGCGAGGAACTGCGTTTCAGCAGGACCTATAATGGCGGACAGATCCTCGACGTGGTCCGCAACTCACTTCCAGCAGGGCTCGAGCGCGGCCGCTACGAGGTCATCGGCCACGATGCGCGGGGCCGGGTCATCCTGCAGGACGAACAGGGCAGGCAGATCAAGTTCGATCCCGCCAAAATCGACCCGACCGACAGGCGCGATGCGATCCAGCTGTCCGAAAAGGACGAGATCCGGCTGCATGAAGGCGACAAGGTCCGCTGGACGGCGAACGACAAGGATCGCGACCTGCTCAACTCCGAACAGGCCAAGGTGCTGGCGGTCGACGAGAACGGCGTCCGCATCCAGAATGCCAAAGGCGGGATCGTCGACCTGTCCAACGGCGACAAGATGCTCGAGCGGCTCGGGCTCTCCTACGCGATCAACATGCACCAGGCCCAGGGCATGACCACCGATAACGGCATCGGGGTCATGCACTCGGCCGAGCGACACTTGTCGAACCAGCGCCTGACCCATGTGATGGCGACGCGCGTGCGCAACGATATCGAGATCGTCACCAACGACAAGGACCAGCTGCTCCGATCGATCGAACGCAATCCCGGCGACAAGTCGAGCGCGCTCGAGATCATCGGTGAGAAGAGCGTGGACCAGCGCGGCGAGCGCCGCGCCGACGCGGATTTCAGCCCCAAAATTCCCGAAGCACTACGCAGCGACACCGACAAGCTGCCGCCGATGCCGGGTCTCACCAGCGAGAGCATGAGATCCGTCCCGCAACTCGATCTGCCCGAACGCAACATCGAACGAAGCCGATAGGAGCCGGCCATGAACACTGTCCCTCAAACCACGCTACAGTCCGATTTGTCCAACCTGGAAACGATCGTCCACGCGGCCGGTCTCGACCACCTCTCCGCGCGCATTGCCGGCGACACTTTCGCCGTCTGCGATCTTGGTCGCGACGGGGTGCAGGGCTGTGCCGACATGCGCAATGCCATCCTGCAGCAGCATATCATCGCCGATCTGGTTGCGCTCGGCATGTGCATCTTCGTTGCCGTGATGGTCGGCAGCCTGGCGGTCGCCTTCGTGCATCTCTTCGCCAAGGCACTTTGGCCAATCCAACGTCGCCGGCAGGCGAAAGCGCTGGTCGCGGTGTGATGGCAGCGCAGGTTTTCCTGGCGTCCGCCGACGGATTGGTCAGCGCGATCCCGTTTCTCGCGATCATCGCAGCGCTGGCCTTCCTCGTCGCCATTCTCAAGCGCGACAAGCGCGCAATTGGCGGACTGCCGGTCACGGCCAAGCCGCTCATGACCAATGCCGAGCGCCGCGCGATCGCCCATATCGAAGCCGCCCTGCCCGGGACGCGGGTTCATGCGCAAGTCTCGATGGGCGCCTTGATGAAGCCGCGCAAAGGTTTGGACCGCTCCACCTACTTCAAAACCTTCAACCGCTTCTGCAGCAAGCGCGTCGATTTCGTAGAGGAGGAGCGTGCCACGGGACGAATTCTGATGCTCATCGAGCTCGACGACGCGACCCACAACCGCCGCAGTGACCAGGACCGCGACCGACTGACGACCCGCGCGGGCTATACCACCGTGCGCCCCCCTGCCTCCGAACGCCCCACGGCTGAATCGGTGCGCCGACATATCGGGAACGCGCTCGGGGCAGACTCTTCCAACCCCGGACTGCCGGCGATCGGCCGGCGTCCAACCCAAGCAGCATGAAGGAGAACGAACATGGCTTTCAGCTACGATGAACTAGGCAAATTCGGCGATCGCGGTGCCGCCGAGGACTGGGCAAGACGCAACAATATCGACCCGCGTGACCTCCATTTCCGCGACACTGCCGACGGCGTGGACGTCGGCCTCCGCAAGGGCGCGCGAGGAAACGACAGCCGCTACGACGACAATCATGGCGGTCGCCGCGATGGCTTTTGGCGCTGAACAGCCAAGCCGATGCCCAAATCACAATCTTCGAGCCGGTCGAATACCCGCCCGGCACCAGCGATGGGGGTGCGCCATGGGACGCCCACCATGCTTCGGAGCGCTGAGGTGCAACCAAACAGGCAGCGCCTCATCCCTGAACTCCAACCACAAAGGACCGATGCGATGAAATACCTCATGACCGCGCTGGCGCTTCCTCTGGCACTGGCGGCAACACCGGCAGCAGCGCAAAGCTGCCAAGGTAAGGAGTGCGAGACGCACGATGCGGCTCCCACACAGGACGAAGCCGTCCTCAAGGCTCGCCAGGCCCTCGCGCGCGATATCGAAGCCAAGAAGCACGCAATGGCGCCTGCACCCCATTCCGGGATGGCGCATCAGATGCGCAACTATGCCGCGGAGCACCGGGAGCCGTGCGACCACGGCGACGATTGCCTCGATGCGCATGGTGTCTGCACGCAGTGCCCGAAAGTGGCGCAGAAAGCCGAATGCGTGGACTGTGAAGAACGCGCAGACGGGAAAACGGCGGCCTGAACGTGGGGACGCCCGGAGGTAACACTCGGATGAGAGCCAACACACAAGCCCGGCCGAGATGCGCTTTCTGCGGCGACTTTATGCCGTTCTGGCCGCCCGGAGCGCCGGCAACGACCTGCACGTCGTGCCGGCGCCCCCTCATCCTGTTCCCGGCGTCTCTCCGACACGCGCGCTACAGAATCTTGAGCGTCGTCGATGTGGCGAAGGTCATCCTCTTGCCGGTTGTCGGAGGTGCCGTCGTTGCGTTCGGATTGGCGCGGATGACCCCGCTCGCATTTGCCAATGTCGTCTCCATCGCGCTCCTCGTGTGGGGCACGATCGACGTCTGGGATGGAACGTCGGGCCTGGAATCGGGAATTGATCGCGTCCGGCGTAAGATCCGCAGCGATCGCACTGCGAAACGCATATCCATTGCCAAGACCCTCTTCGGCGGTGCCTCGATCGCGCTCGGAGCGGTCGGGCTTCTCATGATGAGCTGAGCCATGGGCATCGACGACAGAGATTACATGCGAGAACGCACCCGCAAAAGACTACAAGGCGGGGCCTTCGACGCTAAAAAACACAGATTCAACTATGGAAGCGGTCGGTGGAATCACGAGGAAAGCCTCGAACTCCAGCGGGAGCGGATCACCGGTCGCCGACGCCGGAAGACCTCGAACAGCAGCCGGTTCCTGACACCTGGACCAGTTCTGGCCGTCGCATTTGCCGCTGTGCTTGTCGCTAAGGGCCTCCCGGTGTTTCAGGACGTCCGCAGGCACGGCTACCTGCCCGACTTCGAAACCGGTCAGGCATTTCCCGAAAGCGGCGAATTCAAAGTGCGTGGTCGCCAAGCGCGCGGGGGCACGGCCCGATTTACGATAGCTGCCGGCGATCACAACGCGGTCGTGCAGCTGGTCGCATCAGACGGCGTCCCCGTGTTCATGACCTTCGTTCGAATGAACGAAATGGCTGCCGTCCTGGCGCCCCACGGCACCTGGACCCTCCGCCTTATCGAAGGGGACACCTGGTACGGCGAAGAGCAGCTGTTCGGGTTCAACACCGTGGTGGAGGACAGCAAGGAGCTCATGACCTTCGGCCCCGAGGAGGGCCACATCATAGATCTGCGCCGGCGCTTTAACGGTAACCTCGAGACCAAGACCAATCGGCGCTCACCAGATCTGGAGGGCAACTGACATGAGAAAAGGAAAGCGGCGTAAAGATCCGCGGACAAACCGATCAACGACCCTCGGACGGCCGAGGAGCGGCCCCTCACTCAAAACATGCGGTTAAACCAAACTGGAGACGAACCATGCCCCGAAAACTGAAGACCCTGATGGTCATCGCTCTGCTTGCGATTACCACATCTACCCCTGCGCAAGGACAACAAGCCGAGCGCACGCGTGAACTTTACCACATCTTCGACATCAAGACTCAAGCTGACCGGCAAGCAATTATCCGTGCATTGACCGATGGAATGAACATCAACGTGTCGGACTCGCAGACTATTACGCCGCTGATCCGAGGCGCACCGCCAGCGACGCCGGGTACATTCGAGCTGAAGGATCCGTTCGCTGACGGTCGGCTCGGTGCCTTTGGAGCTTTGCTCGGCTCAGCTCAAACCGCGCAGCTGAAGCAAGTCGAGTGTGACGGCGCCGTTTGGATTTCCAACGCTCAGCGCCGCTTGCGCGGCTCACAGCACCTGCGGCTCACCATGTGCCTGTTCCCTTACACCGAAGGCTATCATCTCGACGTGTACGCGATCGACACGGAAGATAAAGGCGGAGGCTTAAGTCGGCGGCTCGGAAGGCTCATTGCCGGCGCCGTGGTCGGAGACCCCGGCGACTGGACGAACAAGACGATCATGGATCTGCTCCGCACCGTCGATCGCCAGACGAACGCTGAAATCGACTATGTCGAGGGCCAACCGGCCTTTACCGGCGAGCCATGGGAGGAAGAGTATCAAATTATGCCGAGCGATGCGGAGAAGGTTGAGGACTGACCATGTTGTTGATTCATCTGACCGATAAGTCGGCGTAGATTGATTCACTCTATGCGTTGGACCGGCGAAGCGACAGCTTGCAGGCTTAACCCATGGATGATCGAGACGAGTACCAGGAACATTGGCGGGCTCAGGATCCCGAGCGTAATATCGCGCGAGAATACCACCTTAGTGTCAGCATGGACCTGTTTGGCTGGACGATCGTCGAGCGCCAATGGGGGCGGATCGGGTCCGTCGGTCAGAGGCGTCACCTCAAGGTTTGTGCGCCAGACAACGATTTGGCAGACATAATGCGAACATCGGCTAATTAGCGAGCTTGAGGCGCGACATGGGATCGTTGAGCTGGCGGAATTCACCGCCAGGCGGACGCTCCGCCTGCCCTCAAAGGCAGCCGCCGGGCAGGCTACGCCGCGGGGTACGATGCTACTGACATGGCCAAGCCTTCGCTAACGAGCGTTCAGCTCCGGCCACCATATGAACACTCATAAAATAGCTATTCTGCTCCGCCCAGCGTAAATATGCCGCGCGCAGCGCCGATCGGTCATAGCGTGGAGCGCGGCATTCCGCTTTTCGCGCGACGATCATCATGTCGAGCACGCCTTGGAGGTAAGCGCCGCATCGCGGCTCATTCGCTTGACAGCTTACGAACAACGCCGAGCCCGTCGCCGACGCGTGTTCGGTTTGGCCGATCGCACTATCAGGCAGGGCGGCCAAAGCGGCGCATAACAATATCCATCGCCTTGGCCGCATTTTCGTCTCCTATTCCGCAGTATCATTTCGGAAGGGGCGCACGGCCCTCGACGGCCGGCGCCCCGTGCTGATCCATCATTCGCGGCCGAGCACCTGGCCTTCGGGCGTGACGAACAGTTCGATCGTCTTTCCGTCGCTGTTCTTGCCCTTGATTTCATAGAGCGTGCTTCCGTCCGCCTTTCGGGTGACTTGCTCCGCTTTGCTTATTGACGCGAGTTGCGCGCGTGCCGCGTTCATCGCGGCCTCGGGCACCTGAGCAAGCGGGATGTCTCGTTCGCTGTGCTTGCCGATTATCCGGTTTTCGTTCGCCTCGTGGTTTTGCGCGATCGCCACGCCCGCGATCGCCAGCGCGGCCGCGCCCACGCCTGCGACAACAGTGAGAGTTCGTTTGCTAGCCATGTTCCATTCCACTTCCTGCATAAGGGCCGTGGGGTCGGGCGGGCGGCGGTTACGGCCCAATGAGCCGTCGTCCGAGTTCAACTCCTCTGATTGTTCATCCTGTCGAGCGCCGCGCGCAGCCCACGGGCGAGCTTGGCTGCGTCGTCGTTGGCCCAGAAGTGCATGAAGAACAGCCGCGGCTCGTCGTTTAGCATATGATTATGCAGCGCCGTGACCTCGATCCCGTTCGTCCGCAGCACGCGCAGGACCGGATCGACCTCGTTTGCGACAAGTACGAAATCGCCGGTGATGGCGGCTCGGCCGTCCCCGGTTGGCTGAAAGTTGATCGCGGTCGCCGTGCCCATCGTCGGCGGAGTCTCCATATCGCCGTCCATCAGCCGCTCGGCGCGCGGAAAGCTGTATTGGAGGATGCCACCGGCCGTCTTGCCCTCACCGCCCATCAACCGGTTGAGCGCGGCCACATCGAGGTCGAGCCGCGATGCGGCTGCGCTGGCCGAAGGCGATTGCGGCGCGGCGAGCGGGGTCCGACTGGCTGATAGCGCTTGCCGGAGCGCGGCCGCGAGCTTCACCGGGTCGCCGTGGCCGGCAATGTGCATGTACATGGTCGCAGGCGAAGAGCGGAGCAGGTGATTGTGGAGCGCGGTGATCGTAAAACCGCTTGCGAGCAGGCGGCTCAAAACGGGGTTCACCTCGTCGTGAGTCAGCACGAGATCGCCCATCACCATCGCCTCGTCGCCCATCGGCTGAAACGCCGCCCAAGAGCCGAGCGCGAGGGAGGGCTTGATCGTCACCCCATCCAGCGTGACGCTCAGGTCCGAACGCGGGAAGCTGTAGCGGTGAACGCCCCCCGGCTGTTCGGCCCCCGCTCGTCCTATCGCCCGGTCGACAGCCGACCAGTCCGGCGCTGCCCATGCCGGGCTTGCCAGCAGGAGGCTGGCGAATCCCAAGGCGATGGTCTTTTTCAGCATAATTGATCCTTCATCAGCGCACTCGACACGGAAAGCCTCACGTCATGCGAGCGCGCCGCCGGCGAGCCGCGACATTGCGCTCCGGTTTCTTTCTTCGGGATAAGCAGTCCTATGCTCATGAGGCTTGTGATGCAACCCTTACACTTGTAGGCTAGTGACGATACAACTATGACAAACACACAAGCTTCCCCTTGGTTGCTCCTGATCCCGCAGCTTCCGGCTAAGCCTGCCTATTTGCGGGTGAAGGTCTGGCGGCGTTTGCAGGCGATCGGGGCCGCGCCGCTCAAGAACGCCGTCCATGCGCTCCCCAATCGCGAGGACACGCGCGCGCTGTTCGAAGAACTGCATCGCGAGATCACCGAAAATGGCGGCGAGGCGCTGATCCTCGAAGCGCGCCTTGTCGGCGGCATGGGCGATGCGGAGCTGCGCGGAGTGTTCGACGCTGCGCGTGACGCCGACTATGAGGAGTTGGCACGCGAGGCGCGCGCGCTGTGTGAGGGCGAGTATGTCGCGGCGGCGGATGTGGGCCGCCTGCGCAAACGCCTGAACGAGGTCGCCGCGATCGACTTTTTCGGTGCGCATGGTCGGCAGGCGGCACAGGCCGCCATCACCGAGGCGGACCGCCGCTCTCACCAACATCCCGATGTGAGCGGCCCCGGTGCGCCCGAGCTGACCCCGGCGGAGCTAAAGCGCCGCGTTTGGGTGACGCGCCGCCATGTCCATGTCGATCGCATCGCGTCCGCCTGGCTCATTCGCCGCTTCATCGACCCCGAGGCGAGCTTCAAGTTCGTCGAGGGCAAAGGATATGTGCCGGAGCCTGACGAACTGAGGTTCGACATGGCGGACGCTGAGTTCACCCACGAAGGCGACCGCTGCTCCTTCGAGACCTTGGTGTTCCTCACCGGTCTCGAGACCGACCCCGCGCTGCGGGCGCTCGGCGAAATTGTTCACGACCTTGATATTGCCGATGCTCGGTTCGAGCGCCCGGAAACTCCGGGAGTGAGCGCGCTTATCGCCGGCATCTGTGCCGGCACCGACGACGACGAGGAGCGGATCGCGCGCGGATCGACCGCGCTCGACGGATTCTATGCTCACTTCACCCGGCGAAAAGAGGACTAAAGATGGAGGCCAGCGCACGCGCTGAAATCGCAGTCGAGACGCTGCACGAGCACGGCATCAGCTTTGGCGAGGCGGTGCGCGTCTGGATCAGGGTCGCGCTGCTCAGCTTCGGCGGACCGGCGGGCCAGATAGCGGTGATGCATCGCATCCTGGTCGAGGAGAAGCGCTGGATCGGCGAGGAGCGGTTCCTCCACGCGCTCAACTATTGCATGCTGCTGCCCGGCCCTGAAGCGCAACAGCTAGCTGTCTATATTGGCTGGTTGCTCCATAAGACCAAGGGCGGCCTGGTCGCGGGCGCGCTATTCGTGCTGCCCGGCTTCCTCGCGATTTTAGGGCTCAGCTATGTCTATGTGCTGCTCGGCGAAGTGGCGCTGGTCGAGGGATTGTTCTTCGGATTGAAGGCCGCCGTGCTGGCGGTGGTGCTACAGGCGGTGGTCCGGGTGGGTTCGCGTGCCTTGAAGAACAACGTCATGCGCGGTTTTGCCGCGCTGGCGTTCGTCGCGATCTTCGTGCTCGACGTGCCCTTCCCGCTGATCGTGCTTGCCGCCGCGCTGATCGGCTTCTTCGGTGGCCGCGCTGGTTACGCCGCATTCAAGGGCGGCGGCGGACATGGTCCCGCCGGCGCTGAGATAATCCACGACCGCGACACCGCTCTTGGCGAGGGCCTTCCCGACCATGCCCGGCCGAACCTCTCTTGGTCGCTGCGCATCTCCGGCGTCCTGCTGCTGCTCTGGCTCGGGCCGGTCGCAGCGCTGCTGTTCGCGTTCGGCCCCGACGACGTGTTCAGCCGCATCGCCACCTTCTTCAGCCAGATGGCGGTGGTGACCTTCGGCGGCGCCTATGCGGTGCTCGCCTATGTCGCGCAGGAGGCAGTCGAGACCTATGGCTGGCTCCAGCCCGGCGAGATGCTCGACGGGCTCGGCATGGCCGAGACCACGCCCGGGCCGCTGATCATGGTGACGCAGTTCGTCGGCTTCCTCGCGGCCTTCCGCGAAGCGACCGGGCTGCCGCCGCTCGTCGCCGCGACCTTCGGCGCAATCCTCACCACCTGGGTTACCTTCCTGCCATGCTTCCTGTGGATCTTCGCCGGCGCGCCATTCATCGAGCGGCTGCGCGGCAACCGCGCATTGTCGGCCGCGCTTTCGGCGATCACCGCCGCAGTGGTCGGCGTGATCCTCAATCTGGCGGTCTGGTTTGGTATCCACACTCTGTTCGAGCAAGTCCGCGAAGTGCCGTTCGCAGCCGGCACCATCGATCTCCCAGTCCTAACGTCCGTCAACTGGCCGGCGCTGGCGCTCGCGGTGGGTGCGATACTCGCCATGTTCCGGTTCAAGGCCGGCATGCTGCCGGTGCTCGGCGTCTGCTCGGTCCTCGGGGCCGCATATGTAATGATCATCTGAAGGAGTGACGCGTGACGATCGACCATCTTTCCCGACGCAGTGCAATCGCAACTCTTGGCATCGGAGCCGCCGCCATGACTATCAACGAAGCCTCTGCGCAGACGCCGGCCGCAGCGCCGGCGGCTGTCCCCGCCTTTGCCGGAAATCATCAGGTCAAGCCGCTCAGGTTCAATCCCGCCAGGCTTCACGGCCTCTCCGAAAGGCTGATCACATCGCACCACGAGAACAATTATGCGGGCTCGGTCAAGGCCCTGAATATGATCGAGACACGACTTGCCGCCGCGCTCGCTGACACGGACCTGCCGCCGGTGGTCTATGGCGGATTGAAGCGCGAGGAGCTGCACCGCACCGGCTCGGTCGTGCTCCATGAGGTCTATTTCGACGGGCTCGGCGGCAACGGCCAGGCAGCCGGTTCCATCCGCGACGCGCTGGGCGCGGCGTTCGGCTCGTTCGACCGCTGGGAAGCCGACTTCCGCCGTACCGGGATGAGCCTTGCCGGCGGATCGGGCTGGTGCGTGCTCGTCTACAATCTCCACACGCGCTCGCTGCACAACCATTGGGCGTGGGATCATATGCACGGTGCGATTGCCGGCGTGCCGCTGCTCGCGCTCGATATGTACGAGCACAGTTTCCACATGGATTACGGCACCGCCGCCGCCAAATATGTCGACGCCTTCTTCCGCAACATCGACTGGGAAGTGGTCGACCGGCGCTATGCCGCGGCTTTGCGCGGCGGCGGCTGAACCCGACCGCCGTGGCTTAACACCCACTGCTGCGCGACACCTGAGTTCGCGACCACAAAGGGGACAGGTCCGATGGGGAGATGCAACAATGACATCCGGCCCGAACATCGCTCTTCTTTGGCGTGGGAAAGCAGCCGAGTGGACGCATCGCTTTCATGAAGCCCGGCAGTGGCCGATAATGCAGGCCTTGCGGGCGCTCGGGGCGACCGCAAGGCCTGTACTGTACAGGGACGAGGCGGTTCGCGAGATTCGGGACGAGCTGCTGTCGTGCGACGCAGTGCTGGTCTGGGTGAATCCGTTGGACATTTCAGGCGACCGCTCGCAGCTCGATCCAATGCTGCGCGAAGTCGCGGGGTGCGGCGTTGTCGTCAGCGCGCATCCTGACGTGATCGCCAAAATCGGCGTCAAGGAAGTGCTCTACACAACGCGATCCATGGAATGGGGCAGCGATGTCGATCGATACGTGGACGCTGAAGGCCTTCGCGCTCGTTTCCCCGAACATCTTGCCGCAGGCCCGCGCGTGCTGAAGCCGAACTACGGCAACGGCGGCAGGAATGTATGGCGTGTCCAACTAGACGAAGCGGGAAACGCTCCGGCTTTGAAAACGTCGGTGAAAGTTCAAGAGGCCCGCCAAGGAAGCAAATCGGAGCGCATCAGCCTAGGCCCTGTTGACATAGTGGGTGAGCCACAGCTTTGCGGAAGCGAGGCATAGGAAGCCGAGGAAGGACGTTGCGGTTTTGTCGTAGCGCGTGGCGATCCGGCGGGATTGCTTGAGGCGGTTGAACAGCCGCTCGACCTGGTTGCGGTCCCGATAGCGCCGGAAGTCGCAAGCCGCCGGCTTACGGCGGTTCGCCTTGGGCGGGATGATCGGCAGGATGCCGCGCCACAGCAGCTCTTCGCGGACGGCGTCGCCATCATAGCCCTTGTCGGCGAGCAAGGCGTCAGGCTTGGGCACGGGCATGTCGAGCAGCGCTGGCACGGCACGGTAATCCGAGACCTCGCCCCCGGTCAGGACGAAGCCAAGAGGGCGTCCCTGACCGTCACAGCGGGCGTGGATCTTGCTCGTAAAGCCGCCGCGGCTTCGACCAAAGCCCTCCTTGCAGGTCCCCCTTTAGCGCCCGCTGCCTGAGAATGGCCGCGGACGGTCGTGCTGTCGATCATGTGCTGCCAGTCGTCGGTAAGCCCCAGATCGACCAACGTCGTCAGCATCGCGTCCCAGACGCCTTGCTCGGCCCAGCGCCGGAACCGGACGTAGACCGAGTTCCACTTGCCATAGCGCTCGTGCATGTCGCGCCACGGGCAGCCTACCCGCAGAACGTGCAGCATTCCGTTCAGGAACCGCCGGTTGTCATGCGACGGCCGCGCCTTGCGGCCGCGCTCCGGTGGAAGCAGCGCCCCGATGACCGCCCATTCCTCGTCCGACACGTCGCCTCGACCCAAAGCCACCTCCAAAAAGGAAGCCTTGAATCAGAGATCACACCCGCTGGGAATCCACTATGTCAACAGGGCCTAGCACTACGTTGGCAGAAGTTCGTTGGGATGTCTGATGAGGTTACATCCGCAGTGAGGGCAATGCCCCGGCGGTGAGCGAGAAAGACGGTCAAGGATGGCTTGGCGCACTGCAGGCAAGGTGGGGTGAGGAGGCGGACCGAGGACTCTTTTTTTTCCGGCCCGCCTGAGCGAGCCTTCGGGACTGCAAGAAGGTGTAAGCCATCATCGACATCAGGGCATGGCGGTGAAGTCCGTTCCAGGATCGTCCTTCGAAGTGGTCGAGGCCGAGTTCTTCCTTGAGTTGCTGATGCGCTTGTTCGCAGACCCAGCGCGCCTTGATCGCGCCGGCTAGAGCCTTGATCGGGGTGTCAGCGGGCAGATTGGAGAGATAGTATTTTCGCTCGCCATTCGAGCGATGCTCACCCACCAGCCAGGCTTCCTCGCCCGGCATGTGCTGAGCCCCGGCAGAACCGATCCGCTGAGGCGCACCATTGGCAATACGCACGCGCATGGCCGCAAAGCGGGCCGTCAGGCGTCCCTTGGTTCCTTTGCGCCAACTGACCTGTCGCCACTTCGCACCTTCGAGCATCGCGTGCGCGGCCATGGATTTGACGTCCGGCACATGCCGCACCCGTGGGCGACCGCGGCCAGCGACCGGGAAGATCAGTTGTACATCGGCTGGATAGACCTTTTGGTGCCGGGGGATGCCCACCGCCCAGCAAAGGTTACGCGCGCTCAGCGCCTGTCGGAATGGAGCGGATAGCCCGTAACCGGCATCGGCCAGCACACAGCCGAAGCGCACCCCGGCAGCGATGATACGATCGATCTCCTGGATCGCGATCTCGGGCTTGGTGCGATATTCCTGCAAAGGGGCAGGCACCCCCGCCTTGTCCATGCGTGCGGTATCGCTCGTCCAGCTTTCCGGCAGGAACAACCGCAAACTCAGCATGAGGGGAACTTCGCACGAGGCCAGTGTCACCGATACCAGTGTCTGGCAGTTCGCATTCTTGCCCAGCGCCGTAGCGTATTGGGGCGCGACGCCAACCGAAGCCTTGCCCTTCTTGGGCAGGGCGGTGTCGTCAATAATCAACCAGGCTCCATCACCGCCAACCAGTTCATCCGCCTGGTTCCACAAGGTCGCTTCCAGTGGGGCGCTGTCCCACAGACCGGCTCCGATGAAATGATGAAGCCGGTCATAAGAGATCGCATCTGAGCGCGCTGCCATGGGCTGGATGCTCTTGCGATCACCGGGCCCGATCAGACCGGCGATATAGGCCGGGCACATCCGTCGCCGCGTCTTGTTGCCCAGACCTTCCAGATACGGGGCAAGCCACCGCTCCAGATCCCCCTGCCAGTCCTCGTCCATCGCCAGCCTCCATCAAAGCTGGCTCCCCATGAATCACGCAATCCGCGCCATGGGAATCCCAAAAATTACTCTTCTGCCAAAGTAGTGCTAGCCGAGTGCTTGGAAAGGTGGGTGCCGTTTCTAAACGACGGCGGCGTGCTGATCGATCAGGCTTATCAGCCGCAGTCGTCCGAGGGCATGGTCCGCTGCTACGTGTGCGGGCACCGAGTGGTTGGCTTTGGGCACAACCTGATCACTGCGCTGATGACGCCAACGGCCATTGATACAACGTCGTCAACCCCACAGCCGATGGGCCGCGCCATGTTCGGACCGGAGGTGACGCGCTTCGCAGCCTTACGGAAAGCGATGGAGGATCGCTGGATTCCAGAGATGCAAAGGTTGCTGTCGATCGTCGACCACGATCTTCCGCTTCTTTGGGACGCCGACTTCCTATTTCGCCCTGGTGAAGCCATCAGCGATGGCTCCTATGCGCTTTGCGAGATCAATGCTAGTTCGGTTGCACCATTTCCGCCAAGCGCCGTCCAGCCAGTCGCCGCAGCGGCAATCGGTCGCGCTCTTGCCATTCGTTTGACGAAGGAGACCTCCAATCCTCATTGATATGATTCAAGCAATTCAAGAGACGTGACATTGGTCGTATCAATCAGACAAGCCTAAGGGTGAGCGAGGCTGGGTGAAACCGGCTCAGGTGGCAGCGCGGAGATACTGGTAGAGGGTTTCGCGACTGATCCCCAGGTCACGGGCGATGACGGCCTTGCGCTCGCCGTCATCAACACGGCGGTGCAGCTCGGCGACCATTTCGTCGGAGAGGGAACGTTTCCGCCCGCGATAAGCACCGCGTTGTCTGGCGACCGCAATGCCTTCGCGCTGCCGCTCCCGGATCAGGGCGCGCTCGAATTCGGCGAACGCACCCATGACCGAGAGCATCAGGTTGGCCATCGGGGAATCCTCGCCCGAGAAGGCCAGGCTTTCCTTCACGAACTCGATCCGGACGCCTCTTTTGGTGAGGGACTGAACCAGTTTGCGCAGATCGTCGAGATTACGCGCCAATCGATCCATGCTGTGGACCACGACGGTGTCACCCTCGCGGGCGAAGGCGAGCATGGCATCGAGTTCGGGGCGGTTGATGTCCTTGCCCGATGCCTTGTCGGTGAAAATCCGGTCGAGCGACTGCCCGTCCAACTGGCGATCGACATTCTGATCGAATGTGCTCACCCGGACGTAACCGATCCTCTGGCCTTTCATCGCCGCCTCCGGTCAAAATGTCAGGTTGAATTCTATGACACGGCGGAACATGCGTCAATAAATGCTTGCCATAACCCTATCCTGACAGAAACCGCCGCTGCATCCTGACGTCCGGTTAGGCTATACTCCAGATTGACGCTAGCCTGTCGCTCTCGACTCGGGATGGAGGCAGGATGGCGCGGCGGCGATTATTGACCGGAGAAGAAAGGCGTCGCCTGTTCGATATCCCCCATGACGAAACCGCGATCGTCGGCCACTATACCCTTGCCGCCGAGGATCTCGAACTGGTCGGTCGCCGCTATCGCCCTGCCAACCGCCTCGGTCTGGCAACGCAGATCGCGCTTATGCGGCATCCCGGCTTCGGTTTGCAGCCCGACGTCGACGTCCCCGATGCGGTCCTTCACTATCTCGCCGCCCAGCTCTTCGTCGATGTTGATGCGTTCGCCGACTATGGCCAGCGCGCGCAAACACGTAACGATCATGCCGACATTGCGGCACGGCATCTGGGGCTACACCCTTTTCGGCGAGGGGATATACCGCTCGCGCTCGATCTCGCCGCAAGAGCTGCGGAGCGGACCGATCGGGGCGAACCTATTGTCCGCGCATTGATGGAGGGGCTGAAGCAGGAACGCTTCATTCTTCCATCGGCAGACACGCTCGAACGTGCGGGCCTCGCCGGCAGGGCACGCGCCCGCAAAGCCGCGGCGGCGCTCATTGTCGAAAGCCTGGGTCATGCCGAACTGGCGCGGATCGATGATCTGATCGTCAACAACAGCGACTTCGGCATGACGCCGCTGGCCTGGCTGCGCAATTTCGAGGAAGCGCCCACCACGGCGAACATCAACGGGCTGCTGGAACGGCTACGCTATGTGCGCGGAATCGGCATCGACCCGGCGATCGGCGCGAAAATCCCCGACTTCCGGTTCGCGCAGTTCATGCGCGAAGGTGGCGTTGCGCCGGCGTTCCTGCTCTCCGATTATAGCCTTAACAGGCGCCGCGCGACGCTGATCGCGGCGGTCATCGACCTCGATGCCAGGCTCGCCGATGGTGCGATCCAGATGTTAGACAGGCTTGTCGGAAGCCTGTTCACACGGGCGCGGCGCGGGCGGGAAAGGCGCTATCAGGACAGCATCCGCTCGGTCGGCGAACTTATGCGGCTGTTCGGCGCGACGATCGCCGCGCTGGGAGAGGCGGTCGAACATGGCGGTAATCCGCTCGAACTGATCGACGAAGCGGTAGGCTGGCACAGACTGGTCGCAGCCAAATCGCAGGTCGATGCGCTGGCCGAGCTGGCGGGCGAAGATGCGCTTGTCGCGGCGACTGGTCGCTATGCGACGCTGCGGCGGTTCAGCCCGGCTTTCCTCGATACATTCACGTTCAAGGCATCGGGGAGCGGATCGCAACTGGTCAAGGCCATCGAGGTCATCCGCGATACCAATGCCCGCAAGGCCCGCAGCCTGCCCGAGGGCGTTCCGCTCCCATTCGCCAACCGGCAGTGGAAGCGCCTCATCACCGAAGGTGGCCAGGTCGATCGCCGGCGATACGAGACGGCCATCATGGCCACGCTGCGCGATCGGTTGCGCGCCGGCGACATATGGGTCGAAGGAACCCGCAATTATCGCCGCTTCGACACCTATTTGCTGAGTCGACGCGATGCCGATAAGGTGGCCGACAGCCTGCCATTCCAGACCGATGCGGCCGCCTATCTGGAGGAGCGGGCAAGGACGCTCGACTGGCGGCTGCGCCGTTTCGCCAAGCAACTCAAGGCGAACAGGCTCGCGGGCGTGGCGCTCGAACGCGACCGGCTCAAGCTGCAACCCATGCCGGCGATCACTCCACCCGAGGCGGAGGCTCTCGATCGCAGGCTCGACGCCTTGCTTCCGCGCGTGCGGATCACCGAACTCCTGGTCGAGGTGGCCGAGCGCACCGGGTTCCTGAGCGCATTTCGCGATCTTCGGTCCGGCAAGGAGCATGACAACCCGCACGCGATCCTCGCCGCCATTCTCGCTGATGGATCGAATCTGGGTCTAGAGCGCATGGCCAACGCCAGCGACGGGGTGAGCTACGCCCAGCTTGCCTGGACCCACAACTGGTATTTGTCGCCCGAAAACTATCAGGCCGCGTTGGGGATGATCGTTGCCGCGCACCATGATCTTCCTTTCACGCGCCATTGGGGAGCCGGCACTAGTTCATCCTCCGATGGGCAGTTCTTCCGCTCGGGCCGCAACCGATCGGCGGCGGCCGACATCAATGCGAAATATGGCAGCGAGCCGGGCCTGAAGATCTACTCCCACCTGTCCGATCATTTTGCCTCGTTCGGATCGCGGATCATGTCGGCCACCGCCGGCGAGGCCCCCTACGTGCTGGATGGCCTGATGCTCGGCGCCGGCGCGCTACCGCTGCATGAGCATTACACTGATACCGGCGGCGCGACGGACCATGTCTTTGCCCTTTGCCATCTTCTCGGCTTCCGGTTCGTGCCCCGTCTGCGCGACATCGCCGACCGGAAACTCGGCTCGATCGCCGCGCCTTCGACCTACAAAGGCATCGAAAGCCTCATGGGCCGCACGATCAAGACGGCGGCGATCGAAGCCGATTGGGATGACATCGTCAGGATCGTCGCCTCCATTAAGGAAGGAGCCGTTGCGCCCTCCGCGATCCTGCGCAAGCTGGCCGCCTACAAGCGCCAGAACAGGCTGGATTTTGCGCTGGCCGAACTCGGCCGCATCGAGCGGACGCTATTTGCGCTCGACTGGCTTGAACAGCCCGACTTGCGTCGCGCCTGCCAGGCCGGCCTCAATAAAGGCGAAGCACGTCATACCCTTGCCGCCGCGATCTACACCAACCGACAGGGGCGGTTCACCGATCGCTCGATCGAGAATCAGGAATATCGGGCATCGGGCCTCAATCTGCTGATCGCGGCGATTTCTTACTGGAACACCGTCTATATGGACAGGGCCGCCCAGCATCTCCAATCATCCGGCGGCACCTTCGATGATGCGCTGCTTGCCCATCTCTCGCCGATGGGCTGGGTGCATATCAGTTTGACCGGCGACTATCTGTGGCAAAGGGCAAACCGGCTCTCCCCTGGCGAGTTCCGCACCCTCAACGATCCCATGGCCCGCCTCAAACTCGTGGCATAGCCAGTGTTCTCATTATGTCCGCCAAATCGTTGTCTGGCGCACAAACCTTGAGGTGACGCCTCAGAGCAGGCGCGAAAGCTTCATAGACACCGCAGATGCGGAACGATCGATTGCATCGGTTCGGCGACGCAGAGCCAGCGCAAACAAGCGGATCGGGGTCGCTTACCGGCTCCGTGATACGTCAACGCCATAAAAGTACGCTGACCCGGCTAGACGGTTCGCCACAATCGATCAGATAGTGATTACCTGGGCTGCATTCATCGTCGCTACGCTCGTCTCAATTTCAGTATAGAGGTCAGCTTCGATTCCATGGGCGTCGATCTCTACGACCAGGGCAAAACGCACTTCAGGCTCTTCCTCGCGTAGCCTCGATTTGGACTTCCACCACCCGGCAACCGGATGGACGGCCAAGAGATTGCGACGAGCAAGGTCCGATGCTTTGCAAGTAAGTTGGTCGATATGGAGAGAACCAACATCGCGCCGGTCGCTACCGTACTCCCAAAGGTCATCTTCCTCGACCTGGGGGCCGACGGCCTCGACTGCCTTGCTGATGCGCGCCATGAACTGCTGCGCCCCTTCGCCAGCCCGGTTCAGCTTGAACCGAAGATTATGTGATGCGTAGCGGTATCGTGAACCACGAGACGCCTCGGATGGATTAGGCGCGACGAAGGAGCTGAGCGCGACCCGAAGGGTGACGTTCGCCGTTCCAAGCTTCCGCAATTCTTCAACCGGCCAGGGCAGAGTGAAAACGCGCATCTCTTTGTGGACGTCATCTCCCGACTCCGCTGAGATACCATAAGGCGTGATGACGTCCTGCACGATCATGGTGAGAGCGTTTGAAGCGCTGCGGCGGGCTCTCTCGAGATCGGGGACCCCATAACCGTAACGCTGGAACAGGCGGGCGTAGCTTCCTTTATTAGGATTTGGTGGCAGATGTGATCGCATCTGCGGGGTCCACCGCGCAGAGCCAACATACAGCGCTCGCACGCTTTCGGGCCAAAGCAGCGGATAGTCCGACCAAAGCTCTGTTATCTGCTTTGCGGCGATCGCCGTCGCGGCGCTCGTATCGTGAGTAAAGCTGAATGATCTTTGCGGATATGTATGGTTGGTCGTGAGCAAGGAAAGATAACCATGGCGCATCGGCGGCGGCGCAGCGCCGACAGCCCAGTTACCGCCCTCAAGGACGATATCGGGTTTGAGCGGCCAGGTGGAAGACCAAGATGCTGTCCGTGAGCTTGGCGACAAATCGCCGTGGGGCGCAACGGCAGCTACACCTTCGTCCGCCGGCACCATCGTTTTTTCCGTGTAGGCGCCGACGCTTATGACGTTCCAAGCCTGCGCCGGGGATTCTAGCTCGTTGTCAGCATGGTCGCAAGTATCCAGGTATTGGCCGCCGGTGAAGGTGAAATTGTTGGTGTTGCCCGCAGAAACCAGAATCAGGCGCGGGTCAGACCGCTTGCCTGAGACGCCTGCAGCAAGCTGATCAACTTCGGTTGACCATGAGGTTGGAGCGCCATCATGCGGCGTGTCCTCATCAGTTGTCACGGCCAGGGTGAAGGTCCGCCGACGAACCGACTGTTCTACTGTATCAATCGCTTGGCGCGTTACAGCGCCTAGCAAGTGATGGGGATTACGCCCGGCGTCAGGCAAAAGCTTCACCGATTCAAGGCGGTGTGAAACGAAGACCGGTTCTGCAGTATACAAAACCGAAATGAGATCTCCGAACAACGCCAAGCCGGCAAGTTGAGTGCCATGACCCTTTATGTCTTCAAGACCCCAGGCGGGGTCAGCGGCATGTCGGTCCTGTGCCGGCAAGACAGGAGCAATTAGCGGATGGGCGCGACTGACGCCCGTGTCCAACAAAGTCACATAGCCCCCGTCCAAGGCGCCGAGATAGCTCGTGCGGTCGCCGAGCTCCTCAACCCAGGCAGCTTGTTCCACAACATCCAGAGCGTCGAAGAATTCGGCGGTTACAGCAGGTGCGGCCAAAGCGCGAACCCCACCAAGTCTTCTCACGGCGAGCGCGAGGTGCTCTTGTGTTGCATAACCGACAACGACAACATCTTCCGGAAATCGCAAGCGGTCGGTGTTGACTACAACATGATAGTCGACTGCACTCGCCACAAAGGCTTCTGCCTTGTCGGGATCAAGCCAGATTTCCCAATGCACTGCACCCTTATCTGAAGGGAACTTTGTCTGCGGTCCGCGCCACAAAGCGCGCAAGCCGGCCTCGGTGATCGCCGCGAGGCTCTGTACGAGATTGGCATTCTTAGGGCGGCCGGGAATTATCTCACCGTCCTTCTCCCTATCGTTCGTATTCTCCGTCTCGAACTCCGCGATTTTCTTCCGGAGCTTCTCGACACCCCTGGCTGTCGCGAAAACTGTTGCCGTCTCGGTTGAGCCCTCATCACTGGACTTCGTGTCGGTGCGCAGCAGCTCGATGCCGCTTGAGCCAAGGCTGTCCTTGGTCAAAGGCTCATTCGGCCGACCCAACACCTCGAGATAAACACCCGGGAGACCGCCGGCAGTTACATCAGGAAGTCGATCGAGAGCTTGCAGTAGAGCTTGAGCGTGCCCAGCACGATCGAGGACATCACTCGGCTTCTTGCCGCCGCCGCCCGTCTTCGTTCGAAACGGGAATGCCCTTCCGAGATCTTTTAGAAGAAAGTGACTCAGGTTTCGTGGCATTCGCGTCTCTTCCTAGCCCCTGTAGCGAGCGACGGCGCCCCAGCGAGTTTACCAGATCAAGTGTTGTTATGCTGTTTCTGTCGCCGAGGACGGCGCGACGCGCAGCATCCTCAGCAGCTGCTACGACATCGGCAGTCGACAAGCCCGCAGCGCAATCGGTGATCTTCCGCCACGACAAGCGCGAGAGAGAGAAGCCAATCAGACGGCGTTCGAGCGCCTCACGGATGGATGCAGCGTCTGGCAGTTCATAGGAGAGAACGAGGTCAAAACGCCGGAGGACCGCTCGGTCGAGGATCTCCGCAAGATTTGTCGTGGCGACCACGATCGATGGTCCGGTATCCTCCTCGAGAAACTGAAGAAACGAATTCAGGACTCGACGCGCTTCGCCGACGTCGTTTCCGTCGCCTCTCGCGGCCGCGAGAGCATCGATCTCGTCAAACAGGTAAACTCCGCGCGTCGTCTTAATCGCGTCAAACACCAGTTTGAGCTTCTGAGCGGTTTCGCCCATGAATTTCGTGATGAGCCCGTGCAGCATCACCGAAAACAGAGGAAACTGGAGTTCGCCTGCCAGGCTGTGCGCGCTCATTGTTTTGCCGGTTCCGGGCGGCCCAGAAAGCAGGATCCGCCGTCGCGGCTTCAGCCCCTTTTCCTCAAGCTTCTCGCGCATCCTCGTCTCGACGACGATGTGAGCCAATTCCTCCCCGATGAGGGGCGGCAGAATGACGCTATTCAGCCTTTCGCTGGGATACGAGGCGACCAAAAACTGCGCCAGATCGCCGCGGGGTGCTGCAATCGGAGTGAGGTTTGGCGTTCGAGCTTCTGCCCTAGGCATCTGGCCGGCGTCGGCCCACTGGCGCAATTGCTCGGCCAGACGCTTATGCCCCTTCTGCTCCTCTGCAGCTGACAGCTGCATCGCGAGATCGAAGAAGCGATCGGAATCCCCCTCCGCGTGGCTCTTGATGAGACCTATGAGCTGCTGCGCTGACGCCATTATAAAGGTATATAGCGGATTTGCTAACGATACACCCCTAATTCGGCCTGCGATAAGCCACGACGGTCGTCAGCTGAAAACACGAAATTGCAGAGGGTCTAAGCTCTTTCGTTCCCATTCTGTTCCGACATCGGCTAGAGCTCCTTCGTTGAAAGGATGCTTACCCGATGCCTGTCTCCCTGGTCGATCTTGAATGGACCCACCTTCCATCGCAGCACCATGTTGCACTCAACAGCCTGCCTGCCGGCTTCCCGAGCCCGGCAGAGGGCGAAGAAGACGATCCGATCGACATCACCAGCTGGCTGATCGAGAAGCCCGCAGCATCCTACCTCATGCGCGTCCAAGGATCATCCATGTCGGGTGCCGCCATCAATGACGGCGATCTGGTGGTGGTGAGCCGTGCAGAGCGACCCCGACCGGGCCACATCGTGGTCGCAGTCGTGCACGGGGAACGAACATTGAAGCGCCTCAAGCGGCTCGATGATCGACTTTGGCTGATCCCCGAAGCCGAAGGCTATCCGCACACGCTCGTCGACGAATATGTCGAGATTTGGGGCGTGGTGGTCGGACTCGCGCGCAAGTACCGATGAGCGGCCTCATTGCGCTGTGTGATTGCAACTCGTTCTACGTCTCGGCCGAGCGGGTAATGGACCTGTCGCTCCGCGGCATTCCGACGATCGTAGCCTCAAACAACGACGGATGCGCCGTCGCACGCTCCGACGAAGCCAAATCCCTTGGCATCAAGATGGGCGATCCGCTTCACTTGATCGCCGACAAAATCAAGCGGCACGGAATCGCCGTCCGATCCTCCAATTACACGCTGTACGCGGACATGCAGCGGCGCGTCATCGCTGCGACCGAGCCGTTCGCCCGCGACATCGAGATCTACTCGATCGACGAGAACTTCCTCGATCTAACCGGATTCGAACACCTCGATCTGGTCGACCATTGCCAGAAGCTGCGCGCCAACATCCTCCAATGGACCACAATCCCGACCTGCGTCGGCATCGGAGCCACGAAAACGCTCGCGAAGCTGGGCAATGCAGCAGCGAAGAAGAACCCAATTTTCCACGGAGTTGCGGACCTGAGCGACGAACATATTCGTCGCTACGTCATGGATCGCATTGAAGTCGCGGATGTGTGGGGAGTGGGGGCGGCGACAGCGAGAAAACTGGCCGGTCTCGGCATCTCAACGGCGGGAGAACTGCGGGACATGCCGTTGAGGCAGGCGAGAGGAATGGGGACGGTGGTTCTGGAGCGTCTCGTCGCGGAACTGAATGGTGTGCAGGCGGACGTGGTGGAGCTCGTCGCTCCTGCAAAGAAGGGGATGGCTGTGACGCGATCGTTCGGACGGCCTGTCACGTCTCTCGAGGATCTCATGGGCGCCGTCTCGCAATTTGCCATGCGCGCCGGCGAGAAATTGCGCGCGCACGGCCTGGTCGCCGGCAGGCTGACTGCGTTCTTCCACACGAACCGCTTCAAGCCAGATCGGCCGCAGCACTCCGTTGGGCGCGGCGTCTCATTGCAGCCCATGACCAGCGACAGCTTCGAATTGATCGCCGCCGCCCGCGCAGCAGTCGAACGTGCCTATCGTGATGGCTACGAATACACAAAAGCGGGTGTCATGCTCGAGCAGCTCGTCTCCGAAGAGTCACGTCCGCGCACGTTGTTCGAGGATATAGAAGGTCGCGAACGCAAGGTGCGCCTCATGCACGCGCTCGACCAGATCAACGGAAAGTTCGGCCGAATGACGGCTGTTCCTGGCTCGCAGGGCTTTGATCGGCCGTGGAAGATGCGCGCCGACATGAAATCACCTGCCTGGACGACCCGAATAGACGAGTTGCCCATCGTCAAAGCAACCAGCTAGGATCGCTGTATGTGCAACCGATACAGAATGAGCGCGTCCGATCGCGACCTGGCCGAACGCTATGGAGCGCCGCTGCTGGACGAGGACCTGACGCTTCCCGGCGGCGAACTCTTCCCGAAGCGGCCTGCCTGGGTGGTCCGGCAGAGTGCCGGGGAGCGGAAACTCGACGTCATGAAGTGGGGTTTCCCGCTAGAGGTATCTGGTCCGCGCGGAGGAACTACCAAAGCGGTGACGAACGTGCGCAACTATACATCGCAATTCTGGCGATCGGCGCTCAAGGATCCGGAGCGCCGCTGCCTGGTCCCCGTCACGGCCTTCAGCGAATACGGGCCAGGTCCGAAGGGCGGCAAGCCGCTCTACTGGTTCGACCTTCCTTCGCGGCCAATCTTCAGCTTCGCGGGAGTGTGGCGACCGGCAGAGGACGGGGCGGTCTTCGCCTTCCTCACCACCGAAGCGAACAGCGTAGTGGAGCCGATCCACCCCAAGGCAATGCCCGTCATCCTTCACGATGAGGACGAGGAGAAGTGGCTGACGGCCCAGATGGAGGATGCTTTAGATTTAGCAGAACCCTTTCCGGCGCAGCTCATGAACGTCGCTCAAGATCCGAACAAAGGAAAGCCTGCAAGCGAATAGACCTGCCTATCTCCAGGGCAGGACGGTCCCGGTCTGCAACAAGGCTGCGCCGAGATCACGGCCGTCCGCCAACCGGCAAGAGGCGACCACTCTGTCGTAGCTAGTCCCTTGCTGAATGCACCGCATAGCAGGATAGCGAACGCGGATATGACCACTTCTCAAGGTGCCCCTGCTGCCGCCCAAAAGCTCGACAAGGGCGTCACGGGCATCAATTCCGGATGCTGTAGGGCAGGGATGACCGCGGCGGCAGGTGCCGTCGATTTCTCGAGCAGCAACGTCAGCAAGCCTGATCTTGGGCCCTTCCGCACACCATATCGGTCCATCGCCGTCATAAACGGCGGTAGGGGTGCAGGAGAATGCTCCGGCTGCTACGATCGCCAAAATCATTGACATTACCTTGCTTCAGAAGCGTGTGCGTGGCCCATTATTAGGCGTAATCCCGAGATCGACGATCGCGTCATCGCCAAATAGCTCTGGCATTTCGGATTCTCGGGTCTTTATAGTCACAATCTCCGCGCGCTTCACGACCGCGATTGAATCCGCGCCAACAAGATAGATGTTCTCAGCGTCGGCTGCAATCTGCACTCCGGTCGCGTTTTCTCCGCTGGAAAGATGATAGGTATCACATTCGCCTGCTTCACACCCGCTGGCAACACGATCGTCTACTGCACCAAGTCGGAGTCCCGCTGCGGCGAAGCCAATACCCATAGGTATGGTGGAAAATAACGTAACGCTCACGAAGACGGTGAAAATATCAAGCCAGTGGAGACTGCGGTAGTTCATCCTGTTCCAAAACGCCCTCGCCTCTTCGGACCAGTCTGTACGTAAGTGTTCGCGCTCCTGATTTCGAAACAAAAACTTGAGAGCCGTATACCCGATCGCAGCGACGACCAAAACAACTGGCCACCAGGGCAAAGGGGCCAAAGCCCGCAGGAGGTTGAGACAAATACTAATCGTTCCAAGAGCGCCTGCCGCGACTGTCTGATCGAACGAACCGAGGAAAGCGTCGAGCGGAATCCCCGTTGCGGCACTAAGGGTGAGAGCCTTGGTGAACCCTACGAAGTAAAGAGTAGCGGCGGTCGCTGCTGCCCGCTTCAGTACGACAGTTAGAAGACGTCTCCGGATTTCCACCCCCTTAGGAGGTTCGCTCCACCGATCTTGCGAAACGGCCTCTTCGGCAACACTCATTTAGCACGCTCCCTTCGAGCCCCAACTTGAATGACGCATGTAAAGTAGGGCAAAGAGGTACTCTTCGCACGCTCGATGAAGACTGAATTGATCCGAACTTTTGGCCAAACCCGCCTCTGGGCGTGCCTAGAGAAAACCTTCGCCGGCGTGTTCCCTAAACCGCTCGTGATCGCGCACATATTCAGCCACCATGTCGATCGAGGCGTGTCGGCTGTGCTCCTTCATCTTGAACAGATTGGCGTTCTGCCGCCCTGCTTCGGTCAGGAATCCGGCGCGCAGCGAATGGCCGGAGAACATTTCGGGCGGATAGCCGGCAGCAGCAGCCGCCGCTTTGACCACCAGCGCCACGCCTTGCGCGCTCATCGCCTTCTCGGTCAGCCGGCCTTGCGGGGTCAGCTTGCGGAACACCGGCCCCGAAGTGATCGCGGCCTTTTCGAGCCAGGCCTTATAATGGCGGACCGGTTCGAGCCGCCGGCCGTCGAGGATCGCGACCTTCTGACCCTTGCCCTCCTGGTCGGTCTTGGACGAGGGGATGCGGATGAGCAAACCACGCGGCTCCTCCGCCACGCGTTCGACGGTGATGGTGACCAGTTCGGAGCGGCGCAGCGCGCCGGCCATGCCGATCGCCAGCAAAGCGCGATCGCGATAATGGCGCAGCTCCTCGCCCGCGATTGCGCGCAGCATGTCGCGCAGCACGTCGCCATCGGCGGCGCGCTTCTTGACCGGTTCCTCGTCCTTCTTATCCCTGCGGATCGCGCGCATCGCTTTCTCGAGCCGTGCGGCATCGGGCTGCGAAGTCGGCGGTTCGGCGCCGGCGGCACGATGGGCGAACACGATCGCCGCCAGGCGGCGGCCGATCGAGGCTTTCGAGAGCGGCTTGCCCTTGGAATGGCGCGTGCCGTTCTCGGCGATGTCGGTGAGGAAGGCGGCCGCGACCTGCGGGCTCGCCGGCAACGGATTGTAGCGCCGTTCGGCGCACCATTCGACGAACAGCGTCCAGTCCGAGCGATAGGCGCGCAACGTAGTCTCGGCTGAGGCGCGGCTGACATAGCGATCGACCCGCTCTTTATCGTCGGGCTCGAGCTGCGGCAGATACGGTTCTAGCGCCGTCACTCCGTCGAGCGCGACCAGCGCGCCGGCGACGATCGCATCGAGATCGCCCGGACTGCTGGCCGCGGCCGCGGCGCCTGGTTCATCATCCTCGGGTGGAGGATTGCCGTCGGGATCCATCGCGCTATCCTCGCCTGTCCGATCTTTAAGGAAATCATCCGGCATTTAGTCCGGCGGTATTCTGCGATTCCTTCGTCGGTGTTTAAGGAGAACGGACAGGTAGCGGACCGCCCTCTTGCTGGCCAGATTGTTTTTAGCGGGAATCAGCCTTATCGCTAGAAAGGCGGTGTGCCAGAGGCGCTGTGATGTGTCGCGAAATGGAGGCGATGCCATAAGCTGGATGTTTTGCCGTCTTTCGCATACATGTCAGAAATGCAGCAGGAAGCATCGCAAATCTAGCGAGGTCAAACATGTTAATCCAGGTCTTGATAGCGGCGAACGGGCGCATGAGCCTGCCGGCTGACATTCGCAAGCGCCTCGGGCTTTCCGACGGCGGCGCGGTATTTATCGAGGAGACGCAGGACGGCCTGGTGCTGCGCACCGCGGCGCAATCGGTCGCCCACGCGCAGGGATTGGCGAAAAAGTACACTAGCGGACAGCCGGACAGCGGCGTTGCGGGATTTCTCGCCCGGCGCCAGGAGGATAGCGGCGCATGAATCCGTTTGCGCTCGACGCCTCCGCGCTGATCGCGATGCTCAAGCAAGAGCGCGGCGCGGCCAAAGTGGCCAAGGCTATTGCCTCGGCCCGGCTGTGCGCGGTCAACTATGCCGAAGTGGTCAGCCACTTTGCCTTCCTGGGAATGCCGGACGCTGACATCGACGCAATGCTCGATCCGCTGCCCATCGAAATCGTCCCGGCCGACCGTTCACTCTCGCGGATTGCCAGCAACCTGAGAAGTGTGACGTCAGAAGCAGGGCTGTCGCTGGGCGACTGCTACTGTCTGGCACTGGCACAAAGAGACGGCCTGCCAGCGTGGACCTGCGACAGGAATTGGGATATCGTCGCGGAAGCGGCGGGGGTTAAGGTCGTCCAGGTGCGGTGAGCGGATCGGCTGAGAGGAAGACCTGAATATCCGACGTTCGGAGGTCCGAAACACCTTGCCAAAAGCCGCCGTACAGTCACATCAGTGACCACGTTTTTGATCGAATGGCATTGCGACAAACCTGACGTTCATGACGAGATGTCTAACGTCAGGTCTTGGCAAGTAGCCGGAAGTCTATCCGTCTAGTTCGAGCAAGGTCTGATGACGAACTTAGCCAGCGCTGGATCATACACGCGCTGTGTAATGGTGCCGTCGCCGATCCGCGAGACCAGCTCGTTGATGATTGAAAGCGGGGCAAGGAACCATTCGCGTGGCTGCACGATTTTGCCGAACCGGTCACCCGCTGATAGATCAAGGCGGGCAGGCCCGAGCGCGCGATGGATCAGCCGTTCCAGCTTAATTCGATTGATGTTGTAGAGTTTGTATTCAGCAACGACCTCGACATCCGCGAGCAGGAAAGTCGGATCGTTTCGCGCGTTGGCAATCCGGCTGATAACCGGTTGTCCTGTCACACCGATCTTATGGATCAGGTCGCGATGCTCGTCGACGTAGGGATGCGATGATTTGCTGCGGAGTACATAGATGGTGCCGCTCTCCAGATCGTCGGGCTCCGCGATGTCTCCGAAGAGCGGACCTGCGCTTTGCTCGCTCACGCGCCTAGCGGTCTCGTCCCGATAGAGCGACTTCTGGAATGAACGTGATAGGACCGTCGCCTCAGTTGCGTTGTCATAGATCACACGCACACGGCGATCGGCCCGCTCATACTGGGTCGTGAAGGCCTCGGTCGAGGCGGCGATGTAAGCGAGTTGTCCGCCGACGATGAAGAAGTTCCCCGGCTGGATTTCGGCCAGTGTAACCTCGGAATTGCCGAGCGCCTTGGCTTGCCTGCTACCGGCCTTCAGATCGACCTGCACCGCGTCGAACAGCGGCTTGAAGTCTTCGAAATCCTCGCACCTCTCACGGTTGGCGATCTCTTCAGCCGCTCTCTTCTCGGCCCGAGAACTCACATGCCGCAGCTTTGTAATGTCATCTTCCGAGCCCGGTTGGATGCCGAGCTCTGCCAAAAGTGCAGTGTCGTCGAGTTCGCCCGATGGTTTCCCTAACGGCTCGGCTGCATCCAGAATGCTGTCCGGGTCCATGCTCGCCAGGAGCTCTTGCGCTTCGGGAAGCGCGCGAAGCCTCTCAAGGCGGACAGCATAGAGGCGCTCGAAGATGTCATGATTCTCCCCGTGCCTGGGGAGGCGTCCATGCTCTTTGACGAAACTCTGTATGTCCTCGAATCCCGCTATGATGCGTTCCTGAAGCGGGGTCAGCTTTCGAACTGGCTCGGGTGCTGTTTCGACACCAAGCTCGGCCAGCAGTTCGAGGTCACTCAATTCAGCCATTGCTGGCCTCTTTGGTGGCGTGGCGTTGGAGGAAAGCGATGCCCTCGGCCATCTTGCGTTCCCAAGCATCTTGAGAAGTTAGCGACGGCAGCCGTCCGCGCTCCCGCTTGAATTCCAGCGCGCGCTCGGCAAGTGCGCGTGCTTCTTCATAGGTCAGTTTGTCCTTCTTTGCGTTGATGACCGCCTGAACCTGCAACAGGGTCTTTGCATCCATGGACTTAGCCAAAACAGCAATCGTTGCCTCGAAAGGATTGACCCGGTCGATGAGATCGATGTCGAGCTCCGTCACGCTGAGCGCGAACCTGCGCACGCCTTCTATGAAGGCGGTATTTGCTTTGATCTCGCCGTCACCATCGCTTGTCAGGACAGCTTTGGCTTGCTGGGTCAACGTCATCGCTGCAACCGCCTGTTGGCGGACCGCTTCCTGATCGTGTTCGCTCAGCTCGGGGTACTTTTCCCGAATGATCTTGCCCATCTTGAGTTGGGTCAGCTCTTCTGGAACCACATCGGGGTCGAATACGCCGCGTTCGACCACTGCCTTGTCCTGCACAAAGGTCGCAATGACCTCGTTGAGATCCTCACGGCAGATACGCGTTGCCTCGACGCTCTTTGGCAGTTTGAGACCCTTGATCTCGAAATGCATCTGGCCGTGATCGTTCACGCCAAAATTGGTTTCACCTTCCTTGTATCCACCCGGCCCGTAGTCGAAGTCCGGTTTCGGACCCGCGTCCTTTGGGGTGAAGTCGAAGCGGGGTGCGAGCACCTGCTCCATGAGCAAGCTCGCCGCAATCGCCTTGAGGTAATCGTTGATCGCGTCGACTACGAGCAGGCTGTCCGCAGCCGGTTCGGCGATCAGATTGGTAAAGCGAGCGCGGGTCTTGCCCGGCGCATCACGGGTTGCCCGGCCAATGATCTGGATGATTTCAGTCAGGCTGGAGCGATAGCCGACCGTCAGCGCGTGTTCGCACCAGATCCAGTCGAAGCCTTCTTTCGCCATACCCAGCGCGATGATGATGTCGATGAAGTCGCGATCCGATCGCGCATCGGGCGATTTCAGGGCTGCGGCGACGCGGTCGCGCTTGGCGGAATCGTCGTCGACGAGGTCGGCCACTTTGATCACGTTCCCGGCAGCCGTTCTGATGAGGTGGAACCCTGTCTCGGGATCAATGCCCTGCCAGTCGCCGAGGTGGTTCATGATATCCTCGGCTTCGCGATGCTTGTCTTTCAGGCTCTCGCGCGAATTGACCGATGGGATGTGGACGATGGTTTTCACCGTCGGATCGAGCAGCGCTGAAATCTTCTCGGTGTAAGGCCCGGTGTAGAAGCTGTAGCCGATATCGAGCGTCTTGAGATACTCGTAGCCATTGAGCTGCTGGTAGTAGGTGTAGGTAACCGTCTCGAACTTGGCTTCGTCTTCGGGCGCAAGCACCGGAATGGCATCGCCACGGAAATAGCTGCCCGTCATCGCCACGACATGCGCCATGTCGCGCCCGATCAGCTGCGCGAGCTGCGCGCCGAGGCGGTTGCCGGCATCAGCGGAGACATGGTGGAATTCGTCGATTGCGACCAGGCGGTCGTCGAATGCTTCCGGTCCAAGCTCGTCGAAAGCGAAGCGGAACGTGGCGTGTGTGCAGACGAGCACCTTTTCATCGCTCGCAAGGAATTCGCCGACCGCCTTCACCTTGGACTTCGCGACCTTGGGATCATCGGCACCCGGCGTGTTGCACAGGTTCCATTGCGGGGCGACGTTCCAGTCGGTGAAGAATCCGTACTTGCTCAATGGTTCGCTGCTGAAACTCGCGCCGATCGAGCGTTCGGGCACGCAGATGATGGCCTGCCGGACATTCTGGTTGGCCAGCTTGTCGAGCGCGATGAACATGAGCGCACGTGATTTGCCCGAGGCGGGCGGGGACTTGATCAGCAGATATTGCTCACCGCGCTTCTCATAGGCTTGCGCCTGCATAGGGCGCATGCCCAGCTCGTCCGACTTGGCCGACACGCCGGTCCGGGCGGTCGTGAACGATACGGCGGGAATGATTTGATCCTTGGCGCTCATTTGAAAAGCTCGCTGTGTGTTCCGGCGCGGGTGAAGAATATGCCGCCGCCGGGTGCCGGAATGTCTTCCACACGATAGATGAGCAGGAAATCGCCACCGACATGGCATTCGCGGTGACCCTGCCATTCACCCTTGAGTGCGTGGTCTTTCCATTCGGGGCCAAGAGGTGCGTCATTGGCGATAAGCATCAGCATGACCTGCTTGAGCCTTTTCATATCGTATCGGCCCGAACGCGACAGCCGCTCGAAGTCCTTCAGGAATGACTTCGCATAGCCAATCGTCCGGGGCAGCGCGGTGCGCTTGCTCGCAACTGGTTTTCTCAAGACTTCGGTTTTCCGGCCTCACGCAGGGCTTTGCTCTCTTCCTCGAGCTCGGCAAACATGTCTTCTGCCTTGTCGAACCGAGGCGTGCCGCCATTTTTGAAGAACTCATCCGCCTCTTCCATCGCCGCGCGGGTTTCCGCATTGGGAACCTTGAGCTCCAGCGGAAAAGCCTGATCGGTGGCGATGCGATGGAACAGCAGGCGCACGGCATCGGCGGTCGACAGCCCCATTGCCGCCAGCGCCTCGGTTGCACGTTCTTTCAGATCATTGTCCATTCGGACATGAATCATCGAGCTATGAGCATTCATAACACCTCCTGTATCTCAAATGAGAGATAACCAAGAAGGGTGCATTGGTCAATCGAGTTCAATGAGCTCTCGAACCACGAATTCTGAGGACGATCCGTCTTCCAAATCCTTCATGTAGAAACGTTCGCCGACTTCAATGGCCCGGTCAAAAATCTGCATTTCTCCATAGCGTTCCGCGTGGCTGTCCTCCGGGTCGCCGCCGAAGTCCACCGAACCGTCTGGCTTGAAAATCACAGGGCGACACCAGTTGTTGCCCTTCGGGATTCCCCACCATCCGGAATGGGGGATGGCGTGGGAAATTGTCTTATCGTCATTGAGTGGGACAGTGACGACTAGTGGCGACGGCTCGTCATGGTTCACTTGGTCGAACCGGATTCTTACTAACTTCATCTTCCCTCCGCGGTCTGGTCTAGGCTTATGCCGCCTTTGCGCTGGTCATTTTGGTGTAGAGTTCGAACAGTTTTTCGAGGCGTTCGGTGTCGTTTTTGAAGCGGCGTCCGATGTAGATGCGTTCCAGGACCTCGTCGTTGCGATCGTGCGTGTGGCGGAGGTTTTCGGGCATCTTCTCCGGATCGTAGAGTTCAGCAATGGTTTTGGGAAAATGCGCCTCGCGGGCGAGGAGGATGTCCTCGGCGCAGCGGGTCAGATCAGCTTTGTGTTGTGCCTTCAGACCAGTGGTAGGCAAGGGAAACGTGTTCCAACCTAGGGTATTAGAGTAGCGATATCGGGTTTCGAGCTTGCCGCAGACGGTGGCGATCCAGACCAGATGCAGGTGCGAAGCAATAAGCGAAAGGTGCCAAAGAGGCGCGTCATACAGTCCAAACGCCGCGTTTGATACAACCGCGCCTCTCGAAAGCGCGCCTACTGGCAGAACATCCCGATTCTCGCTTGTGTGTATGGGGATGATCAACGGCACTTCAGTGCCGCCTTTTCCATGCCGGATTTCCGCGAAAGCATGCGGCGTAGATGCTTGTTCTTTGGTCTTGGCCTTTGTACTCTTGTTCCTAAATGCTCGAACATTCTCAAGGCGGCTCGCAATGAATTCTATATTCGATGCCTTCTCTACATCACGGTCGGTAATCCAGAGGCAGTAGCGGAACTTGCCATCAATATATTCATCGCTTCCGAGATACGGCTTGAGATAATCTTTCCCCGTGCCCTTCGCAACGTCTCTGAACTCATGCGATTTGAGAACCAAGCCGCCACCATCAGCGGGCTTGCTTCCATAATCCATCGGTGTGAGACCATTCAACGGCTTCGAAACTTTCTTCACGATTGTTGTAGAGTTTGGCACTAGGTAAGGGCCGATGACGTCGACACGTCTTTCTAGCGGATTGTCTGGATCAGTCTCATCGAAGAGTTTGGTGTCTCCCTTTTTCACAGTCAGGCCGACTACAACTACCGTCACGCCAGCATTGTTGGTGGCCAGATTCTTCCATTTGAAGGAAGTTCGGGCGAAGTGAATCCTTACCCCAGTCTTCAAAGCCGCGCGCCAAAACGCATCAACCTGCTGTCCTTGGCAGATCGAATTGGTAGCCACGAAGGCGCAGTCAGTCGCCGCGTCACGGCAAAGCGGGATCGCTTTGGCAACCCAGCCCAAGACGTAATCTAACGACTTCCAACTTGCGGTTGATGATTCAAATACCCCGGCGAGATCGAGCTTCTCGCGCTCGCTCATTTCGGACTGGCCGCTGTATGGCGGATTTCCGCAGATATACGTTTCGCCGCCCGCATTTTCGAAATCGATCTCGGCTTGCTCCAAGGGCCTTTCAAACAGATCATCGCCTCTTACCTTTACCCCCGTTCCAGTAGGCGGGCAGAGACTCAGCCAGTCCATCCGAAGCGCATTGCCGCAGGTGATCCAGTTCTGGCTATCGAGCGGCAGGAAGTCGGCGAGAGCCTCCTTCTGCCCGCGATAAAGCACGTCACACTGAAACTCGGCGATGATCAGCGCGAGGCGTGCAATCTCTGCCGGAAAGTCGCGCAATTCGATGCCGCGAAAGTTGGTGAGCGGAATGTCGCTGTCGCGCTCGCTCTCGCCGCGCCGCTTGTTTATCTCGGCCTCAAATCCGCGCATCTGCTTGTAAGCGATGACGAGAAAGTTGCCCGACCCACAAGCTGGATCGAACACCCTGATCTTTGCCATTCGGTTGCGCAGGTTTACCAGCTTGCGGCCATTGTCGCCTGCTTCCTCCAGCTGCTGGCGAAGGTCATCCAGGAACAGCGGGTTCAGCACCTTCAGAATGTTCGGCACGCTGGTGTAGTGCATGCCGAGCGCTCCGCGCTCCTCATCATCGGCGACCGCCTGGATCATGCTACCGAAGATATCGGGGTTGATCTGTTTCCAGTTCAGCCCGCCGATATGCAGCAGGTAGCTGCGCGCCATGCGGCTGAAGCGCGGAACCTCCACACTGCCTGAAAACAGCGCGCCGTTGACATAGGGAAAGGCATCGGCGTGGGGCGGGATGTTCACCGCCTTGCGATAGCGATCGTCCAGCTTGCCTTCGTGCCGCGTGGGCGTGTCCATCGCGCGAAAGATGTTGGAGATGATCTCGTGCGTGTTGCAACTGTCCCGGTCGCTGAATCGCTCGACCGTAGAGGTGAACAGGCCCTCTCCGTTGAAGATGTCGGTATCCTCCGCGAAGAAGCAGAAGATCAGCCGGGCCATGAAGTGGTTCATATCAGGCCGGCGCTCCGCCGCGGCCCAGTCGGAGTTCTCTCTCAGCAGCTCGACATAGAGCTTGTTGAGCTTGCTGGTCGCGCGAATGTCGAAGCTGTTCTCGCGGATTTGCTTGACGGTGGTAATGCCCGCGAGCGGCAGGAATGCGCCGAAGTGGTTCGGGAAATCGCTGTAGGTGGAGGCGACGGATTCGTCGTTGATCAAATCCTCCGCCTGCAGGTCGACGCCGTCAGTGGCCAGGATGAACTTGGCTTTCGCCACGCCAGTCTTGGGGCTCTCACGCAGGGCCTTCAGCGTCTCGTCGACCGTGCCCGGATCGCAAGTGGCGATATGGATATTGTTGCGCTGGAGGACGCCGCCGGGAACGTCCGAGGCATTGGTTGTCCCAACCCGCAATTGCTTCAGCGTATTCGCCTTGCGCCCGAACGCTTCGAGAAACGCGAATGGAAACTCCGCCCGGTCAAATGGCTGGGCGGCCAGTTCTGAAATGGCTTCTTCGATCTCGACTGCATTCATAGCGCGACATTAGGCGGGCGGGTGCGCGATCCGCAACAACCTATTGAAGGTGGCAGCCCTCGAGGTTTATCTGCTTTCGGGCTGCCGAATGGCTTCGCGCTGAGTGAATGGCAGATAGGGCAGAAGCTGCCGTTCAAAGCCTGGCCGGCGAACGACGCACCTTGGTCGAGTCTCGTCGGTATGCATCGCACGGCCTATTGCCTGAACCGCCAACATAGCGATCGTAGCGACGAAGATCGACAGGAACAGTTCTATCCGCTCTATTCGATCTATACTGGCGCACGCGACAATGGAGCGCGGCATGCCATCGATCAAATTCGTGCTGTCGGCCGCCCTGACGAACACGACCTCGCTCACGTGCGACTATGCGCGCGCTACGGTCATCTTTGACAGCGACTCGGCGGGGGGAGATTGTTACGATCATAACAAGGAGCAGAGATGGTCGAGTTTGTAACGAAGGCCGAGTTGCGCAACTTCGCGGCCAAATTGACTGTCACAGAGCAGGCAACCCTTCGCAAATCTTTGGCGTCACGATCCCTTTCTGGCGCAACCTTCCTATCGCATTCGAGCAAAGACGATGCCCTTGTAGTTGGCGCGACGCGAGTGCTCGAAGGGCATGGCGCGACCGTTTACACTGACGAGGTGGATCCCGCGATGCCGCCCTATACGAATGAGGAGACAGCCAATCTTCTCAAACAACGAATCCAGCAGACCCGGAAATTTGTCCTGCTGGCCAGCGCGAACAGCAAGGAGAGCAAATGGGTACCTTGGGAGCTCAGCATCGCCGACGGCTATAAGGGAATGGAGCGCATCGCGCTCTTCCCAGCTGCCGAAAGTGCGAACGACACCACATGGGCGAGCTGGGAGTATCTGGGTCTTTATCGCCGTATCGTCTGGGGCAAGATGCAAGGCGAAAAGGATCCACTGTGGATGGTTCACGACTGGAAGCGTAACACCGCTGTCAAACTTAGCAGCTGGTTGGGGTGAGCGGCTTTTTGCCCCTTCCCAAACAGCACGCGGCTCTGCAAAGGTTGATATCTGCACCGCTACGTAACGGAAGAGACGAACTCTCGTGTCGAATGTGGCGGATGAACAGATCAGGGTGAGGGTGATTGATGGCAAGACGTGTATTCTTCAGTTTTCATTATGAACGAGACGTCCGGCGCATTCAGCAGGTTCGCCAGTCTTGGGTCGTTCGGCCCGGCGGCGAAGCCCAACCCTTTTACGACGCTGCGGCCTTCGAAGAAGCGAAGAAGCGTGCGGGCGGCATCGAGAAATGGATCGAGGATCAGCTAAAAGGTACGTCGGTGACGGTCGTCCTTTACGGCGCGAAAACCTATGATCGAGAGTGGGTACGTCACGAGATCAAGCGCAGCTATGAGCTCGGCAAAGGTATACTCGCAATCGACATCCACAGCATCCGCGATCCGCAGGCAGGCGTCGATGTGCAGGGCGCCAATCCGCTCGGCTATTGGAATATCGAGCGCGGCGGCCGAAAAGTTTATTTTACCGAGCTATACAAGAGCTACGACTGGGTGCGGGACGACGGCTATCATAATATGCCGACTTGGATCGAAGCCGCCGCTGCTGCCGCGAAGCGCTGAGGCATAATGATCGCGCCCGACGGAAGCACGCGCCGCGCGACTGGTGGAACAGATCGAAAGGGAGAAGCTTCGTTTAAAACCTGCAGTCGGGTGAACCGGCTCCGCCTCATTTGTTCGCGCTGATTCGGTATGTATCTCAAAGAGGCGACCGTAAGGCAGCAGGGCATCGCGAGCGCGCTGGGATGGGGCGATGCGGAAACGGCGTTGGCGTTCAAGATGCTGCCGCAGATCATACGGTCTCGCTTCGACATCTTCCTTTCGCACGCCGTCCGTGACGCCGAATTGGTTCTGGGCCTTAAGGAGATTCTCGAGGCGACGGGGCGGATCGTCTACATCGATTGGATCGACGACCCAGCGCTTGATCGGTCGCAGGTGTCCGGCAAGACGGCGGAAGTTTTGCGCAAGCGCATGCGGGAGAGCGAGAGCCTGCTCTATCTTCACACCGGGCATTCGCGGGTATCGCGCTGGATGCCATGGGAGCTGGGTTTTTTCGACGGTCTGAAGGGGAATGTGGCCATCCTGCCCGTCATTCCGGACGATGGCCGCCTCGACTTTGAACGGGAGGAATTTCTGCAAATCTATCCGAAGGTCGATGTCGTCAATGTGACGGGCACGCCGTCACTGCACGTTAATCGCGCTCGCCGGACGGAGAGCGGCGACTATCTCTCGTTCAACGCCTGGTTGAAGAGCCCGGATAAGTTGCGCCCCGATTTCGGGCCGGGACGTTGATATGTGCCGGAGATTATCGATGGAGAGCGTGACCTACCAGATCGGCTTGCTCGGAGCCGGCATAAAACCATTCGGCGCACAGATCGAAGCCGCGGTACGCGCGCGCGTGACCGAGATTGGCGATGACCTTGCAGAAGCACTCAGTTTCTTCGGGCCGGGCGAGCAGCCCTCCGCCCGGTGGCCCTCGGTCATCGTTTATGTAGGCGGGGATACCGTAACAGACGAGGAAGACATCGAGGCAATGATCGCAGCCAGCATCCCGGTGGTGCCGGTCGTATTCGATCTCGAACACTATAGCAGCCAAGTTCCGCCGGCGCTCAAACCCATCAACGGGAGCGCCGTTGATGCAGCGGCCCCGGATTTCGCCGCGATCGTCAATGTGGTGCTCGAAAATCTCGGGCTGCTTCGCAAGGCTCGTCGCCTTTTCTTGAGCTATCGCCGCGTTGAATCGACGCCGGTGGCGCAGCAGCTGCGTATCGCTTTCGACGCACAGGGCTATGACGCCTTTCTCGACACGAATTCGGTGCCGAAGGGCGATCCGTTCCAGGATGTGCTGTGGCACCGACTGCTCGACAGCGACGTGGTAGTGGTGCTGGGGACCGAGAACTTCCTAGCCAGCAAATACACCAAGCTGGAAATTGCCAACGCATCCGCGATGGCAGTCGGAATGCTGCAGGTCCTGTGGCCTGGGGTCCAAAGCGAACCCTTCGCCAGCCTCGCGGTGCCGTTTCAGCTTGAGGACGCCGATTTCGACGGTAAGCAGCTGAAGAGTGAGACCCTTGTAAGGATCGTTTCAGCGACCGAAAAACTGCGCGCACGCTGCCTGGCCGCGCGCCATGCCAGCCTTATTGGCGAGTTTTGTGAGGAAGTTCGCCGGATCGGCGGCAATCCGCTCGTCCAGCCTGAGCGGTTTGTTTTGGCGGAGATGCCTGACGGCCGCCGGATCGCTGCGATCCCCGCAGTCGGCGTCCCGGACGCGCAACGCTATCATGAGGCCAGTTCACGCTTTCCGGTCGGCGATCATGGCGCCACCGAAGCGCGCCTGATTTATGATCATCGCGGAATGCTGCCCCAATGGATGAGCTTCCTCGACTGGCTCGACGACTTCTTGCCAGTTAAAGGCCTGCGAGTGACAGATACCGCCGCCAAGCTGGGGAGAGTGTGATGCGTTCGATCTTTCTGTCAGCAAGCATCCCAAATCCCACCCGGCATCCACGCTATTATGAAACGATGGACGTCATCGCGATCCGCGATTCCGTGCGAGCGCTCGCGACCGTTGCCTTGCCCAGCGCCTGTCTGTTCTGGGGAGGGCATCCCTCGATCACGCCGTTGATCCGCGTCGTAGCGGAGAGTGTCGGTATCACGGGCGGCCCGCACGTCCGCCTATTCCAATCGGCATGGTTCTCCGACGTCTTGCCCGACGATAACGCGGCTTTCGAGGAATATGCGCTGACTGAGAAGGGGGCGACGCTCGATGAGAGCATCTCCGTCATGCGTCGTCACATGTTAGGCTCCGCGCCGTTTGACGCGGCCGTCTTCATCGGCGGCATGGAAGGGATTGAGGTCGAGTTCGATCTTTTTCGCGAGTATCATCCAAACGCACCCGTCTTTCCGATCGCCTCGACTGGAGCGGCGGCCAAGCTTCTGTATGAGCGACATGCCGAAGCGCTCAACCTCCCCCCCGAGCTGGAAACGAGCTTCACCTATCCGACACTTTTCCGCAGTCTATTGGCTCTGTCGACCAGCTAGTCTAGGGGACGGGGTCTCACGAGCCCGTTCATTGATGATCAGGATACGGGAAGCCGGTCGTCCTGCGGTGACATGCCGATGCGGAAACCCGAGACTAAACACCCAATTACGAATGAGTGTTAGTCGGATCCGCCGGGGCTCCCACGGTAGAGACGCCACTTGCGGAATGGATCGCCACGCAATCGAGCGCTTGGTCGCGAAGTTCATGCTGCGGAAAACTTCCCAGAGCTTCCCACCAGATGCTGACGGCCTCATCCCGCTTGCCCTTATTCCACAGCGCGCCAGCCAGTTCGAAGAACGCGGTACCGTCGGTCGGATCAATCACCGTCGCCTTGCGGAAGGCAGCGACGGCCTCGTCGTATCGGTCCATATGAAGGTACGCATTTGCGACCTGCACCCAGCTCAAGGCGTCCGGCTGTATCCGTTCAGCTTGGTCTAGGAGGAGCGGAAGACTCTCCTCGGGCCGGCCCAGAAACAGCAGTGCCGTGCCTAGGCAGTATCCATATTCCCCTCCATCGAGGTCATATGCCCGGCGATAGCACCGCTCCGCTTCGTCCCAGTCCTCTTCCTCCTGCGCCCAATGCCCTAGCCGGTCCCATGGCAAGGCTGCATCGGAATCATCAGCCTTCGCAATGTGCTCGTCAAACTCGAGCCGAAATTCATGGTAGGTTTTGCCAACCTCCACACCCTGACCGCGCAAGTAGAATGTTGCCATTAGGAGCTCGCTTCTGGCACGCGGATGGTCGGGATGCCGAGCCACGTAACGGCGCCAGAACGTTAGGGCCTGCCGCGCATTGTCCGCAGTGGTCCTTCCGAAGAGCGCGACCAACCTCGCGCACCAAGGCCAAATCCAAATTTCGTCCTCGGCTCGGCCGAGCATGGTGGTGATCTCGCGAAAAGCAGCGCGTCCCTCGCCCAGGTTAAACAGGGCGTTCATCCTCCAGCCAGCGACGCCCGACATCGCATTGGGGTGCCTCTTCTCGAAAACAATCTGGTCGAAATGGTCGAGGGCTTCCTGATACCTGCCATGGCGGATGTGGTACTGGCCTAGGGCGTGATGGGCCTCGGGGAGCGCGGGATCCAGCTCCAGTGCCCGGTGGTAGTGCGACGCCGCCGATACTTCGTCTCCCAGCTGCTCGACGCTCGTCCCTAGGTTCTTCTCGATCTGCGCCTCTAGGTCCGTCATCCTCGCAATCTTCGGATCGGAAAGGGCCATCTCGTAGGCGGCGCGGGCCTCAACTTCGCGGCCAAGTGCGGAATAGGCGTTTCCTATCGTATAGTTCAGACTAGCGGGCTCGAAGCGCCCATGCCTGAGCTTGTTCCTAAAGTGCTTGATGGCTGCCCCGACCCGGTCACGGTCAATTTCCTTGCCATCCATCCCGAAATTGATCTCTGCCATGTACGCTGGCCCCATGGCGTCCGAGCCTAGGCCCAGCACCGCCGCGAACTGGTCGAAGGCTGCGCTTATGGCGTCGTCGGCGCCCTCTTCGTAGAGATGTTTGAGGAGCTCCGTCGCAGCGCCGCGATCCGCTGGGACATGTATGTCGGGGGCGCGGCGCCGAAGCAGCGATGGCACTAACGAAGCCGAAGCGCCGATCTGATCCGAGCGGCGGCGACGCGAGGCGATCGCGCTGGAACGTACGAGCGCTGAGTATTCACCGAGCCACTCGGCGGTAAGCACCGTACCGAATGTGATGGTTAGCGAATCCTGTTCGGTCCATCCGCGTCCGTGGTGCTCGTACTGCCGAAGTACGGACTCCACTGTTCTCACGCGCAATGAGCGAGAGGGTTCGTGGTAACAGACGTAGATGCTGTGTGGCTGAACTAGGAGGTAGTTCAGGTTGGTTCGCGCCACCTGAACGCTGACGGAGCCATCCGAGTTGAGCTCACACCGCGTACCCTTAATCTGAACATGTACGCGTGCATTGGATGCCGCCCCTGACCCAACGGCTTCGATCTGACAGTCGGTTCCGTAATCCCTGCGGTCGCACGCCTGGAGGTCGAACGCTTCGCTGGTGGCGAGCAGGGCGTTGAACGCTGCAACCGCGCGCTCCTCGATGCCGCGGTTGTCGTCTCGCTTGGGAAATTGATCGAAGTGGTCCATGCATTGTGGAAACTAGCGTATCCGTGAAGAATTGCCGAGATGTCCGATGCACTGGAGCGATGATTGGCACAAACGCGACCGAAGCCAGTCGACCGCCGCTCGCAGAATGCGCTCGGTGCGCCATCTAACGCCAGATTGCAATTTAGCGAACGACTGCTTTCGGGCGAAGCGAGCGGCAGCGGGAACGGCGGCAATGAGGGCGCAAAGCTGAAGCGCCGGTTCGCCGGACGGAACGTCGGCTATCTTGATCCGTGCTCCTGAAAGGAGCCGTTCCGGAGTGTCCGACGTTGCAGTTGTTCAAAAAGCACCCATCGAAATGGTTTCCGGGATCAATTCGCCGACATTCAGCGTCCAACCCAAAAAGACAGATCATGTGCTGACGTATTTCTGCGGTTCCACCAAACGCTGTCATAAGATCGTCACAGCACTGGTCATGATAGGTACGACGGGCTCGCCAACGAGAACAAGGAGTTGCGACTGATTCGATAGCTATCTAACAGTTGAGATGGCAAAACGTCGAGGCACCATGGGCATGGACTATCACGGCGATTTGATGCGGCTCTTGCGAGCGATCAATGAATACGAAGCCACAGGAGATTTGCCTCCCGATGCTTCGTCGATCGACGTTGTGTGCGAGCGGGTACTCGAATTCGACCCTTTCGAGACTGTTGCGAGGCGCTGGAAGCGCATTACCATCTCTGAACCCGAAGACCCTACGAAAGACGAACCCTGGCGGCGTTGATAGCCGTTGAGGATTTTCGGCCTCTCGCTAGAAGGTGCGCATGTCAACGAGCCACGTGGGAACATCATACAGAGCCGCCCTGGAAGCGCTTGCGCCGTCGGCCGACGAGTGCCTGGAAGCTTTGCGCTGGTCCGTGGTTCGAGATGGAGAGTTTCACCGACGCGAAGCATCCCCCGAGTCAATCAGCAAGCTGACCGGTCAGGGAGCCGAATGGGGCGGCTACGCCTTTCGCCAGTTGCGCCTCACGGGGTTCATCGAAAACAGCATAGACGCATTTACCTGGCAATCCTTCGATCAGGCCCGCCTCGGCTCCTGCCTGGATCTGATGTCCGGCTTTGAATCGACCGCCATCCTGCGAAGCCAGTTCATCGACATGTCGAAAGTGCGCAACGAGCTCGACTATCGCCGCAAGGATCTGGCCCGCCTGGCTCACAGCCAGTCTCCGCTTGCTGCAGTCCTTTCGCTGCAGAAGCTGTTGGTGACATTCGTCGCGAGCATAGGCAGCGCGGAACTTCTCGCCGAATATGTGACCGCCAGCAGGGCGGCTATCTGCTACGCGTGGGCTGATCGGCTAACGGCCAGCGCGGTTAGCGAGATTGCTGAGTGCATCGAGCAGATGTTCGATCTCCTCGATGCCAATCAAGCGCGCGAAGCCGCCAGAGCCTGCAGCACCATGCGACTGATGCCCTATAAGGAAGGCGCAGAGCCCCTCGAAGTTTAGCGTTAATCCACGGCGAAATTCAGCGATGCCGGCGGCGCGTCCCGAAGCTCCGGAATGAGCAATTGCCGTACGGCGTGCATAGGCGTGCCGATCACATTAGCGTGCCCCGTGAGCCGCGGCTCGATCAACTGGTTCGCCTTTTTCGAGAACTCTCCGGCGTCAGGCGACTGATTCCGCAAATCCAGCTGCGCGTGCAATGAATCGGCTATCCCATCGAAGTAGATCCCGCACGCGGCCTTTGCTTCCTTGACGCTTCGTTTTGGCGCGACTTCGATCAGCTTTCTTGATGCCTCCAACAGAAACCCTCCGTCGGGTGACTGACTATCGGCCAACCAGAGAAGCCGGAAGAACACCTGCGGCAGCAGTTGTCCGGCCAGTCGGGAAAGAGCGCTTTTCTGCCCCCCGAGAAGCAGGGCGCACAGGGTGAGTGCCGCCAGATAGAAGCGCTCCTCCTTGATATCCCATTGCCCGAGCGTCTCTTCAACATGCCGGCGGAATGCCTCGAGGCGCTCAGCAGGCTCCAGGACGAGACGACCGGCGCCGATCTCCATGAAGGCGCAAAGCAGCTGACGCCACTCTTCGATCTGGTCATGCGAGAACATCGCGACCGAAAAGCTGAACCGAGTTTTGTAAAGGTAGCCGTCGGCCGCCAGAGCATTAAGCAGCAGGCGGGATTTCCGTTCGCCAAGATCGTGATTCTCGGCGGTGCATTTGACGGTGATCGCGTGCCCCGGCGGAAGCTCGCCGTAAAGGATCTTCCATCTTAGGGAAACGTAAGCTTCCTCGAGCTCACTAGCCATTTCGACCCTCTTCCTCAGACACAGCTGTTCGTCCCGGATCGACCCATCCGTCTCCAAGACGCGCTCGAATAGCCACAATCGCCCCTCTCTGGAACCCAAAAGCGATATGTGGTATTCTACCGTTTGGAGAAGCACGATGTCAGATTTGCACATTGAACGTCATGAGGATGGCCTGGTATTCGAACCGGGTCTCAGCACATTTGCCCAACACGGCATCCCATCTGCAGGGACAAGCGCGAATGAACAGCATGAGCAGGAACTCCGTGAATGGCTACAGGGTGATCTGCAGCCGGTTGATCGCTCTCCGCTCTATACGGCGGCGTTTCTCCTAGTCGCGGCGATTATCTTCGGCCTTCCATACATCATTTAGTTGCGATCCTTCCACCAGGCAGCGCGGCGGCTGTCCTGAGTTCGCTGGTTCAAATCGGAAGCGCCGATCACCCCTTGCTCATAAGTTCGGGCGGCGCCCTCGCGCCCGCGGGCGACGTCTTCACGACCTTCTTCGATCGCAGCCTCCGCACCCTGAAGGCGGGCGTCGACCTCTGACGAGCCACCGCCTCCTGACGCGTTGCCGCCACCACGGCCAGAGCCGCGAAGATCCGCTTCACTGAAGTTGGACGGACCCTGCACCGGACCCATAACTTGCGTTGGCGGAAGCATCTCGTCGCGTACCGGTGCCATGGTTTCATCGATGTACTTGTCGAGAATCCTGTCGACCACAATGTTACGGCTTGCCATCTGCGTGGGAGTAATGTCGGTCTGGTTCGGATTGAGAGGCACGTCGAGGCCTTCGGCCCGCGCACTCATGGCCTCATCATAATACCGGCTCGCCACGATCTGCGACATATCCTGACTGATCGTTGCGCCCCCGCCCTCACGTGTGGTCCAGGTGGACGAGAGGGTGCGCGATGCTTCGTCGATCTCGGAGAGCTGCCGATCGATCGAGCGAATGTCTTCGACCAGATTGTCGCGATAGCTCCGATCTTCGGAGAAGCCCTCGTTGCGGCTGAAAGACCCGTCGCGAATATAGGCCCCGCTCTCGCGGCGACTTTCATCACTTACATCTTGTGACTCAGAACTGCTGCTGTTTCGGGATAGATTTACGCGGTCAGACTGGGTTTCGGTATAGCCATCTTGAAATACCACCCCGTCTCTCGCCGTCTTCATGACATTGCCCGAAATGCCAGTACCAACGGCTCCACGCCCTCCACGCCCTCCAGGTACTCCGCGGCCCCCGCCTCCTCCTGGAAGCCCGAGACTAGCGGCAACTGACCAGTTGGTCTGATCGTCGGCAGTATACTGATCTTGCGCGGAACGACGACCATCGACGTGCTGCCCGATCGTGCGTCCCTGCCCCGTCGTGAAGACATTTGACTGACCATCACGCCGCGACTGCGCTTGCGTAGCCCCTTCGCTGATCCCGCTTTCCGACATGCTGCCGCTCGACGTACGGGAACCGCTCGAGGTAGAAAAACCGGCCCGCTCGAGCGCGGCAACGCGCTCAGATCGCGCAGCCGATAGAACCTGCCGGCGTGTCTCGAGCTCGGACGCCGCCTCCGCAAACTCGGCCGACCGCGAGGCTGTCACTTGCGGCGCAAACCCGAGATTGCTCATGCCGCCGCGGGACTCGTAGATCATTGATCCCCCGGCCGTCTGCGCCACTGCAGTGCCATCGGCGCTCTGGAACGTCGATCTACCGAACCCGGTGCTGTAGGACGGCGCCGAGTTCCACTGATCCCGCTGCGTGACGTTGCCCGTCAGGTTCATATAGCTCTGGTTGCCATAAGAATAATTGCCGGTCGTACGTTCAATCGCCGCGGCCTCGGCCGCGCCCTGGGCGGGCGCGAGCATCGAGGTCGCCTGCGAGGAGACAGCCATCGCACCGCGCGCAAGCCCCGCTGCGAGAAACGGAATCGACATCATCAGGAACCCGGCAATCGTCGCCGTGTCCGAGTTCACCGCATCGATCCCAGCCATGCCAGCCATGGTGATCCCGCCCGGCGCGACAGCATTCATCGACTCAGCCGTTCGCTCCATAATGAACATGTGCAGGACCGCGTAGAGCGGCCCCCATGCCGCCAGGTAGAAAAAGCCCGTGAAGTAGCCCTTCAACGCCGGGACACCGGTTTGCGGAAGGAGGAAGAGCGGGAAGATGACGGGGAACATCGCATAGAAAACTACCGTCAGCACGATGTTGAGAAGCGGCACCCACGTCATCGCCTGCTGGGCGATCGAGGAGTAGGTATTGCGTGCCTGTGCCTCGGCGCGCAGCATCGCAAATGTGTCGCCGTCGGCCGAGCCGAGATTGGCGCGCGCTTCCAGGAAGGCATCCACCAATGAGCGCTGGTGAAACACCTGCTCCGAGCTCTGGCTTGCTCCGTGAAAGGCGCTGGTCAGTACCGGAATGTCGGCGTCGAGCTTCGCCTTTGCCGCCGCCGCTGACAGTCCGGGGAAGATCTTGCGCCCCTCATCGGTCAGTCTCGCGGCAGTCTCTGCCGGGAGATCGGTGTTGCGCAGCTGGTTGTAGGCAGTTTCGCAAGTGATGACCGAGGACGATCCCGAGGAATCGAGCCATTTCATCGCGCGAGCCGGCGAGCCCGGTCCCATATCGCTCAGAATGTCGGTCGAGTTGGCAACCGAAGCGAACGTCTTGTGACCCAGCATGATGTCGTAGAACAGGCACTGCTTGAAGAATTCCTCCAGGTTCGACCGCACGCGCGGATCCCTGATCTTGAATTCGGTGGTCCTGTCATAAAGCCGCGCTCCGTAGATCATCCCATTGCTGCTCAGTTGCAGCGCGGTCGGCATGACGAACACCGTCTCGGCCGTCCGCGTCATCCAGTCGCCGGCAAGGCTTGAAACCGACGCCACGGTCGCCAATCCGATCGGAACATTGTCGACCACTGCCGAGGGCAAGGAGGGATTGAGCCGGTCGGTGACCCTCACCGAAGTCGTCGGGATAATCAAAGCGCCGTAGATCAGCACCGAGCCGAGGAACCAGTTGAGCCACATGCGCCAGTTCATGCTGAAGGCAACCACCAGCAGCGCGTATATCAAGCCAATCACCATCACGACGCGGATGAGGGAGCGAAACCCCCCTCCCCCGCACCATGCCGCGACCGCATTGAGCACGTTGACGATGTACTCGCCGCCTCCGATCGTGAAGATCTCCAGCATGATTTGCGGCTCCCTTAGTGGATGCCCTGCTTGGACATCGAGGTGCTGAAGGACAAAGCTGCCGACATTTGCGGCGACAGGCTGTTGCGAAGCGTGCTTTCGAGGAAAACCGTGCGCTCGACGATGGCCTGCGTCCGGATCAGGCGCTCGTTCATCGCATAGGAATAGCCTTTGATGACCTCGCGCACCGAGGCGATCTGATCGCGCCACTGCCCAAGCGTCTCCGGGTCGGCGCGGTCAAAGCTGACCGAGCCTTGCACAACATAGCCGTAGAACTGGTTGGCGATCGTATCGAGCAGGTCCATCGCGACGATCTCGGCCAGTCCGCTCATCTCCTGGGTCGACATGCCCCCAAGCTGCGCCGCCGAATTGACCGTGATGATCTTGTAGAGCGGAACGCTCGTTGCGCCGAGCAGGCCGATTTCATCCGTTGTCAGCGCGGCATTGGAGCGCACTTTGCCCGCCATGCTTTCGATGAGCGCCAGCACGCGCGGCTTGAGAGCAACGGCCTGCGAGACATTGATCGCTTGCGGCGTCGGATTAAGGCAATCCGTATATTCGTCGCACTTGAGAATGGTGGTCGACGTCGTGCCGTCGATCAGCGCTGTCAGCAGCGCCTGATCGCCAATCCCGAAATACTTGTACGATGCGCCGGAATCGGCGTCGGGCGGGCGCACATAGACGATCGTGCCGACCAGGCTCATCAGGTATTCTTTGAATTCGTTGGAGAAGCTGGGATAGCTCTTCTGCAACGTGTGCCAGGTGTAATTGTACGACCCGGAGGGCAGACCCTCGTCGGTATTGCCCTCCATGATGCCCGCGCGTTCACCGCCGGCATTGCACATCTGTCGGCCCTTCGCCCAGTCGGTCGCCCACCCCTGAGAATTGGCGATCGCCTTGCACACCTCGGATTGGTGTCCCTGGTTCTTGCCCCAAAGCCCCGCCACCAGACCCTGCGCCATCTCGCACGAGTTCATGTTGAACTGGTTCATCTGCTGAACCTTTTGCGCGAACTCCTCGATCGTCGAAGAGATTTGCGGGCTGATCGACTTGATCGCCAGCTGGAAGGCAAAGCCGAGCGCATTGTTCGCGACCGACTTGAGCATGGCGACGATCTCGTCGGAATTGATGAACGAGAAGCTGCCCGAGAAAATGTCGATGCCGCCGCACCCGGCCTTGGCCGAGGGAAGCGAGAGGTTGACCGGGTTCACGCTGCGCTGCGGGAAACGCGACCAGACGCCGCCGCCGGTATAATAGCCGGCTGACTGCCCCTGATAGGCGGTCGGGCCGGTCACGTTCGCGGCCGCGCCCATATCGTTGAAAAACGTGTTGAGCTCGTTGCCCACATTGGCTTGCGCCGGCGCCGCCGCCATGCCGGCTGCGGCCAGTGCCGACAGAGCGGATCCCATCCAGCGCAGAGCGGTCCGACCGAGTGGGCGTTTGGTTGTCCGTCGCATCAGTAATCACTCCCCGGCTCGACTTGCGTCAGATAGAAGATCCGCTGCATGACCTCGTCGGCCGCCATCAGACCGTAACCGATCGGAATCGGCTGCTTCGTCTCGGTATCGAACAGGACGAGCGCCGGGACCTGGCGGTTCTCGCCAAGCCCCATCCGCTGATACTGGCCGGTATCGACCACGAAGTTGGGGAAGGCATCGTTGGCGCCGCCATCCATCGAGACAGCCAGCACTTCGAGCCCGAACTGGTCGGATATGCCGCGCATGATAGGGCTGAACACCTGACACGCTGCGCAATTCGACGAGTAGAAGTAGAACACGCCGTAGCGCTGCGAGAGATCCTGCATGGTGCCCTGGCGCTCGATATTGCGCTGGTCGGTCCAGGTCTGCTTGCCCAATGTGTTGACGGGCCGCTCGAGCGTATAATCGAGTTCCGGATTTTGCCACACTGCCCGGCTCCACACATCGGCGAAGGTCGAGGCGCGGTCGAGTTGCTCGCGCTGGAAGCGAATGTACTGCGTCACATTTTCCGTTGTCGGTTCAAGGATCGCGCGCGCCTTGAGTTCGTCGAGCTCGTCGGTGATCGCGGCCATCCTCTGCGCTGCAGGAACCGAAGGTGCAGACGACGGCCGCTGCGCCTCACGCACCTTCGAGGGGTCGCAATAGAACCAGCTGCCGAGCTTGCGCTCATCGCAATAGAAGGGATCGCGCGGATTGCCGGGCATGTCCTGCGCGGATGATGCCGGCGGCACGATTGCCGACAGACTGACCGCCGCCATGGTCGCAGCGATGACGAGACGCTTAGTCATTGTTCTGCTCCTTCGGTAAATCCAGCAGGTTGAGAAGGTAGGAGACCTTCAGGACACCGAGGCCCCGATCGATCATCCGGATGCACCCGCCGTAAAGCGTGGTCACACAGTCGATGCCCTCCGGCGTAAGCTGGTAGTCCGACAGGGTCGCACCATACGAACTGACCCAGCCTTCCTCTTCGAGGCGGGACAGTGCCCAATTCACATCGACAGCTGAGACAGACTTCTGAAACCAGTCGGACAGCATGTCGCACAGGTGCGTATCGTCGCGCGGCCTCTGCCGGCCGATCGCGCTGGCAACAGCCAGTTCGAATACTGTCATCGACGGCACGTCGTGCTCGCGGTGGATGGTCGCAATCCTGGCCATAACTCCCCTCATGGCGATGTGTGCAAATCGTAATATTGGGCGATCCGCTCCTGGATCAGGACGCCGGCCTCGATCTCGTCTGGCAGCCGTGCAGCCTCTACGAACTCATCGTAGACCTCGCTGAAATCCATCTGTGAAAGGTCGAGCTGCTGGAACTGTGCGACCAGGAAACCATCGCAGGATGGTTCCTTGGCCGAACCCCAGGACATGCCGAGCTGCGCCCTGCCCTGCTCCTGCAGGATGCGGGTGAGCTTGCTCGAAAAGCAGCAATAGGACTGCTTGCGCGTCACGCAGACGCCAAGGATCTTGTCCGAACAATAGGTGCCGACATAATGGCACAGGCCCTCATCATCCTTCTGATCGACGAGCCGATCTTCGGAATCGCACAGCCAGGGGGTGATGAGGGGCACACCCTTGCCCGAGCAGCAATTCGAGATCCCGAAGACCTTCCTGGTGCATTTCAGGTCCTCGCCTGTGAACAGGCGCAGCGTGTCGGGATCGAAATCGTCGCGGAATTCGCCCATCGTCTGGACCGCGACCATCGCGTCCTTGAACTCGGTCGATGCCTGCCGCTCGACCGGGGTACATTCGCCATCGATGCAGTACAGGTCGCCGGCGCACACGAATTCAGGGCCGGACGTATTGCCGTTGGACCCCGTGGTGCAGCGATACCAGATGTCCCACAAATTGCAGGTGCCATCGCTGTTTTCGCTGAGGCATTCCCGGCGATCATAGGTGCAGCTCGAATTGGCTTCGAGCGCCGAGCAATCGTTCTTCTGCTCGAAGCTCCCGCACTGATAGGTGCGCTCCCACCGCCAGCACGAATGGGTGACCGCCACGCCGTTCACCATGCGCGTCTGCGGCGAAGCATCGACGCAAACCTCAACCGGATTGTTGCACGTCAGCGACGCCGTCTTCGTCTGGCAATCGCTCTCGTTGATCGAGGAGGTGGCGCTGACATTGACGGCCCCGTCATACCTCTCGGCCGCAGCGTGCCAGTGCTGCTCGGACGTAAGATCGGGCCGTGTGAACCGAGACAAAAAGCGCGTGTAATAGGGCGTACTCGATTGCACCGCCGGCAGCGGATTGTGTTCGGCTGCGCAGGTGTAGCTGCGCGTCTCTACCTTCCCCAGACGCAGGTACTGATCCAGTCGCCCATAGATGTAGTGCGGTCCGTCAGCGGAGTGGCTGGTTCCGGTCAGCCGGCAGGAACTGTCAGCTTCGGCAGACGTGCAGGTCGATATCGTCTCGACAATCTGCTCCGGAGTGGTCGTGCAGCCGTTGCGGTTGCACTCGGTCTTTTCCGGGATGACGATGTCGACGCTCTGGCAGCTATAACGATGTTCGGCCGTCACCTGCACCTGGCGCACGACGGAACAGGTGAGCGGAAATTCGGCCGCGGACGTGCCGTCATTGCAGCTCTCAAAATAGTCGCTCGCACCGGTGTTACCGCCTGGTAGCGGTTCGCACGAACCGCTCGATCCTCCCAGATCGACGTCCGTTCCGAGATAAGCGTCGGGATCCTTCTCGACGAGCTGCGCCGAGGACAGATCGATTGTCGTCGGATCGAAGGTCGGCCTGCTGGTGTCGATCACGACCCCGTAGCTGGGATTGGTATGACGCTGCAGCTCGCCAATATCGCTCAATCCATCCGGATCGTCCGCAAGGTCGGTTTCGCTGAACGTCGTGCCGCCGAAACCCGGCACCGCATCGGGAGCCGCGTCGCCGAGAATTGTACCCGAAGTCGCGTCCCTGAGTGTCTCGGCGAGTGCTTCGCCCTCCTCGCGCGCATCCTGCATGGCCTGGCCGAGCGCAACGCTCGAACAGACAAAGGCGATCACCATCGCCGCAGAACGCGCCGCCAGCCTCACCTGCGATCTCGCAGATTGGACAGGGCAACCCGCGAAACAGCCGCCCCTGGTCCATCGGCATCGGCGAAGACCGACAGCGCATACTCCACCGTGACATTGCCGCCGATGCGGTCATGCGGAGGAGCCTGGCTGACGCAGTCGAGCTGATCGCACGGTTCGAAATCGCGCGACAGCGCAACATAGGTTGGCACGCGATCGACGGCGAAGGCGCGAAAGAGGCGCGGATCGATCGCCATGTTGCTCGCGCCCTGCTGGTCGACGACCTTCTGGATGCCCGCAATGAAGCCGCGCGGATCGCCGGAAGAGAAGCCGCGAAACACCACCACGCCGCCGGCCCGGGTCGTATCGGCGATCATGCGCGCCAAGGCCTCTTCCGGCATGGAGAGGCTGGCGAAGGCGATAAACAGCGGCGCTCCCTTGGGCGCCGCCATTGCAGCCTGCGCCCCGGCCAGCATTTCATCGAAGTCGATCGCGCCTTCGGAGCCTGTGACATCGCTCACGTCCAGCTGGCGGATGGCCTCACCGCCTGCCTCGACGACCTCCTGCGCCGGCTCGCGGTGCACCTCGGCATTGGCGGTCGCGAAGTCGAACAGCGCCTGCGCGTCCTCGACGTGCTCATCCGCGCGTCGCTCGATCTGCTGGATGTCGAGCCCCTCGATGCTCTGCGCCAGCACTGCAGAAAATGTGCCGCATCCCAGCGTGACCAGAAGAGGGACAATCAGCTTCTTGTTCATGCGCCACTCTCCTCAAAGCACGCAGCAATTGCGCTTGCGCCAAAGGAGGAAGCCCACGTCCTCCCCTTTGACCGGATAGACCTGACCAGAATTCGGCAGAATCGTCGTCGCACCGATCGGCGAGCAGGACTCGCGCCCATTGACCATCGGCGTCGGATTGACCTGCTGCAGCCGGTATTGGCTCTTCTTCAGGATCGGCATGAGGTACTTGCTGCACAGGCCCTTGCTGCCCATCGTGCCGTAGGCGAGCCCGGTGCGGTGCATCTTGTAGATCATCCGCTCGGCCGCGAGACGCGCGGATTGCTTGATCCCGATATTGGCGCCGATATTGCCGTTCATCGGGTACATCGGTCCCTGGCATCCCGAGCACCAGAACAGCTCGTCGAGAGGCAGCTTGGCCGTGGCTGCGATGCAATCGGCCGAGCACGCGGCCTGCGCCAGCGGATTGGCGAAGACGGCCGCTTCGGGATTGAGGAGTGTCGTCAGCTGATCGTCCTGCCACAGCGGATCGATCTCGGTCATGTAGGCGATGTCGAACGAACTCTGCTCGAAGCAGATGAAGTCCGTCAGGATCTCGAGCCAGTAGAGCAACGGATAGACGTAATAATGCACATGGTACTTGGCAGTGTTCTGCCCCTGCCCTCCGACCTGCGAGGACGTAGAGGCATGGCCATTACCAATGCCGAAGCCCGGATCGAGCCGCACGCCGCCAAGATTGGGAAAGCAGAACGGCCGCGTGGTCACATCGACAAGCCGGACCGGTTCCCAGAACCCGACCGCGAGACCGACACGCGGGATGGGAGATCCGCACAGGCACACCGGAAGATCGGGATTGTCAGTGTCAGCGCGGCTCGACGGCCAGATTTTCAAGGCACCCAACGACAGGGGAAACATGCAACCCCAACACACATCCGTGATCGGATTGACGAAACTGCCCGAGCAGCGGCCGCCGCTTGCTTCCGGCAACGTCTGAGCGCTTGCAGGAACCACGAACAGGGCCAGCAGCAGCGCGGCCAGCAATGCGCGTACCCTACTCATCGCCAGCACTCCCGTTCATGAGGAAGTCGTCATCGGCTCGGTTCTTGGCCCGGACCCAGATCGGAACCTGGACAGCGAGGAACACGATCAGGCCCCCCATGACCGGCAAGGCGAACCGGCCTGTAAGGGACCGCAGTTCGGCGAAGAACGCACAGCCCATGGCGACCAGCGCCAGGACGACAATTATCCGGATGCGGGCCTGGCGCAGAGCGGGCGTTTCAGGGGCGGCGAGCGGAACAGGCGCCAGTTCTTTCACACGGCCGAACATCAGCTGGCCCTCCGCGAAATTGCCTTTTCCCGGATGACCAGGATCTTGCCGTCCTGCTCGACCAGTGCCGGGGTGTGCTCGATCCCGAAATGCTCGGACAAAGTGCCCGACTGATCGAAATAGAACCGGCGCTGATGCACTTTCATCTGCTCGAACGGAGAGCCGTTGACGAAGATGATCTTCGCTTGCTGATCGTCACCTTGCGCCATCGCCCAGGACAGTTCTGCATCGCTGTCGCCATTGACGAAGACGAGCCGCTGGGTGAGCGCCACCGTGTCGAGCGGGTTCACCCGCTGACCGGCCATCGCAATGAGATTGCCCTTGTGGTCATGAATATCACGCTCGATCGTGACGGCCGGATCGAACTCCCAGACACGATCCTCCTGCGCCGGACGGATGCCGCCGACCGGGACCGGACGCATAACCCGCTCCTTCACACGGTTGGCAAACTGCTGGTTCATCTGGTCGAGGCGGCCCGTCCGGCGCGCTTCTTCGAGCTTCGCCTTGATGACCTCCATCAGATCCGGCTCGATAACCGCCCAGGATTCGCCCATCTGCCCGTGATCGACCGCCCGCGCTTCGGGAAGACCGGGAAGGAACGGCCCGATGGCGAGACCAACCAGAGCTGCAAGAAACACCCGGGTCACAGGATCGGCTCCCCCACCCCGACGAGGCGGTCACGGCAGACATATCCGATCGCGGAATACCGACTGTCGAACCCGTCCTTGTGGTCGGTCGCCGCAAACACGCATCCTTCGGGAATGATGCCGGTCGGGCCGGCCTCCAGCGGATCGCCCTTGCGCGTCAACGGCTTGAGCTGCGCCACCGGCTCGCCATTCACCAGCACCACGTCCCCGCTGCGGATGACGCTATCGCCGGGAATGCCATATGCGATCTTGGCGAACGCTTCGGGCTCCTTGCCGAAATACTTCTGCGTCAGAGGATCATGGCCGGGGTGGAACACGACATATTCGCCGCGCTTGGGAAACTTGCCGCTCTCGACAAAGAATGCCCAGTTCGGCAGCGATTCCGAGGCGTTAATCATGAAGGCGTGGGTTTCGCTCCACGCCTTCAGCGCCAGATAAGCCGAGAACACCACACCAAGCGCGGCGATCGCCGCAATCTTGCTACGCGTCGTCAGGCGACGTGTGTTAGCGGGCCGCGACATCGGGAACTCCCTCCGTCGACAGATAGGCCTCCATTTCGCCCTGCACGCCGTCTGCAGGCATCATCTCGGGGCGGGCAACCTGACCATAGACCTGGCGCCTCACGGCGTCGGTGATGTCCGGAATGTCGCCACCGATGACCGCCTCATGCACCAGCACGACCTTGCCTCCCGCCGACAGCCCGGCGACGGTCTGATCGAGCGTGCGCATGAAGACGGCAGTCTCCTGCGCGGCTTTGGCCTCATCACTGCCCGATCGCGCCTGCGCTTGCAGATATTCGCCAATGATGCCTTGCAGCTGCAGCTGCACGAACTCCTGCTTGGGTGGCCCTGCAATCAGCGTCTTGGTCACCCATGCACCCCATGCGACCAGTACAATCGCAGCGATGACAATGAGAATCTCGGACCGGCCCACCCGCATTGCCGCAAGCCCTGACGCCTTGCTCCGCCGCCCAGCGGGAGAAGGTGTTGCCGCCCGTGGTGGCTCGTGATCGAACAAGTCAGTCATGGGACGTCTCCGTTTCCTTGAAGATCCGCACGAGGCCCGACCGGCGGAAAAACCCGATCGCGCAAAAAGCGATCACTGCGCCGGTGGCGAGCAGGTGATTGAACTGCGCCTGTCGGGCTGCATCGGCAGCGACGTAGCGGGAGGCGAGATTGTCCAGCTGCAGCATCGTGCCGGAAATCGTGAAATTGCCGATCGCAAAGAAGAACAGCGCGACGACGCCCATCGATGCCAGGAGAGTGACGGCAAGCCACCCCGTCATCCGCAGGCTGGCAGCCAGCCCGAATTGGGAGCGCCGCACGCTGGCTTGTGCGACATTGCGCATGGTCACAGCGTTCATTCCGCAGCCTCCAGCAAGTTGTCGTTTTGGGGAAAGGCCACAGCTTCGATCGCCGCCGACATCGAATGTCCGCGACGGACATATTCCTCGATATCCGCGAACACCCGCGGGCTCGACGAATAGAGCGTGGCCGAATACGGATCGAGAACGAGCCTGCAGACGGTCTGCGTTTCCGGCCCGCGGATCAGCAAATCCGAGTAGTCGGTGCCGTTGCGCTTGAGCGATCGCAGCAACGCATCGGTGAAATTGTCCATTTCGAACCGATCGCTGTTGCGGAAGTCGGAAATCGTCTCCGCCTTCTGCTGCAGGATCACGAACCAGTCGGAGTTTTCCAGCGCCGCGCGCGAGCCATCGGACTTGTAATAGTCGTTGATCGACTGCGTCGCGGTGATGAGCGCCGCGCCGTATTTGCGGCAGGTGCGCGAATAGGTCTCGACGAAGTCGGCCATCGCCCCGCCCTTGAGCATCTGCCAGGCCTCGTCGATCAACAGCGCCTTGGCGACCGAGCGGTCCATGCGGCGCATTGTCTGCGACGCGACGAACATGATCGACGTCAGCACCACCCCACGCAGCTCCTCGCGCGTAGCCAGGTCCGACAGCTCAAAGACCGTCAGGTCGGCCGACAGGTCGAGATTGCTATCCCCAAGGAAAAACCGCCCGAAAGTCCCGTCAGAGGCGAAGGGCAGGAGCGAGGTCGCCAGATCATATGCAAATGGATGCTCCTCCGTCTTTAGCGCGCCAATGATGCCATCGACCGTTCCATCACTCCCGTCTTCGTTCCAGACGGTGTTGACCGCCTTGTCGATCAGACCGCGCTCGGTATCGTTGAGGCGCGTTTCATGCCGTGCCATCTGCGAGATGATCGCCTTGAGCATGGCGAGACAGTCGACGAGGTAATCCTCATCCTCTGCAGCGAGCGTGGGATCGATCATACGGAACGGGTTGATCGAAATCCCCGAGGACAGCTTGAACTCGGTAAAGGTGCCGCCGAGCGCCTTCGCCATGTGCTCGAAGGAGCGCCCATCGTCGATGACGATGGTCTTGGCGCCCACCCCGACGAGACTGGCGGTGAGATCCTGCAGAAAGACAGACTTGCCCGATCCCGACTTGCCGGCGATCGCGACATTGTGGTTGCCTGCGCTGTTCTGGAATGGCGACCAGAATTGCGGTTGCCCGCGCCGGCCGATGAACATCAGGTGCGGAATATGTCCGCCGACATATTCGCCCTGCAGCGGGGCGATCGCTGCCACGTTGGCCGAACGCATGAGCCGCAGGCGCTTCATCCGCTTGTAATCGGAATCGAGCCCATCGGCCATCAACAGCGGGAAATGCGCCATGAATGCCGGCAGCTGGATGTGCGTCTCGTCGATGAGATCCCATCCGGCAGCCTTGTAGACCGCCTTCATGGTGCGCTCGCACGCCTCGCCGCGACCCTTCGGCGCAAGGATGGTCACGGCATAATAGCACGAGATCAGCTTCTCGCCCGCCTTCACCTGGTTCTGCACGAACTCCCATTCGGCGGCCTGCTCCTTGATCTTGGGAACAAGCTTGGCGCCCTGCCCGTCAGCCAGCGACCGCGTGCGGGCGAACTTGTAGCCCGACTTCGCCTCCGAGGACTCGCTGCCGGGAATGATCCCGCAAATCGTCTGCAGCGTCGGACAAGGCAGGTTGAGCTTCGTGTTGAAGATGTCACCAATGGTCTTTTGCGTATCCCATGGCGCCCAGCGGTCCGGAAAATTGCGCACCGACATCGTGCGCACGTCGAAGCGTTCGGGAACGAAATCGCGCATCTCGGGCACGCCCTCAACGGTTTCACCCGTCGGCCGCAGCGACTGCGCGTGAAGCAGCAGGCGATCCTTCTCGACGTGAGTGACAAGGTCCCGGCGGACACATTGTTCGTTGATCGGATCGAAGCGGTTGTAGCCGGGAACATCATCGCCGGCTCCCGTCGATGGTGCCAGGACCTCATCAAAGAACCGGATCAGGTCGACCGGGGTGGACACGCGGACCGGGACGTCGATCGACTCCAGCGCCGATACGACGCCGTCGCGCATGGTGATGAGATCGCCGACCGACAGGCCGCTCCCCTCGGTAACCCCGACCGCCAGGATACAGCGAAAATTGCGCGCGAAGAACGGCCCGTCGCTAGCAAGCGAGGACCATGCCCCGTTCTTCAACTTGTCGAGCCGGTGACGCGCCAGCGTCTGGAACACCCCGCCGGCACGATAGCGCGGCAGAACCCATTCCTGCAGTTTCTCGGAGATCCGCGGCGAGGCGTAATTCGTCACCGAGAACTTAGCGCCAGCCATCAGGATATCGGAGAAGATCGAACCGACGATATCGGTCACCCGATCGTTCGCGCCAATCAGCGGCGCCAGCTCGAGGATGAAACCCTTCGAGCGGGTCTGGTAGAAAATCTGCTTGCCCTCGTCATACGAGCGATAGCCGAGGAAATGCGAGAGCATCGGCACGCTCGCTGCATTGGCACGGCGCTCCGGCTTGCGATTGTCGCCCACCAGAGCCTCGACAAGATCATTGAGCGCCTTGAACATCGCCGCTTACTCCGGCGTGCCGGGAAAGGACGCTGCCTGACGGCGCGGCCGATCGGTCGACAAAGTTGTGGCCACCTCCTCCTTGATCCGGTCGATCGGTCCCGGACCGACGGCCAGCTGAGCGCCTGCCGGATCGGCAAGCTGCACCTGGTCGATCAGGGTCGAGGGCGAGGCGACAGCCAGAAACGGCGGCGCACTCTCTGCCGCTGCCAGCAGCCCGCGGCCGCTAGAGCCGTGCGACCCCCGCAGCGCCAGCGCATCGACCGTATCGCCGCGCCCGGGGAGCCGCACATCGGTATGTACTGAGGCGCGATCATGCAGCTGGCCGCGTGCGTCGACGAAAGCCGGGAACACGACGCGCAGCCGGTAAGTATCGGCGCCGCGTTCGACGTGATCCGCTGAGGCGAGGATTGCATCGGGCACAGGCACCTCGCCGTCGTCAATCGTATAGGGCCCAGCAGGCGTAAGGAGCTCGGTGGAGGACACGCGCTGGATCTCCGCGAGCGCACCGTCATCGATGACCGTAGAGGGCGCGCACACGCCGTCAGGCGCCTCGCAGCGAAAGCTGCCATTGACGTTGGTCCCGAGCGTGGTGCAGCCCGAAATGAGACCGGATGCCGCCACAGCGGCCAAAGCCATGCTTCGACCAGCGACAATCGCCGGAAAAGGTCGCTTGAAGATCATGAGTTCTCTCCCTTGAGCCAGGTCTCGAGGAAATCACGCGGACGAGCGCCGTGCAGGACCGCGCCATCGCTGCGCACGATGACCGGCGTGCCGGTGAAGCCGTGCTGGCGCGCGAACGCCTCATTGGCGTCCAGACCCGACGTGTCGCACTCGCGCACATTTGAAATGGCCTCGCCGGCATAGGCCTGGCCGAGCGCCCGGCGCCGATCGCTCGCGCAGACGACCGCATCCGAGATCATCCGTGTCCCGAGAATAGAAATCGGGCGTTCGACGACCTCGACGTTCATTGCCGACAGCGTCTCGTGCAGTTGCTTGCAATAGCCACAACGGAAGTCGCTGAAGACGGTGACTTTCGTCCTGCCCCGCCCCCACCGAATCGCACCATCGGCAGGAAGAGCCTCGAGCGCCGCCTTCTCGACAGTCGGCGCCGTCTCGCGGGCAGAGGCCACAGGTGCCGCAGGCTCCCCACCGGCAGATGCGCCGCTCGATGCCGCGGCACCAACCAGCATGTCGGGATTGATCTCGAGCAGCCGAGCGGCGGTCAGATCCTGCTTGGTCTCCATGTCATAGACACGGCCGATGATGAGGTAGCGCCCGCTCGCATCGGTGTAGAACAAGTTGCTCCCGGCCTGGACCTCGCACAGCCCCTCGATCTGTTCGCAATCGACTGCGGTGAGCTGGGTTTTCGGCAACCGCTCCCCGAGCGCAGCCTGGACGGTCCCACTCGACGTGCTTTGCGCGACAGCCTGAACCCCGAGGGCAAGCAAGCTGCCCGCGCCGAGGATCGCAAGTCCCTGCACCGCCCGTCTGGACCCAATTCCGGCTTCGGAAGAGCCGGACAATGTGCGCGTGATATTGAAGCTGTTGAACATGGTGGCCTCTCAGTTGCGGATGAAGGTGCCATCGAGGAACACGACCTCGACCTGTGCGCCGGTGGGCATTTCCACGACCGGCTGATACTGCTCGGCGCGCTCGATGAGATAATCAGAAAGCGTCGTGCCCGCCTGGGCTGCGCCGCCACCAACCGCCGCAATGCCGACACTTTCGACATCAGGCAGCGCCGGGTTGCCTTGGGTTATCCGGGGGATCTGGTTGGCACTGTTGAAGGCGTTGCCGGCGCCGCTTACGAGGCCCGCAAGGAATGCCTGGGTCGTCAGCCCACCCTCGCGGCTGACCACACGCCCGCGGATGCCGACCTTGCCGCCATAGGCGAGGAAGCCCTTCACCTCCGACACCGCATAGCGCCCGCCGGGCTGCGGACAGGTCATGCGCAGCAGCTTCACGTAGACCTTCTCGGACGACAGGTCGCCATAGGCCGCGCCGTTGACCATGCAGCCCTGAACCCTGGTCGCGAGCAGTTTCCCATCCTGGAAGACCGAGCGCGCCGGTCCCGTTACGCGCAGAAGCACAGGCAACGGATCGCTCTGGCTCCGCGTGTTGGTGGTCGCATCCACCCCAACGACAACGGTCGCATTGGCGATCGAGTTGGGCGGCAGATAATTGGGGCTATCAGTGTACGTCGTCACGCCGTTCGCAGGATCGATCCGCGAAGCCGTCCCGCCATTCTGCGAAAACGATACGAGGCTGACATTCTTCGATCTTGCAGGCGAAGGCGCGGCCGCAGCCCCCGCCCCTGCACCGGGAGCAACGCCCATCGCCGCTGCGGCACCTGCCGGACCTGGTGCGCTCGGTCGCGAGTTCGTCTGCTCGAGCTGCCGCTTGAGCTGCTGGTTCTCGCGCTCATAGGCATCCAGAACGCGCGTTCCGTCCTGCACCATCGACGCATTCTGCCCGCGCAGCGCCTGAATCTCCGCTTCGAGCTGCTCGACCCGCCCACTGCCCGCCTCGACGCCCTTGAGCCGCCGATCCTGTTCGTTGATCTGGTGCTCGTAGACGCTCATCCATTCCTGGTCGGCCATCTGACGGTTCATGATCGCGTCGGTCGACACCACGGTCTCGGTTTCCGATCCCGTCGCCTGCTCGACCATTTCGGTCGTATCATCCATGATCCACCACACAGCAGCCAGGGCGATCAGACCGCCCCCACCCCACAGGACGAGCTTTTGCCGCTTGGCGGTCGCAGCGTTCTCGGCAATGCCGCCATCGCCCTCGACATAGTCATGTTCGTCGACTTCGGTGGTCTCGACGTCCTTGGGTTTGCGCTTGAGGAAATCCATGGTCAAAAACCTCCTGCCGGCACGACGACGTAGGCCGCCGTTGCTTGACCGGGCTGCAGCTCAGGGTTGGAAATGCTGACGGCGATGGCTCCGTCCGCAGCGATCAGTTCTTCGGCCAGCGTCAGAGGCTGGTCGCCGGTGTTCTCGACCCGCAGGACCTTGCCCGCCAATGTCGGGCTGACATATTGCGAGACCAACTGGACCTTGAGCGCCCCGACATTGACCGGCGCGCGCGCCTGATCCTGGATCTCGAAACCCTGAACGGGACGCTGCTCGAACATCGCCCGGACGAGACTGACCGCCTGGTCGCCAAGGGGGGCGGAACTGGACAGCTGGGCGGCTGCAGGTTGCGGATGCTCGATATCGGCATTGGCGACGAAGACCTGCTTGGCCTCGTCTCCCGACACCTGGCAATTGAACTTGTAGACGTAGCCCTTCTCGCTCGTCCCGAAGAACGACACGGACGGACGCGAGAAGCCCTCCGGGACCGAAATGTACAGATCGCCGCGGGTCGGCTCGTGAACGACCGAGAAGTCCTCGAGCGGATTGCCCGTCTCGACCTTCGAGACCGCCGCGAAGCGATCCTCCTTGAGCGAAATACGCGTCAGGTCCGACTTGGAAACCTCGCACAGAACTTCGCCGTTATCGACCGCCATGATCGACTGGTCGGCAAAAGCCGGTGCTGCCATCAGCAGCGCTGCCGCACCAACCAGGCCCGCACCGATAGAGCGAGATGACAGGCACTCGATCCGCGTCAGCAAAGCGACGCCGCCAGCCATCAATCCGAAGGGGACAAGCTGCATCACGCTTCCTCCTCACCTGCGGGCATCACCACGCCGAAGCTCAGCAACTTCAGCGACAGGCCCGTATATTTCCATTTGAACTGGAAGACCTTGTGTTCGCGGCGCACATCGCGCGAACCCACGATTGTGTGGACCACCGCGCCGACCTGGCTCGCGAGACCGTCGGGATCGACCTTGATCCAGTCGATCGTCACGAATTGCGTGATCTGCGAGCCTTGCTGCTCTTCCACGATGCCCATCAGCTCGGTCTTGAGCTTGCCCTGAGCCTCGGGTGCAGTGATCTTGATGATGGAGTCCTTCCAGTACTGGAGCGTCTCCGGCGACCGGTTCAGCGCCAACTGCGCCGCATCGCGCGTGACCGCTTCGAGATATTCCGGCGATACGCCCGCAGTCGTGATCGCCATCTCGTGGGGGATCACCGGCTGCAGAACGATCTCGCGGTCGCGCGTATTCGCAGCAGTGAACATCACCACCACCAGCACCCCGAGGACAACGGAGATCAACGCCAGCAAATTGCGCTGCTTGAGCGTGCGCTGGGACGTTTCGTGAGCAAAAGTCAGATCCATGTCAGCCCGCCATCACTCTGTAATAAGAAGGCGGAGCAACTTTCAGGCCGAAGAACTCTCCAGGAAGGTGCCAATAGGCAAAATGGAGAACCCAATACATCGACCGACCAGCTCGAAGTTTGCGATATCCGAGCCACGCAACCACAGACAGGGCTAGGCCGATTACAATGTGCTGCGCCAGAATTCCCCAAACAAAGGGGGCGAGCATCACAAGAAATTCGTCCAACGTCCAAAACCCAATGAGTTCCGGATCATCCAGGTGCTTGGGTATGTAATACTGGTCCACAAGTCGCTCCGCCGAGAAGTACGGCTGCACCCAAGGGGGTCAAAGGGCGCAGCCGTACGGACTCCCGTTCCGTGATCTGTTCGATCCGGATCAGATGGTCGCCGTGACCGTCGAGGTGACGATCGGGATACCGGTGCCGGCACCAACGCCGACGCCGACTGGAATCGCCACCTGGCTCAGCGAGAAGCGACCGGAAGCGAGGCCCACGATACCGCCTGCGAGGGAAAGAACGGTGATGATCTTGCCGCCCGAGCCCTCGAGGAAATCCGTGAACTGAGTCAGCGCAGTATCGAACGTGGTATCGGCACCAGCCATCGCGGTGTCCACGCCGACCAGGCCGGCGAACGCGATAACCGATGCTGCGACAGCGAGCTTCTTGCCCATGTCGCTCTTCAGATTGAGTGCCTTCATGACTTCACCCTTTCGTATTGAGACACGGCGCCTAAGCAGCGCCACGATCAATTCGGGCCTGTCGGGAACAATTCAGCAACCCCTTGTTTGATAAAACTCGGGCGAATTCGCGATTTTAGCGAATCAGTTGCTGCTATGGTGACGCTTTCCGGCACCAGCGGTGACGGTTTCCAGCACCAGCGGTGCCGGTTTCCAGCACCAGTGGTGACGGTTTCCAGCACCAACGGTGACGGTTTCCAGCACCAGAGGTGCCGGTTTCCGGCACCAACCCGCCTTCCACCTCCGCGGAACGTGCCAAACCGCCTGCAATCGTGCGATTTCCACCTTCCTCCGCACAGGTATAAGCGATGTTTTAGAACCAATCCGGAGGTGGGATTCGCAGGGATGCAAGAAGACGAAAGTGGGAGGAAAACCAAATTCAGCGTGCACAGATTGTACGTCAGCGACGACGCGATGGAGCTGATGATTCGCGCGATCGCCAATCTGAGCCGCGCAAACCGCCGGTTCGAGACGCTACGCGACGTGGTCCTGCACGTTCTGAATACCGCCCCTGACATCGCCGATGAGACGATCGAGCGGTTCCGCGACCTGCTCCCGCTCGACGGTCAGACGCGCATCTTTCTGAGGGTCAACCAGGACGAAGCGGCTGCTTTAGAAGCGCTCAAGGACGAGCTTACCGCGCGATCGCTTCATACCTGCAATGTGCGTGATGCCGTCTGCTTCTGCTGCCTCCAAATCGCTGAAGAACAAGTTTAGGCTTGTCGTAGCATATCCTTTGGATATATTGGCATATGCGGTTGCATAGGATATGCAGCGGGACAGAAACTCTGCGTAGGGGGGTCTCATGGATGCGGCGACAGAAGCCTTAATTGAATCAGCGGGCGCGAAAGACCCCCCGCTGGACTACGGTACGCTCATCCGGGCGGTCATGAAGGCGCGGAGAATCAGCGCAAAGAAGCTCTACCAAGAAAACGTCATCCGACGATGCACCTTCCGCGAATTCGACAGGCGTTTGGTAGAGGGCCAAATCACCACCGCCGAACTTAACTGCATCTTCGCCTATCTCAACATCGACCCCGTGCGCGCAACGCTCGCACTTTTTATCCTCCACAGCCCCGACGCCTATTTCGACCCGAGTTGCGAAACCGCGTCGCAACTCGCCTCGGAAACGGTTGTCGTTCTTTCGGAACAGCTGGCGGCGTGCGGCGGAGACTTCGAACCCATCAAGAAAGGGCTCTGCAGATCCTTGGCGCAGCGCACTTCCGGGATGATCGTCGAACATCACAAGCGCGTCGAACAGGTGAGAACATCCGCGTTCGCATAGCATCACGCGGCGCGAAACGGGGTGCGCGCATGTCGTGACTAGTCACGACCGCGACACCGGGCTGGAGCGGCCGAAAGAAGATCCACGAGGACAGCGAAATGATGAGAGCACGCAAAGCTGAACAACGCCGTCGCCGAAGAGCGCAGGGGCTGAAGCCGCTCGAGGTCTGGCTCCCCGAGCAGCTCATCTTGGAGATCGATAAGCTAAAAACGGAACAAACCCATTCCCGAGAGGCCGTTATCGCAGCCCTGATCGCCGGAACGCTGCAAAAAGCACGGTCCGGCCGACCGGTTGCCTCAATGGCCCTTGGCTAACGAAAAAGGGCCCGGTTGCAGCCGGGCCCTTTTGTATATTTTCGTCGCTGGGACGCTTCCAAATCAGGAGCTCCTCCTAGCAACGAACCGCCCTTGGAGCAAGCGTTTCGGCGCGCGATGACGCGCGCCTGGTCGCAGCGACAAGACCGTCAGTCGCACGACGCGTCTGATGAAGCAGGAAGGAGGAGTGAGGCACAGATCAAAAAAAACCCGGGCGAGGCCCGGGCTTTATGAAGGGTCGGTTGGCTCGTCGCGCCACTGGACAAGGCAACCACAAACTCTCCGGCAAGACTAATCGGCTCCTGACAAGTTGCAAGCAATTTTCCGCGATTTTCGCGGCGATTGTTGCTGTCTGTGCCGCTCCTCGCATGACGAGGAAGCGAACGATGAATCTTGCCCAGTTATCACCCGGATCCGGTCGCCGAACCAGCAGCTCTACGCCCTATTGCGGGGTCCGGTTGGCTGACGCCCTGAAGTCCCTACCCTCCCCCCGTCTGCAGGAAAGCGACCTGCAGGTGTGCAGTTTATCGAGCGAGCAGGAACGAGCCGCCCACGCTGCCTTTGTCGCCGCCCTTATGCGGGAGCGCGCGCCTCTTGGCAGCGCAGCTGAGGGCGAACTTCTCCGACGCCGCGTCATTCGCGTCCTCTGCCAATTCCGCGATCAGGGGACGATCACCCTCCCCCCCAGCAAAAAGACTTGGGAAAGACTCCACATTCTAGCAAGAATGTGCGCGTCAGCTGCCGACTGGACCAGTCAGACCGGGCCTATTGTGGGCGCTTCCAACGCAGTTCTCGAGGTCAAGCTGGACAGCACCAATGTCCGCCGGGATCTGCGCGACATGGCCCGTTGCGGCTTGATCGTGCCATTCTGCCCGAAAGGGAATGGTCACCGATTCTACGTCCCGGCCAGAAAGGGTAAAGCCGCCATAGGCGCGGGGTGGTCATTAGCGCCACTGGTCCTGATGATTGACCACTTGGAGGCTGTCGCTGCAACAGAAGCCGAGCTGCGCGAAATGCGCGTCGCCCTTCCCGCAGAGATCAAGTCCTATCTCAATACCATGCGCTCGCTTCTGGCGCCCTTTGTCGACGCTCATATGTGGGCGCAGGCATTGGCGCAAAAAGTCGAGAAGCTGGCAGATCGGCGCCGAGACACTCCCCGATCGTCGCTGCCGGAGATGCGTAAGATCCTCGAAGACACGCTCGCACTCCACGACCAACTGCAGCACGCCGTTATCGTGCACTCACGAGCCGTCCCTCCCGAAGGTGAATTGTCCACTACGCCGGACGAAAACGTCCACCGCAAATACAACAGGAATCAAACACTAAGATGTAAGGTTGGCTTGGCAGAGGGTCGCAACCGAGAGGCAACACAAGACCTCGAGGCGAGCTCAAAAACGCAGGCAGAACAGAACAAAAGTGGGGCCCTTCAAGCAGACGATGCGTTTGGAATAAAGCGCAGCGGCTTTACGTGGGACGAGACGGCATCCCTATTCCCTTTCACCGAAGGGTTCATCGCCCTCCCCTCGTCGCCTACGATTGCTTCAGCCCAGGCTCTCGCCCGAGCTGTGGGCGTGGCTGATGCGACTGTCATAAGCGCTGCTCAAGCACTCGGCCTCGAGGCGGCCATGCTGTGCGTTCTCCTAACCGGCCAGCACGCCTGCGACGGCGAAATACTGCGGTCGCCCGACATTTACATGCGAGCACTGATCGAGCGTGCCGGCCGCGGTGATCTCAATCTCGGAAACAGTCTATTTGGACGCAGAAGCAAGATTTCGGAACCGGCCCGGCGCAGGATCGGTTAGATAAACGAAAGGGAATGTCGGCTATCTCACGACCATGAAACACGAAGCTCTCATCGCCTGGACGTCGCTATACATCGCCGTGGGAGCAATGGCCCTCATCTGCGCGGTGCTGGCAGTGGTGGTTACTGTTCACGACTGGCAAAGCCGAGCTTGGCGTCCCAAACTCGCCACAAAGCTCGACGCAGCGCTGCTACTGCCGAAAGTTTGGCTCCGCTGGCAGATCAACTACCTCAAGGGCGCACCAGTAATCCTCACGGTTGCGCTGTACTTCGCCTCGGACGTGGGATTTCACGTGTTTTGGAACATTTAGATCCTAATATGCCAGCAACGATGCGCGCCGAAACGACGTAACTGGAATATCTGACCGCCCTGCCCCTCCCAGATAGGTCTGAACACTGGCCAGGATCGTCTCCACATAGGCACGCGTTTCACGATAGGGTGGAATCCCTCCGTGTCGTCGAACGGCACCTGGTCCGGCATTATAGGCGCTCAACGCCAAATGCCAGGCTCCGCCGAACTCGTCGAGTTGAGCGCGAAGGTATCTTGCCCCACCCCGTAGATTCTGGCGCACGTCCCAAGCGTTGAAAACTCCAAGATCACGCGCGGTTCCGGGCATAAGCTGAGCGAGACCCATGGCGCCCGCCCGGCTTCGTGCCGCCGGGTTATAACGGCTCTCCTGCACGATCAGGCTGTCGAAGAGTTCGATCGGAACCCCTGCCTCACATGCCGCCGATGCCATCTCGGCATAATGCAGGCGGCGGCGGTTCTCGGCTGTGCGGCTCAGTCCCGGATATGGCTTGTAAACCGGATTTCGACAATCCGCGCTCATGAGTGCTGACGCCGGCGGGACATAGTACTTGTCAAATACCGACCGACCGCCCCGCATCCATGCAGGAACAAACAGACCAGAGGTCATCGTCGGCAGAACCGGTGTGGCCGGCTCTGGCTGACCGACGTCGCCCGACAGTTCAACACTCAGGCGCGCGAAGTCTGTCGCCAGCCCCTCGAGCGGCAAGCCGCCCTCCCCTCCAGCCTGGGGCTCAGCGGCAATCGCCCCCGGCACAATAAGCCGAAAAGACGGCGCAGCTGGTTCAGTAAAGACCGATACCGAAGCTTGCTGCGCCGATGCGCTGCTTGCCGTTAAAGCAAGGATCACCGAAAGAAACGTCTTCATCGCATCACACTCCAAATGTGGAGCGTGGCTCGGATATCGCGTCTCTTGCGATACAATGCGAGGAGATACGGGGCAACCCTCTTTTGCGCGTGTCTGGTGTGCAGCCCCCTCAATCAATGTAACGCGGAGTGTAAAGCGCTTTGTAACGCGCGTCCGGCAGGGCTATGTAGAGCGCTATCGCCTGCCAAGCGCAGCGCGTAGCGCTTTACAGTTGCTTTGTCTTCCGCTTGCCTTGTGCTTTAGGTTGCGCTATCGGACGCAACGCGCTTGGGACGGCGCTATCCACAGCGCTTTCGCTTTCAACGCGCTTTGCAAAGGTGAAGTACATGCCAGTCATCACAATCGCGCAATCGAAAGGCGGGGCGGGCAAATCGACCCTAGCCCTCGCATTGGCTTCTGAATTTGCTGACTTGGGCGGAACGGTCGCCATCCTCGATGCCGACCGACAACTTAGCCTGCTCAACTGGTATACCGACCGCGCCAGCGAGGGGATGGACACTGCCGCCATCAAAGTCATCGACGCCTCACAGCTTCGCGATACCGAGATCGGCGGTGCCATCGAAAAAGCAAAGCAGGACGCTCAGCTCGTCATTGTCGATTCGGAGGGGACGGCAAACTTCAAGACGACCTATGCCGCGCAAGATTCGGATTTCGTCATCATCCCGACGCGGTCATCACGTCTGGACCTGGAACGGACCGTTGAAACTCGCGTCATGCTTGAGCGAATGTGCCCCGGGGTCCGCTACCGGGTCCTCATCACGCAGACCGCCATCGTCGCCCGGTCGAGCACCGAATTTCAGATCGATCAGCAAATCCGCGACACGTTGCCGACCTTCGATCAGCACATGCACATGCTTGACGGTTTTCGCGCCATGTCGAACTGGCGCAGGACGCTGCCCGAAGTCGAGCGGGAAGGGCTCGCACGTACCGAGCGCGCCCGAACGATTGCGCAATCGATCCTGGGCGCGATCCTCGAGGAGATCACGCAAACGGAGGACGCCCGATGACCGAGCGGAGGACATTACCAAACGTCGTCGCGGCAGCTGAAAGTCGGATCGCCAAGGCAGGAGACGATTCCCGCTCAGGACTTGCGCAACTCGTCGAGAAAGCCGGCCATCAAGCCCGTAGCAAGCCGGCGATCAGTCATCCCGGCTACCATCCCCAGATAGCTCCCGAACCAGAGGCGCCACGCCCCAAAAGAAATCCCAAGGTGAAGGCCGAAAAGCGCGTGCATGTCATAAACATGCGCCTGACGACCACAGAGCGCGAGCGCTTCTACAGCTGGTGCGAAGAGCGAGATCTCAGCCTTCCCGACGGACTCGTCGCGCTGATGGATGCCGTACAAGGCGGCTCCACGAACGATCAGGACTAGGGCGATCGGAGGAGAGGAGGGGGAGGGCGGCCGCGAGAAAGGATGACACTATGCTCATCGCACTGCGCCCCACTCAAGAGACCGTAGACATCGTCGCCAGCCTGCGCGGGAAGTGGCATGGATCCTACGCCCTGTGCCGTTGTCCCGCCCACGAGGATACCACGCCGTCGCTGTCGATCAGGCAGGGAAGCAAGAGCATCCTGGTCCACTGTTTTGCCGGCTGCGACCCGGAAAACATCCTGCGCGAGATCGCGAGACTATCGCCCCAACAAGGGGCGCCGATGCCCGACTTCACGCCAGCGCGCAGCTCGGCCAACGCACGTCGGATTTGGGACGATGGCCGCGAGATTACCGGAACGCTTGGCGAACTCTACCTTCGCCGTCGTAACCTGCCCATCGACCTTCCCGACATCCGGTTTCACCCCCGCTGTCCCTTTCGCCCAAAGCCCCACACCCGCTTTCTGCCCGCGCTGATCGTCGCCGTCCGCCAGGGACCGCAGATCACTGCCATACAGCGAATCTTCCTCGATCCCGAAACCCACTGGCACACCGGTAAATACATGCTCGGCCGGCCAGAGATGGGCGCATGGCGCCAAACGCTGGCGGGGACCACACTCGCCATCGCCGAGGGATTTGAGGACGCAGCTGCGTTTACAAAGCGGCAGGAAATCCCGTGCTGGGCATCGCTGGGTGCTGAGCGCCTGCCGCTGCTGGCGCTACCCGACTCGATCGAGACCCTGGTCATTGCCGAAGACGACAATCAGCCGGGAAGGGCAGGGGCCCTGCGTGCCCTGCACGCCTACAGGCGACCAGGCCTCAAGATCCTGCGCAGATCGCCGCGCCCGTTCGAAGACTGGGCAGCGGCCAACGAAGCGGCTCCTCCAACAACCCTCTGAACCTCCTACCCAGTGAAAAGGGGAGGGGGATGCTGAGCGGCGCATCAGCATGAGGAGCGAAGCGTGACCGACCTTTTCGACCATCAAGCCACCCGTCTCGACGCCGCCATCGATTGCCTGGCCGGCCAGATTTCCAAGGGCGAGCTCAACAAGACCTTCCTTCACAAGACCATGCGCGAGCTTCATGGCGCTGGATCGGCCGATGGCGCATGGACGCAGCGCGGCGCGTTCGACCTCATGGAAGCCGCACTCGTGCGTCACCTCACCAGCGCGGCAAAGCCGACAGGACTGGGAGATATCGAAGCGTTCTCACAGATTATGCAGGCGCTCCCCACGCAGACCGTGCGGAGCGAGACTCAAATCCGCTATCAGCAATTCTCAACTCCCGCCGACCTGGCGGCACTCGTGGCGGTGCTTGCACAAGCCAGGCAAGACGACCTTGTCCTCGAGCCGAGCGCCGGACACGGAATACTGGCTGCAGTGCTGCCCAAGGTTCGTACACTCCATCTCAACGAGATCGATCCCGACCGACGGGAGAAGCTGGCAATCCTCTTCCCGCAGGCAACCCTGACCGGCGTCGACGGCGCCATGCTGACATCGCTGCTCGACGAGACAACCAGGCCAAGTCTCATCGTCATGAACCCGCCGTTTTCCCGATCAGAGGGCAGGGGGGTCGATCAATTCGCCGCTATCCGGCACCTGCGCTCCGCGATCAGCAAGACCAGCCCACGAGGCCGGATCGTCGCCATCATGCCCGACTGGTTCACCACCAGCGCCAGGATGCTCAAAATCTACGAAGAGACATTCGCCAACTGCACGGTCCGATCGTCGTGTCGTATCGACAAGTGCTACCAGAAGCAGGGCACGACCGTCGCAGTTCGTCTCTACGTGATCGACAAGATCCCTGGCGTGACAAAACCCGCCGTACTGGCTCGCGACACAGTCCAAGCTCTCGCAGAGGAGCTCAATGTGCCGCCGCGAAGCAATCCTGAGCGAAAAGCGCCGGGCGCCGCTGCTGAGCGACCAAAGCCCACGCTGTTTCGCGCGATGCGGTCGACTCCGCGGCCGAAGGTGATCGCGCCTCGCGCCGTGCCCACGCAGGAAATCACCGCCGTGGCCTATGATACGCTCGATCGCCCCCGCCCTCTCGGCGAGCAGAAAGGCGTGTATCTACCGTATCGGCCGAGCCGCATCGACATTGCCAACGCCAGTACTCACCCCACGCCACTGGTTGAATCGGTTGCCATGGGATCGATCCCGGCGCCGCAGCCCGAATATCTCCCGCAGTTGCACGCTCGTATCGTCACTGAACAGCGGCTCTCCGAAGCGCAGCTCGAGACCGTCATCTACGCTGGAAATGCGTGGAGCCAGTTCCTTCCTGGCCTTTTCAAGCCAGACGAAAAAGGCGTCGGTCTAACGCTCAGCGAAGACGGTGAAGCCTACCGTAAGGGCTACTTCCTCGGCGACGGAACCGGGGCAGGGAAGGGGCGCCAGATCGCCGGCTGCATTCTCGACAACTGGTTGGCAGGTCGCAAACGGGCGATCTGGGTCTCCAAAAACGAGCAACTCCTCGAAGATGCGCGCCGCGACTGGGAGGCGCTCGGAGGAATGTCGGCCGACATTCAGCCACTTTCGGCCTGGAAGATCGACCAGTCGGTGCCCTTCCGTGACGGCATTGTCTTCGTGACCTATCCGACGCTGCGGAGCCAGCGCCAAGATGCCACACGCCTGAAGCAGCTGCTCGACTGGGCCGGAAACGATTTCGAGGGCGTCATCGCATTCGACGAAAGCCACGAAATGGGCGGGGTCGCTGGCGGGGAGGGCCTGAAGGGCGCCAAGAACGGGTCTCAACAAGGTATCGCCGGCGTGCTGCTGCAAAACCACCTTCCACACGCCCGCGTTCTGTATGCCTCCGCCACAGGCGCCTCCGACGTGAACAATCTCGCCTATGCGGTCCGGCTTGGTCTTTGGGGGCCAGAGACCGCGTTCGCCAACCGGGAGGATTTCATCAGCCAGATTCGTGCCGGAGGCATCGCTGCCATGGAACTGGTCTCGCGAGATCTCAAAGCGCTGGGGCTTTACCAGTCGCGCGCACTGAGCTTCGCGGGTGTCGAGTACGAGATCCTCAAGCATGAACTCACGCCCGAACAGGTCTCCATTTACGACGCCTACGCCGAAGCCTGGGCGATCATCCATCAGAACATGGAAACAGCGCTGGCACTGACGAACGTCGTCGACGACCTCGAAGGCAGCACCCTCAACAGCGGCGCCAAAGCCGCAGCACGTTCGCGCTTCGAGTCCTGCAAGCAGCGCTTCTTCAATCAAGTCCTCCTGTCGATGAAACTCCCAAGCCTGATCGGTGCGATCGACCAGCATCTGGCTGACGGTAAGTCGGTCGTCATCCAGCTCGTCTCAACGGCAGAGAGCATCCTCAACCGGCGGCTGAACAGTCTCAGTCCCGAGGAACGAGCTAACCTCGAACTCGATCTCAGCCCCCGCGAGAATGTGATCGACTACCTCGAGCGCGCGTTTCCGACACAGCAAATGAAGGTCTTCGTAGATGACACCGGCGCCGAACGATCCATGCCTCTCTATGACGACGACGGACGCCCGGTCCACAACCAGCAGGCACTTGAATGCAAAGCGGCGCTCATCGAGCAGCTCTGCGCCATGCCCCCTATCAAGCCAGCCCTCGACGGGCTGATCGAACACTACGGGACCGACGCCGTTGCAGAAGTCACCGGGCGCACCAAAAGGCTCATTTGCCAGTCCGACGGCTCACAAAAGCTGGAATCGCGCTCCTCGCGGACGAACCAGTCGGAAACGGATCAATTCATGGACGGTCGCAAGCGCATTCTCATTTTCAGCGACGCCGGCGGCACAGGCCGCTCCTACCACGCAAGCCTGAAGGCGAAAAACCAACAACAGCGCGTGCATTTTCTGCTCGAGCCTGGATGGCGGGCGGATCGCGCAATCCAAGGCCTTGGTCGGACCCATCGAACGCATCAGGCCACGACACCTCTGTTCCGACCCGTCACCACCGACTGCAAGGGCGAATTGCGCTTCACCAGCACCATCGCCCGAAGGTTGGACAGTCTCGGGGCGCTCACGCGCGGCCAACGGCAGACTGGCGGACAAAACCTGTTCGATCCCGCTGACAACCTCGAAAGCGAGTATGCCAAGGCCGCGCTCGTGACCTGGTTCGGCCTGCTGGCAGACGGGAAGCTCAAGAGCACGACCATGCTGGATTTCGAGAGGCGCTCCGGGCTTAAACTAACCGAAGAGGGCGGGGTGCTCGTCGAAGAACTTCCACCCATCCAGCGATGGCTCAACCGCATACTGGCATTGCCAATCCACATGCAAAACGAGATCTTCGACGAGTTTCTCGGACTGGTCGAAGCGCGGGTCTCGGCCGCACGCGAAGCCGGCTCACTCGATGTCGGCGTCGAGACGATCCAGGTGGAGTCGGCAAGGATCACCAAGGATGTCATCCTACGCACCGATGAACGGACGGGAGCCACCTCGCATCTGCTGACGATCGAACTGGAATCCAAGCAAAAGCCGGTTGCGCTCGACCGCATCCTCGAGATGCGCGAATGGGCCAAGTCGCCGAAACTGCTGGTCAATCGCAAGAGTGGTCGGGTGGCCTTGTGCGAAGACGCGCGCAGCTTCATGGAAGACACCGGCGATCTCATCCCGCGCGTCGTCCTCAACCGCCCGGTCCGCCGCCAATACAAGCTGCTAGCTGACCTCTCCGAAACCGCTTGGGAAAGCTGCGACGAGGCCGCCTTCCGTAAGCTCTGGCAGGCCGAAGTTACCGAAGCAGCCGCGCGCACAACAACCGAAACGATCCACCTGGCAACCGGCCTCCTGCTGCCGATCTGGTCCTCGCTTCCGCGGGACTACATGGCGGTCAACCGCATCGTCGACAAAGACGGCTCCAGCTGGCTCGGCCGCCTCGTCCACGACAGCGACGTATCGGCGCTCCTGAGCAGCTTCGGCGTCGATTCAGAGTATATCCCGAGCGTTGCAGCAATTATCGCAGCGCTCGCGCAGAACCGCTCGACCACGCTCCGACGGCCATTCCCAATCACGATCAAGCGATCGCTTGTAGCCGGCGAACACCGGATCGAGCTTGCGGGCGAGCTCGGCACGCAGCTAGCGTGGTTGAAAAGCCTCGGCTGCTTTACCGAGATCATCCAGTACAAGACACGCATCTTCGCCCCGGCCACGCGAGCGGAAGCCATCTTGGCCGCGCTGCTCGCAGTTGGCTGACGACGAGGACATCAGCCGCCGACGAGCCGGCAGATCCCTTGGGGTCTGTCAGGAGAGCTTTACATGAGGAATCGGGGGCTCAAGCCCGCCCCCGCGCGCGGACGAAGCTTTTGCAGAAACCTTCCCAAGATTTGTAGAGGCTCGACCCACTCATACTTGCGAGCTTCGCCCCCATGGTCTTGCGGTATTCGCCGGCGATCAGATCCTTGTCCCAACCACCGCCATAATCGCTCACGATCGTAAGAAGTTGCTGATCGCTGCAGAAATGCAGACTGTCGCTCGGAAACGGCTTGGACCTATTCAGCTTCGGGGTCTTGTCTGCAATGATCTCCTCGACCGTACCGGCACGCCGTGCACGCCGTCCGACCTTCGGCCTGTCGAGCTCCTTTGCGGTCGCTTCCTGCTCAACAGGGTCTTTGGGATAAAACATCAGCGTGACGGCCTCGACCGGCCGTCCACGCCCGGAGCCGCGGATCTCCTCCCATTCGACAGTGAAATCGGCGAGCTGATCGATCTCAGCCTTCGATTTGACGAGAACATCCCGGCGCAGTTCGGCGAAGTTCTTGAAGCTGCCGTCAGCGACACCGAGCTTGCGACGCAACTCCTCTACCGAGAATTTCTTCACTCGGTTCTGCCGGTTAATAATGAGACAGCCGATGTCATACAAAGTGAGCGCATAGCGGGACTGCAAAGCAAGCATCACGCCCAGATTGACCCTGGCGTAATAATCCGACTTCTCGATCATCCGCTTGAAATTATCAGAAAACTCGAACTCGACGACGCTCATTCCGTCTTCGGAGATTTCTTCCACGCAGCTTGAGAGCAAAGACTGTGACATGACCGCTGGTTTGCCCTTGGCGGTCGTCGTCCTGATCCGAATGATGACGCGAAGCAGTTCATCCATTACCGATTGAATTCGCTCGTTGCCCTTATGCGAACCGCGAATCTCTTTCTTGGTAATCGTGAATGTCTGATTGCGGCCGGCATCAGGGCCAGCCTTGCGCAACATAAGCGCAAATGCCTTCCGGGCAGCTGCGCTCAGCGTTCCGGTTTCAAATTCAGATTCGACAAGCTCGCCCGGCTTGCTCACAAAATCGAGCTGACCGCGGCGAATCACGTCCGCCACTCGCAAGGTTCGGCTTAGCCCCTCCATCGCCGGGGCAAGTTCTAACTTTGCCAGTTCCGAATCGGTCTTCATGTGAGTTGCATAGCATTGCTATGTCACAATGAGAACTCCACCCCTATTGCTCACATAGACAGCCCCCAGATCCTCACAATAACTGACGGGCCCTTGGACCCCTGACGAGAGAGCGATACCGGCGGGCGCGGGAACGGCCCCCAATCCCTCACGTAAACACGCGTCAGTGGCGCAAAACGAGCGCTGTAGCCCCCGATCACACATGTAGTCGTCGGCTTACAGCTGATGGAGCAGGTCAAAGGGACTGCGAGGCGTCGCAATCAGGGTGCTTCTTTCACGTTCAAACACAGCCCCCGACGGCTCACATAGACATTGAAAGCCAACTGACCCGCTGCCCCCAGTCCCTCATGTAAAGGAGATCGGCCTGAGAAACCGGCGCGAAGCACCGGTATTCTCACCATAAATGATGGATTCGAAGGCCGCGCGGATCCCCCAACGCCTCACAGAGAAGAGGACCAAGGCGACAATCATTGGATGGAGCCCCCGAAAACTCACATAATCGGCGGCAATCAACTGCCCACAGGCAGCCCCCAACGGCTCATAGAAACGACAAAGGCTCTAAGGATCGCCTGTTAAACCGAGGATTCCTCACGAAGGCCGCGACCGTCCGACCGAACGCTGCCCCCAGGAACTCATATACACAGCCATTTCGCGACGACTTCTCGCTAAGCCCCCCGTTTCTCACATGAACATTCGGCTCTGAACTGTGGGCGAGCCCCCAATCGCTCACGTTAATGCAGAACATCGAGCGGGCAGATCGTAGCCCCAAATCCCTCACATAAAGCGTCAGATCAGGCGATACCCGGCCGCATCCCCAGTTCCTCATAGTGACCCCCTGTCGCTCAGGACAATGCCCCCGGTTTCACATGATGAAGCCCCCCGTTTCTCACGCTAAAGCCCCCCAACCCTCACGAAGAGGGGGGTTAAACCATTGAGTCTACAAAGGATAATGAGCCCGAATCTTAGAATCTTGAATCATTGAAGCTCCCAAGCTGGCGCTTGGGCGTTTTTTAATGAGATTCTTGAGAGACGATGGAGGCGATGCCTGCGCCAAGCATAACAGCACTGCGTAGATCAGGCCAACCAGAAGAGAGGAGGGGGAGGGGGAGTGATGGTCCGTCGAACTGGCGGGCAATCAGTAGGAGACTCCCCATGCAAACCATCCCTCTCAACAAACTGGTCCTCAGTGACAGCAATGTACGCAAAACCGTGTCCGCCGACGCCGACGAGCAGCTCTCGCATGACATCGAAGCGCACGGACTGCTTCAGAACCTCATTGTCACCAAAGCCAAGAAGCGCGGCACCTACGCCGTCATCGCCGGCGGACGCCGCTTGCGCGCAATGGAACTCATCGTTGCCCGCGGTAGCTGGCCTCCCGACCAGGAGATTTCCTGCAAAGTGATCGACGAGACCGCCGGTGACGCCTCCGAAGTCTCGCTGGCAGAGAACTTCCAGCGTCTCGCAATGTCACCTGCCGAGGAATGCCGCGCATTCCAGCACTTCATCAAGGAAGGCGATGATATCGCCGCTGTAGCCAAGCGGTTCGGACAAACCCAGCGCTTCATCGAGGGTCGGCTGCGCCTGGCCAATCTCGCAGAGCCAATCTTCGAAGCCTTGGCGAATGGCGACATTACCCTCGATATCGCCAAGGCGTACGCCGCCACCGACCAACATGAGGTCCAGCTGCGCGTCTACGAACAGACCCGCCATTCCTACCACATCAGTGCGGACGGCATCCGCCGCATGATCGCCGATGGCTCCATCCGTGGAAACGATCCGCTGGCGCTGCTCGTCGGCGAGGAAGCGTACGTGGCAGCTGGCGGGCGGATTGAACGCGACCTGTTCAGCGATGCAGCCGATGATCGCTGGACGGATATTCCGATCGTACACGATCTCGTTGGCAAGAAGATGGAGGCCGAAGCCTCGCGACTGGCCGCAGAATTGGGCATCGGTTGCATTTGGCCCATCGCTGGCACCGCCAGCTGGAACGTGCGTCACGAGCTGAACCTCAACCCGGTCCGGCTTCCCCCGGCTCCGGTCAGCCCCGAGGTGAAGAGCCGCATCCAGGCGATCGAAGAACGCATGGGCGCTATCAGCGACATTTTCGACGACGACAGCGCTGAAGAGACAGCCGATATCGACGTCGACGCGCTCGAGCAGGAATATTCCACGCTTGAAGCCGAATACGAGGAACTGAGCCGTCCTGCCCGGGAACTGCCCGAGGAATGGAAACCCGAGGTCGGCCGTTTCCTGATCCTGTCGACCAAGGGTGAGATGATCCTCGAAAGCGACTACTTCAGCGAGAAGGATCTGCGCTTCGAAGCCGACGAGGAAGGCAATCTCACGGGCGGATCGTTCGAGAAACCGACGGCGCGCGGCAGCGACTCCCGCCCGAGCAAACCTGAAGCCGTAGCGCCAGGTGGCAAACCCGTCAGCGCGAAGCTGTTCGACGAACTGGCGGTTCAGCGGCGTAACATCCTTGCAGCCTCGCTCCTGGGCGATCCGGGTCTCGCGCTCGATCTTGCAATCTTCGCGCTTGCAGTCGGCACGGACAGCTACGAGCAGAAGGGCACGACGATCGCTGCAGGCCGGCCACACGATCCCGTTCTGGGGGATATCCCCCGAGGCGTGGCCGAAGATACGCTGAGCGAAGCCTACGACCATCTCGACAAGAGCTGGCAGGAAGCAGCCGATATCGTCACGCGCTTCCTGGCGTTCCGCTCGCTCGATGACGACGCGAAGGCAGCCTGGATCGCCTATGTCGTCGCAACCTCTCTCGAGGCGAAGAAGGGCTACAACTCGGAGTATCACCCGATCCACGGGCTGCTCGGCTCGCTGCTCGACATCGACGTCGCCGCTCTATGGCGCCCAACATCCGAGAACTTCTTCGATCGGATCAACAAGTCCGCGTGCCTGGCGGCCTTGAAGGAAGTCGGCGGGAGCGAACTCGCCAACCGCTACGCGGCTTCCAAGAAGACCGAGCTCTCGAGCACCTGCCACAAACTGTTCGCCGGCGAGACCATTGTCGAAGAGGACATCAAGGAACGCGCTCTGGCCTGGGTTCCACCGGCCATGCGCTTCGAACCGCCCACGCAATCGGGTCCCGACGACCTCGAAGAGGGGCCGGGCGAGGAAAACTTCGATGTGGACGGGCTTCCCGACGAGGACACTGCAGACGAGCCGGACGGTGACTGCGAAGTCTCGCCGGCCAACGACGAATTCGCCGACGAAGAAGCGGCGATCGAAGCCTGACAACAGGCGAATCTCCTCCTGATGCAACCTTGGCCCGGGGCTCAGCTCCGGGCCATTTCTTTTGGAAAGGATCCGCTATGCGAACGGGCCCCAAGCGCGATGTCGCGCAGGAAATCACCAATCTCATCATCTCCAAGATCGAGCAGGGCGTCATGCCCTGGCGCAGACCCTGGATCAAACTCGGCGGCGGCGGAGCGCCGCTGCGCGCGAACGGCGTGCGTTACACCGGTATCAACGCGCTGTATCTCTGGGCCGTGGCAGATTCGTTCGGTTATCGCTCGCGATACTGGATGACATACCGGCAGGCACAGGAGCTCGGAGCCCAAGTGCGGCGCGGCGAAAGCGCACAACCCAGCATCTATTTCAATTCGGTCCAGAAACCCGAAATCGACGAGAACAGCGGCGACGAGGCGACCAGGAGCATTCGCTTCATGCGCGCCTACTCCGTATTCAACGCTTCGCAGATCGACGGCCTCCCGGAGCACTTCTATCCGGATCCGCTGCCGGTCACTCCGCCGACTCCATCGGAAAAACAGGCCGAAATCGATGCGTTTTTCGCCCCGATCCCAATCGACGTGCGGCACGGAGGCGACCGGGCCTTCTACGCACCGGGCGGCGATTTCGTACAGATGCCGCACAAGAGCAGCTTTGCTTCGAGCGATCACTACGCGGCGACCCTGGGACACGAACTGGGGCACTCCACAGGTGCACCAAGCCGCCTCGGCCGCGCATTCGGCAAACGCTTCGGCGATAAAGCCTATGCCTTCGAAGAACTCGTCGCTGAGCTGTGCAGCAGCCGGATTTGCTACGAATTGGGGCTTCCGACGGAATTGCACGACAGCCACGCAAGCTACATCGACCACTGGCTGACGATCCTGAAGGCCGACAAGTCGGCAATCATCACAGCCGCTGCCAAAGCCGAACAAGCTTTTAACTTTCTCGCCGCATTCTCTGGATACGGCGAGCAGGCCGAGGAGGCGACCGATGGGGCTCGCGCACTTCCAGCTTACGCTTAACGCGCACCCACGCAGTGTGCTGCGGCTCCTCCAGATCACCGAGTATGACTTCCTTCGGCTCCATGCGAGCAGCGAAGACGCGGTTGTTTCTCAGGATCTTGCCAAGGTCCTCGTCGACGCCTTTCCCGGCCATGACGCCGAGACCGCGTTTGCAAAGATCTTCGGCGAGACATCCCCCGGTTGGGAGGTGCGAGAAGGGTCGGGAACCACGATTATTATCGAAACAGGGTGTGGCTACGGCATTTGTCGCCTCCTTGTTCGGATCCATGATCTGAGCCTGCTGCAACAAGCGTTCCGTCAACCGGTCCGCTCTAACCTCACATCCGGTCGCCGCTCGTGCGCGGCTGCACCACAATCCCGCTTGCGTCGGGTCTGGCTCAGGAAGACGGGACCAACCTTTTTGTCGGCGATCGAAGCCAATGGGGACCGACGGTCCGTCTAACCTGGATCCGGCAGGGGCACGCCCCGCAGGAACTCGTTATTTATACCTCGTCAGGCTGCCTTGAGGACTGCGCCTTTTGGCACGACGCCAGCCGAACTGAACTGCCACAGCGCAATCAGCAGCTTACGGGCGAGAGCCACAATCATCACACGGCGGACGCGGCCACCGTTGGTTCGCACCCGCTCCTCATACCAGCGAGTCAGTTCTGATGCTGGCTGATGTCGCAGCCACAGCCACGCGACTTGGATCATCGTTACGCGCAGCCGTTTGTTGCCCGCCTTGGATACGCCTTGCTCGCGGTCCATCGCGCCACTTTGCCACGGCGACGGCGCCAGTCCTGCATAGCAGGCGACCTGTCGACGGTTACTGAAGCTGCGGAAGAATGCCTCGGCATAAAGCACGCTGGCGAACTCAGGGCCGATGCCGCGCAGTTGGAGCAGTCGAGCGGTGGCCGGCGCTGGATACTCTTCTGTCGCCGTGTCCGCCTCCGGCTCCAGCTCCAACATTGCATCGCGCTCTCGCTCAACCTCTTTGATAGCATCCGAACCAGCTACCAGAACTTGCGGCGCTTCCCTTCAAATCCGTCTTTCACTGTGTCGATCCACGCGACAATCTCATGCTCGCTCCAACGGGAGGCATAGGATGATATTTATAGGGGGGCCGAAAAACGCCCCTGGACGATCAGCCGATAGATCATAGACTTTCCGAGGCCGACGCGCCGAGTGACCTCGGCAAGTTTCAAGAGCCGTTCGGGGGGATCGGTAAACTCTGCCATGTCATCCATCCTACCCCGCCATGTTCGAGCGAACGGCTGGCGGATAGGTAAAGGGCAATACCATCTGCGCGGTCATACCTTCCGCGTCGGGGAGCAATATAGCCTTGAGCGGATAAAACGGATCGTTGATCTCAACGCGCACATAATTGCGCGCGGGATCGCTGCGGGATTTCTTCTCCCACGCATCGCCTATGGAGTTCCATCCCGGCATTACGCGAAACGCAGGGGCTTCATCGCTCTCGCGGTTGTCGTTCGGCACCAGCCTGATTCGGCGTTTTTGTATGGGGAGCGTATCGATGTCGCCGTCCCAGCCGCCTTTCGTCTTCTGCCGCAGCGCCTCGGCGCTAAAGCCCGTTACGGCCACCGGCACGGATTGAAAAGATTCGTTGCGTTTACGGGCCGTGACGATGATCTCGTCTCTCGAAACGTTTTCGGCGGCGGTCTCCGACGGAGACGACAGACTTGAGGGCTGCAGCTGGGATTGGGCAAACACCGCCGATGGTGCTTCTATCATCGCGACAAGCACTGCGGTGCGGGAAACAATAAGGCGAAGATTCGATTTTTGCATATACGCCCCCTGTTTTTTTGAGTGTCGAAACTGGTCCTTGTTCTCAGCCATTGCGGACAGGCGTGATTGCTGACGGAACTTAACTGTTCCGTCTGATGAAATTCGAGCCTACGGTTTCCGGCGGGTGAATTAGTCAGATCGCTAGCGCGGGATGCTTACTGTCCCACGGCTGCAGGAGGGCAAGCGCCTGCGCGACACGGAATACCTTGGTCTCGTTCATCCGGCGCGCGATCACCTGTAAACCCACGGGCAAACCGTCGACGAAGCCGCAGGGAACCGAAGCAGCGGTGAGCCCGAGGAAATTCACGACATGCGTATAGGGTGTGCCGAATTGCGCGCCATAGGTCGGATCGGCATAGGGCTGCTCCCATCCAGCGGGCGCGATCGGTGCGATGGTCGTCGATATCGGAGTGCAAATGACGTCGTAGCGGTCGAACAATGCTTCGAAACGGGTTCTGATATCCGCGCGGACTCGCTCGGCCTTGGCGATGTCGTCCGCTGTCGGAATGGGGCGGTCGCGCAGCATGGTTTGGGCGACCGGCGGCGATATCAGTGCCTTCTGTTCCTCGGAGAAACCCCGAATTTTGGCGACGCTGCCCAGCGCCGCATTGCTGATTGCCCAAGGCTCGAAGAAATCATACAGCTTGATGGCCGGATCCTCGACCGTCGCACCCGCGCGCTCCAGCAGGTAGGCGGACGATTTTTGCGTCTTCAACACGCGCAGATCGAGGATCGGGATATGCCCGAAATCGTCGCTCCAGGCGATCTTGAAGCCCTTGATGCCGTCGTTAAGCCCAGCGGTAAAATCGGGCGTAGGCGTCTGGATGGCGCTCGGGTCGCGCGGATCAGGGCCAGCCATTGCATTCATTATGATTGCGGCATCCATCACATCGAGCGTCATCGGCCCGAACGATGCTTGTTGGGGGCCGGCCAGAATCGGCTCCAGCAGCGGCAGCCGGCCTGGGCTTGGTTGAAGACCGAATACGCCGTTGAAATGGGCCGGGATCCTTGTCGAGCCGCCGCCGTCGCTTGCAATGGCAAAGGGCGAGATGCCTGCTGCCGATGCGGCACCGGCACCGCCGCTCGATGCACCTGTGATACGGCGTGTATCCCAGGGATTGCGAGTCTCGCCTATGACCCGGTTCATCGAGCGCGCGAAATAGCCGAATTCGGGCGTGTTGTTCTTGCCGAGAATGACGACGCCGGCCTTACGGAGCCGAGCGACGAAGATGTCGTCATGGTCGGGAATGCGATCCTTGAAGATCAGAGAGCCGTCGGTGCTGCACAGTCCTTTGGTGAGGGCCAGATCCTTGATCGAGATCGGGATGCCATGCAAAGCACCAAGAGCATCGCCGCGCATGACGGCTTGTTCGGCCACCTTCGCCTGCACGAGAGCGCCCTCATGATCCACCGTGACATAGGCGTTGATCTTCGGATTGATGCGATCGATCCTCGCAAGATAATGTTTGGTGAGTTCGACGGGCGAGATGGTCTTCCTCTTGATCATGTCCACCAGCTTCCATGCCGGGGTCCACGTCAGTTCTGCGATTTCTCCCGCGGCAGCCCGTACGCTCACCGCTCCCGCCACACAGGCGCCCTGCAACAGGGTCCGTCGATCAACCTGCATTGTCCACCTTTTATATATGATCCTATTTGCCCGATTATTTGCCAGACTGACCCCGGAGTCAATGGATAAAGCCGCCGAAATATGATCCCGTTGAAAATATATGGTCCTATTGCGGTGGGTTGGTGGCAGCCGGGGTGCTATTGAGCTAGGGATTCCGGACATGAAAGCTGGAAGGGAAAGGCGGATGACGGCGGGCAGCGCGCTGGCGGCACATATCGAGAAGGAGATCGCCGAGCATTCGCTGGCGAACGGCGCGCTGCTTGGCACCGAGCGGGAGCTGTGCACACGTTTCTTGGTGACGCCGGCGGTATTGCGCCAGGCGACTCGGATACTTGAAGCCCGCGACATCGTGAGCACGAAACGCGGTACCTCCGGTGGCATTTATGTGCGGAAGACCTCACTCGAAACTGTTGCCGGCTACGTTGCGACCTTATGGGAGCTCGATGGGATCCAACTGAACGATCTGGCCACCACGCAGGCGCTGTTCCGGACAATGACCTTCAATGCCGCCAGCAAAAGAATGACGCTCGAGGAAGCCTATCACCTGCGACACCTGCAGCAGGATTGTCACGCAGCACCCGATCAACTGGCGCGGAGCCAAGCTGCGATCCGACGCGAGGATTACATCGCGTCACTATCCGGAAATCCGTTACTCGTTCTGAGCCACGCAATCTCAACGCGCTTCATTCGCAACATGGTCCCATTCGAATATTTGGACCTGTCCCCTAGCGACCGGCCTGATAAGACCGATCGTACGCATCCGATAGAGGCCGCCTTGCAGGGGGGTAAAGATCGCGCGATTTAGCGGGGCTCGCGCGTGACGAGCGGAGGTGGTCGCGCCGGAGCGAGGATCAGGCGGCTAATTCTGCCGGGTCGTTATTCCGGAGCAGTTTCCAGTTCCATGGGAGGAGCTCGTGCAGACGGGTTTGCGGGATTTCGGCGATGCGCGCGAGAACATCGGTGAGCCAGGCGAGCGGATCGACGTCGTTGAGCCGGCAGGTGCCGATCAGGCTGAACAGCATCGCGGCGCGGTCTCCGCCCCGGTCGGAACCGACGAACAACCAGGCTTTTCTGCCCCGGGCGACGCTACGCAGCGGTCGCTCTGCCGCATTGTTCGTCAGACAGATCCGGCCATCTTCCAGGAAGCTGGTGAAGCCCTCCCAGTCGTTGAGGAAGTAGGCGATGGCCTTGGCCACGGGATCGTGCCTGGAGAGGGTCTGGCGCTGCGCATCGAACCAGCTCTTGAGCTGATCGACCAACGGGACGACCACTTGCTTGCGCACGCGCAGCCGCTCCTCGGCCGTCTTGCCAATGATATCCCGCTCGGCGGCGAAGATCTCGTCGATCATCTCCAGCCCTTCCCGCGCAAGGGGAGAGATGAGGGGCACGCTCCCTTTCTTCTTGCGCTTCAACTGCCCGGCCACATCGACCAGTTTGAACAGTTCGCGTCTGCCATGCGCCCAGCAGTTGGCGCGGGTCATGGCCTTGTCCGCCCACCCGGGCTCGAACATCTGGTTGAAGCCGGCATAGCGGTCGACCTGGAGGATCCCGGTGTAGCCAGCCAGATGTGCGCGGGGATGTTCGCCTTTCCGGTTCCGGGAGTAGCGGCACATGAGCGCCGGCGCCCCTGATCCGTTGAAGGGGCGGTCATCGCGCACATAGTCCCAGATGCGGGCGATCTCGGTCTTGTATTTGGCAAGGAGCGGAACGGTGGTGTCGTCGGCGTGAAGCCGTTCAGCGGCCAGCACATGAGCCTCGTTCAACAGGGCGATCGGCCTGAGCGCCGCGCAGACCGCACCGATCTGGTCGGCGAGCGTCGAGAGGCTGAGCGGGATGCCTTCCGCCTCCAGTCGATCGCGCTGGCTGTTGAGCGGCTGATGCAAGCCGTATTTCTGGAACGCGAGATGGGCAAGAAAGTGCGGGCCGAACATGCCGCGCGGGGTGACGTGGAAGGGCGCCGGTGCCTGGCGGATCGTCTCGCATTGGCGGCACGACACCTTCTCGCGCACGGTCCGGATGACCTTGTGACGCGCCGGCACCGTCTCGAGGGTCTCCGTGATGCTGGCCGGCAGATGGCTCAGCTCCGCCGAGCCACAGCAGGGGCATTGTTCGGGAGCCGGGATCACCACATCTTCGCGCGGGGTCCCGGCCGGAAAGTCACGGCGGGTCCCGCGCTTGCGGGTGAAGGCGGCAATGGTGGTGGTTTTGGCGGCGGCCTGGTTGGCGAGGCTTTCGGCTTCGCTGGCATCAGCCTCCAGTTCCTCGAAGGCCATTTCGAGCTGGTCGATGAGCCGGCTCGCGCGTTCCGATTTGGCGCCATATTTGTCGCGGCGCATGAGCGCGTTCATCAGTTCCAGATGGGCGTTGCGGGCCAGCAGGTCGGCGTTGATGGCCAGGATGCGGGCGGCGTTCGCTTCCGCCTCGAGCGCCTTGACCTCGGCTTTCCGGAGCAGTTGACGCACGAGAGCGAGCTCGGCAGACACCTGTAAAATCCCGGGAAGTTCATCGCTTGACGACATGGCCTTCGATAGCAGGAAGTGCCCGGAAAGCCTAAGCTTTTCTTGCCTTTTTGCCTCTTTTCCGCTCCTTTTCAAAGCCCTGTTTGCGCCGCCGATCCGTGCTGCCCGGGCGCCGTTCCGGCTCAACCAACCTGGCTTGGCCGCCACGTGCGTTGCGGGTGGCGCCAGTCGATTCCTTCGAGCATGCAGGCCAGCTGCGAGGCGCTCAGCGCAATCGCTCCGTCCTTGGCCGAGGGCCAGATAAAATGCCCCTTCTCGAGACGCTTCGCATAAAGCGATACGCCCAGCGCATCACTCCACAAGATTTTTACCAGATCGCCGCGGCGTCCCCGAAAAACGAACAAATCTCCCGCGTGGAAGACCTTGCCCAGCTGCTGCTCCACCTGACGTGCCAGGGTCGCCATGCCGCGACGCATATCCGTGTGGCCGGTCGCAACCCAGATCCTCACACCTGCGGGAACGGGGATCATCGCAAGCTCTCCAGGATCGCACGGACCAGGTCCGGCCGTGCCGTGTCCCCAAAGCGGATCACCGCTCCCCGCGTCTCGACCATCGCTGCGACGTGGGGACCTGGCTGCCCTTCACGCGGCCAGTCGTCCGAGCGGTCCGCCTTCACCACCACCGGCACAAAGCCCGCCTGGCCTGCCGGCGAACCGACCCGCTGCGTCCGCTCCCGCCGCCAGCGGTGGATCAGGCTCGGATGCACATCCGCCGCGCGCGCAATCTGTGACACCACCGCTCCCGGAGCACAGGCCGCCAATACCAGCGCATCCTTCTGCTCCCCGCTCCACACCCGCCGACGCTCCACGCCCGAAATCACCGTTATCCGTTCCATCCTGTCCTCGCTAACTCCAGTGCAAACGACGCGTTTGCACTCGCGTTAACTCCGACAAGCTCACAGGCAGAACAAGGCGGTCCCTATCGGATGCGTACGAAACAGGGCCTGATGGCGCTGATCTTGCTGCCCTGATCCACGCCTTAGATCTGGCTGCGCCGGAGGCCCTCCAACAGGAAATGCACTACGTTCCCAAACTCCCTGGGGCTGCGAGCAGGCCGATCGGGGATCGGCTCAACTAGGAAGAGGAGGGGGAGGGCAACCATCGAACTTACGATGGAGCCGAGAATGAACTACGATATCGACTTCCGCTACCGGCGGGCGCTCTCTCCCGAAGGCCTGGTCACTTACGAGACGTGTCTCATGGCGGTAAACGATGCCGTCGCTGACGCCAAGCTTGCCGGCCTTGATCCTGCCACCGATCCCGCCGTGCAATTGCTCAGCAGACGCCTGGCTCGTTTCAGCCTCGGAACGATCGAGAGCCAACACGATGAAGACCAGGATCTGCGCAAGCGTTGCGTCGAGAGCCTGGCCGAACTCAAGCACAAGCCGGCGATCGTGGCGCTTGTCTTACGGGGCATCGATTACCGCCCGGTGGAACTCGCCCATTATCGGCGCGAGGGACAACGCACTTTGAGGCAAATCGCCAACGAGCTCGGCCTCGACTGGGACCGTTACCGGCTCAATTACCTCGCACCGACGGCGTCACTGGCGGGGGACCATACACTTGAGAGCAGCAGTATCTTCGTGAGGATCTCGCCCGAGCGGTGGGGCGAGCAAGGCGTCGCATGGCGTCATCCACACTGGAAACCGCCTGGCAATGCCTTGCGCAAAGCCCCGATCACCGTGCTGCGCGACATCCCGGCATTCGCCCGGCGCCTCGCGCGCGAACTCAAACTCCCGGCCGCCCGCCAGGCCAGCCTAATCTAAGGACACACGCAAATGGGATGGCTCTACATGCCGGAAAGCTCGATGGGGCTGCACCGGACACCAAAAGCATATCTGGACAACCAGCTCACCTACGAGCGCCCTGCTGAAGGAGATCAGCCATTCAGCGCTCTGCGCGTGCTCAAGAGCGCCTGCCCCGGCAACCGCACCTACTACGCCGCTGTCGAACGATACGACGAAGCAGGAACACGTCTCCAGGTCTTCGCGATCGTGTGCCTCGTTCGGTGGAACCCGCGAGCGAGCGACGGCATGAACTTCGGCTACAAGGACATGGACGAACAGGCAGGGCCGTGTGAAGCAGATTGTCCCGCAAGCATCCTCGACCTGCTCACCAGCACCGATCACCCATTCGCCCTCGACTGGCGCCGACGATGCCATGCGAATCTGCGACGCCAATCGCGCGACGTTCCCGATGGCGCATTGATCCGCTTCCATGGAGAAATCGGCTTCACCGACGGATCACGGCACAGCGAATTTCGCGTAAAGCGGGAAGGGCGCAAGATCGTTCTGACGCCAAAGGACGGCGGCGGCCGCTATACGATCAGCCGCCTGATGGATCGCAATTTCGAAATCGTGCGCGAGACAAAAGTCGCCAAGACTTTCTTTCCCAGCGCCTGACAGCGAGGAAACCACCATGCTCCCCGATCGGCTATCCCCCCGCCGATGGCAGCTATGCGGTCGCACGAACGCCGACCGCCTCGCGCAGCGAACGTGCGAGACAGCCGAAATCGGTTTCGCCGTAGTTCGAACCCAATGCCGCCTGCAGCCTTACAAGGTGGTCAGAAGCGAGGAGGGCGATCCCCACGACATCGAACTTGAAGTCGTTGTCCTGTGACCTTCACCCGGAAATGCAGCCACCAAGCTGCGGGTCCAGATACCACGAAGGGCCTTCCTCGAAGGCCGCATCAGCCGAGACAACCGGCCCATCGGGTTGCGCCGCCACATATGGGCTCGGAATCGGAATCGGATAGTCGCCTGCGCGAAACAGATCCGCCGAAATGACGCTACGCGCCTCGAGCAGCTTCAGCAGCCAATCGAGATCATCGAGCATCTGCACGACGCCGCGCCCGGCGAGGCAATAGTAGATGCAACGCTGAAGATCGTCGCACTGGGTGGCCAGAATCCGTGCCAGACGCGCCTTGGCCTTCGGTCGTCCTTCGTGCACGGCTTCGAGCGCTTCGTAGAGTTCTCGAATCGAATAATACGCATCGAACGCCTCGACCCCGATACAGGCATTCGCGATCATCCGGCGGGTCGGCCTGTTTTCCTCGTCGAGCGACGCATCGCGCAGCGTTACATCCAGATCGAACTTCCCAACTTCAAAAGACGTGCTCATAATACGCTCCTTGATGTGCTGAACATAGAGTGAACATAAGGAGGCGTCAACCGGGTTAGGAATCATGTGGCTCGTACCCAAAGACAGCGATGGATCGCACGCCAAGGTCGCCATTCCGGCTGACCTCAAGGCCGGTCTTGTGCGCTGGTATACCGGGCGCGGGAACGAAGCCGATCATCGTGCATCGGTCTCGCTCGTCGTGACGGCGCGCGAAAACTACAAATGGATCGCCTGCGACTGTCAGGGCGACAAGCCCAGGCCCCCGCTGCTGAGCCCGGCCTATCTGAGCGAACAGGAAACCTACTACCTGCGCCGCCTGACCTCAAGGCCAGCCCACCAGCGGCGATGCCCATTCTTCCTCCCGCAGGCACCGGACCGCATTCGCGAGACCGCAAAAGACACGCTCTTCGAGATCGAATATCCCAAGGGCCTGTTCAACGCGCACAAGGAAGCCCCCGAGAAGCTCGCCCAGCAACCGCCCGACAGCGAACCCGACGACCGCAGCCGAGGCGTCGACATCCCGCGACTTGCCCGGCTGCTGTGGATGCTTCTCGAAGCGGCCCACACCAATGTCATCCCCTCCCTTCCTGGAGACGGGCGTCCAGAATTCTCGATCAAACGCGAGTTCGCCAAGATCTATTTCGCGGCGCAGCGCTTCCATATCGCTCCGGGCATCGTTCTGGCTGACCATTTCTACACCAAGGCGATCGACTACGAGAAGAAGCGTGTCCACGCTCGACTGCGTGAAGCCGCCAAATCCTGGCCGGGAGGCTATGCCCCGCAAGCTTTCCTTCTGCTCGAAGCCAACGCAATCAGCGGAAGCGAGATTGTAACGGGCCTGGGTACAATTGAGATTCGCAATCGCATCCAGCACACCGGCATCATCCGCGCCAATGTGAAACCGCCCTTTCTTGTCCTCGCTGTCGTCGGCGAACACAGCAAACGCGAAGGATACCTTGCTCTGCGAGCCTACGCGCAGCCGGTTTTCAAGGGCAATCAGTTCATTCCGATCGAACGCGAAGGCGATCGCGAGCTCCTGGAGACATTGACGCGATTTCAGTACCGAATGCGCGCCAAGGGCGTGCAAGTTGCGGTGAAGAAGCCGCAATTCGATATCCTAACCGAAGCCGGCAGCGTGAGGCCGGATCTCGTGGTTGCATTTCTCGATCACCGCACGGGAGAAGAAGCCGACTTCGCCATCCAGGTCCTTCGCAGCCGCGACGCGCATTACCTCGAATTGAAGCAGGTCGAACGCAGCCGAATAGCGGAGATACGCCCGACACTCACCACCACGCCAGGAGAAATTGGTACAGACGATCTCCTGGACAAGCTGGAAGCCATGATCGGATAAAATGCGGCCGCAAGGACTTCGCATACGAGCTGCTGTCGGATGATCCTGAAACCGCTGGCCCCGCACTGAACCCGTAAAAGCACAGAGGGGAGGGGGAGGAAGCAAGGCGGAACAGGAGATTTCGTCATGAGCAACTTCGCCCATACTCCCCGCCCGAGCTGCTCACCGTGGGGCGCTATCCAGCAAGCTGACCAATTGATCCCCGGAGCATGGCTGGTGTCGACCGCCACCCATGGCGGGATCCTGTTGTCCGACGAACGCCAGGCGGCAATGCCGGACGCTCTGAGGATTACCGAGCCCGCCTACGAAGAAGCCTGCGACTGGTCTTTGCCCATACTGGCATTTCAAGACGAGTTCGTAGCGAGTCCGTCCTGCCGGTCATCATGGATCACCCTTGCGCGCGACATCGCCCGTTGCTGGCATCCCGACCGTTTCACCGGGCACACAGGCGAAGCCGTGCCGGAAAACCCCTCGCACATCCTGCGAAGCCGAGCTGCGTACCAGCTCGCCATCGGGAAATTCTGCGTCACCAGCGCGTGGGGCAGCTGGGCAGAATGGGTGCCGGACGGCAAAGTCGGCGTCATGGCGCGCAAGGTTACCGCCGTCGACCATCTCGGACACGCGTCGTACGACGACGAAGAGCGCTACGCGCTCGTCCCCAAGGATCGCTACGATTCCAGCATAGGGGTAAACTGTCTCGACGATCTCGACGCGGAAATCATCGACAAGCCGACCGTCCGCTGAAAGGCGTTCGATGATCGCAATCATCCTCGGTCTGCCCCACCTCCGGCGAGGCCCGCTGCTCGATCGGGCGCTGGCGCTCAGGGCTTCCCTTCTGATCTCGGCCAACGCCCTGTCGCTGTGGCACCGGGCGAAGGCCGTCAGATGCTGGAAGGGATGGAACCTTGCAGAGCTGAACAACCTGCCGCCGAACGCCGACATCATCCTCGATTCAGGCGGCTTCACCAGCCACGTCGTCTATGGCGGCTTCCCGTGGACCATCGACGACTATGTCGCGCTCGCCGCCGCGTATCCGTTCCGGCTGTTCGCCAGCTTCGACTATCCGGTGGAGAAAGAGATCGCTGTCGACCGCAACGCCATCCGGGAACGCATCTCCCGCACGATCGGCGCAAACCGGGAAACGCGAAGACGCGCCGAGGACCACGGCATAGGCAATCGGCTCATGCCCGTTCTGCAGGGGCGCACGCCTGACGACTATGAGCGATGCGCCGATGCCCTGTCCTGGTCGATGATCCCCGGCAGGACCATCGGGGTAGGCAGTATGTGCCGGCGTCACGTCAGCGGACCAGAGGGCCTCGTTGCCGTGGTCGAGCGTCTCGATCGCATTCTGCCGCGAGGCGTCGACCTGCACTGCTTCGGGGTCAAAGGTTCGGCGCTGCCGTACCTGAGCGAATTCGGCGACCGGGTCGCGAGCATAGACTCGCAGGCCTACGGCATTGCTGCTCGCCACGATGCACACAGGCGCGGAATCAGCAAGCGGGACGCATTCGTCGCCCAGCATATGACAAGTTGGTTTCTGCGCCAGCGACGAGCCGCCTGTCGTCCGCCCAAACAGTTGCAGATCGGCATGACCAGGACCGCTGAGCATCCACCGGACAGCCCCTGGGAACGCGCGCTTGCGCTAGCACGAACCGAACTCAACGATCTGATCGAGACCGGCGATCTCGGCCATGATGAAATCACGGAACCCTGGCTCGAGCAGTGGGCGGCCGACATTCTTCACGCCGCCTGAAAGGGACCACCATGGTCAAACCATTACCTCCGATCGCCCACGCGGCGACCATCGAACGCGCGTTGAGGAATAATGCCCACGTCGTTTACAGCCTCTCGGGCGGCAAGGATTCAAGCGCGGCTGCATTCGCAACGAACGCCTATCTCGACGAGATCGGTCATCCGCAGTCTCGCCGCCATGCCATTCATGCCGACCTTGGAGACATCGAATGGCCCTCGACCGCGCCTTTCGTCGAGGACGTCGCCGATCACTTACGCGTGCCGCTCCACGTTGTGCGCCGCAAGGCCGGAGGTCTGATCGATCGCTGGCGCCAACGCTGGGTCAGCTCGGTTGACCGTTATGTCGGTTTGGAAACGTACCAGCTCGTCTCACCCTTCTCGAGCGCGCAGCTCCGCTTTTGTACCAGCGAGACCAAGGTTGCACCGATCGGCTCTCATCTGAAGGCGACCTTCAGTGGAGAAACAATCGTCTCCATTGTCGGGATCCGCCGGGAGGAAAGCGCAAATCGCGCAAAGGCGCCCGTCTTCAAAATGGACACCCGCTTCGCCCCGTCGGGCAACCGCGCCGGCACGCAAATGCTGACGTGGCATCCGATCCTGCAATGGACAGCCCAAGAAGTGTTCGAGGCCCACGCACAGATCGGCTTCCCGCTCCACGAAGCCTATCACATGGGCGCGACCCGACTTTCCTGCAGCTATTGTGTTCTCGCGAGCCTGCATAACCTCGTCACGTCGGCCAAGGCCCCGGGAAATCACCAATCCTACCGCGATATCGTCGACATCGAGATCGCCTCAAGCTTTTCCTTCCAGGCAAGCCGATGGCTCGCAGACGTGGCATCCGAGTTGCTTCTGCCCGAGCAAACCACGCTCATCGCCGCTGCCAAGACCGTCGCAACAGAGCGGCGTCAGGCCGAAGGCTCGCTTCCTCCAGGTCTACGCTTCTGCAGGGGATGGCCTCCCCGGATTCCCGCAATGGACGAGGCTCGAACCATTGCCGCAGTTCGAGGCCGGCTGCTCGAGGCTCTCAACCTCCCCAACAAATACCCCGTCGCCAACGACGTGCGAGACCGTTTCGCCGAATTGCACAGCCGCCGCGCGGCATAATCGGAGCCGCGCAGAAGCATTCAATCGGGCAGCAAAGAAGAGGGGGAGGGGAAAGGCGTCCATCACGATCAACGAGGGCCTTGGCATGAAAATCGAACTGAAGAACCTAAAGGTGGCCAACCACCTATCTCAAGAGACAACCGCGTACTCGGCCAGCGTGTATGTTAACGGCAAGCGCGCGTTCCACGCTCAAAACGCCGGTCAGGGCGGCGCCGACGACTTCCACCGCGTGCCGGGTTATGACGGCCCGGCTCTCGCCGAGATCGACGCATGGCTTGCCGACCACGAGCCACCTGCTGGCCCCATGGACCCTGACCCGGCGACACGCGCGGCTTACGACACCGGAATGCGTTGCGATCTGGAGCTTCTCGTCTCACGCCTAATCACCGAAAAGGACGCCGCGCGGATGCTCGGCCAATTGCTGAACAAGAAGATCCTCGCCCTCGGCGCTGATAATCAGGTCTACCAATACAAGGCAGCTCCGACCCCTGCAAACATCGCAGCTCTCATCAAGCGCAACCCCGAAGACACGATCATCAACGGGGCCGCAGACGACGTTCTGGCCAAAGCCCGCCGCGTGCTTTGCGGCGCTGAAGACACCGCCGAGGCCGTGTACGTGCGCCAGCGCGAAAACCGGCTGACCCAGGCCGATGCGCATTGGCTGCTCGCCCAGGACCGGGCGGCCAAGAAACCCTGCTCTGAACTCCAAGCGTAGCTCCTCGCCTTCATCGCGGCTGAAGACGCCCGCCTTGCTGAACATCGCATAGCGATGAGTGCCCAGC
>NZ_JAIQCI010000090.1 GCF_022378335.1 Croceicoccus hydrothermalis
CTGGACACCCGCAACAACTCTGACTTTGGCCGCGTGATTGGGCGGTTTGAGGTCCGTAGCGTGAGGAGTGCCATTTGATGACAGCGCTGGGCGTTCTGAGGTTGTATTTCCGTCGCTGGTCAGCCCGATTCCTGCATTTCAGGCGCACCTATTCTGTGGCTGCCCGCCGCTCGTGGAAGATCAGGCGATCAAAATTGTAGACCAGGTTGGCCAGCGTAAGTTTGGCCTGCGCCCTGGCGAGCCCGATGGTCCGGATGAATAGACCATAGCGGTTCTTCTGGTGCGCAAAGACGTGCTCCACCTTGGCCCGCACGGCCGATTTCGAGGCATTGGCGCGCGCGATGCACTCGGGCATCGGTTTGCCCTTGGGCTTTCTGCGATGGATCCGGCTCGTGAGCATGTTGCGGCCAGCCATGTCTCGTTCTTCTGGCTGCGATAGGCGCTGTCGGCCCAGACATCGCTGGCTGTATTGCTGGTATCGATGACCCGTCGCAGTTGGCGCCCGTCACTATGCGCCGCCGATGTCACCGCTGCCTTGCGGATAAAGCCGAAGCGCCGGTCAATGCTGATATGGGATTTATAGCCGAACACCGGCGTGGCGATCTGCGGCAGCGGTGTCCCATCCGGGCGATAGCGGATCTTGCCGCCGATCTTCACTGTCCAGCGCGCGTCGACATCCTTCTGGTGCGCCTTGTTCGGCTTGCCGTGCCAGATCTGCCTGGCCGACTTGCCCGCCTTGATAGCGACCTTCTCGTCCTCGGTGTTGCGCTGCTTGGGCGCGGGTACCAGCGTGGCATCCACGATCTGGCCGCCCATGGCGAGATAGCCGGCTTCGCGCAATTGCCGCTCGAACGCCTGCATAAGCGCTTCGAGCGTGCCGCTCTCGCCAAGCCGGTTGCGATAGTGGCGGATGGTGTTCTCGTCGGGCATCGCGCCGCCCAGATCGAAGCCGAAGAAACGCATCCAACTCAAGCGGTCGCGGATCATGAATTCCATACGCGCATCAGAGAGATTATGCTGCGCCTGAACCACCAGCACCTTGAACATCGCGACCGGATCGAACGGCGGCCGACCGCCTTTTGCGCCGTCGCTATACCCTAGGCCGCGGGTCAGCAGCGGCCGGAAACGCTCGAAGTCCACCGTACCCGCCAAAACCTCGAGCGGATCGCCGTCCTTGCTCAACCGGTCCAGGTGCTCCGCCAGCGAAAACAGGCTGTGTGGCTGCATCGATGCTCTCCTTCCAATGCACCGAATGAATCACACCAGCGGTCTCAAAGCGAGAGGTTATTGCGGGCGTCCA
>NZ_JAIQCI010000091.1 GCF_022378335.1 Croceicoccus hydrothermalis
GACACCCAGTTCCTAATTCAGATCAGAGGCTTAGGCCACTCCCGCTAACCCTTTAGGACCGGTCCGGTGAATACGACGGGCTAACGATCAACCCCGTCGACGAGGGTTACGAGCTGCAGCGACACGGGACGCCCATCTCGGGCGTCCCTAGCGAGGGCGAGAAGACCGCCATCGCGATCTCTTACTTCCTGTCGTCTATTGAGGCGGACAATCGGAAGCTCAAGGACGTCATTGTCGTCGTCGACGATCCCGTGTCGAGCCTTGACACGAAGGCCCTGAACTTTGCGTGTTCACTCGTGCGGACACGCCTCCAGAAAGCTGCCCAAGTATTCATCCTGACGCACAATCTCCAATGCATGAACGAATTTAGGAAAGCGTGGAAAGGCAAGGTGCGGCCCGCCGAGGGAAAAGCACAGACCGCGACATTCTTGTTCATCGACGTCACGATCCCAGAAGGAGAGCAGCGGCGCTCGTCGACGATCGTCGAGATGTCGAAGCTGCTTCGTGAGTTGTCCGTCGTCAGAACATTTGGCACACCTAGCTGCGTAAATTAGCGGAGCTTGGGCCTCGTCTGGGAATTGATGTTTAGGCGG
>NZ_JAIQCI010000012.1 GCF_022378335.1 Croceicoccus hydrothermalis
GTATCCATCCGGTGAGGACCGCGGCGCGATAGCTACACGCCCTATTTTGTGATGATGCGCTTTGCGGCGGCGTTGCGTTTGGCGGCGATACGGCCGAGCGCGACCTGGATGGGGAAGATATCCAGTTCCTCTGGGTCGTAGTCTTCGAGCCAGCGGCAGATGTCAGCATGTTCCTCGTGCGCGGGATCGGACCTCGCATCGAGCATTTCGTAGAAGCCGCTAATCCCTCCGCAATCTTCGGGCGGGCAATTACGCTCGCCGGCGATGAAGCGCGGGTAGGCTATGGCCGGGTCGCCTTGGCGAACATCACTCAGGGTCAGCGTGTGCTGCCAATTGTCACCAAAGTCGTAGGAATAGGCGATCCTGATGGTGCCCGGGGCCAGGATATCACGCAGACGAACCCTCGAGGCATTTTTGGGCAGCGGAGTGCCCCAGCCGTCATCCATCGGGATGCCGTATGCCTGGCCGTCGATCACCATCTCCCAGAGATGATAGTCGAACCAGCCCATCGCGGCCTGGACGATGTCATGCAGGACCTTGAGGGTGATCGAGGTCGGCACTTCGACCTGCCGCCAGATCGGCGGATCGCTGTCCTTGAGGTCGATGCGCAGCGTTGCGATTTGCGTGAAGCTGTCGATGGCCGTGGGCCTCTGCATGGATCGAGCGGTCATGCCGCCTGCGATAGCACTCCTGCGTTCGCACGCCAGTTCCAGGGCAGCAGTTCATCGATCCGGTGCGCGGGATGTCCGGCGATGCGCGCGAGGACATCGGCCAGCCACGCCTGCGGATCCACGTCGTTAAGCCGGGCCGTCTGGATCAGCGTGTAGAGCACAGCCGCGCGCTGGCCGCCGCGATCCGAACCGCAGAACAGCCATGCCTTGCGGCCCAGCGGTACACAGCGCAGTGCCCGCTCGGCGGCATTGTTGGTGATGCAGATCCGGCCATCATCGAGGAAGCGGGTGAAGGCATCCCAGCGCCGGAGCATGTAGCCTATCGCCTTCGCCAGATCATGGCTGCGCGACAGCTTCGCGAGCTGCGCGGTGAGCCAGGCGTGCAAATCCGCCATCAGCGGCGCGCTGCGTTCCTGCCGGAGTGCAACGCGCTCGGCTGCCGTCTTGCCATTGATGCCGCGCTCGATCTCGAACAGGGCATCGAGGCGCTGCACGGCCTCCAGCGCAATCGGGTAGATCATGCCGGTGTGCTCGCCGCGGCTTCTCCTGCGCGCGGCTCCCTCGACATCGGCCAGCTCGAAGAATTTGCGGCGTGCATGCGCGAAGCAGCCCGCCTCGATCACGGGTGCTGGCTGACGACCGGGCGCGTAAAGCTCGTTGTAGCCGCCATAGGCATCGGCCTGCAGAATCCCTGCCCAGGACGCCAGATGCGCCCGAGGATGCTCGCCGCGCCGGTCGCGCGAATAGTGGAACAGGGCCGCTGGCGGATCGCAGCCGGCGAAGGGTCGGTCATCGCGCACATAGACCCACAGGCGCGCCGTATCGGTCTTGCCCTTCGCCATGACCGGCACGGTGGTATCGTCGCCGTGGATCCGGGTTGCATCCAGCACATGGGTCTCGATCCGCCGGTAGAGCGGCATGAGTGCGAAGGCGGCGGCACCGACCTGGTCGGCCAATGTCGAGGTGCTGAGCGCAACGCCTTCGCGGGCAAAGCGCTCGGCCTGCCGGTTGAGGGGCTGGTGCTGGCCGTACTTCTCGAACAAGAGCATGGCGAGAAAGCTGGGGCCCGCCCATCCGCGTGGCACGACATGGAACGGCGCCGGGGGCTGCATAATCATCTCGCAGTCCCGGCAGGAGAACTTCTCGCGCACCGTCTGGATCACCTTCCACTGGCGCGGGATCACTTCCAGCGTCTCGGTGATATCCTCTCCCAGCTTCGACAGGCGCGCGCCGCCGCAGGACGGGCACAAACAGGGCGCGGGGATGACGACGCGTTCGCGCGGCAGATGTTCGGGGAACGGCTTGCGGCTCGGGCGCTTGCGGTCGAAGGCGGCGACCTCGCTCGTCTTCGCCGCAGCGGCTTCGGCAGCGCAATCATTCTCGCAGGCATCGGCCTCGAGATCTTCAAGCTGCAATTCCAGCTGATCGAGCAGATGGCGGCTGCGTTCGGCGCTGGCGCCATATTGCTCGCGGCGCAGCCTGGCGATCTGCAGTTTGAGGTGGGCGATCAGCGCCTCGATCGCACTCTCGCGGGCCTTGGCCTTGGCAAGGCGGGCCTCGGCATCATCGGCGCGCAAGACCGCGGCGGCCAGTAGCGCCTTGAGCGCTTCGACGTCGTCCGGAAGGGGCGATACGGCCTTGTCCATGAGGGGCATGGAATCACAGATCGGCCTCCGGTCAAAGCCAAAAATGCGCTAGCCAACGAAGAAAATGCCGCACCTATCCGGCGCTCTGCGGACGCCACGAATACTGGGGATTACGCCAGTCGATCCCCTCCAGCAGGCAGGACAATTGCGCATTGGTCAGCGAGACCATGCCTTCCCGAGCCGAGGGCCAGACGAAGCGCCCCTTCTCGAGCCGTTTGGCATAGAGCGACATGCCGATGCCGTCGTGCCAGATGATCTTGACCAGCGATCCCGTCCGCCCGCGGAACACGAACAGGTCGCCGCCATGCGGATCGCGCTTCAGGCCCTGTTGCACCTGCAAGGCCAGCCCCTGCATGCC
>NZ_JAIQCI010000092.1 GCF_022378335.1 Croceicoccus hydrothermalis
GTTTCGCCATCAGATCAGCCCCCGCGACAGGCGAACGATTTGCGCTGCGGCTCGGCAGGCGCCGTCGCCGCGTTCCTCATCGCAGAACGGCTGACGCATATGCAATTCCAGACCCCTACTGCCAAGCTTGAGGGCGGGCCCTCGTGACCGCTCGGCGCACAGCCACAGATCGCCATTCTCCCGCTCCACGAAGTGGTGGGCGCGAAAGATCAGCAAGTCTGCAGGCGTGCGCATCGCAACGTCCACCGTGACCGGATTGTCTTGTTCGGGGGACAGGCCCGCCCGGATGAGCATCGTATCACTGGCCAGATCTATCGCCGCTCTCTCAAAATTGTTGAAGTAGAGAGCGTCCGTCGGCGTCACTCCGATCACCAGCTTGCAGTCACCAAACGCAATGGAACTTGGCGGGAGATAGGGCGATTTGACGGTTCGGATCGGTCCTGCCCAAGCCATGGCCACGAGCGGCAAGGCCAGCAGCCGCAGTGCGGGATTATATTCATTGAGTTCGTTGTATTCCATCGAGACTTCCTATTGCAGACGCTGGATCGACCGATCCAACGGAAGCATCGATCTTGATTTTCATCCTACCGATTTGCTTCGTCTCTTTTTCACCTATCAACCTTCTTCCATGGTCGGCTCAACCCGCGGCCGGGAGGGCGCTGCCAGCGCATTGAACTGCAGGTGAAAAGCTGAAGAACTTGCACCTTTCCCTTCTGATTGTTTCTTTCGTCACGCTCACCGAGCTGACCTTCCGGCGTGTGGACATTGTCCACACAAAGGACCTGAGGCGGGACAACGCCGAACCCATGGACAAACGGTCTCAACGACCGGCTCGCAATAAGGAGGTTCCGGCCGACAGGCAGGGACAGCTCGAATTGGAGCTAGAGAGCCGTGTCCACAGCATGCAAAAATGGGGTTCCCCATTTTTGCGGTATTGCGCCTACTAAAAAATCGTGGCCAAAATTTCGCATTTGTCCACGCGTTTTTCCTGACCGAATGGGAAGGTGAAAGAATTTTGTCCACACAATCGCGGTGATACCGCCTTGGACGATCATGTGGACATTCTCCGCTGGTGTCCGCCGTTTAGGATCGGCCTTGCAGCGTCTGAAACTGGCGGACGATCAAAATCTACCATTCGGATTTTGTCCACACCGCTTGAGCAAAATTTCAGGCTTGATCGATGCGATTTTGCGATGTTGGAGAACACAAATTACCGGGGCGTTCGACGTTGGCGACCGCATGCGTTTTCGATTTAGAATACACGCTTTCTTGTAAGCGGGTGTTGGTCATTTTGCAGTTGCCAAGCGCTGTTGAAGCTTGACCTTCGCTTCCGCGCAACCGATCATTTTTGCGCTGACGCCGTCGTTGGTTTTTTCAAAAGGGCGTGGCCCGATAAAACCTTGCGACATGCGCAGTATGTCCATTGGGTTCGGTTAGGAATAATCTCCGCAATCGGTGACGCCGCGGGAAATACAACGTGCAGGCGCCGGTCATTCGGACGCTCTCGGCTATGCAACCGTGCTTCCGCTTTGCGCCTCAATATCGGTCATTGGCCCAACCGCCCACGGCTCCCGAAAGCGGTCACAGCCGTGAGCCTCCAGTGACATCCGCTTTCGGGACTGCCCGAGCGGCCCCTGAATGTCGGAGGTGGGGTGTATTCTGTTGAAAAAGTCCCGCTTGCGATTGGCGTGAAGTCCTGATTCAGTGTTCCGCAGGCAAGCGGAGATTGGGCTGATGAT
>NZ_JAIQCI010000093.1 GCF_022378335.1 Croceicoccus hydrothermalis
TGGATGCACCCGACCGAAATCATCAGTGCAGAAAACCCTTGCGCAGCAGAGGCCGTCCACACATGACCCCCTGATTTTCCTCCAGTCTCGATTAGAGTCCGGCCCTGATGGAAGGACGGACGAGATGAAGCGAATGAGGTTCACAGAAGAGCAGATTATTGGCGTGCTGAAGGAGGCGGAGGCTGGTGCGAAGACCGCTGACCTGGCGCGGCGGCACGGGGTGTCGGAAGCGACGATCTACAACTGGAGGTCGAAGTATGGCGGGCTGGAGATATCTGAAGCTCTGCGCCTGAAGGTGCTCGAGAGCGAGAACGCAAAGCTCAAGCGGCTGCTGGCGGATGCGATGCTCGATCAGGCCGCGCTCAAGGATCTTCTGGCAAAAAAGTTTTGACGCCCGCCGCGAAGCGGGAAGCTGTCGCTCATCTCCAGACCTGTCACGGAATGAGCGAACGGCGGGCGTGCCGTGTCACCGATGCCGATCGCAAGAGCGTGCGCTACCGTTCCACGCGGGACGATGATGCTGCGCTTCGCGAGAAGCTGCGCGAGCTGGCCAACCAGCGTCGCCGGTTCGGCTATCGCCGTCTGCACATCCTGCTGCGCCGGGAGGGGATCATGATCAACCGCAAGAAGACCCAGCGCCTCTACCAGGAGGAAGGACTGGCGGTCAGACGGCGACGTAGCCGCAAGCGAGCTGTCGGGACCAGGGCGCCGGCTCCGGTGCGTGCTCTGCCCAACCAGCGGTGGAGCCTGGACTTTGTTCACGATCAGATGGCGTCTGGGAGGCGGTTCCGCGTGCTCAACATCGTCGACGATGTAACCAGGGAGTGCCTGCGAGCGGTGCCGGACACCTCGATCTGTGGTCGCAGGGTCGTGCGCGAGCTAGCCGGGCTGATCGCCGAGCGCGGCAAGCCCGGGATGATAGTCAGCGATAATGGCACGGAACTCACCAGCAACGCTGTGCTCGCATGGTGTGGAGAGATCGGCGTGGAGTGGCATTACATCGCGCCGGGCAGGCCGATGCAGAACGGCTTCTGCGAGAGCTTTAACGGCCGGATGCGCGACGAGCTTCTCAACGAGACACTGTTCCTCAGCCTCGCGCATGCCCGCGTCGAGATCGCGGCCTGGGTGAAAGATTACAACCGGGAGAGACCACACTCATCCCTTGGCTACGCAACCCCGGCGGCGTTCGCCGCCAAACTGGATAAGCAATGGCCTGCTTCGCTACGCCCTACGGGCTCCGCTACGCAGCCCATTGCTTCAACCGCGCTGATGCGCAAAACAACCACCCGGCTCTAATCCCAGCTGGGGGAAAGCTGGGGGTCATGTGTGGACGGCCTCTGCTGCGCAAGGGTTTTCTGCACTGATGATTTCGGTCGGGTGCATCCATGTGTTCGGCCT
>NZ_JAIQCI010000013.1 GCF_022378335.1 Croceicoccus hydrothermalis
ATGGCAACGCCTCCTGAGCGCCGCCAATGAATAAGCATCAGACTGTCAGGAGAATCCCTTTAATAGGTCCTGAGCCTAGGTCGTAGACTCATAAGCGCGGAGCCATAGCCGGATTGAGGCGAGTTGGACCATGGCGAGGAAGTTACCGGCTGGCTCATCGTAGCGGGTAGCAACGCGGCGGAAGTGTTTGAGCTTGGAGAAGAACCGTTCGATCAGGTTGCGCTCGCGATAGAGCCGTTTGCTGAAACACGGCTTCAACTTTCTATTGGATTTGGCGGAGATGTTGGGCGTGGCACCCTGTTCCTCGATCAGCGTGCGGATGCGGTCGGCGTCGTAGGCCTTGTCGGCAAGCACGATCATGCGCGGCCCGAGATGGTTGAGCAGTTCGTCGGCAACTTGCCCGTCATGCGCCTGCCCAGCAGTCAGGCAGAGCTGGATCGGGAGCCTTTGCGCGTCGACGACAGCATGGATTTTGGTCGTGAGCCCGCCTCGGGAGCGACCGAGACAATGATCTCGATCCCCCTTTTTGCCGTCGCAGCCTGTTGGTGCGCCCGGATAGAAGTGCTATCGATCATTTGGATGTCACCATCATACGCAGAGGTGATGGCGTCCATCATCCGACCCCAGACGCCCGCCTTTCGCCAGCGGACAAAGCGGTTGTAGCAGGTAGTGCGTGGGCCATAGCGCTCCGGTAGATCGCGCCACGGCGCACCTGATCGTAGTACCCAAAAGATGCCGTTCAGCACGCGGCGATCATCGACCGCGGAACGCCTCGTGGCTTATTGGGCAGCAGCGGTTCGATTACACGCCATTCGAAGTCAGTCAGATCATATCGGCTCATGCCGACGCTGACTCAGTTTTCGCTCCGAGAGGGAAGGAATGATAAGATGGCTGCTATGAAACCGTGGATGTCTTGGACGCTGTTCTTCTTTGCCACCGCCCTGATCGCATTCTTCAGCGGGGAGCAATGGAACACGCGAATTATCGTCTTCGTGATTCTGGCAGTCCCGATTGCCATCTGGGCGGTGCAACAGCTTATGAAGGCTCAGGCATCGTCCCGTTAATGGGTTCACGGCCTAGCTGATAGCATCATGTCACGACATCTGGAGATGTGCGTTTGGTGTGTTTCTCTATTGCGGCAATTGTCTTTGCTGCTTCCGTCAATTCGCCCAACATATATGTAGTGTCTTCGTCCAAGCGGCCCTCGGCGGGCTCATAGCGTTCGAGATACATCCTTAGCGTCGCCCCTTCCGTTCCCGTGCCGGACAGGCGGAATACGGCGCGCGATTCATCCTTGAAAAAGATGCGCACGCCCTGCTCTGGGGTTTTATAGCCGTCGACCGGATCGCTATAGGCGAAATTGTCCGCCGCTCTCACCGTAAGCGGACCGAAGCTTTTGCCGGCGAGCGTGGGAAGGCTGTTTTCTAGCTCCGCCATCAGCGCATTTGCTGCCGGTCCCTCAAGGCCTTCGTAATCGTGCCGGGCATAATAGTTCCGACCATAATTTTTCCAGTGATCGAGAGCCAGCGCATTGACGGAAATGCGCCGCTCCGCAAGGATATTGAGCCATAGCAACACGGCCCACAGCCCATCCTTCTCACGTACGTGGTCGGACCCCGTGCCGGCGCTTTCCTCGCCGCAGATCGTCACGAAACCGGCATCGAGCAGGTTGCCAAAAAACTTCCATCCCGTGGGGGTTTCATAGCACGGTACGTCCAGCGCATTGGCCACGCGATCCGCGGCGGCGCTAGTGGGCATCGAACGGGCGATACCCTGCAATCCCTTTTTATAGGCAGGAGCCAGATGCGCATTGGCCGCCAGCATGGCGAGAGAATCCGACGGGGTTACGAACCGGCCGCGTCCGATGATAAGATTGCGATCGCCATCGCCATCGGACGCCGCGCCGAAATCAGGCGCAGTCGGGCTCATCATAAGATCATACAACTCGTGCGCATGAACGGGATTGGGGTCGGGATGATGTCCGCCGAAATCCTCGAGCGGTGTGCCATTGCGAACCGTCCCCTTGGTGAAACCCAGACGGTTTTCTAAAATTTCGGTCGCATAGGGTCCGGTCACAGCCCCCATCGCATCGAAGCTCATGCTGAGACCACCGGCAACTGCGGCCCGGATGGCATCGAAGTCGAATAATTCCTCCATTAAATCGGCATAATCGGCCACCGGGTCGATGATCTCGATGCGCATATCGCCGATCTGATTCGCTCCCAAAGTATCGAGATCGATATCCGGTGCATCGACGATGTACCAACGATCGATTTCAACCGTACGAGCGTAAATGGCTTCGGTCACCGCTTCCGGGGCGGGGCCGCCGTTCGCGATATTATACTTGATTCCGAAGTCCCCCTGCGGACCGCCGGGATTGTGGCTCGCCGAGAGAACGAGGCCGCCCGAAGCGCCATATTTACGAATGATGTGGCTCGTTGCGGGGGTGGAAAGAATACCTCCGCGCCCGACCAGGACACGGCCATATCCGTTCCCGGCGGCCATTCGCATGGCTTGTTGAATCACGGTCCGGTTGTGAAAGCGACCGTCCCCACCGATCACGAGCGTGGCGTCGCTGCTCGGCTTGACCACGTCGAACACGGACTGAAGAAAGTTCTCTGCATAGGAAGGCTGCTGGAAGACCGTTACCTTTTTCCGCAGCCCGGACGTTCCCGGACGCTGCCCTTCGATAGGGGTCGTGGTCATGGTGCGCCGCATAGTCTTTCCTTTTCTGCCCGATTGTTACGGGTTTTCGCAAATCGGCACAGGCAATGCCACAAGTTCGCGAAAATTGTGTTTCAAAGTTGGCTTTGTCCAAAGCGGTCCAACGTTATCGCGCAATGGTCTCGCGCGGCTAACTATCTTGCACGCGCCACGATCCTATCGGACTTTGTCGCATGCGTGCTTCCCTTCGGTTTTCAAAGGCGGAGCTGTCACGGTTCAGAGGGAACAGACAGATCCGCCCTCATCGATGTGGGCGTATCGGAATAGATGCGGAGCATGTGCAAGGTTTTACAAAATGATTTAACCGTGCACTGAACAGCCGTAACCCCGCACTACCGAGGCGCTGCATTCCGGAGCGCGACAAGATTGACAGGTGCCTTATCGAACCGTTCCACTCAACCGATGATCTCGTCAGCGTGGTCGTACCATCTTACAATGCCGCTGCGACACTTGATGAGACGCTTCTGAGCATTCGCGAGCAAAGCCACAGAAACCTCGAGATTATCGTCGTCGATGATGGCTCGAAGGACAATACCCGCGACGTGGCGGAAAGGCAGGCTGCTATTGACCCGAGGATACGTGTGGTCACGCAGGAAAACGGCGGGGTCGCGGCGGCGCGTAACCACGGTATCGAACTGGCAAAAGGAGAGTTCATCGCACCGGTCGATGCGGATGATTTGTGGCGCCCGCGTAAGATCGAACGTCAATTGCGCGCCATGCATTCCGCGGGTCCATATACGGGCCTCGTTTATTGCTGGAGCGCGGTCATTGACGAGGAAAGCAGCGTCATCTCACGGGCCAATTCGCCCTCCCACGCCGGCGATGTTTTGCCGCAGCTATTCTATGGAAATTTCGTCGGCAATGGCAGTTCTGCATTGATGCGCAAAGATCTGGTACAGGGCGTCGGCGGCTTCGATCCGTCACTTCGTGCTCGAAAGGCGCAAGGGTGCGAAGATTGGAAACTTTACCTTTTGCTTGCCGAACGCAGCCATTTTGCCGTCATACCGGACTACCTCGTAGGTTATCGGTCCACGGCTGCGGCAATGTCTGGCGACGTTTCCCAAATGTTGCGTTCGGATGCGATCGTGCGCGGGGAAATGGCCGTGCGCCATCCCAACTCGCGCCTCGAACTGGAGTGGGGGCGGCGCCATTATCTCGAATGGATGCTTTGGCGTGAGCTCGATGCCCTGAACTGGCAGAACTGCATGACCTTGATCCACGAACGCCGCGCCGAATCGCGCCCGTTACGCATGGTGGCGAGGCGCGCCAAACTTGGTGCGAAGTTCTTTCGACAGAAAATGCGCAGGAAGTCCGGTTCGGTCGTGGGTGCGCCGTTTCTGGAAAATGGAGTGACCGCGGATGCAGGGCTCACCCTGCCGTTCGGTTCACCGTCGGGGAATATCGGATGACTCCGCGGGCGGCGCGGGCATTTGCCTGTTCCGAATGAAGAACCATATTCCAGCGGCCGCACCCTTGATCTGCTCGGCAAGGAAGCGGTTTTTGTTGGTCAAGCCATTCTTCAGACGGTTAGCGAGAAGGCCCAGATAGTATTTAGGAAGCAGAACAAACGCGCGCCGTAGGTTACCGGTCTCCCCCGTTCGTTGATATTGAACCATAAGCGCCGCTGTATGCCCGCGCATATAGTGATAGATCTGACTGGCCAATCCCGACATCTCCAGACGATGATGATGAAACATCACCGCCAACGGTTCGTAGCGGCAGATATAACCTGCGGCGAGTATACGGTACCAAAACTCGGAGTCGCCCGAACAACCCGCCTGTCCGACATCTAGCCTCTCGTCGAAATAGCCGACACGGTCGAATATGATCCGGCGAAAGGCCATGTTCGCGCCGGCACCGACGATCCACGCAGGGCAACCATATCTGCCATTCTGAGAAAAAAAATCGTAGCCATAATCGATACGGTCGAACCCGCGCCCGAAACTCCATTCGGTTTCGAATATCCATTGCGCTTCGGTATCGAGACGGGCGGGCAGAACAAGGCCCGTCACGGCCATGATGTCGGGTGCATCGAACGCGGCGATCGTGCTCTCGACCCACCGTTCGTGAAGTTCGGTATCGTCATCGGTATAAAGCACAATATCGCCGTGCGCCGCGCGCGCCCCGCTGTTGCGCGCAAAGTCGAGCCCGGGTCGGTCCTCACGGATATAGGTTGCCCCGGCGGACAATACGACGTCCCGGGTCCGTTGATCGCGAGAGGCGTTGTCAACTACGATCAATTCGTCGGGTGTCCAGCTTTGATCGGCAAAGCTTGCCAGACACCGACGCAATTCTTCTGGGCGGTCTCGGGTGCAGATCACCACGCTTGTCGAATAGCCGGCGGACGCGCGAATCGGTCGCTCGCGCCGTGCCTCGATACGCGCGGCAATCTCCTCGGATGGGTCAGCTTGCTCGCCTGGCTTCAGCCATTGTTGACCGGCCGGCAGACCGTCTGCTTCGAAAATGACCAGAGCCGGTCGCCCCGCCACAATTGGCGACGCCTTGTCGATCGGTGAGCGAAAGATGTCGGCAAATGGTTCGATGGATTGGCAACTTTGTATTGCCGATGGATCGGAATGTGCCGGAGAGCGTTGCATCAAATCTGTCCTGACAATGAAGGCACATGCAATCCATAGGGGGGCATGCTGGATACAGCAAGCAAGGCCGGGCGGGTCCTTTTGCCAGAGCAGTGAACCTACTGAGAGGGGTGGCGGTAAGCAGCCTTGGAGTGCTCTCATGCAGCGAACAAACTTGATCATCCGCACTTTTCGCTTACGTTTAGAAACGCAGCCATTTGGTGTGGATTGCTTGGCGTAGAAGATCTCTTTTACCCTACACGAAGGTCATACATAATGGGGGGCATATCTCCTGACTTGAAGATGCGCCTTAACCATTGGAAAGACGTTGTCTTGCTTTTGGTCAGCAGGGACTTTCGCGGTCGTTACAAGCATACGAAAGTCGGCATACTTTGGTCACTTGCCAGCCCAATCATGTTCTTGCTGATTTTCTATTTTCTGTTTCAGCGTGTCATTAATCTCGATATTCCCCGCTACGCATCTTATGCGTTTACAGGGATTATCGTGTGGAACTGGACGCAACAGGCTCTTATCGCTTCGGTCACCAGCATATCGGCCAATCAGGGACTCGTCGCGCAACCCGGCTTTCCTGTCGCGGCGCTACCGGTGATATCGGTATTATCTGCACTGCTCAATCTCGCGATCGCATTCCCGCTTCTTCTCGCGCTCTCCTGGATTGACGGCGCGACGCCAACTTTTGTGCTGATCGCTCTGCCGGTCGTGATCATCGCGCAGTTTCTTTTCATCCTCTCGGTTGCGTACATCATCGCGGCCCTCAATGTCGGCCTGCGCGATGTGGAGCAGATTCTGCCGATCATCTTGCAACTGGGATATTACGTCACGCCGATCTTTTTTTCCTTGCAAAACGTGCCGCCGGATTTTCACGTCATGTTTCGGTTTAATCCGATGACGTGGGTCATTTCGTCCTATCGCGATATCGTTATGTACGGCATTTGGCCGAATTGGACCGCACTTGGCATCATCACGGCGGGGTCCTGCCTGTTCCTCGTGTTCGGCGTCCGGATATTCAGCCGTGCGCGCTATCGTTTCCTAGAGGAGCTTTGATGAGCGGCTCGGTCGAAGTTCGCGATCTGGGCAAGCGTTTCGCGCGCTATGACGGTCCGCGCGCCAGTTCGATCAGGGAAGCCATGCGGCGCGGCTTTCGTGCTGCGAAGGTTTCCGATCATTTCTGGGCGGTCCGCGACGTCAGTTTTCAGGTGAAGCCGGGAGAGATGCTCGGGATCATCGGTCATAACGGCAGCGGCAAATCGACGATGCTGCGGATCGTTGGCGGCGTCATGCGGGCCGATACAGGTTCGGTCGTGACCACGGGAAGCATAAGCGGCCTTCTCGAGCTGAATGCTGGCATGCATCAGGAACTTAGTGGGCGCGACAACGTGCTAATCGGCGGCGTAATTGCCGGGCTGACCCGCAGACAGATCGCCGCGCGCATGGATGAAATAATTGCCTTTGCCGAACTGGAAGATTTCATCGACAGCCCTGTGCGCACCTACAGCGCGGGCATGCGTCTGCGCCTCGGCTTTTCGGTTGCGATCCATACCGATCCCGGCGTCTTGCTGATCGACGAGGTCCTGTCGGTGGGCGACCTTGCGTTTCAGGCCAAATGCCTTGACCGTATTCGCCGCCATCGCGACGAAGGATCGGCCATCATTTTGATCACGCACGATCTTTCCCAAGTTGAGAAACTTTGCACCGACGCCCTTTGGTTGCGAAAGGGAGAAGTCGTTGCGCACGGCCCGCCTGATGTCCTGAGCGGTGAGTATCGCGCGGCCATGGCGCAGCAAACCCGAGAGCGGACATATTCCGAAATGCCCGATGAGATTAGCACGGGGGGCATCGTGTTACGCGCGCATGAAAATCGATTTGGTTCGCTCGAGAAGAAAATCGATGCGGTAAGCCTGCGGGACCGTTCGGAAGCTATCGTCGATGCAATCGAAACGGGCGCGCCCCTTTCCATCGAAGTCTGTTTCACCGAAGGAGGCATTTCGGAACCGATCGTCAGCGTCACGATCGCAACGGCAGAGGAAATCAAATGCCTCGACGTAAATACAGAGGCCGACGAGGCCATTTTAAATGATACGGGCAAGAAGGGCGTGGTCCGCCTCGAACTCGACCGTGTCGATCTCGCCGCGGGCCGCTATTTCGTCAGCGTCGGGATATTTCCCGCTGGCTGGGAATACGCTTATGACTACCATTGGCATGCTTACCCCTTGAACATTACCGGCTCGACCGAGGATGTGGGCAAATTATCGCCACCACGACGCTGGACGACAAATGCGCTTGAGGAATAAGAGCGCAAACGGTTCCTTTCGGCAGAACCTCGCTATGCAACATATCGATAACGGGGAAAGGCCAGACAAGAGCAGCTGCGAGGGGGAAAAGAGCAATTTGCTATGCGCGAACCGGGCGCTCGTTCCAGTGGTTGAGGCTCTACCCCCTTGTAAATGGCAGCCGGCATGAGCCCACTGCCCCCCTCACAGCCCAATGCCGACGATCATCGTTCTGAACGCCTCATCTCGGTCATCATTCCAGCTTATAACAGCGCAGACACGTTAACCGATACGCTGAACAGCGTTCTTGCGCAGACATACAGCCTTATCGAGGTGATCGTGGTCGACGATGGGTCGACAGATAATACATTCAATATTGCACGGGAGCATGCCGCGTCGGACCCGCGTGTGCGGGTTATTCAACAGGCCAATGGCGGCGTTGCCAAGGCCCGCAACACGGCGATCAGCGTAAGCACGGCGGATCTGATTGCGCCCATTGACGCCGACGATCTTTGGCACCCTGCCAAGCTGGAGCGCCAGTTGGATGTCTTGAAGGCGTTCCCGAACATCGGGCTCGTTTACACCTGGTTCGCCAAGATCGATCGCCAAGGTCGAATTATCGAGTTCGAATCCCGTCACACGGCGGAGGGAAACGTTCTCGCGGAATTATGCGTCCACAACATCGTAGGGCACGCGAGTTCGCCCCTCGTAACACGTGCCGCGATCGAGCATGCTGGCGGTTATGACGAAACCCTGCGCGCGCGTAACGCCCAAGGCTGCGAAGACAACAAGCTGTATCTGGCAATTGCCGAACATTACAACTTCGCGGTGGTGAAGGAACATCTGGTCGGCTACCGCGAAATGCCCGAGGGAATGTCCAGTGATTTTCAACAGATGCTGCGTTCGCGGGACTTGTGCATAAAGGAAACGGTCGACCGTCATCCCGCCCTTGTCGCGATTGCCCGCCGGGGGCGATTTCAAATGCTCAAATGGATGCTTCTTCGCGCGTTGCGTAGCCGGATGTACAGATTGTCGAGCCAATTGCTGTTCGAAATGCTCCAGACTGCTCCCACGTCAACCGCCGCGTATATCATGCGCTTCGTCTTCAGGCGGCTCACCGGCGCTCGTCGAGCCACGCATGATCCAATGGTTGGCAAACCCTTCGTACAATTGTGGTCGGAATGATCCGCACCTCGGTCGGCCACCATTAACATTGTTAAGATATGATCGATATCGCCAACTTCCACTACGCGCCCGCCCTGCTTCGCCTCCAGGCCAAAGCGGTATCGACAATCGTATCGATGTCGGAGCATTGCGGTTGCCAGCCCAATACCCGCTGCGCCTTTTCATATGATGCGACCAGAGCCGCCGGATCGCCCGCACGTCGGCCGCCCATCTCCACCGAAGGGCGACGTCCCGCTATGCGTTCGACCGCGGCAAGCAGTTCCAGTACGGTTGTGCCGACGCCCGTGCCCAAATTGAAAATATGGCTTCCTTCGTTGGCAAGTGCGAACGCGCCCGCCGCGACATGCGCCGAGGCCAGATCCGTGACATGGATGTAATCGCGAACAGCGCTCCCGTCGCGCGTATCGAAATCGGTGCCCATGACCGTAAACGTAGCATCCGGATCGATGGCGGCCTCGATCGTGAGGGGAATGGCGTGTGTTTCCGGCTCATGCCGTTCGCCAATCTCTCCGTCCGCATCGGCCCCCGCGGCGTTGAAATAGCGCAATGCCACGGTGCGCAGCCCATGTGCCGCGCCATAATCGCGGAGCATCTTTTCTGCCATGAGCTTCGATTCGCCATAGGGATTGATGGGAACCTGTGGATGGTTTTCGTCGATCGGCAGATGCTGCGGAATACCGTAGGACGCGCACGTGCTCGAAAACAGTAGCGGCTTTACCTCGTACTCCAGCATCGCATCGAGCATGTTGATCGTACCGACGCAATTGTTCCGATAATAGATTTCAGGGCTAGCAACGGATTCGCCGACATAGGCGAATGCGGCAAAATGGGCGATAAGATCGGGCCGCGTATCCCGAACCGCGGCGCTAATCTCGCTCCGGTTCAGCAGATCCCCCTCAATCAACGGGCCCCATTTCACTGCGTCGCGCCAGCCGCGTGAAAGATTATCGAAACAGACTACGCGCCAGCCTGCGGCAGCGAAAGCCTTGCAACAATGTGAGCCGACGTAACCGGCACCGCCGATCACCAGAACCGTTCTCATGATACGCGCTCATCGCGTTTTGAGGTCAGATTTGCCGCGCTGTCCTCACCGATCGCGCCCTTTTCGCGCAAGAAGCCATCGAAATATGCGATCGTCTTGACGAGGCCTTCGCGAAGCTTGACTTTTGGCTCCCAATTAAGCGCGTCTTTCGCCAGCGAAATGTCGGGCTGACGTTGCTTCGGATCGTTCACGGGTAAAGCCTTATGCACGATCTCCGATCGCGAATTCGTCAATTCGATGACCAGTTCGGCGAGTTCGCCAATCGTGAATTCGTTCGGGTTTCCAATATTTACCGGTCCGGTCATATCCGCGGGGCTGTGCATCATGGCGATAAACCCATCGATCAGATCATCGACATAACAGAAAGAGCGAGTTTGCGTTCCATCCCCGTAGATAGTGATGGGCTGACCCATTAATGCCTGCACAATAAAATTCGAAACCACGCGCCCGTCGTCGGGGCGCATTCGCGGACCATAGGTATTGAAGATTCGCGCGACCTTGATCTTCAACTGGAACTGGCGCCAGTAATCGAAAAACAGTGTTTCGGCACAACGCTTGCCTTCGTCGTAACACGAACGCGGTCCGATCGGGTTGACGTGCCCCCAATAATCTTCGCGCTGAGGATGCACGAGCGGGTCACCATACACTTCAGATGTCGAAGCCTGGAAAATTCGCGCCTTGGTACGTTTGGCAAGGCCAAGCATATTGATGGCACCATGGACGCTCGTCTTTGTCGTCGATACCGGATCATATTGATAGTGAACAGGGCTTGCCGGACACGCCAGATTGTAGATTTCATCGACTTCGAGATAAAGCGGGATCGTAACGTCATGTCTGAGCACTTCGAAGTTCGGATTGCTCATCAGATGGGCAATATTTTGCTTCCGGCCCGTGAAAAAATTATCGACACAGACGACATCTCGGCCGTCTTCAATCAAGCGTTCACACAGAAACGATCCCAAAAAACCGGCGCCGCCTGTAACCAATGCACGTTGCTGAACTTCAACAGCCATAGTTGATCCTGTCACCCATTTAGGAGCGAATATCGCCCGATATCATGGAAATAAAAAGAGAAATCTTTGCTTTTTACGGCGGCGGAATGCGGCCCCCGCGCGCAGGTATCTCGCCTGTGTTTTCTCCACCCGGGGTCAGACGAACAAAACTAAAATTACCTCGAAAATCACTGCCCTGACGGGGGATTGGGACCGCGTATGGCCGTCGCCAAACAAGGACCCCCAAGCATTAACCATTTGTTAACATGGTTAACGCAAATGCTGCACTTGCTAAGGGTTGTACCGAGGCTAGCACGATGGAGATTGTTATGACGGATAAAAGCACGTATGTTTCGCCTGTTTTGGAAATGATTGGCTCCTTCGAGGAGCTCACGATGGGCAATTCCTCGGGCGCGACTCTCGACTTCGATTTCCCGGTGGGCACTCCCGACGGCGAGCTGACCTTGTCGTAATTCTTTCGGCTCCGCCATGGTGCATTGGCCATGGCGGAGCCATTTGCCCAATCTCGGGCTAGGCGGAGACTGCTTTGTCGAATGGTTTTACTGTAAACTCCTCTGTAACCACGGCGGAGCTTGAATCGTCCCTCGTGGTCCTTGACCTCTCGTCGAATGCCTATTTCAGGTTAAACGAGATGGGCATCGAGATCTGGCGCAAGATCGAGGATGGCGCGGACGAAGAAAGCATCGTCGATGATCTCACCAACAAATACGACGCCGAACGCAGCCAGATCGCAGGCGATGTCCGCGGGTTTATCGAAGGGCTGGAAACGGCGGGGCTGATCGTAAGCGGACGTGTCGAAAACAGCCAATAGTCGCCTTCGCCGACTTTTCCTCAATGAAGTCACGTTGCTGGCCTTTGCCATCCCGTGCGGCTTTCTGATCGGGCTGGCCGTTCGCATGGGCCGGTTTGAGATGGTGCACCGATTTTTGCCCAATGGCCCCGGCAAATCGCAGGCGACCGCTCGAGAAGTGACGATCGTTCAGCGTGCGGTTCGGCGCGCAATTCGCCTGTCCCCGAGCGAAACCTGTCTTTCCCAAGCATCGCTTGGAAAAATACTCATGAATCTTCTCGACCGGCAATCCGTTCTGCATGTCGGCGTTCGTCTTGGCGAAGACAACACGGTTCGCGCCCATGCATGGCTTTCGGTTCGAGGAATTACCATGGTCGGTGGTCCCGATGCCAAGATCGCTCCTTTTCGCCAGATCGCCGAATTCGTATGAGCGGACTTGCCGGAATCATCGGCGAGCATGGAGCTGAAGCGCTTCAGCGCCGTGCAGGTCGGATGGTGTCGGCAGTCGCTTATCGCGGCACGCCTGCGGTCAGGATGCTCGACGCTGACAAGGGCATCCTTGCGCAACTCGGTCACACGGCGGCGTTCGACGGTCTTCATATCGCGGATCGCGCAATCGTCGGCCTGTCCGGGCGGCTGGACGATCCGGATGTGCTGGCTACAACGCTTGGTCTCGATGCGACCCCATCCGATGAAGTGCTGGTCTATCGCGCCTATCTGCGCTGGGGGACCGATTTTGTCGAATATATCCAGGGTGAATACGCGATCTTCCTGTGGGACAGGGTAGAGGCGAACCTCGTTCTGGTGCGGGATCGTTTCGGCGTGGAACCGCTCTACTACGCAAACACCAGTTCCTCGTTTGTGTTCGCGTCCGAAATAAAGGCGATCTTGGCCGCCGAACCCGATCTTCGGGGTGCGCTGCGCGAAGATCTGATCGTGGATTACATCGCCAATATTCATGCGGCGGAACCGGAACAGACGATCTTCAAACAAATCCTGCGCGTACCGGCCGCATCCATCGTAATGATACGTGGACGCGAGATCATCGTCCGCCGCTATTATACCCTAGACACAACCGTGCGATCGTGCGGGAAGGACGCGCCCGAACGGTTCGCCGAACGCCTCTCGATCGCGGTTCGCCGCCGCATGCGCGCGAACGGGGAAATAGGCGCTTTGCTGAGCGGGGGGCTGGATTCGTCGTCAATCACCAGCCTTGCAGCGCGCGAAGTTCGCGGCGGACGGGAACTCCCGACTTATACGTCATTCTATAAAGACGATCCCGACGGAGAGGACCCCTACGCCGATGCGGTCCGGCGCAAATACGGCCTCTCGCATCCGGTGCTTATAGACGCTGATGATATCAATGTCTTCGACGATTTATCGACGCGGCTCAGGGCGCTGGATCGGCCGCCTTACGGACCCAACAATGCCCTTGCACAACATGTGGCGCGCAGTGTGGCGGCAACTGGAACCGCTCAGGTCATTCTTTGCGGTCATGGCGGTGACGAAATCGTGTCGTCAGGCTCTTCCTTCCTGCGTGAGCTGGCACAGGCGAAGCAATGGAGCCGCCTCTGGTCCGAAATTGGTGACACCGATGTCCTAGGTTTTCCGAGAGCGAGGGTATTTAGAGATCTGTTCCTTGCTAGTTCGCCAATGGCGCGCAGGGCGGCGCGGTTCGTGCGGATGCTTAATCCCGCGCCAAAAGCACCTGTAGCATCGTCATGGATGCAATATGTGTCCCCCCGCGTGGCCGACGCGGCTGCGTTCTCGCAGCGGTATGACGCGGCGCGTACCCCCTCATCTGATGTGAGGCTCCCCCTGTCCGCGCGCAGCCATATCGCCAATCTCTTTAATCCGATGCAGGTCGAGGCGTTTGAAGGCCTGGATCAAACCCGTACGCCGAGCGGGCTTCTTTTCCGTTATCCATTTTGGGATAAGGATCTTATCGAGCTGGCAATTTCGCTGCCGGGGGAGGAGAAATGGTCGCGCGGCTGGCCACGGGTTCTCCTGCGCCGCGCGATGAAGGGAATACTCCCGGAAGAGGTCGCATGGCGGCCGGATAAATATAATTACGTATTCCGTTTCAAAGATAGCCTGCGCAGAGCGGAATCCGTTGCATTAATTTCGCATGCGCTGAACGAGGACGCCGAGCGAGTTTCGCACTATGTTAACATAAGTCATGCCCGCGGATTGCTGCACGACTTGCAGACCGGCGAGATCGGCCCGCTCGATCTGTTCTATCTTTGGCGCGTGACAATCCTAAGCCACTGGCTTGAGGAAAGAGATCGATGACGGATATGCAGAGAGGCCTTACACAGAGGCGCCCTATTCAAAACGCGTATTTCTACCAATGCTTCGGGTTGCGCATCAGATCGGATATCGCGTTTGCCGAACTCGACCCCGCACCTGAAGGCGATGTGGATCTTTACATTAGGCTCGGCCCCGAGCTCGATCCTGAGGAATTGCAAGCCGCGATCGAAAATCGGCGTTCCGACGGATCGGAATTTTTAGGTAAGCGCATGGATTTCGGCGCCGTTGGCCGATACGATATCACGGATGATACCATCACGATTTCACCCGTGATCGGCATTCGTCACCCCGATCTCAGCCTTCCTTTGCTCGGCCCGGTTCTGGCGACGTACTTGCATCGGCGCGGAATGCTCATACTGCATGGCAATGCGGTATTGCTGAAGGACGGGCTGACCGTTTTTGTCGGCGATAGCGGAGCGGGCAAGTCGACGACCGGCGGGTGGTTCGCGTCGAATGTCGGAACCTTGTTTACCGACGACATCCTCCCCGTGCGTATCGCGGCAGATGGTACTCCTTGGGTGGAGCCCGGTTATGCCCTCGTCAAGCTGAGCAGCGCAGCAGTCGAGGCGTTCGCGCCTGCCGATGCGAAAATCCTGCCGGTCAGTTTCGAAGGTTACCCCAAACTTCGCGTCCGGCTTTCAAGGCCCGCCATGCCGCAAACCAGTACAATAAGGCGAATCTGCGTCCTGCGTCGCGGCGAAGAGGCGGGGTATGAAAGGCTGAACGATTTTGCAGGGTTCCGCGCGATGGTCGAACATACCTACATGGCCAAATATCGCGATGCCTTCACCAGCGCCGAACGCAAAGCGCTTCATTTAAAGCAATGCAGCGCCGTTTCGCGCAACGTGGAAATCGCCATTCTGACCGTTCCTTTCGGCATCGACCGGCTGCACGAAGTCCTATCGGTGCTTGAGGCTGCGGAGTGAGACCAGGCAAGTTCGTCTCGGGCTGGCTTGGTGTTCTGCGGCGTATGGCCGCCCCGGAACCGAAGCGGCTTGTCCTTACGCTGGGATTGACGCTGATCGTGGCGCTGACCGAGAATATCACGATCGGCCTGCTGATCCCGCTCATCACCTATGCGGAGCCGGGGGCTGCATTACTGACCCTCCCGCTCCCCGGAAAGGTGTCCGATTTCGCCGGTAACAGCGAGTTACAAATCCATATCGGCGTGGTGCTGGCGATATTGATCGCACTGGTGATCGTGCGAGTGCTCGTACAGCGAAGCTCGGATCTGCGCACCTCCGCGCTTATCACCCGTTTTGTACGGCGAACGCGGTTTTCCCTTTTCACGGCGATCAGCCAGACCCGGTGGAGCGTACTCGCCTCGCAAAGAACGGCCGATTTGCATCACAATCTGACGGCCGAGGTCGATCGCCTCAGTGCGCTGGCTTATTCCTCGCTATCCGCTACGAAAGCGGCGATCATTGTGGCGATCTATCTGGCCGTAGCATGCCTGATATCACCGTTCCTGACCGTGGTGGCATTGTCCTTGGCCGGGTTGATCTTCTTGATGCAGGTGCCGCTCCACAAAAAGGTGCGCGCCAGCGGGCAGCGGTCGCTCGACATCAGAACGGGGCAAACCCGCACCGTTTCGGACTTCCTGTCCTCTCTGAAGGTGAATAAGGCGTTTTCGCTCGAGCCGCGCTATGCCCGCACACTCGACGATCTGATGATCGAGCAGGAAGAAACCGTGCGCGCCTATGTAAGTCTGCAGGGCCGGGTGAACCTGATCGTGCAATCCGCCATGATTATCGGGCTTTCGCTTTTCGTTTATACATCGCTCGTAGTCGCGGAAACGACACAGGCCGAAGTGCTCATCATTCTCTTGCTGTTCTTCCGATTAAGTGGGCGCACCCAAGCCATCCAGACGGCTCTTCGCGAAATAGAATCCAATGCGCCCTGTCTCGAAAGACTGGACGGGATGATCGCGCAATACTCGATGGATGAGGAGGAGCCTGTCTCGGCGGTGGTGGATGCGCCACGCCTGCACCACGAAATGCGTTTCGATGGCGTGGTGCTGACCTACGCCGGGGCGAAGGCGCCCGCCCTCGACGGGGTGTCCCTTGTCATTCCCGCTCGCAAGCTAACCGCGCTGGTCGGGCGTACGGGTAGCGGCAAGACCACAATTGCGGACCTGGCGCTGGGCCTCCTTTCAACTGATAGCGGCAGTCTTACCATCGACGGGGTGACGCTAGGCAATGACAATCGCCGGGCATGGCGTGAATATGTCTCACTGGTGCCGCAAGATCCGGTGCTGTTTCATGGTTCGATCCGCGAAAACCTCCATCTGGTTCGCCCCGATGCCACCGATGCCGAAATGGAGGAGGCGCTGGAGACAGCGCATATACTCGCCACGATCAGGCGTCTGCCGCACGGGCTCGATACTGCGGTGGGCGATCGCGGCCAGATGCTGTCTGGTGGCGAGCGTCAGCGGCTCGCGCTCGCACGCGCATTGCTACGCAAGCCGGCATTGCTGGTGCTTGACGAAGCAACCAGCGCGCTGGACTCGGTCACCGAAGCTGAGGTGGTGAGGGCGCTAGCCGATATCAGGCACGAAACAAGCATTCTGGCAATTACGCATAGGCCCGCCCTCCTCGACGTTGCCGACCATGTCGTGCTGCTGCGCGATGGCCGCATTGTCGAAGAAGGGACGAAAAAACTGTCCCTGGACGCTCTGTACGCGTCGGAATAAGCGGAATACCGCGCCCCCGCTTCAATTTTACGCGTATAGGCTTGGGAACGTCCGTTCCGCGCATTTGCGCCAGGAAAAGTCCTTCGCCCGCCTGCAGGCCGCTTCGCCCATCGTCGCTTCGGCTTGCGGCTCGCGAGTGATGCGCAGAACTGCCGATGCGAGTTCCTCAATATTATCCGGCTCGACCAGCAAGCCGGTATCGGCAACGACCTCCGGAATACCGCCGGTTTTCGCGGCGATGGACGGGCATTTCTGCGCTGCCGCCTCCAGCAGGACTAGACCGAAACCCTCCACCTTTCCCGGCAGTGGGCGCGCAAAGAGCAGATGCGCGGTCGAACGGCGATAGACGCGCTTCACATCGTCCATAGACAATTTGCCAGTGAGAATCGTGCGCAGCTTGTATTTGCGCGCCTCGCCCATGATCGCGTCGGCGTAGGCCTGATCTTCCGCGCGGCCGACCACGACATAGACCGGATCGTCCATGCTCAGACGGTCCCGCGCGAATGCGAGGGCGCGCACCGTTTCGATCTGTCCCTTACGCGGCTCGAGCCTTCCGACCGAACAGAAAACCTTGGCTTCCGGCGGTATTTCGGCAAGCGCCTCATGCTCGAACGCGGAAGAGAGCGGATCCTCGAACCAAGCATCGTCAACACCGAGATAGGTCACAGTGTCGCTTTTGGGTTGCCCCACCTGTGCGCGGAAGATCGCACCGGTCGCCTCTGAATTGTAGAGAACCTGGTCCGCACTCAGATAGGCACGACGTACCAGCTTAAACAAAAGCGACCCGTCGCGGAACTTGTGCGCCTCGCTACCATGAACCATCACGCGATACGGACGCCGATGCAGCGGTTGTAGCAAATGCACGAGCAGTAGGGTTCGGATATCTGCCGCAATCAGGACCGCATCGCGCGGCGCGCGGCGCAATACGCGCAGCAATGTCGCCGCCGCTATCGGGCGAATTCCATGATGCTTCAGAACGCGGTGATATTCGATGCCGGTCGGCTCGTCTAGATCCTGCCCACCATCATATCTTGGACAGATCACGATCGTGCGATGCCCGTCCGCGGCCAAGACAGCGGCAAGACGGCCCGAGTAGGTACCGATCCCGCCGGGAAAGGGGGGATACTCGCATGTGACGAGGATGACAGTGCTAGGCATGTGCTAGTTTACTCCCAACGCCGACTGGCGTTCGCGTCCCGCGCGTCCCAGCATTCGCAATGCCAGTCCGGGGGCAACCGATACGGCCACGAGCGACATCCAGCTGCGACGGTTGAACGGGTGAAGCCGGACGGCAAAGCGCAGCCATAAAAGCGCACCTTCCCGATCGTTCAATAAAAATCGATGATTTCCAAGCTTGCGCGCTCGCTCAGCCAGTCGCCGCGGCACGAGGGGCAGAAGTTCCGGCTCATTCGCCGCGGCACGCAATGCGACAAAGGCATGGTGCGCCATCAGATCCTTGCGGCCGCCGGTGATGCTGGTGTTGCGATTGCGCTTGTACAGCAGGGGTTCGTCGACAAAGCCTAGACGGGCAACCGCTATGATACGAAGGAAAAAATCCGTATCCTCGAAAACCTTGACCTGTGGATCGAAACCGCCCGACGCGTCGTAGCAGTCCCGTCGTATCAGGGTGGTCGACGGAATAATCGGCGGATCGTTCAGAAAATAGGTAACCGGCAAGTCGCCCGCTTTGGAAATGTCGATCGTGTTGGCAAGCAGCGCTCGATCCTTGTCGAAATCGGGGAAGGTGAAGAAACGACCGTACACCATTCCGACCTCCGGTCGTTCGTCCAAGATCGGCACCTGCAACTCCAGCTTGCGTTTGACCCATATGTCGTCGCCATCAAGGATGGCGATATAGGGCGAGCTGGTTTCGGAAATTGCCCAACACCGTTGTCCGGGCAACCCGGCGCCCCCGGACCCGTAAAGGACGCGGATACGGTCGTCCCATCGCTCGATTTCACGCAAGGTTGCCAGGGTGTCATCATGCGAACCATCATCGGCGATGACGATTTCCCGGATCAGGTCGGCCCGGCTCTGGTCGAGAATGCTGCGAACCGCCTCGCCTATATAAGGCCCTTCGTTGTAGCAGGTCAGGATGGCTGCGACTGGTGCCTGCGATCGCTCGGTCATCTCACCCCTTAAACATAAATTCACAACGCAAAGCCTCGGACCCGGCACAAGCTAATCTGCCATTCTGCATGCGCAGCACAATGCTGCATTGCAACAAAGTCCTACCTCTAACCGTTTCCATTATTAACTCCAAGCCCTCTGAACGCTTTGACCGTACAGTTAAAACTGAAAACTTTTCAGCAAGGTCAGCGTAATCGCGTTCGAGGTAATATCATCCGCAATCGTGCTGTCGTCGATCAAGACCCTGCTTGCAGAAAGCGCAGCATTGATCCCGGAGCCCAATTCGTAATTCAATCCGGCCTGAAGGACCCAGAACTTGTCAGTTCGATTCATGCTGTCTTCGAGGCCATTGCGGGGCAGAAAGCGAAATTCGCGTTCCGCCCGCTCGATGCCGGCATTGAACCCCAGTCGACCATAGGCCGTGCCGCTCACTCCAAGCGAGTAGCTGTTGAGCACCACGCCATTCGAGAACAACTCGTCATTGCTGGAAAAGGACCGCACCGCACGGGCCGCGATGTTGAGCGAACGTAATGGCGCCCAGCTGGCTGCGACATTATACGTCAATCCTTGATAATCGATGTCGCGCGGAGAACGGTCGTCATGCCAAGTATACCCCACCCGCCCGCTTAGCGAATAGGTGACCGGCGCCGTCCATATGATTTCGGCATAGACACCTTCGCTGCTTGCCTCTGGCGAATAGAGAATCGGATCACCGCCGATCAGGACGGTGCGAAGACCATCGCCTTCACTTCGCGATTGGGAGTATCCCACGCCGATACGGTTCTTGATCGGGGAGACATATTCGATTCCAGCTGAATAAGCGTAAATCGTATTATTGACCCCACGTAAGTCCGACCCTGGACTGGAGCTCGACGACACCCGCGCGGAACCGGCTACGTGAAAATCTGAAAGAATTCGCCGGTCGCCGCGAACGCTGAACCGTTCTAGGCTGCGAATGTTGGTTCCACGAAACAAGGGATCGCTAAAACTCAGGTTTTGACGGCTCAACATGGCATCAAACTGCGCCGACCCACTTTCCGCCAGATATTGGGTCCGCCCAGCGAGACGATATTCTTCCGAATTAAATTGGCTGTTATTGGCGTAAAACCGTCCGCCAATATCACCATTCACCGTGATATCGAATAGCGATATTCGCGTGTTATATTCCAGATTTGCGCCGACAAACGTACTGAATTCATCCGACGGATCTACCGCGTCTTTTTGATCGTCAGTTAGTTGGAACAGATTGTCGTCGTAAACAGTGAGTACTTTTAAAGAAATCTCTCGGGACTGTGACCATGCCTGCTGCGATGCAGGCAGCGTTCCGAACGCGCCCGACAATAGCAGAAGAAAAAAGCCCCGTATCCGGGACAAGGACGACGACCATTTTTTGGTTTCCGAGTGGAGAGAGCCGTGCGTTTTCATTGCCGAGCCTTATGTTTGTTTGTTTCCGATCGCCAAATGGCAGACCGGACCATTGTCTGTTTTCAGCAGAGCGACCGTGTGCGGTCAAACTGACGAATAAGTAATGTCTGGTTAAGGGACATTGGGAAGGGGGATGGCGCAGGTGCGGCACTATTCGGAGTAGTAGTCCTCATACCAATCCACGAAGCGACGCACTCCCTCGCGAACGTCGGTCTGCGGTCGATAGCCGGTCAACTCGAAAAGCAGCGAGGAATCAGCCCAGGTCGCAGGTACATCTCCAGCTTGCATATCCATATAGTTACGCACCGCCGGCTTGCCGATCGCCTGTTCAAGCGCATCGATGAAATCCTCGAGTCGGACCGAATCGCCATTGCCAATATTGACGATTCGGAATGGCGCAGCGGCGGACAGGCTATCGCCTTGCGCAATATCCTGCCGGCTGTCCGGACGTTTGGGCGGAACGTCGATCAACAGGCGGATGCCCCGCACCAGATCCTCAACATAGGTGAAATCGCGCCACATCTCGCCATGATTGTAGATGTCGATAGGCGTGCCGTCCTTGATCCCCTTGGTAAATTTGAACAGCGCCATGTCCGGCCTTCCGTAAGGACCGTAGACGGTGAAAAACCGGAACATAGTCGTCGGCAGATTCCACAGATGAGCATAGCTGTGGGCCATGGCTTCGTTCGCCTTCTTCGTGGCGGCGTAGATCGTCATGGGTGTGTCGGCCTTGTGCGTCTCGGCGTAGGGCATTTCTTCGTTGGCCCCGTAAACCGAAGAGGTTGAAGCCATCAGCAAGTGATCGACCGCCAGTTCGCGCGCGCACTCCATGACATTGAATGTGCCGGTAATGTTTGTTTCAACATAGGCGCGTGGTTCTTCGAGGCTGTAACGCACCCCGGCCTGCGCCGCGAGATGAACGATAACCTCAGGCGCTGCTTGGTCCATGAATTTACGCAAGCGCGGATAATCGAGGACATCGAATTCCTCGGCGCTGAAGGCGTTGCTTTCGCGCAAGATGGCATGGCGACGCTGCTTAAGCGCGGTGTCATAATAATCGGTCATGGAATCGACACCGACGACACGAAAGCCTTCGGCAATAAGCAGCTTGGCGAGATGAAAGCCGATGAAACCCGCAGTTCCGGTGACCATGACGGTTCGCATAGCGGCTTTTCCCCTGATCTAATTTGGCATCGTGCGCCCAAGAGAAGATTTCGATGGCTACAGGGCCTATATGCACCTGCAGCATGAGAGCAAAGGCCAAAGTACCCTGTCGGCAGTTGGTTTCTTAAGCATCATCGGATAAACCGAACATTGATATGGCGGATGCGTGCGTGAATTTCATATCCGACTGCAGCATATAAAGGACAGTGCCAGATGCTGAATAAAGCGACACGCTTTCCATATGCGCCATCAATGGAAAGCGAGAGCGCAGGTTAATGAAGCAGTCGATTTTTCGTCGTCGCGCAAAGCAAATCCCACAGTCGGCGCGCAACCGTCATTCTATGTTTGGAATAAGGTCCGGCAAGGAAAGCCGAAACTTGTTCGGAATTCTGCTCGCTGCGTTTTTGTTTTTGCTTATTGGACTCGCTTACAAGATCGCCATCCTTCAGACTGTATCGATGCTCGTTCTGGCCACAGGTATTTGGGCTGGACGCGATGCCATTGGCCGTGTGAATATGGTGTTCGTTCTTGGGCTGCTCTATATTGCCAGCGCGACCGTCAGTGCCTTTTTGGTGTCGACAGGCGAAGGCATGTATCGCACCGCGCAATTTTGCATCGTAGCGGGCGGATTGACGGGCATTTATCTCTATTCCTGGCATCTTGGTGAGGAACACGCGCTTCGCGCGCTAAAGCTCATTGCGATCGTCAGTGTCGCGATCTTCGCGCATCTCATCATCTATCATCTGTCGATCGGGAAATATCAAACGTGGAAATATCTATCTGATACCAAGACCGTGATATCATTGACTGTCTTTCTATGTTTCGCGCTTCAGGATGAAATCCGGCGAAGGGTCCCTTTTCCGATAGTCATGGCGGTTCTTGTCTGGCTGATTGCGGCAAGTGCGGAAAGAAAAGCTTTTCTGCTGTTCGTCATAGCGGCGGCTTTTTCGACCCTAACCTGGCGGGCGAAGATATTTCTGTTTGGGGGGGGAATACTCCTAATTCTCCTTGCCGCCTCGACGGGGTGGGACAACGGCTATCTCGCAAACCGATTTCAAGCGGCTCCGATCGACGTGACGACAGTTTCGGACCGCTATTTTTCGACCTTTCAGAACATCGGCGATTACAGCGATCTGGTCCGCGAATTCGTCAATCGCAATGCTTGGCAGCTCTTCAAGGACAATCCGTTTCTCGGTGTAGGCGCCACCGGTTATCGCGCATGGGCATTCGAAGTCTTCGGCGCCACGGACTTTGCCATGAACGTTCATGGCGAGGTGCACCGTGTGCCAGCAGAGGGCGGGATTGTAGGGATAGTCATTGCAATCGCCTATCTTGCGGCGACGATCTGGCGCGCTTTTCATTTCGCCTTCTTGCGCCCCGAACGAACGGGAACAGCACTTGAGCGTACTCCGCTGCTTCTGTGCCTCTATGTCATGAGTTACGCTTATGCGGAAGCAATTGACACGGGGATGCTGGTTCTGATCGGTGTCAACAGCGTGGTCGCGGCAAGATTGCCGGCGCCGTCGTTAGGAAATCTGATGCAAAGACGTCTTCGCAGGAGCGGGAGACGGACTCCTCGGCGCAATACACGGGGCGCGGGGAAGAGGGACCCCCTGCCAAATTAGGCCGTGTTCACAAAAGACCTCGTCCGTAGGTTGGCTGCGGCAAGGTTAAGGGAGCTCTCTGAGGACAGGACGGTTTTA
>NZ_JAIQCI010000014.1 GCF_022378335.1 Croceicoccus hydrothermalis
GCCTAAACATCAATTCCCAGACGAGGCCCAAGCTCCGCTAATTTACGCAGCTAGGTGTGCCAAATGTTCTGACGACGGACAGCACCATTGCACGGGATATTGCTGGCGTTTCCGGTGGCGCTTTTCGCCGCTGCGCTGGTCACCGACATCACCTATCTCAACACGGCGGAGGTCCAGTGGACCAATTTTTCGCAGTGGTTGATCGCGGGGGCGGATCTGTTTTCCGGTTTCGTCCTCGCCTGGGCGCTGCTTGCCGTGTTTTTCGGCCGGTCCGGGCAGGGCAGGGGGCGGCGCGTCGTCTATTTGATCGTCGTGGCGGCCATGTTTGTCCTCGGTGTGGTAAACGCGTTTCAACATGCGCGTGACGGCTGGCATTCGGTGGGTACGGTGGGGCTTGTCCTGTCGATCGTGTGTTCGCTGCTGGCGCTCGTCGCGGGCTGGCTCGCCTATGGAAGCGGCCGCGGTATGGAGTACGGTCGATGAACCGTCTTCCCCTTCTCGCCCTTGCGGCGGCGCTCTCCCTCTCGGCGTGTCAGCGTTCGTCCGATCCCGCGATCGACCAGACAGGCGCGCGGCCCGACCTCCCGACGCAGAACGATACGCTCGTGCCCGCGATGGAGATACCCACGCCCGAAGGCTGGGGCGGTGAATTGCCGACCGTCCCCGCCGGGTTCACCGTGACGCCGATCGGCCGCGATCTGAAGATTCCGCGCCAGACGCTCGTCCTGCCCAATGGCGATATTCTGGTGGCGGAGGGGTCGGGCGGCCATGCCCCGAAATTGCGGCCAAAGGACATGATCGCCGGTCTTATCAAGAGCCGCGGCAAAAGCCCGGTCGAGGGGGGTGACCGCATCACGCTCCTGCGCGACAGCGACGGCGACGGTGTGACCGATCTGCAAACGGTTTTCATCGACGGACTCGACGCGCCATATGGGCTCGCCTTTGTCGACAACACGCTTTACGTCGCAAATCAGGGCAATCTCGTGAGCTTTCCCTATACCGAGGGGGTGACCAGCCTTCCCGGCCCCGGCACGGAGGTGACGAAGCTTCCGTCCAAAATCAATCACCACTGGACCAAGGCGTTGACCGCGAGCGCGGACGGATCGCGCCTCTATGTCGGCATCGGCTCCAACAGCAATGTCGGAGAGCGCGGGCTGGATGTGGAGGAGGACCGCGCCGTGATCTGGGAAATCGACCGGGAAAGCGGGGCGAGCCGCATCTACGCCTCGGGCGTGCGCAATCCCACCGCGCTGGCCATCAATCCGCAGACGAACACGCTCTGGGCCGTGGCGAACGAGCGTGACGAATTGGGCCCGCAGCTCGTGCCCGATTACCTGACCTCGGTTCGCCGGGGGGCGTTTTACGGCTGGCCCTACAGCTATTACGGGCAGAACGTCGATCCGCGCGTCCGGCCGCAGCGCCCCGATCTCGTGCAAAAGGCGATTGCGCCCGATTATGCGCTGGGCTCGCATGTTGCCGCGCTTGGCGTGGATTTCGCGCGCGGCGGCGGTCTTGGCGGCGCCTTTTCCGAGGGAGCCTTCGTCGGCGAACACGGCAGCTGGAACAGGAGCGATCCGTCGGGATACAAGGTGGTATTCGTGCCGTTTCGCAACGGACGACCCTCCGGCAAGCCGATGGATCTTCTCACCGGCTTTCTCAAGGATGGACATGCGCGCGGCCGCCCGGTCGGCGTGACATTCGACGCGGCGCGCGGCGCGCTGCTGGTCGCCGACGACGTGTCGAACACGGTGTGGCGGATCGCGCCCGAGCGAGGCGCTCGCCCACCCGCGATTGCCACCGACCGACCGGACACCGGGCCCGCGCCACGCTGAGTTTTCAGAAGCGGACTGCTCAGGCCACAGGGGCAGGTTCGGCGCCGTGTGCAACGACGCCCACCGCACATGGTTTCGACCCGGAACGGCGTCGGCTGTCGATGAAGAGCCGCGCCCGCCCGTGGCGGCGGGGCGGGACAGACACCAAAAGGGCGCCGCATCGCGCGGCGCCCTTTATCATTGCATGCGATGCCGATGCGATCCGCGAGAGTGCCGGGCGAACCCGCCCCCGCGGCGCATCGGCGCGCGGGAATCAGGCGAACGATGCGCTCGATGCCATGTCCATCTGCATGTTGCCTTGCGCAAAGGCATCGATCATCATTTGCAGATCGACCTCGTCAATCGACGTGATCTCGTCCAGCGAACCCGCGGCCACGGGCAATGTTCCCTTGTAACCCGCCGTGCCGTCCGCTTCTCCGCCATTGCTGCCTTCGCCCTGGGCAAGCGTTTTGCCGTGAAGCACGATTTCGCGCAGATCCAGCATCGGGTCGGCACCCAGATCCTGTTCCGGCAGCTGGAAACTCTGCGTGAAGGACAGGTTTCCGTTTTCGTCGGCCATCGGAAATTCGCCATCGCTCATCAGGCTGAGCAGGACAGGCCCGTAGCTTTCGGCCGCCTCCATCAGTTCGATGAAACCGTCGCCATCGTCGTCGACATCCATCGTCGGCACCATGGATTCGGCGACCGAGCCATCTTCGCCCGCCATGAAGCCGTGGATATGCTGCGCATGGACCTCGCCCGCTTCGAGACCGCTGGCCTGAATGGTGACGGTGATGGTGCCGGTATCCTCGTCGAACCCGACAAGGCCGATACCCGACACGCCCGAATCGTTGAGCGGGGTATAGGAGGTGAAGAAGAACCGGTCGGCATCCTGAAACGCGTCATCGCCGGTCAGCGCGGAAGCGATCAGGCCGAACTCGCTGGCGAAATCGCCATCCGCTCCGAATGCGTCGATAAGCGCGACGATACCGTCCCCGCCATCGGCATCGACGGCATCGAGCGCGCCCGCCGCCACGGGCAGCGTCGCCTTGTAGCCCGCCGTGCCATCGGCCTCGCCGCCGTTCGCGCCTTCGCCCGCCTCCAATGTCAGCCCGTGCAGCACGAATTCACGCAAGGCCAGCATCGGGTTTTCACCAAGATCCTGCTCCGGCAGGGTGTAGGTCTGCGTGAAGGACAGCGAGCCATCGGCGTTCGCCGTCGGGAATTCGCCGTTCTCGGTCAGGCTGAGCAGGACGGGACCGTAATCGCCCGCCGCTTCCATCAACTCGATGAAACCGTCGCCATCCGCATCCGAATCGAGCGTGGGGACCATGGATTCCATGACCGATCCATCCTCGCCCGGCATGAAGCCATGGATATGTTGCGGATGAAGCTGGTTCGCTTCGAGCCCGTCGGCCATGATCGTGACCGTCACCGTGCCGCTGTCCTCGTCATAGGCCGCAATACCGACACCCGACACGCCCGATCCGTTGAGCGCGGTGAATTCGGTCGCAAAGATATTCTCGGCATCGAGATACGCATCGTCGCCCGTAAGGTTGAACGCAACCTGGTTGAGCAGCGTGTTATATTGCGCGTCCGTCGGGCCTTCGTCGATGTCGTTGATGGTGATCGACACATCCTGCGAATCGGACGCGCCGTCGCTGTCGGTGGCGACGACGGTGATGTCGAAGCTGTCCATCATCTCGAAATCGGGCGATGCGACGAACCGCACCTCGCCCGTATCGCCATCGATGGTGAAGGCATCGGCGTCGTCGCCTTCGAGGGTGAAGGTGATGTCGTCGTCTTCGGGATCGGTCGCGGTGGCGGTATAGACGACCGTATCGGTCGGCGTATTCTCGTCCACGTCGATCGTGTCGGCGGAGGTGATCGTCGGCGCCTCGTTCACCGGCGGCGGCGGGATGTCGACATCGTTGTCGTCGTCATCGACCAGGAAATAGATACCCGCGCCCACGGCGGCGATCCCCGCGATGGCGAGCAGCGTGCCCGATCCGTCGCCTGTCCCGGCAAGGGCGGAGGCGCCTTCGCCATCCTCGCCCGGGGCGGCACGAACCGCTTCGGCATCGGCGGCGGCAATGGCCGCATCCACGTCAAAGCCCCAGTCCATCGACGCCTGCGCCGGCTGATTCTCGGCGGTGTGTTCGGCGCCTTCCTCGTCCTCGTCCTTCTCGTCCTCGACGAATGCGAGGACGCTCTGCGCCGGGGGGGCGGGCGTTTCGGCGGTCTCGGCCTCGGTTTCGGTTTCGGCGAGGAGTTCGGCCGCGGCGAGCGCCGTGGCTTCGGCCTGACGGTCCGCGGTGGGCGGGGCGAAGCTGTAATATGTGTCGGCGGCAAGCGGCGTTGCCGGTTCGGCGGCGCGCGTTTCGGGATTGGCCGCCTGTGCGGTACCGTCCTGCTGCGAAGGGCTGGAATTGGGCGCGGCATTGCCTGCCCCGACTGTCATGGGCGTATCGGTGGACATTCTGGATTCTCCCTTTCGTGTGCGCGCATCTCAAACACGGGTGCGCGCGAACGGCTGTCGCGCATGAGAGCGCTTGCAAAATGGCTGTGTTGCGGGGTGGTCGCGACTGGCCGAACGGGCCGAATGTGCCGGTTTTGCAGTTGCTTTATCGCGGCACGTCGCGATCATGATCTTCCCGAGAAGCCATAGACGCAACCTGAGCGTGTCGGAAAAGGTCCGGACTTATCCCGTTATCAGAAGAGTTTACGACGGGGCGAGCCGATGGTGGGGCAGGCCGAGCCGATTGTAGGAATCGGTCGGGATCCGAAATCGTATTGCAATGCTGTGTCGCGGACATGATGCGTATGGCAATCGCCCGGCGGAACGGTTTGCGCGTCAAGATGCGATTTTCATGTGTCATGCTCGCCAATTGCCCGAACGGGCCATCGTAAGACCGCAGAATGTTGCCGCGGGACAACTTGCACACGATTGAGCGCGCGAATTCGCGATGCACGTCCATGGTTTCGATGGCCGGGCCCATTGTGGACTTCGCGCGCATGCTGCGCCATGGACGGGCCGTTCCGCCCATCCCGCGGCGGATAGCGCACGAGGCCTTGCATGTCGAAGATCGTCAATGGGAAAAGCTGTCAGCCCTTGTCGGGGGCACCGCCGCGCCGGATCGTGCTCTTGCTTCACGGCTACGGCTCGAACGGGGCGGATCTCATATCCATCGCGCCCATGTGGCAACATGCCTTGCCCGACGCGCTTTTCCTTGCGCCCGATGCGCCCCATCCATGCGACATGGGGATGGGGTATCAATGGTGGCCGCTCGCCGATCTGTCGCCCGATGCGCTGGCGCGCGGGGCGCAGAATGCGGCGGGCACCGTCGATGACTTCATCACGCGAAAGCTCACGCAATACGACCTCACCGAGGCCGATCTCGCCATTGTCGGTTTCAGCCAGGGTACGATGCTGGCGCTGCATGTCGGGCCGCGCCGGTCGCGGCAGGTCGCCGCGATCGTGGGCTATTCCGGCATGCTGACCGGCGCGGCGCAGCTTCGGCGCGAAACGGTCACGAAACCGCCGGTGCTGCTCGTGCATGGCGATGCCGATCCGGTGGTGCCCTTTGCCGCGATGGCCGATGCGGAAACCGCGCTCGCCGCGTGCGGCTTTGATGTGGACAGCCATGCGGCACCGGGCGTCGGCCATTCGGTCGATCCCGAAGGGTTGCGGCTCGGCGCCGAATTCATTGCGCGGCATTTCGCGGACTGAGGCCGGACAGGCGGTGAGCGCCGCCAGGCCCTGCTCCGGCATTTCCTGCTTGCGCATCGGCGGGGCGGGGCATATTCCGGCGGGTGCGACAGGTTCCCCGCAAGGGGATTGAAAGGGAAGTCGGGTGGAAGCCCCGCGCTGCCCCTGCAACTGTGAGCGGAGAGCCATCGGCCGAGGCGCCATTGGGACGTTTCCATGTCCCGAGAAGGCGGCATGCATGGCATCGACCCGCAAGCCAGGAGACCTGCCGGTCGCGGTCGTTCTTCGTCCGGGCAGGGTGCCCCGGCCGAACGGGGCTCGCCTCGCGCAGCGACGGATGAAACCTGCCTCGCGCGTCGATGCCGCACGGGGGCGAAGCGCCGTGCGAGATGTCGCGGCCATGCCCTCCCCCACGGTACGGTCACGCGGGGCGAAACGCCGTGCGATGGACAATGCCATGACCGTTTCCGACATCAGTATGGGCGCCGTATCATGACCGGCTTTGCCACGCGCGACGCGTTCGACGCCGCACTCGCCACCATGCCGCGCGCGGATGGGACGGCCATCGCAGCGGCACGGGCGCGGCAGGCGCTGCTCACCAAGCCGGCAGGATCGCTCGGCAGGCTGGAGGATATTGCGGTCTTCATCGCCGGGTGGCAGGGGCAGGCCCGGCCCCGGATCGACCGGGTGCAGGCGGTGGTGTTCGCCGGCAATCACGGCGTCGCCGCACGCGGGGTGAGCGCATTTCCACCCGAAGTCACCACGCAGATGGTCGCCAATTTCAACGCAGGGGGCGCGGCGATCAACGCGCTTACCCAGGCATGCGGCGCGGATCTATCGGTCGTGGACCTGACCGCGGAGGGGCCGACCGCCGACATTTGCGAAGCCCCCGCAATGGACGAGGCGGCATGCCTTGCCGCGCTCTCCGCAGGAGCGATGGCGGTCGATCCTACGGCGCAGCTGCTTTTCGTGGGCGAAATGGGCATCGGCAACACCACGCCTGCGGCGGCCATCTGCGCCTGTGGATTTGGCGAAGGAGCGACCGAATGGGTCGGACGCGGGACCGGCGTCGACGATACGGCGCTGGCGCATAAACGTGCGGCGGTGGACCGGGCGCTCGCTCTTCACCGCGCGCATTGCACCGATGGCTTCGAAACGCTGCGCCGGCTCGGCGGGCGGGAGATTGCGGCGATGGCGGGCGCGGTGCTGCGCGCGCGGCATCTGCGAATCCCCGTGCTTGTGGACGGTTTCATCGCGGCGGCGGCGTTGCTGCCGCTCGCGCTGTCGCACCGCGACATGCTGGACCATTGCCTCGCCGCGCATCGTTCGGCGGAGGCGGCGCATGGCCGCCTGCTGAAGGCGATGGGGCTCGACCCGCTGCTCGATCTCGGCATGCGGCTGGGCGAGGGGACGGGCGCCGCGCTCGCGGTCCCGATCGTGCGGGCGGCGGTGATGGCGCATGACAATATGGCAACCTTCGAGGAAGCCGCGGTCACGGATCGCGCATGAACGGGCAACGGCTCTATTTCATCCGGCATGGCAGGACCGTTGGGGCCGGCGCACTCATCGGCCATGCGGATCCCGCGCCGCTGGAATCGGGTACGGCGGACTGCGTCGAAAAATGCGTGGGCCTATACCTGAACACGGTCCTATCGTCCGATCTCATGCGGGCGTGCATCACGGCGGAACGGATCGCGGCATGGCACGGCATCCCGGTGCAAAGCGATCCCGACTGGCGCGAATTGCATTTCGGCGCGTGGGAGGGGCAATCGCCAGCCGATCTCGACAATGCGGCCCTGTCCCGGTTCTGGTCCGATCCCGATGCCGATCCGCCGCCGGGCGGCGAACGCTGGTCCGCGCTATGCGACCGGGTGGCGCGCGCGTTGGGCCGGGTGGGGCCGGAAACGCTGATCGTGGCGCATGCGGGATCGATCCGGGCGGCGCTGTGCCGGCTTTGCGGATTCGACTACGCGCAATCCTGGGCGATCGACCTTCCCTATGGCGTGCTCGTCACGTTGGAGGTGCGCCGGTTCGAACCCGGCGGCGCCCGCATCATGGCGTTGCACCCATGAAATCCGCGATCATCGCCATACAATTCATGACCCGCATCCCCATGCCCCGCGTGCGGATGGAGCCGGGGGATTTCGCCGCGTCCATGCGCTGGTTCCCGTTGGTCGGGATCGTCGTGGGGGCGATGGTCTGGGGCGCGGCGGCGATAGGGGCGATGGTAGACCCGATGCTGGCCGCGCTGCTTGCGCTCATCACATGGGTGGCGGTGACAGGGGCGCTGCATCTCGACGGGCTGGGTGACATTGCCGATGCGGCGGGCGGCGCGCATCGAGATCCGGCCCGCCTCGACGCCATTCTTTCGGATCCGCATGCCGGGAGCTTCGCGGTGACGGTCATCGCGCTTCAGCTGCTGGCGAAATTCGTGCTGCTCGTCCTGCTTCTGGAACAGGGGGCGGGCTGGCCGCTGCTCGCCGTGGCGGCGCTCGCCCGGCTGGGCACGATGATGTGGAACCGGTTCCTCCCGCAACGGGGGACAGGGTTGGGGAGCCAGTTCGCCGCGGTTCGTCATGGGCCGGCGATGGCTGTTTGGAGCGCCGGGGGAATCGCCGCCGCGTGGTTCGCGCCGCCGCTTTTCGCCGCGCCGGCGGCCTGGGCGCTTTGGGGCATGTGGTTGAAACGGCGGATCGGCGGGATTTCGGGCGACGGCCACGGCGCGGGTATCGAGCTGTGCGAGACGGCCTTGCTGCTGGCGCTCGTGATCGCGGGGTGAGCGACGCCTTCTCCTGGCATGGTGGGCGTCTGGACGCGGCCCGCGCGCTTTACGGCGACAGGCGCGAGGGGTGGGTCGATCTGTCCACCGGGCTCAACCCCGTGCCATGGCCGGTCGCGCGCGCGCCTGCCTGGGATTGGGCGGCCTTGCCGTCGGTCGCGGCGCTGGCCGGGCTGGAGCAGGTGGCGGCGCGCGTCTTCGGCGTCGATCCCGCCCATCTCTGCACCGTTCCGGGGAGCGAGATCGCCCTGCGGCTGCTTCCCACGATCCTACCGGGGCCGGGCCGCCATATTGCGCCCGCCTATCGTAGCCATGGCGCCGTTTTCCCGGCGAGCGATGGCAGCGGCACGTTGCTTCTGGCCAATCCGAACAATCCCGACGGGCGTTGCCGATCCCGGGCGGAGATGGACGCGCTGCTGCATCGGCAGGAGCAAGCGAACCAATGGCTGATCGTCGACGAGGCCTTTGCCGATGCACGTCCGGAGCATAGCATGGCCGACGCGGTGGCGAACGGGCGCCGCCTGATCGTCTTGCGCTCCTTCGGCAAGTTTTTCGGGCTGGGCGGGGTGCGGCTCGGCTTCGTGCTGGGGCCGGTGGAGGTGATCGCGGATTATCGGCGGCGGCTGGGCGACTGGCCCGTTCATGCAGCGGCGCTTGCCATAGGGACCGCGGCCTATGCCGATGGCGAATGGATCGCATCGGCGCGGGCAGATATTGACGCGCGGGCGCATCGTCTCGCCCGCCTGCTCTGTGGCCACGGCTTCGCGCCTGTCGGGGATTGCCCGCTTTTTACATTGATCGAGACGGATGCCGCGCCGCAATTGTTCGAGCGTCTTGCCCGCGACGGCGTGCTGACCCGGCGGTTCGATTATGCACCGCGCTGGCTCCGGCTCGGCCTGCCGGGCGGGGAGGATCAATGGGCGAGGCTCGACAAGGCATTGGGCGATGCATGAAGGAGGCGTGTCGATGGAATATTGCGGAACCGCACGATGAGCGCGCTGCTCGTGCTTGGCGGGGCGCGTTCGGGCAAGAGCCGCCACGCGCAGCTTTGGGCCGAGAGCATGCCCGGACGCCTCGCCTATGTCGCGACGGCGCAGGCGCTCGATACCGAAATGACCGACCGCATCGAGGCTCACCGGCGCGATCGCGGCGAACGCTGGCACACGCTCGAAGCGCCGCTGAACCTGTCCGACGCCATTGCGGAGGCGGCGCTGCGATATGATGCTATTCTCGTCGATTGCCTGACGCTGTGGCTGTCGAATTGCATGCTGGCCGGGCGGGATATCGGCGCGGCGACAGGCATGCTCGAACAGGCGATCGCCGCGTGCGGTGTTCCCATCGCGCTCGTCGCGAATGAGGTCGGGCTCTCGGTTGTGCCGGACAATGCGCTCGCCCGCCGGTTTCGCGACGAGGCCGGGCGGTTGAATCAGCGGATCGCCGCGATTGCCGACAATGTGGTTTTCGTCGCGGCGGGATTGCCTCTCTCGCTGAAATAGACGGGCGCTGCGTCGCATTGCGGGCAATGCCCATGGGCGCGGGGGGCAAGCCTTAACCAATTGCCCATACCGTGCACACGAGATGGTGCAGGCGCCGAACATCCGCCCCCGCATTTTCGATGCGGATGACCCGGCGTTGACCGCCGGGTCCGAACGTCTGGGCGTGTTGGTCGTGGACGATGACGATACCGTGACGCGGTTCCTCGGCGACGCGCTGGCCCGGATGGGCTGCGACATATCGCTCGCCCATGATTTCGATCAGGCGATCCGCCAGATGCATGTCGGCATCGACATGGTCGTGACCGACCTGCGCATGCCGGGGCGCGATGGCATGGACCTTGTCCGGGCGCTGCGCGAATCGCATGAACGGGCGCCGCTCCATGTCGTGATGATCACCGCGTGCAGGGATGAAGAGACGATCGGCCTCGCGACCGAGGCCGGGGTGGACGATTTCCTGTTCAAGCCGGTCGATCCGGTCAAGCTGATGCTGGTTCTGTCACGCACCCGGCGATCGGTGCGGCTGCATCGCATGGTGCAACGGCGCAACACGATGCTGACGCGCACGCATGAACGCATGCGCACGCTTTTGTGCAGGTTGCGCGACGATCTCGACGCGGCGGCGGGAATGCACCGGCGCCTGCTCCCGCGGGAGGAGCAATTGCCCGGATTGCGCATGACGCATGTCTATCGCCCGGCCACGATGCTCGGCGGCGATACGATCGGCGCCGTAACGGTAGGGGAGGGGCGCACGCTGTTCTTCCTCCTCGACGTGCAGGGGCATGGCGTGCGCGCCAGCCTTGCCAGCTTTCATTATCACCGCCGCCTTCAACAGATGGCACCCGCCGATGCGGACGCGCTGTCACTGGCGATGCAGCGGTTGAACCGCGAAATCCTGGCGGGCGAGGATGAGATCTACGCGACGGCCATTGCCGGTATCGTCGATGTCCCCGCTGGTGAGGGGTGGATCATCCGCGCCGGGCATCCCGAACCCTTGTTGATGCAATGTGGCGGCGGCGCGTCTGGGGTGGCCCGCCCGCTCGATACGGCGCCCGCCTTTCCGCTCGGCTGGTTCTCACAGGCCGATTTCCGGGCCACGCGCTTCCCGTTTACGGCGGGTGCGCGGCTCGTCATCTACTCCGACGGGCTGCTCGATTGCTGCGAAGAAACCGAAATACCGGACGCACAATCGCTGGCCGCATTGCTGGATACCTGCCGCGATCAGCCCATCGCCGCCATCGGCGCGCTGGTCGAAAGGCTCCTTGCCCGCAGGGGCGGCGACCTGCCGCTTGCCGACGATGTCTCGCTGTTTGCTATCGAGCCGGATCGCGTATCCGGCGCCTTTCACGACAGGACCGATCCTTGACCGATACGGCTATCATACATGTGCCGCATACCCGGCTGGATGCCGCAATTGCGCCCGATTTTCGCCAGATGCTGAACGCGGAGGTGGGGCCGGAATGTACCCGCGTCCTTCTCGACCTGTCGGCGGTGGAATTCATGGATTCCACGGCACTCGGCGTGCTCGTATGGCTGGTGAAACATGTGGGGGACCGGGGCGCCATCGCCATTGCCGGAACCCGTCCGGCGGTCGCAACGCTGTTCCGGCTCACCCGTTTCGATAGCTTGCTGCCGATCTGCGGGAGCGAGGAGGAGGCGCGCGATGCCCTCTCGCTCTGATCCGTTCATTCGTGTCCCCGCCAATCTGGAGGCGGTGCGCGACCTCGCCGCCTGGGCGCAGGGGGCGTGCAGCGATGCAGGGGTTGCCGATGATATCGCGCTCGAACTCGAACTCGCGCTTGTCGAGGCGGCAACCAATATCGTGGTTCACGCCATGCCGGGTGACGGCGACGTGGATCGGATCGGCGAGATGACCTGCACCGCGCATTTTACCGTCGACGTGGTGCGCTTCACCTTGAGCGACGATGGTGCCCCCGCACCGGAGGGCACGTTCACGACCGCGATGCAGCCCGCCGATCCGCTCGCCGAAACGGGGCGCGGGATGGCGATCCTGCAATTGTGCGTCGACGAGCTTGAGTATTCCCGCACAAACGGGCGCAACCGGTTGCAGTTGCGCCGGCGCCTGTCCCGGAAATAGGGCGACAACCAAAAGCGCGGTATCAGAACCGGATATTGGCGCCTGCTGTGATACGCGCGCTATAATCCGCACTTGCCGCGGGAAAGCGTATATCCTCGCCGCGAATATCCGTGTCGCTATAGGTCAATGTAAAGGACATCGGCGCCAGATTGTATTCGCCGCCGATCGCCCAGTCATTATAGGCGCCGCCGGGGCGCAGCCGTTCCGCACGGGCGGGATCGTCGACGGAACCGCTCGACCGGCCGACATGGGCGTTTACCGCCAGGGGGGAGCCCCAGAAACCGAAACGCCCCTCCAGCCTGCGGTAGAAATTGCTGCCGCCGATCGCGTCCTGCGGCGGCGCATAGCTTGCGAGGAGGGTGAGCGAGGCCGGGCCGAGCGTTCCGCCGATGCCGGCCTGCGCCTCGGCATAATCCTGCTCCCCGTCTCCACCGGGAAAGACATGGCCGATCGCCATCGCGTAATAATTGGCAAGGCCGATCCGGCCGCCATAGCTTGCATTGAGATCGACGCCGATCTCGGCCCCGCCATGCCGGTCCGAACCGCGCAGGGTCGTGGCCTCGGCGCCGACCGCGATATTCGTCGTGACGGGCAGGCTGCCGTAGACATGCGCGGCGGTTTGTCCGTCGCTCCAGCTCAGTCCCCGTACGCGTTCATCGGTCGTCACGCCGGCCTCGATCGTGGGTCCGGTTTGTGCATGCGCCGCGGGCGAAATCGCAAGCGCGCCGCCCGCCGCGAGCAGGATGCGCCATTCGCTGGACGAAAATCGGGTCGGGTATGAAGAAATCGGTCGTCTCCCACAAAGGCTTTCGAGCAAAGCCGCGCCCTTAGCGCATGGGGCTTGCTGCAATGTGTATGAAACGAAACTTTCCTCATCGGCTCGCCCGGTCATGGGCCGCCGCTACGCCTCCTGGCGAGGGGGTGTTGACGGTGCCGGGATCAGCGGAAGCGGCACGCGATATTTGCCGAATTCGATCGCGGCCGTGACCGCGCGCGACCCGCTGCGCAGGCAACGCCACTGGCTTTCGGGGAGGGGGTCACGACATATCCTGTCGATGACGCATAGCGCGCCGATACGCGCACCATACCGGCTTACGATGGGAACGCCGGCGTAATAGCGCACGTGCAGGCGACCGGTGACAAATGGATTGTCTGCAAAACGCGGATCCTGCGCAGCATTCAGCACTTCCAGCCTGTGCCGTTCGCGAATGGTATGGGCGCAAAATGCGTATTCGCGGCGGGTTTGGCACAGCTCCAGTCCGTGCCGCGCCTTGAACCATTGCCGCGACCTGTCGATAAGGCTGATCACCGCGACGGGGCACCCCGTCACATCCGCCGCCTCATCGACAATTGCATCAAGATAGGGGTCCGGATCGGTATCGAGAATATCAAGGCGATACAGCTCCGACAACCGTTTCGATTCGCTGTAACCGCGCGGCATTCATTATCCTCAAGTTCTGTTTGGCGCGCGTGCCGATCCCGGTACGTTCGAATAGAAGCAGAACCGTCGCCGCGCGTGCGGCGCTCCGGCATAGTCGGCTACCTCAGGCCGCCTTTGCCTTTTCCTTCGTCTTGCCGAGGATCCAGTTGGGCACGTTGGCAGCCGTGACCGATTCGGCCGTGACGCCAAGCTCGTCGAGTGCGGGCTTGCGGCTTTCGCTACCGGTTTCCACGCAATCCTGCACGAACACATCGGCGCCGCTCTTGGAAAGCGCCTGCAGCCCGCGGGCGCCATCCTTGCTAGTACCCGAAAGCAGGCCCGCCAGAACCGGAGTGCCCGCCCGTGCAAAGCTTGCAAAAAGCATGTCCGCAGAGGGGCGCGCGCCGCCGATCGGGTCCTTCTCCACCAGCTTCAGAAGCGGGGCGAAATCGTTTTCGAACACGACATGCTTGTGCTTTGCATAGACGAGATAGACCGTGCCGGGCACCATCATGGTTTCATCGCCGGCCGTTTCGATCTTGCACGCGACGCTTGGCCGAAGGGGGTCGATCATGCGGTCGATAAACGTTTCGTCCGCATCGATGAGGATCACGGTTTCCGGGCAATTGGCGGGGTAGCCGGCAATTGTTTCGCGAATGACCTCGATACTCTCCGTCGCGCCGGCAAGAACCACGATGCGCCCGTCCGGCCGGTAATCGGCAAGGGCAACGGATGGCCCGCCCTGCGGTGCCTCACGATTTTTGAGGTCGGTATTGGCCGCTTCGTTCACGATCGCGCCGAGCTTGGCGACGGTGGCATTGAACTGTTCAGGGGTGGTGTGAAGCGGTTTGGGAAAACAGCCCACCGCGCCAAGCTCCAGCGCCTTTTGCGCGGTGCCGGTGCCATCCTGCGTCACGCTGGACAGCATGATGACCGGGATGGGATCGTTTTCCATCAGTTCGGCCAGGAATTCCATCCCGCTCATGCCCGGCATTTCGACATCGAGGGTGAGAACATTCGGCTTCAACGTCGGGATGAGCTTGCGCGCTTCTTCTGCGCTGCGCGCATCGCCAACGACTTCGACGCCCTTGGCCTGTTCAAGAATGTCGCGAAACAATGCGCGCATTGCGGTGGAATCATCGACGATCAAAACGCGGGCCGTACTCATGGCGCTTATCCTTTGCATGGTCTGGACGGAGTGACCGTTTGTCACGACTGTCCTTTGGCCATCGTATGGAGCGCGCACTCCCAAATCTCGCCTTACCGCACCCTAAGGAATGGACCTTAACCACAAATAGCGAGTCCGTCAGCACCACGGCGCATAAGAAGCGTGCAGGGAGACGAAAGTGAGCGCGTCGAAGGTACGGATTACTCCGTAGGGCAAACGACACGTGATCGGTCCACTTTCGGACGTAGTGACGGCAATAGTGAGGGATCGCCGTCACTACATCCGATAATTATGAGAGTTACTGACATGCTTGACTGGTTTGAAAAATCAGCTCCCATACGCACGAAATTCGATACGCTTATCGCAATATTCGCATCGCTTTCCATTATCGAGATTGCGGCGGTGTTCCTGACGCAGCTGGATGTCATCGGGGCCAATTTCGAAGAAAGCATCATCGTCGTGAGCGCGCTTCTCACCATGACGACCATCTATCTGGCGAAACGGCGCGTGTGCGACCCCTATGTCGATACGGTGGAGCGTATGGAGGGGCTCGCCGCTGGCGATACCCAGTCGCGCATCGGCTACGAAGACTATAGCGATTGCGTCGGACGCATGAACAAGGCGATGACCACGTTCCGCGATAACGCAGAAGAGGTCCGCCGGGCGCAGAAAAGCTCCGAGCAGGTCGTGAAGGAATTTTCCACGGCGCTCAACCGCCTCGCCGATGGCGATCTTACCGTGCGCATCGAGCAGGCAGGGCACAGCGAATATGCCGCTCTGCATGACGCGTTCAACCGCTCGGTCTCCGGTCTTTCCGACATGATTCAGCATGTGAATGCCTCCGCCAGCGGCGTGAATACCGGTGCCAATGAAATCCGCGCCGCATCCGACGATCTTGCGCAGCGCAACGAACGTCAGGCTGCGAGCCTTGAAGAAACGGCCGCCGCGATGAGCCAGGTCACAGATCTCGTCAAGAAAGCGGCCGAAAACGCCGCAGAAGCGCAAACCGCCATGTCGCAAACGCATCAGCAGGCCACGAATGGCGGCGAAGTGGTCGAGAAGGCCGTTTCCGCGATGGCCGCGATCGAGAAATCGGCCAATGAAATCACGCAGATCATCGACGTCATCGACGGCATCGCGTTTCAGACCAATCTGCTCGCGCTCAACGCAGGGGTCGAAGCGGCCCGGGCGGGCGATGCGGGCAAGGGCTTTGCCGTGGTCGCCAACGAGGTCCGCGCACTTGCGCAGCGCAGCGCCGATGCCGCGCGCGACATCAAGGAGCTGATCAACGCCAGTTCCAAGCAGGTCGGCGCCGGCGTGCAGCTGGTTGGCGAAACCGGCGGGCTGCTCTCGCAGATCGTGACAGGGGTCGGCGACGTCCACACGCAGGTCAAAAATATCGCTCAGATGTCCGCCTCGCAGGCCTCGCGCCTCGAACAGGTCAATAGCTCGGTCGCCGACATGGACCGCATGACACAGCAGAACGCCGCCATGGTCGAGCAATCGACCGCCGCAGCGCGCAGCCTCGCCGAAGAAGCGAACGAGCTGGGCGAGCTGGTCAAGCAATTCCGTACCGGCGCCAAGATGGGCGCGACGCCTGCGAAGACCGCTGCGAAGCGGGCGCCGTCCGCCGCCAATGCCGCGCCCCAGGTCAAGCGGGCGGCCAATGCCGCACCGGCGCGGACCGCTCCCCGTGTCGAGGGCAACCTGGCCGTTAAGGAATCTTATGACGATCAGGACTGGAGCGAGTTCTAACTCGCCAGGAAGGAAAAGCAGATGCCAGTGATTGAATTGCCAGCCCTGTGCGACCGGGATGCGGCCATCGCGATATGCCCCGAACTGCGCGAAGCGGCGGGGGAACGACCTGTTCGCGTGGACGCATCCGGGGTGGAACGCATGGGCATCGCGATGCTCCAGTTGCTGGTGTCCGCCGCCCATACGGCGGGGGGGGTCGCCATCATCGACACGTCCGACCAGTTTGAAGAGGCGCTGCGCATTGCGGGTCTCGCATCGAAATTCAACCGCGGGGAAACAGCGTGAACAGCGAAGACATTCAGAACATCTTCTTCGTCGAATGCGAGGAATCGCTCGAAGCGGCCGAAGCTGGGCTGGAGGAGTGCCGGAATGGAACGCACGATGGCGAAACCATCAATGCGATCTTTCGGGCGGTCCATTCGATAAAGGGGGGTGCGGGCGCGTTCGGATATGGCCCGCTGCAGGCGTTTACCCATGTCTTCGAAACCCTGCTCGCCGACGTTCGTGAAGGAACGGTCGCGCTGACCGACGAGCTGACGGGGCTCCTGCTGCTTTCGCTCGATTGCGTGCGCGACCATGTCGAGGCGGCCCGGTCCGGCGGCACCGCACCCGAAGACGCGGCTTTGATGGCGCAGTTGAACGAGGCGCATGAAAACGCCGGTCTCGGCGAGGCTGACGAGGAAACGGCCGCTGCGCCGGCGCCGGCACCCGCCGCGACGCCCGCCGACGACGACGATTTGGATGCGATGCTCGACGATCTGCTCGGCCCGGCGGCACCGGCCGCGCCGAAGGAACCCTGGCTGTTCCACATGCGCGCGCACGGCGGGGCGATGAAGAATGGCAGCGAACCGCTCTACTGGCTGCGCGAATTGCAGGAAATGGGCGGCGAATGCGTGGTGTGCGACAGCGCGAACGTGCCGCCGCTCGACGACTTTAACGAGCAGCATGGCTATTTCGGATGGACCTTCGCCATGCCGGCTTCGGTAAGCCGGGAACAGGTGAGCGAAATCTTCGACTTCGTCGGCGACGATTGCACGCTCGCGTTCGGCGCGGAGGAAAGCATTCCCCCGATGCACCCCGACACGGCCGAGCAGACCGCGGCGGCAAGCGCCGACCCCGCGACCGGCCCCAAGCCGAAGCAAGGCAAGGATGCCGACAACGAGGCGAAGGATGCGCGCGCCGACGCCGCACAGGCCGCGTCCCGTTCGCCCAAGCCGCAATCGATCCGCGTCGATCTCGCAAAGCTGGACAAGATGAACGACGGGGTGGGTGAGCTGGTCATCGCGCAGGCCATGCTGGCGCAGCGGCTCGCCGATGAGAACCTGATGCATATCGAGGAGCTGGCCGTGCTCGATGCGCTCGTCCGCGATGTGCAGGAACATGCAATGGCCTTCCGTGCACAGCCGATCAGCGCGGTCTTCAGCCGCGTGCCCCGCCTGCTGCGCGAACTGGCGTCGAGCACGGGCAAACATGTCAACCTGGAGGTGATCGGCGAATCGACCGAACTCGACAAGACGGTTGTCGACCGGTTGGGCGAGCCGCTGACCCATCTCATCCGCAACGCCGTCGACCACGGCATCGAATCCGCCGAACGGCGCAAGGCCGCGGGCAAGGATCCGGAGGGTACGCTGACCCTGTCGGCGGAACAGAAATCGGGCCGGGTCGTCATCCGCATCGCCGACGATGGCGCCGGGATCGATCGCGAACGCGTGTTTGCAAAAGCGGTCGCCAATGGCCTGATCTCGCCCGAGGCGGAACTGCCCGACGAGGAAATCGACCATCTGATCTTCGCGCCCGGCTTCTCCACGGCGGAGCAGGTATCGAACATTTCGGGCCGCGGCGTGGGCATGGATGTCGTGCGCCAGAATGTGAAGGAACTGGGCGGCCGCATCACCATCGAATCGCGCCCGGGCGAGGGTACCACCTTCGTGCTCGCCCTGCCGCTGACGCTGGCGATTTCGGACGGCATGGTGGTTCAGGTCGGCGGGCAGTCTCTCGTCCTGCCGCTCGCGCATGTGGTCGAAAGCCTGCGCCCGCTTGCCTCCGACCTCAAGGGCATGGGCACGAGCCGGCAGCTCATCAATATTCGCGGCAGCTTCGTGCCGATCGTGCGGCTCGACCATCTGGCGGGTGAGGAACTCGCCATCGACGATCCATGCGAGGGTGTACTGGTTATCGTGGATACGGAGCGGTGCGGACAGGCGGCGTTGCTCGTCGATTCGATCACCGATCAGCGTCAGTTCGTGATCAAGAGTCTCGACACCCATTTCCGCGCCGTGGAAAGCGTTGCGGGTGCGACGATCCTAGGCAACGGGCGGGTCGCGCTTATCATCGATGTCGACAATCTGGTCCAGAGCGAAAACGCGCATACGACCCTTCAGGCGGCTGCGTGATGGTGGGCGCTTCCGCCGCCGTGGACGACACCCGCTCGCTCGTGCCCGGGGTCAGCCCGCAAATCTACTCGTCCGCCGATTTCGAGGCTATCGCCCACCTCGTGCGCGCCGAGGCGGGCATCGTCCTGTCCGAAAACAAGAAGATGCTGGCCTATTCGCGGCTCGCGCCATTGCTGCGCGAAACGCATTGCGAAACGTTCGAGGCCTATCTTCGCAAGATCGGCGAGGATACGGCCCTGCGCACGCGCACGGTCGCGGCGCTCACGACCAACCACACCTATTTCAATCGCGAATCGCATCATTACGAGCATTTCGCAAAGGTCGTGCGTCCCCATCTCCTTCAGCTGGCGGAGGCGAGGCAGCCGGTCCGGCTGTGGTCCGCCGCCTGTTCCAGCGGGGAGGAAATCTGGACATTGATGATGGTCCTTCTGGGGGAGGACAAGGCGGCGGGCCGGCAGATCGCGGATCGCGACATCGTGGCGCTGGCCACCGATCTTGCGGACCACGCATTGAGGGCGGCGGCAGAGGCGCGATACGAAAGCAAGGCGATGGAGGCTGTGCCCGAACCGCTGCGCCGGAACTGGTGCACGAATGGGGGCAAGGATACCCAGGTCGACGCCGAATTGCGGAACATGGTCCGGTTTCGCCGGCTCAACCTGTTGCGGGCCTGGCCGTTCAAGACGCTGTTCGACGTGATTTTCTGTCGCAACGTCATGATCTATTTCGATCAGCCGACAAAGGAACAGCTGGTTCTGCGCCTCACGCAGCAACTGCAACCGGGGGGCTATCTCTACATCGGTCATTCGGAACGGGTGTCGGGAGAGGCGTCCGACATGCTCGAACTGGTTGGGCCGACCGTCTACCGGCGTCGCGACTGATGACGATCCGTATTCTCATTATCGAGAATTCCACCGTCGTGCAGCGGCGGCTGGCCGCGCGCCTGTCGCCGCATGACGATCTCGACATCGTGGATTACGCCCGCGATGCGCGGGAAGGTCGCGCCATGATCAAGGCGCTCGACCCCGATGTCGTCGTGATGGATACGAAGCTGCCCGGTCTCGATGGCCTGTCCTTTCTCGAAAAGATCATGGCGCTGCGGCCGACGCCAGTCGTGATGATCGCCGACATGGCAACGCCGGGCGATCCGGCCGCGGCCCGTGCCAGGCAATTGGGGGCGGTGGGGTGTTGCGCGCGCGATCCGGCGCCGCTCGTGGCGTTCAGCGGCGAGGGTGATCCGCTCGTGTCCCTCGTGCGTAAGGCGGCGCGAACCGGGCCGGCGGGTCTTGTCGCGCCCGCGCGTGCCATGCCGGTTCGCGAGCGGCCACGCGGCCTGCCCGAACTCATCGCGATCGGCTCCTCGACCGGCGGGGTGGAGGCGTTGCGAGAATTGCTGGTTGATTTTCCCCATGCGTGCCCGCCCACCGTCATCGTGCAGCATGTGAAGGCGCGCTTTGCCGGGGATATCGTCGATGCGCTCAATGCTATCGTGCCGCCGCGGGTCGTGCTCGCGCAGACCGATACCGTCTTGAAACCGGGGCATGTCTATCTGGCGCCCGGCAATGACCGGCATCTGCGCATATCCTCGACATCGCACGGCATCATCAGCCTGCTGCGCCCGGGCCCGCCCGTATCGGGCCACCGCCCGAGCGTTGACGTGATGTTCGCATCGGTTGCGCAGAACATGGGCGCGAGCGCGATCGGCGTTCTGCTGACCGGCATGGGGCAGGATGGGGCGAACGGGCTGTGCCAGATGGCGCAGGCCGGTGCATGGACCGTGGCGCAGGACGAGGAAAGCTGTGTCGTGTTCGGCATGCCGAAGGCGGCGATCGAGAGGGGCGGGGCGTGCGCTGTCAAACCGCTGACCCAAATCGCCGAGCATATTTTTACAAGCGAAGGAGCCTGCCTGTGAAACACGCCGCTATTCCGGAGGTCGCCGAACGCGTGCGCGTCACCATTCTTCAGGGCGAGGCCAAGGCCAGTGACGACCCGAATGTGGAATTCAGCACGGTGCTTGGCAGTTGTGTGGCGACATGCATGTTCGATCCCGTCGCGCGAATCGGCGGCATGAACCACTTCCTGCTCGCCGAACCGCCATCCTATGCGGACCGGACGACATTCGACGATCACTACGGCCTTTTCCTCATGGAATTGCTGGTGAACGAAATGTTCAGCTTGGGCGCAGTCAAGGCGCGGATGAAGGCGCGGCTGTATGGCGGCGCCAATCTTCGCGAGGGGATGGCCGCGATCGGGTCGGTCAATGCCGCCTTCGCACGCAATTTCCTCAAGGAAGAGGGAATCGAGATGGTTCACGAGGACATGGAAGGGCGCAATGCGCGCCGCGTCCATTTCCTTCCCGCCAGCGGACAGGTGCGTTGCCGCACCACGGTAAACACCGCGGCATCTACGCAACAACCACTAGCGCCCCGGAAAGCCGGCAGTGGCGATGTGACATTATTCTAAGGGGCGAGGGAGCACACGTCATGAAACAAGCGACGCGAATACTGACCGTGGATGACAGTCCGAGCATGCGAGCGCTGCTGCGCAATGCGCTGACCATCAACGGTTTCGAAGTGGAACAGGCCGAAGACGGACAGGAGGCGCTCGACTGGCTGGCGTCCAATGAGGTCGATGTGGTGCTGACCGATATCAACATGCCGCGCCTCGACGGGTTCGGGCTGATCGAGCGGCTGCGCAGCAGCGCGCGCCATTCGAACCGGCCCATCCTCGTGCTAAGTACGGAAAGTTCGGACGAGAAGAAGCGCCGGGCCCGCGATGCCGGGGCGACCGGCTGGATCGTGAAACCTTTCGATGCGGAAAAACTGACCAATGCGGTCAGGCGCGTGACCCATTCGGCCTGAACGAGGACCAGACAATGACCTATGAACTCATAACCTTTCAGGTCTCCGGACAGCTGTTCGGGATCGACATCATGGCGGTGCGCGAAATCCGGGCCTGGTCGCCGGTGACGCGGCTTCCCCATGTACCGAAGTATGTGGCTGGCGTCGTCAATCTGCGCGGGGCGGTCCTGCCGGTGCTCGACCTTTCGGTTCGCCTCGGCTGGGACGCGATGGAGGCGACGCCGCGCAATCCCATCATCGTGGCCGAACACGCGGGGCAGTCGCGCGGTCTGATCGTGCACGGGGTCAACGACATCGTTTCGATCCAGGAAGACACCATACAGCAGCCTGACGCGGCCGCGCAGGACGGCATCTCCCACTTCCTCAAGGGGGTTGCCCCGATGGAGGAGGACATGGTCATGGTGCTTGGCCTGCAAAAGCTGATGATGGACGAAGAAATGGACATCGCGGCATGATCCACGCCCGTTTGACCCGGCCGTTGGTGACAGGCGTGGTCGAGGCATTGAACGTGATGTCGCGCGACATAGAGGCGCTCGGCGCGTCACTATGCGACGATGCGGAGATTGCCGCCCGCCATGCCCACAGTCTGCAGGATGTGGACCGCATCGCGCAGGTCGCTCGGCAGCTTGCCGCCGTGCTCGATGCCGAACATCCCACCGATGCGGTGGAAAACGTCGGTATCGACGCTCTTCGCCATCAATTGCAGGAAGCGGCGGAAATGAAACCGGTTCGGGTCGCCTGCCAGTAAGGAACCCGTCCGAAAAACGAAAGGGGCCGTGCCTTGCATCCAGGGCGTGGCCCCTTTCCCATCATGCCTCAACGCGAGAGCAGGTTCCGCGCCTGGCTCGCGATCTGCGCCAGCATGGCGGGGGTCACCGGCGTGCTGGCCTGCGCACGGCCGACCATTGCGCGGAACTGCCGGATCGCGCTTTCATGGCTGTCCGCCCATTCCCGCACCGCGTCACCCGGCGCTTGCTGCCCTGCCTCTCCTTGCGCAAGGGCGCGCAGGAAATCGAGGCGCATCTGCTGAAAATCGCGGGCGAGCCCGGCTACCAGCAGCCGTTCCCACGGGTCCGACGGGTTCATGATCGCCGCGGTCCCTTGCGCCCAGTCCAGCCGCAGCCGTGCGCCAAGGTCGGTGAACGAATGCGTCACGCGGCGCGGGTCCAGGCCCACGGCGGCGGCAAGGTCGGCAATGCCCACCGCACCGTCGAGGTCGAAGATATGCGATACGATGCGCGCATATTCGTCGGGCGCGCCCGCCGCGGCGAAGCTTTCGCGCAATTTGACCGAATGATCGCGCGCCTCGCTGCCCAGCAATTCATCGGTATCGCTTGAAATCGCGGTGACGGGCTCGCGCAGCCGGGCGTAAAGCTGCGACGGTTCGATCCGGCCCCCGCCAATGCGAAGGAGATCGGCCATGTGGCTGCGGATGCCGAGCGCGAGCCGGTCATGCATCAAGAGCCGCGCATCCTCCGACATGTCCGCATGTTCGAGCCTGTCCCATACCGGCGAAAGGTCGAACAGCCATTCGGCCATGACGAAGGCCGCCACGACCTGCGACAATTCGGCCCCTTCCTCCTCCGCCAGTTCGAACGGATGCACGAGACCGAGCCGGTTGATGACGCGATTGGCGAGTTTGGTCGCGATGATCTCGCGGCGCAGCCGGTGCCCTTCGATGAATTCGCGATAGGTGTCCCGCATCGGCGCGGGAAACGCGGAAAGGAGCAGATCGACCAGCGCAGGATCGTCGGGCAGGGCGCTGTTCTCGACCGCGTCCTGCAACACCAGCTTCGAACTGGACAGCAGCACGGCGAGTTCCGGCCGGGTAAGGCCCATCCCCTCGCTCGCCCGCCGGGCCAGCGTTTCTGATTCGGCCAACCCTTCGGTCCTGCGGTCGAGATCGCCGCTATCTTCCAGCATCTCGATCAGGCGCATGTGGGAGGCTGCGCTCTGCGCCCCGCCGCGCGACGCGACGGACAGGGCGAGCGCCTGCAATCGGTTGTCCTCCAGCACGAGTTCGGCGACCTCGTCGGTCATCCTCTCGAGAAGCTGGTTGCGCTCTTCTTCCGACAATGCGCCGGCGCGGCGGGCGGCGGCCAGCGCGATCTTGATGTTCACCTCGTTATCCGAACAATCGACCCCGGCCGAATTGTCGATGAAGTCGGTGTTTATCCTGCCGCCGTTGAGCGCGAATTCGATGCGCCCAGCCTGGGTGATGCCGAGGTTCGCGCCTTCGCCGATGACCTTCACCCGCAGGTTTTCGCCATCCACGCGCAGGGCATCGTTGACCGTGTCGCCAACCTGGACGTTGTTTTCCTTCGACGATTTCACATAAGTGCCGATGCCCCCGAACCAGAGCAGGTCAGCCGGTGCGCGCAAGATCGCGGAAATGAGCGCTTCGGGTTCGATTTCCTCTGCCTCGATGCCGAGTGCGGCGCGTGCTTCGGGGGACAGGGGCACACGCTTCATCGTGCGCGCGAACACGCCGCCGCCCTTTGAAATCAGGTTCTTGTCGTAATCGTCCCAGCTCGAATGCGGCAGCGCGAAGAGGCGGCTCCGCTCTTCCCAGCTTTGCGCCGGATCGGGATCGGGGTCGATGAAGATGTGACGGTGATCGAACGCGGCGACCAGCTTGATCGCCTTGGACAGCAACATGCCATTGCCGAACACGTCGCCCGACATGTCGCCACAACCGACCACGCGGACCGTCTCGCTCTGCACGTCGATTCCCATTTCGCGGAAATGACGCTGCACCGAAATCCAGGCGCCGCGCGCGGTAATGCCCATCGCCTTGTGATCGTAACCGTTGGACCCGCCGCTGGCGAAGGCATCGTCGAGCCAGAAATCCCGGCTCTCCGCAATGCCATTGGCCACGTCGGAAAAGCGCGCCGTGCCCTTGTCCGCGGCGACGACGAAATAGGGATCCTCGCCATCGTGGATGACGACGTCCTGCGGATGCACCACCGTGTCATCGACGATATTGTCGGTGATCGACAGCAGCGTGCGGATGAAAACCTCGTAACTGGCCTGCCCCTCGGCGGCCCATGCGGCGCGGTCGCGCGCGGGGTCGGGCAATTGCTTGGGATAAAAACCGCCCTTCGCCCCCGTGGGCACGATCACGGCGTTCTTCACCCGCTGCGCCTTCATCAGGCCGAGCACCTCGGTCCGGAAATCGTCACGCCGGTCGGACCAGCGTAGCCCGCCGCGCGCGATCGGCCCGGCGCGCAGGTGAATGCCCTCCACCCGGCGGGAATAGACAAATATTTCGCGCCATGGCACGGGTTTGGGGAGGCCGGGGACGAGGCTGGAATCAAGCTTGAAGGCCAGCGCTTCCTTCGCCGCCGGGGCAAAGGCATTGGTGCGTAAGGTTGCCTCTATCACCGCGAGATAGCGGCGCAGCAACCTGTCGTCATTGATCGCCATCACGTTGACGAGTGCGACCCGGATGGTTTCGCGCGCCTCGTCGGCGGCTTTGTCGCGGTCCCCTGCAAAAGCGGGATCGTGGCGCGCGCGGAAAAGGTCGATCAGCGCGCGGGCAATGTCGGGCGAATGGCCGAGCGCGTCGACCACGGTATAAATGGTGAAGCTCGCGCCCGCCTGCCGCAGATAGCGATAGAAGGCGCGCATCCACTCGGCTTCCTCGGCCTGCAATCCGGCGGACACGACCAGGCGATTGAACACGTCGTTTTCGGCCGCGTGATTCAGCACCGCGGTAATGGCGCCCTCGATCATGTCGGCGCGGTCCAGCAAGGGGACCGCATCGTCGCCCGACGGCAGCGCGAGCGTAAAATCGTGGATCGTGCCGAGCGTGCCTTCCTCCAGCATGGTCGGCACCTCGCCCAGGACGCGAAAACCGAAATTCTCGAGCGCCGGCACCGCATCGGACAGCGGCAAATTGCCCTCGTGCTGATAGATTTTCAGGCGCAGGCGTTCGGGCGCGTCATTGTCGAGCCGGTAGAGCCTTGCATCGCGCGTCGCGGTGCCCCCCGAAATCACCTCCAGCTCGCCCGCGGCGAGCCGGCGAATGCGGCGAATGTCGAGCGCGGCCTCCGCTGCGCCATATTCGGCGCGGTAGCCATTGGGGAACGCCTCGGCAAAGCGGGCGGCGATCGCGGCGGCGCGGCCCGGTTCCTCGTCCTTTGCAAGCTCGGCCTCCACCGCGTCGGGCCAGCCGCGCAGCATCGCCTGAAGCCTGTCGTCGAGCGCGGTTTCGTCCGGCACCGTCTGCGTATCGCGAATGTCGAGAACGAAGCGCATCATGGCGAGCACGCCGCCCTCGACCTGCAGGCTCCAGTCGAGGATTTCCGCCCCGGTCGCCTCGGTCAAGAGGTTCTGTATCCGCTGACGCGCGCTGGTGGAGATCATGTCGCGCGGCAACCAGACGAAGGCGAACAGATGGCGCGCAAGCGGCGCCTCCACCAATGTCAGTTTCGGCCTCGGCCGGTCGGTCAGGCTCGTCATGGTGGTCGCGACGCGTTCGATATCGCTGTCCGAAAACCCGATGACGAGGTCGTGCGGCAATTTCGTCAGCGCATTGAGAAGTGATTTGCCCGTGTGCCCGCCGGGGTCGAAGCCCAGCTTGTCCATGAGCTTGGCAAGCTGCCGGCGCATGCGGGGCACGCGGTCGGGCGGGGTGTTCATCGCCGCGCTGGTCCAGATACCGGCATGGATCGACAGCGCGGCAACTTCGCCGTCCTCCATCACCGGCACGATGAAGAGGTCGAGCGGAACCCGCCGATGGACGAGCGAGATACGGTTGGCCTTCACCACCAGCGGCGCCCGGCCGCGCCCGCCCCGCGTTTCGCGATCGAACCAGTCGAACGCCGCGTCATAGGACGCATCGGCCAGGATCTGCCGAGTGCTGCGCCGGCAGATACCCATCGTGTGCGCCTCGGTCCCGTCGCGGCGGCGGGTGATATGGCCAAGATGCGTCATCATCCCGTCATTCAGCCAGCGCAGCAGGGCGGCGCCTTCCTCATCCGCGATGCTGTCCGCGTCCTTGGCCAGCAAGGCGCGCATTTCGGCCCAGTCGTTCACCGCGGCACGCACGTCGCCCACGGTCACCGCCACGGCCTGTTCAAGAGCACGACGCTGCTTCGCATCCACGCGCGAGGTTTCGATGTAGATCATCGATTCGCTCGCGGTATCGGGCGCGGCATTTTCCGCCGGGCCGGCGCCGACCGTGTGCAACACGCCTTCGCCGTCGCGGCACACGGGCACGACCGGATGGATGAGCCGGTCGATCACCAGCCCCTGCTCCGCAATGGCCAGCGCCAGCGAATCGACAAGGAACGGCATGTCGTCATTGATGATGGCAATGCGGATGAAGCGGCGCCCCTCGCTTGCCGAGGCCAGCCCGATCGCCGGAGCGTCCTTGCGGCACGCGGCTGTCTCCAGCAGGAATTGCGCCACATCGGACAATTCGTCGTCGGTAAGCGGGGTGTCGCCGGAGAGCAGCGATTGCCGGATATGAGTGGTGATCGCCGCGATCATGCCGGGATCCGCCGCCGCGCGTGCCCCGTCCGCGCACCCGTCCGTGCGGTGTCCGTCCGTGCGGTGATCGATACCGCCGGTTTCATCCTGATCATTCGAACCCATTATCATCTCCGTTCCGGCCTTCCGCAGGCCCGTTATTTTATTACACGGGTGCGCAGCGATCGTTCCCGCGTTCGCCCGGTCCATAGCAAGCTTGCCGCCCGGCGAAAGCACCAATCGGGCGCGGGGCGATGGCGCAAACCTATTGCACCGGCATATTGTCGATCAGCCGCGTGCCGCCAATCCGCGCCGCGACGAACAGGCGGATATGCGGGCCGGGCGCATGGGCGAGCGCGAGCGTTTGGGCATCGCGCAGTTCGGCATAGTCGATGGCGTCGAAGCCCGCGCCGCGCAATGACGTCCGCAATGCGGCGAGCGCTGCGTCCGCGGGCGTACCCTGTGCCATGTCCGCGATGGCGGCTCGCATGGCCGCGGGCAGGGCGGCAGCATCGCTGCGTTGCGCTGCCGACAGGTAACGATTGCGCGAGCTTAAGGCGAGGCCGTCTGTCTCCCGCACGATGGCTACGCCGTGGATCGCATCGACATGGGGGTGGCAAAGGTCGAGATCGCGCGCCATGCGGCGAATGACGGCGAGCTGTTGCCAGTCCTTCTCTCCGAACAGGGCGAGATCGGGCCTGACCTGGTTGAACAGTTTCAGCACCACGGTCGCCACCCCGTCGAAATGGCCGGGACGATCCGCACCGCAAAGCCCGGCGCTCACCCCTTCGACCGATACGTTTGTCGCATAGCCATCGGGGTAAATTTCACCGGCATCGGGCGCCCACAACACATCGACGCCGGCATCGCGAAGCATGTCGGCATCGCGTTGCAGCGTGCGGGGATAGGCGTCGAGATCCTCGTTCGCGCCGAATTGACGAGGGTTCACGAAAATGGACACGGCGGTGAGATCGGCGCGCCGTTTCGCCTCCTTTACAAGCGTCAAGTGCCCGTCATGCAGCGCCCCCATCGTCGGGACGAGCGCGAGGCTGGCCTCCGGTCCTGCATTTTCCCGCAACCCGGCAAGGGCGCGGCGCAGTGGATTGAGCGCATGGATGGTTTGCACGGGTCGAAAGCCTTCCGTAAGGAACGATATATGCGGTCGCAGGACCGTTTCATGCGATACCTACGCCCCGCCCGCCACACCGGCAAGCAGGGCGGTAAGAACGAACTACAACAGCAATCGAGCGAGAGCGACCCAGTGAACCAGCCGCATCGTATTGTCTTCGCGAACGAGAAGGGCGGGACGGGCAAATCCACCACCGCCGTGCACATTGCGGTGGCGCTCGCCTATCAGGGGGCGAAGGTCGCCGCCATCGACCTCGATCCGCGGCAGCGCACCTTCTATCGCTATTTCGAAAACCGCGTCGGCACCGAGCAAAGGCGCGACATCGCGCTCCCGGGTGCGGCGGTGGCGGTGTTCGACGGTCCTTCGGTCGAGGAGCTCGACGCGTTGAGCGATGAAATCGGGGAGGGCTGCGATTTCCTCCTCTTCGACACGCCGGGCAAGGACGATCCCTACGCCCGCCATGTCGCGACGAAGGCGGATACGCTGGTGACGCCGCTCAACGACAGCTTCGTCGATTTCGACCTCATCGGACAGGTCGATTCCGAAACCTTCAAGGTAAAGCGCCTCTCCTTCTATGCCGAGCTGATCTGGGAAGCGCGCAAGAAGCGGGGGCTGAGCACGCTGCACGACGGGAGGAAGGAAATGGACTGGGTCGTGGTGCGCAACCGTACCCAGCATATCGAGGCGCGCAACATGCGGCGCATCAACGAGGCGCTCGCGGAATTGTCGAAACGCGTCGGTTTCCGCACCACGCCGGGTCTTTCGGAACGCGTGATCTACCGCGAATTGTTTCCGAGCGGTCTGACCCTGCTCGACAAGGGGCATCTCGGCGATCTGGCGACCAGCCATCTCGTCGCGCGGCAGGAATTGCGCGGGCTGCTCAAGGGGCTCAACCTGCCGGAGGTCGGCGCGCGGGTCGATGCGGCAATGGCGGGATGATGAAATTCGTCGTCATTGCCATCGCCCTAGCCGTGATCTGCCGGATGCTGTTCCGCGCATGGCCGTGGGAATTGTGGCGCAGGAGCGAACGCTCGCAGGAACGGGCGCAGGCTCGTAACGTGCTGGGCGTGTCGCGCACTGCCACGCGGGAGGAAATCGTCGCGGCGCATCGGCGATTGATGTACGATGCACATCCCGATCGCGGCGGCACGGCGCGCAAGGTTCACGAAATTGACGCGGCCCGAGATTTATTGTTGGAACACAAGGGCGGTGAAACGCGCTGACCGGGAAGGCAAGCTTGCGCGACGTTTCGCGTCGCAGGGGCACAGAGGTTGCCTGCTATGGAGGCAGTTTATCGAAACCGTGGGGTCCGGACCGGATCCCGCTCCTGTTGAAAGGTGATTATGGCTCATACATTCGATTCCACCGTCCTTCGCGAATATGACATCCGCGGTATTATCGGCGAAACGCTCGGCCCGGACGATGCACGCGCAATCGGACGTGGCTTTGCAACGTTGCTGCGCCGGGCAGGCGGCAGCAAGGTGGCAGTCGGCTATGACGGGCGGGTTAGCTCGCCAACGCTCGAACATGGCCTGTGCGAGGGATTGACCGCGAGCGGTTGTGACGTCGTGCGCGTGGGCATGGGGCCAACCCCGATGCTTTATTATGCAGAGGCATCATCCGAAGATGTTGACGGCGGCATTCAGATAACCGGCAGCCACAATCCCGCCAATTACAATGGCTTCAAAATGGTCTTTCAGGGGCGGCCGTTCTTCGGTTCCGATATCCTCAAGCTCGGTGAGATGGCTGTCGCCGGTGACTGGATGGACGGTTCCGGTACGCTCGAGTCCCGTGACATCATGGAGGAGTATGTCGAACGCCTCCTCGAACCCGTCCGGCAGCTCCCCGCCGTCTGCCAGGATCGGCTGGCCTCCCTTCGGGTCGCGTGGGATGCCGGGAACGGTGCGGCGGGCCCCGCGCTCGAACTGCTCACGCAGAAGCTTCCGGGAGAGCACTTCCTGTTGTTTACCGACGTCGATGGCAATTTCCCCAATCATCATCCAGATCCTACCGAGGAGAAGAACCTTGCCGATCTGAAAGCGATCGTATCGGACAAGAAGCTTGACTTCGGCATCGCTTTCGATGGCGACGGTGACAGGATCGGCGCGATCGATGGTGAGGGGCGGGTCATCTGGGGTGACCAGCTGCTCATGATCTATGCCGAGGATCTCCTGAAGATCGTCCCCAACTCCACCATTATAGCCGATGTAAAGGCCAGCCGGGCGCTGTTCGATCTGGTGGCGGAAAAAGGTGGCACGCCGGTCATGTGGAAAACGGGCCATTCGCTGATTAAATCCAAAATGAAGGAAACTGGCGCGCCGCTCGCCGGGGAGATGAGCGGACACGTGTTTTTCAAGCATGACTATTACGGGTTCGACGATGCGCTCTATGCGGGGATTCGCCTGCTGACGGCGAGCGCGCGGCTCGACCGGTCGGTGACGGCCATGCGCGGCGCCATGCCCGACATGATCAACACGCCCGAAATGCGCTTTCAGGTCGATGAAAGCCGCAAGTTCGCCGTAATCGACGAAGTGAAGGCCCGGCTCGCCGACAGCCCCGACGATGTCGACGACACCGATGGCGTGCGCGTGACCAATGACGATGGCTGGTGGCTGTTGCGGGCGTCCAATACGCAGGACGTGCTCGTCGCGCGGGCGGAAAGCGATAATGAGGCGGGGTTGGAGCGGCTGATGGCGCAGATCGATGGGCAGCTTGCGCAAAGCGGTCTCGAACGCGGGGAACAGGCCGGCCACTGACCCGGATGGGGGTCATTCGCGGCATGATATCCGTATCGGGTTGCAAATTTCCGCTTACGTCATATTAACTATGTGCCGTGACGCGCATTAAGCCATTGAATTGCCACGATTTAAAGTTAGTTGCAAAAATTACAAACTCGCTTGTTTATTTTGCGGTTGCGAAGATGGGTGCTGCGGTGCACAAAGAATGAGCCTTTTAGGCATCCTCTCCCAAACTTTATGGCCCGGGCGGTTTCGAACCGCCGGGCCTTTTTTTATCCCAATCGCTGAGGCTGTAATTGGTTTCGCCGAACCCATCGGGCCGGTTCGTGCGTTGGAGGATCACATGGCGGTTCCTCAACAGATTGCGCGCTGGTTCGACAGGCGGGGGTGGCGTATCCGCCGGCATCAGCTCGACATGCTCGACGTTGACGATGCCGGCCATCATGCATTGCTGACGGCCGACACGGGCGCGGGAAAAACGCTGGCCGGGTTCCTGCCCACGCTGGCGGCATTCAGCACGGATCGCCTCGACGGGCGGCCCCCGCCGGAGGGGCTGCATACGCTCTATATCTCGCCGCTCAAGGCGCTGGCTACCGATGTGGGCCGCAATCTCGTCGCCCCGATCGAGGAGATGGGCCTGCCGATCACGGTGGAGACGCGCAGCGGCGATACGCCGTCGAACCGCAAGCAGCGGCAGCGGCGCAAACCGCCGCACGTGTTGCTCACCACGCCGGAATCGCTGTCCCTGCTTATTTCCTACCCCGATGCGGCTGAGCTTTTCGCTGGCGTCAAGCGGGTCGTCATCGACGAAATCCATGCCTTCGCGACCGGCAAGCGCGGCGATCTTCTGGCGCTCGCCCTGTCGCGGCTGGAGGCGCTGGCGCCGGACATGAGGCGGGTCGGCCTTTCCGCGACGGTCGCCTCGCCCGATGCCTATCGCGAATGGATTGCGCCGTGGGGGGATATCGACGCGGTGCGCCACGTGACCGGCGAACCCGGCGCACCGCCCGACGTCGAGATCATGCTCCCGGTGGAGGAGCGCGTGCCGTGGGGCGGACATGCCGCGACCTGGGCGATACCGCAAATCTACGAGGAAATTCGTCGCAATCGCACGACGCTGATCTTCACCAATACGCGTTTCCTAGCCGAATATATCTTTCAGAAATTGTGGAGCGTGAACGAGGATACGTTGTCCATCGGCGTGCATCACGGCTCGCTTTCGGTGGAGGCGCGGCGCAAGGTCGAGGGGGCGATGGCGCGCGGCGAGTTGCGCGCGCTGGTCGCGACGGCGAGCCTCGATCTCGGCGTGGATTGGGGCGATATCGATTGCGTGTTGCAGATGGGCGCGCCCAAGGGCTCGTCACGGCTGCTGCAGCGGATCGGCCGCGCCAATCACCGCCTCGATCAGCGCAGCCGCGCCATTCTCGTGCCCGGCAACCGTTTCGAATTTCTGGAGGCGCAGGCCGCGCTCGACGCGGTGGATGAGGGCCAGCGCGACGGCGAGGATTTCCGGCCGGGCGGGCTCGACGTGCTGGCGCAGCATGTGATGGCCTGCGCATGCGCCGGCCCTTTTCAGGAGGATGCGCTCCTGCGCGAAATACGGTCCTCGCTCGCCTATGCCTGGGTCGACGACGCGGTATGGCAGCGGGTTCTGTCGTTCGTCGGCAATGGTGGTTATGCGCTTCGGGCGTACGACCGCTTTCAACGCATCACGCGGGAGAAGGATGGCTGGTGGCGGCTCACCCATCCGGATCAGGCGGCGCGCCACCGGCTGAATGCCGGCATCATCCTCGATGGCGAAATGATGGCGGTGCGCTTTCGAAACGGTCGCGCGCTTGGCAAGGTGGAGGAGCGCTTTGCCGCCACGCTTTCGCCCAAGGATACGTTTCAGTTCGCGGGCATGGATCTTGAGGTGGAGGCGGTCAAGGAATCGGAAGTCATCGTTCGGGCTGCAAAGATATCGGCCATGATCCCGAGCTATGGCGGCGCGCGTATGCCGCTCACCACCCATCTCGCCGACCGGGTGCGGGCGATGTTGATCGACCGGCCGGGCTGGGCACGCTTTCCCGACGATGTGCGCGAATGGCTTGAGGTGCAGGACTGGCGTTCACACCTGCCCGGCCCGGGCGAGCTGCTGGTCGAAAGCTTTCCCCACGGGGGCCGCGAATATAGCGTGTTCTATACGTTCGAAGGATGGAACGCGAACCAGTCGCTCGGCATGCTGATCACCCGGCGGATGGAGGATCGCGGCCTTTCGCCTCTGGGTTTCGTGGCCAATGACTATTCGCTGGCGGTGTGGGGGCTGAAGCCCATTCGCGAACCGGCTGCGCTTCTTTCGCCCGATATTCTGGCCCATGAATTTGTCGAGTGGGTGCTCAACTCGCATCTCCTGCGCCGCGCGTTTCGCGAGGTGGCGGTGATTTCCGGCCTGGTGGAACGGCAACAGCCGGGCAAGCGCAAGACGGGGCGGCAGGTCACGTTCTCCACCGATCTGATCTATGACGTGCTGCGCAAATACGAACCGGATCATGTGCTGATCGAGGCGGCATGGGCCGATGCCCGGACACGCATGACCGATGTGGGCCGCGTCGGCGATCTGCTCGACCGTGCGGCGGGACAGCTCGTGCATGTCGAGCTCGACCGCGTAAGCCCGATGGCGGTACCGGTGATGGTTGGCATCGGGCGCGAACGCACGCCGGCCGGTTCGGCGGACGATGACCTTCTGGTGGAGGCGGAAACGCTGGCATCGGCTGCGATGACGCCGGGCGAACGGCGGGAACGCTGACGAAAAAAGGGCAGACCAAGCGGCCCGCCCTTCGTGTTCGATGGTTTTTGACGTGTTACGCGCCGGGCTGAACACCCGCCTTGCCGAAATCGCGATATTGTTCGTTGCCGACAAAACCGAATTTCGTCGCGCCCGATGCCTTGATGATTTCAAGCACATTGGCCGACAGTTCGTAACGCGCGAACTCCTCGGGCTGAAACTGCAGCTCCGGCTCCACCGGCAGCGCCAGCGATTCATTGAGCAGCGAGACGAGCTGATTGTCCGAAACCTGTTCGCCGTTCCACAGAATCTCGTCGTTCTGGGTCAGGACGACCTTGTTCTTGACCGGATTGACCGGCGGGTTGGAGGGATTGTCGCTCGGTGCGGGGAGGTCGATATTCACCGCATGAGTCGCGACAGGAATGGTGATGATGAACATGATGAGGAGAACGAGCATGACGTCGATCAACGGCGTCGTGTTCATTTCCATCATCGGCGAACCATCGTCGGAACCACCTGACATTGCCATGGTATCGTCTCCTTAGGGTTCGACCGGGTTCGAGATGAACCCGACAGTGGGATAGCCCGCGGCCTGGATCTGATAGATCGCGCCGGCCACGCATTTCCAGGGCGCGTCGACGTCGCCGCGAATATGCACCTGGGGGATCTTTTCCGGATCGTTGGCGATGGCCTCGGGGCCACCTTCGCGCTCGATGATCGCGTCGAGACGGTCGAACGCCTGCTCCTGCAATTCGTCCGAGCTGACGGGCACGATATTGTTGAAATACACGCGGCACTGGCCGTCGCGCGATGCACCGGTATAGCCGGGTTCACCCGGGCTGCGGCCGGCCGAATCCGTGGAGGTCACCGACAGAAGAAGGTTTTCCACCTTGTCCTGCGATTCCTCGGACACCAGCACCGGTATCTCCAGATTTTCGATCGTCTGGATCGCGACGGGAACCGCGATCAGGAAGATGATCAAGAGCACCAGCATCACGTCAACGAGTGGCGTGGTGTTGATGTCGGACATCGGGGCGCCTTCGCCGCCGGATCCCGCAGAAATCGCCATTATCTCATCCTATCTCGTACTTGTTCGCTCCCTGTTCGGGAACATGCCGCCTGTCGCCTCGTGCATGGGGAGGGCGACAGGAGAATTGGCCCCGAGGGGCAGACCGGCGGCACCGATCACGGCGCCGCCGGGTAACGCTTACTTCTTGACCGTGGTGGTGGTCGTGGTCGTGCCGGTCGCGGGCGCGGTGGCCGGCTTCTTCGTCGTGGCACCGGCCGAGGTCGTCGCGGTCTTGGTCGAAGCGGTCGCGATCGCGGGCTTCACATTGCCGCCCGAGGTGATGTTGGCGAGCACGTCGGTCGAGAAGCCGTTGAGCTGCTCGGCAATGCGCTTGTTGCGCGACTGCAGGTAGTTGTAGGCGAGCACGGCCGGAACGGCGACGAGTAGACCCAGCGCGGTCATGATCAGAGCTTCACCGACGGGGCCGGCGACCTTATCGATCGAGGCCGAACCGGCGATGCCGATGTTGATCAGAGCGCGGTAGATGCCGACCACGGTACCGAACAGACCGATGAACGGTGCGGTCGCGCCGACGGTGGCGAGGAAGGGCAGGCCACCGGCGAGGCGGGCATTGACCATCGCTTCCGACCGGGCGAGCGAGCCGTGCAGCCAATCGTGCGCTTCGAGGCTGTCGGTCATCTTGGTGTGCTGTTCCTGCGCGGCGATGCCGTCATCGACGAGCTGACGATAGGCGGTGTTCTTGCCGAGCTTGCCGGCGCCTTCGCGCAGCGAGGGCGCGCGCCAGAAGGATGTGCGCACTTCGCGGCCCTGTTTCAGGATCTTGTTCTGCTCGAACCATTTCGTGAACAGGATGTAGAACGAACCGAAGGACATCACGCCGAGAATGGCGACGGTGGCGTAGGCGATGAAACCGCCCTGCTCGAGCGCTTCGGCAAAACCGAACTTGTTCTGCGGAGCGGCTTCGCCGGCCGCGGCAAGGATTTCGATGAGCATTGGGTTAATTCCTTATGATCGAATATTTGATGAGGGAGAATGGCCGGGCGGACGCAGGTTCATCCGCCCTGCCGATCAATTGAGACGATAGGTAATGGCGGTGTTCACCGTCGAAGAAATCGGGTTTCCGGCATCGTTCAGTGCGGGATCGTAGCGTGCATAACGCTCCATGCCTTCGCATGCCGCCTCGTCGAGGCTGGACGAACCGCTCGACCGGGTAACCGAACACGCGGTCACGCGTCCGTTGGTCCCCACGGTGACGCGAACGCCAACGGTGCCTTCTTCTTCGTTACGGATCGCACGGCTCGGATAATTTTCCTGAATCCGGCGGGCCCAGCCGCTCTGTCCGTCGGGGCTCGCACCGCGGGCCTTGGACGGCGCGGGCGGCGGAGCCGGCGGTGCTGGTACCGGTGCCGGTGCGCGAACGGGCGCAGGCGGCGGGATGCGCAGCACGGGCGGAGCCGGCGGCGGCGGTGTGCGGACGGTGTCGATCTGCGGCGCGGGCCGTTCGATCCGGACCGCCGGCGGCGGCGCGACGGGCGGCGGCGGCGCAACCGGCTGCGGCTGCGGCTCCTCCGGCGGCGGCGGCGGCGGCGGCGGCGGCGGTGGCGGCGGATCCTCGATATTGACCGCGGTCACCGTTTCCTTGATTTTCTCGACCGCCTCGAACGCCAGGCCGGTCACCAGGGCGTAGATTGCCACGACATGCAGCAAGGCGACAATCACGATCGCGGCAATCTTGTTGCCGCTCATCTGTTGGTCAGCGTAAGCCATTCAGATGCATCACTCCATTACTTCCCCGGGCAGAACGCGGATGCGAACGGCCGTGTAAAAAGAACGAACCGGTCTTGTCGACCGGATCGTACGCCCCATGTATACCCCTGCCGGCTGTACCGGGCGAGGGCTGCCGGCAGGCAGGACGCCAAATGTCCCGCAAACCGTTGAACCCGCGCAAAACGCAAACCGGTCTCAAGCCGGCTAATGATCGAAGCTTTAACGGCGAAGCGGCACCCACGCAATTGCTTTGTCGATTAACCCTTAATTCAGCACGTCTGTTGTTCTTTGTGCGGACAGTTTATGACATGGAAGGCCTGCCCGGTTCGATGTTCTCGCGCCACCTACGGGCGGCGCATCCGCAAACCTGGTGTAGCCTTATGCAAGTATCCTTCGGTCGCGGCCTGACACTGGCTTTTTTGACAGGGTCGATGTCGCTCGCGACCTTGTCCGTCCCGACCATCGCGCAGCCGTCCACGACGCAGGCGAACGCCCCTGTCGAATCGCAGCTTCCCTATGCCGACCTCGTCGATCTGGCGGCCGGTGCGCCGCTGACCGTGCTGGGCACCGTCCGGCGGGCCAGCACGCTCGATGACGACCGCACGGGGCCGGTTCGCGCGGGCTGGGCACGGGTATATGTGGAGGTCGAAACGGATCGCCTTATCGCGGGTACGACCCCGGTGGGGGAAAAGCTCAGATTCCTTGCCGACGTCCGGCGCGACCGGCGCGGCAAGGTGCCCAAGCTCAAGAATCGCGATGTCGTGCTATTTGCGCGCCCCGTGCCCGGGCGCCCCGGTGAATTGCAGCTTGTCGCGCCCGACGCGATGCTCCCGGTCGAGGCGGTGGGTACGGCAAGGCTGCGCGAATTGGCGGCGCAATTGCTCGACCCGGCCGCGCCGCCGGTCGTGACGGGTGTGCGCGATGCGTGGCACACCCCCGGCAATCTCGCCGGAGAGGGCGAGACGCAGATCTTCCTCGACACGCCGGGCGAGGAAGCGGCCTCCATCACCATCGTCCGCCGCCCGGGGCAGGCGCCGCGCTGGGGTCTTTCGATTGGCGAGCTGGTCAATTCCGACAGTCGCCCACCCGAACGCGGTACGCTGGCGTGGTACCGGCTTGCCTGCGCGCTTCCGGCGAATTTGCCGCAATCGGCGCTGTCCTCGGCCAATCCGGCACACCGGGAGGCTGCCGTGGCCGATTATGCGCTCGTCATCGAGGAGCTGGGCACGTGCGAACGGACGCGGGTATTCTGAAATTACGATCGAAGGGCGCTGTTCGGCACGCCCGATGACGTGCGTCACCGCCCTGGCGCAAGACTATTGCGGTTCCCCTCTGGCCAACGGGCGTTTGCTCGCCTAACCCGCTCCGGCCAAAAGGAGGACACTATTCAATGACCGAGCCGCTGCGCATCGCCCTTGCCGGCCTTGGCACCGTGGGTGCCGGGGTCATTCGCCTGATCGAGACCAATGCCGATCTGCTGACCCGCCGGGCCGGACGCGAAATTTGCATTACCGCCGTGAGTGCGCGCGATCGCGGCAAGGATCGCGGCGTGGACTTGTCGCCCTATGCATGGGAGGACGACATGACCGCGATGGCCGCGCGCGACGATGTCGATGTGGTGGTCGAACTGGTCGGCGGATCCGACGGGCCGGCGCTGACGCTGGCGCGGCGGGCGGTGGCGCAGGGCAAGAGCTTCGTCACCGCGAACAAGGCGATGGTCGCGCATCATGGCCTCGCGCTTGCCCGCGAGGCCGAGGCCGCGGGCGTCGCCATGAAGTTCGAGGCCGCGGTCGCCGGCGGCATTCCGGTGATCAAGGGTCTGCGCGAGGGGGCCGCCGCCAACGCGATCGAGCGGGTTTACGGCATTCTCAACGGGACGTGCAATTACATCCTTTCGACGATGGAGGATACCGGCGCCGATTTCGCCGACGTCCTCGCCGAGGCGCAGGCCATGGGCTATGCCGAGGCGGACCCCAGCTTCGACATCGACGGGATCGATGCGGGGCACAAGTTGTCGATCATGGCCAGCATCGCCTTTGGAACCGAGCTCGACTTCGCGAATGTCGGGGCCGACGGCATCCGCCGCATCCTGTCTGCCGACATCGCGCAGGCCGATGCCCTGGGCTACGTGATTCGGCTTCTGGGTATGGCGAATGTCGAACCGGCCACCGATGCGGCGGACGGCGACACGGTCCGCCTGTTCCAGCGTGTCCACCCTTTTCTCGTGCCCAAGGACCACCCGCTCGCCCATGTCGACGGCGCGACCAATGCCGTCGTCGCGGAGGGCAATTTTTCGGGTCGCCTGCTGTTTCAGGGGGCGGGCGCCGGCGACGGGCCGACGGCGAGCGCGGTCGTCGCCGACATCATCGACATTGCGCGCGGCGAAATCGGCGCGCCGTTCTCCATCCCCGTGTCCGAGCTTAACCCCACTGCGCCTGCACAGACCGGCCACCGCACCGGCAAGGCCTATCTGCGCTTTCAGGTGGTCGACAAGCCCGGCGTGCTGGCCGAGCTGGCGGCGGCGATGCGCGATGCGGGCGTCTCGATCGAGAGCCTCATTCAGAAGGGCGCGGGCGACGGACCCGTGCTCGTCGCGATGGTCACGCACGAGGGCGAGGAAGCCTGCGTCGACAAGGCGGTCGAACTGCTTTCCGGCTCGCCCAGCCTGGTCGAGGCGCCGCTCGTCATGCATATTCTCAAGCAATAGGGTCGGGCGGGCTTTATCCCTGTTTGCATTCGTATAATAAAGCGCGGGTCGGCGCCTGTTTTCATGCGCCGCACGCCCGCATTCCGCCAACAGCGACAGGAACACCGACGTGACCAAGCCCGTGCCCAGCAATGCTCTCGACCGTGTGCTCGTTCTCGAAATGGTCCGTGTCACGGAGGCGGCGGCGATGGCGGCCTCCCGTCTGGTCGGGCGCGGCGATGAGAAGGCCGCCGACGCCGCCGCCGTCGAAGCCATGCGCAAGGCGTTCGACGAGCTTTACATGGATGGCACCGTCGTCATCGGCGAGGGCGAGCGGGACGAGGCGCCCATGCTCTATATCGGGGAGAAGGTCGGCGGCGCGCCGGGGACCGGGCCCAAGATCGACATCGCGCTCGACCCGCTCGAAGGAACGACGATCACCGCGAAGGCGGGGCCCAATTCGCTCGCCGTGCTGGCCGCGGCGGAGGAAGGGTGCCTGCTCAATGCGCCCGACGTATATATGGACAAGATCGCAGTCGGCCCCGGCTATCCCCCCGATGTAATCGACCTCGACAAGAGCCCGACCGAAAACGTGAAGGCGGTCGCCAAGGCGAAGGGCGTGGAGCCGCACGAGATCATCGCCTGCGTGCTCGACCGTCCGCGCCATGAAAAGATCATTGCCGAATTGCGTGCGCTGGGCTGCGGCATCGTGATGATCCCCGATGGCGACGTTGCCGGCGTAATCGCGACGACCGATCCCGACACCACCATCGACATCTACATGGGGTCGGGCGGCGCACCCGAAGGGGTGCTGGCCTGCGCTGCGCTGCGCTGCGTCGGGGGGCAGTTCAAGGGGCGGCTTCTGTTCCGCAATGACGATGAACGGGCGCGCGCGGCCAAATGGGGAATCGACGATCTCGACCGGATCTACGATCTCACCGATCTGGCACGCGGTGACTGCATCTTTGCTGCGACCGGGGTGACCGACGGTTCGCTGCTCGAAGGGGTGAAGCGGCGCAAGGGCGGGCTCGTCACCACCGAGAGCGTCGTCATGCGCGCCTCGTCCGGCACGGTGCGCTGGGTCCGGGGCGAACATCACAACGGGTGAGCGGTGGAGCAGCGGGGCGCGATAGGCCGCGCGTCTTTAATCCGGACTGGACAAAGGTGCCGCGCGGCATGACCGTTGCGGCCCCTTTATCGTGTGCAGAGGCGCGCCCAATGTTGCAATTGTGCGACCGTGCGCTAGGGACGCAAGCCATTGAGGGATCACCAACGGACGGCCCGGACCGGTGCCGCTTTCGACCAATAGCGGGAACGCGCAATGAAGATCATGTCGGGCAATGCCAACCTGCCGCTGGCGCGGGCCATCGCGGGCTATCTCGAAACGCCGATGACCGATGTCAGCGTGCGGCGTTTCGCGGACGAGGAAATCTTCGTCGAAATTCACGAGAACGTTCGCGGCGAGGATGTGTTCGTCGTGCAGTCGACCAGCTTTCCCGCCAATGACAATCTCATGGAACTGCTGATCTGCATCGATGCGCTCAAACGCGCGTCGGCGCGGCGGATCACGGCGGTCGTCCCCTATTTCGGCTATGCAAGGCAGGACCGCAAGCCCGGCCCGCGCACGCCGATCTCGGCCAAGCTGGTTGCCGATCTCATCACCCGCGCCGGGGCCGACCGGGTATTGTCGGTCGATCTGCACGCCGGACAGATTCAGGGCTTCTTCGACATTCCGACCGACAATCTTTACGCCGCGCCCGCGATGGCCGCGGATATTCAGGCGCGCTACGGCGATCAGGATCTGATGGTCGTATCGCCCGACGTGGGCGGCGTGGTGCGCGCGCGCGCCCTTGCGAAGCGGCTCGAGAATGCGCCGCTCGCCATCGTGGACAAGCGGCGCGACCGTCCCGGCGAATCGGAGGTGATGAACATCATCGGCGAGGTCGAGGGGCGGCATTGCATCCTCATCGACGATATCATCGATTCGGGCGGCACGCTGTGCAACGCGGCGCAGGCGTTGCTCGACCAGGGGGCGAAATCGGTCGCGGCCTATATCACCCATGGCGTGCTTTCGGGCGGCGCGGTGGCGAAGGTTTCGGGCAGCGCGCTGACCGAGCTTGTCATTACCGACACGATTCGCGCAACCGACGCCGCGCGCGACAGCGACAAGATCCGCATCCTGTCCATCGCCACGCTCATCGGCGAGGCGATCCGCCGCATCGCCGATGAAAGCAGCGTGTCGAGCCTGTTCGACTGATGCGGATCGCGGACGATATCGCGCTGGCGCAGCGTCTGGCCGATGCGGCGGGCGCGGCGATTCGCCCGCATTTCCGCACCGCCCTGGATACAGAGCGCAAGGGCGATGCCAGCCCGGTCACCGTCGCCGACCGGGAGGCGGAGGCCGCAATGCGCGAAATTCTCACCGCCGAGCGGCTCGATGACGGCATCATTGGCGAGGAATACGGTGTCGATCGCCCCGGGGCGAAACGCCAATGGGTGCTTGACCCCATTGACGGCACGGCGGGTTTCCTCGCCGGAAGGGCAATGTTCGGCACGCTGATCGCGCTGATGGTGGATGGCTGGCCGGTGCTTGGCGTGCTGGATCAACCGATCGCGCGCGAACGCTGGATCGGGGCGGCGGGGCTGCCGACGACGCTGAACGGGGCCGAGGTGCGCACGCGCCGCTGCCGCGAGCTTGGCGAGGCGACGCTGGCCACCACCGGGCCGCATTATTTCGACGATCACGACGGCGAACATTTCATGGCGCTTGCGGCAAAGACCGATCACAGGCGCATGGTGATGGGCGGCGATTGCTACAATTATGCCATGCTGGCGACAGGGCAGCTCGACATCGTGGCCGAGGCCGGGCTGAAGCTTTACGACTGGGCCGCGCTGGTCCCCATCGTCGAGGGCGCGGGCGGGACCATGGCCGACTGGAATGGCGATCCGCTCCACGCGGACAGCGACGGGCACGTCATCGCGCTGGGCGAACCGGCGCGGCTCGAAGAGGTGGTTGAGGCGCTTGCCTGTCACCATTAGGATGGCTCTCATGCGTTGTTAAGCATTTCCATGCGAACCATCGCGTTCGCATGGGCCGGGGACGACGGACGAACGAATCGTGATATCTTTGTTCAAGGCGATTTTTCCGGCGGCCCTCCTGACCTGGATCGTGGCGGAGGTCGCGGCGGTGCAGGGGACGCGCGCCGGCGTGCTCAACGTGCACTGGGTCATCATCGGCGACTGGAGCACGTACTGGTCGTGGCCGATGATGGGCATCGCGCTCGGGCTGTGCTGGTCGATCACCTTCATGCTCGATTCCCTGCGATAGGGTGCGCGAAGGCTTGCAATGTTCGGTGCGCCCGGTTATGCGCGCGGCTTCCATCGACACGTGATTTCCAAAGCCGGCCTGGCGACAAGGGCTGCCAGGGCTGGTCGGACGTGTTTCTATTCAAGGAGACGAAAATGCCCAAGCTCAAGACGAAGAGCGGCGTGAAGAAGCGCTTCAAGCTCACCGCGACCGGCAAGGTCAAGCATGGCGTGGCCGGCAAGCGCCACCGTTTGATGAGCCATAACGCCAAGTATATCCGCCAGCAGCGCGGCACGAAGGTGTTGTCCGATGCGGACACCGCGACCATCAAGAAATGGGCGCCCTACGGGCTGAACTGAGGAGGGATAGACAATGGCACGCATCAAACGTGGTACGACCACGCGTCAGAAGCACAAAAGGCTTCTCGAACAGGCCAAGGGTTACCGGGGCCGCCGCAAGAACACGATTCGCGTCGCACGTCAGGCCGTCGAAAAGGCCGGGCAATACGCCTATCGCGATCGCAAGGTTAAGAAGCGCAATTTCCGCGCCCTGTGGATTCAGCGTATCAATGCCGCGGTCCGCGCCGAAGGCCTGACCTATTCGCAGTTCATGCACGGCACGAAGCTCGCCGGTATCGAGCTTGACCGCAAGGTGATGGCCGATCTCGCCATGAATGAAAGCGCGGCCTTCACCGCGATCATCGCGCAGGCAAAAAAGGCACTGCCCGCGTAAGACCACGCCGGCAACCGAATGCGAAAAAGGCGCGGGTGGCAAATTGCCTCCCGCGCCTTTTTTTCATGGACGCCGCCCCGGCAAAGGGGCGGCGTCGGCGATCACTCCCACCAATAAGGCGCCCGGACCCTTTCGCCGGTCACGATCTCGTTCATGGTTGCCGCGTCATAGGCACGCCCGCCCAGAACGACCGTGTTCACGCGCTCCGTATTGCGGATATTGGCGAGCGGATCGCCGTCGAGAATGACGAGATCGGCAAGCTTTCCCGGTTCGAGCGAGCCAATTTCCCGGTCCATCCCCAACGAACGCGCGGGCACGATCGTCGCGGCCTGTAGCGCCTCCAGCTCGGTCATGCCGCCGCGCACGAAGGACCAGATTTCCCAATGCGTGCCGATCCCTGCCTGCTGCCCATGGGCGCCGATGGAGACGAGCACGCCGGTATCCGCGATCTTCTTCGCCTCGCGCGCGACATCGTCATCGATGAAATCGCCCTCCGGTGCGGTGGTGCGCCGGGCATTGTCCGCGCGCAGGATCGCGGGCGGGGTATGCGCCTGCAACAAGGGCTGCGCGAACACGTCGGTCGCTTGGCGCCAATAGGGATCGCCAGCCAGCCCGCCATAACCCACCACCAGCGTCGGCGTATAATTGGTGTTCGACTGGCCAAAGAATTGCAGCACGTCGGCGTAGATCGTGCCCACCGGGATATTGTGCTCAAGCGTGGAATTACCATCGGCGACAAGGTTCATGTCCATGCCGTAGAGCGAGCCGCCCTCCGCCACGACGAGCATGTTCTCCTGCCGCGCGGCCTCCACCACCATCTGCCGCTGGTCACGGCGGGGTTGATTGTAGTTCTTCACGCTCGGTGCGCCTTCGGCCTTCAACCGGCGCACATGGTCGAGCGCGTCGTCCAGCGTGTCGATCTGCGCATAGGCACCCGGCGCCCGCGCGCCATAGATGATGCGGCCGGTCGAAAACATGCGCGGGCCGAGCAGGCGACCGGTGCGTTGCATGTCCTCCGCCACGAAGAAGCTCGTCCCGCTCGACGGATCGTGGATCGTCGTGGTGCCGAGCGCGAGGTTCTGAATGAGGCTCCAGTTCTGCTGCGGGACAAGCTCTCCATCGGCATAGGCGCCGTGGGCATGCGCATCGACGAAGCCGGGGACGATGGTCTTGCCCACGGCCTCGATGGTCGGCGTGCCTGCAGGAATGGTCGTCGTTGCCGCCGGCCCGACCGAAACGATGCGCCCGTCACGGATCAGCACGACCGCATTGTCGACGATGCCGCCATCTTCTCCCGCCATGGTGACGACCTTCGCCGCGGTGATCGCCAGCATGCCCGACGCGATCGCCGCCGGTTCGGTGCGGAGCATCGACACGCCGGTCTGCGGCGGCGTAAAGGCCGCGCGATCCTGTCCCTCCGCCGGCGGTGCGGCGGGAAAGACCTCTGCCAATGCGGCGGTGTAGAGCGTCGGGCCGAGCGACCAGTGAACGCGCTCCCCATCATTGGACCAATGGACGTAATCCGCCGCCGTGTCGGACAATTCGACCACGGGCAGATCCTTGGCCGTGGCCGAAATCGTCACCGCCTGCCCGCCCGGCATCAGCGGCATCGCATAGGCATCGAAGTTTTCGGTGAACGCGAAATACCGCCCGGATGGCGATACGCTGTATCCGGTGACGAGTTCGCCCTTCGCATGAACACGCTGCGCTTCGCCGTTGCGGTCGGTCGATACCAAGGTCTGCGCGCCATCGGCGGAGCCCGTCATGAAGATACGGTCGTTCGATGCCGCGAAATGGGGCGCCGCCATCCCCCGCGCGATCAGCGTCTGCGCGCCGCCTGTCGCCGCGATGCGATAGACGCCGGGATCGTCGCTATATTCCGGGGCGGTCAGATAGCCGCCTTCGCCGCGTTCGAAAACGATGGTGCGACCGTCCGGGGAAAAGGCAGGCCGTGCATAATGGCCGGGCCGGTCGGTGACGGTGCGCCCCCCGCGCCCGTTCGCGCCGATGGTGCGGATCTCGCCCAACCCCTCGTCGGTCCAGCGGATATAGACGATGCGCGATCCGTCCCGTGACCAGCTGGGGTAGAGTTCCAGTGCATCGTCGTCCGTCATACGCCGCATCGCGCCGCCGCCCGCGGGCATGGTGTACAGGCGGCCCAGACTTTCGAAGACGACGGTGCGCCCATCGGGCGATACCGCGGCGAAACGCGGCATCGTCACCGCGACCTCGGCCTGCTCGACCGGGATGACGGGATGCGGCGCGCTGGCGATGGCGCGCGTGTCGTCGATGGCAAAGGGGATGGTGCGGGCGTTCGATCCGTCTGCGTCCACCCGCCGGATCTTGCCACCGGCCCAGAACACGATCGACCGGCTGTCGGGCATCCAGTCCATGTTGGGATAGACACCCGTGACCGCCCAGGTTTCCTGCACGTCCTGATCGAGATCGTCGTAGATCTTGCGCGTCGCGCCGGTATCGAGATCCTTCACATAGAGTTTGGAGCGCGTATTTTCGCGCCGGACAAAGGCGATCTTCGACCCGTCGGGGGAGGGGGTGGGCCGCACCGCGCCGCCAAGCCCGGCGACCGCCGTGGTCACCTCGTCATGGACAAGGTCGTACCGTTCGATGTCGAACAGATCGGTGTTCGAATCCTGCGCATATTCGAAGATCGGGCCCGGCGTGACATTGCGCGTGTAGTAGATAGCATTGCCATTGGGGGCGTAGATCGGCTCGCCCAGTTCCTTCTGATGCTGCTCGTTCGGGCGTTCCACCAATGCGACGCCGCTTCCGCCGGACACGTGATAGAGCCATACCTCACCGGTGCCGAGCGAGCGGCCGGTGGTGAAATGCTTCTTCGCAGCGATGAATTGCCCGTCAGGCGACCATGTCGGTTGATTGAGAAGGCGGAAATCCTCCTTCGTGAGCTGCCGTTTGTCCGACCCGTCCACATTCATCAGCCAGATATTATCGCCGCCGCCCCGGTCGGAGGTGAAGGCAATGCGCCGACCATCGGGGGAAAAGCGCGGCTGCACCTCCCATGCCAGCCCCTCGGCGATGCGGGTCGGCGTGCCGCCCGCGATCCCCATGGTGTAGATATCGCCGAGCAGGGAGAAGGCGAGGGTCTGTCCATCGGGCGATACGTCGACGTCGATCCACGTGCCTTCGTCGGTGCGGATCGGCACCTGTTTGAGCGCGACGCCCGGTGGGGCGTTCACGTCCCAAGCCGCAGGCTCGGCATCCGCCGCGATCGCGGCACCGGTCGGGCCGTCCTCGGGCGTTTGCCGGGGCAGCGGATCGGGAGCGGTGACGGGGCGCCGGTTCTGATCCTCCGTCGTTTCGGTCTGTTCGACAGGGTTCGCCCGCTCCTGCGGCGCGGCGCTCTGCGCCAGGGCCGTGGTGGAAAGGAGCGTGGACGTAAGGAGACAGATTGCGAGTTTCATGAACGATCCCGAAGCATCAAAAGGATCGCCACCCTAGACCGGAACGAACCGACTGCAAGGATGCGATACAAAAGGGGCGCGGCGGTCCCGACCCGCCGCGCCCCTCATGCTCCTGTCGTGTCGTTCGCCCCCGCTTACCCGTGCGTCCCTGTCCGATTGTTGCGGCTATTGTCATTGGCGAGGGAGGGGCGCGTCGCCGTTCCGCTCTCGCTCGTGCGGAAGGTGGAGACCAGTTCGGTCAGTTCCTGCGACTCATTGGCGAGGCTGCGGGCCGCTGCGGTCGATTCCTCGACCATGGCGGCGTTCTGCTGCGTCATGGTGTCCATCCGGCCAACGGCGAGGTTCACCTGCATGAGATTGGCGGATTGCGTTTCCGCCGACACCGCGATCTCGTCGACAGAGCCGCTGACTTCGCCCACGCGTCCGACGATCTTGGTCAAAAGCTCGCCGGTTTCCCCGACCAGCTTCACGCCATTGGTGACCTGCTTGGAGCTGTTTGTGATGAGGTCCTTGATGTCCTTGGCCGCGTCCGCCGACCGCTGCGCCAATGCGCGAACCTCGTTCGCGACGACGGCAAAGCCCTTGCCCGCGTCGCCGGCCCGTGCCGCCTCGACCCCGGCGTTGAGCGCGAGGAGATTGGTCTGAAACGCGATGCCGTCGATGACGCTGATGATCTGGGAGATTTCCTGCGACGATGTTTCGATCTCGCCCATGGCGGCGGTCGCTTTTTCCACGACCTTGCCGCCGTCGGTCGCCTCTTCATGCGCGGCGCTGATGGAGCGCTGCACCTCGACGACGCGGCCGGCGGTTTCCTTCACGATGCCGGTGACCTGGTTCATGGCCGCGGCCGTTTCCTCGAGGCTGGCGGCCTGTTGTTCGTTGCGATTGGCGAGGTCGTCCGATGCGGCGCGGATCTCGGCCGAGGCGGTCGACATCGACTGCACCCCGGAAATCACCGCAAGCATGGTCTCCTGCAGCGATTCCATCGCCATGTTGAAATCCTTTTCCGCCTGCGCGAATTCGCTGGGAAGTTCGGACATGCGGGTGGTGAGGTCGCCTTCGGCCAGCCGGGAAAGCGACTTGCTCATCGATTCGATGACGAGATGAATGTTCCGCTCGTTCTGGTCGAAATAGGCCGAAAGTGCGATATCCATGTCGAGCAACGATGCGCGAACCAGGAGCGAGACTTCCTCCGCCAGCTTTTTGCGACCGGGCAGGAAACGCTGTACCCCCGGCGCGATGAGTGCGTGGATCGTTTCATCGAGGATGAGCGAGTAGCCACCGATATACCATTTCGGCTTCAGGTCGATGCGGGCGTGAACCTCGCCAATGACTTTCGACCGTTCGAGATAGGCATCGTTCAGCCCTTGCGAAAACAGCTTTTGCCAGTGGGCTTTCTGCGCCGACTTGGCACGCGAGATCTGCTGACCGCCGGAAAACATCGCGGCGAGATGGGGCGTGCCCTGAATCTTGGCGTAGAATCGCGAAATCGCGCTATCGAGAAACTTGTCGAGCTTGCGTCCCAGCTTCTGCAAGCGGCCGTCGGCATTGTCCAACTCGTAAAAACCGACGCGCTCGTGAATGGAATTTTTCATCTTCTGCCCCCCGGGACCATCGAGAAACGCGGGGCGAACGAGCGATCCCGCTCATTCCGGCTGACTCCATGATGTCGGACAGAGCCGGTCCGCCGAATATGGCGCCGGGATGCGTCCTTGCGTGTCACCCTGATACCCCGCGCGGATCGGATCCGCCCGCTTGTACCCGAAGAACGTGGAATACGTTTCTCCGGAAAGATCAAAACAAGTCCGATACGCCAAATTGTCGCGGCGCATCTGACGTCTTGATAACTATGCCCAATATTAAAAGTCGGCCTTGCGGAGCGGATAGGGGCAATCGCGTAATCCGGGGGTCGGTTCCGCACTATCGGGTCCATTTGCGGACCATTGCTCGCCGCTGCTTCAGATATGGCCCCTTTCCTTCATGGAGACGTGGCCGCTGCTGCTCATGATGATGTGATCGACGACGGTGACGTCCATCAAGCGCCCCGCCTCCGCGATGCGGTTGGTCAGCTTGATATCGGCCTGGCTCGGCTCGGGATCGCCGCTGGGGTGGTTGTGCACGAGGATGAGCGCGGTCGCTCCCAGATTACAGGCCCGGTGAATGACCTCGCGCGGGTGCATCGCGGATTCGCTGATGGATCCGTCGCTCAGATGTTCGTCCTTGATCAGTTCCAGCTTGCCATTGAGATAGAGCACGCGCGCCCGCTCACGCTTCAGATGGTTGAGATCGGTGGCAAGATAGTTGAGCAGCGTTTTCCAGTTGTTGAGCACCGGCGCCTGCCGAAGCTCGGTCGCGGCGAGGTGTTTGGACGCGACAAGCGCGATCTTGAGCGCGCCGATCACCATGTCCCCGACCCCGTAGATTCGCCGCAATTCGTTCGGATCGGCGTTGAGCAAGGCCGAAATCGACCCGAAATGTTCGAGCAGCCTTTTGGCCAGCGGCTTTGTATCGCGCCGTTCGATCGCGGCGAACAGGAGGAATTCGACGACCTCGTAATCCGCCAGCGAATCGTGATCCCCCTCGATCAGCCGCTTGCGCAATCGGGCGCGGTGCCCCCATCCGGCATGCGTTTTTCGACCTGCGTCGGCGGGGCGCGTGTGCCGTTGCTCGTTGAGCGAGGTCGGCATCCTGCTGCGCCAGGCATCGGGGTCCTCGAAAGGCTGGTCGTTGTCCTGCATAGATTTGATCCGCTGCGATTCGGAAAAATTCGTGCCGCTTACGATAACCGGCACAGGCTGCTTGGCCACCTTCGATTTGTTCCGCGTCGATCGGGCGAAGCGCGGGATCGCGTACCGCAACGGTTCGCGCATGTGCGGTGCAGGACAAACCGGTAACGCATGAGGGGGCGGTTCGCCCACGATACGAAGACGACCCTCGGCAACAGGCAGGCGCGATGCGCGGTGAACGGGGCCGCAACGATGACCGATCCCGATGGACGACATGCGCGTGATGCGCGTATCGGGGGCGACAAGCCACGCCCGCCGCCGGAAGGCTCGTCGAACGCGCGACCGGCATGGCGGCATCGGGCCGAATGATGACCCATTCTATCGAACGGAATTTTTGCATGAGCGACGAAGACTATGTTTACGATGATGAGACCGGCGAATGGATGCCTGCCTCGCAGCTGGCAGACCGCACGGCGGCGCGCACGACGGTCGAGGTTCGCGATGCGGTCGGCAATGTCCTGTCCGATGGCGACCAGGTCACGTTGATCAAGGATCTGACCGTGAAAGGGGCGGGGCAGACCTTGAAACGCGGCACCGTGATCAAGTCAATCCGGCTGACCGGCGACGAACAGGAAATCGATTGCCGGTACGAAGGCATAAAGGGGCTGGTGCTTCGCGCCGAGTTCGTCCGCAAGCGATGAGATATCGGGGGGGCGCGAACCGGCCGGCGTCCTCCCAACGACAATGGTAAAGATGGGAAGACAGCCGTTCGGGACTGGCTACGCCCGGCTTGGCCCGGCGGGATTGCGGCGCATGTCGTCGATATTTTCCGACTGATCGGCGCGGGGAAGGGGGCTGGTGCCGGCTACAGGATTCGAACCCGTGGCCCCCTGATTACAAATCAGGTGCTCTACCAACTGAGCTAAGCCGGCACACCGCACAACTCTGCGGCTCTTGAACTTTCAGGCGCGGATCGGAAGGCCCGGGTGGATCCTTCGGTTGCGCCTGGTTCCATCGGTATCGCGCCCAAGGCCCGACGCTCCGACGAGCAGAACACGCCGCTGATGATCTGCTTCGGTTGATGAGTCAACGTCAGAAAACGCAGGATCATCAGCCGATGCTCCGTCTTTCTTGCCGACACCAACAGGCTCGGCACCCGTTTTTCAAAACAGCATGGAATCACCGGACGCTTCTGCATCGAAACTGTCGTCGATGGCCGGGCTGGCGGGAAGCCCGTGTGGTACGAACGGTGCGCTCACTTTGCCCGCATGCTGCGACACGGTATCGTTCATCGTCTCGGCGCGCGCCATCGTTCGGGCGCCAGCGGCGTCCTGCGTCAAGCTACGCCGAAGGTCCAGCCTTCGGTCGCGGCAATGTCCGCACTCATGGCTCGTGGTTGCCATAATTCCCGGCGGTGGGCGGCGGTGCGCAGCCATGCTGCGGTGAGGAGCGCGTCGGCGCTGTGGTCGTCGATCGGGCCGCGGCGCGCGACAGGAGCGCTCCCCAGGTCGTCCAGCGCCGCGTTCAGCGATGCGCAATCGGTCATCTTGCTGCGCCCGGCGGTGCGCCCGGCGGCGATGGCGGCGATGGCGGTATAGATTTCAACAATCACCGAACCGCCTTCGACCACGGGATCGATCGGCCAGACCGGAACCGCCCCGGCAAGCTGCGCCAGAACGCGCATCCCCGTCAGACTGGATTTGCCGACCTGTGCCGCGCCGACGAGGTTGAAGTTGGAGTAGGGTTTGCATCCCTGCCGTTCCTGCGCGCGTTCGGTCACCCGGAACCGGCCCCGGCGATGGGTGGCATCGGGGTGGTGGAACGCCGCGCCCTCACGCCCGCCGTGTCGCCGGAAATAGGCACTCAGCCTTGGATGATCGACGACGCTGCCGACCTCCAGATTGGGGTCATCGGCGCAGATCGCATCGACCATATGCCACAGCGCGCGGGCATTGGCGGGGCTGTCCGGCCACCCCGGAAAATACGCCCCGCAATCGGCGAAGGGCAGCGCAATGCCAAGATCCATGCCGACCAGCGTTCCGGGCGCAAGGTCGTGGCGCAACCATTCCAGAACCTCGCCGCGCGACCACGGCCTGTCTCTTTGGATGAGCGTCGGCGGACCATCGCCGGTGCATTGCGCGACGGCGATACCGCGTTGGCGTTCCCCCTTCGCACCGGACCAGTCGATCGCCGCGAAATGGCGAAACCCGCTCACCCGCCGTCCGACGACCCGCGCATGTCGCGGCGGCGCGCGTCCCACCATTCCATGCGTTCGGCGATGCGCTTTTCAAAACCGCGCGGGACGGGGCGGTAATATTCCTGCGCCGTCATGTCCCCGGGCCAGTAATCCGCGCCCGAAAACCCGTCATCGGCATCATGGTCATAGGCGTAATCCTTGCCGTAGCCTATGTCCTTCATCAGCTTTGTCGGTGCGTTCAATATGTTTTGCGGCGGCATCAGGCTGCCGGTTTCCTTCGCGCTTTTCCACGCGGCTTTCATGGCCTTGTATGCCGCGTTCGATTTGGGAGCGGTCGCGCAATACAGGCACGCCTGCACGATGGCGAGCTCACCCTCCGGCGAGCCGAGGAATTCGTAGGAATCCTTCGCGGCGAGACATTGCACGAGCGCGTTGGGATCGGCGAGACCGATATCCTCCGACGCGAACCGGACCAGCCGGCGCAGCACGTAGAGCGGTTCCTCCCCCGCGGTGAGCATCCGGGCGAGATAGTAAAGCGCGGCCTGCGCATCCGACCCGCGCAGCGATTTGTGAAGCGCCGAAATCAGGTTGTAATGCCCATCGCGATCCTTGTCATAGACCGCGACCCGCCGTTGCAGGAACCGGCCGAGCGCCGCGGGATCAAGCGGCGCGTCGATCCCCGCGGCATAGAGCGTTTCGGCCTGGTTGAGCAGGAACCGCCCGTCCCCGTCCGCCGACGCGACAAGCGCGGCACGTGCATCGAGATCGAGCGGGAGCGGACGCTCCATCAAATTCTCCGCCTTCGACAGAAGCGCGCAGAGCGCGTCCGACCCCAACCGTTCGAGGATCAGCACCTGCGCCCGCGACAGCAGCGCGGCATTGAGCGCGAAGCTCGGATTTTCGGTCGTCGCGCCGACCAGCGTGACCGTGCCGCGTTCGACAAAGGGCAGGAAGCCATCCTGTTGCGCGCGGTTGAACCGGTGGATTTCGTCCACGAAGAGCAGGGTGCGCTGCCCCGCCTCGCGCGCGCGTTCGGCCTCCGCGAACGCTTTCTTGAGGTCGGCCACGCCGGAGAAGACCGCGCTGACCGAGATGAACCGCATGCCCACCGCATCGGCGAGCAGGCGCGCGATGCTGGTCTTGCCCGTGCCCGGCGGCCCCCACAGGATCATCGAGGTCAGCCGCCCCGCCGCCACCATCCGCCCGATCGCGCCGTCCGCGCCGGTCAGATGATCTTGGCCCACCACATCGGCCAGGGTGGCGGGACGCAACCGGTCGGCGAGCGGGGCATCGGCTGATGCGGGCGAAGGGGGCGGCGCCGGGGGCGGGTCGGATTGGAAAAGATCGGCCATCGGGCACAATCTAGGATGCGGTGCGCCGAATGCCAGACGCGGGTCTTCCGGAACGCAATACGCCCAGGTCTCAGTTCAGACAGGATGCGCCGGGGATCCGGTGCAGGCGCGCCATCCGGGCATTCCGGGCGAATGACGGCTGCGGCGGATAAGGCGCGCGGCGGGCGCCGCACGACCGGCTCTTGCCGGAACGCGCATCGCGGTTTCGTTCGTGCGCCGATTATGGGCCGCATCACGCAGGGCACGAGCCCGGCGTTGCCTATTCCGGCGTGCGTTCGCGGCGAAGCAGGCGGACATAGGTGTCTGCGACCGCGCTATTGATCGTGTCCCAGGCATAATCGGCGGCCCGTGCCTCACCCGCCGCACCATGCCGCCGGGCCAGCGTTTCGTCCGTGACATAGGCGGTGAGCGCCTCTGCAAAGGCATCGACATTGCCCGGCGCGACCAGCATGCCCGATTCGCCATCGGCGACGAGGCTGCTGCTCCCCGTGGCGGCGGCGGCGACCACCGGCACGGCGCAGGCCATTGCCTCCAGCGTGACATTGCCGAATGTCTCGGTCACCGACGGATTGAAGAAAACATCCATCGACGCGACCGCGCGACCCAGATTTTCGCCTGTCTGATGGCCGATAAACACGCCATGGGGCAGATTATCCTCGAACCATGCGCGGGCGGGCCCTTCGCCGATGACGAGCACGCGATGCGCAACGCCGGCCTCGCGCAATTGGCGGACGGCGGCGGTGAACACGTCCAGCCCCTTTTCCATGACCAGCCGGCCAAGGAAGCCCACGACCTTTTCATCGTCCCCGATGCCGAGCGACCGGCGCCAGCCCATGTCGCGGCGCGCAGGGTTGAAGATGTCGCGATCGACCCCCCGCGTCCATAGCGACACGTCGTCGTTCATGCCCTGCGCCTTCAACAGTTCCACCATCGAGGGCGAGGGCGCGACCAGCGCGTCGCAGCGGTTGTAGAACCGGCGCAATCCCTTCACCATCAACGGTTCGAGAAACGCCGCATTGTAGTAGCGCGGATAGGTTTCGAACCGCGTATGCACCGAGGCCAGCACCGGGATACCCCGCGCCCGCGCCCAGGTGACGGCGCGGTGGCCGAGGATGTCGGGGCTCGCCACATGCACCACATGGGGCGCGAGCCGGGCAAGGTCGCGGCGCGCCGTCGCCGACAGCGCGATGGGAAGGCGATATTCGCTGCGCCCCGGTATCGGCACGGCCGGCACGCCGATCAGCGGGCCCGTGGCGGGAAAGGCGGGTTCGTCCACCACCGGCGAATAGGTGCGCACCTCGACCCCCTGCCGCAACAGATATTCGACCAGGCGGTTGAGCGCCTGGTTCGCGCCATCGCGCACGTAATTGTAATTGCCGCTGAAGAGCGCGACACGCAGACGATCGGGTGACATGTCGCCGCCCATACCCCCCGCCGAACGCTTTGGCGAGGGGGCTGCGTCGTCGTCGCCGCTCATGCCGGGGTCTGGCGGGGTCCCGGCCGATCCAGCCGTGTCCCGATCGCAACCGACGCCGACACCAGCCACGGCACGACAAGAAGCGAAAGCGTGACCTTTGCCAGCAATTGCCCGACGAGCAGCGGCAAAATCGGGAACACGCCCAAAAACGCGACCGTGATGAAAATGACCGTATCGACCGCCTGTGAAATGGCACCGGCGATACCGGCGCGCACCCACACCGGCCCACCCATGCGTTCGCGCACGAAGGAGATGATCGTCACGTTGAGCAATTGGGACACGCCATAGGCGATCGGCCCGGCGAGCCAGATCCGGAACGTCCCCGACAGGACGGTCTGTATCGCGGTGAGCCGTTCGGGTTCCATGTCCGGGGAAGGAGGGAGTGCCGACACGAAGATCGACAGCAGGATTGCGGCCACCAGCGGCACGAAACCCCACAGCACCAGCCGGTTCGCCACCCGCCGTCCGTAAAGCTCCGTCACCGCGCCGCCCAGAATGACGAGAATGAGAAACGCGAACATGCCCGATTCCACCGCGAACGGGCCGAGCGCGACCTGCTTGTTCCCCAGCACGCCCGCAATGCATGTCATCCCGCCATAAAGCAGGGCGAACACGAAAAGGGCAGGGGCGATGACCGGGCGACCGGCAAGAGATGCGGAATGTTCGTTCATCCCTGCAGGCGATAGCCGGTTTGGCCCATACCGCAAGAGCATACCGCAAGAGCATACCGCAGGCCCATCCGCCATCGGGGCGATTGACCGGCGGCCTGTCGCTGGCTAGTTGCGCGGGTTTCCTGCCCCTTCTTGAAAAGCGCGTTTTGCCCGGAGAGCCGATTGTCCGCCGAACCTTATGACATTGTCGCGCTGGGCGATGCCATCGTCGATGTGCTGGCCCGCCGGGACGATGCGTTTCTGGGTGCGTGCGGGGTGGAGAAGGGGACGATGCGCCTTCTTGGCGATGCGGATGCCGCGGCATTGGCCCGCGCGATGCACGACAGCGGCACGGTGGACGAAATTCCGGGCGGAAGCGCGGCGAACACGCTCGCCGGGGTCGCGGCGCAGGGGGCACGGGCACGCTTCATCGGGCAGACGGGCGCCGACCGGCTGGGCACCTTGTTCGCGCAGCATATGGACGCGCTGCGCGTCGATTTCGACACGCCGCCCATTGCCGATGCGCCGACGGGCCGCTGCTTCATCCTCATCAGCCCGGATGCGCAACGCACGATGCAGACAGCGCCGGGGGCAAGCCATCTGCTGACCCGCGATGCGCTGGACGAGGATGCGATCCGTTCGGCGCGCATCCTGTTCCTCGAAGGGTATCTGTGGGGGCCGGAGACGCCACGCGGCGCCATGGTCCGCGCGATCGAAATCGCAAGGCGGGAGCAGCGCAAGGTCGCCTTTACCCTGTCCGATTCCATCGTCATTCCGGGGCGCCGCGACAGCCTCGCGCGGCTGGTGGCGGACGGGGGCGTCGATATATTGTTCGCGAACGAATACGAGGCGTGCCTGATGGCTGGCGTGCCCGATGCCGAAATGGCGATCGCCGCGCTTGCGCAGCAGGTGCCCACGCTGGTCGTGACGAAGGGGGCGGAGGGCGCGCTGGCCATGGCGGGCGGGGAGCGGGTGGAGATTGCCGCCGCGCCTGTCGAAACGGTGATCGACACGACCGGCGCGGGCGATCAGTTCGCAGCCGGCTTTCTCGCCACCCACGCGCGGGGCGGGGACATCGCCCAATGCCTCCATGGCGGAGCGGCGGCGGCGGCGGCGGTCATCGCCCATGTCGGCGCCCGCCCATTGATGAACCCGAAAGGAACCCGATGATGCCCGCGATACGCGCGCTCGCAGTCTATTGCGGATCGGCACAAGGCCGCGACCCCGAACATATGGACACCGCCCGCCGGCTGGGCCGCGCGATGGCGGAGGAAGGGATCGATCTCGTCTATGGCGGGGGCAGGCTCGGCCTGATGGGCGCGGTGGCCGATGCGGTGCTGGACGCTGGCGGTAAGGTCTTCGGCGTGATCCCCGATGCACTCGTCCGGCACGAGGTCGCGCACACGGGCCTCACCGAGTTGCACACGGTCGCCGACATGCATCAGCGCAAGGCGAAGATGACGCAGCTTGCCGATGGTTTCCTGTGCCTGCCGGGCGGGATCGGCACGATGGACGAATTGTTCGAGGCGTGGACCTGGAATGCGCTCGGCTATCACGCAAAGCCGTTCTGCCTCCTCAACAGCAGCGGATATTGGGACCGGTTCACTGCCTTTTGCGACCATATGCGCAACGAAGGCTTCATGAGCGAGCAGCGCCGAAGCCAGCTTTTGTGCGCCGAAACGATCGGCGATGCGCTTACCGTGCTGGAAGCGGCGGCGAGTGCGAAACCGGGCGGGCCGGTCTGGTAGGTATCAACGCGGCGTAAGCGCGTCCGGCCCGAAACCGTGCGGCAACAGGGCGCGGATCGTCGTGTCGAGACGGGCATCGCCCTGCGCCGCGACGCAGGTGACCGCGATGTCCCGGCCCGAAAGGCACGCCGCCTCGTAAATCGCCTGTCGGCAACCGCCGCATGGCGTCACCACGTCGGTGCCCGCGATACCCTCGCCCGATGCCGCGCCGCCCGCGATCACCACATGGGTGATCTGCGCGAGGCCAAAACGATGCTGCGCCGCGCTCAATGCCGATTGCTCCGCACACAGGCCGAGCCGGTAGCATGCGTTTTCCATGTTCGCGCCGGTCGCGATCGTGCCATCGGTGGCCAGCACCGCGCACCCGACGCGAAAGTTGGAGTAGGGCGCGTGTGCACGGGCGGCGGCGGCGCGGGCCGCGGCGATAAGATCCTCGATGGTCATGCCCGCTTTCATATCGGCGCGACGACCGGGCGCAAGGGTGCAGCGCGCCCTATCGGTTCAGAGAGAAGGTGATCGGCACCATGACCCATGCCGCCACGGCGCGCCCCGCCTGCATCGCCGGTTTGAACCGCCATTTGCGCACGGCGCGCAAGGCCGCCTCGTCGAGCCGGGAGGAGCGGCTTCCCTCTGCAACATTCAGCGTATCGACCCGGCCCGACGGATCGACCAGCACGCGCAGCAGCACCGTGCCTTCCTCGCGTGCGCGCCGCGCGATGAACGGATATTCGGGGGCGGGATTGTCGCGCTGCGCCGCGGCGACGTCGGGCGGGGTGATCGGTGCGGGCGCAGGAGCAGGCGCTGCGGGCGCGGATGCCGCCACGGGCATGGGCGGCAGGGCAATGGGCGCAAGCGGCACGTTTGCCACCGGCGCGGCCGTGCGGGCGAGCGCGATGCTTGGCACGGGCGCGACCGTTTCGCGCATCGGGGCAGAGGGTGCCTGTGGCTGAGGCTGCGTATCCGGTTCGGGGTTGGCGACAGGTTCGGCCGGTTCGGGCACATTGGCGGCGAGCGGGATGTCGAAGCTCTGCACGACCGGGGCCGGGTCCGCGTGGTTCGCCGCCACGCCAAGGGTCAGCAGCCCCGCGAACGCGATGGCGTGAATGGACGCGACCACCGCAACGCTGCGCCAGTCGAACGTGGCGGCGCGATAGCCGGACGGCACAAAGGCCGCCGCGGAACCGGCATCGTCATACAGGGGTGCCGGGGCCGCCCGTGCCGACCGGGCGGGGCGGTCCTCCGGCTCCATCGCTATGTCCGATTGATCGAAAAGGCTCGAATTGCCGGAGTGCAGATACACGCGATTCCCCTTAATCAGCGATATTGCGAATGATTTGCACCCCGGCGATCCGAAAATCAATAGCGGACGCTGAGTGTGGCGAGCGCCTGGCGCCCCGCGGCCGGCACCGCGAAATGCGGATTACGCAGCTTTGCCACATAGCGTTCGTCGGTCAGGTTCTGCACGTTGAGACGCAGGCCGAGATTGTCCGTAAACAGGAATTCGGCATTCGCGTCGAACCGGATATAGCCGTCCGCGCTAATCAGATTGCCGCCATCGGCGTAACGCTTCGACGCGCCATATGCACCGCCGCCTACCGCAAAGCGCGGCGTCACCTGATAATTGGCGGTGACGGCATAGTTATGCTTCGGCGTGTTGGGCAGGGCATTGCCAAAATCCGGATTGGGGACGATCTCGCCTTCGCGGTTGATCATCTCCCTGTCCCGCAGCTCGCTGTCAACATAGGTGTAGCCGGCTAGAAGCGTAAGCCCGCCGACCGTGCCCGATGCGCTGATCTCGGCGCCCTGCAGACGTCCCGAACCGAACACATTGGTCAATTCGCCATTCGCGTCTGCTTCGAGGATGTTGTTGCGGTTCACCCGGTAAAGGGCGCCCGACACCAACATGTTGCCGCCGAACAACTCGGCCTTGGCACCGACCTCCCAGTTTTCGAAGCTTTGCGGTTCGCGCGTTTGATTGTTGCTCCCAAGATTATCCGACCCTTCGCCCACCGTGGTGCCCGGGGGCGTCTTGGAGTCGGCGTAGGATGCGTAAATGCTGGTATTTGTGGTCGGCTTGAAGATGACGCCCGCCTGATAGGTGAAGAAATCGCCGCTGTTGGACGCATCATAACAACCGCCGCGACCGCAACCCGATGCCGACGCGGAAAAGTCGGTCCACCGTATCCCCGCATTCACCAAAAGCGAAGGTGCAAGCGTGATCGTGTCGAACATGTAGAGGCTGTAATCTTCGGCATGGGCGAAGCTCGGGCTGTCGCTGACCGTGATGGAACCGTTCCACGGATCGGACGGATTGGGATTGTCGAGGCTGGTGCAATTGAAATTGCCAAATGCTTCTTCGGGGCAATTGCGGTCGCCGGTATCCACGCTGTAGCCTCGGTTCGTGCTGTCCGAGGCGGTAAATTCGAACCCGGTCGACAGGCTGTGGCCGATGCCGCCGGTATCGAAAACAGCCGCGATATTGGTGTTGCTGCCCATGCTTTCATTCAACGAATTGCGGCTCTTGGTGGCGCGCCAAACATTGCCGTCGGCCACGTTGCCCGCGCTGTCGTCGGGGTTGGTCACAATGTAATTGTTGCGCGACCGGCTGATCCGCGTGCCGTGCGACAAGGTGACGCCGCCGCCCAGATAGCCTTCGAACTGAAAATTGCCCGAATCGACGCTGGTGTCCTGAAAATCGCGGGACAGCAGGCCGTAGAAATTGTCGAAATCCGTGTCGGCGGGCCGACGCACCCCGCCATCGAGCTGATCGCGCGAGGTCAGCGGGATACCATAATCGGGAATGCCATCCGATTCATAATGGTAATAGGCAAGGCTGGCCGTGATCGGCGTGCCCACGCCCCAGGTGATCGAGGGCGATACGCCCCACCGATCGCTGAATACGGCGTCGCGGCCCGCAACCTCGGAATCCTGATACATGCCGACGACCCGCACGGCGAGCTTATCCGCGATCTGGGTATTGACGTCCGCCGTCGCGCGATAAAAATCGCTTGTTCCGATCGTGCCTTGCGCGCTGAACGCGGTGCCTTCACGCGCGACCTTGGACACAAGGTTGATGGCGCCCGCCGCGGTCCCGCGCCCGCCGAAGGTTGAGCTTGGCCCCTTTGCCACCTCGATCGCTTCGAGCGCGAAGGTTTCGCGCGTCTGCGAACCGATGTCGCGCAGGCCATCGACGAACACATCGCCCGTCGCATCGACCCCGCGAATGAGCGGAATGTCCGCCGCCGCCGTACCGCCTTCGCCCGCGCCCAGCGTGATGCCAGGCACCGTGCGTAGCGCATCCTCAAGCGTGAAGGACGCGGTGTGTTCGATCACGTCCTCTGTCACGACATTGACGATGCGCGGCGTATCGATGAGCGGGGCGGTAGCCTTGGGCGAACGCTGCGCCTCTGCGCGATAGCCGTCGCTGACCGCATCGTCGGTGATGGTCATCCCCTCCAGCCGGGTTTCGGCCTGTTCGACGGTGCCGGTCGCCGTGGTTCCCTGCGCCAGCGCGGGCGAGGCGAAGGCGGCGGCGGTGCCGATGCAGCCAAGGACGAGCGAACGGTTGCGAAATGCGGTTGAGCGGTCGGTGTTCATGAGTTCCCCTTCATGGTGAGCCCGATCGGTCGGGCGTCGTGATGGGGGCGCTATTGCGAACCATTTTCACTACGTCAAGCTTATTGCAAAAGATTCGTAATAGCATTTCGTGTCGCGTCAGCTATCCGCCCAGCGACGTAGCAGGTTGTGATACAAAGCGGTAAGCGCGATCACCGTCGCATCCTCGCCGCCGTGGCGGGCGGTGAGGTCCTGTACCGCGCGGTCGAGCCGGAACAGCTCCTCGCGTTCCGCATCGCTGCGCACCATGCTCTGTAACCAGAAGAACGAGGCGGTACGGGCGCCACGGGTCACCGGCTCGACCCGGTGCACGCTCGACGCGGGGTAAAGCACGGCGTGACCCGCCGGCAGCTTCACCCGGTGCTCGCCGAACAGATCCTCGACCACGAGCGCGCCGCCGTCATAATCCTCCGGCTCCTCCAGAAACACGGTGCAGGAAAGGTCGCTGCGGATGACGAAGTCGGTTCCGCGCAAGCGGCGGATCGCATTGTCCACATGCGCGCCGAACGTCTCGCCGCCCTCATACCGGTTGAACAGCGGGGGAAAGACCTTGAGCGGGAGCGCGGCGGAAATGAACAGCGGCGACCGGTTGAGCGCCGCTGCAACAAAGGCGCTTGCCTTGTTCGCCGTGTCGGATCCTTCCTGCAATTGCCGGTTCTTCTTGGCGAGGCGAGATTGATGGCCCGACGTCTCGTTCCCGTCGACCCACGGGCCGGCATCGATCACCGCGCGCAACTCGTGCACCTGTTCGCGCGACAGGAGTTCGGGAATGGAAAGCATCATGATCGCGGTCTCACAGCATGGCGCGCCAGGCGGCGCTGTATCGGATGGTTCCGCCAGCATCGGTCACGCGGGCGGGCAGGTGGCGGGCGTCGGCGAATGACATCGCGTCACCGGGCGGCATCGCCATCAACGCGGTGGCAAGCGCGTCGGCCTGCATGCAATCGCGGTGGAGGACCGAGACGGCGCGCGATCCGCCGCGCATCGGCGCCCCGGTCGTGGGTGCGATGGTGTGCGACCAGTCCTGCCCGCCGGCGGAGCGCCGCCGATGCCAGTCGCCGGAGGTGGCAAGCGCCCAGTTGCTTAACGCGACGCGGGCCGGCGGGGCGTCGATGCCGGGCGCATTTTCAAGCCCGACCCACCACGGCTGCCCGTCGCGGCGGACCCCGCATCCCCGCAATTCCCCGCCGATCTCGACGAGGTGATGCCCAATTCCCGCACGCGATAGCAGGATGGACGCGAGATCGACGGCATATCCCTTGGCAATGGCACTGAAATCGAGCGTCACTCCGCCGGGCTGTATGATGGTGTCGCTCTCCGCATCGAACATGATGGCGCGCCAGGCGGATGTATCGCCTGCGGGTGCGGGCATGGTCGCGGGCGGCGGTGCGGCGCCGAAACCCCACGCCTCGCTGACCCGGCCCAGCGCGGGGTCGAACGCCCCGCCGGTGGCCCGTGCGATATTGAGCGCGCAGTCCAGCACCAGCGCGAATTGCGGCGGCATCGCGAAACGCGTGCCCGGACCGGCGCGGTTGAAGCGGCTGAGCAGCGAATCGGGGTTCCACTGGCTCATCTGCGCGGTGACGAGCGCGATCGCGACCGCCATGCAGCGCCGCGCGCAGTCCGCGCCATCGCCATCGCCATCGCCCACACCGACGATACGCCAGGATGTTCCGATCGCCGCGCCATCGACGGTGAAATCCACGCCGTCCGCAAGGGGCAGGAACGACTGCGGCCGCCCCGCCATGGGCGGGACGGCCACGTCGATGGCGGCTTCGGCCAGCGCCGTCACGCCGGATTGAATTCCAGCACGGCGGAGTAGCTCGCACGGCGTCCACCGTCCGCTTTGGCGGATGTCTCGATGAAATACATGCCGGGCACCTCGGCGGTGAGCGTGACCAGCCCGTCCGCGTCGGTGGACATCGTCTCGATCCCCGCCTCGTCGCGATAGCGCGTGTCGCCCTTCACGAATTCGATCTCCATCTCGGCGGGCTTTCCGTCGAGGAGGAAGCGGAACTGTGCCGGTTCGCCCGCGATCAGATCGTTGGGATGGGTGACGGGCACCATCTCGATGCCCTTGCCGGTGGGCTGCAACGCCGTTTCATTCGGCGCGCCAAGCGTCACGAAGGTTTCGACCCGGCTCGATACCGCGGTGAGCTGCACCTCCGTGGCGCCTGCGGGAATGGCGGTGTCCGCCTCCGCCGCGGTGCCGCGCCACCGTTTCGCCTCGCCATTCAGCATGTAGCGTCCGAACATTCCCTCGCTCGCCAGCGCGATGCGATAGGTGCCTTCGGTTTCGAGCGGCACGTCGAACACGCTGCGATATTTGCCGGTGCCGATGATGGCGGGCGCAACCGCATTACCGTCGGGACCGGTCACGACCAGATCGTCCAGTCCCGCGGCATGATGGTCGAAATTGAACAGGGCGTTGGAAATGGCGGCATCGACCGTCACTGTCTCGCTCTGCCCCGAAAGGACGGTGGCGGACGGCAGCAACCAGCGGCGATGCGCCTGCGCCGGGGTGGCGAGCGTCATGCCGACGACGCCGGCGAGAGCGAGGGCGGTCAGTGTCCGGCGCAGGCGCCGTCCGGGTTTCGTGCCCTGCGATGTCATGGTCATGCTGCGGCTCCTTGTGTGGGTCGTGTGGTGTGGGTCATGGATTGATGGTGAGCGTGACGGTGCCGAGTTCCTTCGAACCCTTTGCCGATTTGGCGATGCGTCCGCCGCCCCAGCGGAACGGGATCGACACGATCTCGCGCCCGCCAACCTCGCGCGCGGCCTCGACGCGAAGGACGTAGTTTCCGGCGGACAGTGCACGGGCGGCGCGGGCGGGCACCTTGATCGCGTGGCGGCCGGGCGCGCGGGTCGGCCCGGAAATCCCGTTTATGGGCAAGTCAAGCGATCGGCCCGACTTGCGCCACCAGGTCCGGATGTCGCTCAACCATTTGCGCCCTTCGCCTCCACGCATGTCGGTATCGTACCACACGGCGACATCGGCGACGGCCTTGCCCGATCCGTCCTCGATCCATGCGGCGAGATAGGGGCGGTGATATTCCGCCACCGAAAGGCGGGGAATTTCCACGCCTACGGTCATGTCCTGTGCGGCGGCGGGCGCGACGGCGAATGTGGAGCCGAGCAGGCCGACCGTGACGCGCGCCGCGATGCGCGCATGGGGGGCGGGGGTGGAAAAATGCATCGTCGCGTCGACCTCAATGTTGGATGAAAATGATGATGAGCAGCGCCGGTATGGCAAACCCCGCCCCGACCAGCGGCCAGGTCGAACGCCGTTTCTTCGCATGGAGCCAGAGCAGGAACAGCCCGCTCAAGGCAAAAACGAAGCAGGCGATGGAGAATATATCGATGAACCAGCCCCATGCCGTGCCGGTATCGCGCGCCTTGTGCAGATCGTTGAGATAGGAGATCCAGCCCCGGTCGGTGCGTTCCATGATGACGTCGCCGGTCGGCAGATCGAACGCCACCCATCCGTCGCCGCCGGGGCGGGGGAGGGGGACGTAGACTTCCTGTTCCGACCATTCGGCGGCGCGCCCGGCGAGCGCGGCATCCAGCGTTTCGCGCGACCATTGCACGATCGATGCGGGCATTTGCGGATCGTCTTCGCGCTGCGCCGCCTGAAGAGCGCGGAGCAGGGAGGGTTGCAGCGTGTCCTCGACCGTGACCACGACGGGGTCGGCGGAAATGTCCGCGGCGTGGTTCAGGGTGATGCCGGTAAAGGCGAAAAGCAGCAATCCGACGAGACAGATCGCGCTGCTGATCCAGTGCCAGAGGTGAAGCTGTTTCGACCAGAAGGGGGAGACGCGGCGCCCCCGTGCCGCCGCCCGTCGCGGTGGCGCAGCAGGCTGCGCACCGGGCGCGGGCATGCCGCCCGCGTCGGCTGTCGCCGGAAACGCACGGGGTGAGCGCATGGATTGATTCGTCGAGGTCATCGACGGCGTGTTAGCTGTTATTGCGAAAGATATGCAATAGCGAGTTTTGCAAGGCGCGCGCAATACCGGCCGCGAAGGGCGCTGGCGGCAGAAACGACTGGACCCCGGATCTCGCCAAAACGAGATCCGGGGTCCTTTTGCTACGTCCCGCGCGGGGCGTAGAAACTGTTTGGCCGTTCAGGTCAGGCGATCAGCCTTTGACGCCCTGGGGAATGACGGCGCTCGCCTTGAGATAGACGCGGTTGTCGTCGATCTTCTCCACCTCGTCGAGCGAGATGAAATGGTGCATGTTGTCACCGGCGTCGGACTTCGTCAGCTTGATGCGGTTGTCTTCGACGTCGTCCACGGTGCCCACATGCTGACCATTGATGTCGGCAACTTCCATGTGTTCCTTGATGCGGATCTTCTCGAACATAAAAACCTTCTTTCTTTTTTTGTGTGCTGCCTTGTTGCGGCGCTTGTATGATAAACGGACGGATCGCCGCATCGGTCCACGCTTCACCGTGTAAAACGCTCGCTTCGTGGCGTGGCCCCGCGTTGGTCGGATAGGAACCGCCCGCCGCCCGTTCCCTGCCCGCAACCCGATGAAAAAAAAGCCGCATGGCACCACATGCCGCGCGGCGGGATAAGGAGCAAACATGGACGACGATCGTATCTGGACATTCGAGGAAGAGCTGTGGACCGGCGGCAAGGATGCATATGAACGCAAGGTCGGCGATGAATGCCTGATGGCGTTGCCGACGATGCCTTTCGTGTTCGATGGCCGCGCCGCGAAGAACGCGGTTGAGGACACGCCGAGCTGGGAAAAGGTCAGCTTCGAGGACACGAGCGTCGAACGGCCGCAGGAAGGGTTGATCGTGATTGCCTATCGTGCGCGTGCATCGCGCGGCGATGAAACCTATCACGCGGTATGCACGAGCACGCTGATGCGGATCAAGCATGAGGAATGGAAAGTCGTACAGCATCAACAGACGCCGTTCGACACCAATGTCGCATCGCCGGATTGATCCCGCGATCACGCGAATTTGAAAAGGCCGGGCGGATCGACCGCCCGGCCTTTTCATGGGCGGGTTCGTGTCCGCCGGGACATGGCAAATGCCCCTCCCTCGATGAAGAGGAAGAGGCATTCCCGTGGCCCCGAACCGCCAGAAGGGCCAACGGTATTCGTAAGGCGTCGTTCGCGAAAAGGGGTCAGCGCCCCTGTTCTTCCTCGAACTGCACCGCATTGGCGCCGGTGGCGGACAGGCGGACGATATCGCCCTCCACATCCGAGACGAGGCCGATTGCGATGTAATGGTGGTGCCCGGCATGGCTTTGCTGTTCGAAACCGGCGCTGGCGCTGTCCTTGGTCAGCTTGATCCGGTCGCCCTCGACCCGGTCCACGGTTCCGACATGCGCACCATCGGCGCCCACGACCTGCATATGCTCGCGGATGCGGCCCGTGTCGGCGGGCGCGCTTACGGGTGTGGTGGACGCAGGTGCGGCGCGGGCATTTTCACCGTTGCGCGATTCGCCTTCCTTCACACCGGTGCGTTCGGGTTCAATTCCGTTTTCCTGGGCCCAGCGACCGCCGCTATTGGTGGCGGCGCCGGTGACCTTGCGGGAATCGTTCGGTTCGTATTCGCCCATCGTCACACACTCCGCTTTGCTGCTGTTTTATTCTGGTCGCCGCCCGGCGCGCGAAGGGGGAGCGCAGCCAGACGACTTGCTGTAAAAAGCGCATGGAGATGGCTTCGGTTCCGGCGGTTTCGCCTTGATTGCGCCGCATTTCCGCCTTTTGCCGACGAGCCGACATGCACGTGCGACCGGAGGAAAAATTGCGGCTTTCACCGGTAATCCACTGCCATCCGCCGCAAAGGGGATGCATAGCGGCAAATCTGTTGTTAAACACAAGATCAAGCGCAGCGGAGCCGATCCGACCCGCTGTATCGTGTGCCTCATGCGTATGGGGCGCAGCTGCCGTTCTGACCGTTACGAAAGAAGCCCCGCCCATGTCGCTGACCGAAGCCCGCAAGACCTACAAGCCGTTCGAATATCCGTGGGCCTATGATTTCTGGAAGCGTCAGCAGCAATTGCACTGGCTGCCGGAGGAGGTGCCGCTGGGCGAGGATTGCCGCGACTGGGCACAGAAGCTGACCCCGCACGAACGCAACCTGCTCACGCAGATCTTCCGCTTCTTCACCCAGGCCGATGTCGAGGTGCAGGATTGCTATCACGACAAATATGGCCGGGTGTTCAAGCCGACCGAGGTCAAGATGATGCTGACCGCGTTCTCCAACATGGAGACGGTGCATATCGCGGCCTATTCCCACCTTCTCGACACCATCGGCATGCCCGAAAGCGAATATGGCATGTTCATGGAATATGCCGAGATGAAGGACAAGCACGACTATCTGCAACAGTTCGGCGTCGACACGGACGAGGATATCGCCCGCACGCTCGCGATGTTCGGCGGCTTTACCGAAGGGCTGCAGCTGTTCGCCAGCTTTGCCATGCTGATGAACTTCCCCCGCTTCAACAAGATGAAGGGCATGGGGCAGATCGTGTCCTGGTCGGTGCGCGACGAATCGCTGCACTGCGAAGGGATCATTCAGCTGTTCCACGCCTTCTGCGCCGAACGCGGCTGCCTGACGCGCAGCGTGAAGGAAGACATCATGGACGCGTGCCAGAAATCGGTGCGGCTCGAGGATGCGTTCATCGATCTCGCGTTCGAGCAGGGGCCGGTGACCGGCATGACGGCCAAGGACATCAAGAAATATATCCGCTACATCGCCGACTGGCGGCTGGGGCAACTGGGCCTGCCGGCGATCTACATGATCGAGGAACACCCGCTGCCGTGGCTGACCCCGCTGCTCAATGGCGTGGAGCATGCCAATTTCTTCGAAACGCGCGCCACCGAATATTCGAAGGCCGCGACGAGGGGCAACTGGAACGACGTGTGGGCCAGCTTCGACAATCGCAAGGCGAAGGCCAACGATACCGAAGAGGCGCAGGACGACGGCCCGGGTCTTTTCGGCGAGGTGCAGGCGGCGGAGTAACGCCTGCGGGAACCGTGCCACGGTCAGTCCGTTCATCATCCGGAAAGGTCGAAAGTCACGACTTTAACAGGAGAGAACATGGCCGACGCACCCGCACCTCGCAAACGTCCGAACTGGCTCTGGATCGTCATACTGGCGCTTCTGGCCTTGCTCGCGCTGCTCTGGATCTTCGGGGCGTTCGGCGGCAACACGGATGCCGAGCCGGATCTTGCCGAGGCGGTCGGCGTCGAGGACGCAGGCACCGAAGTGTATGAACCCGCCGTCACCGGCGACATGGACACCACCACCGGTGCGGCGACGGGCGAAATCGACGTGACCGGCGCCGAAACCGATCCCGCCACGCTCGCCACCCTGCCCGACATGGTTGGCGAAACGATCGCGTACAGCAATCTGCTGGTCAATCGCGTGATCGGGGACGAGGCGTTCACCATCGGGACGGGGTCGTCGGAAACGCTGGTCCGCTTTGACGAGAAGCGCACGCCAAACACCGCGATGGAAGGCAATGTCGACGTCAATCCCGGCGCGACCGTTTCGATGCGCGGCGAGGTGCGGAGCCTTTCCGACGATACGGACCTCCCGGCGAGTGTGCGCAACGATCTTTCGGCGGGGCGCGGCGTGTATATCTGGGCGACCGACGTACGCTGGCCGCGCGAAGTGACCATCGATCGTCAGCCGTAAGCCACACGCGAAACCACGCAAAAAGGGCGGCCCCCAAATGGGAGGCCGCCCTTTTTCATGTGCGCTTGCCGGCCGTCACTGCGCGACCGTGATATCCTCGATCCGCGTGATCACGGCATCGCCGCACACCACGTCGACATAGGCGTAGGATTGATAACCCGGTACCGCCTCCCCGCGCACGGGATGCCAGCCGGCCGCCTCGTTCGAAGGCTCCACCGAAAGACGCATGATCTGTCCGGGCGGCTGCATCCGGTTCGTCGGCCCTTGCGTCAACGACACGCTCGCCCGTTCGGGCAGAAGCGCCTCGCCCTGCACGATGAGCGTGGGGCGCGCATCCGGCCCCGGCATCGCATTGACGAACGCGGTCCAGTTGCGCGTTTCGGTCGGGCAGACCGGCACGGCCATCACCTGCTCCTCATCATTGCCGGTCATGGCCGTCGTGCATCCCGTCACCATGGTCCCGACGGCCAGTGCCGCCGCGATGCGTCCCGTGTTCTTCATCTCTTTCGTTCCTCTGATCGAATGCGCGCCTGTTCCCTGGCCATCGCGCTCTTGCGATTCGCGGCGCAGGGATGCAAGGCATCGGCCATGAGCGATAGCACGAACGACATGAATGGCACGCTGCGCGATGCCGCCGCCGCGTCCAAGGCCTGGCCTTTTGAGGAGGCGCGCCGGATCGTCAAACGCTATCCCGGCGGCAAGCGTGACGCGGACGGCAATCTGGTGCCCGTATTGTTCGAAACGGGATACGGGCCGAGCGGGCTGCCGCATATCGGCACGTTTCAGGAGGTTTTGCGCACGACGCTCGTCCGCCGCGCTTACGAGGCGCTCACCGGCGGGCATCCGACCCGGCTGGTGGCCTTCAGCGACGACATGGATGGCCTGCGCAAGGTGCCGGACAACGTGCCGAACGCCGCCGCCCTCGCGGATCAGCTGGGCAAGCCATTGTCCCGCATCACCGATCCGTTCGGCGAACATGACAGCTTTGCCGCGCACAACAATGCGATGCTGCGCGCGTTTCTCGACCGGTTCGGCTTCGATTACGAGTTCATCGCGGCATCGGACCGGTACGGTTCCGGCGGTTTCGACGATGCGCTGCGCAATGTGCTGCGCCAGTATGACAAGATCATGGGCGTCATGCTGCCCACCCTGCGCGCCGAACGGGCGGCGACCTATTCGCCGGTCCTGCCGATCAGCCCGACAAGCGGCCGCGTGCTTCAGGTCCCGGTCGAGGTCGTCGATGCCGAGGCGGGCCTTGTCAGTTTCGAGGATGAGGGCGAGACGATCGAGCATTGCGTGCTGGGCGGCGGCGCCAAGCTGCAATGGAAGGTCGATTGGGCCATGCGTTGGGTCGCGCTCGGCGTCGATTACGAGATGTATGGCAAGGACCTCACCGACAGCGGCGTGCAATCGGGCAAGATTGCCAAGATCCTGGGCGGGCGCAAGCCGGAGGGGCTGATTTACGAGCTGTTCCTCGACGCCCGGGGCGAGAAGATTTCCAAGTCCAAGGGCAATGGCCTCACCATCGACGAATGGCTGCGCTATGGCAGCGAGGAAAGCCTGGGCTTCTACATCTATCGCGAGCCCAAGAGCGCAAAGCAGCTTCACATCGGCGTCATTCCCAAGGCCGTCGACGAATATTGGCAGTTCCGCGAAAAGCTTGCCGAGCAACCGATCGAGCAGAAGCTCGGCAATCCGGCCTGGCACACGTTGCGCGCGAATACCGGCGGGGCAGGGGCCGACGCACCGGGCGAGGGCGACAGCCTTCCCGTGACCTACGGGCTCTTGCTCAATCTGGTCAGCGTGCTCGGCGCGCAGGCCGATGCCGATCAGGTATGGTCCTATCTCGGCAATTACATCGCCGATGCCTCGCCCGCGGCGCATCCCGACCTTGCCGTGCTGGTGGACCGGGCGCTCGCCTATAACCGCGATTTCGTGGCGCCCACGATGCAGCGTCGCGCGCCGGAGCCGAACGAGGCCGCCGCGCTCGCCGCACTGGATGCCGAACTCGCCACGCGGGGCGAGGATACGCCGGCCGAGGAATTGCAGAATCTCGTCTATGAAATCGGCAAGCGCGAGGAATTCGGGTTCGAGAAGCTGCGCGACTGGTTCCGCGCGCTTTACGAAACCCTGCTCGGCAGTGCGCAGGGGCCGCGCATGGGCAGCTTCATCGCGCTATACGGCGTCGGCAACAGCAGGGCGCTGATCGCGGAGGCCATCGCCCGCAAACCGTGAGGCGCGGCGTTCAGTACCAGCGCCGGCTGCGATACCAGCGGGTCACGACATATTTGACCCCGGCGAGCACCGGCGTCCCGGCGTGCAGCGTATCGACATTGGGCGTCCCGTCGTCGAGCGCGTTGTTCCATGCGACCAACGTGCCGCGCTGCGGCGGGATGGACACGTTGACGCGCGGAAAATCGGTCGTGCCGCCTTCCTCCACATCGTTGAGATAGACCATCAGAGTCCAGGCCCGCTGTCCCCCCGTGGCGACCTTCTCGGTCCAGTAGGGCGCGTCGGTATCGAACCAGTCGTGGTGCGCCTTGAACTGCTGCCCCACCTCGTATCGCTGTCCCTGAAGCGTTTCGCCGAAATTCTCCTCCACGCCGAGCAGATCGTCCATGCGCCGGTGCAGCATACGGATGAACGGGTCCGACGGGTCCATGTCGCCGGAATAGCTGGTGCGGGCGGACCGCCCGTAATCGACATCGAACACGGGCGAGGGGCGCGCGACCCGGTCGATCATGCCGCAAAGCCGGTCGCATTCCTCCGCCGAGAAGAAATCGGCCACGCCGAACAGCTGCAGGTTTTCATCGACGAGCTTCTCGACCGAGCTATCGGCCTCCAGCCGGGCGAGAACATGCCGGTTCAGCGCGGCAATCTCGCGCTGATTGTCTTCATCGATCTGGGAGACTCTGGCCATGGAATCCTTCGTTCGTGGATGGCGCCCGGAAATTCTGCATTGTTCCTCTATGCCAGGGTGATAAACATGAAACCATGGACAGGATCAACACCCCGCATGACCGCTATTCTAGCGTTGCCATCGCGCTCCATTGGATCATGGCCGTGTTGATCATCGGCAACTGGTTCATTCCCATCCTGACCGAAGAGATGCCGCAGGACGTGCACCGCGCCGCGATGGGGTGGCACACGGCGATCGGCATCACCGTGCTCCTCCTTGCCGTCGTGCGCATCGCATGGCGCATCGTGCATCCGCGCCCCCCGCTGGAGCCCGGCGTGCGGCCGTGGGAGCGGGCGCTGGCGAAAACGACCTACACGCTTTTCTATATCCTGATCGTGGCGATTCCGGTGGCGGGGTGGATCATGGTTTCGGCGGGGAATGAGGGGATCGCGGCGAATATTTTCGGCATCCTCGTGCCGACACTTCCCATCGCGAACGAATCCGCCGGGGGGGTCGCCCATGAAATGCATGAAATCCTGGCGTTTTTCCTGGCCGGGCTGGTCGTGCTGCACGTGGCGGGCGCGTTGAAGCATCATTTCGTCGATTCCGACGGGACGCTGGCCCGCATGGTGCCCTTCTTGCGCCGATAGGGACCGGCCCCGTGCGCCGTTTGCGGGCGCGGGGCGGGGCTGCCTACCAAAAGAAATCGTGGATGACGTCGACGATGCGGCCATTGAACGTATCGACGAGCAGCACATCGTCGTAATACCGGATCCAGCGGTAATCGCCATAGACCGACGGCAGGCGATAGCGCCACGGATCGTTGATCCAGTAACGCTGGCTATAAAAAGGCGCACCGATCGAAAAGCCGATGTTGAACCGGTTGTAGCGCCAGTCGCGATAGGGCGGGGCGTAACGGCTCACGCGGTAAAGCCGGCGGTTCGCCATGCGGTAGCGTTGCCAGTCATAACGATCGCTGTCGCGCCAGCGCCGGTCCCATCGCTGCCCTGCGTGGCGATCCCCGCGCCAGTCCCTGTCACGCCAATTGCGATCGTTCCGATCGTCGTCGCGGTTTCGCCAATCGCGCCCATCTCGCCGATCGCGCCTGTCCCAACGGTCCTGCCGGTCGTCACGATCCCGCCAGTTCCCGCCATCGCGCCGCTCGCCGCCGTCATTGTCGCGCCAGCGGTCACGATCCCGGTCGCGATCGTCCCGACGTTCATCGCGGCGGTCATCGCGGCCTCGATCATCGTCCCGGTCGCGAAGGCGATCGTCCGTATTACGGTTCCAGCGGTCGCGCCCGTCCCTCCACCCGCTCTGACCCGTTTGCGCGGCGGCGGCGTCGCGAATGGTGCGGCGATGCTGCACCGCGGCGTCTCTGGCCCGCTGCGCCGGGGGGGCGGCGCTGCGTTCCGCCTGCCTGTCCGTACGGCGCGCGGGGCGGTTGGCGGCAGGGGCAGCGCGCTCGCCCGTGCGGCGGCCGGATACGTCGTTGCGAGGCTCTCGCGGGATGTCCCGCCCGATGGTGCGGTCTGGTCGCATGCCGCGTTCCGGGGCCATTGCGGCGCGATACGCGTCGGCAAAGGGCGCCATGATACCGGCGGCGTCGAACCCGTGCGAAGCGTGGGCGGGAGGGGCGGCGGCAATCATGCTGGAGGCCAGCGCGGTGGCCGCCATGGCTTTCAATCGTTCGGCCTTTTTCATGCAAAGCTTCCTCGGCTGCAACGCGCCCCTCGCCGCGCTGGTGGCTATGATGTTTCGATCATAACATGGCGGTCTGTCGCGACCGTGAACCAGCCTGCCGATAATCGTTCAGTATGAATACCTAGATCCTGAACGACGCCGCATCGTCCGAAAATGCGCCAATCCCCATGAAGTCAGAGCGACGTGACGAGATGGCCACCGTCCACCGGGATCACGGCTCCCGTCATGTAGCTGCCCGCGTCTGAGCATAGCAGAAGCAAGGGACCGTCCAGCTCGTGCAGATCGCCGGTGCGGCGCTGCGGTATGGATTTCACGAAACGCTGCCCATCCTCGCTATCGAGGAAATCCGAATTGATGTCGGTGCGAAAGTAGCCGGGCGCGATGGCATTGACGCGAATGCCATGCCGCGCGAGTTCAAGTGCCATGTTCTTCGTCATTTGCACGACCCCCGCCTTCGATACGGCGTAGGCGGTAAGATGATACCCCTGACGCAGTCCGAGGATGGAGGCGGTGTTGACGATGCTGCCGCCCTTACCGCGATCGCGCATCGCCCTCGCCGCTGCCTGCGCCATCGCGAACGCGCCGTTGAGATTGACCGACAGCACATGATCGAACGTGGCGCTGTCCTGATCGAGTACGGGGGCCGCTTCGGTCATGCCGGCATTGTTCACCAATATGTCGAACGTGCCCATCTCCTGCGCCGCGGCAATCGCGCGTTCGGGACCGTCCGCACAGGTGACATCCATCGCGACGGTACGGACCTCGATGTCGAACTGGCGCAATTCCCGCGCTAGCGTGTCGAGCCGGTCGGCCCGCCGCGCGGCGAGCGCGACATGCGCGCCGTTTCGGGCAAGAACCCGCGCGAAATGGGCGCCGAGCCCGCTCGACGCGCCCGTGATCAACGCCACCTTTCCGGTCAGATCGGCCGAAATTCCCGTCACAGCTTACGCAACGGATCGGTGCCGTCCCAATTGGCCGCCGTATTGCGAATATGCGCGAAGAATTCGGCGCCGCCTTCGTCCAGCTTCACATATTCGACAACCCCGCCGGGGCCGAAGCCGGGATCGGCATAGATGACAGCACCCGATTTTCCGACGGTTCCTTCGACCAGGATTTCCGCGCCTGCGTCCCTGCATGCACGATACGCGTCCTCTATATCGTCCACGACGATACATACGTGCTGCACCCGGTCGTGAACCGCATGTTCGCCGGTATAATGGGCAGGAGCGTCGTTTTCGGGGCGCACCAGCTCGATCTGCATGTCGTTCCAATAGGCGATGGCAACGCTGAACACCGCGTCGGTGGGTTGCCCCTTGTACTTCATATCGCCGAGCTGAATGTTTTCGAGCAGAAAGAACGGACCGACACCCATCGTCTTTGTCCAGTATTCGATCGCGTCGTCGAAATCCGCGGGCAGATAGGCAAGCTGCATGATTTCGCCGATACTGGCGAGGCTTCCGGCCTTTGGCATCGTCTCTCTCCCTTATCCGAACAGTTGCTCGGGATTTTCCAGCAATGTCTTGAACGTCTGCAGGAACTGCGCCCCGGTCGCACCGTCTATCGCGCGGTGGTCGACCGACAGGGTAAAGGACATGCGGGTTTCGAATGCGATCGCGCCATCCTCCGTCTCGACTGGTACGCGCTTCGACGTACCCACCGAAAGGATCGCGCCCTGCGGCGGATTGATGATCGCATCGAAATTCTCGATCCCGAACATGCCGAGGTTCGACACGGTGAACGTGCCGCCGTCCATATCCTCGTAACCGAGCGCGCCCTCCTTCGCCTTTTCGATCACGCCTTTCGTGGCATTCGCGATCTGGTTAATACGCATGCGGTTTGCCTGACGGATGATCGGCGTGACGAGCCCTTTGGGGCTGGCGACGGCGACGGACACGTCGGCATGGGCGAAACGGTGCACCGCATCGCCATGCAATTGCACGTTGACGTCCGGGTGCCGCGCCAGCGCGCGTGCGGCGGCCATCACAATGAGATCGTTGACCGACGCCTTGCACCCCAGCACGAGATTGGCCGCCTTGCGTATCTCCGGCATCGGATCGGCATTCACGCTGATCCTGAGATAGAAATGCGGAATCTCCTGCTTTGCCGCGGTCAGGCGTTTGGCCACGACCTTTCGGATCCTGTCGAACGGAACGATCTCCGCATCGTTCGCGACAAGCCGGAACGGCGCGCCCGAAACGGCACCGCCATCCTCGTCCGGCATTTTTGCCAGCACGTCCTTTTTTGAAATACGCCCGCGCGGTCCCGTTCCGCCGATCGAGGACAGGTCGATATCGTGGAGCGCCGCGATCCTTCGGGCGAGCGGGGAGGCAAAGATCGCATCCTCATTCGGCAGGACGGTCGTGCCTCGGGGCTTTGCCGTGTTCGGCCCGTGTATCGCCTGGTGCACATCCTGATAGGTGATGCGCCCTTCGCGGCCCGATCCCTCGATCCCGGAGATATCGACGCCTTCCTCTTCGGTGAGTTTGAGCGCCTCCGGGCTGCTTGGCCGGTTTGTGTCGATCTTCACGCGTGCTTTCGGCTCGGCTGTCTCCGGCTCGGGTGCGGGTTCGGGGGCGCTTTTCTCCGGGTCGGATTTCGCCGCGCCGCCGCCGGGTTTGAAATTCGCGATGAAGGTTTCCACCTCCTCCTCGCTCGCATCTGCGCCGTCGTCGAACACGGCGAGGAGGGCGCCCACCGGCAGTTCGGCGCCCGCCTCGGCGATGACGCGGCGAACCTTCGCGCCATATTCGGCATCGACCTCATTGGTGATCTTGGCCGTCTCGATCGAACAGATCGTATCGCCCTTTGCAAAGTCCTCCCCTTCCTTCACCTGCCATTCGGCGATGGTGCCCTCTGTCATTTCTATGCCCCATTTGGGCATGGTGAACGCGCGTAGCCTGGCCATGTTCGATCCCCTTCCTCAGCGATAGTCCAATGCCTTGCGAACGGCGGTCTCGATCTTGCCCGGGTCGGGCAGATAGGCGCTTTCCAGTTCGCGGGCGAAGGGGACGGGGGTGTGCGGAGCAGTCACCATCTGCGGCGGCGCCTTCAAACTGGCGAAGGCCTTGCCGGAGGCAAGCGCGACGATATCGGTGGCAAGGCTGCACCGGGGCGGCGCCTCGTCCACCACGACGAGCCGGCCCGTCGTCTCGACGGAATCGAGCACGGCTTCCTCGTCGAGCGGGCTCGTCGTGCGAAGGTCGATTACGTCGCAACCGATGCCATCCTTGGCGAGCGTATCGGCGGTCTTTTCCGCCAGGCCCACCATCATGCCGGTCGCGACGATAGTCACGTCCTCGCCCGCACGGGCAAGCCGGGCATGGGCGAAGGGAATGGTGAAATCGGGATCGTCCGATACTTCCCCCGACAGGCCATAAAGCGCCTTGTGTTCGAGGAAGATCACCGGGTCATCCTCCCGGATCGCTTCGCGGAGAAGGCCCACGACATCGCCCGGTGTCGAGGGCATCACGACCTTGAGCCCCGGCATCCCGGTCAGGATCTGATGCACCGACTGGCTGTGTTGTGCCGCCGCGTTGAACCCTGCGCCATAGACCATGCGGATGATGGCGGGGCATTTCGACTTGCCGCCGAACATGTAGCGGAACTTCGCGATCTGGTTCCAGATCTGGTCGAGCGAGACACCGATGAAATCCGCGAACATCAATTCCGCGATCGGCCGTTTCCCGGTGAGCGCGAGTCCGCCCGCCGCGCCGACGATGGCGCTTTCCGATATCGGCGTGTCGATCACCCGGTCGGCGCCGAACGCGTCGTAGAAACCGGTGGAGGTCGACCATATGCCGCCGATGGCTTCCGGCCCGCCAGCCGTGCCCATGCCGCCGACGATATCTTCGCCCAGTACGACGACGTTCTCGTCGCGCTCCATTTCCTGAAAGATCGTTTTGCGAACCGCGTCGCGGTAAACCATTTTAGCCATCTGCGCGATCCTGTGATTCAGTAGCTGATGTATACGTTTTTATGAACGTCGTCGGGCGTGGGTCGCGGCGCGCCGCGGGCCTCTTCGACCGATTCCTCGATCAGCTGGAGCACCTCCTCGTCGACCTTGTCGAGATCGGCAGCGTCGAGCAGACTGGCCTCCGTCACCTTCTTGCGAAAATTGACGATGCAATTGCGTTCTTCCCAAAGCCGGTCGAGCTCGCCATCGCCGCGATAACGCTGCGGGTCGCCCTCGAAATGGCCGTAGAACCGCTCGGTATCGAATTCGACGGACGCCGGGCCGTTGCCCGCGCGGACATACTCCAACACCTCGCGCATGGTGTCGTACACGGCGAAGAAATCGGTGCCGTCGGCGCGCCAGACCTTCATGCCGAAAGCCTCCGCGCGGCTGGCGATGTCCTTGTTGGTGCCGACGGCGTAATCGACGCCGGTATGTTCGGAATAATGATTGTTCTCGAACACGAAAATGCACGGTGCCTTGGTCACGACGGCGAAATTCATCGCCTCGAACGTGGTGCCCTGATTGCATGCGCCGTCGCCCGAAAAGGCGATCGAAACATTGCCGTTGCCGTTGATCTTGGCGGTAAGCGCCGCGCCCACGGCGATGGGTGCGCCCGCGCCGACGATGCCATTGGCGCCCAGCATGCCCTTGTCCGTGTCGGCGATGTGCATCGAACCGCCCTTGCCATTGCAAAGCCCGTCCTGGCTGCCCCAGATTTCCTTCATCATCCCCTTCACGTCGCACCCCTTGGCCAGACAATGGCCGTGGCCGCGATGGGTCGACACGATCTTGTCGTTGTCGGACAGATGTTCGCAAACGCCGACCGCGACGGCTTCCTGACCGCAATAAAGATGGGTGAAACCGGCGATTTCCCCGGTGGCGATTTCCTCGTGCAGCCTTTCCTCGAACTCGCGGATGATCTTCATCCGCCGATAGGCTTGCAGCAGGTCTTCTCGGCTTAGCTGCATCTCACTCTCCCGTTGTTTTCGCCGTTCACAGACCGAGAACGGTCTTGGCGATTATCGTTGATTGCACTTCGTTCGTACCGCCGAATATGGTCCATGCCCGGCTGTTGAGATAGCGGGCCGATGCGACCTGTGCATCGGGGGAACATAGCGGGTCGGGCGCATTCTCGCCGTAGAGCGGGCGCGCATTGGGAAGCTGAAGCCCCGCCGGCCCGTAGAGATCGACCGCCAGCAGGTCGATGTCCTGCCGCAGGTTCGATGCGATCATCTTCGTGAGCGAGGTCTGCGGACCCGGTTCGCGGCCATTCGCGATCTCGGCGAGGATCTTCAGCTCGATCATTTCCAGCGCATCGACCTCCAGCCGCAGTTTCGCCACCCGACGCTGCCAGTCGCGGTCGTCGGAAAGCTTGCCGCCCCTGCCATCGGGCTGCTCCGCCGCCGCGATCATGACCTGTTCGATGTCATAGGCAAGCTTGGGTGCGTGACACGATCCGCCCCGTTCGTTTTCGAGCAGGAATTTCGCGATCGTCCACCCCTGGCCTTCCTCCCCGACGAGATTCGCGGCCGGCACGCGCACGTTCTCGAGGAACACCTGATTGACTTCGTGATCGCCGGCCAGCGTCACGATCGGACGGATCTGCACGCCCGGATCGTCGAGATCCATGAGCAGGAAGGAAATGCCCGCCTGTTTCCGGCCGTCCGTATTCGTGCGCACGAGCAGAAACATGCGGTTGGCGAAATGGGCATGGGTGGTCCAGATCTTCGACCCGCTGATCACGTAATCGTCGCCGTCGCGCACCGCCCGGCAGGAAAGCGAGGCGAGATCGGACCCGGCATTGGGTTCGGAAAATCCCTGGCACCAGTAATCCTGTCCCGAAAGGATGCGCGGCAGATATTCGCGGCGCTGTTCCTCCGTCCCGAAATTGAAGATGACCGGCGCCACCAGTTTCAGCCCCAAAACGGTGAGGTTTGGCGCCCCTGCAAGCGCGCATTCCTTTTCGAAGATATAGCGCTGCGTCGAGGTCCAGCCGGTGCCGCCATATTCCTCCGGCCATTGGTAGCCGAGCCAGCCCATGTCGGCGAGGATCGCGTTCCAGTCCTGCCCCACGTCGGGTTCGACGAACACGGTAGGCGAGCTGGCGGCGCCGCGCTTGATCCGGTCGGGCAGATTGTCGCGAAGGAACGCGCGAACCTCGTCGCGAAAGGCGATTTCCTGCGATGAGAGATCGATATCCATGTTAACGTTCCAGAATGGTCACGGCAGAAACGCCGGGTGCGCCATAGACATGGCTGTAAGCGGTTTTCGGGGCGCCGGGCACTTGTCGCGGACCGCCGTCGCCGCGCAATTGCACGACATTTTCGTAAACCTGGCGAAGCCCCGACGCGCCGATCGGTTCGCCGCAAGCAAGACAGCCGCCATCGGTGTTGACCGGCAGGCGGCCATCGATTTCGGTCCATCCCTCGCGAAGATAGCGTTCCTGCTCACCATCTGCGACGAAGCCGTTTTCGGCCATGTGCATCAATTCGGCGCCCGCTTCGGTATCCTGCAATTGTGCGATGGCGATTTCTTCGGGACCGATGCCGGCGATTTCGAATGCATCGCGGCTGGCGATATTCGTGGCGGAACCGCCGCGCTCGACGTCGATGGACGGAGCAAACACCTCGAAACTGCCGGGCGGGCGGGTGCGCATCGTCGCGGCTTTCAACCTCACGATCGGCTTGCCAAGCTCGCGCGCTTTCTTCTCGCTCGCAAGGATCAACGCGACGCCGCCCTCTGCAGGCGAGCAGAACATGTATTTCGAATAAGGGTCCGACACCATCGGCGCATCGAGAATGACGTCCAGCGGGACCGGTTCGCGCCGCCAGGCATGGGGCGCCCTTGCTCCGTTGCGAAATGCCTTTTCCGCAACCCGGCCCAGCGTTTCGCGCGAAATCCCGTGGAGATGCATGTAGCGCATGATCTTCATGGCGAAGAATTGCGTCGTCACCATGTATCCCGCATCGCCGTACCATTCGGGAAGGTTGTATTCCGAAGGTTTTGCGTCGAACGCGCCGCGCGGATGCTTGTCGAACCCGACGGCAAGGCCGATGTCCGCCTCGCCCGCCTTGATCGCCATCTGTGCCGAGAACAGCGCCGATCCGCCCGCCGCGCACCCGTTGCGCACATTGATGAACTGCGCACCGGTCAGGCCAAGCTGCTCCACCATCGTATCGGGATTGCCGGCCGCATCCGACGCGCCATACGCGAAATCGACGTCTGTCCATTCGATCCCGGCGTCGGACAGAGCGTCGCGCACGGCATAGACGCCCTGTTCGAGACCCGAACGTTGCTCGGTCCGGCCGAAGGGGTGAATGCCGATACCCACGATGCAAACGTCGGTCATGCCGCTACTCCCTCGGGCCGGAAGGCGGGGATGGCGACGCCTTGTGCCGCATCGAGGTCGAGCGGTACCTGCGTCAGTACGAGCGCCATGCCGATTTCGATGTCGCCGAAATCCACGTCGGTGAGCCGCGCCTCCACAATGGTTTCGCCCGGCAATTCGACATAGCCGATCGCCCATGGGGTGAATGCCTCGGGTCCGGCATAGGGCGGCGATTTCGGCCGGAAACGCTGTATCGTGTAGCTCCACAAGGTCCCGGTCCGCGACAGGGGATAGGGTTCGAAACGCTCGCCCGGCGGGCAGGGGAACACGATGCGCCCGGTCTCGCGGTTGCGGCCGCCGACCAATCGCGGCGGGGCGTCCTTCGTGAACAGTCCTTGGGCGATGGGTTGCATGGTGATCCTCGAAAGCCTGCGATTGGGTTGCGGGGAAACGCCCGCCAATCCGTTCGGGCAAACTAAAGCGCAAAGCGGCCCGGTTGGCAGGCTCCCTAAAACGATAGGGTGTGCGCGCGCATGGCTGTGCAAGGGTGCGCGCCGAGGAGAATGCGATGAGCGAGCTTTGGGACTACATCATAATCGGTGCGGGGTCTTCGGGCTGTGTCCTTGCCGAGAAACTGAGTGTGGACGGACGCTCTCGCGTGCTCGTGCTGGAGGCCGGGGGCGAAGCTTCGTTCTGGAACCATATCCCCAAGGGCGTCGCCAGGCTGGTGAAGGACCCCGCCAAGATCTGGATGTACAAGGTCACGCAGCCCCGCGACTATGTCGATGGCGAGGATGGCGACGATGGCGACCCGCCGGGCGAATTCTGGATCAGGGGAAAGGGGCTTGGCGGGAGTTCAGGTGTCAACGGCATGATCTGGAGCAGGGGGGAACCTGCCGATTATGACGCGTGGGAAAACGATTACGGTGCCACCGCATGGAACGGCGATGCCATGACGCAGGCGTTCCGCAGCCTGGAGGACCACGCCGATGGCGCATCGGACACAAGAGGCGAAGGCGGGCCGGTGCATGTCGATCCGCAAATCTACAGCTATCCGCTTGCCCAAGACATGATCGCCGCAGGCGAGACGCTTGGCCTCAGACCCGTGCGCGATCTTAACGGGACGACCGGGCCAAGGGTCGGATATTACAGCCACAACATCAAGGCCGGGGTGCGGCAGAGCGCGGCGACCACATTCCTCGAACCGGCAAGGGCGCGGCCCAACCTCCGCGTCGTGACAGGCGCACTGGCGCAGCGGATCGTGATGGAAGAAGGCCGCGCCGTCGCTGTCGAGGCCCATATCGACGGCAAGCCGGCGCGGTTCGATTGCGCGGGCGAGATCGTCGTGTCGGCAGGGGCGATGGAAAGCCCGCTGCTGCTGCAACGCTCAGGCATTGGCGATCCCGAACGGCTGGTGCGCGCAGGCGTCGATCCGTTGGTAGATGCGCCCGACGTCGGGGAGAGGATGATCGAGCATCTCTCGCTTTCCATGCCGTTCCGCCTGGATGACGATAGGGGTACGCACCGCAATTTCTTCGGGCTGGGCCTGATGCGGGCGATGGCACGCTGGGCGATGCGGCGGGACGGCATCATGGCGACCGGCCCGTTCGAGGTCGGCGCGTTCGACAATGTATACCACCCCGACGGAAGGACGGATGCGCAATTCTATCTCGGTGCCTACAGCTTTGCGGTGGGCGGAGACAATGATCCGGTCCCGCTCGACAAGATCGACCGGCGGCCGGGCCTTACCATATATGGCTCGCTATTGCGTCTGACGAGCGAGGGTGCGTTGCGTATCACCGGTCCGGACGCGGGCGATCCGCCAAGAATTGAACCGAATTTCCTGTCGACCGAACATGACCGGCAAAGCGCGGTCGCCATTGTACGACGGATGCGCCAGCTCGTCCGGGCCGCGCCCCTCGGCCAAAGCGTTGGGCGCGAGGAGATCCCCGGCGATGACGTCGACGATGATGCGCAAATCCTGTCCGCGTTTCGGCGGCTGTCGTCCTGCGGGCTGCACGGCATTGGGACGTGCCGGATGGGAAGCGATCCGCGTGCCGTAGTCGATCCGCGGCTTCGCGTGAACGGGGTAGGGGGGCTTCGCGTGGTCGATTGTTCGGTGATACCGGGCCATGTCACGGGCAACACCAACGCGCCGGCGATGGCCATCGGCCTGCGCGCCGCCGATCTCATTCTCGAAGACCGCCCATAACGCGTTTTGCAAAAAGGAGGCCGACGATGGCACAAGGCAATACGATTACCCGGCCCTCCTATGGCTGGACGGCGCTCGAACCGGCGCGTTCGCTCTTGAATGTGGCGGCGCTCATGGCGAGCTGGCCCATGCTCGGTGCCGCGCCGCGTGGCGACGGGCACCCGGTCATGGTCTTGCCGGGATTTGCCACCAATGACGCGATGACGGCGTTGCTGCGCATGTTTCTCAAGCGGATCGGGTATGATGTGCACACGTGGGATCTGGGCTGGAACTTCGACCATCGCAGCACCGGCGAAAACGGCGAACATATCGCCGCCCGCATCGCTGCAATAGCGCGCCGGACCGGACGGAGCGTCAGCCTCGTGGGATGGAGCCTGGGCGGGGTCATCGCCCGCGAAGCCGCCCGCCGCGATCCCGCCGATGTGCGCCAGGTCATCGCACTGGGCAGTCCGTTTACCGGGAACCCGGATGCCACCAATCTGGGCGAGCTGTACGAATTGCTTACCGGCAATCGCGTGTCGGATATGGAGCGGCACCCGCGCTATGTCATGGGAGGCAGGCCGCTTTCGGTGCCGTCGACGGCGATCTACTCCAAAAGCGACGGCATCACTGCATGGGAAAACTGCGTCAGCGAGACCGACGCGCAAACCGAAAATATCGAGGTGTGGAGCAGCCATTTCGGTTTTATGGCCAACCCCGCGGTTCTTTATGCCGTGGCCGACCGGCTGGCCTGCGCAGAGGATGGCTGGACCCGGTTCGTGCCGGGCGGGCCATTTCGCGCGTTCTACTTTCCCACGACCTGAACGCGCTCAGTCGCCAGGGAAATTATCGGGCAGGCCATACACCTCGTGCGCGGACCGTAGCCGGTTCATGTCGAGTGCGAGTATGACGATGTCGTTCGTCACCCCGCGCGCATCGCGAACCTGGTTGCGCAGCAATGCTTCGGGACGAAAGCCCATATCCGCGAACAAGGAAAGGGCCGATGTCTGATCCGGCGTCATGCGCACGACAAGCCGCTCGATCCCGCTTTGCTGCGCAACATCCATGCTGTCCTGCGCCAGCGCACGGCCAAGCCCGCTTCCCCGCGCGTCGGGCGCGATGAGGATGCGGATCTCACCCACATGCGCCGACCAGCTCAATTCGTCGCGAACCAGCGCATTGCTGCCTACGACGCGGTCGCCGGAAAAGGCCAGCGTGCTGCGGATCGTGCCACGCTCGCATTGATCGAGCCAGGCATCGACGACCTTGGGATTGCGAATGTCGCGTTCCAGGAACATCAAATCGTGGAGGGGAATGTCGCGGGCAAAGGCGATGACCGCGTCGCGATCACGCCGATCTAGCGTGCGGAGTTTCCATTGCGCGTCATTGCGGTTTGCGCGTTCCCCGTTCGTCTTCGCGCCCGTCATACCGAACGCCTCGCCAGCCAGCTGTCGATATGCGGCCACAATCGTTTTACGGCCGCCGGCCCGGCAACGAGGCTAACATGCCCGCCCTTGGACACCAGATCATGCGTGTCGCGGGACGAGGTGTTCTCCATTAATGGCATCGTCGATTCCTTCTTGACCACATGATCGTGCACGGCGGTGATGTTGAGCACCGGCATCGAGATGTTGGACATGTCGGCAATCCGTCCTCCGATATCGAGCCGGCCCTCCGACAGCGCATTGTCCCAGAGCAGATCCTTGATAAGCTGCCGGAAATAGGTGCCGGGCACGGGCAGTGTTTCGGCCGCCCACCTGTCGAACATTCGATAGGATCGTACGAAATCGTCGTTCCACATATTGGACCATAAATGCATCTTTCCCGCCGTGCGATTGGCCGGGCGGGCAAGATCGAACGCGCCGAGCATGATGTCCGGCGGGATGACGTCGAGTTCCTCGACAAGATGTTCGAGATCGAAATGCCGCCGGTCCGCCCATTTCTGGAAAAGCGTCATGTGATGAAAGTCGACCGGCGTTGCAAAGGCGACGAGATTGCGCGCCGATGCGGTTCCGTAAAGCGCGGCGTGAATAACGGCGAGCGTTCCGCCCATGCAATATCCGGCCAGCGTCACCTGCGTTTCGCCGGTCAGCTCGCGAATGCGCGAAATGCTTTCGGGGATGAATCCGTCGACATAATCGCCAAGGCCGAGTTCCGCCTCGTCCCGGCGCGGCGGGTTCCAGTCGAGATTGAACACGTCAAACCCACGCTCGGCCATGAATTCGACGAAGCTCTGCCCCTTGGCGAGGTCGAAGATATAGCCGCGATTGCTCGGCGGCGACACGAGCAGAAGCGGCGTGCGGTATATCTCGTCGAGCACCGGGCGATAGCGATAGAGCACCGCCGTCCCCTTGCGATAGACGACATCCTTCGCCATCGCGCCGACCGGCTGCGTCCCGGCGGCAAGGAATTCGAGCCCCTTGATATTGCGTTTGATCGCACGGTCGATTTCGCGCCGGGCGAGTTCGGCGATCTCCTCGCCCGACGGCAGGGTCAGCGCGCTCACGATGCGCTATCGCTGGCGTCGCCTGCCGGCGGTTTGCGCGTGCGTCTGGGTTCGTTGCGGGCAATGGATTTGGCCGGGGTCTCGTCGCGTTCGACCGCGATGCGCAGGCGTTCCAGACCGTCTTCGAGCGACGCCATGCGTTCGGCGAGCTCCTGCATCTGAGAGCGGGTCGGCAGGTTCATGGATTGCAGCATCTTCTCCATCTGCTCGGTCATCGCCTTCTGCGCGACGACCGAATATTTGGTCGCCGGTCCCATTGCGGCGCTGAACTGTTCGGATTGCGTGACGCGGGTGGACCAGTCGTTCATTTCCTGCTCCCATGCTGCGACGAATTCCTGCCACAGGACGGTCGGACTTTTCGGCGGTTTCGGCATGTTCGGTCCTCTCGCGTAAAGACGATGCAACACGGGCGACCCGTTCGCCGCCATTCGTTCGCGCAAGCATCCGGTCCGCAAGGCCGGTATTATGCACCGATCGGGCAATCTGCCAACTCGCCTAGCTTTTTGCGCAGCACACGAACGCGATCTTTTCCTGTTAGATCACCCTTCGACAAAGGGGACGGACATCGTGAATTTCGATCTGACCGAAGACCAGGAAATGTTGAAGGCGGTGGCAGAACGTTTTGTCACCGACCGTTACGATGTCGAAAGGCGGCGCCAATATCTCGATGAGGCGGGCGGTTTCGGCGCGGAAAACTGGAGCCTGCTGGGCGAACTGGGCATCATCGCGGCACCGTTCGACGAAGCGTTGGGCGGGCTCGACCTCGATGCGACGGGGGTGGCCGTCGTGTACGAGGCGCTCGGGCGCGGTCTGTTCGTGGAACCGTTGATCGAAAATGCGCTGATGGCCGGGCGAGTGTTTGCCGCAATTGCCGACGAAGCGCAGCGGACCAAATGGATGGATGCGATCCTGTCGGGGGAGAAACGGCTTGCGATGGCGCATGCCGAACGCGGATCACGCAACGGCAGCTTGTGCGTGAGGACACGCGCCGATGTGTCGGGCAAGGACGCGACGCTGTGCGGGCACAAGCCGTTTGTCGTCGCCGGGTTCAACGCCGATGCCTATATCGTCAGCGCCCGCCACGATGGCGGGCCTAGCGATGCTTCGGGCTGGGCGTTCTATCTTGTTCCGGCCGATGCGCGCGGGCTGACCGTGAAGCCGTGGCGGATGGCCGACGGGTCGATGGCCGCGACGCTCGACTTCGACGAAACGCCGGCGATCGTGCTCGACGCCGGTGAGAACGCGGCGGACGTGCTGACATCGGTGGAAACGCTGGTGTCGCTCGCGCGGTCGGCGGAAATGCTGGGCATCATGGAGCGCATGTTTGCCGATACGCTCGACTATCTTCGCACGCGCGAACAGTTCGATCAGCCAATCGGCAAGTTTCAGGCGATACAACACCGCATGGCGGCCCAGTATGCGATATTGACCCAAGCACGCGCGCTGGTCGAGCTGGCCGTGGTGAAGGAAGCCAAACCGGAATTTGCGAAGGCCGTCGACGGTGCGCGCGCCTTTATCGCGGGACACGCGCTCGAAATGGGCCACGAGATGATCCAGTTCCACGGCGGCATGGGCATTACCGACGAACTCGCGCTGGGTTTCGGGCACAAGCGGCTTCTGGTGCTGTCGCGCTGGCCGGACGATGCCGATACCGCGCTCGACCGCTATATCGATGCGGCCTGATCCTGATGCGAAAGACCTGGCATCGTGCGGAATGTCGGATCATTCGCGCAGGCACGCAAGGCCTCAGCCTTTAGCCGGGCGGTCCTTGATCCACGCGATCCCGCGCCGCAGCAGATCGTAGAACACCGGAAGCTCCCACGCGCAACGATCGAGGCTCGGCCACCAGTCGAGCATCGGCTGCAGATCGTAATGCCCGCGGCAATGCCCCAGCGTGTTGTAGAGCACCGCGCCCTTGCCATGGGTCTTGATATAGACAACCGGATGGGTGCCGGGCGCATCCTTCGCCTCGGCAAAGCCGGTGCCTTCCTCCGTGCATTCGGTTTCGAGCAACACGTGCAGATCGCCATGCGTTTCGAGGTGATAGAGTTCGTCCGTCGTTTCGAACGGTTCGACCCCGCGCGTCAATTCGTGATCGTCATCCGCCACGGTCACCGTATATGGCGCGATGGGGGGGTGCGAAACGAATTGGCTGCCCAAAAGGTCCATCATCAAGGGCGCGTGACGCGGCGCATGCCAGAGCCCGTCCTCCATCATGCGCAGGATCGAATTCGTCCCGTGCAGCGCATACCAGCGACCGCCGTTTTCAAGCCAGTCCTTCAGGGTCTCCTGCACCTTCAGCGACGGGGTCACATCGCAGGTATAGGTGATGAGGATATCGGCCCCGGCGATGGCTTCGACATTTTCGTAATCCTCGAGTACGCGGGTACGCACCCGCGGGTCTTCGGCCAGGAGTTTGAGCAGTTCCAGCCGCGCGAAATCGATATCGTGCCACACGCCCGCGGCGATCAGCACGCAATCGATGCGCGGCGGATGATTGCTTTCGTCATATCGCGCGAGCGGGTCGGAGCCGTGATCAGTATCGCTCATTTGCGCGCCGGGCCTCCAAGCTCACCGTCGATATATTTTTTCATCGTGTCCTGAAACTGACGGATGCGGATTTCCTGATAATTGGCATAGTTCACGAGGCCGTTCTTCGAGCATTTCAAACCTTCCTGCACATAGGGAAGGTTTTCCATATCCTGTTCGAACACATGGCCCAGCACGCCAAGTTCCGGCGCGTCGGTCCATTTCTGATCGCGGGTGAGGAACTTGCGCTCCGCGCCGCGCGGCTTTTCCTCGCCCTTCTTGGTGCGGGCGATCACGCGCACCTCCATCGTGCACCAGTCCGGCGTATCGCCCGGCAACCAGCGATAGACGATGTTCGGCATGAACCCGCCCCACGGCGCGAAATTCGGGAAGACGTTATAGACCAGCGCGTCGAGCACTTCTGAATCGGTGGCGTGCGAATGATCGTATCCGGTCTGCTCGGTATAGGTCTCTCGCATCGTATTGCCCAACGCTTCGCGCGCGGTCTTGTCGTCGGGCACGTCGATCGCCATTGGGTCGCCGGCGGCCTCGTAATTGTCGGAGGAACGGCCGTTGTATTTCACGAATTCATCGACGATCCACTGCTCGCCCGCGCCCTTTTCGACATGCGGCGACATCACGCCGAACGGCACCAGATTGACGTTCACATGGTCGCCCCAGGTCCGGTATCCCGAATTGGAATCGGCGGTAAAGGGCAGCAATTGCGGATGGGTAACCACCGTGTGGTAGCTTTCCATGAAGGCTTCGGACACGACCTTCCAGTTGGCCGGCACTTCCTTCGCGACATAAAGGACGGTGGTGCATTCCTCGTGGCGCCAGCGTTCGAAATGATCGGGGAGAGGCTTCAGATATTCCTCCAGGCTGGGACCGCCGCGTTCCTCGCGAAGGAAGATATAGCCTTGCCACTGGCCCACTTCGGGCTGCGGCAGGTCCATGTCCGCATCCTCCAGATGGCGGAAATCCCATTTGCAGGGCATGTGATCGAAACTGCCGTCCTTGCTCCACGTAAAGCCGTGGAAGGGGCACGTGAACTTGTCGGCATTCCCGTCCTCGGTGCGCAGCTTGCGTCCGCGGTGGAGGCAGACATTGTGCATCGCCCTTACCGAACCGTCCTCCTGACGCGAGATCAGGAAGGAGCGGCCCGCGTTCTCGAACACGACATAGTCGCCGATATCGGGCAGGTCTTCCTCCCGCGCGGCGAATTGCCAGACATAGGGCCACATCCGTTCCCGCTCCAGCTTCGCCCATTCCTCGCTGGTGTAGCGTTCGGCCGGGATCGGGTCGGAGCCGCGATATTCGTAACTGTCGCTCGTCAGGGATTCGGGGGCCGGCCTGCTGTCCGCCTCCATCAGCTCGTTCCAGCTCGGTCCTTCGCAACGGTCGGCGCCAAGCGGCAGGTTGGGGTCGCGATCGGCCATCGTGTCTGCATCCTCGATCAGAATTTTCAGGTTTCGGTATCTTGTTTTGACAACAGGTCTGAACCATCGCGCGGGTGGTGTCACCTTGCCGAAATCATAGGTTGCCGACCGGCCCAAAGGCGTGAACCCTTCGCATCAAACCGAATGGACAGGAGAATGATGCGTGGGTGACAAGCTTTCGGGTAAGGTGGCGCTGATCACGGGCGGCACGTCCGGTATCGGGGCCGCGGCGGTGCGGCGATGACGGGCGAGGGGGCAAAGGTGGTCTTCACCGGATCGCGCGAGGATGCGGCGCGCCCGCTTTGCCAAGAAACCGGCGCCACCTTCGTATCGCACCGGGTGCAGGATGCCGAAGGATGGGAAGAGGTAACCCGGCGGATCATGAACGACCATGGCCGGCTCGACATCGCCTTTGCCAATGCCGGCACCGAAAAGAACGACGCCAGCGTCGAGGATGTTTCGCTCGAGGCATGGAACACGCTCGTCGCGATCAATCAGACTGGCGTCATGCTCACGGTACAGAACGCCATTCGCATGATGAAGCAGAACGAGGGGCAGACCGGTTCGATCATCGTGAATTCTTCGATGAACGCACGCGCCGCGATGGGCAATTTCGTCGCCTATTCGGTGACGAAGGCCGCGATATGCGCGCTCGCCAAATCGGCGGCGATCCATTGCGGTAAAAGCGGTTACAAGATTCGCGTGAATGCCATTCTGCCGGGCGTAGTGGAAACCGACATCATCGCCAACATCATCAATTCGCAACCCGATCCGGAGGCGACGCGCGCCATATACGAAGGGATGTCGCCGATGAACCGGCTGGCCTCGCTCGACGAGATATCGGGGCTCGTCGCCTATCTGTCCAGCGATGAGGCGGCGTTCATTTCCGGCGGCGAATATGTGATCGACGGGGCAACCACCGCCGGGATGATGGGGGTATGACCATGCAGCTTACCGACAATGTCGCGCTCGTCACCGGCGGGCTTCGCGGGATCGGCCGCGCCATCGTCGACCGCCTTGCAGGTGCGGGCGCGCATGTCGTGCTCACCGATCTTGATGACGAGGATAGCGAGGCGGTCGGCGAACTGCGCGCCGCCTTGGGCGACACGGTCCGCTACGTCCGCGCCGATGTGACGAGCGAGGACGATTGGCGCGGCTTGCACGACATGGTGGCCCAGGGGCATGGTCGGCTCGACATATTGATCAACAATGCGGGCACGGATCTTACCGGCGCGGTCGAGACGATTTCCATGCAGGACTGGCGCCGAATCATGGCCATCAATGTCGATGGCGTTTTCCTCGGCTGCCGGACCTTCACGCCGATGCTGAGCGAAACGGGTACGCGCCGGAAAGGCGGGTCGAGCATCGTGAACGTCAGCTCCATCATGGGGCTTGTCGGCTATGGCGAAGTGTCGGCCTATAACGCGTCGAAGGGGGCGGTTCGCCTTTTCACAAAGGGGCTCGCGATCGAATTCGCGACGAAGAAGATGCCGGTGCGCGCCAATTCGCTGCATCCCGGTTTCGTGCGCACGCCGCTCACGACGGCGGGGTTCAAGCGCTGGGTCGAGAAGGGCGTCGCGGAAAAGGAGCAGGATCTCATCGATGCGATGAACGCGCAGACGCCCGTCGGACGCATGGCCGAACCGGACGAGATCGCCGGCCCTGCGCTGTTCCTCGCGAGTGACGATGCCAGCTACATGACCGGGGCGGAACTCGTCATCGACGGCGGCTGGACCGCGCAATAATATTTTTGGAGACACGCAATGTCGATTTCCCTTCCCGATTGCATCGCGCTCATTACCGGCGCGACCGGCGGCATCGGCCGCGAGACGGTCAAGGCGCTCAACGACGCGGGCGCGACCGTCATTGCGACCGACCTTGCCGGTGATGCACCTGATCTCGGTGCGGATCATTACGTCCGGCACGACGTCACCGATGCCGATGACTGGGCCAAGGTCGCCGATATGGTGTCGCGCGAATATGGCCGGCTGGACGTGTTGGTGAACAATGCCGCCATTTCCATCGTGACCAGGTTCGAGGACACCGACCTGTCGCAGTTTCACAAGGTCAATGCGGTCAATGTCGACGGCGCCATCATCGGGGTGCAGACATTGCTTCCGCTGCTCAAGAAAGGCGGCGAGCATCGCGCGGGCGGCGCCTCCATCGTGAATTTCAGCAGCGTGGGTGGCCTGCGCGGCGCGCCGTTCAACGCAGCCTATTGCATGAGCAAGGCGGCGATTGCGATGCTGTCCAAATGCCTCGGGGCGGAGTTCAGCGCGCTGGGCTACAACATCCGGGTCAATTCGGTGCATCCCGGCGGCGTCGATACGGGCATGATGGATTCGATCATGGAACGCTATGTCGAACTGGGCGCCGCCCCGTCGAAGGAAGAGGCGCACAAAGGGGTGGTCGCATCGCACCCGATCGGACGGCTGGCACGGCCCGGCGAAATGGCCGGCGGCGTCGTATATCTCGCGTCGGAGGCGGCGAGCTTCGTCACCTGCACCGAATTTGTCATCGACGGCGGTTTTACCCAGGTCTGAAGTGGCGTCCAGCGGCGCGCACGGCTTGACCGGCAAAAAGCCCCGCCGAACCGATCGGCGGGGCTTTTTTAGGCGAGGGCGGATGGCGCGGGATCAATCCCTTGAAGGACCGCCCAGCACGACATCGTTCAGCAATTCGTGGAATCTCTGTATCCGCTTTTCCTGATGGGTGAGGATGCAGCCGTCGAAGCCCCGCGAATTGAGGCCCTGCTGCTGCGACGTGCCGATCGATAGATCCTGATCCGCGACGAAGCCAAGCGTGTTGCCATCGCCGTAATAGCCGTGCCGCACCAGCGCATCGTGCCGCAGCGGGAGCGTGCCGACGGGCGTCTCCACCTCCTTCATCCCCTTCACCGGGGGGTAGAGGCACCAGTGCTGAAACACGCATTTGGCCGGGTCGGTCGGATGCGGTTCGGTACGCAGGATCTGACACTGTTCCGGGGACATGGTGATCGTAAGATTGGGCCACAGCGTGCAGTGGAAATAATCGACGAGCTGCTGATCGCTCATCCTGTCGTAATTGGAATATCCGCGTTCCGGCCCTTTTTCGCGCTTCGCCTTGATCACCGCCTCGCGCAGGTCGCCAGTGCGGCCGTGATAATCCTCCACCCGAATGCCCCATGTCTCGGCCACCTGGCCCAGCGTTTCGGGCACTTCGCCCGAATGATAATCCTCGCGCGTGGTGGCCTGATGGCCGACCATCCACATGGCATTATGCCCGTTTTCATACATCTCGAACACGGTGCTCGGCAGGCCGTCGTTGATGAAAGTCGCAAGCTCCGGGTGGATCGTGGGCAGGTGGTAGCTTTCGTTGAAATTGTCGCGGATGATCTTCCAGTTGAAGTCCGCCTCCGCGGACACGGCAAACACCCTGATCCAGTTTTCCAGCCCGTAACCTTCGAGCCGTTCGGGATAGGGTGACAGCCATTCGAGCAGCGGCTTTGCATTGAGATCCATGTTCCAGAACACGAACGGCCCCCATGTCTCGCAGCGCAACTTTTTGAGATGCACCTTGCCGCATGGATTGCCGCCGGGAAAATCGTCCGGGTCCTGCACGTTAACGAGCGTGCCGTCGGTATCGAACTGCCATCCGTGATAGCCGCAAGTGATCCGGTCGCTCGACGCGATATCACCCAGGATCAGCCGGTTTCCGCGGTGCGGGCAGGCATTGTAGAACGCCTTTACCGAACCGTCGCCCTGCTTGACCATGATAACGCTCTCGCGCCCGAAATTATGGCGCACGATGTCGCCTTCTTCCTCGAGATCGGCGATCACCCCGCCTAGGTGCCACACATGCGGCCAGAGCTTGTCATACTCGCCCTCCATCCATTCGCGGGAGGTGTATCGGTCCGCGGTGATCTTGTCGCCGCGCACGGGCTGATCGAAATCTGGGGAGTAGCGGGCGGCTCCGGATTGAACATTCATGGCATCATCCTCTTTGTTCTATTTTCGCGCGGACCGATTGCGGCCATTCGCGCCAATCCGAAAAATCGCGGCCGTCACGTTGTCCGGCGGGGGCGTCCGGGTTTTCGTCGAAGAAACCGCGGTTTCCCGGATTGTCGGTTACCCAATCGGTGATAAGTGTCCGGGCCGCGATCTTCCACTCACCATTCCGGCAGGTATATTCATCGACGTAGCGCCCTGCGATGATGAGATCGCGCCTGTGTCCCGCTTCGTCGACGATGTCGTGATATGCCTGAAAATAGGTTTCGGCCGAGGCGTGGTTGCCACCGCGCATGGCGATGTGCTGTTGGCCGAGCTGATGATGGGTACGGTGCATGGATTGAAGGAATCCCAGCGCGAAATCGGCGAAGGCAACCGGCCCGCCCTGCATCAACCCGCAATCGACCCATGCATCGTCATGAAACGCCGACAGGAGCATCGCGCGATCGATCCGGTCGAGCCCGCGCGTATAGCGAAACGCCGCGTCGGTGATCTGACGGCGCGCGAGGATTTCGCGAAGCTCCGCCTCAATGTCGAGGGGCGCACTCACAAGGCTTCCTGCATCTGCATCACCGTGTCGCCTTCGGGAAATTGCAGCCAATCATGCGCGCTGCGGGTCCAGCAATGCGCGGTCGGCACCATCTCGGCGGCATTGTCGAGCGTGCCGCCCTTTACAAACACGATACCCGCAGCCTCGGCCGCATCGGTATCGGTCAACACCGGCGAACCACAAGTGGGACAGAACAGCCGGCGCACACGATTGCCATTCTCGGCAGTATCGACATAGGTTGCGAGTACGCCGGACAATTGCAGATCGTCGCGCCGCGTAACCCCGATGAGCGAGAGCGGCGCGCCGGATTGCTTCTGGCAATTGACGCAGGAGCAGGTCACCGCCTGCATCATCGGCCAGGCAACAGAATAGCGTACCGCACCGCAAAGACACCCGCCCTCGCGCCGCGCCCCGGTCACCCTTCGCGCTCCAGCGATGCCCAAAGATCGTAAACAGGATCACTGCGGTCGGCCCGCCCCGCAAGCGGCAGCGTTTCGTAAAGCCCGTCATGCTGCATCGTGCTGGGGCGGGTGGAGTTCCAGTCGGTGATAAAGGCCCGCTCGGCAATGTACCATCGCCCGTCCCGCCGTTCGTATCGGTCGAGATAGCGCCCGCCGGTCAGCGTTTCGCGACCATCGGCGATCATCGCCGCGATGACGTAGAGTTCGCCCACGCCATGATCGCCCGACACCTCGATCCATTCGTTCGCGATGGAGTGGAACACGGTCTGCGCGGCGTTTACCACGAACCGGCATATGTCCTCGGCGAATTGCCGCGCCGTGCCATTCGTGACCTGAAGCGAAACGGGCGCGTCGGGAAGGAATACCGACAGGAGGAGCGCCTTGTCCGCGCGGTCCACCCCCCGGCAATAGGCCGCGCACAAATCGTGGATTTCCGCGCGTGATAGCGCCGCGTCCAGCCGTGCGTCGTCCCGGTCCGTGCTGCCCTTGGTCATGGGGTTTCCTTCGCGCGTTATGCGGTTTGCAAAATGGTTGAGAATGCCGCGGCCGGGGTCGCTCGCCCGCTTGGCACCATGCATGGCATAGCCGGCAAAATCCGCCGACGAACCTGGCCGCGAAACGGTTGATGGCGCGTTCATGTTGCCCGCCATGACATATTGGCGATGAACGATCCGCCATTCCCCCGAACGACACTCGTGCCTGTCGAGATAGCGCCCGAAGATCAGCCGCTGCATCGCATCCTCGGCATAGGCGATGACATAGCTTTCCGAGACGGCCCGTTCGCCGTCCACCGCGATCCAGCAATGCCCCGTGCGGTGCGCGGTGGGGGGCGTATCCTTCTGTGCATCGGACAGGATCGTTGCGAGATCGGCGGCTACGCCATCGAAAAACCCGTAATCGACGGTCGCATCATCATGATAGGACGCGGCGATCAGCGCGGCATCGGCCCGGTCCACACCCCGCGAATGCAGTGAAAGGGCGTTTTCGATGTCATGCCGCGCGACGAGATCATGCGCACAGGGCCGCCTTGCGATCAGCGCCATCGTGCGCGTCCCTCCGCACGGCTGTCTCGCGACGGTTGCGCGCCGGATCGGGCGGCGGATGCCGGCGGCGGCCTGTTCAGTTCGCGGGTCATCGCTCTCTCCCAGCGCGCGAGGAATGCGCCCTCAATCAATTTGGTGGCGGGTTATTTGAAAAACCGTCCATGTTGCCGGTTTTTGTAGACAGCCCGGCCGGCGGCTTCCTACTGAAGTTTTGAATAGGCAGGCTGGTGCTGCCTTCCCCTCGGGAGATCGACCATCGCCGCGCGCCGCACGAAACTTCTCAATTCGATCCGCGGCGACGGCGTTGCCGAAGGCGATGTGCGCTGGCAGCAGAAAAAGAGTTCGAATACGCGGGCGGCCATACTCGATGCTGCGATGCAGATCCTGGTTGAGGGGGGCTATGGCCAGCTGACCACCGTGGGCGTGGCGGGCAGGGCGGGCGTTTCGCGCGGTGCCATGCATCACCATTTCGCCAACCGGGACGCACTGGTCTGCGCTCTGGTCGATCATGTGCTCTATCGCCGTATGCGTCATTTCCTGGGTGAATATCTGCGCGATATCGCCGCCTTGCCAAAGGAAAACGCGCTCGCGATCGCGACCGAGCTGTATTGGCGCAGCGTGCACACCGACGAATATGCCGCCTATCTCGAACTCGCCCTTGCCGCGCGCAGCGACCATGCGCTCAATACGGCTTTCCTCCCCGCGGCCGAACGGTTCGATGCGATCTGGAACGCGGAAATGGCGCGCAGCTTTCCGAACTGGTCGCACATTCATGAACAGATGCGGCTGACCAACGACATCGTGCAATCGGCCTGTCTCGGGCTGTTGCTGCACGAACCGGTCATCGGGGAAACGCGCACTTGGGAACAACGCGCCCTGCTGATCGAGATCGTCAAACTCGTCCACGCCGGCCTGCGCGGAAAACAGGCAGACCTGCCTGATTTACTGTAATAAGGGATAGTATCGCGCCTCCATCGGGTTTGCGACGAGGGTCGTACGATACGGGAAGAGGAACTTTCGATGACCCAGCAGGCGCATGTTCCGCCGCCGATGGACGGACGCGATCCATCCAACCTGCGCGCCGATCCGATCACCGGCGACCGCTATTTCTCGCACGGATTCGCGCATTCTACAATTCATGCGGTCACCGCGGCATGCGCATGGTGAACGAAACGTGGTCGATGGAATCGATTACCTGCCCCTATCATGGATGGCGATGGGGGAAGGACGGCGTGCTGCAATCGGCACAGGATGCCGAGGTCGATTTCTCACAAGGAAATCCGTGCGGTGCATTGTCTCTGATCGAATTGCGCTGCGACCGCTGGGGCGGGTTCGTGGGGTACACGATGGATGACGATGGGCCGGAATTGCGCGACTATCTCGCGCCGATGCCCGCGCTTTATCGCAATCACCCGATGGACGCGGCGGTGCGCGTTGCATGGTACCGAATCAAGGTCGATGCCAACTGGAAATTCGTGACCGATAATTTCAGTGAAAGTTATCACACCCGCACCGCCCATCCGCAGGTGCCGCCTTGGATCGACCAGGACGTCGACAGCGGCCGCCACGAAATGTGGCCCGCCGGGCATGGCCGGACGGTACAGCCGATGCGCCCGTCGCTGTCCGACCGCCCGCCCGAGGGGGTGGACCACATCTTCCGCCACATATTGTCGGCATGGGACATCGAGCCCGACGCCTACGAAACCTACGAGGATTTCGCGCTGCAGGGGTGGAGGGATCTGAAGGCGGCGAAGCAGCGGCTCTGGAAGGAGCGCGGCTACCTCCACTATGAACACATGAGCGACGAGGAAATCACCGACAGCCCGCACACGGTGATCTTTCCCAATGTCACCATCAGCTTCCTTCCCGACAATCTCATCTTCTTCCGCTCCGAACCTGTGAAGGACGAACCTGAAAAATGCTGGTTCGATCTGTGGTGCATGGCCTTTCCGGTGGAGGGGCAGGACGAGGTGGAATCGATCATGGCGGGGCCAAAGCCGCTGCGCGAGGCGATGGCATGCGAACATTGCGACTTCGACGGAGGGCAGGGCGTGCCCGAACTCGCCGGGCAAATCGTGTATCAGGACATGGAACTGGCCGAAAAAATGCAGGCCGGCATGCATTCGCGCGGGTACCGCGATGCCCATCTGTCGGATCAGGAAACGCGGGTGCGCTTCTTCCACAAAGTGCTCAACGACTGGATCGAAGGGAGAAAGCCGTAATGGCCAATGTCTATATCGCCGGATGCTCGCGCGGGATCGGGCTCGACCTTGTGCGCCGTCATGCCGAACGCGGCGACACCGTCTTTGCCATGAACCGCAATATCGGGACACAGGGCGATCTGCGCGCGCTGGCCGAACGCCACCGGAACGTATCGACATACGAACTCGACGCCGCCGATCTCGACGGAATAGCGGATGCCGCAGCCGCCACGGGCGGGGGGCCGGTTGACCTGCTCTATATCGTGGCGGGGGTGACGGGGCCGCTTAACGACGAATTGAACACGCCGATCGACTGGGACGGATGGGACTGCGCGATCGACATCATGGTCAAGGGGCCGCTCGCCATATTCAAGGCGTTCTTGCCGCGCATGCACGAAGGTACGAAGGTCGTGCCGTTTTCGAGCCAGCTTGCCGCATCGACATGGCCGGCGGGCGGCATGTATGCCTATGTCGCGTGCAAATCGGCATTGAACGGCGTGATGCGCGGCGTGGCAAAGGACGTGAAGGACAGAGGCATCATCGTCGCCCTGCTGCATCCCGGCTGGGTGCAGACCGACATGGGCGGGGAGCAGGCCGACATCACCGTCGAGGAAAGCGCATCGGGCATTGTGGCGCTCGCCGACGGATTGTCGATGAACGACAGCGGCGAATTCTTCGCATGGAACGGCGAAAAGCACGCCTGGTAAGCGACGGGACGAAACGCATATGGCATTCACAGGCCCTATCGAGGACCGGCTCGCGATCCGGGAGCTACTCGAAACCTATTCCAACGGCGTCACGGAAAAGAACGCGGAAAGCTGGGGCGCATGCTGGGCACTCGATGCCTATTGGGCGCTTCCCGAATTTCCCGACCTCGACGGGCGCGAGGCCATCGTCGATGCATGGGTGAAATCCATGGATATCTATGGTCTCGACAATTGCACGAAGCCGATGATCTACGTCACCACGCCCGGCAGTATCGTCTTCGATGGCGACGCCGCCCGTGGGCACAGCTTTACCTCCGAGATATTCCAGGACCCGGAAAGCGGTCGGGACATGCGTGTTCGCGGGCGTTACGACGATGAAATCGCGCGGATCGACGGGCGCTGAGTGTTTACCCGACCTATCGCGTGATGCATATGACATCGTCTGCGGCGTAGGCCGACGCGTGCCGCGTATCGTCCCCTTGCGAACCGTTCGCGGCGCGGTCTATTCCACGGGCGGCATTTCGGAGACGCGTTCGTCGAGCACGTAGCTGCGCATCGTCGCCGCATCGAACAGCTTCGGCTCGTCCTCCGCGATCATGGCGGCGATTTGCGGATCCTGAACTGAGGCGAAGAACGCCTCCATCCGCTCCTGCGAAGGGAAATCGATCTCGAGCACGGCATCGACCTCGTCCCCGCGTTCCTCCCCGTCGATCGGGGTCGTGAAGCGCCGGACATAGCGGGTCGCATATCCGGCTAGAACCCGTTCGCCGATCAACCGGTGAACCGTTTCATAATAATCGACGAACGCGGCATGGCTCATGCCCGCCCGGCGCCGAAAGATCGACATCAACGTGATGGCCATGATGATGCGCGCTCCTACATTTCCGGCTTTGGCGCGTCCTGGTCGCCCGCGACATACCAATTCAGCCATTCGTGGAAATATTGGTTCCCGCGCTCGTTCTTGCCGAAGATCAGCGCCTCGTGCGCGCCGCTTTCGAGGCCTTTCTGAATCTCCATGCCGATGACGTAATCCTCTTCATAGGTCACGTTGCGGAAGAAATCGCAATATTGCTCGAGCGCCTGTGCGTCTTCCTCGTCCTTTGGCGGATCGCGGCGCAGGTAGTTCAATACGGTGCGGTTCCTGTCCGGCGTCGGTCCGGGGAAAAGCTGCGCCACCTGCGTGATTTCCGGCGCGACGAAGATGGATACGTTGGGAAACAGGATGCGCACGAAGTCATATCCGTAATTTTCCCGCGTGCCCCATTCCTCCTCCGGCACGTCGTTCAGAAGAGTGCTGATCTCGTGCTGCGGAAACCCGATCCGCATGCTCGGCCCGAACCCTTCGTAATGCATGCAGTTGGACGGTGTGCGCGGGTGGATCGTTTCGGGGTGAAGCGAGGAGAAATGATACCCTTCGAGATAGCCGTCGAACGCGATTTTCCAGTTCGCGCCGTGGATCGTCCGGCTCCCCACGTAATGCCAGTTCGCGAAATCCAGATCCTCGAAATCGCCGAGATAGCCTTGAAAATAGTCGTCGAGGTCGATTTCGCCATCGGGGTCGAGGCAGACGAAGATCATGCCGCCGCGCTCCTCGCAGGGCAATTGCTTCAACCCGCGTTCGGCCTTGTCGACCTTGCCGAAGGTGCCCTGTTCAGCAACGCCCATCAGCCGCCCGTCCTGTCCGAACGACCATGCGTGATATTTGCACACGAAAACCGGGCAATTGCCGCGCCCTTCCTCCGCCACCGGCGCGCCGCGGTGCGAACATACGTTGAGGAAGGCGCGGACCTTGCCCTTCTTGTCGCGATTGATGAGGATCGGCATGCCGACCGCCTCCATCGCCTTGTAATCGCCGTTGTTGGGCAATTCGGCGGTGAAGGCGAGCATGAGCGGGACCGTCTTGAAGATCCGCTCGATCTCCGCCTCGAACTGTTCGGGGTCGGTATAGGACCGGGTGGGGACGGTCATCGTCTTGTCGGTCTGATGGGTCTTTTTATTCTCGACATAGTCCATCATGATGCCGGCGACTTCGCCCATCTTCTTCTTGCGATCGATATATTCCATATGCTGCGCCTCTCCGCATGCGTTTCGGCACGTTTCTGTGTACCTGCTTGTCGGGATTTTTTACCAAACCGCGCCGGTCCCGATAACTGCGAAAGGTGACAGGTGCCTCGCCTTTTCGACAATGGAAGAAGCGTGCGTCGCATGGCACGCCATGACGGATGAGCGGGCCCGCGCATGTCGGCGCATCGGGGAGGAAACGCGGATGAACAGCTACGAGAACGACGAACCGCACTCGGGCGGTACCACGGTTGAAGCGACGGGCGCCGCGCATGGCGGCGCGGGCGGAACGAAGCCGTGGGACTGGCTTATGATACCGCCTGCTCATCTGCGCCCCTTTGCCGATGCCTGGCGCGGGTTGACCATCGCCGACCTTGCGGAGCGCCGGGTTGCCGAGGACCCCGAATTCGTCGCGATGATCGATGACAAACGCGCGCTGACCCGGCGGGAATGGCTGGCCGATGCGCATGCGCTGGCCTCCGCCATGCGCGCGCGCGGGTTGCAGGCAGGCGACGTGGTCGCGTTTCAGGTACCCAATTGGCACGAGGCGGCGGTGCTCAACCTCGCCTGCGCGATCGCGGGTTTCATCGTCAATCCGATCGTGCCGATCTACCGCGATGCGGAGGTGCGGCAGATGCTGCGCGATTGCGGGGCGCGGGCGTTCTTCACCTGTACCGAATTCCGGCGGTTCGATTTTTCGCAAATGGCGCAGCGCCTGCGTAATGAGCTGGCGGACCTTGCTTTCACCTTCACCATTCGCGGGTCGGGTCCGGACAATTTCGCCGCGCTTGTCGACGAAGGGCGCGGCATGCCGCAGCAACGCGCCGCAATCGACCCGAACGGGGTGAAGATGGTGCTCTATACCTCCGGCACGACCGGCCTGCCCAAAGGGGTGCTGCACAGCCACAACACAATCGAACACATCCTGCGCACGAGCTACGAGCATTGGGGCGTGGCGGCGGGCGATGCGATCATCATGCCATCGCCGGTCACGCATATATCGGGCTATGCCAACGGGCTGGAAAGTCCGCTGGTGTCGGGCACATCCGTCATATTGATGGAAGCATGGAACGCGGACGAGGCGATCAGGCTGATCGAGAAGCATGGCGTGACGGGGACCGTGGCGGCCACGCCCTTTCTCGTGGAGCTGGCCGATGCGGCGCGCGACGCGGGCACCCGCCTGCCGACGATGCGATGGTTCGCGTGCGGCGGCGCGGCGGTTCCGCCCGATCTCATCCCCTGCGCACACGAAGCGTTCGACAATCTGAACGCGTTTCGCGTGTTCGGCGCCTCGGAGGTGCCGCTCGTCACCTATGGCTGGCCGCAGGACGAGACGCTCGCCGCGACGACCGACGGGCAGGTCGTTACCTATGACGTGCGCGTGGTCGACGAGGCCGGTCGGGATGTGCCAGCCGGTACGGAGGGAGAGATTCTCGCACGTGGTGCATCGATGATGCTGGGCTACGCCGATGCGGATCAGACCGCAGCCGCGATAACGCGCGACGGTTATTTTCAGACCGGCGACCTCGGCAATATCGAAGCGAACGGCGCAATCACCATTACCGGTCGCAAGAAGGATCTCATCATTCGCGGCGGCGAGAATATCAGCGCGGTCGAGATCGAGGACGTGCTTCGCACCCATCCGCAGGTTCGCGATGCGAGCGTCGTTGCCATGCCGCACGAACGGCTGGGCGAGGGGGTGTGCGCCTATATCATCTCCGCAGGTCCGCCCGCCAGTGTCGAGGCGCTCTGCCGCCATGTGCAGGACAGCGGCCTTGCGAAACAGAAGACCCCGGAGCGGTTCGAATTCGTCGACGACTACCCCCGAACGGCGAGCGGCAAGATCCGCAAGGATATGTTGCGCGCAGATGTTCGCGAAAAACTCGAAGGCTGAATGCCCGATCCTTCGCATGCCGGTTGGCGGAGGGTCGGACAAAGGTTGACGAAAGCGGTCCAGGTGGGACTATTACTCTCAGCGACGCGTAGAACGCGCGCGAGAGGATGACAAATCACATGGCACGTTTCGACAAGATTCTGGAAAAGGTTACGATCCGCACGCCCGCCGATGTGCGCGGTGCGGCGGAAAACCTGCGCGATATTTCACGCGAACTGGGCGAATATCGAGTCGCCGTATGCCATAATATCGCCATTCGCGAACAGATGAACGATGCCGATGGCCGATGTCTTGCCACCGACGTTTTCGGATGGACCGACGATGATGAGGATCGTTGGTGGCGTACGCCGCAACTCGCGCTGGATTCGCCGCTGCCGACCGCGTGCCGGTATGAAAGCGAACCGTTCTGGTGCAACGAGGAAGGCTTCAGGACCATCGTACCGAACCCGATGCTGGCCTCGCTCGATTGTCGCGATTTTGTGAAGCGCGGGCTGACCCCGGCGGCGATCGTGGTGCCGACGCACATGCCGTTCGGCCAGATCGGCGCGGCAAGCTTCATCCCGCACGACCGGACGAAGCTCGATCTAGCGGAGGATTTCGCGCGCAACGGCACGGTGCTCGGCCTGCTCGCACGGCTGTTCATGGTCGGCTATGTCCATGCCATGTGCGACAGCCGCGAGGTTCCCATTGCGCCGCAATTGACCAAGCGCGAAGTGGAATGCCTGCACTGGGCCGCGATCGGCAAGACCGACACCGAAATCGGCATGATCCTCGAACGCAGCCGCGCCACCGTGCGTTTTCACATGAAGAACGCCAGCGACAAGCTCGACGCCGTCAACCGGGGGCAGGCCTTGTTCAAGGCGACGCAACTTGGCTATATCGCGCCGCGATAGGTTCAGCCGCCGGCGTGGCGTTTGATACTGGCTGCGATGTCCGCCTTGGACGGATTGCCGCGCAGGCGAAGGCCGCCGTTCACTTGTAGCACCTCGCCGGTCATGAAACATTCGTCGCTCGCCAGGAACACGGCGGCGGCCGCGATATCATCGCTCGTGCCGTAGCGGCCGAGCGGGTAACCCGGCACGAAGGCTTCGTAGATGCCGGGCACATCGCCGGCCTCGGCCGTCATCGGCGTTTCGGTCAGACCGGGGGCGATAGAATTGGCGCGTATGCCGTCATGGCCGAATTCGTTGGCGATACAGCGGATGATCTGATCCGTGGCGGCCTTGGTGCCCATGTAGGCCGAATGATCCCAGAGCATGATGCTGGCCGTGGCGGAGCTGATCTGAATGATCGACCCGCCCGCGCCCCCCTGCGATTTCGCCATCTTGCGCAGCATCGCCTGATAAAACTGAAACGGGCCGATGAATTGGAGGGCGGCCATGTCCTCAAGCTGTTGCCGCGTATTGTCGAGGAATGGGGTAAGCAGGCCCCACCCCGTCGCGTTGACCGCGATGTCGATACCGCCCATTTTCCGCACCGCCGTATCGGCGAGCGCATTCACGCTGTCCTCCTGTGTGAGGTCGCATGTCGCGTAATCGCAGCCGGTCTCCTGTGCGAACTGATCGAGTACGTCGTCCTTGCGACCCGACACCAGAACCCGGGCGCCTTCGTCCATGAAACGGCGGGCCATGACCTGACCCATGTTGCCCGCGCTGCTCGCGCCCAGGATCAAGGCGCGCTTTTGCTTCAGTTTCGCCATCGGTCACTCTCCCTCGTTCTTGTCATATCGCTTTGCGGCGCCCCACACCCGGCGTGCCCGCCCGGATGCGCGCGATCAGTGCCGCACCATCGCACCACCGTCGACGAAATGGCCGTGGCCCGTCATGAAGCGCGCATCGTCGCTGCACAGGAATGCCACCACATCGGCGATGTCCTCCGACCGTCCCAGCCGGCGGAGCGGCGCCTTGTTTTCCCAGAAGGTCCGATATTCCGGCATTTCGGCAAAGGCAGGTGCGGTCATCGGCGTGTCGATGGCGCCGGGCTGCACGCAATTGGCGGTGATGCCATGGGGGCCAAGCTCCGCCGCGACCGATTTGGTAAGCCCCAGCACCGCGTGTTTCGACGCGGAATAGGCGGCCAGCCCCTCATCCCCGAAGGAGGAGGTGGTGGACCCGATGGTCACGATCCGCCCCGCGCGCGATAGTTTGAGAAACGGCAACGCATCGCGAATGAGGTGAAAGACGGCCATTACGTTCACCTCAAACACCGTGCGGAAATAAGCATCGTCATGCCCGTCGAGCGGACAGAACGCCGAAATCCCGGCGCACGGTACCAGGATATCGATCCCGCCGAGCCGTTCTGCCGCATCGCGGACCAGTGCAGTGTTCGCGCCATCTTCGGTAAGGTCGCCGGTCATGTCAACCTCGCCTGCACGATCGGCGGTAAAGACATGGGCCCCGTCGCGGCGCAGGCGGGCGGCGACCGCGGCGCCGATGCCCGACCCAGCCCCGGTGACGATCGCGCGGCGCGCGTGGAGACGGGCCTCGTGCATCATGCGATTTTCAATATCTGCTTGCCTTCGTTCGCCCCTGTAAACAGGCGCATGAAGGTGTCGTAGCTGTTCTCGATTCCCTCCTGCACATCCTCGTCGATGCGCAGCCTGCCTTCGCCGACCCATTCCATGATTTTTGCGCCGCCCTCGGGAAAACGGGGTGCGTAATCGGCGATGAGGAAGCCGTGTATCGTCGCCTGATGCACAATCAATTGCCATAGGTTGCGCAGGCCGACGCGTTCGTCCGCGTTATATTCACTGATCAAGCCGCAAAGGACGATGCGGGCATGGGCGGCGAGGTTGAGCATCTCGGCCTCCATGATCGGGCCGCCGACGTTCTCGAACACCATGTCGAGCCCGTCGGGCGCCGCCTTCGCGATCTCGCCGGAAAGGTCCTCGATGCTCTTGCCGCGATAGTCGATAGCGATGTCGAAGCCGTAATCATCGATGAGGCGGCGGCATTTTTCCGGGCCCTTGGCGATACCGATCACACGGCATCCGTGGATCTTGCCGATCTGCCCGACGACCGAACCGACCGCGCCGGCCGCGCCCGTCACGCACAATGTCTCTCCCGGCTTCGGCTTTGCGACGTCGGTCATCCCGAAATAGGCGGTGAGCGATACGGCGCCCATCGCGGTCAGGAAACGGGTAGGCGAATCCACAGCGCCGATATCGACCGGCGCGGTGAAATGGCCGGGCGTCACGACGGAATACTCCTCGATCGCGTTCAGCCCAATCACCCATTGGCCGACCGGGTAATCCGGATTGTCAGACGCATGCACGATGCCCACGGTCGTCGCACGAACTGGATCGCCCAATGCGATCGGCGGCATATAGCTCGGCTCGTCATCCATCCATCCGCGCATCGCGGGGTCGATGCTGCAATAATGGTTGCGCACGACGAAGCCGTTCGGCGGGGGGGAGGGCACGGTTTCGCTCACCAGTTCAAAATCGTCGCGCGCCGGATCGCCTTCGGGCCGGCGGCGGAGCAGGAAACGTCGGTTCTCGGTCATGCATGCATCTCCCTTGGCGTCAGAAATGTCGGATTTTGAAGGGGCGGGCACACCTCACAAAAAGGGCAGTAACGCAAATCCGATCAACATGCGCAAACTGCGACAACCGAGGCTGCGGTAAAAAGCTGGCCCGGGCATATTCCGTGGGGAGGAAGACCTTGAAGAAAAGCTTTTCGCGCGCCATCGCGGCCGCAGCCTTTGCCAGCTCTGCCATGTTCGTTGCACAGGCGGCGCATGCGCAGGCGTCCAACGAGGATACGGACATCGTTCCTGATCCGGAGGGGCCGACCCCCGCCGCGGGGCCCGTGACGCAATCCACCAACGCCAATCAGATCATCGTGACCGCCCGCCGGCGCGAGGAATCGTTGCAAAACACGCCGATCGCGATCACGGCCATCAACGCCGCGATGCTGGAAAACAAGAATTCGCTCAATATCGGCGATCTTCAGGGCGAGGCGCCCAACCTCCTCATCACGCAGCAGAACTCGGGCGCGGCGGCGGCGAATCTCTCGATCCGCGGCCTGACCTATGCCGACGTCGAAAAATCGCAGGAGCCCACCGTGGGCGTTGTGATCGATGGCGTCTTCATCGGCACGAACACCGGCCAATTGCTCGATTTCTTCGACATCGAACAGATCGAGGTTCTGCGCGGGCCGCAGGGGACCTTGTTCGGGCGCAACACGATCGGCGGCGTCATCAATATCCGTCGCACCCGCCCCACCTTTACCACGGGGCTGAAGGCAGAGGCATCCGTCGCACGCTTCGGAACCTATAGCGGTCGGGCCGTCGTCAATTTCGGTATCGGCGACATCATCGGGGTCAAGCCGTTCTTCTTCTACAACGAAAGCAACGGTTTCTATCGCGACAATGAAACGGGCGACCGGCGTGGCGGATCGAAGAACTACAATTACGGTGTCGCCATTGCCGTCGAACCGAGCAGCGATTTCGACCTCTTGATGACGGTCGAGAAACAGGAACAGGATTTCGAAGTCGTCAACCCCGGCATCTCGCGCACGGGGGAGGTGATCTGCAATTTCGCGCCGGCCGATCAATGCAATCGCAACACTACCGACGATCTTTACACCGTGTTCGGAAGCCCTGCATTCGGCACCTATAGCGCGCCGGCGCTCACCGCCGAGATGAACTGGGATACCGGCCTTGTCCGGCTCACCTCCGTCACCGGCTGGCGCAAGTCCAGCGAGGATCAGCAGCAGGATTTCGACGGGACCAGCGTCGATCTGTTCTTCTCCAACCGTGTGCAAAGCTACAAGCAGTTCAGCCAGGAAATCCGCGCAGCAGGCGATCTGTTCGACGGGTTCGATTATGTCGTCGGCGGATTCTACTTCAATTCCGATTTCTCGTTGCAGCAATTCACGCGCGTATTCCGGTTCAACGACCAGCTGGACGTGCGCGATGCCGATACCAATCCCCGTTCGGTCAATGGCGCCACCGAAAGCTACGCGGTTTTCGGCGATTTCAACTGGGAAGTGTTCGATGCGGTTCGGCTCTCGTTCGGTGGACGCTGGACCAAGGATAGAAAATCGCTCTCGAACGGTTTTCTGCAAACCGGCCTGATCGGACAGGGAGAGGCGACATTCGACAAGTTCACGCCCAAGGTCGGCGTCGACTGGCGGCCGAACCCGGACATGCTCCTTTATGCCAGCTGGTCGCAGGGCTATCGTTCGGGCGGGTTCAATCCGCGTGCGCAAACGCCGGAAACCGCCGCCCTTTCGTTTCAGCCCGAAATCGTGGACAGCTACGAAGTCGGCGCCAAGCTCGACATGCTGAACAATACGCTTCAGTTCAACGTCGCGGCTTTCCTGTCGAAATATGACGGCCTGCAACAGAACACGACCATTCCCGGCGGGCCGCAAGGGAACCAGACGATCACGTCGAACGTCGGTTCCTCCACGATCAAGGGTATCGAGGCCGATGCCACATGGCGGCCCGTCACCGGCTTGCGTTTGAACGCGACGCTCGGACTGCTCGATGCCGAATTCGACGATTTCATCGCGGGCAATCTGGTTGGAGGCGTGCTCGTGCCCTTCGACTATTCCGCGAACGACCCTATTTACAGCCCGGATGTGACCGCCTCCATCGGCGCGCAATATTCGCAGCCCGTTTCGTTCGGCGAACTGGTCGGGACGGTCGGCTATCGCTTCATCGGCGAATATGATCAGCAGATTTCGCTCGGCCCGCTATCAGGCGATTTGGTCAACGGGCCGGTCATCGTGGGTGGCAACGATCCGCGGGTGCGCACCGACAAGCAGAATCTGCTCGATGCGACACTCACTGCGAATTTCATGATGGGCAATACGGAGGCCTATATCAGCGCATTCGGCCGCAATCTGCTCGACGATCGCGGGACGACGGCGGCGTTCACGGTCGCGGGGCTGTTCTCCTTTGCCTCCGCGCGTGAACCGCGCACCTATGGCGTGACGGTGGGCATGGATTTCTGATCGCCCCCCGGTCAAACGAAAGAAGGGACGCGCATCCACCGATGCGCGTCCCTTTTGTTTTCGATGTGGCGGGGCGCGGTTATTGCGCCGTCATGCCGCCGTCCACGACAAACTCGCTCCCGGTGATATAGGTCGAGCGGTCGGAAACCAGGAAGAGCACCATCTGCGCGATATCGTCTGGCTTACCCATGCGTTTCATCGGGATGCCCTGGGTGATGATGTCGTATTGTTCCGGATTGTCCTTGATCGCGACCTTCTGCATGTCTGTCCAGATCATGCCCGGATGCACGGTGTTGACGCGGATGTTCTGTGCGGCCACCTCCATCGCGATGCTTTTCGACATCACGCGCACCCCGGCCTTGCTCGCGGAATAGGCGGTGCAGCCGGGAATGCCGATCATTCCCGCGACCGAAGACAGGTTGACGATCGAGCCGCTTTCCTGCGCCTTCATCATCGGCAGCACGGCGCGGCATCCCATATAGACGCTCTTCATGTTGATATCGATCTGACGGTCCCAGCTTTCTTCGGTCAGATCGTCCATCATGCGAAGGACGGCAATACCCGCATTGTTGACCAATGCATCGATGCGCCCGGTTTCCTCCTTCACACGAGAGATGAGGGCGTTCCACGCGCTCTCGTCGGTGACATCCTGCTGTGCGGCGACGACCTTGCAACCGTTGGCGGACAGCTCCTCTGCCCGTTTCATCACGGCATTCCCGTCGATGTCGGTGATGTAGACGGTCATCACATCCTGGGCGAGCAGGCGAGCGGCGGCATAGCCGAGCCCTGCGTCCGATGCCGCACCTGTCACGATGGCGGTTCTGTTCTGTGTCATGAAATCTCCCGGTTGTGTTGTATGGTTGTCCCTGTGGTTTGACGCGGCGAACGCACAGGGCAACTGTGACAAGGGGGAGTGTCGGTCCTTGCGTAGAATCGTCACATTTTGTCGTCGGCGGCAAACCGGGTGTGTCGAAGCAATATTCACCGGGCGGTGATCGCTTTTTCGCGCCGGAGAAAATACGCCGGTAACGATCTGGGAAGATGTGCAATGGGTGGAAAGTGGCGGCTGTGGCTTGGGGTCTGTGCTCTGGCACTATCGGGGGGCGGTGCGGCGGCCTGGGCGGACATGACGCGCCAGGCATCGGCGACGACGGCGCAGGGTTCGGCGCCGCTGCACGCAATGCAGGATGGCGCGGTGGATCGGACGTCGCCCTACTCCGCCCCGCTTCGCGAACCGGCCGAAAACAACCTGTATTTCGGCGATCTGCACATGCATACGAACCTGTCGCCGGATGCATTTCTGACCGGGACACGGGGGGTCGCGCCGGAAGAAGCCTATCGCTTCGCCATGGGGGATACGATCACCGCCGACAATGGAATGGATGCGCGCCTGCGTCGCCCGCTCGATTTTATCGCCATCACCGATCATGCCGAATATCTGGGCGTCTTTCCGCGCCTGCTCGCCCGCGACGATGCGTTCGCCCAATGGGATCTGGGACGCAAATGGCTCGGCTATCTCAAGGCAAACGAGCAGGCGAAGCTGATCGTCGATTTCGCGGATGCCATTCAATCGAGGGAACGGAAATATCGCACGCCCGACCGTGTCGTGCGCAGCGTATGGAACGATGTCGCCGATCTTGCCGATCGTTACGATCGTCCGGGCCGTTTCACCGCTCTCATCGGCTATGAATGGACGTCGATGATCAACGGCGACAATCTGCACCGCGTCGTCCTGTTTCGCGGCGATGCACAGCAGGCGAAAAACGTCCTGCCCTATACGGCGCAGGATTCCACGGACCCCGAAGATCTGTGGAACGCCCTGGCGAAATACGAGGCGGCGGGCACGCGGACGCTGGCAATCGCGCATAACGGCAATGTGTCGAACGGGCGCATGTTCGCACCGGTTCGCAACAATGGACAACCGTTGAACGCGCAATATGCCGAAATGCGCAGCCGCTGGGAACCGGTGTACGAGGTCACGCAGGTGAAGGGGGACGGAGAAGCGCACCCCAGCCTGTCGCCCGGCGATCGCTTTGCCGATTTTGAAACCTGGGACAAGGGCAATATCAGCCTCACGGCCGAGAAGCAGGAGTGGATGCTGCCGTACGAATACGCGCGGTCCGCCTTGCGCGAAGGGCTGCGCCATGAACGCGCGCTTGGCGTCAATCCGTTCAAGTTCGGCATGATCGGCAGCACCGATACCCATACCGGCCTGTCGACGACGCAAGAAGACAATTTCTTCGGCAAGTTCCTGGAATCGGAACCGTCCCCCGATCGGTGGAAGCAGAAAATGGCGGCTGTCCTTCAGGAAAGCTGGGAACTGGGCGCGTCCGGCCTTGCCGCGGTATGGGCGCCCGAAAATACGCGCGCGTCGATCTTCGATGCGCTGATGCGGCGCGAAACCTATGGAACGACCGGGTCGCGCATCCGGTTGCGATTCTTCGGCGGCTACGACTATGCCCCGCGCGATGTGGATCGCCCCGATTATGCGCGCATCGGTTATCGCAAGGGGGTCCCGATGGGCGGCGATCTTGCGCGTGCCGCAAACGGGCGCGCCCCCGGCTTCATGATCCATGCGGTGCGCGACGGGGACGGCGCCAATCTCGACCGGGCGCAGGTGGTGAAGGGTTGGCTCGACGCCGAGGGGCGCACGCATGAAAAGATCTATGAGGTGGCCCTGTCGGACGGACGCCGTGTCGGTCCCGACGGGACCGTGCCCGATGTCGGGAGCACGGTGGATGTCGCCGACGCCAGCTACGACAATTCGATCGGCGATCCCGAACTTTCGACCTATTGGAGCGATCCGGATTTCGATCCCGATCAGCCGGCGTTCTACTATGTCCGGGTCATCGAAATTCCGCGGCCGCGCTGGACCACATATGACATGAAATATTTCGGGATACAGTTGCCCGCGCGCGTGCCCCGGGTGGTGCAGGACCGGGCCTATAGCTCGCCGATCTGGTATCATCCGCGATGACGATGCGCGAGCGGCTGTCGAAGGTCGATCCGCTGCTGCTGTTTCTCGTTGTCGGCGTTCTGATCTTCGTCATTGCCGGGATCGTCGATCCGCGCGGCTCCGATGGCGAGGAAACCATCGTGGTCGATCGTGCGACGCTCGAACGCTATCTCGCGGCGGGCGGGGGGGAGGCGTTGGCGCAGGTGGCGCAGCGCGCCGACGCGCCACCCTCGCTCGACGCGCTTTCGCCGGAGCAGCGCGCGACCCTGATCGATCGCTATGTCGAGGAGCAGGCCCTTTATCGCGAGGCCGTCGCGTGGGGGCTGGACGATGGCGATATCGCGATCCGCCGCCGGCTCGGACAGTCGTTGCGCTTTGCGCTCCGTCCGGACATTGCCGAAACCCCGTCGCAGGACACGCTCCGCCGCTATTTCCGCCGGCACGCGGCGCGCTATCGCGAACCGGAAACCATCGGTTTCGATCATGTCTTCTACGATGCGGGGCGGGGCGGGGAGGACGCGGCGCTGTCCCGCGCCCGCGCGGCCGGATTGCCACCCGCCGACTGGTTGGCCGCAGGCGAACGGTTCGCCTATCAACGCAGCTTCGTCGGTGCCGGGCCGAACCGGATTGCCTCGGTAATGGGCGACGATTTCGCCGATAGGATCGCGCAATTGCCAACGGGCGAGTGGACAGGGCCCGTGCGCTCGCGGCTCGGCTGGCACTATGTCCGCATCGTTCGCAGGGATGCCGGAAGCGACCCGCGTTACGAAGACGTGCGCGAGGCCGTGCTCGACGACTGGTATCGGGAACGGCGGGCCGCCGGTATGAACGCGGCGACGCGGGCCGTCGTCGCACGTTACGACGCGCGCATTGATGACGACATCGGAACGCTCCGCCGATGATCGGCTTGCTGCGCGCGCTGTTGTTCGTGGCTCTCACGCTTTGTGGCGGGGCCGCGGCGCGGGCCCATGAAAGCCTGCCGCTCGTCGTGACGGTAACCGAACGAACCGAGCATGGCTACACGCTCGAAACGCGTCTGCCCGGCAATGTGCCGCCGTCGCAGGCGCCGCAACTACAGCTCGACGGTCCGTGCGAAGGCGTGGCCGCAAGCCGGATCGTGCGATGCCTGGACCGCCCCGCCGCGCTCTTGCTGCGCTGGCATTCGGGGACGCCGGCGTCGGCGATATTGGTGCGCAGCGCATTCCAGAACGGTCAGAGCGCCAGCATGACCGCGCCTGCCGGATCGACCCGGATCGCCTTGCCGGAAACCGAAACCGCGTGGGGTGTCCTGCGCCGGTATTTCGGGATCGGCGTCGATCATATCCTGTTCGGTTTCGACCATCTCCTCTTCCTCCTGTGCCTCGTCCTGATTGCGGGGGAATGGCGACGCACGGCGATAACCGTGACCGGTTTCACCCTTGGACATGCGGTGACGATATGCCTGGCGACGCTGGGCAATGTGCGAGTCAATGGCGGCGCGGTCGAGGCGGTCATCGCACTCAGCATCGCGTTTCTCGCGGCGGAACTCGTTCGGGGACGCAAGAATGGGCTGACCTTCCGCTATCCGGCTTTGGTGGCAACTGGTTTCGGTCTTTTGCACGGGCTGGGCTTTGCAGGGGCGTTGTCCGAAATCGGCATTGCGCAGACGCAGGTCGCGCTGTCGCTCGCAGGGTTCAATTTCGGGGTGGAGGCGGGCCAGCTGCTGTTCGTGGCGGCGGTTCTGGGACTTGTCGCGGCGTCGCGGACCTACGCCTCCCCTGCATGGCAGGCGCGCAGCGATCGGCTGCGCGCCACGATGCTGCTGGCGATCGGCGTGCTCGCCGCATACTGGTTCGTGGAGCGCGGCGTCGGTATCCTGGCCTGATCGACGACGTCACAATTTCAGCAGCGTTTTCCCGACGTTTTTGCCGGTCATCATCCGGCCATAGGCGACGAGCGTGTTTTCAAGCCCATGCGTCATGTCGAAGGGCAGGTCGATGCTGCCTTCGCGAAGCCAGCCGAGCAGGCGTTCGTAAAGTTCGGGACCCTTTTCCGGCACATCGGGCAGGAAGATCCCCTCGATACGAAGCCGCTTCATCAACACTTGGTCGAAATGTCTGGGGCCGGGCATCGGTTCGTCGCGGTCATATCCCGCGATCAGCCCGCAAACGCCGATCCGGCCTTTCAGCGCCATGTTCGGCATCACCGCCTCGAGGATCGCACCGCCGACATTCTCGAAATACGCGGTCGGCGCGTCGCCGAATGCGACGATGCGTTCGGCCACGTCCTCGTTCTTGTAATCGATCGCCATGTCGACGCCGAACCGTTCGGTGAGGATCGCGCATTTTTCCGGCCCGCCGGCAATGCCTATGACTTTCGCACCGAGATTCCGGCCGATCTGACAGGCGAGCGATCCTGTTGCCCCGGCCGCCGCCGACACGACGAGCACGTCGCCCTCGACAAGACCGATGATGTCCCGAACGCCATAAAGCGCGGTCCAGCCATTGAGCCCAAGCACGCCGAAATGCTGGCGAATGTCGGGCACGTCATCGTCGAGCACGACGGCCCAGGCGTCGTCCGGGACGACGGTCGAATATTCGGCCCATTGCCCGAAAACGCGGACAAGCGAACCTTCTGCAAAGCGGCCGTCGCGTGATTCCACGATCCGCCCGATCGATTGTCCCGACATCGGCGTGCCGAGCGGGAGTGGCGGCTGATAGCCATCCTCGCGCTCGCCCATCCACATGCGGGTGCCGGCATCCATCGACAAATACTCGTTCTTCAGCCGGATTTCCCCATCCTTCAACGGGGCAAGCGTTTCCTGCTGCAGCGACAGCGCGCTGGCAAAATCGTCGCCGTCGGGATGGCGGTCCAGCCGCCAGAAACGATTCTTGGTCATGGGCATCCTTTCTTTTCCCGCATGGTCGCGAGGGGGCGGGGCCGATGCACCTGTTCGTTTCGATAGCTATGGCAAACACGAGGAGGAAAAGGGGCCGGGTTTTCCTAAGCTCGACCTTCAACAAAAACAGGCGACCGGACGACCAAGTCCGGCGCCGCATCTACGGGAGAAACGACGATGGCCCCCACGGTGAAATCCGTCCTCATGCTGGGCTGTGCCGGCGCGGCATTATGCGCAACACCGGCCTTTGCGCAGCTTGCCGAAAGCGAAACCGATTATCAGGCGACGGGCGAACAGGCGCGCGGCGGCCTTTCTGAAATCGTCGTTACGGCGCGCAAGCGCGAGGAAAGCGTGCAGGACGTGCCCGTGGCCGTCACCGCCATATCCGAACAGGTCATCCAGAACCGCGACATCACCAGTGTCGAAAAAATCGCCGCCATCGCACCGCAATTCAACGTGGGCCGCGCCTCCAACGGTTCGGGGGCGCAATTGACCCTGCGCGGGATCGGGTCGTCCTCGACCTCCATCGGGATCGAGCAATCGGTCGCGGTCGTCGTCGACGGCGCCTATTACGGGCAGGGGCGGATCATCAACGAAGGGTTCTTCGACCTGCAACGGGTCGAGGTGCTGAAGGGGCCGCAGGCGCTGTTCTTTGGCAAGAACGCGACCGCTGGCGTCATTTCGATCACCACCAACGATCCCGGCCCGGTGCCCGAATTCATCGTGCGCGGATCGTACGAGTTTCAGGCCGAGCAATACAGGCTCGCGGCCATCGCGTCCTACCCGCTCTCCGATACGTTCGGCATCCGGCTCGCCGGGCGCTACACCAATCAGCAGGGCGGCTATTACACCAACAAGGCCGAGCCGTTCGATTACACCACGGTCGATTTCGCCGACCTCGCCGCGGGCGGCGACGGCGATCCCCTGAGCTTCACCGCGCCGCCGGCCCCGCGCGAACAGCCGCAGGAAGAAGAATTCCTCGGCCGCGCCACGCTGAAGTTCGAGCCGACCGACAGGCTTACCTTCACGCTCAAGGGCAGCTACGACATCAACAACGCGAACAACAATTCGTGGAACTACGTCGCCTATCGCTGCGGTCTCGACAGCGGGTTGTCGCAATTGACGGGCGAACCCTGCGCCGATGAGTTCGTCAATTACCAGAACAACTTCCCGGCCGAGATCGCCGCGAATTTCCCGGTTGCAAAGCCTGACGGCAGCCTGTTCAACCGTTACGAATCCGCCGCCGGCACGCTCAACATCGTCTACGATGCCGACGTGTTGCAGATCACCTCGGTCTCCAACTATCAATGGACCAACAACAAATGGGCCTGCGCCTGCGATTTTCAGTCGGGGCCGGGTTCGAACTGGGCGACGGAGGATTCCAGCTGGGACGCCTGGTCACAGGAGCTTCGTTTCCTGTCGCAGCTCGACGGTCCGCTCAACCTCATGGTCGGGGGGCTGTATCAGAATACGACCCGCGATTTCGATCAGTACATCATCCTCGGCAATATCCGGAACAGTGCCGCCCCGCCCGGATTCGAATATGTCGGCACATCGAAGACCAGCTTTACCGATGGCGAGACATTCGCCGTGTTCGGACAGCTGACCTTCGCGATTACCGACACGCTCGAACTGGCGGGCGGCGCGCGCTATACGGACGAAACGAAGGACAGCTTCTTCACCCAGCCTTACAACAATCCGGCTTTGACAGGTATCTTCCGCCCTTCGGACGCGGCGGACGGGCTGGGCGTGATCACTGCGCGGCAGCATTTCGAGGATGTTTCGCCCGAAGCTTCGCTCACTTGGAAGCCCAGCCGCGACCTCCTGGTGTTCGGGGCGTACAAGACCGCATATAAATCGGGCGGTTTTTCGAACTGGGGCATCAATTCGCAATTCTCACCCAATCCGCAGGACGATCTGACGTTCGAGCCGGAAACAGCCGAGGGTTTCGAAGTCGGCGTGAAATCGACCATCCTCGACAATCAGCTCAGGCTGAACGTGATCGCCTTCACCTATGATTACAGCGATCTGCAGATCGATTTCTTCAACTCGCCGATCTTCGCATTTCAAACGCTGACCGCCGATGCGCGTACCCGCGGCGTCGAGGTGGAGTTCGAATACGCGCCCTATGCGGTGGAGGGGCTGAACGTGTATGGCTCGGTGAATTATACCGATGCGGAATATACCGATTTCGCGCAGGCACCGTGCTATGCCGGGCAAACGCCCGCGGCCGGCTGCACCCCGATTAGCGCGATCGCCGCGCGGCAGAACCTGACGGGGACCGAGCTTTCGGTGGCGCCGGACTGGACCGGCAACCTGGGCGCATCCTACGACCGTGACCTCGGCGTGGACTACAAGATCGGTTTCAACGTCGATGCGAAATATTCGGGCAACTACAACCCGTCGGGCTTCGGCAATCCGCTCAGCCGGCAGGACAGCTATGTCACGCTGGATGCCGGTGTGCGCTTCGGCGCGGCGAATGACCGGTGGCAGATCGCGGTTCTGGGCAAGAACCTGACGAACGAGTTTTACGTGACCGGCGTCGTCGATGGCCCTTCGACAGGGGGCGGCACCGGTACGCCGGGCGGCTTTCCGGCAGATCAGCTCGGCTTCGGCAACCTGCCCCGCACGGTACAGGTGGAGCTTACGACGCGGTTCTGATCCTGAGATCTGCAAGCGACGAAAGGGCGGACCCTCCTTTACGAAGAGGCCGCCCGTTTTCGCGTCCCGCCTGGGTTCAGCCCTGGCGGTGAATGTTACGGAACGCGCGCCGCTGGAAATACCAGCGACCGTCGATCTTGACGCATTCGTCGTCATATTCGCCGCGATCGCGTTTTGTGACGCCGTCCTGATCGTACACTTCAGAGGTGTAGGCACGCACCTTCGCCGTATCGCCGTCGACCTCGATGCTGCCACAATAGGCCTCGAAAATGATGCCGGGGTAATGGCCCATGGCCTCGGTCCACAGCTTTACGATGTTTTCGCGGCCCGTCTGAGCGGGAAATTCGGGGTAGTCCGGCATGGTCCAGTGCGCATCCTCGGCCCAGGTCGCGCCCCATGTTTCGGGGTCGCGCTGCGTCACGGCGTCGGCATAGGTGTCGATCAGCTCGCGGATGGCGATGCGATCCTCGAGCGGTCCGGTAAATGGCATGGCTTGTCTCTCCCCATTATCGGCGCGGCCCGGACGGCGCGCACCCGTAAAGTCAGGTTAGGACGCGCATGCCGCGATGCGAACCTGCCTCTATGGGCAGGCTGCCGCGATCCTTCGCGGATCAGCCTGTCGATACGGGCAATTCTTCCATGCCGGGCTTTTCATCGGGGATGCACACCTTGATCATGCCATCCGTCACCTCAGTCTCGAACATGCGAAGACAGGGATAGGCACCGCCGATACACCGCCCGGTTTCCACATCGAAACGCGCGCCGTGGAGCGGACACATGATCGCCCCGCAGCGAATGCGTCCGCCTGAAAGCAGGGCGGCCTGATGCGTGCAGCGGTCGTTGACCGCGCTATACCCGTCCTCCGTCTTCGCCGTTAGCACGTACCAGCCGGCGATCTTCGTCGCGAGCTTGCCGTCCTCGGGAAATTCGTCTTCTGCAATAAGATCGTGCCAGCTGTGGCTCATAGGGTAATTCCTGTCGCTCTATTTGAAACGGATGGGGCGGACGGGGTCGCTACCGTCCCAGTTCTGCGCGCTGCGGCGTACGAAATCATAAAAACCGGTCAATTGTTCGCGCCCTTCGTAAAGCTCGACCATATGTCCGTACACGTCCCGCGTATCGACAAAGGCAAAGCCGAACCCGTCGTTCATCTCGCCATAAAAAGCGATGTCGTGGCCGGCGTCCTGCCATGCCCCCATCGCCGTGGGGAGATCGTCGACGAAGACCGCGACGTGATGCAGGCCGAAACGCGCGCCCTGCGCGGGATACATGTCGCGAAAGGCGGACGGGCCATCGTTGTGCTGCTGCACGAACTCGACCATGACATCGCCCCATTGGCCATAGGCGGAGCTGTGGTCGAGCGGGGCGTCGACGCCCCGGTGCCGCGAATGGCGCAGCGCAATGTTGTCGGCAACGAAAAACGGCCCGGATCCGAAACGCGCATGGTGCCGCGCCGCACTGTCCCGGACGTCGGCGCAGAAATAGGCGATCTGCCGGATCGGCAGGTTCGGTGCGACCATGTGCTGTCTCTCCCGTTTCCTGCTTCTCATAGCGGGGCGAAGGCCGGGCGGCAGGCTATTCATTCCGATAGCTGACGGCGCATCGCCCCATCGCCGACAATCAGGCACCGATATACGACACGGGAAGAGCGACAATGACGAACGAAGATGCGGCCAAGCTGGTTAGCGACCTTTTCGCCGCAACCGGCTCGGGCGACTGGGACAGGGCGGAATCCATGCTGACTGACGACCTTGTCATCTACGAGGCCGATTGCGTGCCCATGGCCGGGGAGTATCGCGGCAAGACGGCGCTTCGCGAACTGTACAACGACGTGTTCACCTCGCTCGACATCGCCGAACTGGAACAGTTGGGGCAAACCGTCGGCGGCGATTACGTGATCAATATCGCGCGCATGCATTTCGCACAGCCCGGGTTGAAGCCCGCCGAATTGTGCGAACGTTTCACCATCCGCGACGGAAAGGTGAGCGAGATCAAACCCTATTATTTCGACCCCACCGCGCTGACCGCCGCCGCCGATGCTACGAAGAAAGCCGGGAATTGATGACCGACACGCTGGACGACAACCCGCTTTTTACCATTTCCGATCGTGCCCGCAACATCGGCAGGCGTGTCGAGACATTCGTGCGCGAAACGATTGCCCCGTACGAACAGGATCCAAGGCGCGACCATCATGGCGTCCCGACGAATGCGCTGGTCGAGGACATGCGGGCCAAGGCGCGCGAGGCCGGATTGATGACGCCGCATATCATGGAGGACGGCTCGCATCTTTCGCAGGTGGAGACAGCCTATGTGCTGATCCGGTCGGGGCTGTCGCCGCTGGGACCGCTGGCGCTCAACACCTGTGCGCCGGATGAGGGGAACATGTATCTGCTCGGCCATGTGGGCAGCGACTTTTTGAAAGACCGTTTCCTGAAACAGTTGAAGACGGGGGAGGCGCGGTCCGCGTTCTTCATGACCGAGCCTGCCGAATGGGGCGGGGCCGGTTCCGATCCCTCGATGATGAAGACCACATGCCGCAAGGACGGCAACGCATGGGTGGTGAACGGGCGCAAGGTGTTCATTACCGGGGCCGATGGCGCGAAGGTCGGGATCGTCATGGCGAAATCGACCGACCCGGAAAGCGAGGGGGGCGCTTGCATGTTCCTCGTCGATCTGCCCAACGATGCGATCCGCATCGACCACGTGCCCAACACCATCGACAGCTCCATGCCCGGCGGCCATGCGACCGTCGTCATCGACGACCTGCGCGTGCCGGGCGAACAGATGCTGGGCAATGCGGGCGACGGTTTCAAATATGCGCAGGTCCGGCTCTCTCCTGCACGGTTGTCGCATTGCATGCGCTGGCTCGGCGCGTGCATCCGCAGCCATGAAATCGCCAGCGAATATGCATGCGAGCGTCAGGCATTCGGCAAGCCTCTGGTCGATCACGAGGGCGTTGGCTTCATGCTCGCGCAGAACCAGATCGACATAAAACAGGCCGAACTCATGATCTACTGGTGCGCGAGCGTGCTCGACACAGGCGATCTCGGCACCACCCAAAGCAGCATGACCAAGGTTGCCGTATCCGAAGCCTTGATGCGGATCGCCGACAATTGCGTGCAGGTGATGGGCGGCACCGGCGTCACGGACAAGACCATCGTGGAGCAGGTGTTCCGCGAAATCCGCGCGTTCCGCATCTATGACGGGCCGACCGAGGTGCACAAATGGTCGCTCGCGAAGAAGATCAAGAAAGCGCACCGCACGGCAAGAGAACAAAGGCTCGCCCATTGAGGACGATATGAGCAACGTCGCCGAACAGAACACCGGCACCACCGCCGTGCGGGAGGGTTACGAGATCGACCGTGACGCGCTGGCCGTATGGATGGAGTCGCATGTCGATGGCTTTGCCGGGCCATTGCAGGTCGCGCAGTTCAAGGGCGGGCAATCGAACCCGACCTACCGCCTGTCGACGCCGTCGCGCGATTACGTCCTGCGCCGCAAGCCTCCGGGCAAGTTGCTGAAGGGCGCGCATGCGGTGGAGCGGGAGGCGGCGGTGATGACCGGCCTCGGCAAGGCAGGCTTTCCCGTGCCGCATATCTACGCCCTGTGCGAGGATGATGCCGTGCTGGGCACCGCGTTCTTCGTCATGGGAATGGTCGAGGGGCGCATCTTCTGGGACGCGACGTTCCCGGATGTCGGGCGGCATGAACGGCCCGCCTATTTTGACGCGATGAATGCCGTTCTCGCCGATCTGCACACGGTGGATTACGCCGCCGTCGGTCTCGGTGATTACGGCCGGCCCGGCAATTATTTCGCGCGACAGATCGGCCGGTGGTCGAAACAATATCTGGCGGATGACAAGGCGGGCCGCGATGCCGACATGGACAGGCTGATCGAATGGCTGCCGGACAATATTCCGCCGGGCGACGAAACCGCCATCGTCCACGGCGATCTGCGCTGCGACAATATGATTTTTCATCCCAGCGAACCACGCGTGCTGGCCGTGCTCGACTGGGAATTGTCGACGCTGGGTCATCCGCTCGCCGATTTTGCCTATAATGCGATGATGTACCGGATGCCGCCCGATATTGTCGCCGGGCTGAAAGGTGCCGACCCCGCCGCTCTCAACATCCCGAGCGAGGCGGACTATGTCGCGGCCTATTGCAGGCGCGTGGGGCGCGAGCGGATCGCGAACTGGGATTTCTACATCGCGTTTAACTTCTTCCGCCTCGCTGCGATCTTTCACGGGATAAAGGGGCGCGTCATCCGCGGTACCGCCGCCAGCGCGCAGGCGCAGGACCGCGCGAAAGATTTTCCCCGCCTCGCCGCGCTCGCCGCAGAGGCAATGGAGGCCTGCCGGACCGCGTGACCGCGGGCCGCGCCGCCATCGGCGCAACAGGGGCGCGAAGCTGGCTAGACCTCTCGCGCATCGCCCGCTAGGCGGATGCCATGCTCCCCCGGCTGATCCCTCCCTCGCTCGTTCGCCGCGTCTCGGCGGTCGAGACGGGCGACTGGCGGCGCAGGATCGCCACATTGGCGGGTGCGGTGGCGATCGGTCTCGTCGCGCTGGGCTTTGCATGGGCGGGCGATTTCGCGCTTCACCGGTTCGAGATGCTGGCCGGGCGCTGGCCCTAGGCCCCGATGGCGCTGACGCCCGCGATCTTTGCGTTATGTGCGTGGATGACATGGCGGTTCGCGCCGGAAACGGGCGGGTCGGGCATACCGCAGGTGCTGGCCGCGATCCGCCGTGACGATGCCCGCGCCGATCAGCTTTTTTCCGTAAAGACCGCGCTGGCCAAGATCGGCCTGACCGTACTCGCCCTGTTCGGCGGTGCATCGGTCGGCCGCGAGGGGCCGACGGTGCAGCTTGGCGCCGCGATCATGACCGGCACGCACCAACTGACCGGGGCGGCGATGCGACGCGGCGTGCTGATTTCCGGGGGCGCGGCGGGCGTGTCGGCAGCGTTCAACACGCCATTGGCCGGGATTGCCTTCGCGATCGAGGAACTCGCCGTGGCCTATGAACAGCGCATGGCCGCGCTCGTCATGGGGGCGGTCATCATCGCGGGCATCACGGCGCAGGGGTTGGCCGGTAATTACGTCTATTTCGGGGAGCTGGGCGCTTCGCTGCCGCTGCATACGGTGCTCATTGCCGCGCCATTGGCGGGTCTGGTCGGTGGTGCGCTGGGCGGTGGGTTTTCGCGGTTGCTGCTGACGCTGCGGGCGCGGGTGCGGGCGGGCGCGCTGGGGCGGCGGCCGGTCTTGTTCGCCCTTGCATGCGGGATCGTGGTTGCCATGCTCGGCATCGCGACGGGCGGGGCGACGTGGGGCACGGGGTATGAACCGGCGCGCCTGCTGCTCATGGGGACGGAGGCGAACCCGTGGCTCGGCCCGGCGAAATTCGCCGCGACCCTGTTCACCAGCCTCAGCGGTATTCCCGGCGGCATCTTCGCGCCGTCGCTGGCGGTGGGGGCAGGCTTCGGTCAATGGCTGTCGCTGCTGTTTCCCGATAGCGCGATCGGCGCCATCGTGATGCTGGGCATGGTGTCCTATTTCACCGGCGTCGTGCGGGCGCCGTTGACCGCGGTCATCATCCTGACCGAGACGACGGGGAATATCGGGCTTATCCTGCCGCTGTTCGCTGCGGCTTTGTTTGCCGACTGGGCCGGGTCGCTCGTGTGTCGCAAGCGGCTCTATCACGCGCTGGCGGAGGATTTCATGCCGTCTGCCGAAAAGGACGAAGTGGCGAAACCGGCCGGCTGATCCGCGCAGGCCCCCAACAAAAACGCCGCGCCCCCCGGCATGGGGAGCGCGGCGCTTCTGCATCCCTCGCAATGGCGTCAGTCGCGGCTGAGCTTCTTATACGCCAGCCGGGTCGGACGGTCCGCCGCATCGCCCAGACGGCGGCGCTTGTCCTCTTCGTAGCTTTCGAAATTGCCCTCGAACCATTCGACATGGCTGTCACCTTCGAACGCGAGGATATGCGTCGCCAGCCGGTCGAGGAAGAAACGGTCGTGCGAGATGACCACGGCGCAACCGGCGAAATTCTCGATTGCCTCTTCCAATGCGCCCAGCGTTTCCACGTCGAGATCGTTGGTCGGCTCGTCGAGCAGCAGCACGTTGCCGCCCTGCTTCAGCATCTTGGCCATGTGGACGCGATTGCGCTCACCACCCGACAGCTTGCCGACGTTCTTCTGCTGATCCGCGCCCTTGAAATTGAACGCCCCGACATAGGCACGGGTCGAGGTGTCGTGCCCGTTGACCTGCATGTAGTCGAGCCCGTCGGAAATCTCTTCCCAGACATTGTGCTTGGGGTCGAGATGGTCGCGGCTCTGATCGACATAGCCCAGATGCACCGTGTCGCCGATCTCGACCGTGCCCTCGTCCGGGGTTTCCTTGCCGGTGAGGATCTTGAACAAGGTCGACTTACCCGCGCCGTTCGGCCCGATCACGCCGACGATCCCGCCCGGCGGCAGGGTGAAGGACAGGTTTTCGAAGAGCAGCTTGTCGCCATAGGCCTTGGTGATGTTGTTCGCCTCAATCACCTTGGAGCCGAGACGTTCGGGCACCTGGATGACGATCTGCGCCTTGCCGGGCTTGCGATCGCCCTGCGATTCCTGAAGCTGCTCGAACTTGCGGATACGCGCCTTGGACTTGGTCTGACGCGCGGCAGGCGTCTGCCGGATCCATTCGAGTTCGCGGGACAATGCCTTCTGCCGCCCGCTTTCCTCGCGCTCCTCCTGTCCGAGGCGTTTGGCCTTCTTCTCCAGATAGGTGGAGTAATTGCCCTCGTACGGGAAATATTTGCCGCGATCGAGTTCGAGGATCCATTCCACCACATTGTCGAGGAAGTAGCGATCGTGCGTGATCATCAGCACGGCGCCCTCATATTCCTTGAGGTGATTTTCCAGCCATTCGACGCTTTCGGCATCGAGGTGGTTGGTCGGCTCGTCGAGCAGCAGGATCGACGGCTTCTGGATAAGCAGGCGGGTCAATGCCACGCGGCGCTTCTCACCACCCGAAAGGCTTTCCACCGACCAGTCGCCCGGCGGGCAGCGCAACGCCTCCATCGCGATCTCGAGCTGATTGTCGAGGGTCCAGCCATCGACGGCGTCGATCTTTTCCTGCAACGTGCCCATCTCTTCCATCAGGGCATCGAAATCGGTGTCGTCCTGCGGATCGCCCATCTCGGCCGAAATCGCGTTGAAGCGATCGACCATGTCGGCGGTTTCGCGCGCGCCATCCTTCACATTTTCAAGGACGGTCTTGCTCTCGTCGAGTTGCGGTTCCTGCGGCAGATAGCCCACGGTGATATTCTCGCCCGGCCATGCCTCGCCCGTGTAATCGGTGTCGATGCCGGCCATGATCTTCATCAATGTCGATTTGCCGACGCCGTTCGGGCCGACGATGCCGATCTTCGCACCCTGATAGAATTGCAGGTTGATATCGGACAGCACGGGCTTCTGCGCGCCGGGGAAGGTCTTGGTCATGTTCTTCATGACGAATGCGTATTGGGCGGCCATCAGTCGTCCTTTGGGGAAATAGCGGTCGTATGGGAAAAATTTCTCGATCGCAGATAAGCCGAAGCGGGGGGAAGGGCAAGGCCCGCGCACAAGCCGCGCCCGCTGTGGCAAGCGGCTTGGCAAGCGGGGGCGGCGGCGGTATCGCTTGCAACCATGAACAGGACAACGCTCGCCGCTTTCGCCGCCATCGCCCCGCTTGCCCTTGCCGGCATCGCCCCCTCCGCCGCCACTGCGCAGGTCTTCGTGCCCGCCGCGGCCCTCGACGGGGCCGATGCGCGCATTGCCGCCGCGCGCGACGCCGCCATGGACGGCGATGACATCGCGATGGATTTCGTCGAAGGCATCACGACCGAAGTCGGTCCCCGCCAGGCCGGCACCCCGGCAGAGGCACGCGGGCGCGAATGGGCGGTCCGCTGGCTGCGCGCGAATGGCTTTTCCAACGTGCGCGACGAACCCTATACCATGCCGACCTGGGTGCGCGGCGCCGAAACGGCGGAAATCGTGTCACCTTTCGCACAGCCGCTGCACCTGACCGCGCTCGGCAATAGCGGATCGACCGGGGCGCAGGGTATCGAGGCGGAGATCGTCGCGTTCGAGAATTACGCCGCGCTCGCCGCCGCGCCCGAAGGCAGCCTTGCCGGCAAGATCGCCTATATCGGCCATCAGATGCGCCCCGCGCAGGATGGGTCGAGCTATGGTTTTGCAGGGCCGGCGCGTTGGACCGGGCCGGCGCTCGCCGCGCGCAAGCGGGCGATTGCCGCGGTGATCAAATCGGTCGGCACCGACACGCACCGGATGCCGCACACCGGCAACACCGGCTTTGCCGAGGGGCAGGACCCGATCCCCGCCGCCGCGCTGTCCGTGCCCGATGCCGAAAACCTGGAACGCATGGCCCGTCGCGCCGACGCCGCGGGAACGCCCCTCGTGCTGCGCCTGACATTGACGCCGCAACAGCTTGGCGAGATGCGATCGGGCAATGTGATCGCGGAAATTCCGGGGCGTGATCCGTCGCTGCCGCTGGTGCTGCTGGCGTGCCATCTCGACAGTTGGGATCTGGGCACAGGGGCCATCGACGATGCGTCGGGCTGCGGCATTGCCGCCGCCGCGGCAAAGGGCGTCGCCGCGCAGGGGCAGCCGCTGCGCACCATTCGCGTATTGTTCGCAGGCGCGGAGGAAGTCGGCGTGTGGGGCGGCAAGGCCTATGCCGCATCGCACGGGGACGAGCCGCATGGCGTCGCCTATGAAAGCGATTTCGGCGCCGACCGCATCTGGCGCATGGATACGGCGCGACTGAATGCGGCGCTCGCCGACCGGATCGCCGGGCTGGTCGCGCCGCTCGGCGTGGCGCGCGGTTCGGCCGAGGCGGGCGGCGGTGCCGACATCGGGGCGATCATCGCGGCCACCGACATGGCGGTCATCGACCTTCAGCAGGATGGCACGCGCTATTTCGAATTGCACCACACCGCCGACGATACGCTGGACAAGATCGACCCTGCGCAATTGCGGCAGAATGTCGCCGCATGGGTCGCGGCGACATCGGTGCTCGCCAATGCAAAAGGCCCGCTCCGCGCCGAATAGCGCGAGGCGGGCCGTCGTGCCGGAATAGGAGCGAGGGTCAGATCGCGTCGGTCCGGCGCAGCACGCCGCACGCGATACGCGACCCGGCATCGCCGCTCGGCTGGCTGACGCCATCGTCCGCATTCGCGTGGATGATGAATGCCGAACCGTCCCCGGACAACATCGCATCGAACGTACCGACCGGCGCCATCGCGTCGATCGAACCGCTGCCATCGGCGCCGATCACTAGATTGGGCAGATCGCCGGCATGGGCGACGCCGTCATCGTTCATCGTGCCGTGCGGAACATTGGTCGGGTTCCAGTGGCCGCCGGCGCTCGAAAAATCGGGCGCATCGCAGCGTCCGGTGGTGTGGATATGCGCGCCATGCGTGCCGGTGGGCATGTTGTAGGCGTTTACCATCACGTGGATGCCGCCGTTCATCGGCATGGTCGTAACCGTGCCGACATCGGTGCCGTCGGCGGTGCGCAGCGTCGCGGTCGCGGTTTCGTCGGACAGGCCGATATCGTCCGCAGCCTCGTTCAACGTGGCGCAACCGCCCATGGCGAATGCGGACCCGGCGAGCAGGGCGAGAGTGATCTGTTTCATGTGATGTCCCCAGTTTGGTGAATGTTTTTGAATGTCTCGCCATGGCAACGCGCCGGGCGGTGCATGCGTTCCTTTGCATCGTCGCGAACGAAGCCGATGCATAGGTTTGTGAACTTTTGTTTCAACATTTCAACAAGTGTTGGTAAAAAGTTTTTGAATTGCCTGCATCTTTTTTGAGAGTGAACCGTATATCCTGTGGCTGGCACGAAAGTCGGCTTCAAGAAAAAAGGGCGTCCGCATCATTGAATATTGCTTTTCGGATGGTCGCAGCATTGCGGGCACCCGGTAATGCGCCACGTGCGGTGTTCTTTTTCTTAACATTCTTATCAACTGTAAGCCGCGGTCACATCATATGGTCCGGTTTGAGTCGGAAATACGACAAAACGAGGAACGACAATGAAATCTTATGTCCATCGCAAACTGACGCTCGCTTTCATGGCCGGAAGCGCGACTCTTGCTCTTGCCGCCACGGCGCAGGCCGATGCCACGCCGGATTGCAACGATGCGAATGCGCAGAGCACGGAATGCGGCACCGATGCCACCACCGGCACGGCGGAAGGCGCGACCGCCGTCGGTAATGGCGCGGTTGCGACCGGCACAGATGCCGTCGCCATCGGCAGCGACGACGAGGGCGCGAACCCCGCCACGGCCACCGGGCCGAGCACGGTTGCGATCGGCGGCGAAAGCGACGCCACCACGCCGGGCGCAACGGCGCTGGGCTGGCAGTCGCAGGCGACCGGCATGATGGCCACCGCCGTCGGGCATCAGACGACCGCTTCGGGTGCGCAGAGCTTCGCCGCGGCAGAGGACGCCATCGCATCGGGCACGAACAGCATCGCCATCGGCAATACTGCCGTCGCCGATGGGGGCGATGCCATCGCCATCGGCGGCAATCGTGACGGTGACGCCGGCATGGCGACCACGGCGGCCGGCCCGTCCACAACGGCGGTCGGCGGACAGTCGACGGCGGCCGGACCGGGCGCAACCGCCTTCGGCTGGCGCGCGGAAGCGACGGCGGAACGCGCGACCGCGCTTGGCCACCTGGCCACGGCACAGGGCGAACGTTCGCTTGCGGTCGGGGAAAATGCCGATGCGCAGACAGGCTTTGCAACCGCAATCGGCAACGAATCTGTCGCGAACGGCACCGATGCGCTGGCCATCGGCGACACTGCGGCGGCGAACGGCAATTCGACGACTGCGGTTGGTGGGGAAAGCGTTGCCACCGGTCCGGGTGCGACCGCCTATGGCTGGCAATCCTCGGCCTCTGCGGAACGTGCGACCGCGCTTGGCCATCTTGCCGAAGCGAGCGGCGTTCGCTCCGTTTCGGTTGGCGAGGAAGCGACCGCATCCGACAGCAACGCCATCGCGATCGGCAATACCGCCGTGGCCGACGGCGGCGATGCGATCGCCATCGGCGGCAATCGTGACGGCGCGGACGGCATGGCGACGACCGCAACCGGCCCATCGACAACCGCCGTCGGCGGTCAGGCCACGGCCGCGGGGCCGGGTGCGACCGCCTATGGCTGGCGCGCGGAGGCGACCGCGGAGCGGGCAACCGCGCTCGGCCATCTTGCCGAAGCGAGCGGCGTGCGCTCCGTTTCGGTCGGCGAGGCGGCGTCTGCGACCGGTGACGGCGCCGTCGCGATGGGCAACGAGGCCGTCGCATCGGGCGAAAACTCGGTCGCGATCGGCAATGGCGCGACCGCGACCAACGCCGGACAGGTCGTGGTCGCCTCGCTCGGCGACAGCACCGCATCGCAGACAGGGCCGCTTGCCTTCGTCACCGCCGATGCCAACGGAACGCTCGGCACCAGCGTGTCGCCGGCGGGGATGAGCAATCTCGCCAGCTTCTCCGACGTACAGGCGAACATGGCGGCCATCGGCACCAATACCGCCGCGATCGGCGCCAATACCGCCTCCATCACGCAGTTGCAGGGACAGACCTCGCAACTGTTCGATCTGAACGAAGTCAATCGCCGCGACATTCGCAAGGCGAACGAAGGCGTGGCGATGGCGCTGGCCATGGAATCGCCGATCCTGATGCCGGGCACCAATTTCGGCGTATCGGGCGGTCTCGGCTATTTTCAGGAACGCGTTGCCGGTTCGGCGGCCTTTGCGGCACGGGTCGGTTCCAATACGGCCGTTTCGGCAGGCGTCGGCGTCGGCTTCGACAGCGGCGAGGTCGGTGGACGCGCCGGGTTCCAGATGGCCTGGTAAGCGACACGAACCTGTCCTTGAAAAGGGGGTCGGAGCCACGGGTTTCGATCCCCTTTTTTCGTGCGCTCCTCATGGGCGGCGGTCGCGGCTTGTGTTTGGGGGGCGGCTGCGCTTAACAAACCGGCGATGAACGACGATTACGGACAGGACGCCCCGCAATGAATTACGTGCAAACCTTGCAGGAACAGGTGAACGGCATGGTGCGCGGGGTGGTGGCCGCCCTGCCGAACCTTGCGGTGGCGCTCATCGTGCTGCTCATCACCTGGATCGTGGCGCGCTTTGCCGTGCGGATCGCCGACAAGCTGACCGGCCGGACCCACCTGCGCCCGAGCCTTCAGAACCTTGTCGAAACGCTTGTCCGGCTTGCGATCTGGATCATCGGCATCATGATTGCGATGACCATCATGCTGCCGGGGCTCGATCCGGCGGGGCTTGTCGCGGGGCTGGGCGTGGGCGCTCTGGCCGTCGGTTTCGCGTTTCAGGATATCTTCGAGAATTTCCTCGCCGGCGTGCTCATCATGCTGCGCGAGAAGATGCGCATGGGCGACATCATCGAGGTTGAAGGCGTGATGGGCCGGGTGGAACACATTACCCTGCGCGAAACGCATATCCGGCAGCTGACGAACGAGCTGACGATCATGCCGAATTCGATGATCTTCAAGAATGCCGTCAAAATCCTCACCGATGCCGAAATGCGGCGTGACGAGCTGATCGTCGGCGTGTCCTACGACAGCGATCTCGAACGCTCGGAGGCCGTCATTCGCAAGGCGTTCGAGGGGATCGAGGGGATCATCACCGACAAGCCGATCCTGATCTTCGCGCGCGAATTCAATTCCAGCTCCATCGATTTTCAGGTGCAGTGGTGGAGCGAGTCCAAGCCGCGCGACATGCGCGAGGTAAAGCATCACGTGGTCATGGCGATCAAGCGCGGGCTGGACGATGCGGGGATCGAGATCCCGTTCCCCTACGTCACCAATACGTTCAAGGAAGCACTCCCCATTCGGCGCGGCGACAATGACGTCGCCGCGTGACCGGCCTGGCATGAAGAAGGGGCCGGGAATGCATGGTGTGCACTCCCGGCCCCGTTCATGTGGCCATCATTGACGCGTCCGGGGTTCAGACCGGGCGGCGCACCTTCGCGTAATCGGCGCGCGATGCGGCCCCGCCATCGTGGTAGATCACGGCATTGTCGGTGATCTCCAGGCTGTCGACGGACACGATGCGCCCATCCTCGAGCCGGACGGCGGCGACATGTTCGTGGTTCTTGTCGACCAGCATGTCGTCGATCTTGCCATAGCTTGCGCCGGCAGGGTCGACGACATTACGGCCGCGAATGTCCTGATTGTCATGGACGAGCTGCCAGGAACTGAGTTCTTCCAGCTCTCCGAAACGGTCGTTGTCATGCATGGTGCTTATCCTTTGGTTTCGCGTGTGTGCGGCGTTCAGGCTTCTTCGAGAATGTCGATGTTCGCCTCGTCGACGATCATGAACACGTCCTGATCGGCCAGCACGTTGCGCGTGTCTTCGTCGAGGGGAACGCCCTCCACATCGGTCATCGCGCCGGCTTCGCGGATGGTGCCACCCGAAATGCTGAGACGCTGACCCGGATTGATGTCGAGCGGGACTTCGCGCGGTTCGTCGATGATGAGCGCAAAGACGCGCGCGCCATCGTTCTCGACCCAGAAACCGCGATCGGTCAGCGGACCGCCGACGTCGACTTCGCCAGTGAATTCCTGCCCGATATAGTTCTGCGGATTGGCGGCGATAGCGGCGATGGTCATTTCCGAGGCCATCGTCGGCGTCGCCGTATCGATTGTTTCCGTAACTTCGGTATCGGTCGTCAGCATCTCGACGTCGTCATCGTCATCCGCCAGAATCCACCACAGAATCAGCGCACCCAAAATCAGGGCCAGCAATATCCAGAGCCACGATTTCGATGATTTTTTCTCGACGGGAATTTCAGCCATGGGTTGTCCTCCTTTTCGCCGCGCAGGACTGTCTGCGCATGACGATTAAGCGAACAGAAAGGTTTATCGTTCCGAAGTTCCGGGATCCGCCCCGCTGTCGGGCGCAGCGGCGACCGCCTAACGCCGGGTGAGGTCGCGCACCCTGTCGCGCGTGGGGACGGCCATCTCCTTCGCCGCGATCCAGCGTTCGAGCGCATCGACATCGACCGGCCCGATCACCGTGTCCCGGCCCTCTTCGAATGCGGTGAAACCATCGCCGCCACCTGCGAGAAAGCTGTTCATCGTGACGCGATAGGCGGCATCGGGGTCGATCGCCCGGCCGTCGAGCGTGGGGTTCATGATGCGTCGCCCTTCCGCCGCCGCGCGGTCGAAGCCGTAGGAGAACCCGTCCGACACCGACAGGATTGCGGCCTCGTCCCCGCGAAACTGCTGCTCCAGAATGGCGAGCAATTGCGCCCCGGTGAAGGTTTTCGTGACCAGCGTGTTGCCGAATGGCTGGCTCGTGTAAATATCGCCGAAGGTCACGGCATTATCCGCGCCCGGCGTGATCGGCGCGCGCACCCCGCCCGCATTCATGAAGGCGATCTGTGCCCCTGTCTCGCGTGTCGCGGCAAGCTGCGCATCGGCGATGACGAGGCCCAGCGTCCGGGTGTCCAGCGCCCCCGAAAGCTGCCCCACCACCCGTTCCGAGGCGGCGCGCGCCGCATCGACATAGCGCGCGACATAGGCGGCGATCCCCGTGTCGGCGGCAAAGGCGGGAAGGGCGGTATCGCGTTCCGCGCCATCGGCATTCTGCACCACGATATTATGCGCATCGACCACCTGCGCGGTGCCGTTCGCGGTGTCGATGGAAAGCGCGATATCGGTCAGCATCGTCCCGCGCGACCCCGCGCTCGTCACCCAGAACGGGCGGGCGGGATCGACTTTGCCATAATCGCAGACATTAGGCATTGTGTGTATGCCCCGACAGGACGAGATCGACGCGCGGATCGAGCCGGTCCAATATGGCACGAAGATCCCCCGACAACGCGCCGCAATCCCCGTCGTCGAACCCTTCGGAATTGACCAGCCCCTGGTGAATGGACACGATGATCGCATCGGCGCCCTCCGCCTCGATTCCGGGGATGAGTGCGTTGATCGTCTCCGCCTCGTCGCGGAAGGTCAGACCCGCGACCCCGCCCGGACTGACGAGCGAGGGCGTCCCTTCGAGCGTGAGGCCGATGACCGCGACGGCGATCTCCTCCGCCCCGCTGCCGAACCGGCGCATGGCATAGGCGGGGAACAGCGTGCCCCCGTCCGCCGTCGCGACATTCGCGGCGAGGAAACCGAAATCGGCGCCCTTGAAATCCGGCTCCACCGCGCAGGGCGTGCGCAATGTATGCACGTCGCACCCGCCATTCGCCATGCGGCGCAATTCGTCCGCACCCCGGTCGAATTCGTGATTGCCGACCGCATTGAAGTCCAGCCCGATGCGGTTCATCGCGCCGATCGTGGGTTCATCGAGGAAAAGCGAGGAGGCGAGCGGGCTTGCGCTGATGAGGTCGCCGGCCGAAATGACGAGACTGTAATCGTCCTGCGCACGCAGCGTATTCACCGCGCTGGCGAGATAGGCGGCGCCCCCTGCGGGCAGGCTGCGGGTCCGGCCGTCGGGCGTCGTCACGACGAGCGGGCGGGGCTGCGGCTCCAGATTGCCGTGGAAATCGTTCAGCCCGACGATCCGCACTGTCACCGGCGCGGTCGATGAATCGGACGAAGATTGCGGCACCGTCGCACAGGCGGTGAGGGCAAGCGCGGCGCTCGCGGCGAGAAGAATGCGTGTCATGCCGCGCGGTTTAGCGCGGCAATCTGACCGTGCAATGACTCTCACGCGCCAAGATGCGACAATTCCCGTTCCACCCCGCCGCGATAGGATGCCCCGAAAAGCCGCAGATGGACGAGCAACGGCCACAAGCGGTGACAGCCCAGCCGCGCGCGCCAACCCGGTTCGGGCGCCATGGCGGCAAAAAACCGGTCCGGCGGCGAATTGAACAGCGTCAGCATGGCCCAGTCGACCTCGCGATGGCCGATGTAACAGGCCGGATCGATCAGTGTGCAGCCGCCGTCGCCGCCCACCATGACATTGCCGCCCCACAGATCGCCGTGGAGCAGGGCCGCATCGGGTCGTGCGGGCAGGATGTCACCCATCCGGTGGCAAAGCGCGTCGATCCTGCGCGCGAGCGCCGCCGCGACATGCGGGATGTGCGGCCGGAGCCGCCGCTCCGCCCAGAATTGCGGCCAGTCGTCGCCGCGTGCATTTTCGATACCGACCGCGCCGAACGCATGGTCCCGGTCCCAGCCGTAAGGCTCGCCCGTGGGCCGGTGCAGCAGCGACAATTGCGCGGCAAGGTCGTCCCACGCCGCGGCGTCAAGCCGGCCCGTGCCATCGACGTGCGAAAGGATCATCCACTTACCCTTGCAAGCGATGACATCGGGCACGCGCACGCCGGTCGTGCCCATCCGGCGCAGCATGTCCGCCTCCGCCGCGACATTGCCGGCCTGTTTCGCAATGACACGCGCGCCGTCCGGCATCGTGACGCAAAAGACGGCGGAAAGATCGCCGCCCGAAAGCGGGCGCATCGCCGCGGGCGTTTCGTCCAGCAGGCATCCCACCGCCCGTTCGGCGGGGCTCATCCCTGCAATTGCGCGACCAGGGCGCGGGCCGCTTCGTGCACGTCGTTCCAGGTGGTCACGAACCCGTCGGCATCGCCGAAATAGGGATCGGCCACCGGCTGTCCGCGCTTGTCCGGCACCACGTCCATCAACATGCCGAGTTTCGCGGTGCCATCGGCGGGGCGAATGGATTCCAGCACTTCGAAATTCGCTTCGTCGAGGGCGAAGACATGGGTGAACCGGCGGAAATCATCCTCCGTCACCTGTCGCCCCTTGTACGCGCTGATGTCGATATCGTGCATTCTGGCCTGCTCGATCGCGCGGGGATCGGGCGGGTCGCCGACGTGCCAGTTGCCGGTGCCTGCCGAATCCGCCTCGGCATCGAGCCCGGCCCGTTCCGCCTCGGCGCGGAATGCCGCCTCCGCGAGCGGAGAGCGACATATGTTGCCGAGGCAGACGAAAAGAATCTTGGAACGCTGGCTCAAGATTGAAGCGTCCGCTCCAGCGTGATCTCGCAATCGAGCAGTTTGGAAATGGGGCAGCCGGCCTTGGTCCCGTCGGTGATTTCCTCGAACTTGTCCTGCGCAAGCCCCTCGACCTTCGCCGTCAGCGACAGTGCGGATTTCGAAACCTTGAACCCGTCGCCATCCTTTTCCAGCGTGACGGTGCATTGCGTGTCGAGCTGACCATCTTCATAGCCCGCCTTGGCGAGCGCGAAGCTGGTGGCCATGGTAAAGCAGGACGCGTGGGCGGCGGCGATCATTTCCTCGGGGTTGGTGCCAGGCTTGTCCTCGAACCGCGTGTTGAAGCCATAGGGCGCATCAACCGATCCGCTCTTCGTGGCGACATGGCCTAGCCCGTCCTTGCCAAGACCCTTGTACTGTGCGGTTGCCGTATTGGTCGTCATATTCGTTTTCCTTCGATTGGGGTTTACCCGCACAACCGAGAAAAGCGCCGCCCGTTCCGCCCACCGCCACGAGGCGGGCGGGGGAACGGGCAGGCCGATCAGATATCGAGATTGGCGACGTTCAGCGCGTTGTCCTGAATGAAATCGCGGCGCGGTTCGACGACATCGCCCATCAGCCGGGTGAAGATCTCGTCGGTGACGTCGGCGTCCTCCACCTTCACCTGCAACAATGCGCGATTGTCGGGGTCGAGCGTGGTCTCCCAAAGCTGATCCGCGTTCATCTCGCCCAGCCCCTTGTACCGCTGGATCGACAGGCCCTTGCGCCCGATGGCGAAGATCTGTTCGAGCAATTGCGTCGGGCGGTTGATATGCGCGCCCTTCGCGCTCGCGCTGTCGTCGTCCTCGCTCTCGGCGCCGGCCTTCACCAATTGCGCACCGGCTTCGTAGATGTCCTTCTGAAGCGCGGCGAGCGAGGCCAGCTTGCGCGCCTCCGCACTGTCGAGGAACTTCGCATCGATGGGATGATGGTCGGTGACGCCGCGCCACACGCGGTCCACGGCATAGCCTTCGCCGGTCTGATAGGCGGACCATTTCGCCTCGGGGTCGAGGCTTTGCATCCAGGCTGCCGTCGCGTCGAGCGCCGCCCCGCGCGCATCCGCATCCAGCCCCGGCGTCAGCGCCCCCGAAAGCGCGAGCGCCTCGACGATGGTGGGGTCATAACGATTGGGCGCGAAGGCCAGCGTGCTCTTGAACCGGCGCGCCTGCTCCACGATGGTGGCAAGATCGGCGCCGCTTCGCGCACCGCCCCGCGTTTCCAGCACGCGCCCGGTCAATGCCGCCTCGATCAGATAGCGGTCGAGTGCGTCATTGTCCTTGAGGTAAACCTCCGACTTGCCCTTCGCGACCTTATAGAGTGGCGGCTGCGCGATATAGAGATGCCCTTCCTTCACGATCTCGGGCATCTGCCGCTGAAAGAAGGTGAGCAGAAGCGTGCGGATATGCGCGCCATCGACATCGGCGTCGGTCATGATGACGATCTTGTGATAGCGCAGCTTTTCAATGTTGAATTCATCGCGCAGGCCGGTGCCCATCGCCTGGATCAGCGTGCCGACCTCCTTTGACGAGATGATCCGGTCGAACCGTGCGCGTTCCACATTCAGGATCTTTCCCTTCAATGGCAGGATCGCCTGAATCTTGCGGTCGCGTCCCTGTTTCGCCGAACCGCCGGCGGAATCGCCCTCGACCAGGAAAAGTTCGCATTTCGTGGGATCGCGTTCCTGGCAATCGGCGAGCTTGCCGGGCAGGCTGGCAATGTCCATCGCGCCCTTGCGACGGGTCAGTTCGCGCGCCTTTTTCGCCGCTTCGCGCGCGGCGGCGGCATCGACGATCTTCTGCACGATGGTTTTCGCATTGGCGGGATTTTCCTCCAGCCAGTCGCTCATCTTGTCGGCCATCAGGCTTTCCAATGGCTGACGCACTTCGGAAGAAACCAGCTTGTCCTTCGTCTGCGAGCCGAATTTCGGATCGGGCAGCTTCACCGATACGATCGCGGTCAGCCCCTCGCGCATATCCTCGCCGGTGAGCGAGACCTTCTCCTTCTTCATCAGCCCCGACCGGTCGGCATAGCCGTTCAGCGTACGGGTCAGCGCGGCGCGAAACGCGGCCAGATGCGTGCCGCCGTCACGCTGCGGAATGTTGTTGGTGAAGCACAGCACGTTCTCGTAATAGGAATCGTTCCATTCCAGCGCGACCTCGATCCCGATGCCGTCGCGATCCGCCGAAATCGCGATGGGTTCGGGGATGAGCGCGGTCTTGTTCCGGTCGAGATATTGGACGAAGGCGCCGATGCCGCCGTCGTAATACAGATCGTGTTCGGCCACATCCTCATGCCGCCGGTCGCGCAGGATGATGCGCACGCCGGAGTTCAGGAACGCCAGCTCGCGATAGCGATGTTCCAGCCGGTCGAAATCATATTCCAGCACGTTCTTGAACGTCTCGTCGCTGGCCTTGAAAGTGACGCGCGTGCCCTTGCGCGGTTCGCCCTTATCGTTGAGCGGCGCATCGCCGACCACCTTCAACGGTTCGACCGTATCGCCATGCTCGAACCGCATCCAGTGTTCCTTGCCGTCGCGCCAGATGGTCAGCTCCAGCCATTCCGACAGCGCGTTCACCACCGACACGCCCACGCCGTGCAGACCGCCCGACACCTTGTAGGCATTGTCGTCGGTCGTGTTCTCGAACTTGCCGCCGGCGTGAAGCTGCGTCATGATGACCTCGGCCGCCGACACGCCTTCCTCGCGGTGGATATCGGTGGGGATGCCGCGGCCATTGTCGTCGACCGACACGCTGCCATCGGGGTGAAGTTCGATCAGCACGCGGTCGCAATGACCGGCCAGCGCCTCGTCGATGGCGTTGTCCGACACCTCGAACACCATGTGGTGCAGGCCAGAGCCATCGTCGGTATCGCCGATATACATGCCCGGACGCTTGCGCACCGCGTCGAGACCCTTGAGAACCTTGATCGATTCCGCGCCATATTCGCCGCGCTGCACCTGCCGCGTGGTGGCGGCGTCGGCGGCGATCGCCGAACCGGAATTTTCGGGCGCGGTTTCCGGCGTTTCGCCGATGGGCGCGCCGGTATCTTCATTGGTGTTTTCTGCCATCGTCATCATATAGCCCGCGGTGCCCGATTTCCCAAGCAAAACCCCTTGTTTTCCACAACCGGGCACGACATGCGCCACGCAGGCGCGGGCAGGAGAGACGCGATGATGATGACGCTTCTGGTGGTGCTGGCGGTATCGGCCGCGCTCATCGCGGGCGCGGCATGGGGCATTTACGGCCGCATGGGCGATACCACGCGCGCGTTTCTGGTGGCGCTGGCGGGCGGGGCGCTGGTGCTGTCGCTGGTGACCGAACTGGTCGAACCGTCGGTGGAGCGAAGCTCGCTCGCCATGGCGATGATGGGCGTGGCTGCGGGCGCGGTGGTGTTTGCCGTGGTCGATTACCTCATCGACGAATATTGGGGGCCGGATTCGGGCGGCGGTCTGCTCGCCGCGATCACGCTTGACGGAATACCGGAAAATCTCGCGCTGGGCGTGGCGCTCATCGGGGCGGGCGTTGGCGAGGTCGCGGCGCTCGCGGGGTCGATCCTGCTCTCCAACCTGCCGGAGGCGGCGGGCAGCGCGCGCGAGATGGCCGCGCATGGCGGGCGCTCGAAACTGCGGATACTGGGCATCTGGGCGGCGACGGCGGGGCTTTTGTCGCTGGCCGCGCTGGCGGGCAATCTGCTGCTCGACACGGTGGGGGAGGGGGTGCTGGCCTTCATCCGCTGTTTCGCGGCGGGCGCGGTGGTCGCCAGCCTCGCGACCGAGGTGTTCCCGCAGGCCTATCAGGATGACAAGCATCTCGCCGGGGTGGCGACCGCGCTCGGGCTTATCCTCGCGCTGGTGCTGGGCAATATCGGCGGATAGGCAAAAACCCGCCGCCCGCATCCCGGCGATCCGGGGCGGGGCGGCAGGTTTTTGTAACGGTCAGATCAGCGTGGCGGTAAAGAACAGCCCGCTGGCCGAAGCCGCGACGATCACACCACAAAGCGGACCGACGAGATTGAGAGCGATATTTCGCATGGAGTGTCTCCTGTTGGCATGAAAGCCTTCAGTGCATCCGTTCCCAAAAGGTGAAGGGCGGCGGGACCGGAAACTTGGGGGTCTTCCCGGTGCGTGCCCCGTTGGGGACTGGGGGGAACAGGGCGCCGCCGCCCGACGAGGGGGCATTTATGATACCGCGGTTACAATCGCAAATGCGAAAGTAACATTGTTGATTGCAACTTTCGCAATCGTGCCGACCGCGGAAATCCCATGCACCCCGCGCTGGACAGATGCGGGACGGCTTTCTATCGCCCGCCCATGCCCGACACACTCACAGATTCGACCACCGACGACACCATCCTGATCGTCGATTTCGGCAGCCAGGTCACGCAGCTCATCGCGCGCCGCGTGCGCGAGGCGGGCGTCTATTCCGAGATCGCCCCCTTTACGCAGGCCGCAGAGGCGTTCGCCCGGATGAAGCCGCGCGGCATCATCCTGTCGGGCAGCCCCGCGAGCGTGCCCGGCGAAGGCAGCCCCCGCGCGCCGCAGGAACTGTTCGAGGCGGGTATCCCCATCCTCGGCATCTGTTACGGGCAGCAGGTCATGACGAAGCAGCTCGGCGGCGAGGTGCGGCCCGGCCACGAAACGGGCGAGGGCGGCGAATTCGGGCGCGCGTTCCTTACCGTGACGGAAAAATGCGCCCTGTTCGACGGGCTGTGGCAGGTCGGCGAACGGCATCAGGTGTGGATGAGCCACGGCGACAAGGTGACCGAGTTCGCCCCCGGTTTCGAAATCGTGGCAGCCAGCGACGGCGCGCCTTTCGCCGTGATCGCGGACGAAAAGCGTCGTTTCTACGGCACGCAATTCCACCCCGAGGTTATTCACACGCCCGACGGCGGCCGGCTGATCGCCAATTTCGTGCGCCATGTCTGCGGCTGTGCCGGCGACTGGACCATGGCGGAGTTCCGGCGCACCAAGATCGCCGAAATCCGCGAACAGGTCGGCGACGGCAAGGTGATCTGCGGCCTGTCGGGCGGGGTCGATTCCGCCGTCGCCGCCGTGCTCATTCACGAGGCGATCGGCGATCAGCTGACCTGCGTGTTCGTCGATCATGGCCTGATGCGCATGGGGGAGGCGGAGCAGGTCGTCTCGCTCTTCCGGGGGGCGTATAACATCCCGCTGGTGCACCGTGACGTGTCGGCGTTGTTCCTGAACGGATTGAAAGGCGTCACCGACCCGGAAGCCAAGCGCAAGTTCATCGGCAAGACCTTCATCGACGTGTTCGAGGATGAGGCGAAAAAGATCGGCGGCGCCGATTTCCTCGCGCAGGGCACGCTCTACCCCGATGTCATCGAAAGCGTGTCGTTTACCGGCGGGCCGAGCGTCACGATCAAGAGCCACCACAATGTCGGCGGCCTGCCCGAACGCATGAACATGCGCCTTGTCGAACCCTTGCGCGAATTGTTCAAGGACGAGGTGCGCGACCTTGGCCGCGAACTCGGCCTGCCCGATGTGTTCGTCGGGCGCCATCCGTTTCCGGGGCCGGGCCTCGCCATCCGCATTCCGGGCGAGGTGACGCGCGAACGATGCGACATATTGCGCAAGGCGGACGCGATCTATCTTGAGGAAATCCGCAACGCCGGGCTTTACGATGCGATCTGGCAGGCGTTCGCGGTGCTGCTTCCCGTGCGGACCGTCGGCGTGATGGGCGACAGCCGCACCTATGACAGCGTGTGCGCCCTGCGCGCGGTGACGAGCACCGACGGCATGACGGCGGACGTGTACCCGTTCGACAGCGCGTTCCTGTCGGCGACCGCCACGCGCATCGTGAACGAGGTGCAGGGCATCAACCGCGTGGTATACGACTACACGTCCAAGCCCCCCGGCACGATCGAATGGGAGTGACGCCAGACTCGTAATGACTCGGGGCGTCATTGCGGCGGCGTCACTCGCGAGCGATAGCGAAGCGCAAAACGCCAGACTCGTAATGACGCGGGGCGTCATTGCGGCGGTATGATCCGCCGGCGGCCGACAAGGCACGGAACCTGCCCCGCCACCGACCATTGACGATCCAATGGCACTGATCCCCGAAGCAGAGGTCGAAACCGTGTTCCGCCGACTGGCCGATGCGATGCCGGGCCGCACCAGCGACGCGAAGGGACCGAAGGGTCAGCCCGACGCCTTCCGGTCCTGCATCTCCTGCATGCTGTCGGCGCAATCGCTCGACCGGAATACGGCGGCTGCGGCGCGTGCGCTGTTCAGATTGGCCGAAACGCCGGAGGAGATGCTGCGGCTTGAGGATGCGGCCATCGTCGATGCGATCCGCCCGTGCGGCCTTTACAACATGAAGGCGCGCAATATCCGCGCCTTTTGCACGGCGCTGCTCGACCGGCATGGCGGGACCGTGCCCGACACGCGCGCGGGGCTGATGGCTCTGCCCGGTATCGGGCGAAAATGCGCCGATATCGTGCTGTCCTTCACCTTCGGGCGCGACGTGATCGCGGTCGACACCCACGTGCACCGGGTCTGCAACCGTATCGGGCTGACCGATGCGAAGAGCGCCGACCGCACCGCGGCGCAATTGGAGGAACGGGCCCCCGACTGGGCGATGCACGACGGGCATTTCTGGCTCATTCAGTTCGGCAAACGGATCTGCCGCGCGCGCAGCCCGCTTTGCGAGCGATGCCCGGTCGTCAATCATTGCCTGTGGTACGAAACCCACCGCGCAGATTGACCGGAACCGTTTGGGCCTTCACGCTTTGCCATGGTGGCCCCAAAGATCCAGACCCGATACACGCAACCGGGGCCGTGGGAGCGAGACATGGCCGACAGACGCGATACGCAAACCCCTTTCCAACATTTGCCGACCGACATGGGCATGCCGATGCTGGCGGCGTGGATGGAAATGTGGATGTGGCCGATCACCATGATGGCGCGCATGATGGGCAGCGGCGAATACCGCCCCGAAGCGGAGCCGGAGATCGACCGCGCCTGCAAGGACAGCCAGCTTCCCGTGCCCAACCCGATTCAGAAATCCGCCGATAGCGACATCTTCGCCTGATCGCGGCGCATTTGACGCAGACGCATGAAAAAGGGCGGCACCCGGACACGGATGCCGCCCTTGTCGTTCCCATGGTGAACGCGCGGTCTAGCTCACGTTTTCCCAGATCGCGGCAATGCCCTGACCGCCGCCGATGCACATGGTGGTAAGGCCCATCTTCGCCTTCTGCCGCCGCATTTCATAGGCGAGCTTCGTCGTCAGGATCGCGCCTGTCGCACCGATCGGATGGCCGAGCGAGATGCCGCTGCCGTTGGGGTTCACCTTCGCATTGTCGAACGCCATTTCATTGACCACGGCGCAGGCCTGCGCGGCGAAAGCCTCGTTCGATTCGATCACGTCGAGCATGTCCTTGTCGATCCCCGCACGTTTCAGCGCGATCTTCGTCGCAGGGACGGGGCCGATGCCCATGTATTGCGGGTCGACACCTGCGTGGCCATAGGCGACGAGCCGCATCATCGGGGTGAGGTTATGCTCCTTCACCGCGGCCTCGCTGGCGAGGATCACGGCGGAGGCGCCATCGTTGATGCCCGATGCATTGCCCGCGGTCACGGTGCCGCCTTCCTTCTTGAACACGGTGCGAAGGCCCGAAAGCTTGTCCGCGCTCGTGCCCGCTTTGACGTGTTCGTCGGTGTCGAAGGTCGCGACATTGCGGCCCTGGCGCACCTCGACCGGCACGATCTCGTCCTTGAACCAGCCCTGCTCGATCGCGTGGGCGGCGCGGCGCTGGCTCTCGGCGGCGAGTTCGTCCTGCATCTCGCGCGTGATGCCATATTTTTCGGCGACGTTTTCCGCCGTCATGCCCATGTGATATTCGTGGAACGGGTCGTGCAACGCGCCCAGCATGCCGTCCTTTACCGTGCCGTCGCCCATCTTCATGCCCCAGCGCGCGCCGGTCATGAAATAGGGCGCCCGGCTCATCACCTCGCACCCGCCGCCGACGGCAATCTCGCAATCGCCGAGCGCGATCATCTGCGCCGCCGACACGATCGCCTGAAGCCCCGAACCGCACAGCCGGTTGACGGTCATGGCGGGCGCCTCGTGCGGGATTCCGGCCTCGACCGCGGCGATGCGGCTGACATAGGCGTCGCTGGGTTCGCACGGGACGACATTGCCCATCACCACATGCCCGACCGTTTCAGGGGACAGCCCCGCGCGTTCGAGAGCCGCCGTGATGACCTTCCCGCCAAGATCGCCGGGCTTCGCTTCCTTGAAGGCGCCGCCGAACGTGCCGATGGCGGTGCGTGCGGCGGAAACAACGTAGATGTCCTTCATGACCGGGTTCTCCAATGGTGAATCTACCCCGCTGATTAGGCAAATTCCGACGTGAACGCCAGCGATAGCCGGGAAGCTACTCCATTGGAGAGGGCATGCGCCCGCACCGGTGTCGCACGCGGCCCTTGCCATCGGCGCGAAACGGGTGGCATGGCCGCGGAATAACGATTGTAAAAGAGGATACGCCCATGTCGATCAACGCCCCCTGCCGGCCCGGTTCGCACGCATGAACGATCATGACGTCATCATCGTCGGTTCGGGCGCGGCGGGATTGTCGGCGGCATTGGTGCTGGCCGAACGGGCGCGGGTGCTCGTGCTGGCGAAGGGCGCGCTCGACGCAGGGTCCACCGCCTGGGCGCAGGGGGGCATCGCCGCGGTGCTGGACGCGGGCGACACGTTCGAGGACCACATCCGCGACACCATGGTGGCGGGCGCGGGGCTCAACCGGCGCGAGGCGGTGGAATATGTCATCGAACAGGCGCCGAAGGCGATCCAGAGACTGATCGATCTCGGCGTGCCGTTCAATACGGAGGGGCAAACGCTCCACCTCACGCGCGAAGGGGGGCATTCGCATCGCCGCATCGTGCATGTCGACGATGCGACCGGCTGGGCGGTGCAGGATGCGTTGCTGCGCGCCGCCGATGCGCATCCCAACATCACCATGCGCGCGAACATGGTGGCCATCGACCTCATCGGCGACCGCCACCGCACGGAGCCGGAAGGCGGGCAGAAGATCTGGGGCGTCTACGCGCTCGACACGGCGAAGGAGGCGGGACAGAAGGGCCGGGTCGAGGCGTTGACGGCGCGTGCCACCATCCTTGCCACCGGCGGGGCGGGGCGCACCTATCTCTTCAGCACGGCGCCGCGGGGCGCGACCGGCGACGGCATCGCCATGGCGTGGCGCGCCGGGTGCCGCGTGTCGAACATGGAATTCATGCAGTTCCACCCGACCTGCCTTTATAATCTCGACGTGAAGAATTTCCTCATCACCGAGGCCGTGCGCGGCGAGGGCGGCATATTGAAACTTCCGCCGGAGGCCGGGACCGAGGCCGGGCGCCGCTTCATGCCCGATTTCGACGAGCGGCTCGAACTTGCCCCGCGCGACATCGTGGCCCGCGCGATCGACCATGAAATCAAGCGGCTCGGCCTCGATTACGTGCATCTCGACATCAGCCACCGCGAACCGGAATTCGTGCGCGAGCATTTCCCGACGATTCACGAACGGCTGCTGAAACTCGGCATCGACATGACGGTGCAGCCGATCCCCGTCGTCCCGGCACAGCATTATACCTGCGGCGGGGTGCGGGTGGATATGGCGGGGCGTGCGGACCTGCCCGGATTATATGCGATCGGCGAATGTTCGGACACGGGCCTGCACGGGGCGAATCGGCTCGCGTCGAATTCGCTGCTCGAATGCTTCGTGTTCGGCGATGCCTCGGCGCGCGACATATTGGCGCGGATGGACGACCTGCCGCCGCCGCCGCCGGTCCGCCCGTGGGACGAAAGCCGCGTGAGCGCCGCCGATGAGGAGGTGGTGATCAAGCAGAACTGGACCGAGATCCGCCGCTTCATGTGGAATTACGTCGGCATCGTGCGCACGGACAAGCGCATGGAGCGCGCGGCCAATCGCATCCGCCTGCTAGGTGACGAGGTGCAGGAATATTACGGCAATTTCCGCGTGACACAGGACCTGATCGAACTGCGCAACCTATTGCAGACCGCCGACCTCATCGTGCGCAGCGCGCGGCGCCGCAAAGAAAGCCGGGGCCTGCACTTCAATGCCGACTATCCGATGACCGACGAGGTGGCGCGCGACACGGTGATCGTGCCGTGACGCGCGCCGCGACCTAGAAGAACAACCGCCCGATCAGGATCAGCGCCATCCCGCCCAGGATCGAGGCGAGGCAGCCCGCCCGGTGAAAATCGGAGCGTCCCCGGCTCGTGACGAGACCGGCGAGCAGCGACCCGCCAATGCCGAGCGCGATGGTGGCGAAGAACCCCATGTCCACCTCGCCGGGAAAGAAGAAGCGCGCCAGCACGCCGATGATCGCGCCCGAAACGATGGCGCCGATGATATTGAGCATGGGGTAGGATCCTTTCCGGCATCATGGCCTTGAAAATATCTGCCGGGATAGGTTCGGTGGGCGCGGGATGCAAACCCTGTCGGCGTGACGGATGCGATGGTGATTTTGTCCGGGGATAAAAAGAAAAAATCGCACGATTCCCCTTGCATCGCGCGGGGGCCAGCATTGCCCGCGCGTCGCGGCATGTTCGGGCCATCCGGCGCGCGCCACAGGTGGCGGCATGCGTATTGACACCGCGCCCGCTTTTATAGAGACATACCACCCATCGACGCGATCTGGGCGGCAAAACGCTACATATCGGTGTTCTGGCTTTTTTTGGTCGTTATCGTTGCAACCGTTCCGGGGCTGTGTTTCCGGGCGCTGCGGTGCTGCGACCGCAGGTTCGGCAGGTGGGCAAATCCATGGATTTCAAGGACGGAGACGACGCGCAGGTGACTTCGGCAGCTGGGGATATCGACATGTTCGCCGACACGGTGGAAAAGGCGCAGAAGCCGGCGAAGAAGGCGAAGGCCTCCACGCCCGCCGCAACCGAAGCGGACGTGGAAACCGCCACCGCATCGGCCATGGCCAATATGGTGAGCGAGGTGGCGAAGGCTGCCGCGGCGAAACCCCATCCCGGTAAAACAATGTCCTCGCGCGACATTGCCGAGCGGCGCTTTGCCATCACCACCGATGACAGCCGCGATGCGCTGCTCACCGATTTCGGGAAGGAAACGCTGAACGATCGGTATCTGCTGCCGGACGAAAGCTATCAGGATCTGTTCGCCCGCGTGGCCGATGCCTATGCCGATGACGAGGCGCATGCGCAGCGGCTCTACGACTATATCTCGCGGCTGTGGTTCATGCCCGCGACGCCGGTTCTGTCCAATGGCGGCACCGGGCGCGGCCTGCCGATTTCATGCTATCTCAATTCGGTGGAGGACAGCCTCGAGGGGATCGTCAACACCTGGAACGAAAACGTCTGGCTGGCGAGTCGGGGCGGCGGCATCGGCACATATTGGGGCAGCGTGCGCGGCATTGGCGAGCCGGTCGGCCTGAACGGCAAGACCAGCGGCATCATCCCCTTCGTCCGCGTGATGGACAGCCTGACTCTCGCCATCAGCCAGGGTTCGCTGCGCCGCGGGTCGGCGGCGTGCTATCTCGACGTGTCCCACCCGGAGATCGAGGAATTCCTCGAAATTCGCAAACCCTCGGGCGACTTCAACCGCAAGGCGCTGAACCTGCATCACGGCGTGCTGCTGACCGACGAATTCATGGAAGCGGTCCGCAACGGCGACGAGTTTCAGTTGCGCTCCCCCCGCGACGGCAGCGCCCGCGCCACCGTCGATGCACGCTCCCTGTTTCAGAAGCTCGTCGAAACCCGGCTGCAGACGGGCGAGCCCTATATCGTGTTCTCCGACACGGTGAACCGCATGATGCCGAAACATCACCGCGATCTGGGGCTCAAGGTTTCGACGTCGAACCTGTGCAGCGAGATCACGCTCCCCACGGGCCGCGACCATCTCGGCAACGATCGCACGGCGGTGTGCTGTCTCTCCTCGCTCAATCTTGAAACCTGGGACGAATGGCACAAGGACGAAATGTTCATCGAGGACGTGATGCGTTTCCTCGACAATGTGCTGCAGGATTATATCGACCGCGCGCCCGATGAAATGGCCCGCGCGAAATATTCGGCGGAGCGTGAGCGCAGCGTCGGCATGGGGGTCATGGGCTTCCACTCGTTCCTGCAGAAGAAGAACATCGGTTTCGAAACCGCGATGGCGAAGGCCTGGAATCTGAAGATGTTCCAGCATATCAATGCCCGCGCGAACGAAGCGTCGATGATGCTGGCCAAGGAACGCGGGCCCTGCCCCGACGCCGCCGATCAGGGCGCGATGGAACGCTTCAGCTGCAAGATGGCGATCGCGCCGACCGCGTCGATCTCCATCATCTGCGGCGGGACGAGCGCGTGCATCGAGCCGATCCCGGCCAATATCTACACGCACAAGACATTGTCGGGCAGCTTCATCGTGAAGAACCCCTATCTGGAAAAGATCCTGCGCGAAAAATCGAAGGATTCCGCCAATGTGTGGAACTCGATCCTCGAACGCGGCGGATCGGTGCAGCATCTCGATTTCCTCTCGGCCGAGGAAAAGGCGGTGTTCAAGACGAGCTTCGAAATCGATCAGCGCTGGCTGCTCGAATTCGCGGGCGACCGGACGCCCTATATCGATCAGGCGCAGTCGCTGAACCTGTTCATCCCGGCCGATGTCGACAAGTGGGATCTGGCCATGCTGCATTTCCGGGCGTGGGAAATGGGGATCAAGTCGCTCTACTACCTGCGCTCCAAATCGGTGCAGCGGGCAGGCTTCGCCGGCGGGGTGGAGGCGGACAACACCATCGATCCTGCGAAATACGAGCTTCCGACGACCGATTACGACGAGTGTCTCGCCTGTCAGTAAGCGCTGCGGCGCGGGTTCCGAAGCCCGCGCCCGTTTGCTGTCCAGGCGTCAATCGCGCGCGCGGATCATCGCCTCGATATCGGTGAACTTCTCCCGCGGGGCGCCGTCGCGCGCGGCGCCGGTTTCCGCCTCCTCGATCCGTTTCCAGTCGCGGAAGGTCACGATGTCCAGCCCGCGCTCTGCCGCGAGCGCGTCGAACCCCTCGCGGCCCCGCTTGCCCGCGGCATCCGGCATGTCGGCCGCGATCTTTTCCACGATGGCGAAACCGTCGGGCTTGTTCGTGCCGATGGTGCCGGTCGGCCCGCGTCTGGCCCAGCCGACACAATACAGGCGATCGCCCACGCGCCCGTCGTCATTGGCGATGCGCCCCTGTTTTTCATCGAAGGGCACGCCGGGGATCGGCACGCTGCGATAGCCGATTGCGCTCACCACCAGGCCGCAGGGAATGTCGTAACTCTCCCCCGTGCCGACCGGGCGGCCATCGTCGAGCCGCGTCCGCTCCACCGTGACGGAGCGCACCCGATCCTCACCCACGATGCGCACCGGCGAGGCGAAGAAATCGAATTCGATCGCGAGCGGCTTGTCGCGAACGCGGTTCTGCGCGAATTGCCGCAGCAGGGCGACCGACTTGCGCTGTCCGGGGTCCAGCGCTTCGTCTTCGCTTTCGGGCGGAAGATCGCCCGGCTCCACGATCGGCACCGCCCGTTCCAGCTCACCCAGCTCGCCCAGCTCCTTGGGCGTCATCGCGATCTGATGCGGCCCGCGCCGGCCCAGCACCACGATCCGCCGCAGCCGCGACGCGTTCAACCCGTCGAGCGCATGGGCGACGATGTCCGACCCTGCGAATTCGCGGGCCGTTTTCGCCAGGATCCGCGCGATGTCGAGCGCCACATTGCCATTGCCAATGACGACCGCGGTTTCGGCGCCAAGGTCCGGCGCCAGCCCGGCGAATTGCGGATGCCCGTTGTACCAGCCGACGAACTCGGCGCTCCCATGCACGCCCGGCAGATCCTCTCCCTCGATGCCGAGCGCGCGGTCGCGCGGGGCGCCGGTCGCCAGCACGACCGCATCGTAAAGCGATTGCAGCTGCGCGATCTCGATATCGGTGCCGATGGAGATATTGCCGACAAAGCGGACATTGTCGGTCAGCGCCGTCTTTTCATAGCGCATCGCGACCTTCTTGATCGTCTGGTGATCGGGCGCGACGCCGGTGCGAATGAGGCCATAGGGCACGGGAAGCCGGTCGAACACGTCGATGCGCACATCGTCGCCCCATTGCTTCAACGCGGCTTCGGCGGTGTAGTAGCCGGCCGGGCCGGACCCGATGATGGCGATGTGACGCATGGCGCTTTCCTTCCCGTCATGGCCGCGCGCCTTGGCGGGCGGGGCCGATGGTTCTTTGGCGCGATGGTATCGAAGCGGCGCGAAAAGAAAAGCGGTTCAGGCCGCCTCACGCCCGCCGCGCGCCGTGCCACCATCGCGTGCGACATGTGCGGCGCCCGACGCCCCGCGATCTTCGCCCCCCACAGCGCCGAAAAACCGTTTCAGGCGCGGCAGAACCCGTTCGGGCGAGGCCAGCGGCGCCAAATGGCCGCCGCTCTCCAACTCGAACATTTCGGCAGAGGGGAGGGCGCAGCGCAGGAAGCGATTATGCGCAACCGGCACCACGATATCGTCGCTCGTTCCCATGATGAGCACCGGCGCCCGCACGAACGGCAACAGCGGCAGCACGCTCCACCCCGCGAGCGCCATGATCTGCCCCGTGACACCGGACGGAGTCGGCGCGGCAAGCCGGGTGAGCAGCCCCGCGCCCGCGCCGCCTTCCTTCAGCATGGCGGACAGGTTCCGGCTCATCCGGCGTGGGTCGGTATATTCGCGCGGGTCCATCAGCCGCGCAACCATCTCCGCATCGCCGAGGGGGAGCGGCACGCCCGATGTGGTCGACACCAGCACGAGCCGCCGCAAATGGTTCTGCGCCTGCACCGCGATCTGCTGCGCCAGCGCGCCGCCCCAGGAAAAGCCGAGGCAATCGAACGCCTCACCCGGATAAAGCGTGTCCATCATCGCCGTCATGTCGCTGGCCATGCACGCCATCGCATAGGGGAGGGCGGGATCGGGCGATCCGCCGCACCCCGGCATGTCGGGAATGACGATGCGCCGCCCGGCAAACCCTTGGGCCAACCCTTCGAGCAGAGCGGTATTGAACCCGATTCCGTTGAGCAGCAGCAGCGGCGGCATCGCGCCCGAACCATCCGCATTCGTCGCGACGTTGAGAGTGCGGCGGCCCGCTTCGATGCGGGAATTGTGAAATTTCATGGGCCGCGCTCTATCACCGGATCGTGCACAGGCACAGCACTAGTTGCTGACAGCGCCGTACAGGCGGGCTAAGGGGCGCGCATGACCGACCTATCGCTTATCCGCAATTTCAGCATCATCGCCCATATCGACCACGGCAAATCGACGCTGGCCGACCGGCTCATCCAACTGACCGGCGGGCTGACCGAGCGGGAAATGAGCCAGCAGGTGCTGGACAACATGGATATCGAGCGCGAGCGCGGCATCACGATCAAGGCGCAGACCGTGCGCCTCGATTACACCGCCAGCGATGGCAAGACCTATCAGCTCAACCTGATGGACACGCCCGGCCACGTCGATTTCGCCTATGAGGTGAGCCGCAGCCTCGCCGCGTGCGAAGGTGCGCTGCTCGTCGTCGATGCGGCGCAGGGGGTCGAGGCGCAGACGCTCGCCAATGTGTATCAGTCGATCGAACACGACCACGAAATCGTGCCCGTCATCAACAAGATCGACCTGCCCGCCGCCGAACCCGACAAGGTCAAGGCCGAGATCGAGGACATCATCGGCATCGATGCGTCCGACGCCGTGCTGACCAGTGCGAAATCCGGCATCGGGATCGAGGAAGTGCTCGAAGCGGTGGTGCGCCGCATCCCCGCGCCCACCGGCGAGCGCGATGCCCCGTTGAAGGCCATGCTGGTCGATAGCTGGTACGATCCCTATCTCGGCGTCGTGATCCTCGTCAGGGTGATGCAGGGCGTGCTGAAAAAAGGATTGAACATCAAGTTCATGCAGGGCGAGACCGAGCATCTGGTCGACCGGGTCGGCTGCATGCGCCCCAAGATCGAGCAATTGCCCGAACTCGGCCCCGGCGAAATCGGCTTCATCACGGCGCAGATCAAGGAAGTCGAACAGGCCAAGGTCGGCGACACCATCACCACGGTGAAGAACGGCGCGGACAAGGCGCTGCCGGGGTACAAGGAAGTGCAGCCGGTCGTGTTCTGCGGCCTGTTCCCCGTCGATGCCGCCGATTTCGACAAGCTGCGCGAATCGATCGGGAAACTGCGCTTGAACGATGCGAGCTTTTCGTTCGAGATGGAATCGAGTGCGGCGCTCGGCTTCGGTTTTCGTGCCGGGTTCCTGGGGCTTCTGCATCTGGAGATCATTCAGGAGCGGCTGACCCGCGAATATGATCTCGACCTCATCACCACCGCGCCCTCGGTCGTCTACCGCATACAGCTCGGCAAGTCGCGGACCGACGATGCGGAGGAAATCTACCTCCACAACCCCGCCGACTATCCCGATCCCTCGCGCATCGAAACGATCGAGGAACCTTGGATCAAGGCGGTGATCTACACGCCCGACGAATATCTCGGCTCCATCCTCAAGCTGTGTCAGGACCGCCGGGGGATTCAACGCGATCTGACCTATGTCGGCGGGCGCGCGCAGGTGAGCTACGAACTGCCGTTGAACGAGGTGGTGTTCGATTTCTACGACCGGTTGAAATCGATCAGCCGCGGCTATGCCAGCTTCGACTATGAACAGATCGGCCTGCGCGAAGGCGATCTTGTGAAGATGAGCATCATGGTGAACGGCGATCCGGTCGATGCCTTGTCGATGATCGTGCATCGCGGCGTTGCCGAGGAACGCGGCCGCCACATGTGCGAACGGCTGAAGGATCTGATCCCCCGCCACCTGTTCAAGATTCCCGTTCAGGCGGCGATCGGCGGCAAGGTCATCGCCCGCGAAACCATTTCCGCCATGCGCAAGGACGTGACCGCCAAATGTTACGGCGGCGACATCAGCCGCAAGAAAAAGCTCCTCGAAAAACAGAAGAAGGGCAAGGCGAAGATGCGCGAATACGGCAATGTGCAGATCCCGCAGGAAGCGTTCATCGCCGCGCTGAAAATGGGGGATGAGTAGCACCCGCTACCCTTCCCCCCGCTCCCCCCATAGCGCGTTACCCCGCCTCGACCTCGGCCATCCAGCGTTCGATCTGCGCATCGAGCACGTCCAGCGGCACCGGCCCTTGCGCGATCACCGCATCGTTGAACGCGGCAAGATCGAACCGCGCGCCCAGCCGTTCCTCCGCCCGCGCGCGCAATTCGCGGATCTTCAGCTCGCCCATCTTGTAGCCCAGCGCCTGCCCCGGCCAGCTGATGTAGCGATTGACCTCCGCATCGATATTCGCCGCCGAAAGCGCGGTATGCTCGGTCATGAAATCGACGGCCTGGCTCTTCGTCCAGCCCAGCGCATGGATGCCGGTATCCACCACGAGCCGGCACGCCCGCCACATTTCATAGGACAGGCGACCGTAATCCTTCTCCGGCGTGTCGTAGAGCCCCATGTCGATGCCGAGCCGTTCGGAATAAAGCCCCCAACCTTCGGTAAAAGCGGTGAAATAGCCGAATTCGCGGCGCAGCGGGTGAAGGTCCAGCTCCTGCTGCAACGCGATCTGATGATGGTGGCCGGGCACGGCCTCGTGCGCGGTGAGTGCGGGCAGTTCCCAAAGCGGCCGTTGATCCAGCTTCGACGTGTTGACGTAATAAAATCCCGCCGTGCCGTTGGCCGGGCTGCCCGGCTGGTAATAGGCGGTGGTCGTGCCCTCCGCCGTTTCGGCCGGAATCGCCCGAATGCCGTAGGGAAGGCGGGGCAAGAGGTGGAAATAATCGGGCATCATCCCGTCGATTTCCTTCGCCTGCGCGGCGGCGGCGGCCATCAATTCGTCGGGCGTGGTGGCGTAGTAGGCGGGATCGGTGCGCAGTTTCTCCACAAAGGCGGCGCGATCGGCATAGCCCGCATCCGCGGCGACGCGGTCCATTTCCGCCGAAATACGTGCCACCTCGCCCATGCCGATGTCGTGGATCTGCTGCGCCGTGTAATCGGTCGTGGTGCTGGCGCCGACGCGATATTGGTAGAACGCGAGCCCGTCCGTCTGCGCCGAAATGCCGACCGTTTCGACACAGGCCGGGACATATTCGTCGCGCAGCATGTCGGCGGCATCGCGATAGGCCGGCGCGACGACATCGGCGATCGCGGCGCGGGCGCGGTCCTTCAACGCCGTCCATTCCGCCTCGCTCACATCGGCGGGGCGGGCGCGGGTGAACGGCGTATAGAACCGCGTCTCTTCCGGCGCCGCCGCGACCGCGCCGCGCACCGACCCTTCCAATCCGCCCAGCGTGACACACGGCAGGACATAACCGCCCGCGATGCCCGCGCGCGTATTGGCGATGACCTGCGCGCTGGCGTCGGGAATGGCGTTCAGCCGGTCGAGATATTCCTCGTAATCCTGCCCCGACGCGAATTGCATCGAATCGCCGATCCCGGCCCAGCCTTGCCAGGGGGAGGAATAGCTCGAAAACGTGATCAACCTTTGCCCGAACCGGTTGCCATCGATCGATTCGCGCAGCAATCGCCCGGTGATTGCGTAATCCGCCCGGCGCAACGGGGGCAGGGCGGATGCGTCGATTTTGTCCAGCCGGGCAAGAAACGCCGCATCCCGCGCGGCCCAGCGGTCCATCGCCGCAATCGAATAATCGCCAAGCTCGCTATCGTAATCCTCCACCCCTGCGGCCGATGCGCTGATGGGGCTCGCCTCCAGCCGGGCGGCGTAGATATCGTCCATCAACGCGGTGAGATCGTCGGCAGGGGCGGCCGACGCGGGCGTCCATGAACACAAAAGGGCCGCTCCGGACAGGAGCGAAAGTGCGAAGCGGAAACGGCGATGGGACATGGTGGCAATCCTTCGGTCGAAAGCAGGGCAGGTGTCGCGAAACATGTGTCGTGCCCTGCACCATTTGACTAGCTGTGTCGTGCCCCATTCCGGAATATGCTGAGTGGCAAAAGCATCAACAAAGAGGTTGCCCGATATTTTGGCCAGCATTACCCCCACGATCCGCCCCGATCATGTTCCCGATGCGCGCGTCGTCGATTTCGACATCTTTGCCCCGCCGGGCGCGGAGGAGGATTATTTCGCCGCGTGGAAAAGCCTTCGGGGCGGACTGGGCCTCGTATGGACGCCGCGTAACCACGGCCACTGGATCGCGACGCGCGGCGCAATCATTCGCGAATTATGGGGCGATAGCGAGCGCCTGTCGAGCGAGGCGCTGGCCGTGACGCCGGGCTTGGGGGAGATGATGGATTTCATCCCGCTGCAACTCGACCCGCCGCAGCACAAACCGTTTCGCAATGCGGTGATGCGCGGTTTCGCCAATCATCACGTCACCGCCATGATGCCGATGGTGCGCGATGTGTCGCGCGACCTCATCGCCGGTCTGGCGCCGCAGGGCGGGTGCGAATTCATGACCGCCTTTGCAGAAATCGTGCCGCTGCATATCTTCCTTTCGCTGATTGGGGTCCCGGTGGAGGATCGCGCGCGATTGCGCCCGCTGGGGCAGCAGCTGACGCGGCCCGACGGCAGCATGACCGTGGTGCAGTTGCGCGACGCGGCCGACGATTACCTGCGTCCTTATGTGGAGGCTCGGATAAGCAATCCCGGCGACGACCTGTTCAGCCGCATCCTGTCCGTTCCGATCGAGGGGCGGGCCTGGACCTTCGAGGAGGCGCAGCGCATGTGCCGCAACCTGCTTTTCGGCGGGCTCGACACGGTGGTCGCGATGTTCGGCAATATCGCGTCGCACCTCGCCCGTTTTCCGGAGGATCAGCATCAGTTGCGGGAGGATGCCGCCCGCATTCCCGCCGCCACGGATGAACTCATGCGTCGCTATCCCACCGTTTCGGTCACTCGCAACCTGGTGCGGGACATCGAAATGGACGGTGTCACGATGAAGGTTGGGGATCTGCTCTATCTGCCCAGCGTGTTGCACAATCTCGATCCCGCCTGTTTCGATGCGCCGGAAACGGTTGATTTCGATCGCGGTCTTTCACCGGTGCGTCACACGACGATGGGGGCGGGCGCGCATCGCTGCGTGGGGGCGGGGCTCGCCCGGATGGAGGCGATGGTCTTTATCGAGGAATGGCTGTCCGGAATTCCACCGTTCGGGATCGACCCCGACCGTCCGGCGAAAATGCGGGCCGGCAATGTGGGTGCGTTGACCGAGCTTTACCTGAAATGGTGACGTTCCGCGGTATTACTGATCGGCTTTCGCCGCAGGCGAACGCGGAACGATCAGCGCCGACCGCCCGGCCAAAGCATTGGCGCAAGCTTCGCAGGCACCCCGATAGAGTTGCAAAACCCGATTGCCATGGGTTCAGATTACACCGAATTAAGCCGCACGATCATGCAAGCGAGATGTCCAGCCTCGGAAAAAAAGCGGACGGAAATCCAATTCGTTTGTCTTGAACCGAATGCCAAGCGGTTCTCGTCCGCCCGCTGTTCGAGATGGGCGCAAAGCTTCACTTGGCGTTCAGCGGGCGTCTGGCTATAGGCGATTTCATGAACGCTCCTGCCGCAACTCGCCCTCGTTTTCGCATCGCTTCGCTCGTCATGGCCACCGCCGCCATGGCGCTGACTTCCGCGTGCGGGGCGGGCTCGGGCACACAGAGCGACACCGCCTATGTCGCGCGCGATGTCGAATCGCTTTATTTCGCGGCGAAGGACCGGCTCGACCGCGGGCAGATCAAGCAGGCCGCCGCCCTCTTCGACGAAGTGGAACGCCAGCACCCCTATTCGCCCTGGGCCCGCCGGGCGCAATTGATGAGCGCGTTTTCCTATTACGCGGCGCGCGATTACAACACCGCGATTCAATCGGCGCAGCGTTTCCTCGCCATCCATCCCGGCAACAAGGACGCGCCTTATGCGTTCTATCTCATCGCGCTGTCCTATTACGAGCAGATCAGCGACGTCACCCGCGATCAGCAGATCACCGGCCAGGCGCGTCAGGCGCTGACCGAGGTGGTGCGCCGCTACCCCGACACGGCCTATGCCAATGATGCGCGGCTGAAGCTCGACCTCGTCAACGACCATCTCGCGGGCAAGCAGATGACCATCGGCCGCTTTTATCAGCGGACGGGCAAATGGCTCGCCTCGACGCTGCGCTTCCGCGAGGTCGTCGACGATTATCAGACGACGAGCCACACGCCGGAGGCGCTCTATCGCCTGACCGAAAGCTATCTCGCGCTCGGCATTCCGCAGGAGGCGAAGAAGGCCGCCGCCGTGCTCGGCGCGAACTATCCCGGTTCCGACTGGTATGAAAAGGCGTTCGAGCTGATGCAGGACAAGGCGCCCGATTACGTCTGATCGCGCCTGCCAAGGCTCGCTGTCCGCCGCGCCCTGCGGACAAAGCTGTGGAAAAGCCGCACCGATGATGCCTCGGCGCGTGGCGCGCGCTGGCGCAGGCGGGGCCGCTGCGCGACAAGGGTGCCCGCGATGCTGACCACTCTTGCCATCCGCAATATCGTCCTGATCGAAGCGCTCGACCTCGCCTTTGCGCGCGGGCTCGGCGTGCTGACGGGGGAAACCGGCGCGGGCAAGTCGATCCTGCTCGACGCGCTGGGCCTCGTTTTGGGCAATCGCGCCGATAGCGGGCTGGTCCGCGGCGAGGACAAGGCCAGCGTCACCGCGACATTCGAATTCGAACCGCTGCCGCCCGCGCTTGCCGATGCGCTCGACGATGCGGGGGTGGAGATGGAGCCGGGCGAACCGCTCATCCTGCGCCGGCAATTGAAGGCCGACGGGGGCAGCAAGGCCTTCGTCAACGGGCAACCCGTCGGCGTCGCGGCGCTGCGTGCGCTGGCCCCCTCGCTCGTCGAATTGCATGGACAGCATGACGATCGCGGTCTCGTCAATGCGCGGGGGCACCGGGCGCTCCTCACCCGCTATGCCGACGCGGACGAAGGGGCGGTCGCCGCCGCGTGGCGCGACTGGCGCCGGGCGGAGGATGCGCTGAGCGCCGCGCGCGAACAGGCGGACAATGCCGCGGCGGAGCAGGATCTTATCCTCGCCCATCTGGAGGAGCTCAATGCGCTCGCCCCCGTCGAAGGGGAGGAGGAGGAGCTCGCGCTCGCCCGCGCCGACATGCAGAAGGGGGAGCGGCTGTCCGGCGATCTTGAGGAATTGCGCCATTTGTGGGCCGGTTCGGACAGCGCGCTCGCCCAATTGCGGAGCGCGGCGCGGCGGCTCGACAGGATCGCGCCCGAACATGAATTGCTGGCCTCCGCGCTCGGGGCGCTCGACCGCTGCATCGTGGAGGGGACCGAGGCGGAGGAGCAGATCGCCCGCGCGGCAGAGGCGCTGTCCCACGATCCCGAACGGCTCGACGCGACGGAGAAACGATTGTTCGACCTGCGCGCCGCTGCGCGAAAACAGGATTGCACGGTCGATGAACTCCCCGCCAAGATGACCGAACTGCGCGACCGGCTCGACGCGATCGAGGGGGGCGAGGCGCGCATCCGGCAATTGTCCGAAACCGCCGCCGCAACCGGTGCCGCCTATCGTGCCGCCGCCGAAAGGCTGAGTGCCTGCCGCATCGAGGCGGCGCAAAGGCTCGACGCCGCGGTCGCCGCCGAACTGGCCCCGCTCAAACTCGACGCGGCAAAGTTCCGGACCGGCATCACCCGGCTGGAGGAGGAGCGTTGGGGCCCGCATGGGATGGATGCGGTCGAATTCCTGATCGCGACGAACCCCGGCGCGCCCTTCGCCCCGCTCGCCAAGATCGCCAGCGGCGGCGAATTGTCGCGCTTCATCCTCGCCTTGAAGGTCGCGCTGGCCGAACAGGGCGGGGCGGCGGTCATCATCTTTGACGAAATCGACCGCGGCGTCGGCGGCGCGGTGGCCAGCGCCATCGGCGACCGGCTCGCCCGGCTGGCGAGCGGGGGGCAATTGCTCGCCGTCACGCACAGCCCGCAGGTCGCGGCGCGCGGCAACACCCATTACATGATCGCCAAAAGCAGCGAGGGCACCGTCACCCGCACCAGCGTCGTCAGCCTTTCGGATGCGGAACGGCAGGAGGAGATCGCCCGCATGCTGTCCGGCGCGGAGGTCACGCCCGAGGCCCGCGCCCAGGCCGAACGCCTGCTCGAGGACAGCTGACCGGCGGGTCCGCCGTGCCGACCCATCCCTTGTGACAGTGCCCTTCGCTGGCGCACCATCTAAGATCGCGTCCTGTAAACCTTACAACAACGAACATCGGGAGATCGACGCATGGATCTGGGATTGAATGGCCGCAAGGCGATATTGATCGGCGCGAACGGCGGCATCGGGCGCAAGGTTGCGCATGTCCTTGCCGCCGAAGGGTGCGCCGTCGCTGTCTGCGGCCGCAGCCAGGAGAAGGTCGACAAGACAAAGGGAGAGCTCGACTACACCGGCGTCACCGTCTTTGCAGACACGCTCGACGTCACGGACAAGGGCGCGGTCCCCGCGTTCGTCGAAAAGGCGGCGGGCGCGCTCGGCGGGTGCGACATCTTCATCAGCTTCACATCGATCAATCCGGGCGAGGATACCGACGCGGCGTGGGAAACGATCCTCGAAACCGACATCCTGTCGATCCGCCGCGGGGTCGAGACGGCCAGGCCTTTTCTCCAAAAATCGGACGCCGCATCCATCATATGCATGAGCAGCACCGGCGCGACCGAGGAATTCATGGGGGTGCAGCCCTATAATGCGGTGAAGGCCGCGGTGATCAACTATGCCAGTGCCATGGCGCAGAATTTCGCCGCCGACGGCATTCGCGTCAATACCATCACCCCGGGTCCTGTGATGACCGAAGACGGACCCTGGCCGCATATTCGCGATAATATGAAGGATTTCTACGACGCGACCCTTGCGCAGATTCCCATCGGCCGGCTTACCACGGGCGAAGAGTTGGCCAATATCATCGCCTTTACTGCCTCGCCTGCGTGCCGAGCCATGACGGGTGCGAATATCGTCGTCGACGGCGGCTTTACCAAGCGTGTGCAATATTAAGGCGCGATTCTGACGCGAAGACAATGGGGCGGTCCGCCAACAGTCCGCCCTTTTCGCGCAACGCCCCTTTTGCCGGCGTGCGCGGGACGCTATCTGCGGCCGATGACGATCGGCGGGAGAATGGCGCGTGGTGGATAGAGGCGGGGCGGATGACGGCGTAAGAGATAGCGGCGTGGACGCGGCGGAAGAGGCGGAGGCGGCGAACGAGCTGATGCGGCTTGCGCGCAAGATCGCGCGCGCCAACCGGCTTTACCATGCCGAAGACGCGCCCGAAATCACCGACGCCGAATATGACGCGCTCGTCCGCCGCAATACCGAGCTTGAGGCCGCGTTCCCGCATCTCGTCCGCGCCGACAGCCCGTCGCGATCGGTCGGCCACGACATCGCCGCCTCCCCGCTCGCCAAGGTGCGGCACGATGTGCGCATGATGAGCCTCGACAATGCGTTCAGCGATGAGGAAGTCGCCGAATTCATCGCCCGCGTGCGCCGTTTCCTCTCGCTTTCCGGAGACGAGCCGGTGTGCGTGACGGCGGAGGACAAGATCGACGGTCTGTCCTGTTCGCTGCGCTATGAAAACGGTGTGCTGGTGCGCGCGGCCACCAGCGGCGACGGGCAGGTGGGCGAGGATGTGACCCCCAATGTCGCCCATATCGCCGACATTCCGCAAGAACTGACCGGCGACGTACCGGAATTGTTCGAAATTCGCGGCGAGGTATTCATGGGAAAAGCGGATTTTGCCGCACTCAACGCCGCGCAGGAGGAGGCGGGCGCCAAGCTTTTCGCCAATCCGCGCAACGCGGCGGCGGGTTCCCTGCGGCAGAAGGACGCGGGCGTGACCGCGCGGCGGCCGCTGCGGTTCTACGCGCATGGCTGGGGCGCGGCATCGGACGTGCCGTGCGACACGCAATTCGCGATGATGGAACGGATTGCCGGGTGGGGCGTGCCGGTCTCGCCGCTGCTCACCCGGATCGACGACGTGCCCGCAATGCTGGCCCATTATGCGAAGATCGGCGCGGGCCGGGCCACCATGGATTACGAGATCGACGGCGTCGTCTACAAGGTGGACCGGCTCGACTGGCAACAACGGCTGGGCTTCGTGGCGAAGGCGCCGCGATGGGCGATGGCGCATAAATTCCCGGCGGAGCAGGCCGAAACCACGCTCGAGTCCATCGACATACAGGTGGGCCGCACCGGCAAGCTCACGCCGGTGGGGCGGTTGGCGCCCGTGCTGGTCGGCGGGGTGACGGTGACCAATGTGACGCTGCACAACCGGGACGAGATCGCGCGGCTCGGCGTGCGGGAAGGCGACCGGGTACAGATACAGCGCGCCGGCGACGTCATCCCGCAAGTGGTCGCGAACCTGACCCCGGACGCGGCCCGGCCCGCCTATCGCTTCCCCGACCACTGCCCGCGTTGCGGCAGCGAGGCCGTGGCCGAGGAGGGCGAGGTCGACGTGCGCTGCACCGGGGGGCTGATCTGCCCGGCGCAGCGGACGCAGCGGCTCGAACATTTCGTGAGCCGGGGCGCGCTCGACATCGATGGCCTCGGCACGCGGACCATTGCCGATTTCTTCGCGCGCGGCTGGCTGGAAAGCCCGGCCGACATCTTCCGCCTGCGCGACCGCCGGTCGGAGATCGCGGCATTGGACGGGTGGCAGGACAAGTCTGTGGACAATCTGTTGGCCGCTGTGGAAAACCGCCGTGCGCCCGATGCCGCGCGCCTGCTGTTCGGTCTCGGCATCCGGCATGTCGGCACGGTGACGGCGCGCGATCTGATGAAGCATTTCGTGACGCTGCCCGCGCTTCGCGATGCGGCGGAGCGGGCGCGATCGGGCAATTCGGATGCCGCCGCCGAAATCGCGAGCATCGACGGCGTCGGCCCCGTCGTGGTGAAGGCGCTCGGCGATTTCTTTCACGAGGATCACAACCGCGCCGTGTTCGACGATCTCCTGTCCGAACTCTCGCCCCCCGACTATGTCGTCGAAACGCGCGACAGCCCCGTGTCCGGCAAGACCATCGTGTTCACCGGAAAGCTCGAAACCATGAGCCGGGACGAGGCGAAGGCGCAGGCCGAACGGCTCGGCGCGAAGGCATCGGGCAGTGTGTCGGCCAAGACCGACCTGATCGTGGCCGGGCCGGGCGCGGGCTCCAAGCTCAAGAAAGCGGCGGACCTCGGCATCGAGGTGATCGACGAGGCGGCATGGGCGCAAATGGTTGCACAAGCAGACTGAATTCCCGCGGCCCCGACGGCCACCGGGGTTGTCAGCGCAGCCATGACCGCTAGGGATGGCGCATGTTTCGTCAGTTCAGCATCCTGCTTGCCGCCGCCGCTGCCTCCATGTCCTTCGCCGCCCCCCCGGCCGAAGCGCAGAACGACACCGCAGCCGCCGCGGCCACGGTCGCGGAGCCGGAGGACGCCTCGCCCGCCAATGCGCCCCCTTCCGACAGCGCGGAGGCGGAGCCTGCCGCCCCGCGTCCGGCGTCGCCAGAATACATGCCCACCACGCGCGGATCGGGCGGTGTGCGCGTCGCCGTGGCGGAAATCCCGCCCTATGCGATCCGCAACGCGGATGGCCGCTGGACCGGGCCGGCGATGGATCTGTTCCGGGCCGCGGCGGAGGAATCGGGGCTGGATTACACGCTTGTCGAAACGCGGCCCGACGCGGTGGATACATCCGATGCCGGAATCGCGTTTCCCGCCTTTGCCACCGCCCGCATCCCGGCGGGGTCGGCGCGCAGCCTGCCGATCCATATCGATTCGGTCGGGCTGATCGGGCGTTCGCCGGGCGGCGGTTTCCTGAAAGGTCTGGCCGGGCTGTTCAATACCAGCTTCCTGCGCGTGGTGGCCATCGTGTCCGGACTGCTGCTTGTGGTGGGTGCGATCTTCTATTTCGTGGAGCGCAAGACGAATGACGGGCTGCATGCCGACAACGGGCGAATCCACGGGATCGGGCATGGTTTCTGGTGGGCCGGGGTGACGGCGACCACCATCGGCTATGGCGATCTGGTGCCCAAAACCACATGGGGGCGCGTCGTCGCGATGATCTGGATGCTGTTTTCCATGGCGCTGACCGCGATCCTGACCGCCTATATCATCTCGCTCACCGGGGCGAAGGGCGGGAAGACCGATCTGAACGAGGCGGTTTCCGGCCTGGCGCTCGGCTATGTCGCCGATGGCACCATCGCGGGCGACGATCTGCGCGGGGCCGACAGCGTGCGGAAATTCGCGACGATGGAGGACGCGCTCGCCGCCTATGACGAAGAGGAGATCGACGCCGTCGCCGCCCCCTATCTGCAGGCGCGCGAGGCCGCCGGCGACCGGAATGTGCAGCGCACGAGCGGGTCCGCCGTCATGCCGGTGTTCCGCGTCGCGGGGCAGGACGAATTTCGCGCCGCGGCGGACCGCATCATCCTTTCCCCCGACTGGCAGGCACGGATAGAGCGCGAGTTCGAGGAGCAATAGCCTCCGGCCCCGCGCGGGGCGCCGCGGCGCGTCACGGCTCCGGCACCCATTTCATCACCCCGCCGGGAAAGGGCGTCCACGCCCCCGTCGCAATACCCGCCCGGCGCAGCACGCCGCCCGTCCATTCGTTGCAGGTCGTGTACAGCGTATAAGTGCCCTTCGCGTCGTAGAACACATCCTGCGGCGAATAGCCGGGATGGACAATGCGCGATCCGGCCCGATCGGTGAGGCTGCGCCGGATTTCCTGAATAATCATGCGATATTCCGCCCGGCTGATGCGCAGCGGGCGATAATGCGTCGAGGGTGCAGGCCGGACATAATGCGCCACATGCAGCAGCCCTTCGCCGCCCGTCGCGACGATCCGCGCCACGGTGACGGGGGAAAGATCCGCCCAGGTCGGCGTGCCGAGAAACACCTCCCGCTCGCCCCAGCTGATCGCCACATGGGTATATGGCGCGGCCACCCGGCCATCGCGATTGACCGCAAGATCGGACGCCGGGAACAACGCGGTCCAGTCCATGTCAGCATTGACGCGCGGCATCACGATTTCGGTATGGACGCCGTTGCTGCCGATCATGATCTCGACCGCGTCGGGACCGCGCGCCTGCTCCCACCCGCGATGGGCGGGGAGCGAGGATCCGATCCACCCCGCCACCGCATAGATCGCGAGCATGCCCGCCAGCGCCGCCACCGCGACCGCGAACCCGCGCGCCAACCCGCGCGCCACGCGCCGGATCGGCCCGCGCGGCCCTATCGCCCGGCGCGCTTGCGCAGCCACAGGATCGACCAGTCGCCCCGCACCGCCCTCCGCGCGAGCCGGAACCCGGCGCGAAACGCGGCGCGGCGCACGTCGCGCTCCTGCGTCTCCAGCAATCCGGCGAGCAGCAGATGCCCGCCCGGCACCACCGCCCGCCCGAAATCCGGCGCCAGTTCGACCAGCGGCCCCGCGAGGATATTCGCGATCAGGAGGTCGTAAGGCCCGCGCGATTGCAGGATCGGCGAATCCATTCCCGCCGCGATCGTCATCGCCAATTGTCCCGGTCCGCTGCCAACGGGAATGCGGTTTGCGGCGGCATTGTCGATGACGACATCGTGGCACACCGCGTCGATGTCGCTCGCGGTGGCGAGCGCGCGGGGCCACAGATGCATCGCGGCAAAGGCGAGCAGCCCCGTGCCCGTCCCGATGTCGGCGATATTGCGCACGACCGCGCCCTGCGCCCGCATCGCGTCCAGCATTTCGAGGCAACCGGCGGTCGTCCGATGCTGCCCGGTGCCGAACGCCTGGCTTGCCGGAATGACGAAGCTTTTGATTCCGGGGGCATCGCTCGCCGGATGGTCGGGCGTGTGGACGTGGAAACGGCCCGCGGTGATCGGCTCGACCCCCTGCTGGCTCAACGTGACCCAGTCCTCCTCGGGCAATTTTTCAGCCGATAGCGGCGGCGGCGTGTCGAACAGGGCGGCGATCGCGGCGTGATCCTTTTTGGTCGGGCGGCGCGGCAGATACGCGTCGAGCCGCCATTCGAGCGGTTTCTGCTCTGCAATCTCGCATCCGGTGACGACGATATCGTCGTCCCAGTCGGCGCTGTCCTCTTGCCGCAAGAGCGCGGCATGCACCGCATCGCGCGGGGCGAAGGCCGTGATGATCCAGCTCGTCATCGCACGAAGCTTGCGCCATTGGCATCGATCACCGCGCCGGTCATGCTTTCCGGGGCATCGAGCGCGCAGAACGCGGCGATGCGCGCGATCTCCTCCGGCCGCGCCACCCGGCCGAGCGGAATGTCGCGCAGCAATTGCGCGCCGCCCCGGCTTTCGAGGTAATCGCCCGCGATGGCCGTATCGACGAAGCCGGGACACACGGTATAGGCCAGCACGCCGTCGCGCGCATAATGCCGGGCGATGGTCTTCGTCATCGCGACGAGGCCGGATTTCGCCGCGGCATAGTGCCAGTGATCGGGCGAATCGCCGCGATAGGCGGCGCGGCTGGCGATATTGACGAGCCGGCCCCCGCCATCGCCGTCCTCTTGCCAGTGCCGCACGGCAAGCCTGGACAATTGCGCCGCACTCGACAGGTTGATCCGCAGCGTGCGGTCCCACGCGTCGAGCCATGCGATGTCGGACAGGTCGATCGGTGCGGCGTCGAACAATCCGGCATTGTTGACGAGGATATCGATGCGCGTGCGGCCTGCGTCGCGCGCGGCGGCGAGCGCATCGACCCACAATTGCGCAGGCGCGGCCGGATCGTCGAGATCGGCCGCGATCTGCCCGCCGCCGACGGGGCCGGCGCCGCTTCCGTGCGTAATCACGTGCACGCCGCGCCGCCGCAGCGTGTCGGCAATGGCCTTGCCGATGCCGCGCGTGCTCCCGGTGACGAGTGCGGTCGGGGCGACAGGGTTCGTTTCTCGATCGTTCATCGCCTTTGGTTAGGGCCGCACGCCGCGCATCACAAGGGGACAGCGCGGCGAAGGAGGGCAGGACAGTGCCTGCCGCCGCCCCGCCAAACGGCGAGTTCATGCCAATTCGCCCTTGCCCTCTTGGCGCCATGGTGCCATTCGCGGACGCAACACCACATATGACCGCGCGTGGCCCGCACGGTCATGGCAAGCGCAGGGGAAGAACCTATGGCCGATGCAAGGGGCGGAAACCGCCTGGCGAAACCGCGTCCGCTTTCGCCGCATCTCTCGATCTGGAAATGGGGACCGGCGATGGCCGTCTCCATCCTGCACCGCGTATCGGGCAATGCGATGGCGACGGTCGGCCTGCTCATCCTGCTGTGGATGGTCGGCGCGATTGCCGCCGGGCCGGACGCCTATGCCGATTTCGCCGCCGTCATGGGAAGCTGGATCGGGATCATCGTGCTCATCGGGATTTCCTGGTCGTTCTTCAACCACATGTCTTCGGGCATCCGCCACCTCGTCCTCGACGTGGGTGCGGGCTACGAAGTCGATCGCAACAATCGCTGGTCCACGATCTCGATCCTGACCGGCATTTTGCTCACCGTCGCCTTCTGGGCGGTGGTGCTGCTGGCCTGACGAAAGGGGATACGAACCATGGGTAACGGAACCAGGATCGGCCGCGTTCGCGGGCTCGGCTCCGCGCACGAAGGCGCGCACCACTGGCTGCTTCAACGCTTTACCGCCGTCGGCAATCTCGTGCTCGTGCTCTGGCTGGTGTTCAGCCTTTTGACGCTGCCGGATTACGGCTATCTGACGATGGCCTCGTGGCTGTCCAGCCCGCTTGCGGCGACGGCGATGGTATTGCTCATCATTTCCACCTTCTGGCACGCGCGGCTCGGCATGCAGGTCATGATCGAGGATTACGTGCATGGCGCGAACCGTTTCGCCGCCATCGTGGCCATGAACCTGTTCTTTGTCGCGGGCGGTGTGTTCGGCATCGTGTCCGTGATCCGCATCGCGCTGGGAGGCGCATAAGATGGCCGACGCTTCGACACAGCCCGCCTATCAGATCATCGACCACACCTATGACACGATCGTCGTGGGTGCGGGCGGTTCCGGCCTGCGCGCCACCATGGGCAGCGCGGAAGCGGGCCTGAAAACCGCCTGCATCACCAAGGTGTTTCCGACCCGTTCGCACACCGTCGCGGCACAGGGCGGCATCGCCGCATCGCTCGGCAACAATACGCCCGATCACTGGTCGTGGCACATGTACGACACGGTCAAGGGGTCCGACTGGCTCGGCGATCAGGACGCGATCGAATATCTCGTGCGCGAGGCACCACAGGCGGTGTACGAGCTCGAACACGCCGGCGTGCCGTTCTCCCGCAATCCCGAAGGCACGATCTATCAGCGTCCCTTCGGCGGCCACATGCAGAACATGGGCGAAGGCCCCCCGGTGCAGCGCACCTGCGCCGCCGCCGACCGTACCGGCCACGCGATGCTCCACGCGCTGTATCAGCAATCGCTGAAATATGACGCGGACTTCTTCATCGAATATTTCGCGATCGACCTCATCATGGTCAATGGCGAGTGCAAGGGCGTCATCGCCATGTGCATGGACGATGGCTCGATCCACAGGTTCCGCGGCCATGCGGTCGTGCTGGCCACCGGCGGCTATGGCCGGTCCTATTTCACTGCCACTTCCGCGCACACCTGCACCGGCGACGGCAATGCCATGGTGCTGCGTGCCGGCCTCCCGCTGCAGGACATGGAATTCGTGCAGTTCCACCCGACCGGAATCTACGGCGCAGGCGTGCTCATCACCGAAGGCGCGCGCGGCGAGGGCGGTTACCTCACCAATTCCGAAGGCGAGCGTTTCATGGAACGCTACGCCCCTTCGGCGAAGGATCTGGCCAGCCGCGACGTGGTTTCGCGCTCCATGGCGCTCGAAATTCGCGAAGGGCGCGGTGTCGGCGCGGAAAGCGACCATATCTTCCTGCACCTCGATCACATCGATCCCAAGGTGCTGGCCGAACGGCTTCCCGGCATTACCGAAAGCGGCAAGATCTTCGCCGGTGTCGATCTCACGCGGCAGCCTTTGCCGGTGGTGCCGACGGTCCATTACAACATGGGCGGCATCCCCACGAACTATCACGGCGAGGTGATGACCATCGGCGCCGACGGGAACCCGGAAACCGTGGTCCCCGGCCTTTTCGCGGTGGGCGAGGCGGCCTGCGTGTCGGTTCACGGCGCCAACCGGCTCGGCTCCAACTCGCTGATCGATCTCGTGGTGTTCGGCCGCGCGACCGGCCACCGGTTGAAGGAGCTGGTGAAGCCCGGCACGTCGCATGACGGCCTGCCGTCGGACAGCGCCGATTTCGCACTGTCGCGGCTCGACCATTTCCGCCATGCGAAGGGCGGCTCGCCCACCGCGCAGATCCGCGGCGAGATGCAGCGCACCATGTCGGGCCACGCCGCCGTGTTCCGCACGGACGAGCTGATGCAGGAAGGCAAGGCCAAGCTGGAACAGGTGTACCGCCGGATGGAGGACATCCACGTCACCGACCGTTCGCTCATCTGGAACAGCGACCTGATCGAGACGCTGGAACTCGACAATCTCATCAGCCAGGCGACGGTGACGATGCATTCGGCCGCCAATCGCAAGGAAAGCCGCGGCGCCCACGCGCACGAGGATTATCCCGAACGCGACGATGCCAACTGGATGAAGCACACCGCGGCCTGGTTCGACGGCTGGGGCGGCAAGGGCGGCGGGGTGAAGATCGACTATCGCCCGGTGCACGATTTCACGCTGACCGACGACGTCAAATATATCGAACCGAAAAAGCGCGTGTACTAAAACGCTGCCAGGGGGCCGGGGTCGTATGATCCCGGCCCTTTTTCGGGCCCGCGCGGATGGGCGACGAAACAGAGAAAGCCCGAAGCCGGTATCCCCGCTTCGGGCTTTCGCATGGTCAGCGGCCGGAAGTGCCGCCCTTGGGTGCCTTTATCGCCTCAGACGTTCGGCGATAATGCTCCCCGGACATTTTCCGACCTCTGTGCTGGACCATGAGACATCGGATCACCTCCTTTCGCGACGGGATTCAGGGATGCCGTGCGGCGCAAGGTCCCGCGTTGCCTTGCGGACGGCCGGACCGGGGCACGCGGTGCGCAGCGCCACTTTCCTGCGCCGCAATCTGCGTCCCCCGCGGCGTTCAGGCAAGACTTGAATTCGAAAATTTCGCTGTCATGATCGCTGACTTCGCGTGCGGCGATGCACCATGCGTGGCCCGAATTTGCGCCTCCTCGACCAGTGCCGCCGATCGCCCGTCATCATGCCGCGACACGCGCCCGGCGCTTATCCCCGGCGAATCGCTGGCTTTACCGGCAATCCTCGGCGACGCGGGCAATTTCGGCCCATGTCGGCATATAGAGCGTGCGCGTTCCCGGCGCCGCGACGGCAAAGCGCCCGCGCGAGAAGATCATCGCGTCGATGATCGGATCGTGCGGCGCCAGCGTCGCCACCACCTGCCCATTGGCCGCAGGCTGCGCGGTGAGCATCTTCGTCTGCGAGGTGGTGGTGATCGTCATGGTCGTCGCCCGCGCATCGGGGGTCATGCGCCATAGCTTGATCTGCCGGTTGCCCGGCTCGCACGCCATCACGAAATCCGCCACGTCGGACCCGAACAGCGCGCGGGTCGCATTGGCATCGGCGCGATAGGTCCACTCGCCCATCGAAATCGGGGCGTCGCGCCAATCGTCCGGCACCGGAACCGGCGGCGGCGGGGCGGGAACGGGGATTGGCGGGGGCGCCGGCACCGTCGGGGCGGGTTCGCGCACCGTCGGCGCGCACGCGGCCAGCCCCAGCCCGGTGAGCAGCACCGCCGTCCCCGTCATGGTCCAGCAACGGCGCATGGCACGCGCGGCCTGTTTCCGGCGGGCGAGCGTTTCGGGCGTATCGTCATGGCTTGGCGTCATCGCGCGCTTATGCGAAGAGGACGCGCCCGGCACAAGCGGCAAACGTCGAACCGGTCCGCCCCCGCGATTTCGCGTTTCGAACACCACCGGATAGCCACGCACCATGCCCGCACCTGCAAAACCCGCCAAGACCCGCGTCGACCAATTGCTGGTCGATCGCGGCCATGCCGAAAGCCGCACGCGGGCGCAGGCGCTCGTCATGGCGGGGCTGGTATTCACAGGCGAGACGAAGATCGCGAAGCCGGGACAGCAGATCCGCAGCGATGCCGCGCTCGACGTGCGCGGGCGGGACCATCCCTGGGTGTCGCGCGGGGGGATCAAGCTTGCCCACGCGCTCGAAACCTTTGCGCTTGATCCCACAGGCGCCGTCGCCATGGACATCGGCAGCTCGACCGGCGGATTCACCGACGTGCTGCTCCAGAATGGCGCCGCGCATGTGGTCGCGGTGGATTCCGGCACGAATCAGTTGGCATGGAAATTGCGGCAGGACGAACGCGTCACCGTATTGGAACAGACCAGCGCGCGTATCCTGACGCCGGGTCATATCACGCAAGGCTGCAACTGGGTCGTGTGCGATGCGAGCTTCATCGGCCTGGCCAAGGTGCTCGAGGTGCCGCTCGCGCTCGCCGCGGCGCATGCAACCCTCGTGGCGCTGATCAAGCCGCAGTTCGAGGTGGGCCGCGGCGAGGTCGGGAAGGGCGGCGTGGTGCGCGACCCCGCGCTGCACGAACGCGTCACGGGGGAGGTGCGCGACTGGCTCACCAGTATTGGCTGGACGGTGCGCGGCCTCACGCAAAGCCCGATAACCGGGCCGGAGGGCAATGTCGAATTCCTGATCTGGGCGCAGCGCTGAGGGAACGGAGCGGGCCGCGCCTGCGTTTTGATGCCATGACAGACCCGAACACGCATCCCGACAATCGCCAGACCCCCCGCGAAAACGCGTCAACGACGCCGGTCTCGGCGCGGGTCGGCGACGCAGACCGGCACGATGACGGCGTCGATGATGACACGGACGGGCCCGGAATGCCCGCCGCACACGCCGAGCACGGCTCCGAACCCGTCGATGCGACGCCTGCGCATGTCCCTGCCCATCGGCAGAAATCGCTGCTGTGGTGGGCGCTGCTCTGCGTGCCGGCGGTGGTCGCGGCGGGGCTGGTCGTCGGGCAGCTTTCGGGTTCGGGGGAGAGCGATCCGTGGTTCGCCTCGCTGGTAAAGCCGGACCTCTATCCGCCGGGCTGGCTGTTCGGCGTGGTTTGGACGATCCTCTACGCGCTGATGGGGTTTGCCCTTGCGCTGGTGGTGGCGAGCGACCGGCGCGCGTATAAAGGTTCCGCGGTTGCGGTGTTCCTGATCCAGCTTGCGGTTAATCTTGCCTGGTCGCCGATCTTTTTCGGCGCGCATCTCATCGGGATGGCGTTCTTCTGGATCCTGCTCATGCTCGTGCTCATCATCACGACCATGGCGATATTCGCGAAGGTCAGCAGGCTCGCGGCCGCGCTGCTCGTGCCCTATCTTGCCTGGGTGTCGTTCGCGGCGATCCTGAACCTGCAAATCTGGCAGTTGAATTGAACGCGGAAAAGGACCACATTCCCACCATGCAAAGCGACAACCCCCGGATCTCCGACCTCACCCGCATGATCACCGCCGCGGCCGGCACGTTTGCCGGCATGGGGCGCGAAGCGTCGGAGGCCGCGCGCGAACGCTTCAAGGAAGCGATGGGCGGGCTCGATTTCGTCAGCCGCGAGGAGTTCGAGGCGGTGAAGCAGATGGCCGCCGCCGCCCGCACGCAGAATGACGCGCTCGCCGCCCGCATCGCCAGGCTCGAGGCGAAACACGCAGGCGACGGCGACGATACGGCGCAAAGCGACGCCTCCCCGAAACAGCCCGACGATTACACCGGGCTCTGACCCTATCGCGCCGGTTCAGGCGCGCTGATCCCGCACAGTGGCCTGTTTCTGCGTAGGGGATACGGACCTGCGCGGGTTTTCACTATCGCACGGACACGGGAACCGGGCCTTGCGTCCCGCCTCTGATCCTTGCCCGATGGCGCGGAAATATCCTGTTGTCTACGGGGCGCTACCCAATCGAACCCGTTCGCGTGCGCGCAAAGGTCCAAGCGCATGCCACCGGGGTGAACGACGGGGCGCAGGAGCATAGGTCGATCCGGGGGCACGGCAACCGCCGCAACCGCCGCGACCGGCGAATCCGGCGCGCGCTCCATCCATCGGTCCGTATGTACCGCACTGCCTCATGGGGCGGGCGAAAACGCGCGGGTCGCACAGAACAGGATCGCGCCCGCTACGGCTCCACGCGCGAGCCACCGGGGCGGATACGAAAACGGCGGACGGGATCGCTCCTGTCCGCCGTTTCGCGTTTCCGGTTTGGCAGGATCAGTCCTGCTTGACCGCCATCCGGTCCCAGTAGCGCAGCTTGCCGCATGTCTCGACAAAGGTTTTCGCATCGCCCGCGCCGGTCAGCTTCACGAAGCCGTCGTCGATCTTCCCATCGACGCCCGCCCCTTTCAGCAGGGCCATGGTTTCAGGCACGTATGCTATGAATTTCGCGTGGGCGAAGGCGTCGTTCACGAAATCGATGCTGGGCTTGTCATCGGCGTAATTCTTCGCCGCATCCTCGCCCATCACCAATGCCACCGCGTCATAGACCACCGACGGCCCGCCATCGATCTTCTCCGACGCCTCGATCATCTTGCCGTCGGACAGTTCGGCCCCGGCGACATGCGGGGCGATGATCTCGACCATGGCGCCGGCATCCATCGCCGCGGTCTTGAGCGCGTCCACGATGGCCGCATCGCCGCCCTTGGCGACATAGATGCCGAGCTTGCGCCCCTTGAAGCTGTCCGGCCCGTTCTTGAGGATCGACAGCGCGTCGGACGGCGGCAAGTCGGTAATCGGCTCACGCGCCAGCGGCACCTTCTCCGGCAGCTCGGTTAGACCGATGCCGTCGCACACCGCCTGCGCCAGATCGGCGTCGATATGACGCAGATGGCCGACCATCCGCTTGCGAATGTCCATGCGTTCCACCTTCGACAATTCGAAGGTCAGCGCATTGGCGATATGCCTCTGCTCGATTTCGGTCTGGGAGATATAGAATTGCCGCGCCTGGCTGTAATGGTCGGCGAAGGTTTCGCTGCGCACGCGGACCTTGGGCCCTGTCACCGGCGCTTCGTAACTGGTGAACCCGTTCATGGGACAGGCGCGCGGGCCGCGGTCCTCGCCCGTATCGCCGCCCCAGCTGTTCGGTTCGTAATTGGCGCGGCCCTTGGGGTTGTGCATCGCCATGTGGCCGTCCTGCTGAAAATGGCGGACAGGGCATTTGGGCGCGTTGATCGGGATATGGGTGAAATTGGGCCCGCCAAGCCGCTTCAACTGCGTGTCGAGATAGCTGAAATTGCGGCCCTGGAGCAGGGGATCGTCCGAATGGTCGATGCCCGGCACGATGTTCTGCGTGCAGAAGGCCACCTGCTCTGTTTCGGCAAAGAAATTGTCGACATTGTTGTTCAAAGTCATCGTGCCGATGATGCGCACCGGCACCTGTTCCTCGGGAATGATCTTCGTCGCGTCCAGCACGTCGAACTCGAAATTCTCGGCGAATTCCTCGTCGAAAATCTGCACGCCGAGATCCCATTGCGGGTAATCCCCCGCATCGATCGCGTTCCACATGTCACGGCGATGGAAATCGGGATCCATGCCATTGATCTTGAGCGCCTCGTTCCAGATGACCGACTGCATCCCCTGCTTCGGCTTCCAGTGGAACTTCACGAAATGGGATTTGCCCTCCGCATTGACGAGGCGGAAGGTGTGGACGCCGAACCCTTCCATGAAACGGAACGAGCGCGGGATGGTGCGGTCCGACATCTGCCACATGATCATGTGCATGGATTCGGGCGACAGCGAGGCAAAGTCCCAGAAATTGTCATGCGCGCTCTGCGCCTGGGGAAAGCCGCGGTCGGGTGCGGGCTTTACCGAATGGATGAGGTCGGGAAACTTGATCGCGTCCTGAATGAAGAACACCGGGATATTGTTGCCCACGATATCCCAGTTGCCTTCCTCGGTATAGAATTTCACCGCGAAGCCGCGCACGTCGCGGGCAAGATCGGGCGAACCCTTGTTCCCCGCCACGGTCGAAAACCGCGTGAACACCGGCGTCTTCTTCCCCTTTTCGCCGGACAGCACGCCGGCGCGGGTGAATTCGGGGATCGGATCGGTCAGCTCGAACTCGCCATGCACGCCATAGCCCCGCGCATGGACCACGCGTTCGGGAATGCGTTCGTGGTCGAAGTGAAAGATCTTCTCGCGCGCGATCTGATCTTCGAGCAATTGCGGCCCGCGCGGCCCGGCGGTGAGCCAGTTCTGATCGTCGGCGATGGGCGCGCCCTGCGCCGTGGTCATCACATCGTCCTTGCCGGCGGGCTTTTGATGATTGGCGCCGCCTTGTGACAGTTCGAAATCTTTCATGATGGGGTGCAGCCTTCTCGCTTGCGTTAACCTTACCCGCACCAACTGTCGGTGTGAAAAAAGGTTGCGCGGTAATTCCGCCTGCGCGCAATCGGTTTTGGCGATATAAACATGTGTTGGTTGCCGCGCCGGACTTGCGGCGCACGCCGATCCGTTCCATCCCGCAGGTCATGCATCTGCGCGCCCCAGCCATCCTCTGCGCCTCGCGCCCGCACGGCGAAACCGCGGCGATCGCCCGCGTGCTGACGCGCAAATATGGGATGGTTGCCGGATATGTCGCGGGGGGGCGGGGGCGGGGCCTGCGCCCCGTGCTCATCCCCGGCAATGCGGTCGCGGCCGACATCGCGGCCCGCGCGGCGAGCCAGCTGCCTTTCATGAAGCTGGAACTGCTGCAAAGCCGGGCGCCCTGGATGACGGAGCCGCTGCCCGCTGCCGCAATACAATGGGCGACCGCGCTCACGGCGAGCTGCCTGCCCGAACGCAATCCCTACCCGGCGGTGCACGATGCGCTCGGCCCGCTGCTCGACGCGATATGCCATGCACCCTCGGCGCCGGGCTGGGCGGTGGCGCTCTTGCGCTATGAAACGCTGCTTTTGCGCGAAATGGGATATGGCGCGGCGGGGGGCACCGATGCGCAGGACTGGGACGCGACGCTCGCCGCACTGGAGGCGCAGGGACGCACCATCGCCACGCGCCTGCTTGCGGAGCGGCGCGGCGATGTTATGGCGGCGCGCGCGCTGTTGATGGCGCGGCTTACACGGATCACGGGGGAATCATGAAGATAGCGGTTTTCGCAGGCGACGGCATCGGGCCCGAAGTGACGGAGCAGGCGGTGCGCGTGCTCAAGGAACTGCCGCTGCCGCTTTCGCTCATCACCGGCGATGTCGGCGGCGCGGCCTATCGCCTTCACGGACACCCGCTGCCCGATGAAACGCTCGTCGCCGCGCGGGAGGCGGATGCCGTGTTGTTCGGCGCGGTCGGCGATCCGTCCTGCGACACGCTCGACCGGCATCTGCGCCCGGAACAGGCGGTGCTGGGCCTGCGCCGCGAACTCGGCCTGTTCGCCAATCTGCGCCCGGCCAAGATGTTTCCCGGCATGGAGGATGCCAGCGGTCTGAAACCCGAAATCGCCTCGGCCATCGACCTGCTCATCGTGCGCGAACTGAACGGCGATGTCTATTTCGGAGAGAAGGGCATGCGCACGACCGACGCGAACCTTCGCGAAGGGTACGACATCATGTCCTATGACGAAAGCGAGGTGCGCCGCATCGCCGTCACCGGGTTCGAGGCCGCGCGCAAACGTCGCGGCAAATTGTGCAGCGTGGATAAGGCCAACGTGCTGGAAACCAGCCAGCTGTGGCGCGACGTGGTGATCGAGGTGTCGGCCGATTACGCCGATATCGAACTCAGCCACATGTATGTCGACAATGCCGCGATGCAGCTCGTGCGCGATCCCGGACAATTCGACGTGATCGTCACCGGCAATCTGTTCGGCGACATATTGTCGGATCAGGCATCGATGTGCGTCGGCTCCATCGGCCTGCTCGCCTCCGCCTCTCTGGGGGAGCGCAAGACCGCACATGGCACTTTCGGCCTTTACGAACCCATTCACGGGAGCGCGCCCGACATCGCCGGCAAGGGCATCGCCAATCCGCTGGCCACGATCCTGTCGGCGGCGGATCTGCTGCGCCATTCGCTCGGCCAGGCGGAGCAGGCGGAGCGGGTCGAGCGTGCGGTGGCCGCGACATTGTCCGATGGCGTACTTGGCCGCGACCTTGGCGGGACGGCCACCACGGCGGACATCGGCGATGCGGTGATCGCGCGGCTTTGACCCGTAAGGCGGGGCATGGCGGGCAACCGTTCCGCATGCGGATGCAACATATGGCAACGTTTTTGCAGCGTCCTGCGTTGGGAAGGGGTCTGGTCGCCGATGCGGCGTCTGACCGGTGGTTCCGCTTATCCATGGTAAACGGAATCGACATGCCGCGATGACAGGAACGTCGAATGACCGCGCCCCGCCCCATGTCACGACCGTACGACCGCCGCCGGCCTTTCGCTTTTGCGGCGCTCGAAATCGGGGCGTTCCTGTTCGCGCTGGCTTGCGTGGCCGCGTCTCAACCCGATACCCACTCTTCTATCGCGGCGTATCTCATCGCGAATGTCATCGGCATTCTTTCGGTGACGCGGCTTCGGCTCAACATGGTCCGGCTCGTGATGATGGGGATTTACGCCGTCGGCATTATCGGGGTGGTGACGTCGCTGGCCTTTCGGTTCGATGCGGCGATGAGGATGCCCGATATCCTGCTGCGCGCATCTCTGGTTATCGGCTACGGCGCCGTGACGACGGTCTTGTTGATGAGCGCACCCGTCGCGCCATGGTGCCGTTCGGGCAATTTGCCCTTTTTCGACCGGATGAAGAGCCGCCTCGACCTGTTCCGATAGGGGCAGGAGATGCCGCCGGCCCGTGCCGCCAGCCGTGCGGCGGGGCGGCAGGGCGGGGCGCGGGGCGATAGGGTGCTCGACCTCGCGATCGTCCTTCCCACGCTGAACGAGCGGGAGAATATCGCCGCGTTCATCGCGCGGCTGGCCGACACGCTCGGCCCCGTAAGATGGGAGGTGATCGTCGTCGACGACGACAGCGAGGATGGCACCGCCGATGCCGCGCGCATGCTGGCGCGGGCGGACATGCGCGTGCGGGTGATACAGCGGATCGGCCGCCGCGGCCTCGCCAGCGCCGCGATCGAGGGGATGCTGGCAACCGCCGCGCCGCATGTCGCGGTGATGGACGCCGATCATCAGCATGACCCCGCGCTGCTCCTGCCCATGCTGCGCGCGATGGAAGGCGGCGATCTCGACCTGTGCATCGCCAGCCGGTTCGCGCCGGGGGCAAGCACGCAGGCCTGGGCCGCGCCGGAGCGGGAGGCACGCTCCCACCTCGCCAATCGCATCGCGCGCGCCATGACGGGCATCGCCGCGACCGACCCGATGAGCGGGTTCTTCATGATCCGCGCCGACCTGCTGCGCATGCTCGCGCCGCGATTGTCGGGCATCGGGTTCAAGATTTTGCTCGACATCCTCGCCACCGCGCCCGCGCCGTTGCGGCTGCGCGAATTTCCGATGAATTTCGCGGCGCGGATCGCCGGCGAATCGAAACTCGACCGGGCGATCGCGTTCGATTTCCTCATCGGCGTGTACGACCGCACGATCGGGCGGGTGCTGCCCACGCGCTTTGCCCTGTTCGGGACCATCGGCGCTGTGGGCGTGGCGGTGCATCTGGCGATCTTGTGGCTGTTTCACAAAGCCGCGGGGACGGATTTCCTCACCGGACAGATCGCGGCGGTCGCAGGGGCGCTGACGTTCAATTTCCTGCTCAACAATGCGCTGACCTACGCCGATCAACGGCTGTCGGGTGCGCGCGCCATGTTGGCGGGGTGGGCGCGGTTTGCGGGCACCTGCGCGGTCGGGGCGGGCGCCAATGTCGCCGTGGCGGAGGCGCTGGCCGGGCGGGGTTTTCACTGGCTGAGCGCGGCGCTGGCCGGGATCGTCGTCGGGTCGGTCTGGAACTTTGCCCTGTCGAGCCGGTTCGTCTGGGGCCGTTTTTGATTTGTTCCTGCTGGAAACAACTGGGCCTTCGTGTATTAATCCGCTGACTTCATGGACGAATAAGGCGGCGGCGGGACTTGGCGGACAAGCAACAGGACGGAGGCAGTCAGGCCGGACAGGAATTCGAGCCTGCGACGGCGCGAAGCAGCGCGGCCGATTTCGATGCGATGTCTCCCGATCTCGCCCGCATGTTTCATCAATCCGCCGAACAGACGCGCATGGCAATCTGCATCTCGGACGCGCGCGCGCCCGACATGCCCATCGTCTACGCGAATCAGGCGTTTCTGCACCTCACCGGATATGAGAAGGAAGAGGTCGTCGGCAGGAACTGCCGCTTCCTTCAAGGGCCGGACACCGATCCCGACACCGTCGCCCGCGTGCGCGAAGGGTTGGAAAACGAGCGCGTGCGCGTCACCATCCTGCGCAATTACCGCAAGGATGGAACGCCGTTCTGGAACTCGCTCCATATCGGGCCGATCTACGACCGGGAGGGGACGCTGACGCATTTCTACGGCTCGCAATGGGACGTGACCGAATTGCTGGATGAGCGCGAACGCATGGCGATCGCGGAGCGCCTCAATCAGGAGATGGACCACCGCAGCCGCAATCTGTTCGGCGTGATCAGTGCGATGATCCGCCTCTCCGTCAAATCGGCGGAGGACAAGTTCGATCTGGCGGACAAGCTTTCGGAGCGGGTCATCGCCCTGTCGCGTGCGCATTCGGTATCCTCGCGCACCGACGGCAACGTGCACGAAGCCGATTTGCGCGAGCTGATCGAAGCGATCCTGCTCCCCTATACAGATGTCGCGCGCGACCGTATCGCGATCATCGGCGATACGATCATGCTGGACAAGAAACAGGTGACGCCGCTCGGTCTCGTGCTGCACGAACTGGCGACCAATGCGTTGAAATACGGGGCATTGTCGACGGCGGACGGGGCGGTATCGGTCGACTGGACGCAGGAGAATGGCAAGACCGTCCTCTTCTGGCGCGAAACCGGCGGGCCCATGCTCGACGATGATCCGCCGCGCCAATCGGGTTCGGGATCGCGGATCATGCTGGGCGTGTTGAGCAATATCAACGCCACCATGACACAGGATTGGGAAAAGGACGGGCTTCTGGTCCGCATCGCGATCCCGGTGGAGTGAGCTATCGCCACCCCTCGATCCACGCATAGTCGAGGAAGCTGTCCCGCCCGGCCAGCGCCTGCCCCGTAAGCACGGGAAGAAACCACACGAACAGCGAGAGCGACGCGGCAAGGAACGGGATCGCCCACACGCGAAACCGCGTTTCCCACACCGCGCGGTCGAGCATGAACGCAAGCGCCGCCATCGCGAACAGCGAGGGCAGCAGGTAATGATAGTAGAACTGCACCGGCTTTGGCGCCGCGATCCATAAGGCCATCGCTGCGATCCACCCCCACGCGGCCAGCGCCATGTCGCCCCGCCCGTGCCGCGCCCCGCAATATACTCCATAGGCGAGCGCCGGCAACGCGGCCAGCATCGTCAGCGGATTGCCGAGCAGCAATATCCCGCGCTGCGCCCCGTCATATACCTCGTAGAAATACCAGATCGCGCGGCTGTTCGCCGCCCATTGCCACCACCGCGACATATAGGTGTGCGGCGTCGTCACCCCCTGTTGCAGCGATAGCATATGCGCCTGCCACGATATCGGGTCGTGCCATTGCGGCGGCGGATCGGACAGCGCGGCGATCGCCATGAAATGCAGCAGATACACCGCCACCGGCAACAGGCCGAGCCATCCCGCCGCCTCGATCAACGATACGCCGCGCACCGGCCCTGCGTCACGCGCGGTCAGGATGTGCAAACCCCCGCGCCCGTCCCGCGGCAAGGCCCGCCAACGCCCCCATGCAAAGGCCAGCCCGGCAAACACGGGCAGCGGCGCCGCGTTCCATTTCGCCGCCACCGCCAGCCCCAGCAACACGCCGCCCGCACCCAGCCGCACGCGCGCCGCCGCGACACGCCCGCTATCGAGCGCGGCGGCGCATGCCCATATCCCCGCCGCGCCAAGGCCCAGCATGTAGATGTCGAGCATCGCGATCCGCGCCTGCACCAGCAGGGTGAAATCGGTCGCGATCAACACGCCGGTCGCAATCGTCGCGAACCCGCGGTGCGACACGTGCCACACCGCGCGCATGGCCGAAAACAGCGTCAGCATCCCGAACACCACCGACCCGATGCGCCAGCCCAACGCATCGTCCCCGAACACGCCCATGAACAGCGCGAGCAATTGCTTGCCCAGCAACGGATGCTCCGCATTGCGTAGGGTTTCGCCCGCGATCCAGTCGCGCGCGGCGGGAAGGTAATGGATTTCGTCGAAGATCGGCGTTTCGATACGCGCGATATGCCACGCCGCGACCACGCCGAACAGGGCCGTGATCGCGATGGCGGCAGCCATGGGGTCGGCGCGATTTACACCCCGTGGGCGGGAACGATTCATGGGGCCGATGGGTAATGGGGCATGGCGCGCCCGGCAATGCGCTTGTTGCATCGCTCCCCTCTGCCCGCTACCGGCCCCGACTTATGAAACGTTATACTGGCACCGACCGCTCGATCACGCAAAGCTGGAAACCCGCGACCCGCGCCGTGCGCGCAGGCACGATGCGGTCCGAACACGGAGAAACGTCGGAGGCGCTCTACCTCACCTCGGGCTACAGCTACGACGATGCGGCGACCCCTGCGGCCCGCTTTGCGGGCGAGGCGGCGGGCATGACCTATTCCCGGCTTCAGAACCCCACCGTCGCCATGCTGGAGGAACGCATCGCGGTGATGGAAGGGGCCGAGGCCTGCCGCACGCAGGCATCGGGCATGGCGGCGATGACCGCGGCCCTGCTGTCGCAATTGTCGGCGGGCGATCATATCGTCGCGGCGCGCGCGGCGTTCGGATCGTGCCGCTGGCTCGTCGATTCGCTATGCCCGCGTTTCGGGATCGAGAGCACGACCATCGATTCCACCGACAATGATGCCTGGGAACGCGCGATCCGCCCCAATACCAAGGTGTTCTTCTTCGAAACGCCGGCCAATCCCACGCTCGACATCGTGGACCTTCGCGCGGTGTGCGACATTGCAAGGGCGCACGGCATCACCACCGTCGTCGACAATGCGTTCTGCACCCCTGTCATGCAGCGGCCCATCGAATGGGGCGCCGATGTCGTGGCCTATAGCGCGACGAAACTGATGGAGGGGCAGGGCCGCGTCCTCGCCGGCGCGGTATGCGGGACGGAGGAGTTCATCAATGAAACGCTGCTCCCGTTCCAACGCAACACCGGGCCGAACCTGTCGCCGTTCAACGCATGGGTCGTGATGAAGGGGCTCGAAACGCTCGAACTGCGCGCGCGGCAGCAATGCGCCAACGCGCTCAAGGTCGGGCAATTCGTCGAAACCCGCGTGCCGCGCATCCTGCACCCCGGTCTTGAGAGCCATCCGCGTCACAATCTCGCGATGAAGCAGATGGACATGACCGGCTGCATCTTCTCCTTCGTGCTCGACGGCGGGCGGGCGCAGGCGCATGCCGTGCTCGACGGGCTGGAGCTGATCGATATCTCGAACAATATCGGCGATTCGCGCTCCTTGATGTGTCATCCCGCCTCCACCACCCATGCCGGGCTGAGTGCGGAGGCGCGCGCCGAGATGGGCGTGGACGAAGGCATGATCCGCTTCAATGTCGGGCTTGAGGATGCAGACGACATTATCGCCGATCTCGACCGGGCGTTCGACCGGGCCGGTTTGTGAGCCTGTCGCCCCTCGATGTCGAAGGCCGCGATGCGGATGGCGGCCTTCCCGCCGGCTCACTCCTGTCGGCCATCGTCGAAGGGGCGGACGATGCGATCATCTCGTGCCTTCTCGATGGGCGGGTGCTGTCGTGGAACCGCGCGGCGGAACGATTGTTCGGTTTCCGCGCGGAGGAGATGATCGGGCAATCGATCGACATGCTTATCCCCGAGGACCGCATGGAGGAGGAGGCGGACATCATCGCCCGCCTCGCCGCGGGCGAAACGCTGACCTCGTTTCAGACGGTCCGCCTGCGCAAGGATGGCGCGCCCTTGTGCGTGTCGCTCACCACCTCGCCCGTGCGCGATGCGAGCGGCACGATCATCGGGGCGAGCAAGATCATCCGCGATTCCGGATCCTGGCACGCGGCGCGGGATGCGCTCGCGCGCAGCGAGCGGCGCTTTCACATGCTCGCCGACAATATCGCGCAGCTTGCCTGGATCGCGGAGCCGGACGGCGCGATCCACTGGTACAACCGGCGCTGGTACGAATATACCGGCACGAACGAGGAGGACATGGCCGGCTGGGGCTGGAAAGCGGTGCACCATCCCGATCATGTCGAGCGGGTCGTGCGGGAATTTCGCGCCTGCATCGCGGCCGGCACCTATTGGGAGGACACGTTCCCTTTGCGCAGCGCGGATGGGGAATATCGCTGGTTCCTGTCGCGCGCGAAGCCGGTGCATGATGCCGAAGGCCGGCTGATGAGCTGGTTCGGGACCAATACCGACATCACCAATCAACGGGACCAGGCCGCCGCGATCGAAAACCTGCTGACCGAGGTGAACCACAGGGTCAAGAACACGCTGGCCACGATACAGGTTCTCGCCCGCCGGTCCGCGCCCGGCCATGACGATTTCGTCAAGCGTTTCGTCCGCCGTATCGAGGCGCTGACCATCAATCAGGATCTGTTGATCGACCGGCGCTGGGGCGAGGTGCCGGTCGGCGATCTGGTCGATGCGCAGCTGGGCTTCGTTCGCCGCCGGGTCGGGGACCGCCTGCGATCCGAAGGGCCGGACGTGCTGCTGAGCGCGCGCAGTGCCGAAACGCTGGGCCTTGCGTTGCACGAGCTGGCCACCAATGCGCTCAAACACGGGGCGCTCGCCGATGAAGAGGGCGAGGTGCGCGTCATGTTGGAGGTGGAGGACGGCGAATTCACCATGCGCTGGAGCGAGGCGGGGGGCCCGCCGGTCAAGGCGCCCGATTTCATGGGGTTCGGGTCCGCCGTGATCCGCGACGTGCCCGCCGCGACATTCGACGGCGAAGCGGTGCTCGACTACACGCCCGAAGGTCTGTGCTGGCGCCTGACCTGTCCGCTCGACGCGGTGGCGGCGCACTGAAATCCCGGGCCGATCGCGCGCCAAGGCGGCATGAGCGGCGTTGTGTCGCGGCGGGATTTGGGCTATTTACCGCCGCATATGATGAACCGGTTCTTCAATCATGTCGCCCATTCGAACGGCATCACCGTGCGGGTCGCGGCCAATTTCCTGCCCGAACAATCGCGCGTGACGGCGGGCCGCTGGTTCTGGTCCTATCACGTGCGCATCGAAAACCATGGCGACGAACCGGTGCAATTGCTGACGCGGCACTGGCGCATCACCGATGCGAACGGGCGCGTCTCGCTCGTCGATGGTGATGGCGTCGTCGGCGAACAGCCGTTTCTGGACCCGGAACAGGCGCATGATTACGTGTCGGGATGCCCGCTCGAAACGCCGCATGGCACGATGGAGGGGCATTATACCTTCCGCCGCGACGACGGCACCATATTCGAGGCGGCGATCCCGTTCTTCCCGCTCGACGCGCCGACGGCGATCCGCTGACCGTAATTCGCTGGCCCTGATCCGCTGGCCCGGATGACGCGCCGGGCCGGTTGCACGCGCCTCTTGCGCCGCGGGCCCGCCGCCGCCTAAGAACGGCGGCACATACGAACGCGCCGCGAGACGAGGGCATATTGAAACGAACTCACCTGCCATTGAACGGGTTGCGCGTGCTCGACGCGGCGGCGCGGCACCTGTCCTTTACCCGCGCGGCGGACGAGCTTGCCGTCACGCCCGCCGCCGTGGGGCAGCAGATTCGCGCGCTGGAGGATCTGCTCGGCGTGGTGTTGTTCCGCCGCACGCCCAAGGGGCTGGAGCTCACGGACGAGGCGCGCGCCGGGCTCGACCCCTTGCGCGAAGGGTTCCTGCGGTTCGAGGAATCGGTGCAGGCGATGCAGTCGGGTCAATCGAGCCATTTCTTCACCTTTGCCGCGCCGCGCGATTTCTTCGGCGCATGGCTGGCCGCGCGGCTCGCCGCCTATCGCGCCGAAAATGCCGAAACCCGTTTCCTCATGGCAGGCGGGCAGAACACCGATTTCACAGAAGCGAACCTCGATTTCGCGGTGCGCCTCGTCGAAGGGCCGGGCGAACTCGAAGGGGTGCCGCTCTCGCCCGGGCGCCGCATTGCGGTCGCGGCACCGGGCGCCGACGATGCGTGGATCGCATGGCCCGGCCACCCCGCACCCGAAGGGGTGGAGCCGGGATTGCAGGTCGGCGCCACGGGACAGGCGCTGTCGGCCGCGCTTGGCGGGATGGGGCGTGCGCTGCTCCCGATGCAGCTTGTCGAAAGCGCGCTCGCCGACGGCACGCTCGTCGCGGTGGGCGAACCGGAGGAGACGCGCGCCACCTACTGGCTCGTCGCGCCGCGCCCCCAATGGCGGCAGCGCAAGATGAAGGCGCTCGTCGACTATCTCACCGCCGCGCCGCAATAGGCCCGCGCCTTCGGAACGCAGGCGGGCCGAGCGGCGTTACCACCATGCCCGCCCTTCCGGCCGGGTCGGGAGAAACATGGCCCATATCCTTTCGATCGGCACCGCCGTGCCGCCGCATATCTTGCCGCAAAGCGACGTCGTCCCCATACTGACCGATGCGCTGGGCCACGCACCGCCGCCGCGCCTCGCCTCCATCCTCACCAACACCGGCATCGCGCAAAGGCACATCGCGGAGGACATCGGCTACTACTTCCGCCCCCGCCGGGCGAGCGAACGGGCCGCGACCTTCGAACGGGTCGCCACCGCATTGTGGGAGGACGCGGCGCAGGACGCGCTCACCCGCGCGGGCCTGACGCCGGCCGACATCGGCACCATCGTCACCGTCTGCACGACCGGCACGCTCACCCCCTCGATCCCGAGCCGCGCGCTGCAGCGCATGGGCTTTGCTCCCACCACGCGCACCGTGCCGGTGTTCGGCTGGGGCTGCGCGGGCGGCGGGCTGGGTCTGTCGCTCGCCGCGACGCTGGCCGATGCGGCGCGGGGTGAGGGCGCGCTGCTCCTCGTCTGCGTCGAATTGTGCAGCCTCGCCTACGACCATTCCTCGATGGAAAAAAAGGATCTCGTCGCGCTCGCCCTGTTTTCCGATGGATGCGCCGCCGCGGTCATCGCGCCGGGCGACGGTCCCAACCGGCTCGGCCCGTTTGCGCAACATTGCTGGCCGGACACGATCCCGATGATGGGATGGGAGATCGGCGACACCGGCTTCGACCTCGTATTGTCGCGCGACATTCCGCGCTTCGTGGAAAAGGATTTCGCCCCGTTCTGCGACGCCTTCCTCGCCGCGCAATCGCTCACCCGCGCGGGGCTTGCCGAACCGGCCTGCCATCCCGGCGGCGGCCGCGTGGTGGAGGCGCTGGCCGCGATGTTCGGGCGCGACCTGCCCGCCACCGCCGCCGTGCTACGCGATTACGGCAATATGAGCAGCCCGACCGTGCTCTTCATCCTGGACCGGCTGCTATCCAACTCCGCGCCGGGGGGAGAGCCGGTGCTCGTCACCGCGCTCGGTCCCGGCTTTACCGGCACCGCGGCGCTGGTGCATCGATGATCGCGCAATGGGCGAGCTGGCCGGTATGGGCATGGGCCGTGCTCGCCTATGTCGTTGCCTCGCGCCTTGGCGAACTTGCCTATGCGCGGCGCAATACGCGGCGTCTGCTGGCCGAGGGGGGGATCGAGCATTACCCCGGCCATTACCCGCTGTTCATCGTGCTGCACGGCTCGTGGCTGTTCGCCATCCTCCTGTTCGCGCAGCCCGCGCCCGAACCGTCCTATGCGCTGGCCTCGCTCTTCGCGTTCAGCCAGGCGGCGCGCTACTGGGTCCTGCATTCCATCGGGCGCTGGTGGACGACGCGCATCATTTCCGCCCCGCATTTCCCGCGGGTGCGGCGCGGGCCGTACCGTTTTTTCCCGCATCCCAATTACGCGGTGGTGGTGGCGGAGATCGCGCTTCTGCCGCTGCTCCTCGGCGCGCCGTGGGTGGCGCTGGTGTGGTCGGTGCTCAACGCGATGCTGCTTGCCCACCGCATCCGGCTGGAGGAAAAGGCGCTCTTCTTGCGCGAGGGTTAGGCGGCCGTCACGCGCCCGCGCCGGGGGAGAGGACAGCAGATGCCGCCCCGCCTCCATCCTTTCGCGCATGAGGTCGAGCTTCGCATTGATCCGCGCGCGCACCTCGTCCTCGTCGCCGAACGTCTCCGCGCGCCATTGCTGTTTGAGCGTTTCGTAAACAGGGTCGCCCGGCCTCGGCATCGCGGCCTCGCCATAGCGGTGCGCACGACGATGGCGCAGCATGAACATGACCAGCGCCTCGTTATGCCGCCGCCATTCGCCGATGATTTCGCCGCCCGACACGATGGGCCGCGCCTCCCCCTCGATCGCGCGGGTAAGCGCGGTATCCTCAAGCCTCGCGATCCCGCAATCGACCGCACGCTCCCACGCAGCGGCGAACCCCTCGGCGCCCTTGCGGCTGCGCAGCGTATAGAGCGCCTCGACACTCGCCCCGATGCGCCGCGCGGCCTGCGTGACGCTGCCCGTGGCGGCAAGCACGGCGATAAAGCGGCGCTGACGATCGGGCGTGATCGAATTGCGCCGGGGACGGGGATGCACGAACGGCGAGAAATCGAGCAGCGGATCGCCCGGTTCCGGCTCCTCGGTGGTAAAGGCGACGTGGCTCGTCCGCCGCGAAGGCCGCGCCGACCGGCAATGCAGCGGCGCATCGGCATAGGCCTCGCCGATCACGCGATAACCCGCATCCCCGCCATCACTCTTTTGGTCGGGAACGCGCACGATCCCCCGCCGCCGCGCCCGCCGTGCGTCACGCGCCGTATCGCACAGCCGCGCCCGGTCCCACGCCGCGCGAAACGCCTCCGCCCCGGCGCGATACCGCAGCTTGTGCAGCGCCGCCACGCTAACGCCGATCTCGGCCGCGGCATCGCCGACGAACCCGCACCGCGCGAGCGCCGCGATAAATTGCCGCTGCGTCTCTGCATCCAGCTTGCGCCGTTTCTTCTGCACCGCCGGGGTAAAGGAAAGATCGACCATGACACGCTCCGCCATTGATGAGGGGGAGCGGGGTTAGGCGCGGGCAGGGGGTGTAGGAAAATAAAAGTTTTTGGCTGAGTTGCATGCCACTCACGAATGTTTGATAAGTAGAGCAAAGTTCAAACGAGGCGATTGATTTTCGATCTCCTATTCAGTCAGATATCAAGTCTTCGTAAGTTCGACATTTACTGATTTAAAAGAAGAGCGAGCTGAAGTTATCCAAGCCCCATGGGAAATGGATTGTATCCCTACTGGAATGGAGGCATTTGTCGCGTCGAACGAAGACCAATGGAGCGGCATCCAAAAGGTTATCGACGAGTCCGATTATTATGTTTTAATAATAGGGGGAAGGTATGGCAGCCTCACATCGGAAGGAATTAGCTATACCGAAAAAAATATAAATACGCGAAAAACTCGGGGTCCCGGTATTAGCATTTGTGCATAGACGCCCAGACGAAATACCGGCGGGTAAGTCCGATATCCAGAAGGATTTAAGAGATAATCTCGAAAGATTTCGTCAAGAATTGATGGATTCATACCCAATTAAAAATTGGGCGACACCTGCTGAACTGGGTGCTGGGGTATCACGTTCATTGATCCGCGAAATCCGTATAAATACTAGGCCGGGTTGGATTAGGAATGATGGATCTTCACCCCTAACCCGTCCTATTCATGAGGCTACCGCTTCGTGTTGTTCGGACGGCGATGTGGCGGTGCCTGATTGATCAAGGCGCACGCCT
>NZ_JAIQCI010000095.1 GCF_022378335.1 Croceicoccus hydrothermalis
GAACACGAACAGGTCGCCGCCATGCGGATCGCGCTTCAGGCCCTGTTGCACCTGCAAGGCCAGCCCCTGCATGCCCTTGCGCATCTATGGACACCCCTTGCTGTGCAAGGTTTTTCTGATCATGTGCAGATCGGATTGGCTGCTGCCATCTATCCGGCCTGAGCGGCAAAGGCTCGGCCTTGGTGAGATCCGCCCATCGACTTCCCATCATATCATCGAACTCAAGGTTCAATGCGCAAACCGGGCTCGTCGACGCCGGTCACCGACCGGTCCTGCCACCATGTTCAAATTGCCCTCACAGTCTCGTTCAAATGTTCGTTATGTCACTCCGATCACGCGTTGATCATGCCGGCTTCCACCGCGTTCCTCGTGCCTGGATCGCCCAAGCGACGCGCGCGAGTTTATTCGCGACCGCGACCGTCACGACGTTAAATGACCGCCTTTGCAGCAGGGCGTTTATCCAATCCCAAAGTCCACCCGATCGTCCGTCCGCAATTCGAACAAGTGAGCGGGCGCCGTTCACGAATTGTCGGCGCATGTAAGCGTCTCCCCGTTTGCTTATGCCGAGCAAACGTTCCTTGCCGCCACTTGAGTGCTGTCTCGGCGTCAGCCCGAGCCAGGCAGCGAAATGTCGCCCGGAACTGAAACGCGTTTCATCAGAGACCGCGGCCGTGACCGCTGTTGCGATCAGCGGTCCAATACCTGGAATTTCGACAAGACGTCGGCAAGCCTCGCTGTCACGCGCCGCATCTTTCACCCGTCGATCGAGGTCGGATATACGCGCATCCATCGAAACGATTTCGTCGACCAGCATTCTGAGGACGGGTTTGAGCGTAGGGTCGAGGCTCTGGTCTTGATCGTCAAGGACGAGATCGAAGAGTTGCCGCAACCCGGTTCGCTGAACCTGCGCAACGACACCATACTCCGCTAAATGGCCTCGCAAGGCGTTGATAGTCGCTGTCCTCCGACTGATCAAATGGTCACGAACCCGGTGCAGCGCCATTGCCGCCTGCTGCTCGATTGTTTTCGTTGGGACAAAACGCATCCCCGGTCGCTGGACGGCCTCGCAGCATGCCTCGGCATCGGCGGCATCGTTCTTGTTTGTCTTGACGTAGGGCTTGACGAATTGCGGCGGCATTAGGCGAACGTCGTGCCCCAATTTGGCCAGTTCGCGTGCCCAGTGGTGAGCACCTGAACCCGCTTCAAGCCCGACGATACAGGGAGGCATTTCTCCGAAAAGCTTGAGAAATCGATCTCGCGTCAGCTTCCGGCGCAAGACCACGCCTCCGGTCGCGTTGATGCCATGCACTTGAAAATACCGCTTTGCGATGTCGATCCCGATTACCTTGATATCCATGTTCGACTCCATCAATTGGTTCAGCCCCACAATGTTGAGCCTGGGTCGCAAGGGGTGTCCATCACATCATGTCCGTGTGGCCCATCGCGATCCAGACCCTCGCGCCCGATGGGATCATCGCAGCGCCTTCAATGCCGCCGAAACCAGCGTAGCAGGTGCAGACGAGGAGATGCGCACTTGCCGACCATTGCAAAGATCGACCGTGATCGCGGCGCACGGATCATGATCGGCAGGCTGCTCGTCATCGGCGAGCACGGCCTGGGCGAAAGTCATCTCCGGTACCGGCAAGGACGCAGCTGCCGACTGTTCGCGCAATTTGCGACGCCATGTGTAGATCAGGCTGGTCGAAACGTCCCGCCGCCGGGATACATCGGCAACGCAGGCGCCCGGCGCAAAGGCCTCGGCGAGAATCTCAAGCCGCTCCTCCTCGCTCCAACGCCGCCGACGCTCCGGCCCCGTCATCAACGTGATCTGACCCATGCTCCGCTCCTAACCCGTCCTATTCATGAGGCTGGTCGCTTCGTGTTGGTCCACCGGCGATGTGGCAGTGCCTGATTGACCAAGGTGCACGC
>NZ_JAIQCI010000015.1 GCF_022378335.1 Croceicoccus hydrothermalis
ATCGAGGCAGGATCAAACGGCAATGGGCATCAAAACGGCCCAAGGCCCTGCTCGTAGCTGATGAAAACTTCGGGCTCAGACCACGCTACAAGCGCGAACTTAGCCAAGTGCAGTGTCATCGTTTCGGCGTTGTAGAAGGGCAGAACCAGTCCGACGCCCTTACCCTTTTCGGGGCAGACGGCCGCGTGCCGCGATGCGTCCAGCGGCGGCGAGCACTGTTTCTGCCCGACGCGCGCCTTGTGCTGAAACCAGTTTTTCTGGGGTTTCTTCGGAATGGTGGCCCAGACCTGTTCCAATGCCGAGGCAAAGCCCCTTTCTTAATATTTTCATGGCTATCTGGTTCTGCGCTGATGGCCGGGCCGAGCGGTCAGCTTTACATAGCCAAATTTTTTCAGCGCGCGGTTGACGGTCGTTTTGTCGAGCGACACCGCAAACTCTCCGTGCAGCCAATGTGCCAGATCGATAAGCCGCCAGCGCACGACGCCATGGATCGCCGGGAGAGCCCCCTCTCCCGACTCGAGCAGTGCACGTCGCTGCATATCGTCGAGGATCAATGCGTTGGCAACGGCCTTGCCGTCCAGTAGCCCGTCAGGATCGCAGGTATTGAAGCCGATCACCCAGTCGCGGATGATCTGAAGGGTGACACCGCCGATCCGCACCGACTCGCTCCGGCTACCAACATCGTAGATCAGGGCGACGGTCAACAGTCGGCGTGCCTGCGGCGAACTCTTTGATCGCCGTGTCACGCGCTGGAGTAACGGTCCGTCGAAATCCTCCCGCAAGCCAATCGCTCGACCCATCGTCGCTTCCTCCTGATGAAGGACGCATTCAAGGATGACTATCACCGGATTGGAAACACCATAGCTGAAATAACCTCGGTGCAGAGTGGTATACCCGCAAAGTAAAGGAATATCCAAACTATGGCTGCTGTAGAGGTTGCAACTACATTGAGCGCATTGTTCGCAACGTTCGGGCAACAGCGAAATATCGCCACCAGTTATGTTAAAAACATCCTGTCTTCAGAGAGCTGCCTGACCCTTGCCGCCGCTAGGCTACGGACGAAGTCTTTTGTGAACGCGGCAGGTCGAGAAACAGGAGAAACGTGATAAGTTTTATTTTCCTACAAGCCTTGGCCGTTTTAACCATCACGTTCAAATCGAATACGGGTTGCGCATTAAGTTGATGCAGTTTCAAGGAGTTGCTATGGACCAGGATCTGAATATCAAATTGCCCGCCCATTACGCCCCTGCCATTGCCGTGGGCTTTCAGGGTCCCGAAAATTCTTTTTCTCTCGTGGAGATTGGTCGGCCGCTGCCTGTAGTCAACGTGCCACAACTTGGCGGGGATCCGCTAACCGGCACCGCAGATGCGTCTGGTACGGTAGGCCCTTTCCTCGCGCAGCCAGCGAAGGCAATTTCGATTGAACTGTCGGGCGAGTGGGCAGGATCGGTTCGGTTACTGCGCTCTTCCGACGGCGGAGATACGCTCTCTCCGCTTAAAGCGGCTGGTGCCGACTGGGCGGTGTTCAACGACAACGGGGTAGAGCAGGCTTGGTTTGAAACAGAACGTGATATCGGGTTCTACCTTCAAATTAATCTCACATCCGGAACAGTGTCATATCGCGTATCGCAATAAGGGTATGGCGACCAAAGCAATACTGTGTCGATGTTGCCAACTTCGTTCTATCAATCGCGACAGGTCTATTGAATTAGGATGCGACTATGAGACTTTGTCCATAGCTGTGCGCCGCCAATAAGCCAGTCCGACATCCGCGATGGCTATGGTTTTGATGACGCTGGCCTCGTTGTTGCTGGGTATTTGCGGGATGAGCGTCCTGGAGCTTCCACGGCCGTTTGTAGTGGGGCCCGGGTTGAAGTTGCGAATGGTTAGTCAGCGTAACTTTGGCATGCGCGATAACGATGCGGATGGTGCGGATGAACAAGTCGTATCGATTCGTCTGATGCCCGAAGACATGCCCGGCAAGGGCATGGATCACTGACTTTATTACGCGGGCGCGTGTCATGCTCTCGGACATCGGGCGGCTTTTAACCTTCCATGCGTTCGAATCGATGCTTGGTAACTTGCCGCTCTCGATAAGAGTGGCGATCATTACCCAGCTGTCGGCGCCTTCGTTGG
>NZ_JAIQCI010000016.1 GCF_022378335.1 Croceicoccus hydrothermalis
TTCCTTCGTCACTACGACGAGACCCAAATCCTCCTTAATCTACAACCGTAAATCTGTGCCATTGGTGCTGACGGCGAACAGCGCATTGAGGATCGCGCTTTCCAGAGAGTACTCGAGTCGATTGTTACGAAATCCGATGCCGACAGCCAAGCGCGTCTCGCCGCCGGGAAGAGTGATAACCGGGCCTTCCGCACCCATTTCCAGCGAGGTGATCTGATGCAGGTAGCTTCCCGTAGAGACGCGCGCCGGACCTGTCTCTGGAATGAAACTGGTCTGGAAGCGGGTTCGATCGCGCCCGAAGACACCCGCGAGATTGGCCTTCCAACTCGGCCCAAGGTCAAACTGCAGCGACGGCGCTACGGAAAAGGTCTCGAGGTCGGGCTCACGCCGAATGCGCTGGGCCGGCGTGCCATCAATGGTGGTTGATTCGCGATACGAATAGAGCGCGTCGAGATTGGCCTCCACGCCTTCTGACAAGCTCTGGTGCGCCGAAAATGTTACGGCGTGGCGCCGGTTTGAGGGATAAAGCAAGGTTTCCGGTAGCAGTGATCCTGCATAGGCGCGCTCCCTCGCCTCAATCCCGGAATTGTTCGCGAAGTCGTAGGCGAAGACGAAGCCGCCACTGTTCCAGATTGTGCCTGCGACTATGTCGGCCTGTTGGCGAAAGTTGCCTCCATCGGTGCTCGCTCCAATCTGGGCCGAGGTTGTCACGCCCTCAAAGTCGCGGCGCAGGATGACGTTCACAACGCCGCCAACCGCGTCCGAGCCATAGAGCGCTGAAGCTCCATCGGGGACGACCTCGAGCCGGTCGACAATGGCGAGCGGAATGGCGGAGATGTCGACGCCCTGGGACGCCGAGTTGTATGGAAGGCGATGACCGTTGAGCAATGTCAGCGTCGCATCGGGCCCAAGCCCGCGCAGATTGGGAGACGATGCTGAATTTACATTTTCATTGCCGATGCCGCCGCCCGAACCAACCCCAGGGTTCTGACCGCCCGAGAAATTCTGGGGTAGGTTGCGGATCGCTTCGCCGAGGTCCACCTGGCCCGTCTCGACGATCGTCTCGCGATCAAGCTCGATGACTTCACCTACGACCCGTGCGCCTCGGATACGCGTTCCCGTGACAACGATCGCGGAACTCTCTTCGTCCAAAGCTGTATCGCCAACCTCGGCAGCGTCATCTTGTGCCTGTTCGCCTGGACTGTCTTGGGCGAAAAGAGGAGGAGCGGCACCTGCAAATGCTGCCCCGGTTAGAAGGACGGAAAGTGTGCGAATTGTCGACGACATTGATATCTCCCTGTTTTGGCGCGGACCGGCCGCTACAGAAGATGACGCTCACTTTTGCGAGCACCTTAGTTTCAATTGAAATTAAATTTTGAGTGGTCCCTTTTGGCCGGATGCCTGCAGTCACCAACTGTGACCCAGCGCTTGACGCAAATGCGCAAGAGCTTTCATCATGTGATAGTCGACCGTCGGCAGTGCGATGCCGAGTTCGATATGTATCTCTCGGTAGGATTTCTTCTCGAAGCGGTTCATCGCGAAGATACGCGCGCACTTTTCGGGGAGCTCTGCGAGCGCGATTTCCAGCGCTTGCCGGGTTTCACGGACATGCACGGCATCTTCTTGCGCAGCACGGCTTGGCGCGTCTGCGTTCTCCAGAAGTGGCTGGGTCCTGACCCGGCACTTTTGCCGCCGCGCCTCGTCCACCATCAAGTTGAATGCAATCCGCCTCAGAAAGCCCGCCGGATTGACGAGTTCCGTCAGCTGCTTGCTGGTCGCCGCACGCAGGAACACGTCCTGTGCCAGGTCGCGGGCGCGTTCGGAGCCCACGCGGCGCGCAAGATAGGCGATCAGTCCAGCCCGTTCCTCGCGGTAGAGGGCATCGAGTGTGCGGCGGCGACCGACCGTTCGGCTTACCTTTGCAGCGCAATATGCGGGACCCACGCACTGGGGAGATTGGTGCCGAATTTCGGCGGCAATTTGAGTCATGCTTCGAACTTGGAGGCGACCGCAACCTGAGTTCGCCGTGGCGAACTGCGTGCGGGTTCCAGGTCTGTGCCGCCGTCCGGGGCCTAGTTTGTGCCCCTTGATCGGTCCGGCCGCCGGGCCTGCGATGGACCGGCGTGCATGATGTCCGGCGGAAAGATCCACGCGGATGGTGCCAGAATATCAATCCGCGCGCTGTCAATCTGCCCAACATAGAAATGGCTTGCAAGAGGTAAGTAGAGCCGTTTTGGACCCGCTTGTGGCGGCGGTCGTCGCCTTCCCTAAGAAAGCAACGGTCTCGGCGAGCGCCTGATCAAATATGCCCAATATTGGGGAGGCGGCCCCCTAGGTCATGGAATGTCGGCGCGGTGCTGGCGCCTCTAGCGAAATCGGCGAGAAAGGAGGTGCTTCATGGATCGACCATTTGACAGCAACGACCGGACAGGCGCATTCGACTATTCGGATTTCGCGCAGGAATTCCTGCGCCGCAATGCCGCGTACCGGCAACAATACGCACGGATCGCCAGCGAAAGCGGTTTCGACCCGCAATCCCCAGCTTGCCGCCGAATGGCGCGTTCATGGGGCCTTGAATTTCCCGATTGATCCCGACCTTTCAGCTCGCAGCCATCCGGCGATCTGGCAAGCCGAGGAAAACGCTCATGTGGTAATTCTTGGCGGTGGGCGCGCAGTCAAGGCGGCGCGCGCAACGTGCGACCTGATCTCCAAGCGAACCAGCAATGCGGGAGATCATCTGGTCCTCGCCGGTGGTGGCGCTCGCCATCGGCTGCTCGTTATGGCCTCCGCCCGGTTGGGTGGAGACAATTATCTGATCCCTCGGGACCAGTCGTTTCCGATCAGGCTGGCGGCGCTCGATGCGTTTCACTGCTGTGTAGATGGTTCCGCTGCTCCCAGCGTGCGAAACCAGTTGCAGCCCACTGCCTATCAGTCCCACCGCTTCCACTTGCTGCTCGCCATACTTGATGCTTTATCCCGGGCGCCTGAGGGTGTTATGCTAAAAGATATCGCTGGAACCATTGTTTATCGGGGATTGTCCGCGCAGCGCGCCATTGACTGGAAATCGTCATCGCAACGCCGCCAGACCCAGCGTCTCGTGGTTGAGGCGCGGCGAATGGCGTCGCACGGCTATCTCGGCTTGCTTCGCCAAAGCCGGCTCCGCTCTTTTCAAACGCACTGAATGCACTATGGTTTTTCGTGGGGCATGCTGCTGAATTTTGCGGCGCGCCCGGATTGGAACCGGACCTTGAGGGTCGCAACTGCAACTGCTGGAACAGGTGGAATGGAACCGTCTGATCCGGCACCGAGCAGGCGGTCAGGTGGCGGCGTGTTGGATTGCGTGCTGCCGATCGAACGGCAGGTCTATGTACGCATATCTCGCGGAGGAATTCGCAACTGAACTTATCAATGTCCGTTCGGACACTGAACTCGACGGTGCGCTTAAACAGGTTTCCCGGCGCCTTGGCTTCGACCACTTCGCGCTTAGCCTGGAGATGCGTTCGACATCGTGCGAGGCACCGGGCCTGCTATTGCACGACTATCCCGACGAATGGGCGAAAGTCTATATTGCCTTCGACCTCGCAGGGCAGGATCCGGTGCGAAGAGCCTGTGACAAGACCATCATCGGTTTCGCCTGGGACTGGATTGACGAACTCGTCCCTCTCACGCGCGGCGACCGTCAAATGCTCAATGTCGGCCGGGAATGCGGAATTGGCAATGGTTATACTGTTCCGCGGCATTTGCCCGGGATAGGGCACGGCACCTGCACCTTTGCTGTTCGACCCGAGCGAGAACTGCCCCGACGGCGCTTCGCCGTCGCGGAAATGATCGGGACGCTGGCTTTGAGCTGTGCGCTGGGCCTGAGTTCAGAAAAGTTCGATGAGAAGGTCCCTTCCCTGACCGATCGGCAGCGGGAGTGTCTGCTTTGGGTTGCAAGAGGGAAGACTGCAGCTGAAACGGCCATGATACTCGAAATCAGCACCGAAACCGTCATTCAGCATCTTAAGATGGCCCGCGAGCGCTACCAGGTCCATTGTAAACAGTCCCTCGTCGTCGCGGCGCTGTTCGACGGGTTGATCGGGTTTGCCGACATTATCCGTTGGCGGGACACAGGCTAGTTTTCGCGCCACTGCCTCTCAATCACTCGAACATGGCCGTACTGCCTATTTCGCAACCGTTCAGAAAGCAATTTGACTTCTCTCGGCATTTCGATATTTTAATAGTTATCGAATCATTGGAGTGAGCGATGCAAGCCGACCGCGTGATCCGAGCCCTATCTGCTCTGGCACAGGAGCATCGCCTCGCCGCATTCCGCCTGCTCGTGCAGGCCGGGGAGCAAGGCGTTGCCGCTGGGGTGCTAGCTGAGAAACTCCAAGTGCCTCCGTCTTCAATGAGCTTTCACCTTGCCCAACTGGGCAATGCGGGGCTGGTCACCCAGCGGCGCGAAAGCCGCTCGATCATCTATTCGGCGGACTATGCCGCGATGAATGGCCTGATGGGCTACCTCACCGAGAACTGCTGCGGCGGCATGTCCTGTTCCCAGGATACCGAATGCTTTCCTTCTCCTCAACGAAAGAGCGCCTGATGAAACGCTTTCACGTGCATGTCGGCGTGACCGACATCGACCACTCTATTGCCTTCTATTCAAGCCTGTTCGGTGCCGAGCCCGACGTGGTGAAGGCCGACTATGCCAAGTGGATGCTGGAAGATCCGCGCATCAACTTCGCGATTTCGATGCGCGAGGCTGCTGCCAAAGGCATCGAGCATGTCGGCTTGCAGGTCGAGGACAAGAGCGAACTCGAAGAGGTCTATGGCCGCCTCAAGGCTGCTGACCGCCCGGTGCTCGAAGAAGGCGCGACGACTTGCTGCTACGCGCAGTCGGAAAAGAGCTGGATCGCCGATCCAGATGGCGTCGTCTGGGAAGCTTTTCTGACCGATGGCGAGAGCACGACCTATGGCGGCAGTCCTGACCTCGACCAGCTCGCATCTGCCATTGCCACTTTGGGCGCCTGCTGCGCGCCGCAACTGGCACCTGCCAAGACGTCCTGCTGCTGAGGTAACTGATGTTAGATCAACCGCTGAACGTGCTGTTCCTGTGCACGGGCAATTCCGCTCGTTCGATCCTGGGTGAGGCAATCCTCAACCAAGACGGTGAGGGTCGATTCAAGGCCTACAGCGCCGGAAGCAATCCGATCGGCACAGTGAATCCCTGGGCGATCCATACGCTCAAGACACTGGGCTATCCGGCAGATGGCTATTCCTCAAAGAGCTGGAGCGAGTTTGCCGAAGGACCAGAATTCGATCTGATCTTCACCGTCTGCGACAGCGCGGCGGCCGAGACTTGCCCAGTATGGCCGGGTCGTCCGACTTCCGCGCACGGGGGCATTCCTGATCCGGCGGCGGTCGAGGGCAGCGATGCAGAGAAGGCAGCGGCCTTCCTCGATGCGTTTCGCATGCTGAAGCGCCGTATCGACCTGATGCTGGCGCTGCCGATTGCCAGCTTCGAGCAGATTGCCCTGCGCGAAAAGCTGCAAGCCATTGGCCACGAGGCGGATGAACAATGACCGCTGCAGCTGCTGACATGGACGCCCGCGCGGCGGGGCTAGGCCTGTTCGAGAAATGGCTTTCGGTCTGGGTCGGCGGCGCGATCCTCGCCGGGATTGCGCTCGGCAATGCAGCGCCAGAGCTATTCGCCTCGCTAGCGGGCATCGAATACGCCTCGGTCAATCTTGTCGTCGCAGTACTGATCTGGGCGATGATATTCCCGATGATGGTGGCGGTCGATTTCGGCGCGGTGCGTCGCGTCGGTGACAAGCCAAAGGGCCTGATCATCACGCTGGTAGTGAACTGGTTCATCAAGCCTTTCACGATGGCTGCACTTGGCGTGTTGTTCTTCGAGGTCGTCTTTGCCGACCTGATCGCGCCTGCCGATGCCCAGCAATACATCGCCGGGCTGATCCTGCTGGGTGCGGCCCCTTGCACCGCGATGGTCTTCGTATGGTCGCAGCTCGCCAGGGGCGATCCTGCCTATACGCTGGTGCAAGTCGCGGCGAATGATCTCATCATGATCGTGGCCTTCGCGCCCATTGTCGCGCTGCTGCTGGGCGTGACCGACATTGCGGTCCCGTGGGAGACGCTGCTGCTCTCGGTCGCGCTCTATGTGGTCGTGCCGCTCGCAGCCGGTGCCATTGTGCGGCATCGGCTTCTCGCGACCCATGGCGGCGATGAAGCGGCGGTGTCCGAATTCACGGGGCGCATGAAGCCGCTCTCGATCATCGGCCTGCTGCTGACGGTGTTGCTGCTGTTCGGCTTCCAGGCGGAAACCATTGTCGCCCGACCGCTGTTGATCGCGCTGATTGCAGCGCCCATTGTTGTCCAAAGCTACGGCATCTTCTTCATCGCTTATGGCTGGGCCAAAGCGTGGAAGGTCCCGCACGCAGTAGCCGCGCCCTGCGCTCTTATCGGCACGTCCAATTTTTTCGAACTGGCGGTGGCGGTTGCGATCGGCCTGTTCGGCCTAGGGAGCGGAGCTGCTTTGGCTACGGTGGTAGGCGTCCTCGTAGAAGTGCCTGTCATGTTGTCGCTGGTAGCGATCGCCAATCGGACGCGTGGTATATTCCATTTGGCTTGATGCGGATGTGCCTCATACCGGTCTGGGGGCGAGCAAGATGACGCCGGCGCCTACAAGGCAGATCGCCACGCCCAGAGTGTCCCACCGATCGGGCTTCACGCCTTCTGCGATCCAAAGCCACAAAAGCGCGGACAGAATGTAGACCCCGCCGTAGGCAGCATAAGTTCGACCTGCATGCTCGGCATCGACCAGCGTTAGCAAATAGGCAAAAAGGACGAGTGAAGCCACGCCCGGAACGAGCCACCAAGCCGACTTGTCCATACGCAACCACGCCCAGAAAGCGAAACAGCCCGCAATTTCAGCAATTGCAGCACCGAGATATGCGAGAAAGGTCATCATCTGACCTCTATCGAGATTTCGACTGTCGATCGCAAACGGGATTACCCGGTTGATGGCTTTACTGGACCAAGCGAGGCGCAACTACGATAGCATGGAGCCAAGATCGGAGCCCACGCTCGGATACACCGATACCATTTTCTTGAGATCGCTTGTTGTCAGTCCAAGTCGGATGGCCAAACCGAAGAAATTAATGATTTCGCCATATTCGGGTCCGAGCAGATGGGCGCCCAGGATAGTGTCGCTGTCCTTATCGATTATAACCTTGGTTGCAGCGCAGCTTTCGCCAACGCGAAGGTTGGAATACCAGTCGCCGGTGTCATTCTCGACGACGCGGATATCGTGCCCGGCCTCTCGTGCATCCTGTTCGAGCATGCCAACGCGGGTTAGCTCCGGTACGGTAAATACAGCGCTCGGAACTCCCGAATAATCCGGCTTGGTCCGGTTGCCCTTGAGCATATTGGACGCAGCTACCTTGCCCTCGAAAACCGCGACAGGCGTAAGCGGGGCACCCTGCGTATCGGCGGCATCCCCGGCAGCGTAGATTTTCGGGTTGGACGTGCTTTGCAGGTAGGCGTTGACCGCAACGCCCTTGTCACCTGCCTCGACATTGGCTGCGGCCAGATCGAGCTGATCAATTGCCGCGACGCGGCCCGCGCCTTGGACGACGAGATCGGCGCGCAAATCTTTCGTTTCGCTACCCGTTTCTACCGTGACAAGAAAGTCCGTCCCGTCCTTCTTGATGGATTTGAGTGACGTGCGCCGTCGCAGTTGGACGCCGACTTCCTCGCCTCGCGCGACGAGTCTTTCAACAAGATCGGCATCGAAACCTTTAAGCGGTCTCTCGCCGCGATCGATCATGCACACCTCGCTGCCGGCGCGTGCTGCGATATGGCCAAACTCGAACGAGATGAAGCCGCCGCCGATGAACAGGATGCGTTCGGGCAGCGCATCAAGCCGCATGAACTCGGTGCTGTCGGTAAGGTGTTCGGAGCCGGGAACATCTATCGTCTGCGGCTTGGCACCCGTTGCGATCAGGAAATGGTTTGCCTGAAACTGCCCCTCGCCGTCGATTTCGACGGTATCTTCGCCGACGAAGCGCGCTTTCCCGTGAAGGGTAGTGACGCCGTTGCTCTCCAGACCGTTTTCGATCCGACCGGGCATTTTGTCGGTGAACGTCTGCGTGAAGGCGACCAGATCGGGCCAGTTGATGGCGATGTCGTTCGGTTCGATGCCCTTGCCGTGCATGAGCCGCGCTGCGTCGATGATTTCCGCCCCGCGGCGGAGCATTTTCTTCGGATCGCAGCCGCGCAGGGCGCAGGTGCCGCCATAAGGCAGTGCGTCGACCACCGCGACCGACCAACCGGCTGAGGCGCATTTGTTGGCGGCATTTACGGCCGCCATACCAACACCCAGCACTATAAGATCGAAGTTTCGCGTACTCATCTCACCGCCCTCCGCAACATGTGGCGCCCTTGCGATCGGCACGCGTTTCCTGGATCGGCGGGCAGGGGATGGTGCCGAATGAGCAGAAGACACAGCAATCGCCCGCATTGGGGCGGAGTTTCACACCGCAACCATTGCAATCGTAGAAAAACCAGCAGGCATCCGTCGGCATTCTTTCGAGCTTTTTGTACCCGCAAGTAGGGCATGTGATCTCGGACTTCAGTTCGATCATAGCGCGCTCTCTGAAAGGATCGCCGGATATCCGGCCTCGGTCGACGCCGCGGCGATCGCGCTTGTGGTTGTTCGCTCAGGATCGAACTGCGCAGTCGCCGTCCTGGTCTCGTAATCGATAGTCACCTCGTGCACGCCTGCCACGCCTTCCATCGCGCGCCGAACCGTTATCGGGCAGGTCGCGCAGGTCATATTCTCGACCGCAAAACTTGCCGATTGCAGATGCGCGGAATTTTGTTGAACCCGTTCGTCGGAGTTTGGCGGAAACAAGGTCGCTGCCCAGATAGCCGCTCCGGCCAGTCCCAGTATCGCAACTGCGACGATCATCGTCTTCTTCATCTTTCGAACTCCTAGTAGAATTGCGGCGCCCACCACTCGACCGTGGACGAGGCAGCGACCAATACGGTCGCCAGCCACAGGGAGCTTTTGACGAGCAGGTTTGCTCCGGGCCGCGCGCAATATGTTCCGTCTTCGCAAGGTTCGGCTTGCCGAAAATAGACGTGCCGGAATCCAAGGGCCAAAAAGACAACCGCAATGGCGATAAATACCCATTTGTACGGTTCGAGCGCAGTGAGATTGCCGATCCACGCGCCGCTGATGCCAAGGCTCAGCAATAACAGCGGGGCAATACAGCAGGACGAGGCGAGTATCGCGCCGAGCGTCCCGCCGCTCGCCCATAAGAGCTGCGCGTTCTTGTGCATTTGATCGACCATGGAAACCAATGTACTCCCTGTAGTAACTACAGGTTCAAGCACTAATTGGCATATGGCTCATGACAGCATCGCAAGTGATCAAACGGGGAGAACTGGCCAGACGGTCGGGCTGCAACCTTGAGACAATCCGCTACTACGAGAACATCGGTCTGCTTCAGCCTCCCGAGCGTACGGCAAGCGGGCACAGGCTCTATCCACCCGGCGACCAGGCGCGGCTCGGCTTTATCTTGCGCGGCCGCGATCTGGGTTTTTCGATCGAGGAGCTCAAAAGCCTGCTCAGCCTCGTTGATTCGCACCCCTACAGCTGCGGCGAGGTTCGGGATCTGACCAATAACCATCTGGCCAGCGTGCGAGCTAAAATTGCTGATTTGACTAGGTTGGAGCGCACGCTAGCCGATGTATCAGCCCGCTGCGAAGGCAGTGATGTTCCGGAATGCCCCATCATAGATACGCTCTTTGGTCATGGTCCTGGCGCCCGATAGTGAAGCTATGCCGTCGGAACGGGTGCGCGTCTTGAAGCTATTTCGATCGAAGCCGGATGCGACGAGGCGAGGGAACGAATATGCGCCCTGTCCGTCCCCTCACTACAGAGCCTCGTCATTTAACTTTTGATAGCTTTCCATGCCGACCACCATTCTGATTGTCGAAGACGAATTCCTCATAGCTGTCGAAATGGAGGCGGTGGTTCACGATCTCGGTCATGAATCCGCAGGCATAGCCGACGACATGCAATCGGCATTGGCAAAGGCTTCAGACGCGATCGATGTGGCGCTCGTCGATGTCAATCTGGCCGATGGAGCCACTGGTCCGAGGATCGGCGAGAAGCTTGCTGCGGATTTCGGGATCGAGGTTATTTTCGTAACCGCCAATCCCGCACAACTCGGCGAAGGGGTGAGCGGAACGCTGGGCGCGCTGGAAAAACCGGTCGATCTTAGCATTCTCAAGCAGGTTCTCGACTATGTCATTGCGGTCCGGAAGGGCGAAAAAATCGATCCGCCAGCCCGTCTTAGGCTCTTCTTTAACTAGGCTCCTGCAACCTGCTTTTTCGGACATCCATGACGAGTTCAACGCCATCGTCATGCCAGGTTCTCTCGTAATTGCCTCCTAGCTGTTGCTTCACGGCCAACTCGATGAGGCGACTTCCGAAACCCGTTTGAGGCTCACTCGCCTTGTCGATGTGAGCTCCGTGTTCCCTCCAGCGGAAGCGGACCATCTCGTCCTCGGTTGAAAGGTCCAGCGAAATCCTTCCCTCGGGATTGGACAGAGCTCCGTACTTCATCGCGTTGGTAGCCAGCTCGTGGAACACCAATGCAACCGGCGTGGCGGCGCGGCTTTCGACCGCGATATCGGGGCCGGAAATAGCAATCCTTCTTTCGGAAAAGGCAGGATAGGTCTCGAAGATCGTCGCAAGCAGCGTGGCGAGGGTCACTTCCTTGCCCTCGGGCTGGGACTTTTCGCTGTGGGGCCGGACGAATTCGTGCGCGCGCCCCAGCGCGGAAATCCGGCCCAGCAGGTCGCGCGACGCTTCACCGAACGCTTCATTTGCGCGCGCTGTCAGGCTGATCAAACCGGAAACAATCGCGAAGATGTTCTTGATGCGATGGCTGAGCTCTTGACTCAGGATTTCGTTTTGGAGGGCGGTGCGCTTCTGCTCGTCGATATCCGTACAAGTGCCGATCCAGCGCTGGATCTCACCCTCCTCGTTGAGGATCGGCAGCGCACGACCGATCATCCAGCGATAATCGCCGCTGTGATGCCTCAGGCGATATTCAACCTCGTACGGTTCGCCGGTAGCGAGGCTGTGGTTCCATTTCTTCCATGCGTCGGCCTGGTCATCCTCATGGAACATCCCGGCCCATCCTTCGCCGTCGGTTGATCCGACAGGGACACCCGTGAATTCATACCAGCGCGCATTGTAATAATCGTGGGAGCCGTCGGGAAGAGTCGACCAAACCATCTGCGGCATGGTGTCGGCGAGCGCATGGAAAGCAGCTCCGGCGGATTGCAGCGCATGCTCTGTAGCCAGGGGCAAGACATCCGGCGCCGAGGAGGATTCGCGGCTGCCAAGCTGGAAATTCGTGATGACTTTTGCATTCATAGCCAGCTTGTGACCTTCTCGGGATGAACAGAATCGGACCGATAGGATACCTGTCGTATCTTGTTGATTTTCAAACGCTGAAGCTCATCGCACAGGTGGGGCGGTCAGTAAACTCGCCCTGTAGAGCGCCAGATGTGGCCCTCCCCAATTCTTGGTATGTCGCTGCCTATCCGGATTTGATGAGATGCGAGCAGTCATCAAGTTCACAGGTAATCTTCATGCAGCAAAGCAGCGGTATAAGTGGTGCAAGCCTGGTCGATCCGGCACTTCGCGCCATGTTCGAGGCGCGCAAGCGCGTGTTCGTGGATCTTCTTGGGTGGGACGTTCCGGTGCTCGACGAGACCTTTGAAATCGACCAGTTCGATACGCCCTCGGCCGCCTATCTCGTCCTCACCGGCGAAAATTGCGAGCATCGTGCATCGGCCCGGCTCCTGCGTTCTGATGGACCTCATATCTTGCGCGATCTCTTTCCACAGCTGTGCACCGGACCGGTTCCGCAGGATGAGACATTTCGCGAGATTACCCGTTTCTGTATCGATCCCACGTTGCCGCGCGCTGATCGCCGGGGTGTCCGCAACCAGCTCGTCTCCGCACTCGCCGATTTTGCGCTATCGGAAGGGATCTCTGGTTATTCGGCGGTCGCCCCGGTGCCCTGGTTCCGGCAGATCGCTCAGTTCGGCTGGCGCTGCCAGCAGCTGGGGCCGAACCTTTTCATCGATAGACAGGAGCTTGTCGCTCTTCGCATCGACATCGACCAGGATACACGCGCGCAACTCGCCAACGCAGGGATCTACTGCCGCAATCCTCAGCCGGAAGCCTATGGTGGTATGGAGCTGGCAGCATGACTGCGCCGAGCGAGGCGTATTGGCTCGATCAGCTGCAAGAGGATGGCTATTGCATCATTCCGCAGCTTGTCGCCGAGCAACAGATCGCCGCACTCGATGCCGACCTGGAAGCTGCGTTTGCGCAGGCGCCACTCGGCAAGGGAGACTTCTATGGGCATCGGACCAAACGGTTTGGAAGCCTCCTTCGCCGCTCGCAGGTCGCGGGCGATCTGGTCCTGCAGCCGCTAGTCCTATCGCTCGCCCGCGCAATTCTCGGCAGCGCCTGCGACCGGATACAGCTCAATGTCGCCCAGGCGATCGCGATCCATCCCGGCGAGATAGAACAGTTTCCGCATTGCGATCAGGATATGTGGGCAGGCCGCAAGGGCGATCACGAATATCTTCTCAACGTCATCTGGCCGCTGACCGAATTTACTCGCCTCAATGGCGCGACACGCATCTACCCCGGGACGCACAGGAAGCCTGTCGACAATCTCGAAAGTCTCGACGATCCCATAGTCGCAGTTTGCAAGCCCGGCGATGCCATCTGCTTTCTCGGCTCCACCGTCCATGGAGCGGGGCCAAACCAGACCGAGGATGTCCGCCGCGGTGTCGTAATCGGCTACAGTCTCGGCTGGCTCAAACCCTACGAGAATCTCTGGCTGGCCTATCCGCCAGCAGTAGCAAAAGAGTTCTCGCCCGAACTCGCCGAACTGGCCGGTTATGTGCAGCACCGCCCGAACCTGGGTAATTTCGAAGGGCAATGCCCGTCGGTTCTGCTGCGTGACGAGGTGCCCGAATTCCCGCAGGCAACCGATAGTCTGCGCCCCGACCAGAAAGAAGCGGTTCGTGAGTTCGCCGAGACGCGCCGCAGCGGGCGATGAGTCCCGCTCACGTCCTCGAGCCTACGTATAGGCGGCTTAAAAATGCATTGCTGGAAGGGCGCTTCCGGGCCGGTGCGAAGCTCGAGGCGATGCGACTGGCTGACGATTTCGGAGTAAGCATGACGCCGGTAAGAGACAGCCTGAACCAGCTTGTCGGCGAAGGGCTGGTCGACCTCACGCCCGGCGAAGGATTTCGCGTACCGCTGCTTACCGAACAGGCCTTGCGCGACATCCTGCAAGTCAACGCGCTGCTTTTGGAGCACACTTCCGACACCGACCGCAAATCACTGGAAATCGACGAAGGATCCAACGTCACTCAGGGTGCTTATGCCGACCGATTGGCGCATGTCTTCAGAGACATCGCGGCAAACTCAGGCAATCGGTTTCGCGTACATTTGGTCGAACGCATTAGCGACAGACTCCACCCGATACGTGAACTCGAGCCGGAGATTTGGCCTGGGGCGTCGCATGCCCTTGAGCAAATTGAGCGAACAGCTCAGCAGGGTTTCGATGGCTCAACCCGGGCGGTACGCGCATATCATCAACACATCGAGGCTCTGGTACCCGCTTTGGTCGGACGTTTGAACCAGCAGACCGCCTAGCCCTCGCCAATGAGTTAGGTGGTCTCTCCACTCTCGGACAGAACCGTCGCGAGGTGATCATTCCAGGCATCGAGTGCCTGGCGCTTCTCGTCCTTCCAATCGTGGCGCTGGTAGATGCCGGCGACTCCGGCACGAGATCCGCCGACGTGGTTGAGAACGGCTTCGGTGACTTCAAACCGAACGCCAAGCCGCTGAAAGTTCGTAGCGAGGGTTCGTCGTAGATCATGAAGGCGCCAGGCGTCGAGCGGCTCTTCGCGACGTTCCTCGATCAGGCTGTCGAGCTTCACCTTCCCCTTGGCGTATCCCGTAAAGCCCGCCCCACTAGCTGTCGCAAAGACGCGGCCTTTGCGTGGCCACTTCTCGCCGCGAGCCTCCCGGTCGAGCTCGGCGATTGCAAGATCGTTGAGCGGAATGGAGTTTGGTTCTCCGTTCTTGGTCCGAGATCCGGGCAGGGTCCACAATCTTTCGCTGCGACTGAGCTCCTGCCATTGCATCCCGGAGACTTCTTCACGGCGCTGTCCGGTCACGATCAGAAGTCTGACAATTGGACCAAAGCATCGATGACATTCCGGTGCCGCGTCCCAGATATGGCGGAGTTCGCCATCCTTGAGCCAGCGCTCTCGTGGCTTGACCGGAGGCGGCGTTTCCATGCCCTCCATCGGACTGCGATCGATATCTCCGCGACTCACGGCCCAGCGAAACAGGCGGCGCATAACGGCAAAGACATTTCGCCGGTTTGCCACCTGCTTGGGCGGCATCTGATCGAGAACCGATACGACGTCGATCTTCGTAATCGCTGGCAGCGCCTTCATTCCGAATGTGGGCTTGAGGTAGAGGCGAATGGATCGTTCCACGAGGCGACGCCATCCCTCGCGTTTGCAGGAGCGAGTGAAGAGGTCAGCGTAATTCGAGAAGGCGAGGTCGACAGCTTCCCGTCGGCGCTGCTTTTCCGCATCAACCGGATCAATGCCCTGCGCAACAATCACCAACAATCGCTCAGCCTCCAAGCGTGCAGTAGTCGGTGTCCAGGGCGATCCATGTGATCCGATCGTGAAACGACGGGTCTTCGCTTCTCGTCCGCCCATTCGGAACTGGATTATGTAACTGATTGATCCAGCAGCTGTAATCTTGACGCCAAAGCCCTTAAGATCGGTGTCCCAAAGATAGTTTTCCTTTGGTCCAACCGGGAGCGAATCGACCGTGCGCTTGCTGATTTTTCCTGTTGCCATGCGATACCTCGTGGCCTTTTTCTGGCAATCACCGGGTAATCACGCAAGCGGAAAAAGGGGCGAATTGGAGGCAATCCTGGCGTAGATGTTTTTGGCTAAGTCGTTGTTTTTACAACATCAGCGTAGTCTAGCGTCGCCTGAATCGAAAGTACCAGACCTCATGCCCCTGGCGCCGGGCCTTGGCCTCATATCGTGTTTCGGGCCAGCCGCCGGGCCGCACCTGAAAATCGGCGGGCGTCTCGCACAGCCATTCGAAGGCCGCGGCATGACGCTGCATCACCATCAATGCGTGGCGAAGATAGATCGGATGGTCCGTGCCGAACCGGAATTCGCCGCCCGGCCTCAGCTTGCGCGCGATGAGATCGACCGGGCCGTCGTTCATCATCCGGCGCTTCGCATGGCGCGCCTTCGGCCAAGGGTCGGGATGCAACAGATAGCAGAACGAGAGCGCGCCATCGGGAACCCGGTCGAGCACTTGCAACGCATCCCCCATGTGCAGCCGCACGTTCGGCAGCGACCGTTCGCGCACATGGAGCAGCGCGCCCACCACGCCGTTCACGAAGGGTTCCGCCCCGATGAAGCCATGGTCCGGAAGCATGTCGGCACGCCCGGCCATATGCTCGCCCGAACCGAAGCCGATCTCGAAATGCAGCGGGCGATCGCTTCCGAACAGGCCGGCTGCGGTGATCGGCCCGTCGTCCGGCACCGCGATCTGCGGGTAGAGTTCGTCGAGCAGCTCCTGCTGCCCGCTGCGCAGTTTCTTCCCCTTGGACCGGCCATAAAGCCGGTTGAGCGTGAGGGGGTCGCCTTCCTTGTTCGCCGTCATGCCGCGCCGATAGCGGGTGGCGCGGCCTGCGTCGAGATGCGACGGTGCGGGTTTTGCGCTCCGCCCGCCTTATCTTCGCCCGCTCCCTCCATCCCGCGTCGCGGTCGCGAAGGGAAGGGGGCGAGGGTCAGGCGGCCTCCGCCTCCTGCGCCGGATCGCGCAGGACATAGCCGCGGCCCCACACGGTCTCGATATAGTTTTCCCCATCGCACGCTATCGACAGCTTCTTGCGCAGCTTGCAGATGAACACGTCGATGATCTTCAACTCCGGCTCGTCCATGCCGTTGTACAGGTGGTTGAGGAACATTTCCTTCGTCAGCGTCGTGCCCTTGCGCAGCGACATCAGCTCCAGCATGGCATATTCCTTGCCGGTGAGATGCACGCGCGAGCCTGCCACCTCGACCGTCTTGGTATCGAGATTCACGGCCAGCTTGCCGGTCTTGATCACCGATTGCGAATGCCCCTTCGACCGGCGAACGACGGCATGGATGCGCGCGATCAATTCGTCCTTGTGAAAGGGCTTGGTCACGTAATCGTCCGCGCCGAAGCCGAAGCTGCGGATCTTCGAATCCATTTCGGCGATCCCCGAAAGGATGAGAACCGGCGTCTGTACCTTGGCCACGCGCAGTTTCTTGAGCACGTCGTAACCGTGCATGTCGGGCAGGTTGAGATCGAGCAGGATGATGTCGTAATCGTAGAGCCGCCCGAGATCGAGCCCCTCCTCCCCAAGATCGGTCTGATAGACATTGAAGCCTTCGCCGCCCAGCATGAGCTCGATTGCCTTTGCCGTGGTCGGTTCGTCTTCGATCAACAAAATCCGCATGATGTCGCTTCCCTGTTTCGTATCGCCCCGCCCGCGGCCACCGTAGTCCCCGGTCCGGAAGAGCCAGTGCCCCGAATTAACCATACAAATGATGGGCGACAAAGGTTAATAAGGTGTGAAATGGACCCAAGGCACTGAAGCCTAGGTGGATCGCGACTTCAGATCCGTTCCAGCCCCCCGAATTGCGCCGTTTGACGTCAGGTCCGAAACGGAGGAATGTGGCCGCGCGATGCGCCCTGCGAGGGGTGGATCACCCGCCGGCGGCGATGCGCTTGAGTCGGCGACGCTGTACCGAGGAGCCGATGCCGATGGCCTCCCGATATTTCGCGACCGTCCGCCGGGCGAGCGTATAGCCACGATCCTTCAGACATTCGACCAGCGCATCGTCCGACAGGATCTTCTTCGGGTCCTCCGCATCGCAAAGCTGGCGGATGGCGGCCTTTACGGCTTCGGCGGAGGCGCCACCCTCGCCGTCACTATGGGCGACCCCCGAACCGAAGAAATATTTGAGCTCGAACGTGCCCCGCTCGCAATGCAAAAACTTGTTCGATGTCACCCGGCTGATCGTCGATTCGTGCAGTTCGACCTTTTCCGCAACCTCGCGCAGGGTCAGCGGGACGAGCGCGGATACGCCGCGGCGGAAAAAACCGTCCTGCCTCCGCACGATTTCATGCGCGACCTTCAATATGGTGCGCTGCCTCTGATCCAGCGCGCGGGTGAGCCAGTTCGCGTCGGTCAGCTTTTCACCCAGCCAGCCTTGCGCGGCGCGGTCGCGGCAATGACGCTTCATCTGCACGTAATAGTCGCGATTGACGACCAGTCGCGGAAGCGTGCGCCTATTGATCGCCACGCCCCAACCGTCTTTTGCCCGGCGGATGAGGACATCGGGCACCACCGGCATCGCCGCCCCGCCGCCGAAACGATGGCCGGGTTTGGGATCGTAACGACGCAATTCGGCGATCATGTCGGCAAGGTCGTCGTCGTCGACGCGGCAAATGCGGCGCAGCTGCGCAAGATTGCCATGCGCGAGCAGGTCGAGATTGGCGAGCAGCGCCGCCATGCACGGGTCGTGACGATCGGCCTCCTTCGCCTGTAGCGCGAGACATTCGGACAGTGAGCGCGCACCCACCCCTGTCGGGTCGAGCGTTTGCAGCAGCATCAACGCCCGTTCCGCCTCGGTCAGATCGATGCCGAGCGAGACGGCGATGTCGGCAAGATCACCGACGAGATAGCCCGCCTCGTCGAGATGGTCGATCAGATGGCCGGCCACGAAGCGAAGCGCCGCCGTCCCGCCCGCGGCGCCGATCTGCGCGTGGAGATGCTGCGCCAGCGTGGCGGCATCCTCGGCGCGTTCGGCGATGTCATAATCGCCATCGGACGCGGCGCCCGCGCCCATGCTCCCCTCGCGCGCGCCGATCCCGTCGCCGGTGTCGAAATCGCGATCCGCCGCATCGGGCGCGATATCGAGTGCGTTGGCGCCGTCGGTGCTGCCCGCGTCGGGCAATTCGGCCTCGGCCGGAGCGGAAGCCGCAACCTCGCCCGTCTCGCCCAGTTCGAGCAGCGGATTATCCGCCACCGCGTCGGCAATGTGGCTTTCAAGCTCCAGGTTCGACAGCGTCAGCAGGCGGATCGCCTGCTGCAATTGCGGTGTCATCACCAGCGATTGCGATTGCCGTATGTCGAGGCGGGGGCCGATGGCCATGGATCGTCAGCCGCACGGATCCGGCAGGTGGGCGTGCGCCGACATCACAGGGTGAACCCCTCGCCAAGATAGAGCCGCCGCACGTTTTCATCGGCAACGAGCGCCTCCGGGCTGCCGGCAAAGAGGACCTGCCCGCCATAGATGATGCAGGCCCGATCGACGATTTCGAGCGTTTCGCGCACGTTGTGATCGGTGATGAGCACGCCGATGCCGCGCCCTTTCAGATCCTTCACCAGGTCGCGAATATCGCTGATCGAAAGGGGGTCGATGCCGGCAAACGGTTCGTCGAGCAGCATGATCGACGGTTTCGCCGCAAGCGCGCGGGCGATTTCGGCGCGGCGCCGTTCCCCGCCCGAAAGCGCCATCGCCGGGCTTTCGCGCAGCCGGGTCAGCCCGAATTCGTCGAGCAGCCGCTCCAGCTCGGCGGCGCGGACCTGTTTGTCCGGCTCCACCAGTTCGAGGACGCAATTGATGTTCTGTTCGACGCTCATCCCGCGAAAGATGCTGGTTTCCTGAGGGAGATAGCCGAGGCCCAGGATCGCGCGGCGATACATCGGCAGGTTGGTGATGTCGTTCCCGTCGAGCAACACCCGGCCCGAATCGGGCCGTGCGAGCCCCATGATCGAGTAGAAGCACGTCGTCTTGCCCGCGCCATTCGGGCCGAGCAGGCCGAGCACCTCGCCCTTCGCGACGGACAGCGATATGTCGGTAAGCACCGCCCGCTTGTCATAGCTCTTGGCGATGGACAGCACCTCCAGCCCGCCTTGCGGCACGGGGGGCGCGGCGGTCTCTTCGGGGTCTATGGCGGGGTCGAGAGCGATCTCGGTAGCGATGGCGTCAGATCCTTGGGTTGCGGCGGGGTATCGGTCACGATCGGTTTGCGACGCATATCATGGCCTGCAAACCATTAAAGCCTTCTCAACGCCGTCATGCAATCGGTTTGGCAGGATTCGTGCATGGGAAACCTTCCGTGAAATCAGGCTGCGCGCCCGGAACAGCCGCAAATGCAGCGGCATTGACCTTGGCTGCGAAACAAATGATACTCGAACCACGAATAAACGGGAAAGGATCGTGCGGCATGGCAGGATCGCAAACACGAATCGAACGCAGCGCCCGCTTGCATCGAAGGCGGGAACAACCGTCATCGCGGGTCAACGCGCCCCGCGGCTGGCCGAGGAAGATCAGCGACAATATCGCCTACGCGCTTCTGGTGTACACGGTCCTGCAGATCTTCGTCACGGTAAAGCAGCTCAAGGAATTTTCCGGCACCCTTCTGCCCTATATGGCGCTGGTCATTCTGGTGCTGGCGATCATCCCGATCTGTCTGAAGCTGGAGCGGCGATGGGCCGGGATGTCGGACACCGCGGCGCATGATCCGCAATATCGCGGGGCCTATCGCCGCGATCAATTGCTGATCTTGGCAGGGGCGATCGGGCTGCCGTTCGCGATCGCGGGGCTTGCGCGGATGTTCCAGGGGTGATGCGCACGACGGGTTGAACGCGGCGGCGGCGCTTGCCCAGCGTGCTTGCCCCGCTTGCCTGCAATGCCTATCCCGCCGGTTTCGAATTCAGGAGAAACCGGCATGTCGAGATCCAACCCGTGCTGAACGCCGAGCAGGCCGAGAGCCGATGCCACGATCTTATCGCCCGCGTGCGGCGGCTGGGCGCGGATGCGGCCGATGCCGTCTATCTCGGTGATTTGTCCGAAACCGTGCATGTCCGGCTCGGCGCTCTCGAAGAGGTGGAGCGTTCCGAATCCGAGCATTTCGGCCTGCGCGTCTTTATCGGGCAGAAAAGCGCCACCATCGGGTCGAGCGCCGCGGACGAGGCCGCGCTCGACGAATTGTCGCGCCGGGCCGTCGCCATGGCGGAGGCGGCACCCGCCGACCCCTATGCCGGGCTGGCGCCTGCCGACATGTTGATGGACGGAACGCCCCCCGCGCTCGATCTCCTGTCGCCGCCGCCGGGTCCGGACGCGCTGCGTGAAGCGGCGGAACGGACCGAGGCCGCCGGCCGCGCGCGATCCGGCATCACCAATAGCGACGGCGCCGCGGCAAGCTATGGCCGCGCCATCGCCGCGCTGGTGACCAGCCACGGTTTTGCAGGGCATTACGAGCAGGCGCGCCATTCGCGGTCGATCTCGCTCGTCGCGGGGAAGGGCGCGGGGATGGAGCGCGGCTATGCCGGGCGCAGCGCGCGCCACGGCGAGGACTTGCCGGACGAGGAGGAGATCGGGACGCTTGCGGCCGATCGCGCGCTCGAACGGCTCCACCCCGGCACGATGAAGAGCGGGCCTATGCCGATCGTCTTCGATCCGCGCGTGGGCGGGACGCTGCTCGGCCATCTCGCCGCGGCCATTTCGGGCCACAGCATCGCACGCCAGGCAAGCTTTCTCCTCGAATGTGAGGGGAAGCGCATATTCCCGTCCGCCATCACCGTGACCGACGATCCGCTGCGCCATCGCGGCCTGCGTTCGCGCCCCTTCGACGGGGAGGGATTGCCGACCGCGCCGTGCGATCTCGTGGCCGAAGGGCGGCTGACGGGCTGGCTGCTCGACAGCGCATCGGCGCGCAAGCTTGGCCGCCGTCCGACGGGCCATGCGGCGCGCAGTGGCGGCGGTTCGCCCGCCGTCGCGACCAGCAACGTGACCCTGAACGCCGGCGATGTGTCGCGCGATGCGCTCATCTCCGACATTCGTGACGGCGTGCTCGTGACCGAGCTGATCGGGCAGGGGGTCAATCTCGTGACCGGGGATTACAGCCGCGGCGCATCGGGCTTTCGCATCGTGAATGGCGCGATTGCCGGGCCGGTGTCGGGCTTTACCATCGCCGGCAATCTTCTGGACATGTTCGCGCAGATGACCGCCGCCGACGATCTCGACGATATTCGCGCCGTCAACGTGCCCAGCCTGCGCGTCGACGGCATGACCGTGGCGGGGGGATAACGACGATGCGCCGCATGATGCTTGCCGCCGCGCTGCTGCTTTTCGCCGCGCCTGTCCATGCCGCCCTGCCCGATCTTTCGAGCGGCGGCGCAGCCGAACCGGCGGCCCCCGCGCAGGAGATCGAGGCCGAACAGGGTGCGGAGCAGGACATTCGCATCGCCGCGCGCATCCGCAATATCTTCGCTGCGATCGAACCGCTCGCCAACGTGGGCGTCGAGGTGGAGCAGGGCGTCGTTACGCTCACCGGGAATGTCGCGCAGGCAGAGGCCGCGCAGCAGGCCGAGGACATCGCATCGCGCGTGACGGGCGTCGTCACCGTGTCGAACCGGATCGAGCGCGACCTTGCCGTCAACAGCAACCTTGCGCCCACGCTGGGCGGGATCGTGGACGAGGCGCGCGGCCTTGTCCGGATGTTGCCGCTGATCCTTGTCGCGACGGTGGTCGCGGTTCTGGTGGCGCTGCTGTTCGCGGCGATCTCGCGCATGCGCTGGCTGCTCGACAAGGTGACGCCGAATGCCTTCGTCACCGAATTGCTGTCGAGTGCGATCAAGTTCATCGGCGTGTTGTTCGGTCTTTACCTCGCGCTGAAAATCCTCGGCGCGACGGCATTGCTGGGCGCGGTGCTCGGCATCGGGGGCGTCATCGGCATCGCGGTGGGCTTTGCCGTGCGCGACACGATCGACAATTATATTTCGTCCGTGATGCTGTCGCTGCGGCAGCCGTTTCGTGCCAACGACCACGTGATGATCGAGGGGAATGAAGGCCGCGTCGTGCGCCTCACCAGCCGGGCCACCGTGTTGATGACGTTGAACGGCAACCATCTGCGCATTCCCAATTCGACCGTCTTCAAATCGGTCATCCTCAATTACACCCGCAATCCGCAGCGGCGTTTCGAATTCGATCTCGGCGTGGATGCGGACGACAATCCGGTGGACGGCATGGCCACGGGTATAGAGGCGCTGCGCGGTCTCGATTTCGTGCTCGACGAACCCGAGCCGACCGCCGTCATCCGCGAGGTTGGCGATTCCAATATCGTCATCAGCTTTCGCGGCTGGGTCGATCAGGAAGAGACCGATTTCCTTAAAGGACGGTCCATCGCGATCAAGGCGGCGAAGGACGCGCTGGAGGAGGCAGGCTTTGCCCTGCCTGAGCCGATCTACCGGCTGCGTTTCGATTCCGGCAGCCCGCTCGCATTGGGCGAAGGGGCCAGCATATCGCAGGTGCCGGGCCCGGCGCCCGCCGCGCCGCCCCCTGCCACGGCGCGCAAGCGGGCGAGCGGCGAAAGCGAGGCACAGGCGCGGAGCACGCGGCCCGAAAACCACATCGCGGAGCTGGTCGATCGTGAGCGCGCAGTCACCGGCGAGGCCGATCTGCTCGATTCCAGCCGTCCGGTCGAATGATCGCGCCGACACCGGGGGCACTCAATACGAAAAAGCCCGGCGGTTTTGATGCCGCCGGGCTTTTTCATGGGATGGGTGAGGGGCGCCTCAGCCCCTGATTTCAGCCCTTTTCGTTCTTCGCCTGCTTCTCGCGCTCGATCGCCTCGATCACGATGCGGCGCGCTTCCTCGGCGCCGCCCCAGGTGCCGACGCGGACCCATTTTTCCTTTTCCAAGTCTTTGTAATGGGTGAAGAAATGCTCGATCTGCTTGAACACGATTTCGGGCAGATCGTCCTTTTCCGATACCTTGGTGTAGTAGGGGAAGGTCGAATCCTCGGGCACGCAGACCAGCTTTTCATCGCCGCCATGCTCATCCTCGAGGTTGAGCACCGCGATGGGACGCGCGCGCACGACGCAACCGGGCACGAAAGGGCTGCGCGCCACGACGAGCGCGTCGAGCGGATCGCCATCGGGCGAGAGCGTGTGCGGCACGAACCCGTAATTGGCGGGATAGCGCATCGGCGTATGCAGGATGCGATCGACGAACAATGCGCCCGAATCCTTGTCGAATTCATATTTCACCGGTTCGCCGCCAACGGGAACCTCGATGACGACATTCAGGCTGTCGGGCGGGTTGGACCCCGTCGGGATCAAGTCGATACGCATGTGGGCTTTCGTCCTCTGTCTATCCGGCGCTGCGTTGCAGCATGTGACCCGGCAGGGCTGTAGCGCGGCATGCCGCCTGCGCCAAGAGCGCATTTCGCGCGCTCGCCCCGTCCCGGCTCACGCATCGCCGCGCCGGATTTTCAATTCTTGGTCGTGGGCTCGAGCAGGCGATCCAGCAATTGTTCGCCATCTTCCCCATCCACCGGTTCGAGCCAGGGGTAGCGCAGGCCCTCGTCATAGGCGAGCGGCACGGTGAGGTAACGGCCCCCCCGCTCGATCAGCAATTCGATCGGCCCGCCGCCATCGGCCGCGGCCGCGATGGCCCGCTTCATCGCGTCGCTGTCATAGGACTCGCCATTGACGGCGACGATATCCGCCCCGCCGACGATGCCCGCCTTGAACGCCGGACCGTCCCACAGGACCGAGGACACGGTGCCGTCATTGCCCACGTTGAGCCCAAGCGAATGCCACAGGTTGAGATATTTGGCGTTCGCCATCAACGCCTCGTCATAGGGGTTGGGCTCGGGCCGGAACGCCACGCGATATCCGGCAAGCTCCACCCCGCGCGTCGGCGCCGGCTGGTTCGGCAATTGCAGGCGCCGGCGCAGGAAATTCGCCCAGTCATAGGGATGAACCGCGTTGAGATCGGCGACGACATCCTCGAACTCATAGGTGACCTCGCCCCAGTCGCCGTCGCGCAGCCCGAAGAACCTCTTGTTGAAATCCTCGAGCGATTTCCGGCCGCCCGTCTCGCGCCGGATCAGCATGTCCGCCTCCAGCCAGGTGAGCGCACCCTCGCTGTAATATTCCTCGCCGCGGGCCTGGCTCGAAAACGGCTTGGCCTTGCGCGCGGCGAAGATGGGATCGTGTGTCGTATCCTCGACCGAGCGCCAGCTGCGCCCCGGCTGCGTCATGTAATTGGCGACGGTTCGCGCGATGTCGCCCTTGATCAGATCGGTCGTCTGCAATCCCGAACGTGCGGCCAGCACCATGTCCCAGTAGCTCGTCATCCCTTCATAGACCCAGAGCAGGTTGTCCTGCATCGGCTGACGATAGTCGGGGGTCCACAGGCGCGCAGGCCGGCGGAACTTGCCGTTCCAGCTATGCGTCATTTCATGGGGGAGCAGGCCGCGGCGGTATTCGGTCTTCTTCCACTCCGTAAACGTGTCGGGCGGAAGCGTGTTTTCCGAACTGCGATGATGTTCAAGGCCGATCCCGCCAAGCTTGTCGGTGAGGCCGAGCAGGAATTCGTAGTGATCGAACGGTTTCGAGCCGTAAAGCGCGATTGCCTCGTCCACGAGCCGGCGATGCGCGTCGATCTGCTCCTCGCTCGCCTCCAGATAGCGCGGCGCATCGGCAAACACCTCCAGATCGACATCCTGCCCCAGATCCCACGCACGGTGATGGGCGCCCGCGAAGATCGGCGAATCCACCAGCGTCTGATAATCCGTCGTCGCCCATCGCACGGTGTCGCCCGCGCGGCTCATACCGTCGAGCGCGGTCGCCACGGCCCATCCCTCGGGAAAGGTCACCGTCGGGCGGATCGCGACGCGGCGCACGTAATGCCCGGCGGGATAGAGGCTGACATCCTCGAACTTGAGGTTCATCATCTCGGGCGTCATGACGATGCGCCCCTCGTTCGGCTCCAGCGGGGAGGTATAGACGAGCTGCGCCACGACCTGCGCCGTGCCGGCGGGCACCTCGACATGAAAGGCGTAGACCTCAACCGGGTCGCGCGTCCATTTCAGATCCTGCCCATTGGCGGTGAAACGAATGCCGGTCAGCTCGGCCAGGAACCCGCGCGGCGCATGCTTGCCGGGAAGCCATTCGGGATAGAGCAGGGTCAGGCGGTCCGTCCCCGGCGCGAGCGGAATCGTTTCCGTCGTGCGGAATACGCCGCGCGTGATGTCGGTCGCATCGACGGCGAGGTCGATGGTGCCGCCCGGCCATGGCGTATCGACCGGATCGGGCACAGACGGCGAAATCGGCACGGCCTGGGGGAGCGAGCGCTGCTGCTCGGCCTGTGTCTGTGCCTGGGCGGGCATGGCGATGGCGCAAAGGGATACGGCGGCGAGAAGGGCACGGCCCGTGATGGTCTTTTTCATGCACGACGGTGTGCCGCGACCGCCGCCCATATGCAATACGCCTGTATGGGCAAGGGCGATGCTTTGCAGGAGCGGGCTTTGCGGGTAAAGGCCGCGCCATGACGGACAAGCGCATCGAGACACCGCAGGCCATTCGCGGAACGCAGGATATTTTCGGAGCGGAGGCGGAGGCCTTCGCCCATGTGGTCGAAACCTTCGAACGCATCCGCCGGCTTTACCGGTTTCGCCGGGTGGAAATGCCGGTGTTCGAAAAAACGACCGTGTTCTCGCGCAGCCTTGGCGAGACGACCGATGTCGTGTCGAAGGAGATGTACAGCTTCGAGGATCGCGGCGGCGAATCGCTCACCCTGCGTCCCGAATTTACCGCGGGGCTGACGCGGGCGTTCCTCACCAACGGGTGGCAGCAGCACGCGCCGCTGAAACTCGCCACGCACGGCCCGCTGTTCCGTTACGAGCGTCCGCAAAAGGGGCGCTATCGCCAGTTTCATCAGATCGACGCCGAAATCATCGGCGCCGCCGAACCGCAGGCGGACGTGGAATTGCTCGTCATGGCGGATCAGCTTTTGCGCGAGCTGGGCATTGCGGACGGCGTGACGTTGCAATTGAACACGCTGGGTGATGGGGAAAGCCGGGAGAACTGGCGCTGTGCCCTCGTCGAATATTTCGGCGACCACCGGGCGGAGCTTTCCGAGGATTCGCAGGACCGGCTCGATCGCAATCCGCTGCGCATCCTCGATTCCAAGGATCGCCGTGACCGTGCCTTTGTCGCCGAGGCGCCGCAGATCGACGCGTTTCTTTCACCCGAGGCGCAGGAATTTTTCGCCGCCGTCACCGCCGGGCTCGATGCCGCGGGCGTCGCGTGGAAACGGGCGCCGTCACTGGTCCGGGGGCTCGATTATTATCGCCACACCGCGTTCGAATTCGTGACCGACCGCCTGGGCGCGCAGGGGACCGTGCTGGGCGGTGGACGCTATGACGGGCTGGTCGAGGCGCTGGGCGGTCCGGCGACCCCGGCGGTGGGCTGGGCCGCGGGGATCGAGCGGCTGGCCATGCTGGTGGGGGAACGGGGGGAGCCTGCCGCCGACGTCGCGGTCGTGCCGATGGGCGCGGCGGCAGAGGCGGCGGCCGCGGGTATCGTCGCCGATCTGCGCCGCGCAGGGCTCACGGTCGACATGGCGTTCAAGGGCAATATGAAAAAGCGCATGAGCCGCGCCAACGACAGCGGCGCGCGTCATGCCGTAATCCTCGGCGACGAAGAACTCGCCGCGGGCGAGGCGACGGTCAAGACGCTCGCCACCGGGGCGCAGGCGCGTGTGCCGCTCGCCGGTCTTTTGCCCGTGCTGAAGGGCTGAAGCCTTGCGCGTGTCCGACGAACGCCTAGCGCAGATTGCCGGGCGCTTTGCCGAGCTTGAGGCGCGGCTGGCCAGCGGTACGCTGGAGGGGGAGGCTTTCGTCACCGCCAGCCGCGATTATGCCGAACTCGAACCCGTCGCGCGCGAGGCGGCCGGCGTGGCCGCCATGCGCGAAGAACTCGCCGAGGCCCGCGCGATGGTTACAGACCCCGAAATGCGCGCCATGGCAGAGGAAGAGATCGCCCGCATCGAGGGCGAATTGCCGAGCGCGGAGGACAGGCTCGCGCTCGCCCTGCTTCCTCGCGACAGCGCGGATGCGCGGCCCGCAATGCTCGAAATCCGGGCCGGTACCGGCGGGGACGAGGCGGCGTTGTTCGCAGGCGACCTCTACCGCATGTACGAACGTTTCGCGGCCGAGAATGGCTGGCGCATCGAGGCGATCAGCACCAGCGTATCCGATGTCGGTGGCTTCAAGGAAATCGTCGCCCATGTCACCGGCACCGGCGTGTTCGCGCGGATGAAGTTCGAAAGCGGCGTCCACCGCGTGCAGCGCGTGCCCGTCACCGAAAGCGGCGGACGCATCCATACCAGCGCGGCCACCGTCGCCGTTCTTCCCGAGCCGGACGAGGTCGACGTGCAGATTGCCGATGCGGATGTGAAGATCGACATCTACCGCGCATCGGGCGCCGGCGGACAGCATGTGAACACCACCGATTCCGCCGTCCGCCTGACCCATATCCCCAGCGGCATCGTCGTCATTCAGCAGGACGAACGCAGCCAGCACAAGAACCGCGCCAAGGCGATGCAGGTGCTGCGCGCCCGCGTCTACGAAATGGAACGCGCCAGGGCCCATGGCGAGGAAGCGGAGGCGCGCAAGGCGATGGTCGGGTCCGGCGACCGGTCCGAACGCATCCGCACCTATAATTTCCCTCAGGGACGCGTGACCGATCACCGCATCGGCCTGACCTTGCATAAGCTGCCCGAAATTCTCGAAGGGCCGGGGCTTGCCGAAATGATCGATGCGTTGATCGCGGAGGACCAGGCCAAACGCCTGGCCGCGCAGAATTCATGACGGCATATCAATTACCCGCGCCCGGACGAAACCGCGTGCCCAATGGAACGTTCGATGCATGACGATGGAAGACAACGCCCACGAAACCCGCACCGGTCCAAACGCCGAAAGCGCCGCCACCGGCCGAACCGTCGCCGAACGCACCATCGCCGGCGCATTGCGCGACGGGGCGGCGCGGCTTGCCCCGGTGTCGGACAATCCCCGGCTGGACGCCGAATGGCTCATGGCAGAAGCGATGGGTACCGACCGCTCCACGGTCTTGCTGCAATATATGGACCGGGTCGCGCCCGAACGTTTCGACGATCTGGTCGACCGGCGCGCGTCGGGCGAACCGCTGGCGCACATTACCGGGCGGCAGGAATTCTACGGGCTCGAACTCGCGGTGTCGCGCCATGTCCTGATTCCGCGGGCCGATAGCGAGGTGCTCATCAACGCGGCGCGCGACGTGCTTGCCGACAGGCCGCCCGCGCGTATTCTGGACATGGGGGTGGGGTCGGGCGCGCTCCTGCTCGCGGCGCTGTCGTCCTGGGACGAGGCGCGCGGCGTCGGGATCGACCGGTCGGGCGCGGCGCTCGCCATGGCGCAGCACAATGCGGAGCAGCTCGACCTTGCCGCGCGGACCGAGCTTCGCCTCGCCGACTGGACCGAAATCGGGTGGGAGAGCCGGGTAATGCCCGCCTACGACCTGGTGCTCGCCAATCCACCCTATGTCGCGACGCGCGATCCGGCGCTGGCCGACGATGTGCGCCGGTTCGAACCCGAAGGCGCGCTTTTCGCAGGGGAGGATGGGCTGGATGCCTATCGCACCCTGATCCCGCAATTGCCCGACCTCATGACGCCGGGCGGTGTGGCCATGGTTGAGATTGGTTTCAACCAGGCCGATGCGGTGATCGATATCGCCGCCCGTTCGGGCCTGCGCCACGCGCTGCATCACGATCTTTCGGGTCATCCGCGCGCGCTCGAACTGTGGGTCGAACAGTTTGGCGACGAGGAGCTGGGCTGACCCGCCCGGTGTGTCCGGGCCGCGATTTTCGGGCCTAATGCCGATAGCGATTCACCCGGCGGTGAAGCTGGCGCAGATCGTGGCCGTTCGCGAGCCGCGCCGTCGGGAGGGGCAGGCCGCGTGCACCGTTACCGGCCTGCTCGAAAACCAAGCTGCGGGACCGAGCCGGTTGCGCATTGACGCAGCGAGCGTCGCGCGGCGCGTATGGAGCGTCGCGTGCCGAAATCCGGGTCATGCCGCCATTGTGACGGGTAAAACATGGCCTGTTCGGCAAAAAGGCTTGGCAGGCGGGTCATTTGTCGATAGTCCTGCTGCGTGTCAGGGCATCGGACGACATGGCTTCCCGCTGCCCCGGCAATCCTGATCATCGCAGCATGTCGCGGGCCGAAAACGGCTTGCGGGCAGGATGCGAGATTGGCCCGGTCGCTTCGAAATGCGAGACAAGAGCGTCGCGGCCGACGGTTTGGCGAACCCGGGCAAGGTCCGGGGTGCTTCCGGAATGGTTTCGCGCGGCGGTGAAGAAAGCCGAACCGCGCCGGACAGAGGAACGGCTTCAATTGAACAATAATCGCGGAAACAATCGCCGGCGTGGCCGGAACAACAACCGTCAACAAGGTGGCGGCCAGTTCCAGAACCGTGTCGACAGCAGGGCGCGCGGCAATGCGCCGCAGCTTCTCGACAAGTACAAGAAACTCGCCGAGGATGCGGCCCGCAATGGCGACCGTGTGCAATCGGAATATTACCTGCAATTCGCGGACCATTATTTCCGCGTAATCGCCGACGGCAAGGCCCGTCAGGAAGAGCAGCGCGCCAAGCGCGACGACAATCGCGGCGATCAGGACGACGGCGACGCCAACGCGCCCCGCAATGCGCGCGGCCGCGACAACAATGATCGCGATTACGATGAGGAAAATCAGTCGTCGCGCGACACCGACACCGACGATGTCGGGGCGGGCAAGCCCGACGACAATGCCGAAGCCAACGCCGACACCGACGCGAAGCCCAAGCGCAAACCGCGCAAGACGCGCGGCGACGTTGACGGTCAGGAGGACGGCGCCCCCGCGGAGCCGCGCAAGCGAGCCCCCCGCCGGCGCAAGGCGGAGACCGAGGACGCCGTCGAAAATGGCGGCGCCCTCGATCCGCAGGCCTTGCCCCCCGCGATCGGTGCCGTCGATGCGGAGGAGAAGCCGAAACGCGTCCGCCGCCCGCGCAAGCCGAAGTCCGAGGACGGCGACAGCGACGAGATGAAGCAGGCGGTCGGCTGATCGCCCCGCTTCGGCGGAGCATTCGCGCCAACGGGCCCGCACCTCGACATGTTTCGCGTTTTCCATAAGATTCCGGCACCCCTGCTCGCGCTTGTCGCGGGCGGGACCGCGCCGCTCGGGTTTCAGCCGCTCGGTTGGTGGCCGTGTACGGTGGCGGGTTTTGCGGTGCTGTTGCATCTGCTGCACCGCGCCGATCGGATGCGCCGCGCGGCATTGATCGGGTGGCTCTTCGGGGTCGGGCTGTTCAGCGTCGGCAACAACTGGATCGCGACCGCTTTCACCTATCAGGCGGCCATGCCGGCGTGGCTCGGTTGGGTCGCGGTCGTGCTCCTCGCCTTCTATCTCGCGGTCTATCCGATGCTGGCCGGGCTTGCGGCATGGCGGCTGTCGGGCGGTCCGCGAGAGCAGGCGCCGGGGCGCGGTTTCGGCCTCGTCGCGATATTGGCCGCAAGCTGGACCGTTTGCGAGTGGTTGCGCGGATGGGTCTTCACCGGATTTGCATGGAATCCCGTCGGCATGGTCACGCTCGGCGGGTACGATGCGCCGGGGCTTGCCGGCATCGCGCCCTGGCTTGGAACCTATGCGCTGTCCGGGCTGGTGGTGATATTGGCGGGGTCGTGCTGGCTCGCCATGCGGGGCGGCGAAGGGCGTGGAGCAGCGGGCCGTGGCATGGTCGCACGCGCGACCATGGTGCTCGTGCCGATCCTGCTGTTCGTGGTGCCGTGGCCGGCGTGGCACGGCGGGGAGGGCGATCTTCGCTTCACCCTGGTGCAGCCCGACATTCGTCAGGACGTGCTGAACGATTCCGCCTGGTTCGAGCGTAATTTCCGCAAGACCGCGGCCCTGACGACGCGCCTCGCTGATCGTCCGTCCGGCGATGGCCCGCGGCTCGTGCTGTGGCCGGAATCGGGCGTGCCCGATTATCTGCGCGCGGGGTATCCGGAGCGCTATTACCGCATGACGACCTTTGCCGCCGATCCGCGGCTTGCCCGTGCGCGCATCGCGGATGTCATCGGGCCGGACAGCATGCTTTTGACAGGGGCCGTCGATCTGGTCATCGGTCCGGATGAGCGGGCAAGCGCGGTGCGCAACGTCGTCACCGCCATCGGCCCCGATGCGCGTATCCGGGGCAGCTATGCGAAGGCGCATCTTGTCCCCTACGGCGAATATCTGCCCATGCGCAACGTGCTGGAACCCATCGGCCTGTCGCGCCTCGTCGAAGGCGCGCTCGATTTCGAGGAGGGGCCGGGACCGCGCACGCTCGATCTCGGCGCATATGGCCGTGCGGGTATTCAGATCTGCTACGAAATCATCTTTCCCGGCGCGGTCGTGGACCGTTCCGACCGGCCCGATTACATCGTCAATCCGACCAATGACGGATGGTTCGGGGCGTGGGGCCCGCCGCAACATCTGGCGCAGGCGCGGATGCGCGCGATCGAGGAAGGGCTGCCCGTGCTGCGCCCGACGACCACGGGGATCAGCGCGGTGATCGACGCCGGCGGCACGGTGCGCGCGCATATCCCGCAATTTCGCGAAGGGCGGATCGACGCGGTGGTTCCTCCCGCCCGCGCACCGACATGGTTCGCAAGGGCGGGCAATGCTCTTTCGCTTGGCTGGGCCTTACTATTCCTTTTGGCGGGAATGGTTGCCACTCGCCGCCCTCGCGTATAACGATATAAAGAAACCTTTATACTGTTTTGAGGCCTTTAGACTTTTCGAAGGATCGCCATGCGCAACAATTATCTTTTCACGTCCGAAAGCGTATCCGAGGGCCATCCCGACAAGGTCGCGGACCAGATTTCCGACGCCATCGTGGATCTCATGCTGTCGAAGGACGCGGAGGCGCGCGTCGCGTGCGAGACCATGACCACGACGCAGCTTGTCGTGCTGTCGGGTGAAATCCGGTGCAAGCCGATGTACGACGAAAGCCAGAAGGACTGGGCCGCGAACGGTTACTGGGCGCCCGGCGCGCTCGAGGAAATCGAGCAGACAGTCCGCGATGTCGTGCGCGACATCGGATATGAGCAGGATGGCTTTCACTGGGAAAAGCTGCGCTTCGAAAACTTCCTCCACGGGCAATCGGCCGAAATCGCGCAGGGCGTCGATTCGCGCGATGACAAGGACGAAGGCGCCGGCGATCAGGGGATCATGTTCGGCTTCGCCTGCGACGAAACGCCCGACCTGATGCCGGCGACGCTCGATTACAGCCACAAGATCCTGCACCGCATGGCGCATGACCGCAAAACCGGCGCGGTCCCGTTTCTGGAGCCGGACACGAAGAGCCAGGTCACCTTGCGGTTCGAAAACGGCGTGCCGTCGGCCTGCACCGCGATCGTCGTGTCGACGCAGCACAAGCCCGGATACGATCAGGGCGAGCGCGAGGCCGAGCTCAAATCCTACGTCAAAAGCGTGGTCGCCGACATCTTGCCCGGCAATCTTCTGTCGGACGAAACGGTCTATCACATCAACCCAACCGGCAAGTTCGAGATCGGCGGCCCCGACGGGGACGCCGGGCTGACGGGGCGCAAGATCATCGTCGATACTTATGGCGGCGCGGCCCCGCACGGCGGCGGCGCGTTTTCGGGCAAGGACCCGACCAAGGTCGACCGTTCGGCGGCCTATATCGCGCGCTATCTGGCCAAGAATATCGTGGCGGGCGGTTTCGCCACGCGCTGCACGATACAGCTGTCCTATGCCATCGGCATTGCCGACCCTCTGTCGATCTATGTCGACACGCATGGCACGGCGACAGACGGCATTACCGACGAAGCGCTGGAGGATGCGATCCGCAGCATCGAATCGCTACGCCGGCTGACGCCGCGCGGCATTCGCACCCGTTTGAAACTGAACCGCCCGATCTATCGCACCAGTGCGGCCTATGGTCATTTCGGGCGGCGGCCGGAAGGCGACACCTTCCCGTGGGAAAAAACCGATCTGATCGAGGAACTCAAGGCCGCGCTCGGCCGCTGAGCGGCGCGCAGCTTTTATTTTCCTACATCGGCGGCGCCGGGCATGGACGGGCTTTCTTCATCGCAAGGGAGCCTGCCTCGCCATGTCCGAAATCTGCAAAACCTGCGGCAATGTCATCGCCGCCCCGTCCGTCGCTTCGGATTATGACCCGGCCGCACCGCATATCACCCCGCGCATCGCGGCCGAGCTGATTGCGCACGAAGGCATCGTGACGGAGGCCTATCGCGATTCGGTCGGCGTGTGGACGTGGAGCGTGGGGCTTACCGATGCGTGCGGCCACGGTGTCCGGCGGTATCGCGACAATCCGCAGGATCTCGACCATTGCATGGCGATCTATGCCTGGGCGCTGCGCGAACGCTACCTCCCCGCCGTGCTCGATGCGTTCGGGGACCATGAGCCGGCGGAGCATGAGCTTGGCGGTGCGCTTTCGTTTCACTGGAACACCGGGGCGATCCGCCGTGCCGAATGGATGCGCCGGTTCCGCGATGGCGATATCGCCGGCGCGCGCGATGCCATCATGAACTGGTGCCGGCCCGCGGTGCTGACGAAACGGCGGCGCTGCGAACAGGCGTTGTTCTTTGACGGGACGTGGACGAACGACGGCCATGCCACCGTGTACGACGTGGCGAAGCCGTCCTACCGCCCGACCGCGGGCCGGCGGGTGGAAATTCTGTCGCGGTTGGAGCAGCTCAGCCTCTGACTCCTGCGGTCGCTGAATATTCTTGCCAGAATTGCGGAACCGGTCATTAATCCGGATGCCGGTTTCGCGGCGGGATTGTTCAGGACACGGGGAAGAATATCCGGAAAAGCTGGGTCGCCACGGCGGCCATGGCCATTTGCGCGGTGCCGGGAACCGCGATGGCCGAACGACCCATCGCCGATTTTACGGAAGGCGACCCGGTCGGCTGGGTGCGGATGTCCCCCACCGGCAACAGGCTCGCCGCCGAAATGGACCGCGCCGGCGAACGGCAGATCGTGATCTTCTCGCTCGATGGTCAGCGTGAGCCCGTCATCATCGGCAAGCCCGCGAACACCGATGTCGGGGATGTCAGATGGGTCAACGACGACTGGTTGATCGCGACCGTCGGGCGCAAGGGCAATTACGAGCTTCACGAGGTTTACGTCTCGCGCACCATGGCATTCCGGGCCGACGGCACCGCAATGCACATGCTGGAGCCGCGCAATGGCAATCTCGCCGATTCGGGCGGCGACGTGGTCTGGATCGCGCGGGACGGCACGCCGCGCATCCTGCTATCCTATCGCGAAACGATCTTCATCGGCGAGCCGGGCTTCTTCCCCAAGGTCGCGATGGTCGATGTCGCGCAGAACAAGTTCGCGCGCGTGACCTCCGAAATGGAGGGGGTGTGGAACTGGTATGCGGATGGCAATGGCGATGTCCGGCTCGGCGTGGGTGACGAGCAGCAGGGCGTGAAACGCCGCCTCGTCTACCGCGAGGGCGGCAGCGGCCTGTTCAAGGAGGTCGCCAGCGCGACCGGTGACGAGGAGCTGATCGCGCCGGTCCTGTTCATGCAGGATGGCAAGGCGCTCACCATCAGCAATGTCGATGGTTTCGATGCGCTCTACGAACTCGATCTCGGCACGATGCGCCGCGGCGCGAAAGTGTTCGGCATCGCGGGCGCCGACGTGTCGGGCGTCATCAGCGATTCGAAAAATCAGGAATTGCGCGGCGTCACCTGGGAGGGGCAACGCCGGCAGGTGCAATGGCTCGACCCGCAATATCGCGAGATTCAGGCGCTGCTCAACGCCACCCTGCCCGGGCAGAACCCGGTGATCCTGTCCAGCAATCTCGATGGCACGAAGCATGTCGTCCATGCGGGCGGGACGGGGCCGGTGACGGGGTATCTGATCTTCGATTCGGCGGCGAAGAAGATGACCGTGCTGTCGCGCACGCGCAACGAGGCGAGCTGACCGGCCGCGCGCACCTATCGCTACACCGCGCGGGACGGGCTGGAGATGGAGGCGATCGTCACCGTGCCGCAGGACCGCGAGGCGAAGAACCTGCCGGTGATCGTGATGCCGCGCGGCGGTCCGCGCGCCCGCGATTACGAAGGCTGGGACAGCTGGGAGCAATTCTTCGCCGACCGCGGCTATGCGGTGATTCAGCCCAATTTCCGGGGATCGACCGGCTATGGCGTCGCGTTCGAGCGGGCCGGCCTCGGGCAATGGGGGCTCAGGATGCAGGACGATGTCGACGATGCGCTTGCGTGGGCCGCGGCCAAGGGGATGGTCGATCCCGCCCGCGCCTGTATCGTGGGCGGATCGTATGGCGGATATGTCGCGATGCGGGCCGCGGAGCGCAATCCGGAGCTTTACCGCTGCGCCATCAGCTTTGCCGGCGTCGCCGATCTCGGGAAGATGATGAGCCATGACAGCGCATCCTATTTCGGGCGCGGGTTGCGGGCATATTGGAAAGGGCAGGTGTCGGACCTTGCCGGCGTATCACCGATCAACAATGTGCAGGGGTTCGGCATCCCGGTGCTGCTCGTGCATGGCAAGGATGACGTGCGCGTGCCCGTGGATCAATCGCGCGACATGGCAAAGAAGCTGCGCGCGGCGGGCAAGGACGTCACCTATATCGAACAGGCAAAGGGCGACCATCATTTCTCCCGCGATGAGGATCTGGTCGAATTTCTGAAGGCTGCGGAGCAGTTTCTCGACACGCACAACCCGGCCTGATCGGCACATGAAAAAGGGCGGCCGCGCGGACAATGCGCGGCCGCCCCCTATTTGAAGCCAGGCGGGGATCAGGCGTCTATCGCGCTTTCGATCAGCCCGGTCAGTTCGGCATCGTCGGGCGCGGTGGAGGGGGCGAACCGCGCCAGCACCGCACCATCGCGCCCGACCAGGAACTTCTCGAAATTCCAGAGCACCTCGGGGTCGTTGTTGGGGATCATGCCCGCCCGTTCCAGCCGCGCGCGAAAAACATCGGAATCGCCGCGCTTGTTCGGAACGGCGGCGACGAGCTCCTTGTATAGCGCCTGCTTCTCCGGCCCGACGACGCTGGCTTTTTCGAAGACCGGGAAATTCACCCCGTATTCGGTTTCGCAGAATTGCGCGATCTCGTCGTCGGAGCCCGGTTCCTGTGCACCGAAATCATTGGCGGGAAAGGCCAGCACCTCGAACCCCTTGTCGCCATATCGTTCCTGAAGCGCCTTGAGCCCGGCATATTGCGGCGTCAGCCCGCATTGCGAGGCGGTGTTGACGATCAGCAGGACCTTGCCCCGGTGGGCGCCGATGCTGTCGGCGCTGCCGTCGTTGCGGGTGAGCGGGATATCGGAAAGCGTCGTGGCCATGGTTTTGCTCCTCGGCGAATCAGGAAACGTAGTGGGCGGTGGTCTTTTCGGCGATCTCTTCCGCCGTGACGCCCGGCGCCATTTCGACGAGCCGGAACGGGCTGTCGTGGTCGGGGCGCTGAAACACGCACATGTCGGTGACGATCATGTCGACGACATTCTTCCCCGTCAGCGGCAGAGTGCATTCGGGTATGAACTTGGGCGTGCCGTTCTTCGATGTGTGTTCCATGACGACGATGATCTTCTTCACCCCGGCGACCAGATCCATCGCGCCGCCCATGCCCTTGATCATCTTGCCCGGGATCATCCAGTTGGCGATGTCTCCGTTCTGCGCCACTTCCATCGCGCCCAGCACGGTGAGGTCGATATGCCCGCCGCGAATCATCGCAAAGCTTTGCGCGCTGTCGAAATAGGCGGAACGGTCGAGCTCGCTGATCGTCTGCTTGCCCGCATTGATGAGATCGGCGTCCTCCTCGCCCTCGAAAGGGAAGGGGCCGATGCCCAGCATGCCGTTTTCGGATTGCAGCGTGACCTCGATCCCGGCGGGGACGTGATTGGCGACCAGCGTGGGAATGCCGATGCCGAGATTGACGTAGAAACCGTCCTCGAGTTCCTTTGCGGCGCGGGCGGCCATTTCGTCGCGGGTCCAGGGCATGCGTGTCTCCTCAGATGGGTGGCTGGCGCGGCCAGCGATTATGCGTTCGGCGTGCGGGAAAGCCGCGGCGTTCAGGCGCTTTCGCGGGTCCGGGTCGTGACGAACTCGATCTTCTTGTCATAGGGCGCGCCCACGATCATGCGCTGCACATAGACGCCGGGCAGGTGGATGTGATCGGGATCGAGGCTTCCGGTCGGCACGACTTCCTCCACCTCAACGACGCACACCTTGCCGCAGGTCGCCGCCGGAAGGTTGAAATTGCGCGCGGTCTTGCGGAACACCAGATTGCCCGTCTCGTCCGCCTTCCACGCCTTCACGATGGAAAGATCGGCGAAGATCCCGCGTTCCAGCACGTAGTCCATTTCGCCGTTCGGCCCGTCGAAACGCTTGGTCTCCTTGCCTTCGGCCACTTCGGTACCGAACCCGGTGCGGGTGTAGAAGCCCGGAATGCCCGCGCCGCCGGCCCGCATCCGCTCGGCAAGCGTGCCCTGCGGACAGAATTCCACCTCAAGCTCGCCGGCGAGGAACTGGCGCTCGAACTCCTTGTTCTCGCCGACATAGGACGAGATCATCTTCGCGATCTGCTTCGTGCGCAGCAGCTTGCCAAGCCCTTCGTTGTCGATACCGGCATTGTTCGACGCCACGGTGAGCCCGCCCACCCCGCTTTCGACGACGGCATCGATCAGCCGTTCGGGAATACCACACAGGCCGAAACCGCCCGCCGCGATCAGCATGCCGTCGTGCAGGAGCCCGTCGAGGGCGGATGTGGCGTCGGGAAAAAGCTTCTTCATGGGCTGCGGCCTTTCATCGTGAAAGCGTCGGTCTTGCCGAAAAGGGCGTTCGGACCCCGGCAATAGTCGGCAAATCGGCGCGTGTCACGCCCGCCCCTCTTGCACCTGCAATTTGCGGGGACCATGGGAAGGGGATGGAGCGAGACGACGACGAAGCGGCACAGGCACGAAGGCCAGACCGAACCGACTGGCAGGATGCGCTGAACCGGGCGAGGGCGCATGCGCCGTTTCTGTCCGACCTGCTCGGCCGCGAAGCGGAGCTTGCCGCCATGCTCGATGCCGGGCGCGGGGCCGATGCGCTGGCCGCGGCGCGGGTCGCGGGCCAGGATGCGGGCGATGTTGGCGTGGCGCTGCGGCGGCAACGCCGGGCGCTTGCGCTGGTGCTCGGCATTGGTGATCTTGCAGGGGCGTTCCCGCTGAAAATGGTGATGGCGGAGTTGTCCGCATTTGCGAGCCGCGCGCTCGACGCCGCGATCCGCGATGCCGTGGCGCATCGCGTGCCCGACAGGGCGGCGGACGCGGACCCGGTGGGCATGACCGCGCTGGCGCTGGGAAAGCATGGGGCGGGGGAGCTCAACTATTCCTCCGACATCGACCCGATCCTGCTCTACGACCCCGAGACCTTGCCCCGCCGCGCGCGCGACGAACCGGGCGAGGCGGCGCAGATCGCGGCGCGCCGCGTGGTGCAGACCATGTCGGCGATGACGGCGGAGGGATATGTCTTTCGCATCGACCTGCGCCTGCGTCCCGCGTCCGAGGTCAGCCCGCTCTCCATCCCCTTTGCCGCCGCGCTGACCCATTATGAAAGCAGCGCGCTGGCATGGGAGCGCGCCGCGTTCATCCGGGCGCGCTCGGTTGCGGGCGACGTCGCGGCGGGGGAGGATTTTCTCGACGCGATCCGGGCGTTCGTCTGGCGCAAATCGCTCGATTTCGGGGCGATCGACGAAATCGGCCGGCTGGTGCGCCGGATCCGCGACAGCCACGAGGGCGCCGAACGCCCGGGGCCGGGCTACGATCTGAAACGCGGGCGCGGCGGCATCCGCGAGATCGAATTCTATGCGCAGACGCATCAGCTTATCCACGGCGGGCGCAACCCGTCGCTGCGTCTGCGCGGCACGCGCGCGGCGCTCGACGCGCTGGCGGCGGCGGGGATCGTCACGGGCGACGACGCGCGCGAGATGGGTGAGGCCTATGACAGGCTGCGCACGATCGAACACCGGTTGCAGATGGTGAACGACCGGCAGACCCACGCGCTTCCGGATAGCGAGGAGGCCATCGACAATGTCGCGCGCCTCGACGGGATGGCGGGCGGCGCGGCCCTCATCGCCGAGATCGCCACGATTGCCGCCACGGTGCGGCGGCGGTTCGACCGGTTGGTGGCCGCGCATGGCGGCGGCGATGCGCCCACCATGCCCCAGGCGGGCGAGCCGTTTTCAGACCCCGCACCGCCGCCTGCCGCCGCAAGCCTTCGATCGCTGGGCTTTGCCGATGCCGAAACGCTGGCGGCGCGGATCGAGGGGTGGAAGGACGGCAAGGTCAAGGCGCTGCGCTCGGATGCCGCCCGCGCCGCCTTTGCCGCGATACAGCCGCAATTGCTGGAGGCGCTGGCCGCCGCGCCCGAACCCGACCGCGCGTTCAACCGGTGGGAACAGGTGCTGACGCGCCTGCCGTCGGCGATCAATATCTTTCGCCTGCTGGAGGCGCGGCCCGCCCTGCTCGAAACGCTGGCGCGGATATTGGCGCTGGCGCCGGGGCTGGCCGACATGCTGGGCCGGCGCGGCGATCTGCTCGATACGCTGATCGACCGCAGCGCCTATGACCTGCCGCCCGACGCCGATACGCTGACGCATGATTTTGCAGGGGGCGCCAATGCGGCGATGCTGCGCGACGATTACGAGGCCGTGCTGGACCGGGTGCGGCGCAAGGTCGGCGATCTGCGCTTTGAACTGGGCGTGCAATTGCTCGACAATGCGCATGATCCGCTCGCCATCGCAGCCGGGCTTTCGCGCATGGCGGAGGCGGCGATCCGCGTATTGTGCGATGCCGCCGCGGCCGAATTTGCAGAGTCGCACGGGGGAATCGGGGGCAGCGGGCTTGTCGTGCTGGGGCTGGGCCGGATGGGCGGCGGGGTGATGACCCATGCGAGCGATCTCGACCTCGTCTATCTCTTCACCGGTAGTCACGAGGCGGAATCGGACGGTCGCCGTCCCCTTGGCGCGACGCAATATTACAACCGGCTGGCACAGCGGGTGACCGCCGCGCTGTCCGTGCCCACGGCGGAGGGCAAGCTGTTCGAGGTGGACACCCGCCTTCGCCCTTCGGGCATGCAGGGTCTGCTGGCGGTGAGTACCGACAGCTTTACCCGGTATCAGCGTGAGGATGCCTGGACGTGGGAGCATATGGCGCTCACCCGCGCGCGGGTCCTGCACGCGCCTGAGGGTGTGGCGGAGACGCTGAACGGCGCCATTCGCGATATTCTGTGCCGGGATCGCGACGCGCATGAATTGCGCACGGCGGTGTTGACCATGCGGGCCGAGATTTCCGCGCACAAACCGCCGACGGGCCCGCTCGATGTAAAGCTGTCGCGCGGTGGGCTCGTCGATCTCGAATTCCTCGTTCATTTCCTGCAGTTGCGGGAGGGCGCGTTCTTCACCCCGGATCTCGGCGGGGCGGTGCGCATGCTGGCGCAGGCGGGGCTGGTCGACGGGGCGCTGCTGTCCGCGCATGATTGCCTGACGCGCATGCTGGTGGTGATGCGGCTGGTCGCGCCCGATGCCGCGGTGCCGCCGCCCGCCGCCCGCGCGATCATGGCCGAGGGATGCCGGTGCGCGGATTGGGATACGCTCTTGACCACGTTCGACACCGCACGCCAAACCGTGGCAAGGGCATGGTCCGCGATATTCGATGAGACGCTGGAGCTGACATGACCGATGTGACGCACGGACGCCCGGACGTGGGCGATATCTTCCCGCAAATGACCCTGAGCACGCCCGACGGCGGCGAGTTTTCGACCGCGTCGCTGGCCGGCAAACCGGCGGCGGTGTTCTTCTACCCAAAGGACAACACCCCCGGCTGCACGACCGAGGCGAAGGATTTCACCGCGCTCGCGTCCCAATTTGCCGACGCCGGCGTCGCCATCCTCGGCATCAGCAAGGATCCGCCCGAAAGCCACGCCAAATTCATCGCGAAGCAGGCGTTGGGCATTCCGCTCTATAGCGACACGCCGCCGGACGCGGGCGATGGTCTGGCCGAGACGCTCGGCATCTGGGTCGAGAAGAACATGTATGGCCGCAAACATATGGGCATGGAACGCACGACATTTTTGATCGGTGCGGACGGGCGCATCGCGCGCGTGTGGCGCAAGGTGCGTGTGAAGGGTCATGCCGATGCCGTGCTGGAGGCGGCGCGCGCGCTTTGACCGGAACGCGGCGCTCGGTAGGGGAAGCGGTGCGCGCCGTCCTGTTGACAGGAGGCGCGCAGGCAAAGGTCATGGCGACCCGCGCCTTGGTGCGCGAATGGCGGGCCGGGCGGCTCGATTTCCGGTTCGACTGCGCCATGCCGGACGAACCGGCGCGCCCCGACCGGCCCGAATTGCGCCCCGCGCGCGACATGCCGAAACGGGGGAAGGGCGGGTCCGAGCGTGGCCGCATCGCATTATGGCACAGCCTCGCGCATATCGAATTTACCGCCATCGACCTCGCGCTCGACATGGTCGGGCGATTCGGCGGCGGCATGGGCCGCGATTTCACCGACGATTTCCTGTGCGTCGCGGCGGATGAGGCGATGCATTACGCCCTGCTCGATCGGAAGCTGAAGACGATGGGGAGCCATTACGGCGCGCTGCCCGCCCATGCCGGATTGTGGGAAGCGGCGCTCGATACGCGGCACGACGTGGCGGCGCGGCTGGCGATCGTGCCCATGGTGCTGGAGGCGCGCGGCCTCGACATCACGCCGATGACGCTGGAACGGGTACGCACACAGGGGGACGCGAATGGCGCACGCATCCTGTCGCGGATACTTGACGACGAAATCCGCCATGTGCGGTTTGGCACCAAGCATTTCGTCGATGAGGTGAAAAAGCGCGGAAAAACGCCCGAATCCTACTGGCAGACATTGGTTCGGGAGCATTTTCGGGGGCGGTTGAAGCCACCGTTCAACGACTCGGCGCGGGAGTCAGCCGGTCTGTCGCGCAGCTTCCTCGACGGTATTGCCTAGTTAACTGCTTTCCCTTTACCCAATACTCACGAGAGCGGCGGGGGGTTCCGACAATCTCGAAATTTTTGAACCTGCGGATGCGCTTCCCATCGCTCGAAGCCATCGCCTGCAGGCGTAATCAGATGTCTTTCCGGCCTTTAGGGGGGTCGAGGCGTCTCGGAAAAAAAGGGTATCGTAATGACGACACTTGGACAGATTTCGAATTTCTGGACGAAGCGCGGCGCGGTGTTGAGCGCGGTCGCGGTTGCATCGATGGCGATGGCCCCTGCCCCGGCCCTGGCGAATGCCAGTGCGACGGCAGCGGCCAGCGCCGACATGGCCGCCTCCGTCCACACGCCTGCGACGCAGGGTATCGGCGAAGGCATCGAAAGCGACGGCACGTTCCGCACGCTTTTCGCCAGCTGGAAGACGCTCGACAATTCGAACAAGCCCGTCGTCCCGACCAAGCCGGTGATGTCCATTCCCAGCCGCCTGCCGGTTGAGAACTCCCGTTTTTCGAGCAGCTTTGGCATGCGCGTCCATCCGGTGACGGGTCGCCGCACCGGCCACCATGGCATCGATATGGCCGCGCCCACCGGCACGCCGATCTATGCAACCGCCGATGGGCAGATCGCCGATGCACGCTGGAACGGCGGGTATGGCAATTACATCCGGATCGAGCATGGCGGCGAGATGGAAACGCGCTATGGCCACATGTCCCGCATGGCGGTGTCCGCCGGGCAGGCCGTGAAGAAGGGCGATCTCATCGGCTATGTCGGCAGCACGGGTCGTTCGACCGGGCCGCACCTGCATTACGAAGTGCGCATCGCCGGCGAACCGGTCGATCCCGAGCCCTATCTGCACGCCGATACGTTCGAGCAGGCCTTCGCCAGCGCGCGCTGATCATCAGACATAAGGGATCGTCATTGGCGGTCCTTCGAAAAAGCCCGGCGCCATACGGCACCGGGCTTTTTCGCATCGGGCGTCGACGCGGCAAAGGCCGGTGACGACCCGGCCTTCGCTGTATGTGGTGGCCCCCGCTGCACGACCCGTGGCGGCGGGGCAAGCGACGTTGAGATGTGTCAGCTTGCCTCGCGCATGGACGCAAATTCCGATTGTACGAGCGAGCGGCGCGTCTGGCTGTCGTCGATACGGCGGATGCGCTCTTCGAGATCGCGGGCCATCTCGCCCAGCTTTTCATCACCGAAATATCCGGCGGATCCGGCGAGCTTGTGCAATTGCGCCGAGAGATCGTCCCAATCGCCATCGGAATCGTCCTGCGCGATCTTGGCCATGACGTCGAACAACGCCTGTTTGCGGGCGGCATATTTTGCGGAGAGCGAATTGCCGCCCGTCTGCACCACCGGCGGGCCAAGCAAATCCGGCTTCGCCGCGGGCGTGTCCCCGGTCTTGGTCGATTGAAGCTCGATTTGGCGGGCACCACCGGGCGAGGGCGAGGGTTGTTCATCCCCCGAAACCGACGGCGACGCGGCTGCGGCATCATTGGCATCCGAGTGAACGACGGGCATGTCGTCGTTGGCGGCCTGGCTCTGCCCCTCTTCGCCGAAATTGGCGTTTTCGCCGTTATCCTCGCCGTCGAAGAGATAGAGATCGATGGCGTTGCGCAGCGACTCCATCCGTAACGGTTTGCCAAGATGTCCCTGCATTCCGGCACTTTTGCAGGCCTTGATATCGTCCTGATAGCAGTTCGCGGTAAGCGCGAGGATCGGCAGATCCTGGCGCGTATATCCCTCCATGCGCAGGCGGCGCGTCGCCTCCAGCCCGTCGATTTCGGGCATCTGCATGTCCATCAGGACCAAGTTGTACGGGCGGCCCTCCGCATCGGCCTGTTTCACGCGTTCGATCGCATCGCGCCCGTTCACGGCAAGATCGGCGGTGAGATTGAGCTTGCTCATCATGCTCATCACCAGTTCCTGATTGATGTCGTGATCCTCCGCGACGAGCACGCGCGGGCGGTCCGCGAATTCGGGTTCCGGCGCCTGCATCGGCTTCGATCCGGTATCGACCATCGCGAGCGTGAGTGCGGGCTGTGCGTCGAGTTCGGCGTCGTCGTCCGCAGCGATCAGCGGTATGCGCACGGTAAAGGACGTGCCGCGCCCCTCTTTCGACTTCACGGTCAGCGTCCCGCCCATCATTTCGGTAAGCTGGCTGCTGATCGAAAGGCCGAGGCCCGTGCCGCCGAAGCGACGCGCGATCGACCCGTCGGCCTGATCGAACTGGTTGAAGATCGTGCGCAGCTTGTCGGGCGCGATGCCGACCCCGGTGTCCGCCACTTCGAGGACGAGAATCTCCTCCTCATCCTCGAAATCCGCGCGGGCGTCGATGCGCACCTCGCCATGTTCGGTAAACTTGACCCCGTTGCCGACGAGATTGAGCAAAATCTGACGCAGACGCAGAGGATCGCCGATGATCGATTTGGGCAGGCGAGGATCGATGCCGAACGACAGCTCCACCCCTTTTTCCCGGGCGACGGGTTCGAGCAGGCGAACGCACGATTCCACCTTGTGCCGGATGTCCATCGGCACCGGCTGCAATTGCAGCTTGCCCGATTCGATTTTTGACATGTCGAGAATATCGTTCAGGAGGCGCATCATCGCCTGTCCCGAATCGGCGATCATGCGCACCTGTCGTTGTTGCGCTTCGTCGAGCTCGGTTTCCATCAGCAATTGCGTGAAGCCGATCACGCCGTTCATCGGCGTGCGGATTTCGTGGCTCATATTGGCGAGAAACCCCGATTTGGCCTGGACCGCAAGCTCGGCCCGTTCACGCTGTGCGGTGAGTTCGGCCTGAAGACGCTTGTCCTCGGTCACGTCGCGGATCGAGGCGATGATGGCGCCTTGTTGATGTGTTTCGGCATCGCGCGCGACCGCGATCTGTCCGGAAAGCCAGCGCGTGTCCGTATTTTCGCCCGCGGCGGCGATTTCCATTTCGAGTTCGCACCCCTCGGCCTCTCCCGAACGGAGGAGCGCGAGCCGCCCCGTGAGATAATCGGACTGCGACGGGCCGAACATGTCGGAAAATTGCCGTCCGATGAGCTGTTCCGGCGGCATTTTCAGGATTTCGCCCGCGAACAGCGAGGCGTAGATACATTCGCCCTCCGCGCCGATCATGAACAGCGCATCGTCGATATTGTCGGCGACGATCTGCAACTGGCTTTCGCGTTCGGCGAGGCGCTCCTCCGCCAGCTTGCGTTCGGTGACGTCGATATTGGTGCCGATATACCCTGTAAGCCGGCCGTCGCTGTCGAACTGTGGCGCACCGGCGGTCGTCACCCAGATTTCGGCCCCGTCCTTGTGAAGCCAGCGCCATTCGGCCGAGAAGCGTTCCTGTGCGTTCACCGCGCGCAGCCATGCCTCGGCCACGCGATCGCGATCCTCGTAATGGATCGCATCGTACCAGCCAGGGCCCATGGCCTCTTCGTTCGTCAGCCCGACCAGTTCGAGCCAGCCGGGGCTGACATAGGTGGCATTGCCCTCGACATCGGAACACCAGATGCCCGCGGGTGCGTGGTGCGCAAGCGTCGCGAATTGCTGTTCGCTATGTTCCAGCGCCTCGCGTTCCAGGTAACGTTCGGTGACGTCGACAATGTGGCCGACCAGACCAAGCGACCGTCCGTCTTCGCTCCGTGCCGGGCGGGCGCGGATCTTGATGCGCAATTCCTTGCTATCCTTGCCGATGATGGATCGCTCGACATTCATCGTGTCGAACTCTCCCGACAGCATGCGGGAAAAATTGTGCCAGGCATCCGCGCGGTCTTCCGGCTTCAGGAAGTCGGTGAATTTCGTGCCGATGGATTCGGTGATCGCGCGCCCGGTGATGCGTTCCCACGCGGTGTTGAGCGACATCCAGCGTCCTTCGGGATCGATCCGGAACAGCACGTCATCCAGATTGTCGAGGACGTAGCGGTTTTCGTTACGGCTCGTGCGGAGCATTTCGCGGATCATGCGATTGCGGCGCGAAAGCGCGCCCACCGGCAGCGCGATCATCGTATTGGCCGCCAAAAAGGTGATGAGGGCGATGAATTGCATCCCCTGCCCACCGCGCACGAGCAGGACGGGACCGCTCCCCATCGCGGTGGCGACGATCGCGACGACATGGCTGAGCAGGATGGCGAGGGCGGTGCGCCGCAGTCCGATGAGTACGCCAGCCGTGATCAGCGTCGGCGTGACAAGGAAAAGGAACGGCATCGTCGTCTGCGCGAAGACCGCCGCGGTTCCGCATACGACAAAGGCAATGCTTCCCACAACGACCGAAAAGGACGCCGGGGCCAGTTTCGTGGTCCGCCTGCGGAAGCAGAGCAGGGGCGGGACGACCGCAAGCAGCATTCCGAAATGGCCGGTCAGGAAAAGGAGACTCGCCCCCCGCTCAAGCCCCAGCAGGACGTTGGCGACGGCGGACGACACCAACGCCCCCATCGCAAACGCGCCCAGCATCGGCGGGTAGCAATCGAGCTTGCGGATATCGGGCTGCGCATTGCAGAAACGGCGGATGAGATAGACGACAAGGCCTGTCTCGATGGTCATGATGGCCGTCGTGCGAACGACCGTGTCGATATCCTGCCCGATCGCGAAAAGCGTTCCGGCCATGGCGAATGCAAAGCCGACAATACCGAGCCGGTCGAAACGGCGGCTGTGCCCGATGATGTAGGCGACCGCCGCCGCATTGGGGAGCCATACGGGCGCAAAGATGCTGTCGTCGGGAATGGCCCGGGAAAGCAGAGTCAGAACGGCAACCGTCATCATCAGCAGCGTCAGCCGCGCCGCCGCCTTCTGTTTTGCCTTACTGATCATTTTCGCAAAAGACTCCGAAACCGATTCCAGAACAACCGCATCGGCGCGATCCTTCCACGAATAGGGTCAAGGTTTGCTCTTGCGCGGTATGGGGGGAGTTACCAATCCCTTGCTAAGCAACGGTTAACTCCCGCCTTTCGGTGGCGCCGAGGGGGTCTGGTCGCCCCTCGGCCTGCCGCCTTCGGTCCTCAGCCCAGAAGCCGCGTGGCGATGGCGCGCACATCCTCGCCCATGTCCTCGCGTTCCAGCGCGATGGCCAGCGTCGCCTCGACAAATCCGGTCTTCGAACCGCAGTCGAAGCGCCGCCCGTCGAAGGTCACCGCGTGGAAGGGTTGGTTGCCGATCATCTTCGCCATCGCATCGGTAAGCTGAATCTCGCCGCCAGCACCCTTTTCCTGATCCTGAAGGGTGTGCATCACCTGAGGCTGGAGGATATAGCGGCCCGACACGATCTTGTTCGAGGGCGCGTCCGCGACCTTCGGCTTTTCGACGAGGCCGGTCACCTCGGTCAGGGCGCCATCGACCTTGCCCGGCGCGATCACGCCATAGCTCGACACCGATTCGCGCGGCACCTCGAGCACGGAGATGAGATTGCCGCCGACCTTTTCATAGGCATCGACCATCTGTTTCAGGCAGCCCGGCTCCCCCCACATCAATTCGTCGGGAAGCATCACGGCAAAAGGTTCGTCGCCCACGATGTCGCGTGCGCACCATACCGCATGACCGAGGCCCAGCGGCTCCTGCTGCCGGACATAGGCGCAATTGCCGGGCGAAAGCCGCGTTCCGTCGAGGATGGACACATCCTTGCCGCGCTCCTTCATCGTCGTTTCCAGTTCGAAACCGATGTCAAAATGATCCTCGATCGCGCCCTTGCCGCGTCCGGTGACGAAGATCATCTGCTCGATCCCGGCGGCGCGCGCCTCGTCCACCGCATACTGGATCAGCGGACGATCCACGATGGGCAACATTTCCTTGGGCACCGCCTTTGTCGCGGGCAGGAATCTTGTTCCCATGCCGGCGACGGGGAATACGGCCTTGCGGATCGGCTTGCGCGAATTGTCGGTCATGGAAGCGATTCCTGTTGCAACTGCGAAATGGAACCCAAGCCATAGCCAAACCGCACGCGGGTGCACAAGAGCGTCGATGGATCAGGGCGGTCCGGACATCGCGCGGTTTGGGCGTCATCGCCTTGTAACCGCCGCAATTCCGGCTAAACAGCCGCGCATGGACAAGATCATCATCAAGGGCGGAAAACGCCTGACCGGCACATTGCCGATCTCTGGCGCGAAGAACGCGGCACTGACCCTGTTGCCGTGCGCATTGCTGACCGAAGAACCGTTGACCCTGCGCAATCTGCCGCGACTGGCCGACATTGACGGATTTCAGCATCTGTTGAACCAGTTCGGCGTGTCGACGACCATCGCCGGATCGCGGCCGGAGGATTTCGGCCGGGTCATGACGCTGCAAGCCCCGCGCCTCACCAACACCACCGCCCCTTACGAGCTCGTGCGCAAGATGCGCGCCTCGATCCTCGTGCTCGGGCCGCTGCTCGGCCGGGCGGGGGAGGCGAAGGTGTCGCTTCCGGGCGGCTGCGCCATCGGAAACCGGCCGATCGACCTGCATTTGAAAGCGTTGGAGGCGATGGGCGCCGAGATCGAGCTGGCCGCCGGCTATGTCCGGGCCGCGGCGCCCGATGGCGGTCTGCCGGGCGGCGATTTCGCCTTTCCGGTGGTGTCGGTGGGCGCGACGGAAAATGCGCTGATGGCTGCCGTGCTGGCCAATGGCACGACGCGGCTCGACAATGCCGCGCGCGAGCCGGAGATCGTCGATCTGTGCAATTTGCTCGTCGCGATGGGCGCACGTATCGAGAATATCGGCGAATCCGATCTTACCATCCATGGCGTGCCGCGCCTGCACGGGGCGACCTATCGCGTGATGGCCGACCGGATCGAGGCGGGCAGCTATGCCTGTGCCGCGGCGATCACCGGCGGTGATGTCGTGCTGAAGGGGGCGAACCCCGCCGAGATGCGCGCGACCACCCATGCCTTGCGCAATGCGGGCGTCAATGTGGACGAAATGGACGGCGGGATGCGCGTCTATTGCGACGGTCCGCTACGCGCGGTGAACCTGTCGACCGCGCCCTATCCCGGTTTCGCCACCGATATGCAGGCGCAATTGATGGCGCTGTTATGCCGGGCCGACGGGACGAGCGTTCTGAACGAGATGATCTTCGAAAATCGCTACATGCATGTCCCCGAACTCAACCGCATGGGTGCCCATATCGAGACCAATGGCCGCACCGCCGTGGTGCACGGTGTCGAACGGCTGACGGGGGCGGAGGTGATGGCGACCGATCTGCGCGCTTCGATGAGCCTCGTGATCGCCGGGCTCGCGGCGGAGGGGGAGACGGTGGTTCACCGGCTTTACCATCTCGACCGCGGGTATGAGCGGCTGGAGGAAAAGCTCGCGCTCGTGGGGGCGGATATCGAACGCGTCGGCTCGGATTAGGCCCGCCTCGACTGGTATTGGTCGTTTTGCGAAACCAGGCACGCCCTGATGCGTTTCACCGTCACTGGTCTTACAGGAGAATCGCAATGGGACTTATCAGAATGGGCGTGCTCGGCGCGCTCGGCTATGCCGGATACAAGCATTTCACGAAGAAGCACGACGAACCGGCCGCGTTCGCCGATGGTCAGCCGCATGCAACGCAGGGCGGCGGCACCGTCGTTCGTGACGCCGGTGCGGATTCGATGCGCGACAAGCCGTCGACCTGGACCAAGACGGACGAGGAAATGGACGAAAGCTTCCCGGCGAGCGATCCGCCCGCCAATTACTGACGCACGCTTTTTGCATTGCGCATGAAAAGGCGCGCCGTCCGCAAGGGTGGCGCGCTTTTTCAATGGTGGCGGCATATGCTCATCTGGCGACCGCATCGTCCGGCGCCGCGCGCTCACATACGAGCCAGACCCGGATCGCGCTGGCGAGACCCGGCGGGGTGTCGGCCATGATCCGTTCGGCGTCGATCGCCGCGACGAGCGCGTTGACCGGCAAACCGCGCCGCAGCGCCGCATCGCGCAGCATGCTCCAGAACACCGGCTCCAAGCTGATCGAGGTCTTGTGACCGGCGATTTCGACCGATCGTTTGACGGGCGGATGATAATCGGGGGTCACGGCAACGACCCTAGCGCAGCGGCCGTTAGTGGCAAGCCGAGAGGCATCGCACCCACGCAAAAGGCGGTCTCCACGCAAAAGGCGGGCGCATCGCTGCACCGGCCTTTCGCATGTTTTTACGTCGTTCAATCGATGCGGCGAACCTTGGTGTCGCGGTCCTCGGGCGCGATGGAGATGCGCAGGGTCTCGCCCGAATTGCCCGGGAAATCGACGAACATCGCCTCGACCAGATTGGGGACCAGATAGGGCAGGCGATCCGAACGGGACACTGCCTCCGCCTTGCCTTCGAAAAGCCTCTGCCCATCGACGCGGCGTTCGATCTTCAGGTCGATGCCGCTGGTATAGACGGTGTAGCTGGTGATGTTCGGCCCGGAATTGAAGAACGGATCCTGCCAGCCAAAGCCCCAGGGACCGCCACGATAATACGCCGCGCGCCGGCCGAAACCGCCATAGCCGTACCAGGGATCGAAGAACGGATCGCGTCCGCCGAACGAGCGGATCCTCTCGCGCCCGTCATTGACGCCGTAATCGAACCGGACCAGCAGGTCGGCCGTTTCGGGCGTCGCCTCGGTATAGCCGAGATCGGCCATTTCGGCGCCGACATAGCGGGCATATTGCGCGAATTCGAGCCCGCCGACAAGATCGGGATCGTCGGCGACCACGGCAAAGGTCTTGCCCTGAGGGGCGGGAAGCTGCGTCGCGAAACGCGACACGTCGGCCTGGAACGGGGTGGTGCATGCCGCAACGCCAACCAGCAGCAACGATGCTGCGATCGAACGTGCCGCGCGCTTGGCGAGGGATGTCATGGCGTGTTTCTCCGAACGTGCTAGTGGCGATGCGGCGCGGAATCGAAACGCCGTTGTGTCGCATATGATGCACGCTTTATAGAACAATGCCAATGAACCGCGATTTAACGAAAATACTAACAATTGTAATTTTTCGTGTTCGCGCAGTGACTTAAGGCTTTGCCCTATCGCAGCAGGCCGAGCGCGCGATAGGCCGCGTCCAACGTATCCGCCGATGCCGCCCGTGCCCGTTCCGCCCCGGCGCGCAGAATCGAATCCAGCGTCGCCGTATCTTCCTTCAGCGCGGTAAAACGCTCTGTAATCGGGCGCAGATGCTCGACCAGTAACTCGCCCAGCGCGGGCTTGAACTTGCCGAAACCTTCGCCGCCGAAATCGCGCAGCACATCGGTCACCGGCACCTCTGCGATCGCGGCATAGATGGAGACGAGGTTCTTCGCCTCCGTCCGCCCGTCGAGCCCGCCGATGTCGGAGGGGAGCGGTTCGGGATCGCTTTTCGCCTTCTTCACCTTTTTCATCACCGTGTCGGGATCATCGGCAAGGTTGATGCGGCTCATGTCCGACGGGTCGGATTTGCTCATCTTCGCCGCGCCGTCGCGCAGGCTCATGATCCGGGCGGCTTCGGGCGGGATATAGGGGTCGGGGAGGGTGAAGACCTCGGTGCCGCCGCCGAAATCATTGTTGAATTTCTGCGCAATGTCGCGGGCGAGTTCGAGGTGCTGTTTCTGATCGTCGCCGACCGGCACGTGGGTCGCCTGATACAGCAGGACGTCGGCGGCCTGCAGCACGGGGTAGGTGAACAGCGCGACGCTCGCCCCTTCGCGGTTCTTGCCCGACTTGTCCTTGAACTGCGTCATGCGGTTGAGCCAGCCGATCCGCGCCGTCCCGTTGAGCAGCCATTGCATCTCGGCATGGGCCGGTACCTGCGTCTGGTTGAACAGCACGGCGCGGTCCGTATCGACCCCGCACGCGATGAGCGCGGCGGCCATCTCGCGCGTGTTGGCGGTCAGCTGCGCCGGGTCGTGCGCCATCGAAATGGCGTGCAGGTCGGCGAGGAAGAAGAAGCACTCGCCCTCGTCCTGCAATTTCACCCAATTGCGTATCGCCCCCAGATAATTGCCGAGGTGGAGATTGCCGGTGGGCTGAATGCCCGAAACGATGCGCATCGATGATCCTGTCGCTGAAATGCTTTGGTGTTAGGTTGCGGCTGTCTTCGGCTTCGCGCCGCGCCGCGTCAATTGCGAGAGGAGCGATTTGTCGATCGCCCCGACCGCCCAAGCGACGAGGAAGAACACCGCCGCGCCCGCGACGACCAGCACGCCGAGCGACCAGATACGCTCCACCACATTGCCGTCGTACCGATCCGCCATCGTCGGCATGATGAACCATAGCGCCACGCCCATCGCCGCGACGGCGACGATCTGCCGCGCGATCTTCCCGATGAGCCTGCCGTCGATGTGGAACCATTCCCGCCGGTGCAGCAGCAGGTAGAGCATGGCGGCGTTGAGCGATGCGGTGAACGCCGTCGCCGCCGCCAGCCCGACGATGCCGTAGCGCGGCACGACGTAGAAATTGATGGCGATATTGATGACAAGCGCGGCCGCCGCGATCCACACCGGGGTGCGCGTGTCCTCCCGGCTGAAGAACGCCGGTTGGAACACCTTGACCAGCACATAGGCCGGCAGCCCGGCGACCAGCGCGACAACGATATTCGCCATCGTGTCGCCGTTCGCCTCCGTCATCTGTCCGCCGACGAAGAACGCGGCCGTGAACGCAGGCGCACAGATCGCCAGCGCGACCGCGGCGGGCAGCGTGAGGAGCAGAGCGATCTCCACCGCATTGGCCTGGAGCCGCTGCGCCCCGGCGCGATCGTCGGTCTGAATATGGCGGGCGAGCATGGGCAGGATCGCCGTGCCCAGCGCGATGCCGACAATGCCGAGCGGCATCTGGTTCAACCTGTCCGCGAGTTTGAGCAGGGTGAGCGAGCCCTGCGGCAGCGAGGTCGCAAAGAACGTGTCGACGAACTGGCTGACCTGATAAATCCCGGCGCCGAAGGTTGCGGGCAGGATCAACACGGCGAGCCGCTTCACCTCCGGCGTGAATTTCGGCAGGCGCAGGATCAGTTTCACCCCCGAACGCCGCGTCGCCCACACCATATAGGCAAGCTGCGCCACCCCGGCGAGCGTGACCGCCACGGCCAGCGCATAGGCCACCACCATGTTGTCGCCATCGTTCCCGCGCAGGGCGTAACCAACGCCAATCCCGGCGATCAGCACCACGTTGAGCAGAACCGGCACGAACGCCCCCGGCGCGAATTGCGAGCGCGCATTGAGCACGCCCGACAGCATCGCCACCATCGACACCAGCGCGAGATAGGGGAAGGTGATCCGGGCCAGCGTCACCGACAGTTCGAACTTGCCGGGAATTTCCTGAAACTCGCTGGCGAGCAGCCACACGATGCCCGGCATGGCCAGCATGGCGAGCGCGGAAAAGCCGAGCAGGACCCAGATGAACACCGCCATCACGTCATTGGCGAATTTCTGTGCGGCAAGATCGCCGCCCTCGTCCCCCTCGGCATGAAGGCGGCGCGTGTACATCGGCACGAAGGCGACCGAAAACGCGCCCTCGGCAAACAGGCGCCGGAACGTGTTGGGCAGGATGAAGGCGAGCTGAAACGCGTCCGCCGCCATCCCTGCGCCCAATACGCGGGCGAGCAGCATGTCGCGCACGAAGCCAAAGACCCGGCTGAGTGCGGTCAGTCCTCCGATCGTGCCGACATTGCGGACAAGGCTCACGCCCGGCGTTCCCGTTGGGCCGGTGGAATCAGGCGTTACCGGCCGGCGGGGTGCCCGCGCCCATGCCGCCCTGTTCGGCCTGCCGCTGATTCAGCTGCTGTACGTAGAGCCCCTGGAAATCGACGGGGTCGAGCAGCAGCGGCGCGAAGCCGAGGTCGCGCACGGCATCGGCGATGATGCGGCGGGCAAAGGGGAACAGGATGCGCGGCGCCTCGGCATAGAGGAACGCGTGCGCCTGTTCGTCGGGCACGTTGCGCATGCCGATGAGCCCGCAATAATCGAGATCGACGATATAGCTCGTGCCCTCGTCCGCTTTGGCCGTGACGGTAATCTTAAGCGTCACCTCATGGACCTCGCCCTCGATGCCCTGCGCATTGATGTTGAGCTGCACGTCGAGCTGCGGCTGCGACTTGAACTGGTAGCTTTTCGGCGCGTTCGGATTCTCGACCGAGAGATCCTTGATATATTGCGAAATCAGGCCGATCGCGGGCTGATTGTCGGCGCCATTGGCCGCGCCCTGATTGCCGTCCAGATCGGTGAGGATGTTGCCTTCGTCGGCCATGTTCGATTCGCTTTCCGTGATGGGCGGGCGGGAAGCGCGCGGTTTGCGGCAGAAATCCGCCCCGTGCCCGCGTCCGCCGATGGGTTCCGGCGCGAGTTAGCACCGGCCCGCGCACGCTTCAACCGATACGAGAACCGGCGTAGCGCGACGTTCATGGCGTATATAGGGCGGACATGCGAAGGATACCCATGTAAAACCGCCGATATTGTCGATTTGTAATCCTTTCCTATTTAGGGCAGGCTAGTCTCAAATCCCGTCGCATCCGGAAAAATGCCGTGCGGCGCCATGCATGAAACGGATAGAATTTCGTGGTCCAAATCATCATCCTTGCCATGATTGCCGCTTTCCTCGGCTACAAGCTGTACTCGGTGCTGGGGCGCCGGGCGGAGCATGAGGAGGAAATGCTGGGCCGGCAGGTGCCACGCCCGCAGCCCCGCAACCCGCAGGCATTGCCCACAAGCGAACGGGCCGGTCCCGCGGGGGAACAGCCGCAATCCGCGCTCGAACGCGCGCTTTCGGGCGTTCCGCTCGGCGCGCAGCGCGGCGTGCGCGAAATCGCCACCGCGGACCGCAATTTCACCCCGGCGCTGTTCCTCGAAGGGGCGCGCGGTGCCTATGGCATGATCCTCGAGGCGTTCTGGAAGGGCGACCGCGAAACGCTCAACGAATTGTGCGACGACGATGTCTACGCCAGCTTCGCCGCGGCGATCGACGCGCGCGAAGAAGCCGGCGAATCGGTGCAGAACCGGCTCATCCGGATCGAGGAAGCCGAAATCGTTTCCGCCGAATACGATGCCCCGATGGCCCGGATCACCGTGCGTTTCGCCGCCGATATCGCGGCCATGACGACGAACCGCGACGGCGACATGATCGCAGGTTCGCTCGACGATGCGGTGGAAAGCCACGATGTCTGGACCTTCAGCCGCCGGGTGAACGCGGCGCGTCCGGACTGGCTGCTCGAAGAAACCGGCGAGGGCTGATCCCCTCGACCCTGTGCGGGAGCAGGCAGGTCATGCGCGCATTTTCCGTCCTGCCCGCGATGATCGCGCTTTCGGCATGCGCAGTGGTTCCCTCGGTCGAGGGGCCGCCCCGCACTCCGCCCCCCGCGACCACGCCCGCACCCGTCACGCAAAACCCGCCCGCACCGGTATGGCCAACGCCCTCGCTGCGCGCCGGCGCGGAGGCGGTGAGCGCGCTTGACGCCGGCCTTTATCGCGGCCCCGATATTGGCGCCTTGCTGGCCTCCGCCGGATACGACACCGTTCGCGAAGGCGAGGCGGATGCGGCGCGGCGGTCCTTCATCGAATCGTGTCCTGCGCTGCTGTCCCGGTCCGATAGCAGCGGAATCGCGGCCGACTGGACGCGCGCCTGTGCCGCCGCGCCGGACTACGCCGGTTCTGCGCCGCGGTTTTTCCGGGAGTTTTTCGAAACCGCGATCGTGGGCGGCAATGATGGCTTCGTCACCGGATATTTCGAGCCGCGCATCGCCGGCGTTCGCAACCGGCAGCCCGGCTTCGACGTGCCGGTCTATGGCATGCCGACCGATCTTGTCGCGCAAGCGGATTACAGGGGCGGTGGGCGCGCGCCGCTGGGCCGGTACGAGGATGGGCGATTCGTGCCCTATTTCGAACGGGCGGAGATCGTCGCCGGGGCGCTCGACGGGCGGGCACCGGTGATTGCGTGGGTCGCCGACGACATCGATTTCTTCTTCCTCCAGATTCAGGGTTCGGGACAGCTGATCGCCCCCGATGGTTCGGTCCTGCGCATCGGCTATGCCGGGCAGAACGGGCGCGGCTATACCGCCATCGGTCGCACATTGCGCGAACGCGGCGTGTTCGCCCCGGGCGAAGCGACGATGCAGGGGATTGTCGATTGGCTCCGCGCCAATCCGGGCGAGGCCGATGCGGTCATGAACGAGAATCAAAGCTGGGTCTTCTTTCGCGAGCTGACAGGCGACGGACCGCTGGGTGCGCTGGGCGTGCCGGTCCGTCCGCGGGTCAGTGTCGCGGCCGATCCGCGTTTCACCCCGCTCGGCGCGCCGGTGTGGATCGACGCGGCGAATGACCGTGCCGACGGGCTCTGGATTGCGCAGGATACCGGCGGCGCGATCAAGGGGGCGGGCCGGTTCGACACGTTCTGGGGCGCGGGCGAGATGGCGAAGGCCACCGCCGGCGCGATGAGCAGCGAGGCGCGCACGCTTCTGCTCCTGCCCAAGGGGACGCTGGCGCGTATCGCGCCGCGATGAGGCCGCCAAGGGGATTGAGCGCGGAGGAGCAGCGCGCCTGGGCCGCGCTTGCCGCGACGGTGACGCCGATGGATGGACGTCAACGGCCCGCGACGCCTCCGCCGGCGAAGGGAGCGAAACCCGCGCCCCCCCCGCCAAAACCGGCAAAGACGCAACGCCGCATGCCGCCACGCGCCACCCCGCAGCCCGTGCCCATGCGCGAAGGGGGCGGCACGCTCGATTCGTCCTGGGAAAAACGCATGAGCCGCGCCGCCATCGCGCCCGATTTCACGCTCGACCTGCATGGCCACACGCTCGACACCGCCTATCGCCGGCTGGATCGCGGGCTGGCACAGGCCAAGGCGATGGGCGCGCGCGTGGTGCTGGTCGTCACGGGTAAGGCGCGGCCCGTCGATGCCGCCGACCGGGCCGAAAGACGCGGCGCCATTCGCGCGAAATTCCTCGACTGGCTGGCGGCTGGGCCGCATGCGTCCGACATCGTCGCGGTACGCAATGCCCATCGCCGCCACGGGGGCGAGGGTGCGGTCTATCTGGTCCTGCGAAAACGGCGATAGGCGCGCATGAAAAAGGGCGACGACCGCAATGGCCGCCGCCCCGCTTCCGGTCAATCGCGCCGGTTCAGGCGGCCTGCGCCGCCGCGGCAATCTCCTCCGCCGGTTCGGTGCGGATGATATAGTCGAACGCCGACAAAGCCGCCTTCGACCCTTCGCCCATGGCGATGACGATCTGCTTGTACGGCACGGTGGTCACGTCGCCCGCCGCAAACACGCCAGGCAGGTTGGTGGCGCCGCGCTCGTCGATCTTCACCTCGCCGCGATCCGACAATTCGACGCCGCTGTCCTTCAGCCACTCGCTATTGGGGACGAGCCCGATCTGCACGAACACGCCGTCGAGATCGACCTTGCGCTGCTCGCCGCTGTCGCGATCCTTGTAGACGAGGCCGTTCATCTTCTTGCCATCGCCGGTGATCTCGGTGGTCTGCGCAGAGGTGACGATCTCGACATTGGCAAAGCTTTTCAGCTTGTCGACCAGCACCGAATCGGCCCGCAGCTGGCTGTCGAATTCGATCAGCGTGACGTGGCCGACGATATTGGCGAGGTCGATCGCCGCCTCCACGCCGGAATTGCCGCCGCCGATCACGCCGACGCGCTTGCCTTTATACAGCGGCCCGTCGCAGTGCGGGCAATAGGCGACGCCCTTGTTCTTGTATTCATCCTCACCCGGCACGCCGAGCTGGCGCCAGCGCGCGCCGGTGGTGATGATGACCGACCGCGCCTTCAGCGATGCGCCATTGTCGAACATGATTTCGTGCAATCCGCCCTTCTGCGTGGCCGGCACGAATTTCGACGCGTTCTGAAGGTTCATCACGTCGATGTCATATTGCGCGACATGGTTTTCGAGTGCCGCGGCAAGCTTCGGGCCTTCGGTATAATCGACGGAGATGAAATTCTCGATCCCCATGGTGTCCATCACTTGCCCGCCGAAACGCTGTGCCGCGATGCCGGTGCTGAACCCTTTTCGCGCGGTATAGATCGCCGCCGACGCCCCCGCCGGACCGCCGCCGATGACGAGCACCTCGAACGCGTCTTTCGCCGCGAGCTTTTCCGCCGCACGTGCCGACGCGCCGGTGTCCACCTTGGCCAGGATTTCCTTCACGTCCATGCGCCCGTTCGCAAAGGGTTCGCCGTTGAGATAGACGGCGGGCACGGCCATGACGTCGCGCTTTTCGACCTCGTCCTTGTACGTGCCGCCCTCGATCAGCGTGGCGGTGACATTGGGGTTGTAGATCGCCATCAGCGTCAGTGCCTGCACCACGTCCGGGCAATTGTGGCAGGACAGTGAAAAATACATCTCGAAATCGAACTGGCCGTCGAGATTGCGGATCTGTTCGATCACATCGGCATCGACCTTGGGCGGATGGCCGCCCGCCCACAACAGCGCGAGCACCAGCGAGGTGAACTCGTGCCCCAGCGGCAGGCCCGCAAAGGTGACCGACGCCGAATGATCGTCGGCGCGGCGAATGTCGAAGCTGGGCTTGCGGGCGTTCGTGCCGCCCTCGACCACCGTGACCTTGTTCGACTGGGACGCGATTTCGTCCAGCAGTTCCTTCGTTTCCACTGATTTCGCATCGTCGCCAAGGCTGGCGACAAGCTCGATCGGCGTCTTGAGATTGCCGAGATAGTTTTGCAACTGCTGCTTCAGATTGGCGTCGAGCATGTCTGTGTCCTGTAATGCTGATTGTTGCGCGGGGGCCGGACGCAACACGGCCCGGGGCGGCGTATCCCACCCCGGGCCGCGCGCATCGTCATGGCCCTTGTCGAAAGGGCGAAGCGATTAGATCTTGCCGACGAGATCCAGCGAAGGCGCCAGCGTATCGCTGCCTTCTTCCCAGTTCGCGGGGCAGACCTGACCCGGGTTGGCGCGGACATATTGCGCGGCCTTGATCTTGCGGACCAGTTCCTTGGCGTTGCGGCCGACGCCCTCGCTCGTGATTTCCATCACCTGGATCACGCCGTCGGGATCGACGAGGAAGGTCGCACGATCGGCGAGGCCCATTTCCTCACGCAGGACGCCGAAATTGTTCGACAGCGTGTGGAGCTGATCGCCGAGCATCGGGAACTTGATCTTGCCGATCTTGTCCGAGGTGTCGTGCCATGCCTTGTGGCTGAAATGCGTGTCGGTCGAAACCGAGTACACCTCGACGTCCATGTTCTTCAGCGTGTCGTACTGACCGGCGAGATCTTCAAGCTCGGTCGGGCAGACGAAGGTGAAGTCGGCGGGATAGAAGAAGAATACCGACCAGTGACCCTTTACGTCGCTGTCCGAAACCTCGAAGAAATCCTTGCCTTCCTGGTAGGCGGTGGCGTTGAACGGCTTGATCTGGCTTCCGATGATACCCATGCGGTCTTCTCCTGTTTTGGTGAGGAAAAGCGCGGCAGCAGCGCCGCACCCTTCGAATTTCTGATGCTGAGATAGGTGCGGCCCCGCCAAAACCCAAGCGGCAAAAAGCGATGATATTAATCGACTAAACCGATGAAACCTTTTGCGTCAGCCGAAACGTTCGATCAACGCGGCAAGTCGTTGATACGAGGCGAAATACGAAAGGTTTCAAAGTTCGCCCGGCCCGCATTGCGCCCGATGCAACATCGCATGATCGGCGAGGACAAGCGCCATCATCGCCTCGACCACCGGCACGCCGCGGATGCCGACGCACGGATCGTGGCGCCCTTTCGTCACGATTTAGCCGGCCCCGCCATCGCGCGTGACGGTCGGCACGGGGATCAGGATGGACGAGGTCGGCTTGAACGCGACCCGCACGCGGACGGGTTGCCCCGTTGAAATGCCGCCGGCGATGCCCCCTGCGTGATTGGCGGCGAAGGTCACGCCGTCCTCGCCGGGGCGCATAGGGTCGGCATTTTCCTCCCCGCGAAGTGCCGCCGCGCCAAACCCGTCGCCGATTTCCACGCCCTTTACCGCGTTGATGCCCATCATCGCGGCGGCAAGATCGGCGTCCAGCTTGCCATAGACGGGCGCCCCCCATCCCGCGGGCACGCCGGATGCCTCGCATTCGACCACCGCGCCGAGGGAGGAGCCGGCCTTGCGCGCATCGTCCACCGCCCTGGTCCAGCGTTCGGCGGCCTCGGCATCGGGACAGAAGAACGGGTTGTTGCCGATTTCTTCCGTATCGAAATTCGACAGGTCGATTGCGTCGCCGCCGATGGCCGACACCCATGCGCGGATCGTAACCCCGCCCACGATCCGCCGCGCCACGGCGCCCGCCGCGACGCGTGCCGCGGTTTCGCGCGCACTGCTTCGCCCGCCGCCGCGATAATCGCGAAAGCCATATTTCGCGTCATAGGCATAATCGGCATGGCCGGGGCGATAGCTTTGCGCGACGTCCGAATAATCTTTCGAGCGTTGATCGGTGTTTTCGATCATGAGCGAGATTGGCGTTCCGGTCGTACGCTGTATCCCATCCTCGCCTGCAAATACGCCCGACAGGATGCGCACCGCGTCGGGTTCGCGCCGCTGCGTCGTGAAACGGCTGGTGCCGGGGCGGCGTGCATCGAGGAACGGTTGTATGTCGGTTTCGCAAAGTGCGAGCCCCGGCGGGCAACCGTCCAGCACGGCGCCGAGCGCGGGCCCATGGCTTTCCCCCCATGTGGTAAAGCGCAGCACGCGGCCGAAAGTGTTGACGCTCATTTCCAGGCCCCCGCATTCCTATAGGATGACAGGGGCGCTTTTGGCGGTTTGCGCGCAAATGTCCACCGCAACCGATCGAACGTGCGGCGGTCAGGCGATATGCGCGACGATCGTGGTGTCGCCGTGTTCGGTGATGTCGCGCGACACGCACAGGATCGACACCACCGGTCCCGCCCGCGAAATCAGCGGCTTGAGATTGACCGACCAGCGTCGCGGCGTGCCGAGCGCCGTCGGGCAGTGCGCTTCGAACATGCGCGGCGTTCCGGAGAGTGCTTCCATGAATTCACGTTGCACGAACTGCCTGGATCGTTCGGGCCAGATCTCCCACCAGATCTTTCCGAGGAAGTCATTTTCATGCGACAGCTCCAGCGCCCGCAACCCGCCGCAATTGATATGCTCCAGCGTGCCGTCCACGCCCAGGATCTTGACACAATCCGCGCTCTGCAGCAGCAGGTCGATCGCAACATCGCCGTGCGAAAGCATGATGTCTTCATACAGTGGAAGGGAGATCGTGTTTGGAAGATCCCTTCGAGGTTTCTGTTTCATCGGCTTGAACCAGTTCAAATTTTGCGCAAGGAAGTCACGCAAGAGTGCTCAACCCGACGATAGAGGACGGTCCTTGAGAGACGATTTATAGGTGCCCTAAGGGAGATCGCGGGGTTCGATGCCGGGGCCGGGGCACCCGATATTAACCGCGAGGCACGACATTAACCCTAACAAGTGACAAGCGGCGTTGCGCTCGTTTCCTTTGACAGGAGGATCATGCCCATGACCGGGATCGTGCTTTACGGCATTCCCAATTGCGACACCGTGCGCAAGGCGCGCAAATGGATGGATGGCGAAGGCGTGCCCTATCGCTTTCACGATTACCGGAAAGACGGCACCGATCCCGAACGGCTGGCCGGATGGGTGCGTAAGGCGGGGCGCGATACGCTGCTCAACCGGCGGGGAACCACGTGGCGCAAGCTGCCGGATACGGCGAAGGACGGGATCGACGACGATGGGGCAGTCGCGCTCATGGCGGAGCATCCTGCGCTCATCAAACGTCCGGTGGTGGAACATGCGGGCGGGCTGATGGTTGGGTTCGACGAGGCGGAATGGCGCGCCGCATTGCTCTAGGCGCCTTATCGAGAACAGCGACAGGAGCGTGACCCATGTGCGAGGACCGGACCGGGCCGGACGATTTTTCCGAGCATGAGGCAGCGCTCGCGCGGCGCGGCCTTTCGCGGCGGCAGTTCGGCGCGATGGGGGCGGCCGCCTTCGCCGCGTCCTGCACGACCCTGGATGGCGGCATGGGCGGCGGCGCGACAAATGGCGCGGCATTGACCGAAGGCATGGTCGATATCGCGACGCCCGACGGCGCCGCCGATGCGTTTTTCGTCCATCCTGCAGAGGGGCGGCACCCCGCAATCCTGTTGTGGCCCGACGTGGCCGGCCTGCGCGAGGCGTTCAAGGTCAAGGCGCGCAAGTTCGCAGCGCAAGGTTATGCCGTGCTCGCCGTGAACCATTATTACCGCAATGCCCGCGCCCCGATCCTCGACACGTTCAGCGAATGGCGCACGCCCGAAGGCAGCGCGAAGATCGAACCGATGCGTGCCGCGATCAATCCCGCCCGCACGACAACCGACGCGCGCGCCTTCATCGCATGGCTCGATGCGCAGCCCGCCGTCGATACCGCGCGCGGCATCGGGACGCAGGGCTATTGCATGGGCGGTCACTATACCGTCCGAACAGCGGCGGCGGTGCCAACGCGGGTGCGGGCGGCGGCCTCGCTCCACGGCGGGGGGCTGGTCGTGACAGAATCCAATAGCCCGCATCGCATTCTGGATCAGACGCAGGCCGCGTTCCTGTTCGCCATTGCGCAGAATGACGATGCAAAGGATCCGTCGGTCAAGACCGAGCTGCGCCAGGCCGCCGATGCGGCGAACGTGCCCGCGGTGGTGGAGGTCTACCCCGCCGATCATGGCTGGACCGTGATCGATTCGCCTGCCTATGACGAGGCGGCGGCCAACAGGGCCTATGCCGCAATCCTGTCGCTTTACGAGGTGTTGTGAGCTAGCGGTGCGTGACCGCCACGATATAGTTCAACGCCACATCGTCCGACAGTTCCAGCCCGCGCATCGGTGAAAAGCCGATTCCGCGCAGGCCGTGCATCGCCAGCCCCGCGGCACTCAACAAAGGCTCGAGCTCCTCCGGCGTGAGGAACCGGTCCCAGTCGTGCGTGCCGCGCGGCACCATGCCGAGACGCTCCGCCCCCTCCACCAGCAGCAGCCGTGACCGCGCCGTCCGGTTCGGGGTGGACAGGATCATCAACCCGCCCGGCGCAAGCTTTTGCGACAGCGCGTGGACGAAAGCGCCCTTGTCCGCGACATGTTCGATCACCTCCATCGAGGTGACGAGGTCAAACGGCTCTGCCTCCAACGCGGCAAGCTCGCCCGCGTGGTAATCGATGGAAAGACCCATCGCATCGGCATGGGCCTGCGCCACCGCGATATTTTCCGCCGCCGCATCCACACCCGTGACCGCCCCGCCGAGCCGGGTCAGCGGTTCGCACAACAGCCCCGCGCCGCACCCGACATCGAGCACGCGCTTGCCCGCAAGGGGGCGGCGCACGTGAATATCGCCCGCCCAATGCGCATCGATCGCCTCACGAATATAGCGCAGCCGCACGGGATTGAGCCGGTGCAGCATCGCCGAGGATCCCGCCGGATCCCACCATTCGCGGGCGAGCGCGCCGAAATGCGCGGCCTCGTCCGCACGAATGGTCGCGCCGGCGGGGGCGGCGGCACGGGTTTCGGGCGATAAGCCGGTTTCAGGTGATACAGTTGCATTTTCCATAAAGGTCAGACTAACAGCGCGGCGAACCCACTTCCAGCGAAAGGCACAGCGGCTTGGCGCGTATCGTGATGAAATTCGGCGGCACCTCGATGGCAGGGACGGAGCGTATTCGCCGCGTCGCCAATATCGTGCGCCGTCAGCAAGAAGCAGGCCACGAGGTCGCCGTCGTCGTGTCGGCCATGGCGGGCGAAACCGACCGGCTGGTCAATTTCTGCCGGGAGGCGAACCCGCTGTTCGATCCGGCCGAATATGACGTCGTCGTCGCCAGCGGCGAACAGGTGACCGCGGGACTGCTCGCGCTCACGCTGCAGGCGCTGGGATGCAAGGCGCGGTCGTGGATGGGCTGGCAGGTACCGATCCGCACGGTGGAAAGCCATGCGAAGGCGCGCGTGGACGCGATCGATTCGGACCGGCTGTGCAATGCCATGGCCGCGGGGGAGATTGCCGTCCTGCCGGGGTTTCAGGGGCTGTCGATCGACGGGCGCGTGACCACCATGGGGCGCGGCGGGTCCGACACGTCGGCCGTGGCGGTCGCGGCGGCGGTCTCTGCGGATCGCTGCGACATCTATACCGACGTGGATGGCGTCTACACCACCGATCCCCGCATCGTCGCCCGCGCGCGCAAGCTGAAGGCGGTGACGTATGAGGAAATGCTCGAACTCGCCAGCGTGGGGGCAAAGGTGCTGCAGACCCGCTCGGTCGGGCTGGCGATGAAGGAAGGCGTGCGCGTGCAGGTCCTGTCGAGCTTCATCGACGACGACGCACCGCCGGCCGACGATTTGCCGGGAACACTGATCGTCTCTGACGAGGAAATGGAGAAGCTGGACATGGAACGCCAACACGTCACCGGCATTGCGCATGACAAGAACGAGGCCAAGGTCATCCTGACCCGCGTGCCGGACAAGCCGGGCGCGGTGGCCAATATCTTCACCCCGCTGGCCGATGCGTCGATCAACGTGGACATGATCATTCAGAACGTCGGCCGCGAAAAGGGCGAGACCGACGTGACCTTCACCGTGCCGCAGGCCGACCTCGCCCGCACCCAGGCGCTGCTCGAAGACCGGCGCGAGAGCATCGGTTTCAACCGCATCATCACCGACAGCCAGGTCGCCAAGATCAGCGTCGTGGGCGTCGGCATGAAGAGCCACGCCGGCGTCGCGGCACAGATGTTCGCCGCCCTGGCCGATCGCGGCATCAATATTCAGGCGATCACGACATCGGAAATCAAGGTGTCGGTGCTGATCGACGAGGACGAGACCGAGCTTGCCGTGCGTATCCTCCACACCGCCTACGGTCTGGATGCGGTGGACGAGGCGGCCTGACCCGTTCGCGTTGAAAAAATCGCCCCGCTCCCATGACGGGGGCGGGGCGAAGTGCCGGGCGTTTCAGGGGGGGCGCCCGGCTATTCCGTCACAGGGGCCCGATCATTTCAGGTCGAAACGATCGGCGTTCATCACCTTCGTCCACGCCTTGACGAAGTCGGTCACGAATTTCTGCTCGTGCCCGTTTTCGGCATAGACCTCGGCGATCGAGCGGAGTTGCGAGTTCGAACCGAAGATCAGGTCGGTGCGGGTCGCGCGCCAGATTTCCGCATCGCTGGCACGGTCCGAGCCGATGAATTCCTCGTCCCCGCTGTCGTCGACGACCTTCCACGCCGTGTTCATGTCGAGCAGGTTGACGAAGAAATCATTGGTCAGCTGGCCTTTGCGCTTCGTCAGCACGCCATGGTCGCTGTCGCCGTGATTGGCGCCGAGCACGCGCAGGCCGCCGACGAGCACCGTCATCTCCGGCGCCGACAGGCCCAGCAATTGCGCCCGGTCGAGCAATAGCTCCTCGGTCTTCACCGCATGCTTGGTCGACAGGTAATTGCGAAAACCATCGGCCTTGGGTTCGAGCGGCTCGAAGCTTTCGGCATCGGTCCATTCCTCCAGCGCATCGCCGCGTCCGCCGATGAAGGGCACGTCGATGGCGAAACCGGCGTCCTTCGCTGCCTTTTCCACAGCCGCGGTCCCCGCCAGCACGATCATGTCGGCCATCGAAATCGCGCGGTCGCCGCGAATTTCCTCCAGCTTGGACAGCACCTTAGCCAGCAATTCCGGCTCGTTCACGGCCCAGTCGCGCTGCGGAGCGAAGCGGATATGCGCCCCGTTCGCGCCGCCGCGATGGTCCGATTTGCGATAGGTGGAGGCAGACGCCCATGCCGTGCGTACCAGCGTGCCGATGGAAAGCCCGCTCGACAAAATGGCGTCCTTCAATGCGGCCACGTCGGCATCGGACGGCGCGGTCCCTGCCGGCACGGGATCCTGCCAGATCAGGTCCTCGCTCGGAACCTCCGGCCCGTGATAGCGGATTTTCGGCCCCATGTCGCGGTGCGTCAGCTTGAACCAGGCGCGGGCGAAGGCATCGGCGAATTCATCCGGATTGGCGCGAAACCGTTCCGAAATGCGGCGATATTCGGGATCGACCTTCATCGCCATGTCGGCGGTGGTCATCATGGTCGGCACGCGCTTGCCATCGCGGTGGGCATCGGGGGCGAGCTCGTCGTCGCTGTCCACCTTGGGTTGCCATTGATGCGCGCCGGCCGGGCTTTTCACCAGCTCGTATTCATGGTCGAGCAGCATTTCGAAATAGCGCATGTCCCATGTCGTCGGCGTCGGCGTCCACGCGCCTTCGAGCCCGGAGGTGATGGTGTGTTCGCCCATTCCGCTTTCGAACCCGCTGGTCCAGCCGAGACCCTGCATAGCGATATCCGCACCTTCGGGATCGGCCCCGACGAGATTCGCATCGCCCGCGCCGTGGCATTTGCCGAAGGTGTGACCGCCTGCCGTCAGTGCGACGGTTTCCTCGTCATTCATCGCCATGCGGGCGAAGGTTTCGCGGATGTCGCGTGCCGACGCCATCGGATCGGGATTGCCGCCCGGCCCTTCGGGATTGACGTAGATCAGCCCCATCTGAATCGCGGCGAGCGGGTTTTCGAGTTCCAGCTCCTTGTCCGGGTCGATACGCGTCTGGCCGAGCCATTCCTCCTCGGTGCCCCAGTACACGTCGGTTTCGGGGGCGTAGACGTCCTTGCGCCCGCCGCCGAAGCCGAACACAGGACCGCCCATCGATTCGATCGCAACATTGCCCGTGAGGATGAACAGATCGGCCCAGCTGATGTTCTTCCCGTATTTCTGCTTGATCGGCCAGAGCAGCCGGCGCGCCTTGTCGAGGTTTGCATTGTCGGGCCAGCTGTTGAGCGGGGCGAAACGCTGCTGTCCGCTGGACGCGCCGCCGCGGCCGTCGGCGGTGCGGTAGGTGCCCGCCGCGTGCCATGCCATGCGGATGAAGAACGGCCCGTAATGCCCGTAATCGGCCGGCCACCATGGCTTCGAATCGGTCATCAGCGCGTGAAGGTCCGCCTTCAGCGCATGGTAGTCGAGCGCGTTGAACGCCTCGGCATAATCGAAATCGTCGCCCATCGGGTCGGGCGAGGTGCCGCCCTGATGCAGGATGTCGAGCTGCAATGCATCCGGCCACCAGTCGCGGCTCTGCCGGCCGAGCAGGCCGCGCACACCACCATCGTGGCCAAATGGGCATCCGCCGCCGGGAATCGATCCTGTCGCTACGTCCATATCGTCTTATCCTCTTCCATCTGTGGGGCGTCGCACCCCGCTATCTGCAATGCCTCACTTCTAGCTCTTGTAGATCCATCGGGTAAAACGATGCATAATGGATAGAGTAAACGCTTTATCCGATTACGAATCCTCCTATTGCCGCAACGCCCAGGCGGGCGTAAGCGCCGTCCTCATGAGTGATTTTGTAAAAACGGCCGCGCTGATGCGGCGCGGCGCCGATTTTCTCGGCAGCGAATATGCGATCATGTGCGGCGCGATGAGCTGGGTTTCCGAACGGAACCTGGTTTCGGCCATGTCCAATGCGGGCGGGTTCGGCGTGATCGCATGCGGGGCGATGACGCCCGAATTGCTCGACACCGAAATCGCCGCGACAAAGGCGATGACCGATCGCCCGTTCGGCGTGAACCTCATCACCATGCATCCCGACATCATGGCGTTGATCGACGTGTGCGCAGGGCACGGCGTCGGTCATGTCGTGCTCGCCGGCGGGTTGCCGCCCAAGGGCAGCGTCGAGGCGATCAAGGCGTCGGGCGCGAAGGTGATCTGCTTTGCGCCGACGCTCGCGCTGGCGAAGAAATTGCTGCGTTCCGGCGCCGACGCCATGGTGATCGAGGGGATGGAGGCCGGCGGCCATATCGGCCCTGTTTCGACCAGCGTGCTGGCGCAGGAATTCCTGCCCTCGCTATCGGGCGATCATCTCGTCTTCGTGGCGGGCGGGATCGGCCGGGGCGAGGCGATGGCGGGCTATCTCGAAATGGGGGCGGCGGGTGTGCAGCTTGGCACGCGCTTTGCCTGCGCCACCGAATCGATCGCCCATCCCGATTTCAAGAAGGCGTTTTTCCGCGCCAATGCCCGCGACGCAGTGGCCAGCGTGCAACTCGACGCGCGGCTCCCGGTCATTCCGGTGCGGGCGTTGAAGAACAAGGGTACCGAGGCCTTCACCACGAAACAGCGCGAAGTGGCCGGAATGCTGGATACGCAAGGTCTCGAAATGGCGGAGGCACAATTGCAGATCGAGCATTACTGGGCAGGCGCCCTGCGCCGCGCAGTGATCGACGGCGATGTGGAGAACGGCTCGCTCATGGCGGGGCAATCGGTGGGCATGGTCACGGCGGAGGAACCGGTCGCGAAGATCCTCGCCGATCTGATGGCGCAGTCCGAAGACGCGCTGACCCGCCGATAGGGGGTAACCTGCGCGAAAGGGGCGTCAGCCGCCGATGCTGCGGCTCGTTTCCGTGGCGCGGCGCAGGCGTCGGGCGGTTTTCATCGCCTCTTCGCGGCGTTCGGGCGCGCAATCGTCGGCGACGATCTGTTCGAGCCTTTCGGCCTCTTCGGACAGCAGACGGCGCAGCATTTCGATCTGCGCTTCGAGGTTGCGCATCTCGTGGCGAAGCTTGGCGGTTTCGGCGCTGTCGGTTGTCTGCTCGGTCATTGGGCGCGATTATCCGCACCCTTTGCCCAAACGCAAGTATCCTATGATGCAATGCCGATCAGGCTGATCTGACGGCCATATCCGCCTTTACCGGCAAGCTGCGCGCGGCGATAGGAAAAATAGCGGTCCGGCTGCGACGCGGTATCCTCGCCAGTGATTGCGATCTGCGACAGGCCCGCTTCGGCAAGGCGCGACGCCACATATCCGGCGAGGTCGAATTGCGCATGGCCGGGCCGGCCGTCTTTGAAAAACCGTTCGTTCGCCTCGTCCCGGCCGACGAAGGTCAGGCGAAAGCCGTCGTCCACCTCATAGCTTTTCTGCGCGATGCACGGCCCGATTGCGGCGGCGATATTATCACGCGATGCGCCAAGCTTTTCCATCGCCGCAATCGCCGCGTCGGTCACCCCGTCTATCGCGCCGCGCCATCCGGCATGCGCGGCGCCGACGACCCCCGCGACCGCATCGGCGAACAGCACCGGCGCGCAATCGGCGGTCAATATGCCGAGCAGCAGGCCGGGCCGGTCGGTCACCATCGCATCGGCATGCGGCCGCGCATCGTCGGGAAAGGGGGCGCGGATCGTGACCGCGTCCGCCGAATGCACCTGATACACGGTACACAATTCGGCGCCGGGCATGACGGCATCCACCGCACGGGCGCGATTGGCGGCGATCGCACGCGGCAGATCGTCGGACCCCAGCCCGACGTTCAACCCCGCATATTGCCCCGACGATATGCCGCCGCGCCGCCCCAGGAATCCGTGCTCCACCGCGTTCAGCGTGTCGGAGCGGATGATGTCGACCGACATGTTCAGTCCTCGAGGCTCTTGCCGACCTGCTCGCGCACGTCCTTGGACAATCGGGGCCGCGCGGCGATACGTTCGAGCGCGGCGCGCATCATCGCCGCCCGCTTCGGCTCGATCCTGCGCCAGCGGCCGAGCGCGGGGACGAAGCGTGCCGCCGTCTGCGCATTGATCGGGTCGAGTGCGATGACGAGATCGGCGATCATGGTATAGCCGCGCCCGCTTTCGTCGTGGAACGCCGCCGGGTTGCCCGCCATTGTCATGAAGAGCGAGCGAACGCGGTTCGGGTTCTTCATCGTGAAATCGGGATGATCGGCAAGCGCGGCAATGTGATCGAGCACGTCGGCGTGGCTGGCACTGGCCTGAATGGCGAACCATTTGTCGATGACGAGCGCGTCGCCCGCATGGCGGCGATGGAAATCGGCGAGCAGTTCCTCGCGCTCGGCCACGTCGAGGTTGGCCATCACCATCATCGCGCCCTGCCGGTCGGTCATGTTGTCGGCGGCGCGATATTGCGCCTGCGCGAGCCGGGCCCCCTGCGCCGCGTCGGCGGCGGAGAGCAGCGAGAGCGCCAGCGTCTTCACCTTGCGCGCGCCGCGGCTTTCAGCCGAAAGATCATAGGGCACCGCCGCGGCCCGTTCGTAAAGCGCGTTGAGCGGCCCTGACAATCGCGTGCCCAGATATTCGCGCAAACCGTCGCGCGCGGCGACGAGCGCGCCCGGATCGGCGGGGACGGCCTGCTCGATCAGGAAGGAAATCGCCGGCAATGTCATCAGCTCGCCCCGCATCAGATCGTCGATGCGCGTATCGTCGAGCACCGCGCCCAGCGCATCGGCAATGGCCGCGCGGCGATCCCCACCGGCGCCATCCGCATCCCGGCCGAGCAATTCGCGGGTGAGCAATTGCTGCTGTGCCTCGTACCGGGCGAAGCTGTCGTCGTCATGCGCGGCGAGGAACACGAGGTCCGTATCGCTCATGTCGGCATCGAGCACGATCGGCGCCGAAAAGCCGCGATTGGCCGACACCACGGGCGGCATCGCACATCCGGTGAAGCGGAAGCTGTTCTCCGCAGCGTCCAGCATCAAGAGCTTTTCCCCGCCGTGGCGCCGCATCTCGCGGTCGAACAGCGCGATGCGCAGGGGGATCGGCATCGGTTTCTTGTCCGGCTGACCGGGGGTGGCGGGGACGGCTTGCGTGAAATGCAGCGTCACTGCCCCTTCGTCGGCGTCATGTTCGGCGCGCATGGTAACGCGGGGCGTGCCCGCTTGTTCGTACCAGCGGCGGAATTGCCTCAGGTCCAGCCCGGCCCCATCCTCCATCGCGGTGATGAAATCCTCGCACGTGGCCGCCTCGCCATCGTGACGCTCGAAATACAGGTCGCTGCCTTTGCGGAACGCCTTTTCGCCCGCCATCGCATGCATCATGCGAATGACCTCGGCGCCCTTGTTATAGACGGTCGCGGTGTAGAAATTGCTGATTTCCTGGTAGCTGTCGGGCCGGATCGGATGGGCGAGCGGGCCGCTGTCCTCCGGGAACTGCGCGGCGCGCAGGATGCGCACATCCTCGATCCGCTTGACCGGCGCGCTGCCCATGGCGGCGCTGAACATCTGATCGCGCAGGACGGTGAACCCTTCCTTCAGCGACAACTGGAACCAGTCGCGGCAGGTGACGCGATTGCCGGACCAGTTGTGGAAATATTCATGGCCCACGACCCCCTCGATGGCGTCGTAATCGGCATCGGTCGCGGTGTCCGGATTGGCGAGGATGTACCGGGTGTTGAAGATGTTCAGCCCCTTGTTCTCCATCGCGCCCATGTTGAAATCGGACACGGCGACGATGTTGAACAGGTCGAGGTCATATTCCCGCCCGAACGTTTCCTCATCCCAGCGCATCGCGTGCTTGAGCGATTCCATCGCGTGGCCGGTGCGGTCCTCGTCCCCTTCGCGCACCCAGATGGCGAGATCGACCTTGCGCCCGGACATGGTGGTAAAGCTGTCGCGGCGGGACACCAGCCGCCCGGCAACCAGTGCGAAGAGATAGGACGGCTTGGGCCAGGGATCGTGCCACACCGCATAATGGGTGTCGCCATCCTCGCCCGCCTCGGTGCAATTGCCGTTGGACAGGAGCACGGGGAAATCCGCCTTCGATCCTGTCATCCGCACGGTATAGCGCGACAGGACATCGGGGCGGTCGGGGAAAAACGTGATGCGCCGGAAGCCTTCCGCCTCGCATTGTGTGCACAGCATCCCGTTCGACGCGTAAAGGCCCATGAGCTGGCTGTTGGTAGAGGGATGCAGATGCGTTTCCACCATGATTTCGGCCGCGTCGCCCGAAAGGGGGAGCAGCAGGTTGGCGCCGCTCATGGTCCATCCCTCGGCCTGCGCGCCATCCACGGTCAGCTCCCGCACTGCGATCCCGTCGCCGCACAAATGGATCGTGCGGTCGGCCGCCCCGTCGGGATTGCGTTCCACCTTCATCGTCGTGCGCAGCTTCGTCACCTCCAGCCCCAGCTCGAAATCGAGGTGGATTTCGGGGACGAGCCATGCCGGCGGAGTGTAATCCTCCCGCCGCACGGTGGCGGGCGCCTGCGGTTCGGGGGCGGCATCCGCCATTTCGGGGTTGGCGTCGGGGCGTTCGGGGTTGCGGGCGATATCCATGCGGCACTACATGCGTGTTCGGCGGCGCGGGGCAAGGGGCAATCGCCCAATACCCCCAATCGAAAGGCAGGCGGCCCCATGCATCTCGTGATTTTCGGCCTCGGCTACACGGCAAAGCGGATTGCCGCCCATGCGCGGGAGGCGGGGTGGGACGTGACCGCGACGGGGCGCGACGGCACGCTCGACTTTGCCGATACGGCCCGGGTCGCCGATGTGCTGGATACGGCGGATGCGGTGCTGTCCTCCGTCCCGCCGGACCGGGATGGCGGCGGCGATCCCGTGCTCGACACGCATGGTGCGGCGCTGGCGCGGTTCGGCGGGTGGCGGGGCTATCTGTCCTCCACCGGGGTCTATGGCGACGCGGGCGGGGCATGGGTCGACGAAAGCGCGCCCACCGGAACCGGCCGCCGCGGCGCGCGCAGCGCCGCCGATGCGGCGTGGCTGTCCCGTGGCGCGCATGTCTTTCGCCTTCCGGGCATATACGGGCCGGGGCGCAGCGCGTTCGACAAGGTGCGCGCCGGCACCGCCCACCGCATCGCCATGCCGGGGCAGGTGTTCAGCCGCGTCCATGTCGAGGATATCGCCCGCGGGGTGATGGCCGCGCTATCCCATGACGTGCCGCCGGGCGCGTATAATCTGTCCGACACCATGCCGGCCAGCCACAATGAAGTGACCGAGGAGGCGTGCCGCCTGCTCAATGCCGAACCCCCACCGCTTCAGACGATGGAGGAGGCGGATTTGTCGCCGATGGCGCGCGGTTTCTATGCCGAAAATCGCCGCGTCGCCAATGTGAAGGCAAAGCGCGTGCTGGGCTGGTATCCGCGCTACCCCACGTTTCGCGAGGGGCTGGCCGCTATTCTGGAAGCGGAGCGGGGGGAGGGGGCGCCCGCTTCCCCCTGAGCGCGATGATGAGGCCCGCCATCGCCAGCACCGCGCCGCCGATCGCGAGCCCGCTCCACACATATCCCTCGAACAGGGTGGACAGCAGCATGGCAATCACAGGGACCGACACGCCGATATAGGCGGCCTTTCCCGCGCCGATCATGCGGATGATCCCGAAATAGAGCGGGAAGGTCATCACCGACCCCACCACGCCGAGATAGAGAATCCCCGCGCCATATTCCCAGCGCGGATCCCACGCCGGCGCGCCATAGATGACGAGCGCGAGACCCACGTTGATCGCCGCCCCGATCAGCATCGACCAAGCGAGCAGCGGGATGAAGGGCTGTGCATGGGCGGTGTCGGTATCCTGCGCGACATTGGCGATGCTGGCGCCCATCGTCGCGGTCAGCGCGAGCACGATGCCGATGGTGACCCCGCCGCCAAGCCCGGACCCCGCGCCCGCGATCCGGTATTCATGCGCGAACAGGAGCGCCACGCCCGAAAGCGCGATGACCGAGCCGACGATGAACCGCGCGGTCTGCCGCCGTTTGAGGAAAAGCCAGCTCATCGCCGAATTGGGAATGAGGATGAGCGCGAAGAGCACCGCCACGATGCCGGAGGTGAGGTAAAGCTCCGCCCGGTAGACGAATTGGAAATTCACGACGAATTGCGTCACGCCGATGAGCAGCGCCATGCCCCATCCGCCCGGGCCGAGCCGGAACCCGTCCCCCCGCACCGCGGCGAGGATGAACATGCCGATCGTCGCCACGATAAAGCGATAGGCCACGGCCCAGCCGACCGGCACGACGCTGATCTGATCCTTGATGACGAGCCAGGTGCTGCCCCAGATGAAGGTCACGAGGATGAAGGGCACCCATACGACGGGTTCGGAAAACGAACGCTGTACCGCGCGGCCGGGGCGGGGGGCGGCGCCGGTCACAACGCGGCGATCCGGGCGGCGAGCGCCTGTGCATCGGCAATGGGGGTGTTCCATGCCGCGACGAACCGCGCCGCCCCGGCGCCCCAGTCGTAGAATTGATAGCCCTGTTCGCGCAGCACGGTCCGCTCCGCCGCCGTCAGGGTCATGAACACCTCGTTCGCCTCGACCGGATGCATCAGCCGTTCGGGCGCCGCGTCACCCAGCGCCGCGGCCGCCGCATTCGCGCCGCGCGCATTGGCGAGCCACAGATCGTCCTCCACCATGGCGAGCAGTTGCGCGGCGAGAAAGCGCCCCTTCGACGAAAGATGCCCGGCCCGCTTGCGCCGCCGCCGTGCCTCGTCCGCAAGGGCTGTGTCGAAGAATATCAGCGCCTCTGCGCCCATGCCGCCGTTCTTGATGAAGCCCATTGCGAGGCTGTCGATGCCATGGGAGCAACTCGCCTCGGCAGGGGTGCAATCCAGATGCGCCACCGCATTGGCGAAGCGTGCGCCGTCCATGTGAAAGCGCAGCCCGCGTTCGCGTGCGAATTCGCCCAGCGCGGCCAGTTCGTCGGGGGTGTAGCATTCGCCATATTCGCTGGCCTGGGTGATGGCGATCGCGTGGGGCTGCACCTGATGCACGTCGTTGCGGATGGGGTCGATGACGGCGGCGGCGGCATGCGCCGTCAGTTTCGCGCCCGGCCCGTCCGCCAGCATCAGCTTTGCCCCATGGGTGAAGAAGCCCGGTGCGCCGCCCTCGTCCACCTCGATATGGGCTTCGCGATGGCATACGATGCCGCCGAACGGAGGCACCATGCTGGCGAGCGCGAGGCAGTTGGCGGCGGTGCCCGTCGGCGTCCACAGCACCGCGCATTCGGTGCCGAACAGTGCCGAGAACCGCGCATCGAGCGCGGCCGACATCGCATCGCCGTCATAGGGGGCATCGGCCGCGTCCGCGGCGCGCATGGCGTCCCACACGGCGGGATGGACGGGGGCGGCATTGTCGGAGAGGAATTGCATGTCCCGCCCATGCGAAGTGGTGCCGCCGCCGTCAAGCGCCGTATCGCGGGGCCGTCCTACCAATCGAAAGCAAGCTCCACGCCCACGCGCCGCCCTTTGATCAGCGGGCTGAACGTGCCGGTGGCGGGCGCGGGGTCGAACGGGGTGTTCTCCCCATCCGAAAACGGCCCGGCGGCGAATGGAATCTGCGTGTCGCCGCCGAACTGCACATTGTCGAGCAGGTTGCGCCCGAACAGCGTCAGCCGGATGCCCGGCTCGCCAAGGTCGAGGCCGATGCTGGCGTCCAGATTGTCGAACGCATCGACATAGCCGAAATTATTGTCGGTATAGGCGTAGCGGTCGCGATGCTGAAAATCCGCGCGGGCGGTCAGCATTGCACCCTGCCGCACCCCCGGCACCGGCACATTGGCCACCGCCCCTGCGCCATAGGTCCATTCCGGCACGCGCGGCAGGGCAAGCGCGCGATCGGCCCCATCGATGACCCCGTCGCCCGAGATATCCTGAAACACGCGGCGATATTGCGCGTCGATATAGCCGGCATTGGCGTGGATCGTCACGATCGGCGACACCGCGAAATGGCCCGCGATCTCGCCGCCGCGAATGCGGGCGTCGGCGGTGTTGTAGACCGATTGCGCAAGGCCGGATGCCACGCTCGCCACGCTGACCTCGCGCTGCAGATCGTCCACCTCGGTCCAGAACGCGGCGACGGTCAGCGCCGCGCGCCCGCCGGGGGAACGATATTTGAAGCCCGCCTCGAAACTGTCGACGCGCTCCTCGTCAAACGCCGCGCTGCCGAGGAGGTCGGCGACATCCTGAAACGCGGCGGGCTGCGTCACGCGCAGGTTGTAGCCGCCCGAACGATGCCCCCGGGTCCAGCTCGCATAGGCATTGGCGACCGGCACGATGGCGTAGGACAGCGCGATGCGCGGCGACAGGCTGTTCCAGGCGCGCGCATCGGAAAACCCGTTGTCCTCTCCGGTCACGGGGTTCGTGCCGGTAAAGGGGCAGGTGCCTTGCGTGACGAAACAGGGGGCGTTGCGCGGGCGAACGAAACTGATGTCGGCGCGCTTCTCCTCCCGCGACCAGCGCAGGCCGAGGCCGAGCGTCAGCCGCGTCGCGACGGGGTAATCGGCCTGCGCATAGAGGCCGTAGACATCGTGATCCTGCCGACCCCCGCCGTAGAAATTGAGCGCACTGAACGGCGGAAGCGAGCGATCCTCGTCATAGGCGACATCCTGCGTAAAGACATATCCGCCCGCCGTCACCTTCGCCCGGCCCAGCGCGCCGGACCAGAACAATTCGTTCGAAAACTGTTCCTGTGACGTGCCGGTGTTAGAGTGGAATATGAACGCCGGGCTGGAATCGATATCGTTGCGTGTGCGCAGGTCATATTGCCGCCACCCGAAAATATTGGTCAGCCGCCCGTTGCCGAGCCGATATTCCCCGCGCAGCACCGCAAAATCGGAGCGGCTGTCGTAAAACCCTTCCTCATCCACCGCGAGCGTATAGCCATAGCGCGAATGCTGACCGTGGTTCTGCGTCGGTGCGCCGTCGCCCGAGCTGTCGTGCCATTCGCCCTTTGCCGTGATGGTCAGCCTTTCGCTCGCCACGAAGGTCAGCCCGCCGCGCAGCACGCTCGTCCGTGCCGCGCCGAAATCGCTGTCGTTGAACCCGTTGCGAAAATAGCCGCCGTCGATGGTGTGCAGCGCGCCCAATCGGATCGCCAGCCGGTTCGACAGCGGTCCCGACACCACCGCCCGCGCCGTCGCCATCGGGGCGCCCCGGCCGCCGTCCACCGGCGTTTCCAACGTGATACCCGCGTGCCCTTCGCCGCGAAACGAAGGGTCGCCCGTTTCGACCAACACCGCGCCGCCCGTCGTGTTGCGCCCGAACAAGACGCCTTGCGGCCCGCGCAAAATCTTGACGCTGCTCACATCCAGCGCATCGAACACCGTGCCGGCATTGATGCCGACATACACTCCGTCGATGAACAGGCCGACCGCCGGGTCGATCGACGGGATCGAGCTATTGACGCCCAGCCCGCGGATCGAGAAATTGGCCACCCCGGCAAAGGTTCCGATGGGGTCGAGCGACACGTTCGGTTCGGCATAGGTCAGCGAGGACAGATCGCGAAACTGCCGCGCGTTCAGCATGGCCGCATCATAATTCGCGACATGGCCGGGATAGTCGAGCGCGCCGGTATCGCCCTTGCCCGCGGTGACGACGATCGTGTCGGCAACGGCGGGTGCTGTGGGCGCGATCTGCGCATGGGCGGTGCCGGTGCCGGCGATCAGGGCGGCCAGGCACAGAACGGGTCGGCGAAGTACGGCTGTTGCGGTCAATGTCGTTCCTACCCTCACGCGCGAAGTGCATCCTTCGCGCCGGGCAGCTATACCGGGTTTCGTCCTATTGCAATTGCGAGGCGTTTATTCCGCCCCCGCCCAAAGCTTACGGTTCGGTCAGGTAACCTTCAAGCTCGTTGCCCGTAAGGGTGACGACATGCAGCAGGTTCGTCGCGCCCGGCACACCGAACGGCACGCCCGCCAGCACGACCAGCTTCGAGCCCGCCGTGCCGAAACCGTTGCGCAGCGCCATGCGCTTGCCCTTGGCGATCATCTCCTCGAAACTGCCGATGTCCTTCGTGCGGACCGCGTGCGCACCCCAGAGCAACGCCGAACGCCGCGCCGTCTTCACCGCCGGGGTGAGCACGAGCAGCGGCACGCCCGGCCGTTCGCGGGCGACGCGCCGCGCCGTGCTGCCGGACGCGGTGAACACGGTGATCGCCGCGATCGGCAGGGTGTTGGCGATGGACGCGCTGGCCTCGGCAAGGGCATCGGAGGTCGTCGCATCCGGCTCCACATGGCCGAGTGCGATATGGTCGGAATAGCCGGGGTCGCGTTCGACCTGTCCGGCGATGCGGTCCATGATGGTGACGGCTTCCTCCGGCCATTGCCCGGCGGCGGTTTCGGCCGAAAGCATCACCGCGTCGGCCCCGTCATAGACGGCATTGGCGACATCCGACACCTCCGCCCGCGTGGGCGAGGGGCTTTCGATCATGGATTCCAGCATTTGCGTGGCGACCACGACCGGCTTGCCCGCCGCGCGGGCCTGGCGCACGATGCGTTTCTGAAGCGGCGGCACTTCCTCCGGGTTCAGCTCCACGCCGAGATCGCCGCGCGCCACCATCAGCCCGTCCGACAGTTCGAGAATTTCGTCCAGATGGCGCACGGCCAGCGGTTTCTCGATCTTGGCCATCAACGCGCCGTAGCCGCCCATGAGCTTGCGCGCCTCGGCCACGTCCTCTGGCCGCTGCACGAAGGACAGGCCGATCCAGTCCGCCTTGTGCTCCACGGCGAAGGCAAGGTCGCGGCGATCCTTGGGCGTGAGGGCGGGAATGGGAATTTCCGCATCGGGCACGTTCACGCCCTTGCGGTCCGAAATGACGCCGCCGACCTCCGCGCTGCACAGGATTTCGTCGTCGTCGGCGCGAATCACGCGCAGGCGGAGCTTCCCATCGTCGAGCAGCAGGCGCTGCCCTTTTTGAAGCAGGCCGAACAATTCGGGATGCGGCAGTTGCACGCGCGTTTCGTCGCCCGGTTCGTCCCGGCGGTCGAGCGTGAAATGCCCCGAATGACGGATCACGGCCTTGCCGTCCTTGAACTTGCCCACGCGCAGCTTCGGCCCCTGAAGATCGCACAATATGCCGATGGGGCGGCCGGTCTTTTCCTCCAGAGCGCGGATCGCGGCGATGGTCTTTGCATGATCGGCATGTTCGCCGTGGCTCATGTTCACGCGAAACGCATCGGCACCGGAGGTCAGCAGCCGCTCGATCATTTCGGGGTCGCGGCTCGCAGGGCCGAGCGTGGCGAGAATCTTGACCTTGCGGTCGCGCGGTTCGAACTTGTGCAAGAAGATTTGTCCCGATGGCTGCTCAGTGGCAAGTCCTATGGGCACAGTCCCCCGCTCGCAAGCGTTAGTGGCGATATTCAATTGGAGAAACGACATGACCGACCCCCTCGATCAGCTGCCCGACGAACAGGCCGCCGCCGCGTTCCGGCGCCTCGTGCGCCATCTGCGTCATCGCACCGACGTGCAGAATATCGAGTTGATGGGGACATCGGGGTTTTGCCGTAATTGCCTCGCCGACTGGATTCGCGACGCCGGATACGATGGCGACAAGGCAGAGGCCCGCGCGCTCATCCACGGCATGCCGATGGACGCGTGGAAGGACCGGCATCAGACCCCCGCGACCGAAGACCAGATCGCCCGGATGGAGGCGAGCGTGAAGCGCAACAAGGTTGAGAGCAATATCTGAAAATCCTGCTTCGGCGGCGGGGCGAGCGGGCTGAGGTGCACCCTGTGCATAAATCGCGCGGGCACGGGTTCACGCCCGCGCGCCTCTTGGCTAAGGCCGCGCCCTGCCGGGCATGACGCTCGAACCCGATTCTATCATTGTGGAGACACGCCGCCATGGCCGAAAACACCGACGATCGCCTGCGCCTGCTGATCGAGCGTATCGAACGCCTCGAAGAGGAAAAGAAGGGCATCGCCGACGACATCAAGGAAGTCTATGGCGAGGCAAAGGCCGTAGGCTATGACGTGAAGATCATGCGACAGATCGTCCGCCTCAGAAAGATGAAGGCCGACGACCGCCGCGAAATGGACATGGTGCTCGAAACCTACAAGGCGGCGCTGGGCCTCGACTGAACTCGACCGGCCGCCCCCGACTATTCGGCAATGCGGGCCGGACATGCGACCGTTCGCGGAACGGGGCTCATGTCCGGCCCGTTTCCTTTCAAACGCGATTTTGAAAGGACAACCCCATGGCCAATGCCGATTTCATTGGGAAGATCGACGAGGAACCCGGCCTTCCCGGCAGCGAGGCAAAGCTCGATCCGACGCCCGAATACATGCCCCGCTACCCCGGATCGGGGCGGCTGAAGGACAAGGTCGCCATCGTCACCGGCGCCGATAGCGGCATCGGCCGCGCCGTCGCCGTGCTCTATGCCCGCGAAGGGGCGAAGGTCGCGATCTCCTACCTGTCCGAGCATGAGGATGCGGAAAAGACCGCGCAGCTCGTCCGCGACGAGGGGAGCGAGGCGCTACTTTTCCCCGGCGATCTCGGACACAAGGAGCAATGCGACAAGATTGTGCGCGAAACGGTCGACAAATGGGGCCGTCTCGACATCCTCGTGAACGACGCGGGCGAGCAGCACCCCGACAAGGACGTGACCGACATCACGCCCGAACAGTTGCAGCGCACGTTTCAGTCCAACATCTTTTCGCAGTTCTACATGGTGCAGGCCGCGCGCCCGCATCTGAAAAAAGGCGCGGCGATCGTCAATTGCACCAGCGTGACGATGTACAAGGGCTCGCCCGGCCTGCTCGACTACAGCGCGACGAAGGGTGCGATCACGGCCTTTACCCGCTCGCTCTCGGGCAATCTGGTCGATGACGGCATTCGCGTGAACGCGGTCGCGCCCGGCCCGATCTGGACGCCGCTCAACCCCGCCGGCGGCGCCCCGCCCGAAAAGGTCGAGCATTTCGGCGAGGGCACGCCAATGGGCCGCCCCGGCCAACCCAACGAGGTCGCGCCCGCGTTCCTGTTCCTGGCGTGCGAGGATTCGTCCTACATGACCGGACAGGTGCTGCACCCCAATGGCGGGAGCGTGGTCAATGCCTAGTCCATGGAGCAATCGCGGCGATGGCGGCGGCATGGTGGTGACCACCACCGCCGTCGTCGAAGGGCGCGCGGTGCGCGAATATCTCGGCATCGTCACGGGCGAGGTGATCGTGGGCGCGAACCTGTTTCGCGACCTGTTCGCCTCCATCACCGACCTCGTCGGCGGGCGTTCGGGAAAATATGAGGAGGTATTGTCCCGCGCGCGCAAGGAAGCGCTTTCCGAGATGCAGGCCGAAGCACGGGAACTGGGCGGCAATGGCGTCGTCGGCGTCGATATCGATTACGAGGTGCTGGGCCAGAACGGCTCGATGCTGATGGTGTCGTGCAGCGGGACCGCGGTTACCCTCGATTGAGTATCAAGCGCCGCGGAAATTGAGTTCCAGAAGCACGCCATTCGGCTCGTGCACGAAAATCTGGCGCAGGCCGATTTCCGCGACCTCGTTGGTGCGCACGCGATAACCATTGCGGCCGAGCCGTTCGAGCAGCGCGTCATACCCGCTGCATTCGAGTGCGACGTGATCGAACGCGCCATTGTCGTCCCCGACCGGCGCGCCGGGTTTCTGCCTGAGCAGGTGGATGACGGCGCGGCCCGCCTGGTCGAGCAGCCATGCGTTATGCTCCACCTGCCGGCCCGGCGCGGCGGTGATTTCCATTTCCAGCATATCGCGAAAGAACGCGATGGTGCCGGCCATGTCCGGCGTGCGGATATTGACGTGGTCGATGGCGAGGATCGGCATGGGCGGGGTGTTCCGGATTGCGGCCTCGATGAAAGCCGGGGACGTGGACGGCATGCTGACGAAGGGTTGGCCTTGCGAAGGGATGGGCGCCGGTCTAAGCACCGCGCCAATCCATAATATGACGACAGGAGCGGATTGGTGGCAGGCCATTCCAAATTCAAGAATATCATGCATCGCAAGGGCGCGCAGGACAAGAAGCGTTCCGCGATGTTTTCCAAGCTTTCGCGCGAAATCACCGTGGCGGCGAAAATGGGCATGCCCGATCCGGACATGAACCCGCGCCTGCGCCTCGCCGTGAACGCCGCGAAGTCGCAGTCGATGCCCAAGGACAACATTCAGCGCGCCATCGACAAGGCATCGGCCAACGAAGGCGACGATTACGAGGAAATCCGCTACGAAGGTTACGGCCCGCAGGGCGTCGCGATCATCGTCGAGGCATTGACCGACAATCGCAACCGCACCGCGACGAACGTGCGCACCGCCTTTTCGAAGAACGGCGGCAATCTCGGCGCGTCGGGATCGGTCAGCCACGGTTTCGAACGGCTCGGCCTGATCGTATACCCCGCGAGCGTCGGCGGCGAGGACAAGGTGCTCGAAGCCGCGATGGAGGCGGGCGCCGAGGATATCCAGTCGGGCAAGGACGAGCACGAAATCTGGACCGCGGCGGACGATCTGCACGAGGTGGCGAGCGCATTGGAAAAGACGCTGGGCGAGGCCGAGACGGTCAAGCTGGCGTGGAAGCCCAACATCACCGTCGACATGGAAGAAGCGCCGGCGCAGACCTTGTTCAAGCTGATCGACGCGCTCGACGATGATGACGATGTGCAGACCGTCTGGGGCAATTACGAAGTGTCGGACGAGATCATGGAAAAGCTTGGCGCAGAATAAGCGGGCGATTCGGTTTCGCCTTCCAATGATCGTGCTTCGATGATCGTGCTTCGATGATTGTGCTTCGATGATCGTCCTGGGGCTGGACCCCTCGCTGACCTGCACCGGATGGGGGCTGGTCCGTGTCGACGGCGCGCGATTGTCGCATATCGCCAACGGGCAATTGCCGACAAATTCCAAGCTGCCCATTGCCGAGCGTTTGTTGCAGATACAGGAAGGCGTCGCAGCCGCCATTGCCGCGCATCACCCGGATGTCGCGGCGGTGGAGGAGGTCTTCGTCAACAAGAACCCGCAATCCACACTGAAACTCGCGCATGCGCGGGGGTGTGTCCTCGCCGCCTGTGCCGCGGGGCATGTGCCGGTGTTCGAACATTCGACGCGCATCGTGAAGAAAGCCGTCGTCGGCACCGGCGCCGCACAGAAGGAGCAGGTGCAGGCGATGTTGAAAGTGCTGCTCCCCGGCGTGAAGATTACAGGCCCCGATGCGGCCGACGCGCTTGCCGTGGCGATCGCGCATGCCCATCTGAAACCGCATGGATCATAACACACAGGACCGCGACTGGATGCGCGAGGCCATCGCCCTCGCCATTCGGGAAAAGGGCACCGATCCCGCCAATACGCCGATTGCGGCGGTGATCGTGCGCGATGGGTCGCAAATCGCGGGCGGGGTGAACCGCACCGTCGAAGGGTGCGACCCCACCGCCCATGCCGAAATCACCGCCATGCGCGCGGCGGGGCAGGCATTGGGCGACATGCAGATGCGCGGGGCGACGCTCTATTCCACGTTGCAGCCGTGCGGCATGTGCACCATGGCCAGCATCTGGGCCGGGGTCACGCGCATCGTTTATGGCGCGGGCCGGGACGACGTGCACGACATGTATTTCGAGGATCGGCACCTTTCCACGCTCGATTACATCGCCGATGCGTATAAGGACGATTTGACCATCACCGGCGGCGTGCTGGCCGACCAATGCGCGCCGCTTTACTTCGGGCCGGACGACGATGTGCCGCAGGACGCGCAGGCCAATAAATAGCGCCGGGAAAACGCGGGCGGGCATGTTCCCTTCCCGTTCCGCGTGCGCTAGCGTCCGGCCATGATTGCGAAACTCTCCGGCAGGCTGGACGAAACCGGCATGGACTGGGCCATTATCGACGTGGGCGGGGTGGGCTATCTCGTCCATTGTTCGGCGCGCACGCTTTCCACTCTGGGTGAGCGGGGGGATGGGTGCACCGTGTTCACCGATCTCCAGGTGTCGGAAAACGACATGCGGCTCATCGGTTTTGCCAGCGGGGCGGAGCGGGACTGGTTCCGGTTGTTGACGGCGGTGCAGGGGGTGGGATCGAAGGTCGCGCTCGCAATCCTGTCGGCATTGGCGACGGACGAGTTGCAGCGGGCCTGCGCGCAGCAGGACGCCGCCATGGTCGCACGCGCCAATGGCGTCGGCCCGAAGCTGGCCAGCCGCATCGTCAATGAATTGAAGGACAAGGCCGGCGCATTGCCCACCGCGCCTGGCGGGCCGGGGGGCGGTGCGGCGCCGGTTGGCGGCGCGAATGCCGACGCGGTTTCCGCGCTCGAAAACCTGGGCTTCAAACCCGCCATCGCGGCGAGCGCGGTCGCCCATGCGGCGGGCGAGCTTGGGCGAGGGCGCGGGCCTGAACGATCTGGTCCGCGTCGCGTTGAAACGGGCGGCGGGGTGATGGCATGAACATGGACGACATGCCGGGCGAAGGGCCGATCCACACCCCCGAACGCCTGCCCGACGATCCCGATGCGGCGCTGCGCCCCAAATCGCTGGCCGAATTCGTGGGGCAGAAGACCGCGCGCGAAAACCTGCGCGTGTTCGTCGAGGCGGCGAAATCGCGCGGCGAGGCGATGGACCACGTGCTGTTCTTCGGTCCGCCGGGCCTTGGCAAGACGACGCTAGCGCAGATTGTCGCAAAGGAGCTGGGCGTGGGGTTTCGCGCCACCTCCGGCCCGGTGGTCGCCAAATCGGGCGATCTTGCGGCGCTGCTGACCAATCTGGAGGCTGGCGACGTCCTGTTCATCGACGAGATCCACCGCCTCAACCCCGTCGTGGAGGAGGTGCTCTATCCCGCGATGGAGGATCGCGCGCTCGATCTCATCATCGGTGAGGGGCCGTCGGCGCGCTCGGTGCGCATCGACCTGCCGCCCTTCACCCTGGTCGGCGCGACCACGCGGCAGGGTTTGCTGACCACGCCGTTGCGCGATCGGTTCGGCATTCCGGTGCGGCTTCAATTCTATACGGTGGAGGAGCTGGAGCGCGTGGTGACGCGGGCGGCGCGGCTGCTCGACCTCGACATCGACAAAGGCGGCGCCATCGAAATCGCGCGGCGGGCCCGCGGGACGCCGCGCGTGGCGGGGCGCCTGCTGCGCCGGGTGCGCGATTTCGCGAGTGTCGCGGGCGCGCGCATCGTCACGAAGGCGATTGCGGATGACGCGCTGACCCGGCTGGAGGTCGACCGGCTGGGCCTTGACGCGATGGACCGGCGCTATCTCACCATGATCGCCGATATCTACAAGGGCGGGCCGGTCGGGATCGAGACTTTGGCCGCCGGACTGTCCGAGCCGCGCGACACGGTGGAGGAGGTGGTCGAGCCCTACATGATACAGCTGGGCCTGATCGCGCGCACGGCGCGGGGGCGGTGCCTTAACGACCGGGGGTGGCAGCATCTCGGCCTGACGCCGCCGGGCGGGGCGGTGCAGGGTGGCCTGTTCGCCGATGCGCCGGAACGCGAGGACGGGGCCGGGCCGTAACGCCCGCCCCCATCCTGTTCGCCGCGATCCGCCTTACATCGGCGTCGGGGCGAGCGCGTCGAGTTCCTCGGGCGAAAGCGTGGTCTGCACGTCCATCTCGCCGTCGATGTCCATGCGGGTCAGGCTGTCGAGCGGGACGGCGACCATTCCGCCGTTACGTTCCACGTTGAGCGCGGTCACCGTGCCCGACGCATCGCGGACCACACCCTCGACATCGCCGAGATCCTCGCCCGCAGCATCGACAAGATCGGCATCCATCAATTGCACTTCGGTCATGCCGAGCGCGGCCTCCGCACTGGGATCGGTCGCGGGGATCGTCGCGGTATCGGTCGCCATGGTGTCGGCGGGGACGGTTGCCTCTTCGGCATCGTTATCGCCACAGGCGGCAAGCAGGAGCGGCGCGGAGGCAAGAGCGATAAGGCGTTTCATAGCGGGTTCCTTCACAAACATTCGCGGACCGGGGCGACCCGCAACTCGCTGTTTCAATCGCCGGGAATGCGGCTTGTTCCGCGGCGCCGTCACGCCGGCGGATTCATCGCACGAACGAGGCGGGATCCTGTGAACCACATCGCATGGCGTCCTGCCGCCGGAATCATGTCATGGATCAAACGGTCGAACCCATCACGGTCGCCCGTCGCCGCCGCCGAGAGCATGTCGGTGAGCAGCATCTCGTCAAAGCTGAGCATGGGATCGCAAGGCCGGTTCAACGCGACCGGTTCGGGCCAGTACTGATCCACTTCGGACAAAAAGCAGTGAAAAGGGCGTATCGCAGTCCCTGAGCCGAGGAACCGCTGCAGCCCTTCATGGCAGTAACATTGCCCGATGCGCGCGACATGGACGTAACGGACCGCGCACACGATCATGGCGCGCAGGGGTGGGATCGCGCGCAGATCGTGCCGCGGGGTGAGCGTCGACAGGTCAAAGCCCATGATGCAGCGCCTCTGCCCCGGTCACGGCAGGCTGCTGCGTGCGGGGCACGGGCCGCGTTCCACGCAGGGTCGATGCGCGGGGCTTGCCCGACGGTACGGCGCCGCCCATGCCGATCGCCCGGCATACGCCGAGGGCCGCACGGTCGAGCGGATCGCGGTTATCCTCGCTCTCCGCCTTTGCCAGAAGCGCGATCAACGCCTTTTCATCAGGAGAGAACGTGCGCGCGCAGCAGCATTCGGGCCGCAATTCCCGGCCCAGCCTGTCCTCCACCATCTGAAACAGTCCGGCGCACAGCTGTGCCGCGTGGGCGGGAAGCATGAAACGTTGCGCCGCTTCGTGCATGTCGCATGCGACATTACCGTCGGTCCGCGCGGCGCTCCACAAACGAAAGAGCCGGACGAACATCGCTTCGACAAAGGGGCGGGCGGGGGAAATGGGCGACGGCATGTGACCTCCTATTCATGCTAATGAGAATAGGTTGCATTAGTGAAGCCGGGATGCAAGCATCTTTATGCCGAATGACCAAGGGCAGTTCGGCTCCATGAAAAAGGGCGGCCCCGAAGGACCGCCCTTTCATCGCCGCATATTGCGGTGGTCGCGGGTTACGCGGCCAGCTTGCGCAGCACGTAGTGAAGGATGCCGCCGTTCTTGTAATATTCCATTTCGTTGGCGGTATCGATCCGGCATTTCGCGGTGAAGGTGAACGTCTCGCCCGAAGGCCGCGTGACTTCCACCGTCACGTCCTGTGCCGGGGTCAGGCTGTCGAGGCCGAGGATGGTGAAGCTGTCCTCCCCCGTGAGGCCGAGCGACAGGCGCGTGTCGCCGTCCTTGAACTGCAGCGGAAGCACGCCCATGCCGACGAGGTTCGAGCGGTGGATACGCTCGTAGCTTTCGACGATGACCGCGCGCACGCCCAAAAGGATCGTGCCCTTCGCGGCCCAGTCGCGCGACGAGCCGGTGCCATATTCCTTGCCGCCCACGACGACGAGCGGCGTGCCGTCGGCCTTGTGCTTCATCGCGGCGTCATAGATCGCCATCTGCTCGCCATTATAGGTGGTCACGCCGCCTTCGACGCCCGGCACCATCTCGTTCTTGATGCGGATATTGGCGAAGGTGCCGCGCATCATGACCTCGTGATTGCCGCGGCGCGAACCGTAGGAGTTGAAGTCCGCCTTCGCGACCTGATGCTCCTTGAGGTAACGACCTGCGGGGCTGTCTTCCTTGATCGAGCCGGCAGGCGAGATGTGGTCGGTCGTGACCGAATCGCCCAGAATCGCCAGCGGCTTCGCATCGCGGATGTCGGCGATGGGGGCAGGCTCCATGCCCATCCCTTCGAAATAGGGCGGGTTCTGCACATAGGTCGACCCGGCGCGCCACTGATACGTGTCGGATCCGGTGACGTCGATCTTCTGCCAGTGCTCGTCGCCCTTGTAGACGTCGGCATAGCGGGCCTGGAACATGGTGCGGTCGATGGAACTGTTCATCAGCTCGGCGACTTCCTGATTGGTCGGCCAGATATCGCGCAGGTACACGTCTTCGCCCGCCTTGTCGGTGCCGATCGGCGTGGTGGTGATGTCCTCGGTCACCGTGCCCTTCAACGCATAGGCGACGACGAGCGGCGGCGAGGCGAGGAAATTGGCGCGCACGTCGGGCGATACGCGCCCTTCGAAATTGCGATTGCCCGAAAGCACCGATGCCGCGACGATATTGTTGTTGTTGATCGCCGCCGAAATCGGCTCGGCCAGCGGGCCGGAATTGCCGATGCAGGTGGTGCAGCCATAGCCGACGAGATCGAAGCCGATGGCGTTGAGGTCGTCCTGAAGCCCGGCCTTTTCCAGATAGTCGGTCACGACCTGCGACCCGGGGGCGAGCGAGGTCTTCACCCACGGCTTGGGCGTCAGGCCCTTTTCATGCGCCTTGCGCGCGACGAGGCCGGCGGCGACCAGAACGCTGGGGTTCGACGTGTTGGTGCAGCTCGTGATTGCGGCGATGACCACGTCGCCGTCGCCGATATCATGGCCCTTCGTTTCCACATCGACGCGGTCGGGCGCGGCCTTCTTGTACACCTCCGCAAGATCGGTGTTGAAAAGCTCGTCCACCTTGTCGAGCGCGACCTTGTCCTGCGGACGCTTGGGACCTGCGAGCGAGGGGACGACCTGCCCCATGTCGAGTTCCAGCGTGTCGGAGAAGACGGGGTCCGGGTTCGACGGATCGGCCCACAGCCCCTGTTCGCGAGCATAGGCTTCGACAAGAGCGATGTCGTCCTCCTCGCGGCCGGTCAGGCGCAGATATTCCAGCGTCTTGTCGTCGATGCCGAAGAAGCCGCAGGTCGCGCCATATTCCGGCGCCATGTTGGCGATGGTCGCACGGTCGGCGAGGCTGAGCGAGGCGAGCCCCGGCCCGTAGAATTCGACGAACTTGCCCACGACGCCCTTCGCGCGCAGCATTTGCACGCAGGTCAGCACGAGATCGGTCGCGGTGATGCCCTCGGCCATCTTGCCGGTCAGCTTGAAGCCGACGACCTCGGGGATGAGCATCGAGACCGGCTGACCGAGCATGGCAGCCTCCGCCTCGATCCCGCCGACGCCCCAGCCCAGCACGCCGAGGCCGTTGATCATGGTGGTGTGCGAATCGGTGCCGACGCAGGTGTCGGGATAGGCGACGGTCGCGCCGCTTTCATCCTGGCTCGTCCACACGCCCTGGCCGATATGTTCGAGGTTCACCTGGTGGCAGATGCCGGTGCCGGGAGGGACCGCCTTGAAATTGTCGAGGCTCTTCGCGCCCCATTTCAGGAAGTCGTAACGCTCGGCATTACGCTGATATTCCATCTCGACATTGTGTTCGAACGCCTTGGGGTGGCCGAATTCGTCGACCATGACGGAGTGGTCGATGACGAGATGCACGGGCACCTGCGGGTTGATCTTGGACGTATCGCCGCCCAGCGTGCCGATGGCATCGCGCATCGCGGCCAGATCGACGACGCAGGGCACGCCGGTGAAATCCTGAAGCAGGACGCGGGCGGGGCGATACTGAATCTCCTGCCCCGTGACCGGGTTCTTCTGCCAGTCGGCGATGGCCTGCGCATGTTCGCGGCCCACGGTAAAGCCTTCATCCTCGAACCGGAGCATGTTTTCGAGCAGCACCTTCAGCGAAAAGGGCAGACGCGATACGTCGCCGAGCTGCTCACCCGCCTTGTTCAGCGAATAATAGGCGATTTCGCGACCGCCGACATTCATCGTGGTGCGGGTCTTGAGGGTGTCTTTTCCAACGGCTGTCATGGTCGTGTCTTCCCCGTTTTGCCTGTGCGAACGGTGCGGCAGGGATGCCGCCTTCGCAAATGCGGTGATATTTGTATGCGGCGATGGGTCAGAATGGCGCAAACGTCAAGGGATCGGCAGGGCAAACAGGTGCCCGGGCGCGACGATATCGCCGCGCCGGAGGCACGGATTAAGCATGGCGAAAGCTGTATGAGCGGATATGGAAGGCAAGATGATCCGGGCGCATGGGCGCCCGACGAAGGAGAGTTGATTTGACCTGCCTGCCGCTGATTTCGAAACATTCGCGCGTTTCAGGTTCCCTCGTGGCCGGCGCGCTGGGTGCGCTGGCCCTTGCCGCAGGGGCCGGTGCCGGCGCCGCGCAGGCGCAGGATGCACCCGCGAAGCAGAACCGCGCCCCGCGCGACCTCCTGCAACATGGCGAGCCGGTGCAGGTGCGGCAGATGCCCGACCGCGCGCAGGCACGCGACCCGCAGGGGGCGGGCGAACAGGCGCTCCCCCGCCCGGTGAAGCGGGAGGCCGTCCCCGCCTCGCAAATGGAGTTCGGGTCAGAGGCGGTGGTGCAGGACATCCCGACCGATCATTTCGACGTCGCGCCCGACTGGACCGCAGCGCAGGCGCAGGCGCTGCTCGCCTATGTCCGCACGCTCGATACAGAAGGGCTTTTCCCCCGCGATTACGAGCCGGTCATGCTGGAGGCGGCGATCCGTTCGGGCGATGCGCAGATGCTCAACGACACGGCGACGCGCGTGTTCACCTGGGTGGCGCAGGATCTGCGCGACGGGCGGACCGAGATGGACGCGCGCCGGCAATGGTTCGTGGTCGATCCCGATGCCGACCGCCTGCCGATCGCGCCGCTTTTGACCGAGGCGCTTGAAACGGGCGATATCGCGGGCGCGCTCGATTCGCTCAAACCCGTGCATCCCGATTACATCGCGCTGCGCGAGATGCTGGCGAAAACCCCGGCGGCGCAAAAGGAAAAGCGCGCGCGGATCATGGCGAACATGGATCGCTGGCGCTGGCTCGCCCGGGATCTGGGACGCAGCTATCTGCTGACCAACGTGCCGGAGTATCAGCTTCGCCTGACCGTCAACGACAAGATCGTGCGCAGCTACAAGACCGTCGTGGGCAAGCCCGGCCGGACCGCCACGCCGCAGCTCGCCGAAACGGTGCAGGGCGTGATCTTCAACCCCACCTGGACCGTGCCGCAATCCATCGTCGTGGGCGAGGGGCTGGGCGCGCGCCTGTCGAACAATCCCGCGCAGGCCGCGCGCGAAGGGTACAAGGTGAGCAAGACCGAGAGCGGCATGACCATCGTGGTGCAGCAGCCCGGCGCCAATAACGCGCTCGGCCTCATGAAGCTCGACATGCCGAACGAGCATGCGATCTTCCTCCACGATACCCCGTCGAAACATTTCTTCACGCAGGACAGGCGCGCGCTTTCGCACGGGTGCATCCGGACCGAACGCGCGCTGGAACTTGCGTTGACGCTGGCGATCGCGGTCGGCGGGCTGGACAAGGAAGAGGCCGTCGCCATTTCGGGAAGCGGCGAATATACGAAGGTCCCGCTGGAAAAGCAGTTGCCGGTGTATATCACCTATTTCACCATGGCCCGCGATATCGACGGCAAGATGCGCAGTTTTGACGATATCTACGGCCGCGATGCGCCGGTGCTGGCCAGCATGGCGGCGCCGCGCGTGATGAAGACCGGGCAGCGCGTCACCGACGAGGAAGTCGTGCCGATCGAAGCGCCGGGCGCCTGAACCGGCCGGTCATTAAAGAGAAGGGCGGGGGCGATCCTCCGCCCTTTTCGTATCAGCCGAAGTTCAGCCGGTCGGCAAAGAGCAGCCGTCCGCCCGAAAGATGCCACAGCGCCTCGTTGAAATCGTCGGGCGCCATGGCGAAACACCCGTCGGAGCGGCCCAGCCGCCCCCATTCCTCGACATGCGAGGCCTCTGCATACCAGGCGGAGTGCATCACGATATAGCGGCGCAGCGCGTTGTCGTTCGTCGGGTCGAGCCCGCCCAGCCGGATCGAGGTGCCATATTTGCCGACATACCACTCATAGGTGATATAGGCGCCCCGGCTGGTCGCGTTCGATCCCTCGACATTGGAAAACTGGTCGAGCATGCCATCGTGGTCGGGATCGGACCCCTTGCCATGCGCCACGCGAAAGCTGCGCACCGTGCCGTTTTCCAGATTGGCGAAATGGAACCGGGGGACCGAACTGTGCACGCCGAAATCGGCGATGCCGGCAATGTCGCGTTGCCACAAGGTCGCACCATTGCGCTCCACCTCGCGCCTTGCCACGTCGAGAATGGCGCGGTCCCGCGGCGATACCGGCGACGCCTGCGCGAACGCGCGGGTCGCCGCGGCGCCCGGCAAAGCCAAAGCCGCACCCACGCCGAGCCCGGTTTTGAGCAGAGCACGGCGGGGCAGGGCGGTTGCGGATATATCGTTCATGCGGTGGGAAATAGCACGGCGCGCGTGGCGGGGATATGAACCGCCGCGCGGTCCGCCGCACGGATCATTCGGCCGGAACCGTCTGTGCCCCGTTCTTCGTCGATCCGCCGCGCGATCCATCCGCCTTGCCGGCATCGGTGCTGCGCGCTTCGAGTTCCGCCGCCTCGATCTCGGCGGCCTTCGCCTCCACGAGGCGCACGATATGGTCCAGCATGTCGTCCGACTGGACATGGTGGTCGGTCACCCCCGACAGATAGACCATATGCTTGTTATTGCCGCCGCCGGTGATGCCGATATCGGTTTCGCGCGCTTCGCCCGGCCCGTTCACGACGCAGCCGAGAACGGAGAGCGAAAGCGGCACCTTGATATGCTGCAGCCGGTCTTCCAATGCCTCGACCGTGCGGATGACGTCGAACCCCTGCCGCGCGCAGGACGGGCAGGACACGACGCGCACGCCGCGGGTGCGCAGGCCCAGCGCTTTCAGCATTTCGAAACCGACGCGCACCTCGGTCTCCGGTTCGGCGGAGAGCGACACGCGCAACGTATCGCCGATGCCCGCCCACAACAGATTGCCCATCCCGATCGAGGATTTGACCGTCCCGCCGACGAGCCCGCCCGCCTCGGTAATGCCGAGGTGGAGGGGGCAATCGACCGCATCGGCCAGCCCCTGATACGCCGCGACGGCGAGGAACACGTCCGATGCCTTCACGGCAACCTTGTATTCGTGGAAATCGTGATCCTGCAAAAGCTTGATATGGTCGAGCGCGCTTTCCACCAGCGCCTCGGGACAAGGCTCGCCATATTTTTCGAGCAGGTCGCGTTCGAGCGAACCTGCGTTCACCCCGATGCGGATCGCGCAGCCATTCGCCTTCGCCGCGCGCACGACCTCGGCGACGCGTTCGTCGCTGCCGATATTGCCGGGATTGATGCGAAGGCATGCGGCGCCCGCATCCGCGGCCTCGAGCGCGCGCTTGTAATGGAAATGGATGTCGGCAACGATCGGCACCTCGGCCGCGCGGACGATTTCGCCCAGCGCCGCCGTGCTGTCGGTATCGGGACAGGACACGCGGATGATGTCGGCGCCCGCATCCTCGCACCGGCGGATCTGGTCGATCGTGGCGCCAGCGTCGGAGGTGGGCGTGTTGGTCATGGTCTGCACCGTGATCGGGGCATCGCCGCCGACGGGCACGTTTCCGACCATGATCTGCCGGCTCTTGCGGCGCTCTATCGTGCGCCAGGGTCTGATGGAGGACATGGGCCCACCATACAGGCTCTTTGTGACACGGGCAATTCCAGCCGCGGATGATTTCGCGCATTTGATCGTGAGGGGCGGCGGACAGGCTTGCGCAGGGCGGCGTCGCCCTGCCATCAGGGCGCTTTGGCTCGCACTGGAAAGGGACGCAATTGACCGCAGCGCAGGACCATGACGTGGCAAATCCGGATGCCGCGCTGCTGTTCGCGCGCGTTCTCGACGGGAATGGGGGCGGGCGCGCCGTTTCGTGGGAGGAGGCGAATCAGTGGCGGCCCGGCCGTTCGGGAGAGATGCTGTGGATGCATCTTTGCCGCAATGCCGACGGATTGCAGGGCTGGCTCGAACACGCATTGCAGATGAGCGAGCCGACGGCCGAATTGCTGGTCAGCGACGATACCCGCCCGCGCGCCCTGCGCGAAGGCAATGCGCTGGTGGCGGTGCTGCGCGGGATCAACTTCAACCCCGGTGCGGAGCCGGAGGACATGATTGCGCTGCAACTGTGGTCCGACGGGCGGCGGGTCATCACCTTGCGCCGCGAACCGCTCCAGACCCCGCGTCAGACGCTGGCCGAAATCGACGCCGGCACGGGGCCGGGTGATGCCGGCGCGCTGATCACCAGCGTGACCGAACACATGATCGCGCGGATGAACCACTCCATCCTCGACATGAACGACAATATCGACCGGCTCGAACAGGCGGACCCGGAGGACGACGCGGACGACATGCTCGACCGCATCGCCGTCATCCGCCGCAATTGCCTCGCTTTGAAACGCCATATGAGCCCGCAGCACGAGGCGCTCGAACGCATCAGCCGCGACGCGCCCCCCTGGTTCGAGGAGCATGACCGGCGCGAAATCGCCGAATCGATCGACCGCCTGCGCCGCTATCTCGAAGATATCGACATATCGAAGGAAAGCGCCGTCGTGTTGCAGGACGACATCCGCGCACGTGCCGCGGCCAGCGCCGACCGGACGAGCTATTTGCTCACCATCGTGGCCGCGATCTTCCTCCCGCTCAGCTTCGTGACCGGACTGCTCGGCATTAATGTCGGCGGAATGCCGGGGGTCAACGACGGCGATGCGTTCTGGGTCGTGACGGGGCTGTGCTGCGCCATACTGGCGGTGCAGCTCGTGCTGTTCTGGCGCTGGAAATGGCTGGGATGAAACGGGCGCCGGGGCACGTCCTGGCACCTTGCTTTGCGAAGGAAGCCTTAGCGGCCGCGGCCCACCGGGGCGATCTCGCCGCAGGCCACCGGAAGCACGTTGAGATAACCGTTCGTCCCATCGACTTCGCCGGTGGTGCCGGTGCCCGGTCCCTGCGGAACGGTCAGACCGTGCAGCACGATGGCGCGGAAATCGAGCGGGGTGATCTGATCCGCATTCGCCCCGTCACCATATCGGGTCGTGGTGAGGTCGATGGTGCGATGATAGTTCACCCGTCCGTCTCCATCGGGATCGACATTGCCGAGCGGGATCAGGATGTCGCCATAGGACGGTACCCCCTCGGCCGGTTCGACGAAGCCGTCGCCGTCGCTATCGGCGGCCATCGTCGGGCACTGCGAATCGACCGCCGTGCCATTTGCGACCCGGCCGTGAATATGGCCGAGATGCACGCCGCCCGGTTCGAGACCCCGCGCATTGATGATGACGCGGATGAAGCGTCCGTCCGTAAATTGAAGTTGTGCCTTGCCCGTCACCCGCTGTCGTTAAGCGCGCCGAGATCGACGGTGTAGTTGTCCGCCTTTTGCGCGAGTGCCGGGCTGACGGTGGCGGCAATGGCCAGTGCGGCGGCGGACATGATTTTGAACGGCGACCCTATCATCGGTATTTCTCCTGCGTAATTGCCTGAAAAAAACCGATAAATTCGCGAATGGATCCCGATGTGCCACCCCGTGTCCCAAAGTGGGGCGGGGCGTTATGCGCCTGCGATGTTACAGGCGGCGTTCATAAAGATACTCATCGTCACGGTGGTCGCCGACCCAGAAATCGATGTCGGCGATCTTGCGAAATCCGTGGCGGGCGTAAAACCGCTGCGCAGCCTCGTTCTCGCTCCACACCGAAAGCTGGATCGCGTCGCAACCGCGCGACCGGGCCTCCGCGATGGCCCATTCGGTCAGCACGCTCCCGATTCCCTGTCCGGTAAGGGCGGGCGCGGTGTAGATCTGGCCCAGCGTGATGGGCCGGCGCGCATCGGAATGGCCGGGATAGCAATCGCGCGCGATGAGCTTGCAATATCCGGCCATCGCATCCCCGGCAAAGGCGAGGCGGTGGATCATCGCGGGGTCGGCGATCTCCTGCGCGACCGCATCGCGGGCATAGACCTGTTTCAGGAACGCCGCGAGATCGGCGGGATCGTAGACATGGCCGAACGCGGCGACGAAACTGTCCCGGCCCAGCATGGCGAGCGCATCGGCATCCTCCATCCGGGCGGCGCGATAATGAATGGTCATCGCGAGCGCTCCATGCGGGCGGAAAGCCATGCCGCGGCGATGCGCCCCACCTCGGCAAGAACGGTCTCGTCCGCCGGGTCTATGTCCGACTGCACCACGCCGGTATCGTAATAGGCCGTTATCGCGACGGGGGCATGGTCTTCCGGCTCGGCGATGGCGATGTCGATATAATGCGCGCTGGCATCGGGGTAGAGGCTCGTGCCGGTCTTGTCGCCTGCATGAAAGCCGGCGGGAAGTCCGGCGCGTATCCGCCGCGTGCCCGTGTTTGCCGCCGCCATCCAGTCGCGCAAGGTCGCCCGGGATGCGGGGGACAGCACATCGCCGGTGGCGAGGCGCGCCAGCGTCGCGGCCATCGCGGCGGGGGTCGTGCTGTTTTCCTGCGTGCCTGCGGGAATGCGGTTCAGCTCCGGCTCGTAAGCGTCGAGCCGGCTGATCGCGTCCCCCATCCCGCGCCAGAACGCGGTCAACGCCGCCGGTCCGCCGAGCCGCCGCAGCAAAAGGTTTGCAGCGGCATTGTCGCTCGTCACCACGGCCGCGCGGGCGAGCATGATCGCGGGCAGCCCGCCATCGTCCACGTGGCGCGTCGTGACCGGCGACACGCTCATCAGCGCCTCCGGCCCGTAGGGCAGGATCGCGTCCCCGTCGATCAGCCCCTTGTCGATCCGGTGAAGCAGCATCGCCGCCAGCGAAAGCTTGAACGTCGAACAATGGGGAAAGCGGCGATCCGCGTTCAGGCCGAAATGCGCGCCGTCCGTGGTATCGAGCACGAAGGCGCCCAGCATGCCGCCGGCCCGCTGTTGCAACATCGCAAGCCGGGCCGTGGCGTCCGCGCCCGATATGGGGCGGTCCCGCGATGCCGCCATTCCGGCCCCGCTTCCCGCCACCCCGGATTCCGGCATCCCGGATCCCGCCATCCCACATCCCGAAACCATGCTTCCGGCAAGAAGGCCGAGCCCGCCAAGCGCCCTGCGTCGATCGATGGTCATGCCCTGCTTTCCCGCATCCGTTTCACCTGCCAAACGCTTGCCCCCGCGTCGGCGAACGTGCATCGCGGGGGCGAATGCGCCACCGATGCCGTCCCATCGCCCGGCGTTCAAGCATCACGACGATTTTTCAAGGACCATGTTTCATGACCGACGCCACTGTTCCACATCCGCGCTGGAGCCTTGCCCTGCATGGCGGGGCGGGGTCGATGACGCCCGAAATCCTCGGCCCTAAGATGCAGAGCGCCTATCGCGATGCGCTGGGCGCCGCGCTCGATGCAGGGACCGCGGTGCTGACACGCGGGGGTAGCGCGCTCGACGCGGTGGAAGCGGCGGTGATGGCGCTGGAGAACGATCCGCTGTTCAATGCGGGGCGCGGGGCGGTGTTTACCTTCGAGGGGAAGAACGAGCTCGACGCCGCGATCATGGACGGGGCGACGCTTTCGGCCGGATCGGCCACGGGATTGCTGCGCACGAAAAACCCGGTGCGGGCCGCCCGCGCCGTCATGGAAGAAACCCCGCACGTGATGCTCGCCAACGAAGGCGCGAACCGTTTTGCCGAGGAACAGGGGATCGAGCAGGTCGACCCCGCATATTTCGCGACCGACGAACGCCGCCGCCAATGGGAGGAGTTCAGCCGGAAAAAGGACGCCTGGTTCGATACCGACCTGAAATACGGCACGGTGGGCGCGGTGGCGCGCGATGCGAACGGCCATGTCGCCGCGGCGACGAGCACCGGCGGTCTGACCGGGAAACGGTGGGGCCGCGTCGGCGATTCGCCGGTGATCGGCGCGGGCACCTATGCCGATGATCGGTCATGCGCCATATCGGCGACGGGCACCGGCGAAACCTTCATCGAACTGGCCGCGGGCCATGAAATCGGCGCGCGCATGCGGATGTTGAACGAAACGGTGGATGAGGCCGTTGCCGCCGTGCTGGCCGAACTGGGCGCGAAGGGCGGCAATGGCGGCGTGATCTATGCCGGCGCGGACGGGCGGACCGGTTTCGCCTTCAACACGCCGGGCATGTATCGCGCCCGCGCCGATGCGGACGGGATGCGCGAAACGGCGATCTTCGCGGGCGAGTAAGCGACAGGGCGCAGCGGCCGGCCTCAGCGGCGGGGCCGGCCCTGCGCATAGGTGCCGAGAATGCGCAGATCCTTCGCGAAATATTCGAGTTCCGCGAGCGCGCGATCCACATTCGGTTCGCCGGGCCGCCCGATGATGTCGCAGTAGAACGCGCTCGCGGAAAAACCCGATCCGTTCTGGTAGCTTTCCAGCTTGGTCATGTTGACGCCATTGGTCGCGAACCCACCCAGCGCCTTGTAAAGCGCGGCAGGGATGTTGCGCACCTCGAACTTGAACGTGGTCATGGCCGGCCCGTCGAGCCCGGCGGGGTCGAGCGCGTCTTTCGACAATATGACGAAGCGGGTCATGTTGTCGGCGCCGTCCTCGATGTTTTCGGCAACGATGGTGAGGCCGTAAAGCTGCGCCGCCAGTTTCGGCGCGATGGCCGCAACGCCAGGGTCGCGCGCATCGGCGACGCTTGCCGCCGCGCCCGCCGTATCGGCATGGTCGAGCGGGACGATATTGCGGCTGCGCAGCCAGCCCCGGCACTGACCCAGCGCCTGCGGATGGCTCATCGCCGCGCGGAACGGCCCCGGCCCCGTCGCCATCAGCGTGTGGTGAATCGGCATGAAAAATTCGCCGATGATGGCCAGCCCCGATTCGGGCAGCAGGAAATGAATGTCCGCAACGCGCCCGTTGTGCGAATTTTCGATGGGAATGATCGCGCGCGCCGCCCGTCCGGCCAGCACGGCATCGATCGCATCGGCAAAGGAAAAATGCGGCATGGGCAGGCATTCGCCGTCATAAAGCGTGGCGGCAAGGTGGGAATTGGCGCCGGGTGCCCCCTGATACGCCATGGCGCGGGTCGGATCGGCCGAGGCGGCGGCGGTCATCTCCTCCACAAGGGCGAGGGCCGGTGCGGAATAGCTGTGCGTGACGGGGGGGGCGCTTTGCGACGGGGTTTCGGACATGCGGGCGCGATAATGGGCCGGTCCCGCTCTGCCAAGCGATTAGCGGCGGGGTGTGGTCATCAAAGGGGCAAGAGGGCCGCGAAACGCGAAACCGCAAACCAGCCCTTGCCTTGACGCGGCGCAATAACTAGAGCGTCGCGCAAGCCTTTTGCGCCGGTTCGCCCGGCATGGACCGACGGATTTCACGATGCAAGACAAAAGCAATACGATTGCCGGCTGGGTGCTCTTTGGCGGGGTTGTGGCATTGGGCCTGTCCGCGATCAGCAGCCGGGTGTTCCATGCCGACAATCCGGAGACCGAGGAATTCGGCTATGTGATCGAGGCGGCGGAGGAAGAGGGCGGCGAATCCGGTCCCTCGCTCGCCGTGTTGCTGCAATCCGCCGACCCCGCCGCGGGCGAGGCGGTGTTTGCCAAGTGCACCGCGTGCCACACCATCGCGCAGGGCGGGCCGAACGGTATCGGTCCCAATCTCTGGGGCGTTCTGGGCAAGCCGATCGGCAAGCATGCGGCTGGTTTCGCCTATTCCGGCGCGCTTTCGGGCCACGGCGGCGACTGGTCGTTCGAGAACATGGACGACTGGCTCGCCAGCCCGCGCGCCTTTGCCAGCGGCACGAAGATGAGCTTTGCCGGTCTGTCGAAGCCCGAAGATCGCGCCAATGTCATCGCCTATCTGAATTCGATGGGCTCGAACCTGCCGCTTCCCGAGCCCGCGCTCGAAGATGTTGCGGCAAGCGGGGACGAGCCCGTCGCCGATAACGAGGGCGGCGATGCCGACACCCCCGGCGTTTCGGACACGCCCGCAGGGTCGGCGGGCCCGGCTACGAAGGTCGGGGCCGAGGCCGCCGGCGCCATGGCGCAGCCCGCGCTGAAGCCGAGCGGCGGCGACGGCTCCACCGGCGAGGTGAACCGCCCGGCGGGTGCACCCGAATAAGCCAGGCTTTCGCCAATCGATAGGGAAAGCCCCGCATCGGTCATCACCGGTGCGGGGCTTTTTCCATGGTGTCGGCAGTGCGTTCGTATCCGCGTTACGCCTCGCCCTTGAAACCCTTCGCGATGACATACCATTCCGAACTGCCCTTGCGGCTGGCGGGCGGCTTCGCATGTTTGACCGTGGTGAAATGCCGTTTGAGCAAGGCCAGCAATTGCGTGTCGGTTCCCCCGGCGAGCACTTTCGCAATGAAATCGCCACCGGGTTCGAGGGTGCGAATCGCGAAATCGACCGCCGTTTCCACAAGGCCCATCGTGCGCAGATGGTCGGTCTGCTTGTGCCCGACCGTGTTGGCGGCCATGTCCGACATGACGAGATCGGGCGGACCACCGAGCGCGCCGGTCAGCGCGGCGGGGGCGTCATCGTCCATGAAATCCATCTTGAAGATGGTGACGCCGGGCAGGGGTTCGACGTCGAGCAGATCGATCCCCACGATTTCCGCGCGGGGGCAGACCTGCGTGACGACTTGCGACCAGCCGCCCGGCGCGATGCCGAGATCGACGACACGCGTCTTGCCCTTCAGCAGGCCGAATTTCTCGTCCAGCTCCCGCAGCTTGTAGGCGGCCCGGCTGCGATAGCCGTCCGCGCGTGCCTGTTTGACATAGGGATCGTTCAACTGCCGCGTGAGCCAGCGGGCTGAGGATTCGCTGCGCTTGCGCGAACGCTTCAGTTTCTCGCGGTCCTGTCCGGCGCGGCTCATGATGGAATGTCCTGTTTCAAAATCAAAGGGGGTCAGAGCGGGCGGGGCGGGCGCGTCGGTTCGTCCTGTGGTGACAGCACGCCTGCCATGAGGCTGCGCAGGATGCCTTCGCGAATGCCGCGATCCGCAACGCCCAGCCGGTCGGCGGGCCACAGATCGAGTATCGTTTCGAGAATCGCGCACCCCGCCACGACGAGTTCCGCCCGGTCGCGCCCGATACAGGGAAGCTCCTGCCGCCTTTCGGGCGATGCGGTCGACAGCATGTCGGCAATGTCGCGCATGGCATTGGCCGGCACGATCAGCCCGTCGACCGCGCGCCGGTCATATTGCGGCAATTCGAGATGCAGGCTGGCGAGCGTGGTCACCGTACCGCTGGTGCCGAGAAGGCGGGGCGCCTCGCCATCGGCGCCGCGCGCGCGGAACGGTTGCAATCGCTGCGAAAATTCGCGGAAGCTGTGGTGCACGGCGTGGCGCATCTGCCGATAGCGGGCGAGGCGATCGGCATCGTCCTCGTCCTGCGCGGGCGGGAAGCTTTCGGTGAGCGAAACGACGCCCCACGGCACCGATTGCCAGTCCATGATGCGCGGCACGACATCGCCCGTCTCGATCAGCACGAGCTCGGTCGAACCGCCCCCGATGTCGAAGATCATGGCCGGACCTTCGCCCTGTTCGAGCAGCACGTGGCAGCCCAGCACGGCGAGCCGCGCTTCCTCCTGCGCGCTGATGATGTCGAGCGCGATGCCCGTTTCCTCGCGCACGCGTTCGATGAAGGCGGGCCCGTTGTCCGCACGGCGGCATGCCTCGGTCGCGACGCTGCGCGCGAGATGGACGTTGCGGCGGCGCAGCTTGTCCGCGCACACATGCAGCGCGGCCATCGTGCGTTCCATCGCCGCATCGCTCAGCCTGCCGGTATGCGCGAGCCCTTCGCCGAGCCGCACGACCCGGCTGAATGCATCGATCACGACGAAGTTTTCGCCAGACGGGCGTGCGATGAGCAGACGGCAATTGTTCGTGCCGAGGTCGATGGCGGCATAGGCCTGCCGACGCTGACCCGACCGTTTCGCCCCCCCCTGCGGCGCAGGCGCGGCGGGCGTGTGCGGCGATGGCGGGTCATCCAGGCGCGGTGTTTTCGGCAGGATCACGATCGGCGCTTCTTCCGCCGAATTGCCCCGGCGGGGTGCCGCGTCAATGCGTGTTTCCGCCGACGCCGGGTGTCGCGAACGCCGGGCGGATTTTTCGCTTTTCTTCTGGCCGGAAACGCGTCTGGAACGATGCGAGCGCTTTTTCCGCTCTTTTTCCGAATCGCCGGGTGGCTTTGCCATTTCGGGCGGGCCGCGACGATCCTTTTCCTGCGATGCCGGCGGGGATGTTTCCGCCATGGCGTTACTCTTCAATATGTTTTCAAGCCGTGACGTCGAACCGCCACGGGGAACCTGACGATAAGGATAACCGCACACCGGCGATGTAGCAAGTTTGCAACATGCGGTGCGCGCGTCTTGCGCGGCGACGGCGATCTCGCGGCACACGGCGGAATGCGCGACGTCCTGTCGCGGACATTCGTACAGGCTGCGCGGCGCTCAATCGCAGAACCCGAAAGCGTGGGCAATTTCCCCTTGACCCGCAGAACTCCGCCGATTAGAGGCACCGCTTCCATCGCGGCACGGCCCGATGTTCGATGCCCCGTCGTCTAATGGCAAGACTACGGACTCTGACTCCGTCAATTGAGGTTCGAATCCTCACGGGGCATCCAGTTTTTTCCCTCTTATTCAATGCGTTAGCTCAGTTTGCCGTCCGCTGGGCGAATTACAAACTGTTCCCTTTGTTTTCAAACGATTACGTGGCGTTCCGCGCGGCTTCCTAAACCTCCATGCAGCATGGATGCAGCATGGAGGTGGTTGATTTCACGGATCTGAAGGGATGCTATAGCGGTGAAGATATGGGCCGATCGTTTGCTGTCGACTGCAACGGGGCCGGCAGGAGAACGTCCGGTAATGGCGCTGTGGAGCGCTGAAGCTGACGTTCGGGTTATTCAGGCTGGATTTCGATGCCGACGTCGAGTTTGCGCGAGTTGACCTGCTCATTCCGCAGCGAGCAACGACAGCGCAATATCCGCTATTGAATTGGCAATCGTGACTAGCCGGCCTTGTGGTAGCCGCTGCTCCGCACCGTTCAGGCATAATCCGGCAACCGGCTCGCCGCGCACGCGCAGGGGGATCGCGACGCAGTTGAGGCCGGGTTGGTATAGCCCCTGCTCGATGGCGAAGCCGCGTTGGCGCACCGCTTGAAGCTCTTCGCTCAGATCCGCTGCCTCGTCCGTGGCAGCCAATGATCGCGCGACGCCGGGCATGAACGCAGCGAGCACGAGGCCGATCGCCGAGCCGGACAGCGGCTCGCGGCGGCCCAGGCGGCTGTGGGTGACAGGGTTGTTCGGCAATTCGATCCCGTCGAGATAATAGAGCTCGTCGCCGCTCGGCACGATCAGATAGGTCGATTCGTTAAAACGCTGGGCGGTCTCTTCGATCAGCGGCCTGAAGCGCCGCCGTAGTGCATCGTCGTCGCCCGCGATCCGGGCGAGATTGAGTATGCGGCCCCCGAGCCGGTAGTCCAATCCTGTCGCGGGACGACGAACGTAACCCAGCGCGACCAGCGTCGCGAGGATGTTGTGCGCGGTGGACGACTGCACCCCGGCAGCTCTGGCGATTGCGCCAAGCGGCGCGGCTTCCTGTTCCCGTGCGAGAAATTCCAGCATCCGCATCGCGCGCTCGACCGATTGGATCGGTTTGCTCATTCCGCTCTCCATTCAACCATGCTGAACTTATGCGCTTTGTGTTCGTCGATGGCCAGAACAACGGAACACCTGCGCGCCAAACTCCATTGCCAGTGCAGATGAACAGCAAAGGAGACCAGCCAATGCCCCAAATCGTGATGGCGCAATGCACGGCCTTGCCGGGCCGCGAAGATGCGCTCGCTCGCCACATCGCGGACCTTGCCGCAGCTGTTCGCCGAGAAGCGGGCAATGAAGGGTTCGAGGTGTTCCAGAGGCCCGAGGTCGAGCGCGGCTGGACAATGATCGAGCGCTACCGAAACCGCGACGCTTTCGAGACGCATCTTGAGCAGCCCCACACCAAAGCGTTCAACGAAGCCTTGAAAAGCCTGGTCGAAGGCGGCGCGTCCGACGTGACCGAGCTCGTACCGGCCTGTCAGCCGGACGACGCCGCGCCGGGAATTCGCGGCATCGATCATGTCGGCGTGACCGTGCCCGATATCGATGCGGCATCGGACTTTCTCTTCCGCGCTTTCGGCGCACGCACGCTCTACGATGTTCTGCCCGCTGATGCGGACCCGATGGCGGGTGACGAGGTGGAGCATCAACTCGGCATTCCCGAAGGCGCGCGGATCGAGCATATGCGGCTGATGCGCATCGGCGAATCCGCGAATATCGAGATGTTCCGCATCGCCAATACCGATCAGGCCGATGCTGCGGGACTGGCCGATTTCGGGTTGCAGCACATTGCCATTTACGTCGAAAACATGAATGCCGCTGCCTACCGACTGGTGCAGGCGGGCGGCACCCTTCTTTCGGACCCGCATCCGTTAGCCGGCGTTGAAGGGGGCGAGCGCAATTCCGGCGTCTATGCCCATGCGCCATGGGGTATGCTGATCGAGCTGATCTCTACCCCGGACGGTATCGACTACCCCGCCGATTGCCAGATGCCGCGCTGGAAACCCCAACACAACAGCTGACTTTCAAGGAGACCTGTAAATGATCAAGATGACTATGTTCCTGAAGCGCAAGGCCGGTATGAGTCACGAGGACTTCGTGAAGCACCATATCGAGGTGCACGGCCCCAAGTTCCGCTCTATCCCCGAAGCGCAGACCCATTGCCGGCGTTATATCCAAACCCATCCCGTGGAGCTGAAAACCGATGCGGCGCAAAATGCCAATTTCGACGGGACTGCAGAGCTGTGGTTCGATAGCGAGGACGGGATGCATGCGGTGCTGACGTCCGACACCTACCAGAACGTCGTCTTCCCAGACGAGAAGACCTTTCTCGACCACAACAATACTCTGATCCTCGTCGGCGAACAGGTCGAGATCATCGGCGATTTTCGCGAGGGTTGATCTCTGGCCGGAGGGAATAGGCTCAATTTGGGCCGGAGCACGAACCCGCTTCGCGGGAGGGGTGCTGGCGGCGGGGCGATGCAGAACGACGGGCGTAGCGCTTAGGGCGCACAAGGCAGAC
>NZ_JAIQCI010000096.1 GCF_022378335.1 Croceicoccus hydrothermalis
GCCAGCGGAAACTGCAGCCAGCAACCGGTCCCACACCCCGGCTTTGCGCCAGCGCACGAACCGGTTGTAGCAGGTCGTCGGCGGGCCGTAGCGCTCGGGTATCTCAGCCCACGGCGAACCCGTGCGGAACCGCCAGAGGATGCCGTTCAACACCCGCCGATCATCAACACGCGGCACCCCGCGAGGCTTGTTCGGTAGCAAAGCCTCGATGATCGACCACTCTGCATCCGTTAGTTCGTATCGCCGCAGCGCCATCATGCCCTCCATCACAATGAAGAACCTGAATCATGCGGCCCCGCAGATCACAAGCCGTTTTATGAGTTTACCGCCTAGTGCCGTCGTATTATGATCCAGCCGCTTCATCGGGAAGCCGTGCAAATCGACGAAGTCGCCGGGAATATTCAACCCGACCAGTTGCCGCTCACCCTTCCGGTCGTCGCGGTGGCGAAGCACGGTCCCTTCGATGATATAATAGGAACGCTCGATCCGCTCTCCACGTTCGACCAGAGTTTGCCGCGGTTCGAGCCAGATAGTGCGACCGACCGCTTCTTCGAGCCAGGTCTTTTCTTGTGCAGCCAGTTCGTGCCGCAGGCGGCCCATGAGGAAAAGTTCGGTGTGCAAGGCAGTTTCCAGATTTGTCGCTGGATCTTGCAGCTAACTAAAACGCGACGTCCGTTCAAGCGTGGTTTGGGTGCAGCCCAAAGACAAGTGTGGTCTTATGCCACCTGGCCGCACGACGTTCATACGTGTCTGTGCTGGACGCAATGTGGCATGTGCACGCCCACCCGAAAGCGGCGGCTGCTTCGGTGTGAATTGAATTTCGGAGCGGACGGTCCGCTATCGTTTAGAGTTTCGGACGCCGCGAGGCGTCGGAAAGTCGACGGTGCCCGAACCTGCGGGCCGCACGCGGTGCGCTATGGGGATT
>NZ_JAIQCI010000017.1 GCF_022378335.1 Croceicoccus hydrothermalis
GCCAAACGCAACGCCGCCGCAAAGCGCATCATCACAAAATAGGGCGTGTAGCTATCGCGCCGCGGTCCTCACCGGATGGATACACTTCACCATAGGAAGAACGCGGATTATCCGTTGTCATGATGAATGACGGGGCGCTTTCGAGCCCTGTGCCGCCCGCAAAATCCGCCGGTTTGCAGGGTACGCCGTAGCGGGGGCGACCCGCGCTGTACGGCTACAATATCGCAAACAGCAGGACGTTTGCTGAAGAGGATACTCCGATCAAGCGGCACGACCTGCACGAACAGTGCGGCAAATGGGCATCGCTTCAGCGCCGGCGCAGCCATCAAACGCCGTCCGGCTTGAAGATTTACAGGAAAGCGATGGCGGAGACGGAGTCCGACCTATATCTGAAATAACAATTTGATATCAGATCGATATGGAGATTTCAGAGTTCCCCAGACCCACACTCAGACCCACACTTTCGAGTGGATGCAAGCGGACATCCTGAGATCGTGGGGGTTGGTTACCAGCCATAGCGCGAAGGGTAAAAGCCCTTATCATCGTCCAGTCCAAACACGTGTTCAGCCTCGAACAGAGCCTCGAACCCTTCGACACTTGAAGTCCGCTCGGCTCGCTCGACGATTGCATTGAGCCAGTCAAGAAACTCGGTGGAACGCGGCGAGGACGTGGCTTTGAGTTCCTCAGTTAGTTGGCTGGCTAGGCGGCGCAGCCGATCGCGTTTCTCAACCCGCTCGAATACGAGTTCAAGCACCTTGAGCCGCCGGTCTTCGATATAGGCTAGTCGTCGAGCCTCGTTGCGCCGATGTGCCTCTTCTTCCGCACGGATGCGGTCTTCTTCGGCCCTTCTGTCATCCTCACGCTTGGCAGCGGCCAGAACGGCAAGACCAACGGCGATATCGTTCGCCATGTTTTCCACGCGCTGGATCTTGGCATCCTTGAAGGAGCGGCGAAGAGCCGACGAGTATCGCAGATAGAGATCGAACTCGAACGATATCTTGCCGGTCGGTGCGTAATCCCATTCTGGCCAATGGCTAAATGCGGAAAAGCTCGGGACGTAATCCCAATCGTTCCGTGCCCAGCGCCGTCCACGCCGTTGTCGTTCCTTCTCTTCCTTCGCCAATTCCTCGGGCGTAGGCTCGTGCTGCGATCGCTTAACTGCTTCCTTTAGATTAAAGGGGACAATCACGTTTCCGTCCGTGAACGCGGCGCGTTCAGCCTTGCCGCTGAGTTGAAAGCCTTGGACCTTTGCTGCTGTGACTATTCGGTTGAGCGATAGTTCGATCCGATCGATTGAATCCGGCGCTAACTCCGCGTCGATCAAGCCGGACTGCGCGAGTCTCACCAATCCTCGTTCGTCAGGCTTAGCCTTGCGCAACTTGGCCATCGATCGCGTTACGATGGAATGTTCCTGATCGACCTTTTTGGGATCGAACGCCGAGGCCCGAAGGCGGGCCTCTTCGCGGATTTGCGCGACGGAATCGGGTTCGTTGCGTAGTTCTCCGCCAGCGATGTTGATCGTGTCGGAAATGCCCGACTTCAGCTTGGGTAGCGGCGTTCGTTTGACCTTCTGGCCCGCAGCATGTTTTGCCCACCATCCCAGCGGAGGGTTGGGTACATCGTGCTTGCGGCAAATCTTGTGCAAGGCGACGTCAGAAAGACCGAATTCCTTTGCCAAGTGCGTCATTGGCTTGGACCAGACGAGCTCGTACAACTCGGAGCGGGTGAACTGACGTGCCATGAGCTAACTTCGCCTGAATGCATCCAACCACAAGTCAGACGTCATCTTGGGCAACGAACTCCGCCCTTGCGGGGTCGTATACGTGCTGCGTGACAGTACCGTCACTGATCCGCGCTACCAATTCGTTGATGATCGAAAGCGGGACAAGGAACCACTCGCGCGGCTGGACAGTTTTGCCAAATCGATCGCCTGCTGAAAGATCAAGGCGGGCAGGCCCGAGCGCACGATGGATCAGCCGTTCGAGCTTGGTCCGGTTGATGTTGAAGAGCTTGTACTCGGCCACGACTTCGACATCCGCGAGCATGAAAGTCGGATCGTTACGCGCGTTGGCAATCCGGCTGAGGACCGGCTGCCCTGTAACGCCTATCTTATGGATCAGCTCGCGATGCTCGTTGACATAGGGATGCGACGATTTGCTGCGGAGTACGTAGATAGTGCCGCTCTCCAGATCGTCGGGCTCAGCGGTGTCTCCAAAAAGCGGTCCTGCGCTTTGCTCGCTCACGCGCCTAGCGGACTCGTCCAGATATAGCGACTTCTGGAATGAGCGTGAAAGGATCGTCGCCTCGGTTGCATTGTCATAAATGACTCGGACACGGCGATCAGCCCGTTCATACTGAGTCGTAAAGGCGTCGGTCGAGGCGGCGATGTATGCGAGTTGCCCGCCGACGATGAAAAAATTACCCGGCTGGATTTCGGCCAGCGTGACCTCGGAATTGCCGAGCGCTTTGGCCTGTCTGCTACCGGCCTTCAGATCGACCTGAACCGCCTCGAACAGCGGCTTGAACTCTTCGAAATCCTCGCACCTTTCACGGTTGGCGATTTCTTCAGCCGCTCTCTTCTCGGCCCGAGAACTCACATGCCGCAGCTTTGTAATATCATCTTCGGAGCCCGGTTGGATTCCAAGTTCTGCCAGAAGTGCTGTGTCGTCCAATTCGTCCGATGGTTTCCCTAACGGCTCGACTGCATCCAGAATGCCGTCGGGGTCCATGCTTGCCAGGAGCTCTTGCGCCTCGGGAAGAGCGCGCAGCCTCTCAAGGCGGACAGCGTAGAGCCTCTCGAAGATGTCATGATCCTCCCCATGCCTGGGGAGCCGTCCATGCTCTTTGACGAAACGCTGGATATCCTCGAATCCCGCTATGATGCGTTCCTGAAGCGGGGTCAGCTTTCGAACCGGCTCGGGCGCTGTTTCGACACCAAGCTCGGCCAGCAGTTCGAGGTCACTCAATTCAGCCATTGCTGGCCTCTTTGGTGGCATGGCGTTGGAGGAAAGCGATGCCTTCGGCCATCTTGCGTTCCCACGCATCTTGAGAAGTCAGCGACGGCAGCCGTCCGCGCTCGCGCTTGAATTCCAGCGCGCGCTCAGCAAGTGCGCGCGCATCTTCGTAGGTCAGTTTGTCCTTCTTTGCGTTGATGACCGCCTGAACCTGCAACAGGGTCTTTGCATCCATAGACTTGGCCAAGACCGCAATCGTTGCCTCGAACGGATTGACCCGGTCGATAAGATCGATGTCGAGTTCCGTCACGCTGAGCGCGAACCTGCGCACACCTTCGATGAAGGCGGTATTTGCCTTGATCTCGCCGTCACCATCGCTTGTCAGCACAGCCTTGGCTTGCTGGGTCAGAGTCATCGCAGCAACCGCCTGCTGGCGGACCGCTTCCTGATCGTGTTCGCTCAATTCGGGGTACTTTTCCCGAATGATCTTGCCCATCTTGAGTTGGGTCAGTTCTTCTGGAACCACGTCGGGATCGAATACACCGCGTTCGACGACTGCCTTGTCCTGCACAAAGGTCGCAATGACCTCGTTGAGATCCTCGCGGCAGATACGCGTTGCCTCGACGCTTTTGGGCAGTTTGAGACCCTTGATCTCGAAATGCATCTGGCCGTGATCGTTCACGCCAAAATTGGTCTCACCTTCCTTGTATCCACCCGGCCCATAGTCAAAGTCCGGCTTCGGACCAGCGTCTTTTGGGGTGAAGTCGAAGCGCGGTGCGAGCACCTGCTCCATTAGCAAGCTGGCCGCAATCGCCTTGAGGTAATCGTTGATCGCGTCGACGACGAGCGGGCTGTCCGCGGCCGGTTCGGCGATCAGATTGGTGAAGCGAGCGCGGGTCTTGCCGGGTGCGTCACGGGTTGCGCGCCCGATGATCTGGATGATTTCAGTCAGGCTGGAGCGATAGCCGACAGTCAGGGCGTGTTCGCACCAGATCCAGTCGAAGCCTTCCTTCGCCATGCCCAGCGCGATGATGATGTCGACAAAGTCGCGATCCGATCGCGCATCGGGTGATTTCAGGGCTGCGGCGACGCGGTCGCGCTTGGCGGAATCGTCGTCGACCAGATCAGCCACCTTGATCACGTTTCCGACAGCCGTCTTGATCAGGTGGAACCCTGTCTCGGGATCGATACCCTGCCAGTCGCCGAGGTGGTTCATGATGTCCTCGGCCTCGCGATGCTTGTCCTTAAGGCTCTCGCGCGAATTGACCGATGGGATGTGGACTATGGTCTTCACCGTTGGATCGAGCAGCGCCGAAATCTTCTCGGTGTAAGGCCCGGTATAGAAGCTGTAGCCGATATCGAGCGTCTTCAAATACTCGTAGCCATTGAGCTGCTGGTAGTAGGTGTAGGTGACCGTCTCGAACTTGGCTTCGTCTTCTGGCGCAAGGACGGGAATGGCATCGCCACGGAAATAGCTGCCCGTCATCGCCACGACATGCGCCTTGTCGCGTCCGATCAACTGCGCAAGCTGCGCGCCGAGACGGTTGCCCGCATCGGCGGAGACGTGGTGGAACTCGTCGATCGCGACCAGGCGGTTATCGAACGCTTCCGGCCCAAGCTCGTCGAAGGCGAAGCGGAACGTCGCATGAGTGCAGACGAGCACCTTTTCGTCGCTCGCAAGGAATTCGCCGACGGCCTTCACCTTGGACTTCGCGACCTTTGGATCATCTGCTCCGGGCGTGTTGCACAGGTTCCATTGCGGAGCGACGTTCCAGTCGGTGAAGAAACCGTATTTGCTCAGTGGTTCGCTGTTGAAACTCGCGCCGATCGAGCGTTCGGGGACGCAGATGATGGCTTGTCGGACATTCTGGTGCGCCAGCTTGTGGAGTGCGATGAACATGAGCGCGCGCGATTTGCCCGAGGCAGGCGGGGACTTGATCAGCAGATATTGCTCGCCGCGCTTTTCATAGGCTTGTGCCTGCATCGGGCGCATGCCCAGCTCGTCCGACTTGGCCGACGCGCCGGTCTGGGCAGTCGTGAACGACACGGCGGGAATGATCTGATCCTTGGCGCTCATTTGAAAAGCTCACTGTGTGTTCCGGCGCGGGTGAAGAATATGCCGCCGCCGGGTGCCGGAATGTCTTCAACGCGGTAGATCAGCAGAAAATCGCCACCGACATGGCATTCGCGGTGACCCTGCCATTCGCCCTTGAGCGCGTGGTCCTTCCACTCGGGGCCAAGTGGCGCGTCATTGGCGATAAGCAACAGCATGACCTGCTTGAGCTTTTTCATATCGTATCGGCCCGAACGCGACAGACGTTCGAAGTCTTTCAGGAACGACTTCGCATAGCCAATCGTCCGGGGCAGCGCGGTGCGCTTGCTCGCAGCCGCTTTCTTCAAGACTTCGGTTTTCCGGCCTCGCGCAGGGCTTTGCTCTTTTCCTCGAGCTCGGCGAACATTTCGTCAGCATTGTCGAAGCGGGGCGTGCCGCCATTCTTGAAGAACTCGTCCGCCTCTTCCATCGCCGCACGGGTTTCCGCATTGGGAACCTTGAGCTCGAGCGGAAAGGCCTGATCGGTGGCGATACGGTGGAACAGCAGGCGCACGGCATCGGCGGTCGACAGACCCATCGCCGCCAGCGCCTCGGTCGCGCGGTCTTTCAGATCATTGTCCATCCGGACATGAATCATTGAGCTATGGGCGTTCATACCATCTCCTGTATCTCAAATGAGATATATGCTCTGTTTCGCTCCAAAGTCAATATTTTGCTTTTGCTTGCGCTCCGACTCAGCGGCTCGAAACCCGGCTAACTCTTGCTCGGGTTAGCCAGCGACCCGTTCGAAAGATCCTCGCGGATTTGTTTGCGGGCCTCCTCAATGCGCTCCCAAAATTCATCGACAGCCTTTTGAACGATCTGGCCGGGGTATTGTCCCGGCTCATATTCACCCTCGGAAGTCTCTTGAGCCACGTCAAAAGACCCTTGGTTGGCAATATGTCTCGCAGAGGCGAGCGATTTTGAGGAGCGTTCGCTTATCGCAACTTCATGCTTGTTGAGAAACTTGGTCAGCTGGCTCTCCAGTCCATAGAATTTCTCGGCGATAATGAGCTGGCCCTCGGACCAATCTGCGTCTGGCACGCGCGGCAGGCCCAAAATCTTGTCATATAAGCGAAAGAAGTCCTCGGCTGCTTTCAGTTCGCGTTCGAACATCAACTCCTGGCGCTTCAGCTTGAAGCGCAATTGTTCGGCCTCGACCTCTAGCTCAGACTTCTGCTTTTGCAGCCATTTTGGAAAGATGTAGCCGGATAGCAGGCTGCCAGCAGCACCTGCGATCAGCCCATATATGCCGAGTAAACTCAGCTTACCGATTTCCGTTGCCAACCAATCCATCAAATCCCCCTATCCGACGCGTCAAGTCGCCATGCTTTAAGCGGCCTTAGCGCTGGTCAATTTGGTGTAGAGTTCGAACAGCTTTTCGAGGCGTTCGGTGTCGTTTTTGAAGCGGCGGCCGATGTAGATGCGTTCCAGGACTTCGTCGTTGCGATCGTGCGCGTGGCGGAGGTTTTCGGGCATCTTTTCCGGATCGTAGAGCTCGGCGATGGTCTTGGGGAAATGCGCCTCGCGGGCGAGGAGGATGTCTTCGGCGCAGCGGGTTAGGTCGGCTTTGTGTTGTGCAGTCAGCTTGGGTGTGGGGAAGGTATTCCAGCCAAGCGTATTTGTGTACGAGTATCTCCGCTCGAGACGGCCACAAACGGTGCCAACCCAAACGATTTGCAGTCGGGACGCGAGGATCGAAAAGGCAACCAGATCACCGTCAAAGATGCCATATGCCCGGTTCGTAATCGTGTGATGTGAGTCGAGCAAATCAACCGGCAAATAGTCGCGCTTCTCAGATGAAACAGCGGGCATCGCTACCAACGCCGCTTCTGCGATATTCATTTCGCGGAAACGGTGCGGGGTGGCTCCTAGTGCTTTGATGGAATCATCTTTGTTACCTTCACGCAACGTGCGAACCTTCGCAAGTCGCTCCGATAGCGGCTCGATTTCCATTGCCTTTTTCAGGTCTGCGTCCTCAATCCAGACGCAATATTTTGGCTTCCCATCAATAATTTCGCTCGATCCACTTATGCGTCTGATGAAGGGACTCGCCGCCGGACTTTCCAACAGAATCGAATCTCTTTCCTGCATTGAAAGGAGCAAATGCCCACCCTCGTAGGGCATGTTCCCCCGGAGCATCTCGCCGAGTGAGGAGATCTGCGCTCCTTGCTTTTGTATTATGGTATCTATGTTGGGGACTAAGTAAGGACCGATCTTCGACGCCGAGAGCGCCACTGTGTCCCCGTCCTCCTCATAAAATAGCGTTGCTTGGTTTGACGTAGACCGAGACAAACCGACTATTACCACGGTTACGCCAGCGTTGTTTGCAGCTAAATTCTGCCACTTAAAATCAGTATGTGCGAAGGCGATACGATTGCCGTCCTTAAGGACGATTGGCCAAAGTAGGATTGCGTGCTGCCCTTGGCAAATAGTATTGATCGCCACAAACGCACCAGTAGCTTCAGCTACCCTGTTGTACTGGACGAGCTTCAGAAACCATCCTGAGACATAATTTAGCGACTTCCAAGAACGCGTGTGCGCTTCAAAAAGATGGCGCAGATCGTCCTTTTGTTCTTTGCTCTGATCATTGGTCCAAACATAAGGCGGGTTGCCGCAGATATATGTCTCGCCTCCCTCGTTCTCGAAATCGATCTCTGCTTGATCTAACGGCGTATTGAAAAGATCATCGCCCCGAAGTTTTACTGAAGACCCGGTTGATCGACAGATGGTCAGCCAGTCTATCCGGAGCGCATTCCCGCAAGTGATCCAATTCTGACTATCGAGCGGCAGGAAGTCGGCCAGCGCTTCCTTCTGGCCGCGATAGAGCACGTCACACTGGAACTCGGCGATGATCAGCGCGAGGCGGGCAATCTCTGCCGGGAAGTCGCGCAGTTCGATCCCGCGAAAGTTGGTGAGCGGGATGTCGCTGTCGCGCTCGCTTTCGCCGCGCCGCTTGTTTATCTCGGCCTCGATCTCGCGCATCTGCTTGTAGGCGATGACGAGGAAATTGCCCGATCCGCAGGCCGGATCGAACACCCTGATCTTCGCCATTCGATTGCGCAGGTTAAGCAGCTTGCGGCCGTTGTCTTCCGCTTCCTCCAGTTGCTGGCGCAGGTCGTCCAGGAACAGCGGGTTCAGCACCTTCAGAATGTTCGGCACGCTGGTGTAGTGCATACCGAGCGCACCGCGCTCCTCGTCATCGGCGACCGCCTGGATCATGCTGCCGAAGATATCGGGGTTGATCTGTTTCCAGTTCAGTCCGCCGATATGCAGCAGATAGCTGCGCGCCATTCGGCTGAAGCGCGGAACTTCCACACTGCCGGAAAACAGCGCGCCGTTTACGTAGGGAAAGGCATCGGCGTGGGGCGGGATGTTCGCCGCCTTGCGATAGCGATCGTCCAGCTTCCCTTCGTGCCGCGTGGGTGTGTCCATCGCGCGGAAGATGTTGGAAATGATTTCGTGCGTGTTAGAGCTTTCCCGGTCGCTGAACCGCTCGACCGTGGAGGTGAAAAGGCCCTCTCCGTTGAAGATGTCGGTATCCTCCGCGAAGAAGCAGAAGATCAGCCGCGCCATGAAGTGGTTCATGTCGGGCCGGCGTTCCGCCGTGGCCCAGTCGGGGTTCTCTTTCAGCAGTTCGACATAGAGCTTGTTGAGCTTGCTGGTGGCGCGGATGTCAAAGCTGTTCTCGCGGATTTGCTTGACAGTGGTGATGCCCGCGAGCGGTAGGAATGCGCCGAAGTGGTTCGGGAAATCGCTATAGGTGCAGGCGACGGATTCGCCGTTGACCAGATCCTCCGCCTGCAAGTCGGTGCCGTCCGTGGCGAGGATGAACTTGGCCTTCGCCGCGCCCGTCTTGGGGCTTTCACGCAGGGCCTTCAGCGTCTCGTCGACCGCGCCCGGATCGCATGTGGCGATATGGATATTGTTGCGCTGGAGGACACCGCCGGGAAGGTCCGAGGCATTGGTTGTCCCGGCCCGCAATTGCTTCAGCGTGTTAGCCTTGCGGCCGAACGCTTCGAGAAACGCGAATGGAAACTCGGCCCGGTCAAACGGCTGGACGGCCAGTTCTGAAATTGCTTCTTCGATTTCTACTGCATTCATGGCGCGATACTTGGCCGAGAGGCGGCTGATTCACAAGACAGGACAGGGATTTGCCGGAGGGAAACAGGCAGGGGATGCGGTGCCTCTTGTTCGGCTCCCAGAGTTCTTCCGTCCTTCAAGAACCATCCCCTTTTCATGACCTGATCACGCCCCTGACCGAACCCGGACAGGCGCTGCAACCCGCACCCATTCGGACCGTGTTGCCACGCTTCGCGCGGCTGCCCGCACCACTCCGATGGGCGAGGTTTCCCTCGCATACGCTCGGTGCAGTCCTGCCCGTGCCCGGCCTCAACGGGGCTCAGTCAAAGGGATGGTCCCTTGGACGGATCGAATGCCTCGAAAGGACACGAACAATGAAGAACACCGTCACCCTGGTCGGCTTTGTCGGCAACACTCCCGAAGTCCGGGAAACTTCCGGCAGCGCCACGATAACCAGCCTGTCGCTCGCTACTACGCGCAGCTTCAAGGACATCGAAGGCAACCGCCAGACCGAGACCGAATGGCACCGGGTCACCTGTTTCAATGGCATTGGGAAGAGCGTCGCCGAGCATGTCGCGAAGGGTGCCATGATCATGGTAGCAGGCCGCATCCACTATAGCCGCTGGACCGACGCCGAGGGGCGGACCCGCTACGGCTGCGAGGTCATCGCGGAACAGGTCGAATTCCTTGCGAGGGCGAAGGAAGGAGGGGCAGCAAAGGCCGCCTGACCGCAACCGTAATCTGACGCTCCCGAAGGCCTCGCTGGCACGATCCAGCGGGGCCTTTTGCCGTGCTTTAGATTGGCCTCAGTTCCAATCGCTCCTGCGCCGCGCGGGCGCGGAGATCTTCCTGGAAGTGGTTGGAAAACCGCTTCAGAACGAACCGGCAAAATGACTGGTCACGCAGGGGAATATGGGAAATTGGAGGGCACACCGTACCCGGAGATCCGGTTTTTGGGATGCGAGGATTTCTGCGGGTTTCGCAGCTATTTGACCATCCGTCGCCAAGTAATGCCATCTGATGTCATTTCTCGATCCGCAACTCACATGTGAGTTGCTCGGCGCTAAGCTATTAATCTGACGTCGAAAATTAGCGTTTTCCTACAGGGTGATCGCTGCCGTAGACTGATGTCAGTCCAGAGGGGTCATTGGGCCGAGGAGGGGCGGCCAAACGTTAGGTGACGCCGTGCGGTTTGCCCTTCAATGCTATGTCGACGAAGACCTTCATGCCCTTGTTAAATCCGCTGCTGATGCAGCGCATATGAGCGTCAGCCAGTGGCTAAAGCTCACCGTCATCGAGGCGCTCGACGACCCCCGGGACGAGGCGTTCCGCGATCAAGTCCTGGCCGATCTGCTGTTCACCAAGATCGCCCTCGATGGCTGGCTCCGAACCCACAAGGACAAGGAGTTGAGGGACCGAATTGTGGTCGCTTACCAAAGACGCATTCGCGAATATCGCGAGCGCAAGGCAGCCACGCGTGCGGGGCGCTGAGCGATGCTTTCGGTTGCCAATGTGCGCTCGGCTGGCGGTGCGGCCAACTACTTCGCCAACGACAATTACTACACCAAGGCGGACGCTGACCGGTCCGGAATCTGGGTCGGCAAAGGTGCCGAGCGGCTGGTCCTTTCGGGCATGGTCGATGCCAAAGCGTTCGAGGCAATCCTGCGCGGCGATCTGCCCAATGGCGAACGGATCGGGCACCAGGGACAGTACCATCGTGCTGGGACCGATCTGACCTTTTCGCTGCCCAAAAGCTGGTCGCTTCTGGCACTCGTCGGCAAGGATCAGCGGATCATTGACGCGTACCGTTCAGCGGTTGTCGAGACGCTCCAATGGGCAGAGAAAAATGCGGCCCAGTATCGCACCGAGAAGGGTGGCAAAGAACGGCTTCATGCCAGCGATAACCTGACCGTCGCGCTGTTCCAGCACGACACCAACCGCAACCAGGAACCGAACCTGCACTTCCACGCTGTGGTCGCCAACATGACGCAGGATAAGGATGGCAAGTGGAGAGCGCTGCGCAACGACAAGCTGTGGCAGCACAATACCTTGCTCAATGCCATGACAATGGCGCGTTTCCGGATCGAGGTAGAGAAGCTTGGCTACCGGATCGGCGCATTCGGAAAGCACGGTAACTTCGAAGCCAAGGGTATAGACCGTGACGCGGTGATGGCCTTCTCGACGCGGCGGCAGGAGGTGCTCGAAGCCCGACGCGGCGGCGGACTTGAGGCGGGTGTCGTGGCGACGCTGGCGACCCGGAAGGCCAAACAAAGCGATGTCGATCGCGGTGCCTTGATGGCCCAATGGGAGGGGCAGGCCTGGGATCAGAGGCTCGACCTTGAAGGCATGGTGCGCGACGCCAAGCTGCATTCGCACGAGTTGACTGTAGCGGCAACGAAGCGGGCAAATGATCGCCCCACTTTACTTGAACGGGGCAAGGCAATGATCGCCAGCGTCGCCGAGCGAATGGGCATCAAGGAGGGCGATCCGCTCATTCCCAAGCGGCTCCATATGAAAGGCCGGGAAGAGATTGCGACGGCTCACGCGGTTGCATCGGCGGTGCGGCATTTGTCCGAACGAGAGGCGGCGTTCACGGCGACCGATCTTGCCAAGGCTGCGCTCGATTTCGGCCTGCCGACAACGATGAAGTCCGTCGAAAAGCGCATTGGGCAACTTGCCCAGCAGGGCGCGCTGTTGCGCGGGCGAGGCGCGCAGAAAGGGTGGCTGTCAACATCAGAGGCGTTGGCGCTTGAGACCCGCATGCTGGCCGAGATCGACAAGGGGAACGGCGCAGTTCGTCCGATCCTCGATTCCCAGACCGCCGGGCCGTACTTGCAGGCGTCGGCAGCTATCAACTACGGCATGAAATTGAATACCGGACAGGAAGCAGCAGGCCGGTTGATCCTGTCTTCGACCAATCGAGTGGTCGCAGTCCAGGGTGTCGCGGGGGCGGGTAAGTCGAGCGTGTTGCGGCCCCTCAATCAGCTATTGGAAGAGCACGGCAAGAGAGTCATCGGCTTGGGTGTTCAGAACACACTGGTGCGCATGCTGGAGAAGGATACCGGCATCCCGTCGATGACCCTGCATCGCTTTCTCGGGCAGAATCGCAAGCTGCTTGATGGCTCGGCAGGCAAAGCCGAGATCGCCGCTGCGCGCGAAGACTATCGCGACACTGTCCTGGTTCTCGATGAAGCCTCAATGGTTTCTACCTGCGACCAGGACCGGCTGATCCGGCTTGTCAATCTGCTCAAGGTGGATCGTCTCGTACTCATGGGAGACGAAAAGCAACTGGGAGCTGTCGAAGCGGGCAAGCCCTTTGCTCTGGCGCAGCGCGCAGGGACCGAAACGGCACGCATGGACCACAATCTTCGCGCCCGCTCCGACACCCTGAAGAAGGCGCAGCAGGCGGCGCAATTGGGCAAAACCAGTGATGCACTCGAACATCTCAAGGATCACATTGTCGAGGTGCAAGAAGACAGCGCGATCTTTGCGGCGGAACGCTGGCTGTCTCTTTCGCCTGCCGAGCGCGAAAGCACTTCGATCTTTGCGGCTGGACGTCGCTTGCGCTCTGAGATCAATACCGCAGTCCAGACTGGCCTCGCCGCCAATGGCGAAATCGGACCGGCGAGCGTAAGCCTTGCAGTTCTATCCCGCGTAAACGCGACACGGGAGGAATTGCGCTACGCGCGCAATTATCAACCGGGAATGGTGCTCGAAGTGGCGAGCCGCCAGTCGCGGCATGGTCTCGGACGAGGAAGCCATGAGGTCGCCGCCGTCGATACCGAGAAGGGTGTTGTTACGCTTCACAATGAGCAAGGGCATTTGCGCCGCTTCGTGCCAGCGAGGTTGTCGGCGAAGGGCAGCGATCAAGTATTGCAGCTGTTCGAGAAGAAGGATCTCGGTCTCTATACCGGCGATGCCATCCGTTGGACGGCGAGTGACCACAAGCGCGGAATGATAAATGCCGATAGGGCAATAGTGACAGCGATCGATCATGAAGGGGTGACGGTCACGACCTCCAGCGGTATGGAGCATAAACTGAAGCCAAACGATCCGATGCTGAAGCGGATCGACCTCGCCTACGCGCTCAACGCTCACATGGCGCAGGGCATCACAGCAGATAAGGGCATTGCCGTGCTAGACAGTCGCGAGCGGCGACTGCTCTCGCAGCGCAATTTCCTAGTCACGATCACGCGATTGCGAGACGAATTCATGCTTATCGTCGATAGCAGGGAGAAGATCGGCCGAGGTATTTCGACCAATCTGGGCGAAAAGACTTCTGCAGCAGAAGTAGCCGAGCGGCTTGGTATGGCAGCGGAGAAGGGGCGGCGCGTGGGTCAGGTCCAAGCGACCAAGCAAGACCCTCACGTTGAAGGAGAGAAGGTATCAGAGCTAGCCAAGGAGCGGGTCAAGCCATTTGAGATAGGGCTCTGAATGATCGGCTAAGATTGGCTCGTAAATGCTTAGGAAATACTGCAATACTCTGAGGCAATGGCAGGATGTGATGAATGTGACGGGTTGTCGGATGCCGAGGCGCTTGCTTGTCTCGGCGAGATGGTTGATCGCGCTGCGGACACCAATGACGCAATTCTGAATGATGCCGCGCTCGCCTGCTCGGAGCACTTGCGGTCTCGGGACACTCTCGACGGAAAGTCGCTGGTTCTCTTGCACTATTTCCGCGCGAACGCTTTTGAAAGCCGGATAGGCTTTGCGGGAGATAAACAGAGCTGGGCGTGGGATATCCCGCACTTTCAGGATGTCTTGTTGGAACTGCGTCACGCAGTTGGCCATGAGGCCTTCGCGAACATTGATCCGTTCCGCCAGTGTCAGATTCTCACCAACCTTGGGAACAAATTGAATGCCGTTGGCCGTCCAGTAGAAGCACTTTCCTACTGGGGTCGAGCGATCGCGATAAACCCGAAATTCGCCATGGCCCTTGCCAATCGGGGATATGGGCTGGGCCACTATGGGAACGCTTTGTACGACGGAGGGCATTTTGGCCTGTTCCTGTTGTCCGCGTATGACTCCCTCTCCGCAGCGTCCGGCGAAGATGCTGTCTTCGATTCACCTGAAAACTATGCATACAAGCCGCAATTTGTGCAGGCGGCCCTGCGTGCCTCTGAACGGTTGAACATCGACGATGCGCGGGCAGACTTGGCGCGGGAATTTCCTTTGGGGCGGTCAAGGGCCGAACGAGAGTATCGTTCCTGGTGTCTGGAACATCGCCTTTTCCTCAATCCACTAAATGACCTAGGCGACTATACCATCGCCGCCCACGATGTCCTGCACTTGCCCTCGTTGACGTTGGGGATCGATGAAGGCGGCGCAGAACCACCCTCCGCATTTGGTTTCTATAACCAGTTGAAGCAGGAGTTCGTTTCAGCACGTTGGCTCTGCTATGAGGGACTGACCGAACAGAGCGGACATTTCAGCGACAATGGCACCCATCTCTATGACCCTTTGAGCATACCGTCCTATTCGCTGGGAACCGAGAAGACCAAGCTGGCCTTCCGGATGGCATACTCCCTGTTCGACAAAGTCGCATTTTTCATAAACGACTACTTCAAGGTCGGGCTTGGTGAGCGGGAGGTAAGTTTCCGAAGCCTCTGGTTCGAACGTAAAGGGAACCCCAAACCGCTCAACGCGGTTTTCGACGGACGCGAGAACTGGCCGCTACGAGGTCTATATTGGCTTTCAAAAGACCTTTACGAGCCGACATTTCGGGACGTTGCCGAGCCTGAAGCGAAGGACATGGCCGACCTTCGCAATCACCTGGAGCATAAGTACTGTCAGGTTCACGAAGATTTGGGGATCGGTTACAGCAGCTTTGCTACTGCCCAGAACGGCCAGAGGCTTGGCTTCCGCATCGGGCGCGAAGAGCTTGATTCCAAGACTTTGCATATACTGAAACTTGCACGGGCCGCTCTAATCTATCTGTCGTTGGCTGTTCACCGTGAAGAACAAGTTCGGGGGGCGGCCAGGGAAGACACGTTTGCTGTGTCGATGCCCCTATGGATGTGGAACGAAAGGGGGCGGCTCTGACTGTTCGGAAATGTTTGCGCTAGGTACGGCGAGGCCGTCTTTTCCAACCGGATATTTTCTTCTTGGACGGAGATTTGTTCGGATTGTCTTTGTAAAAACCGATTTATAACTCTAATATTTCTCGATCTTTTTGCAATAATTGAAAATTCCATGTGCCATTTGAAAGACTGTTGAATGATTGTCGCAGACAACGAAACCGCAATAGACTTGCTCTACTACGAGGCGATCGCCCGTACCGTAGTGAGACTGGTCGCCGAAAGGACGGATGAACCGCTGAGTGTGGGCGTTCACGGCGATTGGGGTGCGGGTAAATCAAGCATCTTGGCAATGGTCGAAGAGGCCTTCGCGGAGAAGGATCGTGTCCTATGCGTGCGCTTCAATGGATGGCTGTTCCAAGGATTTGAAGACGCCAAGGCAGTTCTGATCGAAACCATCGTCGATGAACTGCTCCGGAAGCGTTCGACAAGTGCGAAGGTTACCGACCTGTTCGCCGTCAGCACCAATGGCACAGATTTACGGTTGTAGATTAAGGAGGATTTGGGTCTCGTCGTAGTGACGAAGGAACG
>NZ_JAIQCI010000001.1 GCF_022378335.1 Croceicoccus hydrothermalis
CCGCCTAAACATCAATTCCCAGACGAGGCCCAAGCTCCGCTAATTTACGCAGCTAGGTGTGCCAAATGTTCTGACGACGGACACAGCTCAAACATTTACCACGAGATAGCCAATGTTCTGGAGAAAGCCTCGGGACGCTTCCCCTATCCATATCAGGTCGTCAAACTGTATCCGGTCCTGCCCGGGTGGTCGGCGCTGTGTCCAGGTGCTTGCACTAAGGGTGCCGGCGGTTGTTTCCAAGCGACTTCTCAACGCCCGGGCAGGGCTATCCATTGAGCAGCGGAGTCTTCGGCGATACAGTCAGGGCATCTGCCGACAGGACAACTATGCGCGTCGACCTCGATCATCTTCCCGAAGTACAACAAGCAGAACTTGCACGCGTCCGCGAGACGTTGATGACCGAATTCTCGCGGGCGATTTCCGGCGCGACCCAGCCGTGGAAGCGCAATGGGCGTATCCTCAAGATCATCTTGTTCGGCAGCTATGCACGCGACGACTGGGTCGATGAGCCGGACAATGGGTATCAGTCGGATTTCGATTTGCTGATCATCGTCAATCACGAAAGCCTGACCGACATCGCCGACTATTGGTACATCGCCGAGGACAAAATACTGCATGACCCGACGGTCGGTCGCCCGGTCAATATAATCGTACACACGCTGCAGGAGGTTAATCAGGCGCTCGAACGCGGTGAGTATTTTTGGGTCGATATCGTCCGCGACGGAATAGTGGTTTATGAACTGCCGAACCACGCCCTGACTGCGCCCCAGCCACTAGCACCAACCGATGCGTATGAGATGGCGAAACGGTATTTTGACGAAAAAATTGTTTCGTTGGGCGAATGGATCGAACTGGCTGAAATGGCTTTTAGCAAAGGGGCATCGGGCTCATGGCAAAACAAAGCTGCCTTCAATTTTCATCAGGCTACGGAAACGGCCTACGCATGCTTTCTATTGGTCCGCACACTCTACTTCCCCCGCTCGCACAATATTAAATTCCTGCGTTCTCTGGCGGAGGACAAGGAGCCCCGGCTGATCGAGGCGTGGTCGCGTGGATCGAGGGCTGACCGCAGACGGTTCGAGCTTTTGAAACGCGCCTATGTCGAAGCACGTTATTCGGCGAGTTACGAAATAGGTGCCGAGGATCTTGAGGCTATCTCCGCATCGGTGAGACAGCTTCGTGAAATCGTCGAAGCGGTCTGCCGCGATCACCTCGACCTGCTGCGGCGCGACGCCCAACATTGAGTCGGCGGTGGACAATCCGCCAAAGCCCAACGGAGCGCAGCATCGCTCACGCCGTCGTTCCCGTTAACCGCTCCTGCGCTCGCTCTGACTGAAAGGCGAAACAGCAGTTATCACTCAACTGGCGCGAGAGACCTTTTATTCGCTGCACTTCAATTTGTAGCAACCGCTCCGCAGTTTACTTCACTTTTTATCTGAATTGATTGTCACAGCTTGAACTATGGCAAAGTCGGTATAGTCTAGCGACGCGCCGCAATTAGGGCGGCGCCGAGGCGTGAGAACCTCGCTTGGGACAAGTCACCGGTTGCTTTCTGCGGCCGGGTGGTCGGCGTGCATGTCCAGGTCGTGCGCGGCTAAAGGCGTCGGCGCGTGTTTTCCCAAGCACGTTCTCATCACCCGGCTTTTTAAAGGCCGAGCCTCGCCTGCGGAGGCCGGTCGATGGATAAAGCTGCAATTTTTGATGATCGGGAGGGACGGCGTTGCCGTCCAAACCTGACATGCGGATGAACCCGGCCGAGACCAAGCGTCTTGACGCGCCGGAAGCGGACGCCAGTGGCAAGGAGGCTCGGCAGAAGCCGGATGCGGCAACGCTTTATGCCACCGAAGCGCCGCGCCTACATCGTTTTTTCCGGCGACGCACCGCCTGCCCCGACGAAGCGCAGGACCTCGTACAGGAGACCTTCACCCGAGTAATTGGACATGACGTACCAACAACGCTCCGTAATCCCAGCGGTTATCTGACCCGCATCGCCCAGAATCTTTTGCGTGACCGGGCAAAAGTCGCGCGGCGGCGTTCAGCCGATCTACACTTCTCCTACGAAGGCGACCTTCCCTCCGGCACCGACCCGGTTCATCTGCTCGAGGTGCGGAACATGCTTGACTGGCTCGAGGCCGCCATGCTGGAGCTTCCTGTCACCACACGGGAGGTTTTCATGGCGCACCGCCTCGAGGGGCTTACCTATGCCGAGATCGCCGGCCGCAGCGGCCTAACCATCAAGCAGGTCGAGAAGGCGATCGCCCGTGCCCTGGTCGTACTCGACCGCGCACTGGGCCCGCGCTGATGCCACCGCAACAGCCGAAATCTGGGCCGGGCGATGACGTGCGCCTGGCGGCCGCAGAATGGTTTGCGCGCATGCGAGGGCCCGATGCGGAACGTCATCGCGCCGAATTCGAGACCTGGTACCGCGCCCATTCCGCTCATGCAGCCGCCTATGACCGAATGGGACTGCGCTGGGATCAAAGCGGACTTGTCGGCCACACCCCATCAGGCCGGGCGCGACAAGGCTTGCCCGAAGCGCCACAGCGGCGCTTTCCGGTCCGTGCACTCGCTCTCGTGGCCTCGGCCGCCGCGATCATAGTCGTCGTTACATTGCTTCTTTCAGCGCGCGGCAACGTCCCCATGCAAGACCCTGGCCCCCAAGTTACAAACAACAACACGTCGGTCGAAACTCCCAGAGGGGATATCCGACGCATGAGGCTTCCCGATGGCTCGGTCGTCACGCTTGATAGCGACAGCCGCATTGTCGTCGCCTTCACATCTGGCGAACGGCGCCTTCGCCTAGTTGCCGGGCGCGCCCGGTTTGAAGTCGCGCATGAGGCCGACCGGCCTTTTATCGTCGCAGTGGGTGGCGGCGAGGTTGTTGCGACCGGCACCCGGTTCGACGTCTCGGTGATCGGGGGCAAGCCAAGCGTACGGCTGATCGAAGGATCGATCGAGGTTAGAAGACCAGCAACCTCGGCAGCGGCCGATACAGGGGCTTCCATGGTCCGGTTAAAGCCGGGACAGATGGCGCTGGTCGATACTCCTGCACCGGCCGAGCTTGCCCCGACGGCGGGTGAGCGCTGGGTGTCGGGAACACTCAGCTTCGAGAATGCACCCCTTGCGGACGTGCTCGCCGAAGCCAATCGTTACGCTACCCGCCAGGTTCGGCTCGGTGATCCCTCGCTCGGTTCGCTGCGCTTTACCGGCGGCTTTCGTGCCGGCAATCCCGACCAGCTGGCCAAGGCGCTGGCCTCCGGCTTTGAACTGCGTATTGACCGGGGCCCGGACGGCGATCTGGTGCTTGCCAGGCCCTAAGGCACAACGGCTCTCCAAAAAAAAAATTCGCGCACTCCGGGGGAAAGCCGCGCCGCTGTCGTCAGACACCCCAAGCGATCCGCATGGTGCGGGCGCTGGGGAGACAGCAGCATGGGACGTGGCGGATATCAACTGGTTCAGATGGGCGTTTCGGCGGTCGCGTTGTGCATGGCGATGCCAGCCTGCGCACAGAGCAGCGAGCAGCAACACTATAACCTGCCCGCGCAGGATCTTTCGCGCTCGGTGCGCGCCGTCGTCGATCAGTCGGGCGCGACGATCGTTGCGCCAGCCGATCTGCTTGCGGGCCTGCGCGCACCCGCACTGCGCGGTGAGTTCACGCCTGAACAGGCGCTGGTTCGGCTGATCTCAGGGACGTCCCTGCGGATCGAACACGTCGGAAATGCCCTTGTGCTTCAGCGTGACCCGGCTGACGTCGGTCAGGACACGGCGGCATCCAATGCCGCTGACAATGAAATTCTCGTCACCGGAACGCGCATTCGCGGGCGCGCACCGGCGGGCGCTGCCGTCACCACGATCGATCGCAGCGATATCGAGCAGAGCGGCTATGCGACAACCCAAGAAATCCTGCAGGCGCTTCCACAGAATTTCGGCGGCGGCCCGAATGAGACCACCATCGAGACCAATCGCGGCAATGCCTCGCTCAATCAGAATTATGGGTCCGGGGTCAATCTCCGCGGTCTCGGCACCGGCTCAACGCTTGTCCTGCTCAATGGAGAACGCCCTCCCATGGCGGGTTTCGCAGGCGTCTTTACCGATCTATCGATGATTCCCACGATCGCTATCCAGCGCATCGAAGTCCTGCCTGACGGCGCCTCGGCGCTATACGGATCCGATGCGGTAGCGGGCGTTGTCAACATCATTCCGCGAAGTCAGTTCGAAGGGATTGAGACCACCGCGCGCTACGGACTTGCCGATGGCTTTGATGAAATTCAGGCAGGTGCCATCGGCGGCAAGCGCTGGGACACTGGCAGTATCGTACTTGCCTATGATTACTACCGGCGCAGCCGCCTCGCGGTCGCAGACCGACCCTATATCAGCGAAGATTTGCGCCGCTTCGGCGGCGGCGATTATCGGGCCAACTATGCCAATCCGGGCACGATCGTTGCCGGCGGCCAGACCTTTGCAATTCCGGCGGGGCAGGATGGTAGCAATCTCTCGGCCTCCGATCTCGTGGCGGGAACGCAAAACGTACAGGACCAATGGCTTGGCGCAGACGCGCTGCCGTTTCAGGAGCGTCATGCGCTGTTCGCCGCCGCGCGCCAGGAACTCATGCCAGGCGTGGAATTTTATGCGCAGGCATTATTCGGCAGCCGGCGATTTGACAGGCATCTGCGTGCCTCAAGCAATAATGCACTACGCACCGTACCGATTACCAACCCATTCTATGTCGACCCGGTTGGCACGAACCTGCCGATCCAGGTGCGCTACAATTTCGTAGAGGATCTCGGACCAGAATCGCTTCGCGGAAAGTCGGAAGCGCTCGGCGCCAGTTCGGGGCTTCGGCTCGATGTAGGACAATGGTCGTTTGATGCGCATGCGACCTATGGCACGCAACGCGAAAACTCGGTGTTCTATAATCGGGTCAATACGGCGCGCCTCGCCGCGGCCCTCGCGGACACGGATCCTGCGACAGCCTATAACCTGCTTGGAGACGGAGCGAACACCGACCCGGCAACGATTGAATCGATCCGAGGCAGCACCAGCGACAGCGGGCGCTACACCATGCTATCGGGACTTGCGCGCGCCGATGGCCCTCTATTCCAGCTGCCAGGCGGCGATGCCCGGCTCGCGCTGGGAGGCGAATATCGGTACGAACGATTTCGGGACAGACCCGCAATCAGCGATACAACGACGCTGACCCCCGTCGAACTTGCACCGACGCCGATGCCTGATCCGCGGAGGGTCACCGCCGGCTATGCCGAGCTTCTGCTGCCGCTGGCGGCTCCGGAACTCGGCCTTGCGGGATTACACCGGCTCGATCTGTCGGCGGCGGTTCGTTACGAGCACTACAGCGACTTCGGCGATACGACCAATCCCAAACTGGGGCTTTCCTGGCAGCCCTTTGAAAGCCTGACATTGCGCGGAACCTGGGGCACCTCGTTTCGGGCGCCGACCTTCAATGACCTGCGCCCCGATCTTGCAACACCGCTCCAGTTCGCAATCGGTCTCACTGACCCGGCATCCGACACCGGGCTGACCTATGCTCTGATCCTGCGGGGGACGGTGCCCGATCTGGGTCCGGAACGCGCAACCAGCTGGACCGCAGGATTTGATCTGGAACCAGATTTCATGCCCGGCCTGACTGCGCGGTTGACCTATTTCGACATCGATTATCGCGACAGGATCGCGAGCCCCGCTTCCGAAACGCTCAACTTTCTCATCAACCGGGCGACCTATGCCTCGATCATTGATGCGCCCGCAGACCCGGCGATAGTCGCGGCCTATTTCTCGGGACCGGGCTACGTCGCGTTGTACCCGATTACCGCCTCCCAGGTCACGACGATCATCGATTCGCGTACGCAGAACCTCGCAAGCCAGCATCTCAACGGCTTTGATTTCGATCTCGCCTATCAGGGCAAGTTTTACGACGGTGCGTTTGAAGTGGGCGTAGGCGGCAGTTGGCTGATCGGATTCCGCCAGGCGCTGACCGACGACGCACCGGAAGTCGACATTCTGGATACGCTCGGCAACCCTGTCGATCTGCGTCTCCGCGGCCGCGCGAGCTATTCCGGCCCGCAATTCGGCGCGTCACTGTTCGTGAACTATGTCGATGGCTATGAGAACCGTACAGGCGCGGAGCCGCAACAGGTCGATGCCTGGGTCACCGTGGACGCTCGGATCAGCTACCGGCTTGCTGCAGAAAAAGGCCCGCTTGCCGGGACGGCCATTGCCCTGAGCGCGAGCAATCTGTTTGACAATGATCCACCGTTCACGGTCAATAATCTCGGGCTGACGACGATCGGCTACGATCCGGAGAATGCCAGCCCTCAAGGACGGGTCGTCGCGCTACAGGTGACCAAATCATGGTGATGCTGGGAGCCCTTCTTTGGGCAACGGCAAGCCAGTTCGTACCGCCGGCCATGTCCTGCCGCGAGCGATTACAGCCACCAAACGGTGTAGAGACGCCCACGCCACGCGCAGTGACGGCGGACGACATCATCGAATTGCGCGACTTCGGGGATCCCTGGCAGAATCCGTCGATGGACAGCCCTTTCGCGCTTTCGCCGGACGGGCGCCACATTGCCATTGCGCTGCGCCGCGCCAACGTCGCGGGTAATGACTATTGCTATGGCATCATGCTTATTTCGCTCGAAGATGACACATGGCAGCTCCTCGACGCAGGCGGCGAACCGATAATCATGAGCAGCGATTATTTCGGACGAGCCGACAAAGTAAACGGGACCGTGACCAGTCCGCCGCTTGCCTGGTCGCCCGATGGCAAGTGGATCGCCTATTTGCGGCGCGATCATGGAAGCACCCAAGTCTGGCGGGTGGGGGTGCAGGAAAAGTCAGCGCAACAGGTTACGCATGCGGCAGTCGATGTCCGTCGCTTCGCCTGGTCATCCGACGGTACTGCCATCCGCTTCACGACCCGTCCCGGCATATTGGACGCGGAAGCCGCCATCATGGCGGAAGGCCGAAGCGGCTATCTCTTTGATGATCGCTTCTGGCCGCTAAGCGCGGACCGACCTCTTCCGCGGGAAACTGTGCCGTATGTCGAGCAAACCATCGACCTCGCAACGGGAGTGGTGAGCAAGGCTCAGCCTTCGTCCACGCGCCCTGCGGGCAAGGACAATGCCATTGCCCGGCCCGGCGATCCGGACACGCTGGCCTGGCTCGAGCCCGAAGAGACAACGGCATTTCTGACTTCCAAACGCCTCCACGCCAGTTTGCAAGGGCGCGAGGAGGTCTGTTCGGCAGCGGTCTGCACCGATGTTGCCGGTTTTTGGTGGGACCGCGACGGCAGTATTCTTTTCCTTCATGACGAAAATTATGCCGGTGGCGGGCGGGTGACCCTCTACCGATGGAAACCCGGCCAATCGCCGCCAGTGCGGTTATGGCAGACCGATGCGCTCCTGATCGGCTGCGCACTTCTCCAGTCTTCACTGGTTTGCGCCGAGGAAGCTGCCGACCAGCCACGGAGGCTCGTGCGGGTTGCAGTCAGCGACGGCATGATAACCCCGGTATTTGATCCAAATCCCGAATGGACCACCATCCGCACCGGGCGGGTCGAAATGCTCAATGTCAAATCGGCTGACGGCGCGCCCGGCTTCGCCCGTCTCGTCCTGCCGCCCGGGCATCGGACCGACGAACGCCATCCGCTGGTCATCGTTCAATACACCAGCCGTGGATTTCTGCGTGGCGGGACGGGCGATGAATATCCGATACATTTGCTTGCAGAACGCGGCTATGCCGTGCTGAGCTTCCATAAGCCGCCGCAACCGGGGACGGAGCCGCCCTCACCCGATCTCGATAGCTTCGTGCGCCGCAACCTTGCCGGGCTTGCCGAGCGGCGCCGCAATTTCACCGCGCTGGAAGCCGCGATCGATGCCGCCATTTCGCGCGGCGTAATCGATCCCGAGCGCATCGCGATCACTGGCCTAAGCGACGGCGCAAGTACGGTTGCATATGCGCTCCTCCACAGCCAGCGATATGCAGCGGCGATCCTCAGCACCTGCTGTGATGAACCGAGTTTCACCCAGTATCTGTCGGGGCCCGCTTATGCGGCAGTCACCGAGAAATGGGGATATCCGGGCTATGGTGAGGTAGGCTTCTGGCCCGACTATTCGCTGGCGCAAGACGCGGCGAAAGCTGAACCCCCGCCCATCCTCATTCAGGCTTCCGATGAAGAATATCGCATGGCGTTACAGACTGTAGCAGCGCTTCGCGCCGCGCGGCGACCGGTCGACATGTATGTCTTTCCCGACGAAATGCATGTGAAATGGCAGCCCGAACATCGCGCGGCGATCTATGCAAGGGGTATCGACTGGCTCGACTACTGGTTGCGCGGCAAAATGGATGACGACCCTGCCAAGAAAGAACAGTATCGCCGCTGGCATGCGCTTGCGGCCAGCGGTAGCGGCCGCAGCCCGGTTTCAGCTCGACCATGAGCGCGCCCAGGCTTCAGCATCGACAAGACCGAGAATGCGGCCCGCGCCACGCCCCGAGACCGGCGATGCCGGAGCAAGTTGCTGCTCGATCGCCTTGCAATCGACCAGCCTGTATTGGGCCAGCAAACCGCCGAGCAGCATCGTGCGGACCTGATCTCTGCGCAATTCGAGGATACGTGAAATCATTCCCACAAAGCTTCCCTTGCTTTGCCGCTCAAGAATGTCGCCGGGGAGATGATCCGCGAAGGCGGCCCGGGCAACCGCGCGATTTTGGCCGCCCGCGCACCACTGCCAGCTTGGAATCGACAGGCAGGTTTCGATGACGGGTTGCGAGAGCAGAGGTGCGATGAGCGGTGCATATGCGAGCCGTGTATGTCCTTCAAGGTAATTTTGAATGCGCAGGATTGCAGCCACATGCGCGCGGCTTCCCGGCGCGGCTTGTTCGCAAGCCGCAAGCCAAGGATGCGCAGGCGGCCGACACGCTCCTGCAACCACCTCATTGGCGAGAAAGTCGGGGGTCCAGTGCCACTCCTCCCCTGCCGACCGCCGAAACCCCCGCCGTACGGTTTTGGCGAGAACCTCCCACCGTCCAACCTCGCAAACCTGTGCGACATCCGCCGCGGTTCGCCAGCTTCCCGCGATGTCGCACGTTCGCAGGCGGTCGCGTACCGGTGCAATCGAGGACAAGAAGCAAAAGACATTGTCGCCGCCATTGCCGGTAAAAAAGACATCGGCTCCGATGCGCCTTGCAGCCTCGTGGCTCAGACGATCGGTTTCCTGAATGAAGCTCCTCGCAAGGGGGCGTGGCAGATGTGCTGCAGCCGACACGTCGAGCCGCACCGCGCTTGCATCCGGACGCACCTTGTCGAGCGATGCGCCCAGATGATCGGCGACACAGCGCGCATAGTCAGTTTCGTCGAGGTCCGCGCCCGACGCCTGGTAACTGAGGCAACGAAACTGGCTACCGGCCGTCGCAAGTCCTGCAGCAACGATGCTCGAATCCAGCCCTCCGGACAGTTCGAGTAGCGGTCGTTCGAATTGCTGCGCCCATGCCTGGATCGTCGCGAGAATAGTGTCGCGAAGCTTTTGCGATGCGTCGTCAAACGCGTCGATTTTTGCCGCAATATACCGCGCAGGTGTCCATATCGTCCTGACGCTCAAGCCCTCGGCGCCTATCGTGGCCATCGTCCCGGGCAACAATTCGCGAACGGCACTCAGACACGTGTGCTCGGGGCGCGATTCTCGATAGAGCAACAGACTGCCGAGAGCGTGCCAATCGATTGCGAAGCTCCACCCAGTGATCTGTGAAAGCAGTCTAGCATCGGGCGCAAAGCCCCAGCCATCTTCAAGCGGCGTGAAATAGCAGGGATTAGGACCGGATACGCCGCGAAGGACGGAGCAACCCTCCGGAGCCTGCGCGAAGCCAATATAGCCTCCCCAGACATTGGCAGGAAGTTCATCCACGGCTGCGATCCGGGCGGCGGCGGTCCTGCCGTCTTCAAAGGAGCGGGTAAAGATTTCACCGAGGATGACGCCAGACATTTCCGCAAGGAAGGTCACCTGGACATCTGGGTCTGCAATTACCGTAAGCCAGGGCAACTGATACACGCATGTCATTCCCACTTCCGCACCGGCGGCGATCGCCCTGTCGATCGCCGAAGGCGGGGCGCCGATCAATGCGACGTAGCGGCGGGACATTGTGCAAGGATCGGGGTGTATCGGACGACATGATCGAGCACGTCATTGAGAAGCGTCGCACCCGTCTGGACCCAGCAATGTGCGCCGAACGGCTGCGCAGTGACCCCGAAAACGAGTGTCGTCGCGTGACCATACCGAGCGAGAAAGGTCTTCAATGCCAGAGAGTCGGGCAGGCACGATATCTGATGCTTGGGAAACCAGTTACGAACGCGCCCAAATTCAAGCGCCAAATCATTGACGGACAATCGCCGCAGCGCCCGATCTCCAATGTCATCGCCAAATGATAATGTCGCTTCGGCAACGAGTTGCTGTAACGGCCGGGTTCGGACGCGGCGACGCATACGCATCAACAGCGAGGCCGCTTCACAGTTCCGCGACCATCGCGATCCGCCCGTCGGGTTCAGCTGGGTGGCAACCTTGGTGGGAGCTGCGAATGTGCAAGGCAGCACAGAAGGCATTTGATCCAGTTGTGCAGACACCACCAGATTATGGCGAACAAGGACATCGGGCATCGCAAGCGCGGGGTCACGCTGCTCTGACCATCGGCAGAACGCCTTGTTCACGCCGCGGGGGAGCGCAAAATAGCGATCACGCGACAGGTCCAGAAAGATGGCCTGGCCCTCGACCCAACAGAAGCTGACATGATCAGCGAGACGCCACATGAAATAGCCTTACGCAAAGGCTGGCGCGCCATAGGGCGCGCCAGCGATATCGGGTTCGTCAATCTTCGCCGATGCCGGCGACGCGCTGCAGGCCGCCAATATCGAACGGATCGAGACCATCACCCTGCGTCTCGACGCTTGCGACGCCGAGATCGACCAGTTCGTCGTGAAGTTCATGCGTGTCCATGATCATCTCCTTTGTTCCACCGCGATCAGTCGCGGCAGTCCAAGTGTCCGGACCTCGCCTCCAAATCCCAAGTTTATATGGCGCGTATTTGAAGGAAGTTCAGGGGCAATATCTCAGCCATTCGCGCGATAGCGCAGGCGCAGAAGGTCGGGCACCGCAGCAATTCGCCGCCGATGATAGCGCCCGAGCAGCACCCGGCGGTTTTCGGCCTGCGCCAAGGCGGCGAGTTCTTCATCGCAATCACCGAACCAGATTTCTTCACCGATCCGCACCGCATGCAACCGGTCGTTGAGCGCAGTAACAGCAGCGAGTTGTTCGCAATTCCCTGACAGCCGCGCCATTCCAGCAAAGAGCGCTTCGGCGCGCTCGGCGACCGTACTCGTCGGAGTCTCCTCACTTTGCGGCACCGGCAGATCGACAAGACGCGGGGCGGCGAGCAGCAGTTGCAGGTTCCAGGCATAAAGATCGCGAAGGTCAGGTTCAGTAAGCAAGGGCACCTGGAAGCCCTCGCCCGCTGCATCAACCATGCGCTCGCCGGTGAGCCGGTAGAGCGCATCGCGTACCGGGGTGATGCTGGCAGCGAGCTCGTCGGCAAGCGCGGCGGGATCGAGACGGGCGCCGGGTGATCTGCGGCCTTCCCGCAGCATCTGCTTCAGGCCTCCATAGACCCGATCGAACACCGGCGCCGCATTCATCACAAAGCGCTCAGCCCCCGCCGTTTGCGCGACCGAGGCTGCGGCGGAACGCGCCGACCATTTCCGCCTGGTCGGGCCGTAACGCGTCGACCGCGCCGATCCTGTCGGGAAGGCCCTCGCCCAGCAGAACCGAAGGGCACAGGCCTTCCCAATTGCCGAGATTGGGGCGATGCTGGCGATAACCCACCAGCGCAGCGAGCTCGGGCGGGAAGCGCCGTGCGACGTCAGGTGGATAGGCGAGCCACTGATTTTCATAGGGCTTGAGCCACCCGAGGGCATAAGAGACGATCATCCCCCGGCGGATCGCTTCGCTGCTATTGCCGCCGGCACCGTGCAAGGTCGATCCCAGAAAGATCAGGGCCGAGCCTGGCACCATCTCGACAGTGACGCTCATATCCGGTTCGCTGGGATCAAGTGCGCGTGCGCCATGACTGCCCGGATAGACGAGCGTCGCGCCATTCTCCTGCGTATAGGGCGTGAATGGCCACATTACATTGAGCAGATATTCCGTCTCGCCCTTCACCCCTTCCCACATATCCTGGTCACGATGCGGCATTTGCTGCGGGGCGCCGGGGTGAATTTCTATGGCCTGGGTAAGGTTGAGCTGGATCGTATCGCACCACGCACCAAGCGCACGTTCGACAAGCTCGATGATGAGCGGATGCTGGACGAACGCGGCGGCGTGCTCCGAGCGTGTCAGCAACCGGCCAAAGCGTTTGGTATGCTCGCCGTAAAAGTCCCCGCGACAGAAATCGGTCTCCTCGAATTGCGGCGCGAGATCGGCGTCGAGCGCCGCCACCTGCGCGGGCGGGACGAGATCGGGCACGGCGCAATAGCCGTGCAATAGGAGCTGCACCTCCCAGTGATCGGCGGGGGAGAGCGGGAGTTGCATCTGCGTTGCCATAGTCCTCACCCTCAGGCTGCGTGGCGGATAGTGTGCGGCGTGGCAACCGGCTCCGCAACAAGCCCGGCACTGGCGAGCAGCATCGGCGTTTCATGAGTGATCGCGATCCGCAGCGCCCCGAGAAGGCTCGCGCCTTTCTCGCGCGGCAATCCGAGCGGTTCGCAGTCCCAGCCAAAGGCAAGTATCTGCTGCAGCCATGCGATCTCGGCGACGCCGGTATAGGCCTCGACGCCACTTGCCAGCGCATGATTGGTCAGTGCGCAGACCAGTGTGTCGCGGACCCGGCGGCGCTGGCGGGCATTCTGGCGTGGGTCCAGGGCAAAACGGGTGATCTCCCGGGTCGTCGGCCCTTTTGGCACCGCGTCCTCGCAAAGATCGGGAAAAAGCGTATCGAGGATATGCGGGCGCTCGGTTTCAAGCAGCCGTGCCGACCCGAGATGCTTGCCGCACTCATCGGAGAGGATGAGATATATAGCGCGCGGATCATCGAACTGATCGATTTCGTAGCGCCCGGCGAGCACCGGGACGTCCCAGCCGAGCATGTCGACGAAGATACGCTTGCGCGCCTCGAACATTGCAGCGAGAAGGCCGTCGGGCACACCCTGCGTGCCATTAAGGGTCGTCAAATACATGATGGTCGCTCCCGTCTGATGGACGGGTGACCCTCACCCCGGCGGTGATTTTCGCCTATCCCCAGTTCTGGGGATAGTGCGTTCTAGCGTCGGAAGATGTCGCTGAAAGAAATCAGTCCGTCGAACAAGGCGCGCACTGCCAGCACAGAACGCTTAGGCACGTCGTAGCGTTCACGCGCCTGTTTGAGATGCTGAGTGACCGTTTCCTGGCTCAGGCCCAGAATCCGTGCAATCTCCCAGTCGGTCTTGCCGCGCGCCATCCACAGGACGCAGTCGCGTTGGCGTTCAGTAAGTGTCGGCGTGTGGACATCGAAATTTCTCGAGCCGTTGATCCGGCGCGCCGCTTCAAACGCGAAGGCGCCGGCCAATTGCGCCAGCGGCAAATTGTCGACCGGCATGGATCGCCCGGGTGCCACTGCGAATGAGCAGGATCCGGTTGCTTCTCCCGGGACATGGGCAGGGACCGTGAAACCGTCGCCAATCCCGCTTGTGCGCGCATGTTCGAGTACAGTGAGGTCGGTTTTGGTGAGGCGGATGAGATCGGGCACCCGCTGCCAGGTGAAACCGATACTCGTTGCCTGGCTGGCGCGATGCACGGGATCGCTCACTCCCAGACGCCGCGCGTCGAACCAGGCGACCCAGTCGTCCGGATAGTTATGGAGCCGCATCCCCGCTTGTTCCGCTGACGCAAAGTCGACATGATGCGTCAGCGCGAAGTAATCGAAATCCATGCTGGTTGAAATACAGGCCAGCGCTTGCACGAGATCGGCGTTCGTCGACGCCTGTTTTGCCAGGCCGAAAAACTCCCTGGCTATTCCCAATCCGCTCATCGTCCGCATCGATCGAGGGGGCGTTTCCCAATTCGCCGGATCCCGCAAATCGCCTTTTATGGGCCGGGCGGCCTCGGTCTCATGTCGCGCCCCCGAACCTGCTGTACCGCCTCCTTCCGGGCATCCCGTTTCAACCGCTCTCCAATCGACGGGAAAGCGCCGCGCTCCCATGCAGCTTGTGCTTGTGGCATCCTATTGGAGATGCCGAACAACTATTTGGCTTCAGCCCATTCCAAAATGCAAATTTTTGAGAATTACTCGCGGCAATTTTTCAACTCCCATGATTGCTGCTCCGTGTTCGGATCCGTGGAACATCGCCAGTAGGGGCCGCTCTTCATGCCGAAGTTCGGACCGCGCGCATGAGCACATCGTTCCAGTCGTCCCCGGCTCGCTCTGGCCGCCGGGTAATAATCCGCCGACCTTCGCAGGCATACGCCTCGCGAGCTCGCACTTCGGCAAGGCGCCCGCCCGCATCATTGTCGACAAAGAGATACAGCTGCCGCACCGATTCCGGGATTGTGGCCAGGCCGAAGCGTTCATTGCCAAGCGTTGCCCAGCAGGGAATGTTAAACAGCTGCATCGCTGAGAGAGTCGTTTCGTTTCCTTCTGCGAGGCCGAGGCGTCCTCCATCCGGACTTGCGAAACGAACTGCACCAGAACCGGGGCTGCCCAGCGCGCGTTTGGGCTGGGCAAATGATGCCAGGCGGTGCTTGCCAATATCGATGAAGGACCGGTGCAGCGCCATTATACCGGCATCATTGCGGACAGCCGCCACCATCGCGGGCAGAAAGCGGACAGCATCCTTTGGCCCCAATGGCATGCGTGGATGGAAGCGCAGCTCTGGCGACGATATGCTGATACCTCTGGACGCGAGATAGTCCTCCGCGGGGCTCCCGGCCAGGGAAGATGCCTCGAGCCAAAGCCTGAGAGCATTGCGATTGGCGACCTCCCGTCGTGGCTCGGCCACGATCGGATCACCTGTGCCATCGAACAGATCCGCAATCCGTATCCCAACCGCGGCCATGGCTTCGATAACCGCCTCGTTCGTGCAGCCGGCAAAGCAATGGACAAGGATGGCCCGTTTGCCGAGCGTGATGCTGAGCGAAGGAGTACGATCGGCATGCGCCGGGCAGCAGCACATGCCACGCGACCGAGACCATCTGCCACCCAGTTGTTCGACGATGTTGCGGGCGCTGGTTTCCAGTCGTGCGCCTTGGACTTTGGGTGACCGGTCTTGTTGCACGGGGGCATCTCCATCGTAACATGCCTTCACCCGCGCAGCCTCCGCTCTGCGTCGCTTGGGATTCAATTTTCCTACAATGATCGTTCTATATATGTTCCATATCGATTCGGCTATTGAGGAAATCGGTCAATGACACGGAAATGGGCAGTGGCCGCTGCAGCAGCGACCGGAATTGGGCTCACCGTGACTGCTCACGCGCAGGAACAGCAGTCCTCTGACGGGCTTGCCGCGATGGAACGCACAACCGCCGGGTTCCGCGTCACGGAAGGGTCAGCCGGCTTTCTGCTTGTCGAGCATGACATTTGGCCCACGCAGCCAGCGACCGCAGCAGAGATGCCGGTTGCCGACACAGTACCAACCGATTTGCTCTATAGACAACGACACCGCCAAGGCAGCACGCCGTCCGGCTTCCGCCGCGCAAGCTACCTCCCCCATGTTCACGCTGCAGAGGCCCGATACGCACTGCCACGCGGTCTTCTCGATGCGCTTGTTTGGACAGAGTCCCGCTACAATCCATTGGCCGTCAGCAAAGCGGGCGCTGCCGGGCTAGGACAATTGATGCCCGGGACGGCGCGCGACCTTGGTGTATCCAACCGCTTCGATCCAGTTGCCAACGTCTTCGGCGCGGCTAAATACCTTCGACAGATGCTCGACAAGTTTGGCGTAGTTCCGCTAGCGCTCGCCGCTTACAATGCAGGTCCGGGCGCCGTTGATCGCGCGGGTGGCATTCCGCGCAATGGCGAGACGCCAGCCTATGTGCGCGAAGTGCTGCGCCAATGGCGCTTTTGAACAAGGGGGTAGTAGTGAGCGCCGGTCGAATACGCATCTCGGGAACGCTGAGCCGCGGGAAGCGCGGAATGATCCTGACAACAACAGACGATGCCTGGATCATCGAATGCGACGAGATCAAGGACGACCTTATCGGCGCTAACGTCACCGTTGAGGGCGTTGTCGCAGGCATGAACCGTATCCATGCAGACTGGATTGGCGAAGAATCGCGGTCATCCTGATTCAAACAGTTGTGTCTTAGCGAATGGGAAGGGTCGCTCCATTCCCAATGCCAGTACGAAACTTGCATGGCTCCCCGCGTAAATGAGACTTCAAACGAAACTTCCGCGGGTCAGTGCCGATCGTCACCGGAAGCCCGATCCGAACGATCGATCCACTTCCGATAAGGGTAGGACCGGCTATCTTGAAGGATATTCCAATAGCTTCTGCGGCGATGGAAAAATGCCGAATATCATTCGCGCCCATTCGTCGGCTATCTCTCGCCGACGGTCGAGAAATGCCGCTCGATTGTAAACGCCTTCGGAGTCCGAAACGCCTTCGGGTAAATGCGCCAGCATGAGATCGATCACCAGTCGATCACTCGGAGTACCGTTTCGTTCGGCCCATTCGTTCATAATTGTTGAGAATGATGCTCGCCAGCCATGCGGGACATGCCTGCCCTGGTATCCACAGCGATTGTAGAAATAGCTCAAGGTATTCTCGCTCATTGGAATGCGGGCATTCCTGTTGCTGGGAAAGACCAGTGGTCCACGGCCGGTAAGCTGCTTTACGGCTCGCAGGACCGCGACCGCCTCAGGCGCTAGCGGCACAAGATGTTCGAAAGTATCTTCTCGTTTCAGCTCACTCGTAAGCTTCATATGACCGGGAGGAATTCGCCAGATCGCAGAGGTGGAGGGTTCTGAGCCTTCCCAATCGATGCCCTCCAGTTCGGTCCACGACATCGACCGCACGGCCCCAAGACGCTGGGCCGTCATCGCAACAAATCTCGAAGCAAGCTTGGTGAGCGGTGAGGCAAATTCGATCTCCGTTTTACGGATCATATCCTGCAAGCCTTCCACGCTGAGAATGGCGGGGCGCTTGCGGCTACGCGGTACCGGCTTGAGGGCTTTTCCAACGACGGCTGCTGGATCTCTGCCTGATCGACCCTCGGCAATTGCGTGCACAAAGACGGCAGACATCCTCTGCCGGACGCGATGGGCGGTCTCAATTGCGCCACGACGCTCAATTTTTCGAAGCACCGAAAGAACCACCGGCTCATCGATTTCTGTCACTGGCAGCGCACCGATCCACGGGAATATTTCCTTCTCGAGGCTAGTGATCACATCCCTCGCATGGACGGCAGACCAACGCTCCTCCTGCAGAGCAAACCAGTCCCTGGCCACAATCTCGAAAGTATTTGTTTTAGCCAAAGTCCGAGCAATGGCAGCCTTCTTGGCTTCGATGCCGGGATCTTTCCCATCTGCCAACAGCCTGCGCGCCTCTAGCTTACGCTCGCGAGCCTCCTGCAAGGAAAGTTCGGGATAGGTCCCCAAAATGAGCCTACGCTCCTTTCCCGCAAACCGATATTTCAACCGCCAACTGCGACGACCGGATTTAGCGACAAATAGGTACAGCCCCTCGAAATCAGCGAGTTTGTAATCCTTCTCTTTCGCCTTCGCCTTCCGCACTGCAAGTTCGCTGAGCATCTGTGCCCCCAATTTTGCAATTCGATGCCCCCAAATGTGCCCCCAAATGTGGCGGATCCCTATGGAAAAATCGAAACAAATAGAGAACACAAACTAGCCGAAAATGGCCAAAAATCAAGGAAAACCGTGGGTTTCCGGACGCTTGAGGAAGGGTGACTGGCGGAGAGGGTGGGATTCGAACCCACGGTACGGTTGCCCGTACACTGCATTTCGAGTGCAGCGCATTCGACCTCTCTGCCACCTCTCCGCATCCGAGGTTCGTGCATCGCCTTTCGGCAACGGGTCGAACGAAGGCGGGCGGTTAACCGATGCGCCGCCCTTTGCCAAGAGGGCATTCGCAATTTATTCGCGTTTTCCTACATGCGCGAAATGGCGCTCGCTTGTTTCGATCCCGCCATGCGCCTATATTGGCGGCATGAGCATCAATTTCGGTTCCAATGAGATCGACACGGACGCGGGCAGGAAACGCTCCACGTTCTATTCCCCGCAGGCCGGACGGGCGGTCAGCGCCCCTGCGGTGACGAGCGCGCGATTCGCCATCGGCGACGTCGTCCGCCACCGCAAGCACGATTTCCGCGGCGTTATCTTCGATATCGACCCCGTCTTCGCCAATAGCGAGGAGTGGTACGAATCCATTCCCAAGGAACTGCGCCCGCGGCGCGAACAACCCTATTACCACCTGTTCGCGGAAAACGACGAAAGCAGCTATGTCGCCTATGTCAGTCAGCAGAACCTGACCGAGGACGGCATTTCAGGGCCGGTCGATCACCCCTCGATCGAGATGATCTTCGGCGAATTCACCGACGGCCGCTACCCGCTGCACCGCTCGCTCAGCCATTGATCGGTCAGCTGCGGATCTTCCATCCCGACCGCAGCACCGCATAGACGATGAGCGCGAGCACGAGGTTGAGCACGCCGAGCCCGATGGCCCCGTGAAGGACCGCCATGTTCGTATCGCCGATGTCGCTGCGCCCCAGAAAGCCGAAGCGAAAGCCTGAAATCACGTAGAAGAACGGGTTCAGCCGGCTGATCGACTGAAAGAACGGGGCGAGATTGTCGATGACATAGAACGTGCCCGACAGCAGCGCGAGCGGTGCCACCACGAAATTCGTGACCGCCGCGTTATGGTCGAACTTTTCCGCCCAGATCGACGTCAGCATGCCGAGGAACGCCAGCATCGCGGTTCCCATCAAACCGAACCACACGATCGCCCACGGGTGCGGCGCGGCAAGGTCGACACCGGGATAGAGCGCCATCGCGAGCGCCACGGCCAGCCCGACCAGCACGCCGCGCGTTATCGCCGCGCCGACGATGGCGATCATCAGCTCCGCATTGGACAAGGGCGGCATGAGATAGTCGATGATCGTGCCCTGTATCTTCCCGCCAAGCAGGCTGAAGCTGGAATTGGCGAAGGCATTCTGCATCATGCCCATCACGATGAGGCCAGGCGCGACGAAAGTGGCGAAATTCACGCCGAGGATTTCGCGCCCCGACCGGCCCAGCGCGACCGAGAAGATGACGAGGAACAGGAGCGTCGTGATCGCCGGCGCCCAGATTGTCTGCGTCTGCACCTTGAAGAAACGGCGGACCTCTTTCATATAGAGCGTCCACAGCCCGAGTCCGTTGACACGGCCGATAACAGGCTCACCCGGCGCGCGAAAGCGCGAGACATGTTGCTTTATCGGGGCGGGCGTGATTTTCGGATCGTTCATACAGTCGGTGCGGTTACCGGTATGCGAAAGGGATGGCAAGCAGCCCCGCCGCCTTCCACGCCGCGTCCGCACCCTGTCGGGCGAAAAGTTTTTGAACGGAGTATCCATGAGCTGGACCGAGGAACGCATCGCCACGCTGACAAAGCTGTGGGAGGGCGGATCGACCGCATCGCAGATCGCAGAGGAACTGGGCGGTGTGAGCCGCAACGCGGTCATTGGCAAAGCGCATCGGCTGGGCCTGAAATCGCGGCCTTCGCCCGTGAAATCCGGCGAAAAGGCGAAGCCCAAACCGGCCAAGCCGAAGAAGGAGACCGCAACGCCCGAACCCGCGGCACCGGCCGCGCAACCGGTCGCGGCGAAACCTGCGCCGGAACCCGCGCCCGCCCCGGCACCCGCGGAACGCCCCGTCCGCGCGGAGGCCGCGCCCGCCCCGGCCCCGACCCCCGCCCCGGCCCCCGCAGCGAGCGAGGACGACGACGCACCCGCGCAGAAAAGCAGCCCGCGCATCGTGTCGGTCGGCCCCGGCGGCTTCCTGCGTCAGGGTCCGGGCGATCAGCAGCCGCCGATTCCCCCCGCGCCGCCGCGCCGGCTCGTCCCTGCAAAGCCCAGCCCGGAAATTGCGGACAAGACAAGCCTTCTCGACCTTAGCGAGCGGATCTGCCGCTGGCCCATGGGACATCCGGGCGAACCGGATTTCCATTTCTGCGGCGAGGCGGTCAATCCCGGCTTCCCCTATTGTGTCGAACATTGCGGCCGCGCGTATCAGGCGCAATTGCCGCGCGGTTCGCGCCGTCCCCCGCCGCCGCTGCCGTTCGGCGGTCCGCGCGTGCGTTGAAATCCCGCTGAATTCGTGAAAGAGGGCGTCCGGGCCGACCGGGCGCCTTTTTTTATGGCGGGTCTTTTTATCGCCCATGACCAGTCGCCATGCTGGCCTTTGCGGGTTTCGTCGCTATCTGACGGGCATGGACGAAACCCTCTATCTTGCCGCGGCGCTGATCGTTCCGCTCATCATCGCCATCGTCTTTCACGAGGTGTCGCACGGCTTCGTCGCGCGCATGCTGGGCGATCATACGGCGGAACAGATGGGGCGCCTCACGCTCAATCCCGTTCGCCATGTCGATCCGGTCGGTACGCTGCTGGTGCCGGGCGTGCTGGCATTGTTGTCGATGCCGGTGTTCGGATGGGCAAAGCCCGTTCCGGTGGCAAAGAACCGCCTGCGCAATCCGCGCATCGGCATGATGCTCGTCGCGATCGCCGGGCCGGGGAGCAATTTCCTGCTGGCCGCTATCGGTGCGGTGCTGCTGGGCACGGTTGTGGCGGGGGCCGGGCCGGATGCGGGGGGCATCGCCGGTTTTGGCCTGACGTCGCTTTATTATTTCATCGCCATCAACATTTTCCTCGCGCTGTTCAATCTTCTGCCCATCCCGCCCTTCGACGGGTCGCATATCGTGGAAGGGCTGCTCCCGCGCCGGGCGATCCCGGCCTATGAGCGGCTGCGTCCGGCAGGTTTTGCGCTGGTGCTGATCCTGTTGCTCGTGGTGCCCTATGTATTCCCGGGGCTTGGCATCGTGGAAAATGTCATCCTGCCGCCGGTGCAATGGCTGCTTGCCAAATATATCGGCATCGCGGACCTCGTCGCCGGGGTCCGCGCGTGACGAACGGGTGGATCATCCTCGACAAGCCGCTCGCACTCGGATCGACGCAGGCGGTTTCGGCGGTGAAGCGCAATTTGCGCGAGGCGGGGCTGGGCAAGGTAAAGGTGGGCCATGGCGGCACGCTCGACCCGCTGGCGACCGGTGTCCTGCCGATCGCATTGGGCGAGGCGACGAAGCTTGCAGGCCGGATGCTCGACGCGACGAAGGAATATGCCTTTACCGTGCAGTTCGGGCGCGAGACCGACACGCTCGACACAGAAGGCGCGGTGATTGCCGAAAGTGACCGGCGCCCGCCGTTCGCTGCGATCGCGGCCGTGCTCGACCATTTCACCGGTGCGATCGATCAGGTCCCGCCGGCCTATTCCGCGCTCAAGATCGATGGTCGGCGCGCCTATGACCGTGCGCGCGCGGGGGAGGACGTGGCGATGGCGTCGCGCCGCGTCACGATCCACACGCTCACCTTCGCGTCGGAGCGGCGGGACGATGGTATCGCGGGCACATTCGCGACGGCGGGCGGAAGGCCCGACCCCTACGACCCTGCCGCCCCGCTCGAACTCGCCGAATCGGTGACGTTGCTGGCAAAAGTGTCGAAGGGTACCTATATACGGTCCCTGGCGCGCGATATTGCGCGGGCGCTGGGCACTTATGGCCATGTGACGATGCTGCGCCGCACGCGCGCAGGGCCGTTCGCCGAGGCGCAGGCGATTTCGCTGGACATGCTGAACGAAATCGGCAAGGGCGCGCCACTTGAACGCATTCTCCTGCCGGTAGAGGCGGGGCTGGACGACATCCCGGCCCTCTCCCTTTCCCCGGACGCGGCAGGGGCGGTCCGACAGGGTCGCAAATTGTCCGGGCTTGCCGAACCCGACGGAACCTACTGGGCGAAATCGGGCGAAACGCCGGTCGCCCTCATCGAGGTCGCGGATGGCGAGGCAAGGGTCCTTCGGGGCTTCAACCTTTAACAGGATGTCGCGGAGTAAGACTATGTCGGTTACCGCCGAAGAAAAACAGCAGATCATCCAGGACCACGCCCGCCACGAAGGCGACACGGGCAGCCCGGAAGTGCAGGTCGCCATCCTGACCCAGCGCATCCGCAACCTGACCGGTCACTTCGACGCGAACCACAAGGATAACCATTCGCGTCGCGGCCTGCTGGTCATGGTCAACAAGCGTCGTAGCCTGCTCGCCTATCTGAAAAAGATCGATGTCGAGCGGTATAACGACCTGATCAAGAAACTGGGCCTGCGCAAGTAAGCCGAGAGTTACGGGAAAGCGGCCTCATCAAACGGGCCGCTTTTTCGCTTATGGGGATCGGGCCATGCCGCGACCCCGGATCAATGGGCAAGGCGAACGCAATCCGGCGTCGCCGCCCGAAAACAGGGGCCGATTTGCCCCGCACCGGACCGGGACGGTTATTCCCGCACAAGCAAACCCCGCCCGTGCAATCTGGCCGGCGGGATTGAGGAAAATACATGTTCGACACGAAAACCGTATCGATCGAGTGGGGCGGCAAGACGCTGACACTCGAAACCGGGCGCATCGCCCGACAGGCCGATGGCGCCGTTCTGGCGACCTATGGCGAAACCGTGGTGCTGTGCGCCGTCACCGCCGCGCGCAATGTGAAGGAGGGGCAGGATTTCTTCCCCCTCACCGTTCACTACCAGGAAAAATTCTCGTCCGCCGGGCGCATTCCCGGCGGCTTCTTCAAGCGGGAACGCGGCGCGACCGAAAAGGAAACGCTGACCAGCCGTTTGATCGACCGTCCGATCCGTCCGCTCTTCCCCGAAGGGTTCTATAACGAGATCAACGTCATCGCGCAGGTCATGTCCTATGATGGCGAGACCGAACCCGATGTCGTGGCGATGATCGCCGCGTCCGCCGCGCTGACCATTTCGGGCGTGCCCTTCATGGGTCCGATCGGCGCATGCCGCGTCGGTTATGAGGACGGCGAATACACGCTGAACCCGTCACAGGCGCATGCCGCCGACACCGCGCTCGACCTGATCGTGGCGGCGACCGGCAATGCCGTGATGATGGTCGAATCCGAAGCCAAGGAGCTTTCGGAAGAAATCATGCTGGGCGGCGTGATGTTCGCCCATGATGAGTGCAAGAAGGTCGTCAACGCGATCATCGATCTTGCCGAACAGGCCGCGAAGGATCCGTGGGAACTCGCGCCTGTCGAGGACAAGAGCGCCACGCTCGACGAGCTGCGCGCGCTCATCGGCGACGATCTCGCCGCGGCCTATCGCCTGACCGACAAGCAGGAGCGGCAGAACGCCGTGAACGCCGCCCGGACCAAGGCGCGCGAGCATTACGAAAATCAGGAAGCGGCCGACCCGGCGGAATATCTGGGCAAGCTCAAGCTGGTCAAGAAGCTGGAAAGCGACATCGTGCGCAAGGCCATCCTGAAGGACGGCACCCGCATCGACGGCCGCACCACCACGCAGGTCCGCCCGATCGAGGCGATCGTCGGCCTGCTCCCCCGCACCCACGGTTCGTCGTTGTTCACGCGCGGCGAGACGCAGGCGATCTGCACCACGACCCTTGGCACCAAGGAATCGGAGCAGATGATCGACGGGCTCGAGGGTCTGACCTATTCGAACTTCATGCTGCACTACAACTTCCCGCCCTATTCGGTCGGCGAAGTGGGTCGGTTCGGGGCGCCCAGCCGCCGCGACATCGGCCATGGCAAGCTCGCGTGGCGCGCGCTGCGTGCGGTGCTGCCGACGAAGGACGATTTCCCCTACACGATCCGCGTTCTGTCCGACATCACCGAGTCCAATGGCTCGTCCTCGATGGCGACGGTATGCGGCGGCTGTCTGTCCATGATGGACGCCGGCGTGCCGGTGACCCGCCCGGTTTCGGGCATCGCCATGGGTCTCATCCTCGAAGGCGAGGAGTTCACTGTTCTGTCCGACATTCTGGGTGACGAAGATCACCTCGGCGACATGGACTTCAAGGTGGCCGGGACCGAACAGGGCATCACCTCGCTCCAGATGGACATCAAGGTCGCGGGCATCACGCGCGAGATCATGACCCAGGCGCTGAGCCAGGCGAAGGAAGGCCGCGCGCATATCCTCGGCGAAATGACCAAGGCGCTGGGCTCCGCCCGCACCGAGATTTCGCAGCACGCGCCGCGCATCGAAACGATCCAGATCGACAAGTCGAAGATCCGCGATGTCATCGGGACCGGCGGCAAGGTGATCCGCGAAATCGTCGCCGAAACCGGCGCGAAGGTGGACATCGACGATGAGGGCCTGATCAAGATCAGCAGCTCCGACAACAGCCAGATCGAGGCCGCGAAGAAGTGGATCGAGGGCATCGTCGAGGAAGCCGAAGTCGGCAAGATCTACACCGGCAAGGTCGTCAACATCGTAGATTTCGGCGCGTTCGTGAACTTCATGGGTGGCAAGGACGGGCTCGTCCACGTGTCCGAAATGAAGAACGAGCGCGTGGAAAAGCCGACCGACGTCGTGTCCGAAGGGCAGGAAGTGAAGGTCAAGGTGCTCGAGATCGATCAGCGCGGCAAGGTGCGCCTGTCGATGCGCGTCGTTGACCAGGAAACCGGTGAAGAGCTTGAAGATACTCGCCCGCCGCGCGAACCGCGTAGCGACCGCGGCGAGCGTTCCGATCGCGGCGGTGATCGCCGTCCGCGCCGTGATGGCGACCGGGGTGGCCGTGGCGGCCGCGGTCCGCGCCGTGAGGGCGGCAATCGTGGCGGCCCGGTGGACAAGGGCGAAGGCCCCGATCACATGCCGGCGTTCCTTAAGGACGACGATTGATCCGACCGCCGCAAGGCATCGGACACGAAACGGGCCGCGAGGGGAAACCTTCGCGGCCCTTTCTTTGTGCCGCTGCAGGTGCCATGCGCGCGGCGCACGAAAAGCGGCGAGGCGCATTACAGCCGCCCCGGCAAACGATCCCGGTGATGTGAGGAGGAGACTGGTGGAGCCGAGGGGAATCGAACCCCTGACCTCGTCATTGCGAACGACGCGCTCTCCCAACTGAGCTACGGCCCCGTTCCAGTCATATCCGCCGGATTGTGTTCATCCGGCGGACGCGGCGCTGTTACCGCATGATGCGGCTGAGGCAAAGGGGGAATTTTTCAAAAACCGCCCTTTGCCCGCCTGTCATCGATTATTGCCCGGTGGTGGTTACTGGGGTGGTTGCGCCCGGAGCAACCGGCGCTTCCTGAGCCGGGGGGGCCGGCACGATCTGCGGTTGCAGAACGGGCGGAATGGCATTGACCGGGTCGGTCACGACCGTCGCTCCGGGCGCGGGCACGCCAGCGTTGGACGGCGCGGGATCGACGGGATTGCCATTCGCATCGACGGCAACCGGTGCAATGCTGGGCGCGGGCGCGAAACTGCGCGGCGTGTAGGGGTAAGGCTCCCCATAGGTGGCGAGATATTGGGCCTCCCACGCGGCGGCGTCTTCCTTGTAGGCTTCGTACCGCTCGAAAAAGGCGAGAAACGGTTCTTCCAGGCGAAGCAGCAGACCCGGGGCCGCCTCGCTCAGCCCGCCCTTCGGCATCGAGGCCAGCTCTTCGCTCACCGCAAGAGCGATCGGGCAGAACTCGTCCTCCATCGCAGGAAGGGCGAAATAATTATAGACCTGCGTCATGTAGGCGTCCTGCGGATCGCGGAACGATGGGCCGTATTTCTGGCGAAATTCGCTATCCACCGTGCGCCCTGCGGCGGCGAGATCGCGCGTGTGCGTGCCGAGAAACGCGCCATAGCGCTCCGCCATCGGTTCATAGATCACGCCGTCGCAATTGAGCGCCGCCACGTTATAGGCGGAACGCAGGTTCCAGACCGCCTGCGCCGGGGTCACCCATGTGTTGACCGTCTGACGCACGCCGGTCGGATCGGTGCGCGGAACCTGAAGCCCTTCGTGGGCGCGGTTCGGCGCAAGCGGCCGCGCGGGAAATGCTTCCGGCTCAGGCGGCGGCGGCGGGGGCGGTGCCGGTTCGGGCGTGGAGGAACACGCCGCGATCGCGGTCATGCTGGCCAGGGCGGCCAGTCGAAAAATCGTGGAAATGCGTCCCGCCATACTATGCGACCCTCTCTCAATCCGGGGAGAAATACTGACCTTCGATCTGACCGATGGGCGATGACCGCAGCGTGAAGCGCCTCAGGCCTTCGAACAGGCTTCGGCCATGAAACAGATCGTGTCCGAACCCCTTATGCGCCAAGGCGGGGCCGCTCGTAAATGGCGAATGTCCAACAAAATGCCCGGCCGGATCGGGTCCGGCCGGGCACATCATGATATTGCCATTTCATCATCCGACCCGCCCGCGCGGACCGGTTGCGAAGGAGCAGGCGCGATCAGTCGCGCTGCCCCATGAACATCAGCAGGAACTGGAACATGTTGATGAAATCGAGGTACAGCGAAAGCGCACCAAGGATCACCGCCTTGCCCATGAAATCCGTTCCGGCGAGCTGAAAATACTGACGCTTCAGCCGCTGCGTATCGTAGGCGGTGAGGCCTGCGAAAATAAGCACGCCCAGAAAGCTCACCGCCCACATCAGCGCCGCGCTCTGCAGGAAAATGTTGATCACCGACGCGATCAGCAGGCCGATGACGCCCATGATGAGGAAGCTGCCCATGCCGGACAGGTCCTTCTTCGTGGTGTAGCCGAACAGGCTGAGACCGGCGAACGCGCCCGCCGTCGCAAAGAAGGTCGCCGCGATCGACGCGCCGGTATAGACGGCGAAAATCGTCGACATGGAGGCACCCATGAGCGCCGCGAACGCCCAGAACAGGATTTGCAACGTGCCTTGCGAAAAACGGTTCGCGCCGAACGACATCGCGAAAACGATGGCCAGCGGCGACAGCACGATCAGCCACATCAGCGGCGAGGTCATGATCGCCACGCCAAAGGCGGTGTTGGCCATGACGAATGCGACCACGCCGGTCAGCGCGACGCCCATCGCCATGTAATTGTAGATCGACAGCATGTATTTGCGCAGGCCGGCGTCAAAGCCCTCCCGCGTCTGCATACGCCCGTCGAGGCCCGTGGACGCGCCGAAGCCCGTCCGGGTGGGCTGGGGATCGTTCCAGTTTGCCATTTTATCCTAACTCCTCTGCCAGCCCGCGATAAGGCGGGCCGTTGCATGCAATATCGGCGCGATCGTTCCCGAATTCAAGGGGAACCGCGCCGTGGCGACCTGCCGTTACAATCGGATACGAACGGGAAACAAAGGTTTAACGCAGGCCTCGTTTCGGGCGGTTCAGGCCTCTTTCGCCATCGCGATACTGCGATCGCGCGCGTTGCGCAGCGTATCGGTCATCAATTTCAGCATGCGGTCGTTTTCATCGAGCGTGTCGAGCCCGGCCTGCGTCACACCGCCGGGCGAGGCCACGCGCCGCGCCAGTTCGCCCGGTGAATGCTCGCTGTTCGCGGCAAGCGCGGCGGACCCTTCGACGGTGGCGAGCGCCAGCCGGTCCGCCTGTTCGCGCGGCAAGCCGAGCGCGCTCGCCGCTTTGGCCAGCGAATCGATAAAGCGGTAGACAAAGCCCGGCCCCGACCCTGCGAGCGCGGTGACGAGATCGAACAGGCTTTCATCCGGCAGCCATTCGCCCTGCCCCAATGGCGCGGCGAGCGCATCGACCATGGCGCGCTGTTCGTCGCCGACATCCTTGCCCACGAGCGCGATCGGCGATTTGCCGAGCGCCGCCGACAGGTTCGGCATCACGCGCACGATACCGCCGGCACGCGGGAATTTCGATTGCAACGTATCGAGCTGCGTGCCCGCGAGGATCGACAATACGACCGTCTCGCCCCCGATCAGCGGTTCGATTTCGGGCGCATTGTCGTTCAGCATCTGCGGCTTGATGCCCAGCATCACCGCATCGAACGTCTCGCCCTTGGGAAGTTCCTTGAGCAGGCGCACGCCGTCGGGCGCATCCTCGCGATAGGGATCCGCGATGGTGAAGATTGACGGATCCACCCCCCCTGCGAGCCAGCCGTCCAGCATGGCGCCCGCCATGTTGCCGCAACCGATCAACAGCATTGAGCCGGGTGTCTTCGTCGTCATCACATTCATAATCTCAAGCTTCTCCTGCGGCATCGACGAGCGCGGATTGCAAGGCCGCCTGCGCATCGCGATCGCCCCATAAAACGAATTGAAACGCCGGATAGAACCGGTCGCATTCCTCGACGGCCACCTCCACGGCGGTCTGCGCCTGTGACAGGCTAAGTAGGCCATCATCGCCCAGCATCAACCCGTGGCGGTAAAGCAGCACCGATCCGTTGGACCAGATATCGAAATGACCCAGCCACAATTGTTCGTTCACCAGGGTCATCAATTCGAACATGGTGACGCGCTTTTCCTGCGGAACGCGCGTTTCGGGCAGGCACAGCAATTGCAGCACGTTATCCTCGTGCCGCCATATCGCGCGCAGCTGATACTTGGCCCAGGCGCCCTGCACCTCGCCGCTGATCTCGTCCTCACCGATGAGTTCGTAGGGCCAGCTGCGCGCCTCGAAGAGCGACATCAGCATGTCGACGGGGGCCAGCTCCTCTTGGGTGCTCATCATCTTGCGTCCTGTCGTCATCGTCGCTCCCGCCGCATGGATCGCCCGCCCCGCGCCTCTTGCGTTGGGGGCCATCATGCTGGTGCCCTGTCGCACCCCCGCTTGCCAATCCGCGCCCCGTTCCGCACCGGGCATAACCGCAGACAGCTGTGCAGACCATGTGGAAAACGACGCTCCCTGTATCGGGATGGGTCGCATCGTCATTCGCTTCTGCTGCGGCGGGTGCGGCGCCGCGATGCCTTCGCCCCGGAGGAGCGGGTTTGCGGATCGGCGGCGATCGCGTCCATGCGCGGGAAACGCCCGAAAGTGGCCGCGGCGACCTGCTGTGCATTGCTCAGCTTGGGCATGACGCGCATATAGGGTGAAATCTGCGCCGCGAGTTCGGGCGGCAAGACCGTGCCGAGCAGTTCGACCGCCTCACGCTCGTTCCCGCTGATGGCGAGCATGAAGGCCCGCGTGCGCCAGCCCGAAAGATCCTGCCGTTCGAGCAGCGGGCGCAGCACGGCGTCGCCGGCGGCAAAATCGCCGCCCACGGCAAGGCTGAGCGCGTGCCGCCGGATCAGCTCGTCCGCGACGTAATTGTTGGACGGAACGTCGCGCTGCTGCAAAAATTGCGCGGCAATCCGGTAGTAATACTGCGCAGAGGGCTGATCCCCGATGAGATCGTAGGCAAGCGCGCGATCCGCGGAGAGATCCGCGACGGGCGCGCCATTGGCCTCGGCCTTGGCGAACTGGTCGAGCGCGGCTTGCGGTTCGCCACGCAACGCGAGGATCGCCGCGCGCACCGATGCGATGACAGGATCGGTCGGTGCGTGCTTCTCGGCTTCCTCGACATAGGTCAGCGCCGCCTCCGGATCGCCCAGCCGCACCGCCGCCACCGCCGCGTGGCGCAGCGCATCCAGATTATCAGGATCGCGCAGGAGCACCCCGCGCGCATCCTTCAACGCGATCTGATCCGGGCCGGGAAGCGGTTGCACCACCGGCACGGCGGCGGCCGGCACCACCGCGACACCGGCGCCCGCCCCCACCATAAGAATGGCGGCCAGGATCGGACGCAGGCGGCGCGCCATACCGGCGGAGCGGAGACGCAGGATCTTAGCGATTGTTACGACCGAGGAAACGCGGGATGTTGAGTGCGCCATCGTCATCGTCGTCATCGTCGAAATCGACACGGCGGTTGTCGCGGCGCGGCGTTTCGCGGCTCTCGTCACGGCGGTCGTCCCGTCCGCGCGACAGATTGGCCATGCGCTCGAACAAGGTACTGCCGCCGCCCGAACTGCGCGGGGCCGGGGCCGGACGCGCGGGTGTGGGTGCTGGCGCCGCATCCTCGGGCGGGGTCAGACGGTCGGAAACCGGCGCGGGCGGCGGCGCGGGGCGGGGCGCCGGCTCCGCCTCCATCCCGCCGAGCTGCAGCTCGTCATCCGCATGCGCGGGCGGCGCGATATCGGCCTGCTGATCGAGATTGAGTTCGAGCGGTTCGTCGTGCGCATACTCGGCAAAAGCGTCCTCGGCGCCGGGCGCTTTCAACGCGTGATCGTGGGCCGGATCGGGAATCCCGGTGCCGCCATCCTGCGCCATAGCGGGAGCTTCGGCAACGGGTGCGGGCGGCGCTGCGGGTGCCGATGCCGGTGCGGGCGTCGGCGACGAGCCGGGATGGACCGGCGCGCGACCCGAACCCATGGAGAAACCCTTGACCGCGGGCGATTCCTGGCGATCGGCGCTTTGATCGATGCCGGTTGCGACGACCGACACGCGGATCTTGCCCTCCAGATCGGGATTGAAGGCCGAACCCCAGATGATGTTCGCATCCGGATCGACGAGATCGCGGATATGGTTGGCGGCCTCGTCGACCTCCATCAGGCGCATGTCCTCGCCGCCGATGATCGACACGATGACGCCCTTTGCACCCTGCATCGACACCCCGTCGAGCAGCGGGTTCGCGATGGCCTTTTCCGCGGCTTCGAGCGCGCGATTATCACCCTCGCCCTCGCCCGTGCCCATCATCGCCTTGCCCATCTCGCCCATGACGGACCGCACGTCGGCAAAGTCGAGATTGATGAGGCCCGGCATCACCATGAGATCGGTGATCGACCGGACGCCTTGCTGCAATACCTCGTCGGCGAGGAGGAAGGCTTCCTTGAACGTGGTGTCGGGGCTGGCGACCAGGAACAGGTTCTGGTTCGGAATGACGATCAGCGTGTCGACGTGCTTCTGCAATTCCTCGATGCCCGCATCGGCAGCGCGCATGCGGCGATTGCCCTCGAACATGAACGGCTTCGTGACCACGCCCACGGTGAGCACGCCCTTCTCGCGCGCGGCTTTCGCGATGACCGGCGCGGCGCCCGTGCCGGTACCGCCGCCCATGCCCGCGGCGATGAAGCACATGTGCACGCCTTCCAGCATGCGGTCGATCTCCTCGATCGTCTCCTCCGCCGCGGCGCGGCCGACCTCGGGCCGTGCGCCCGCGCCCAGCCCTTGCGTGATTTCGGGGCCGAGCTGGATCCGATCCTCCGCGATGGAGGAATTGAGCGCCTGCGCGTCGGTATTCACGACGACGAAATCGACGCCTTCGATCTCCGAACGGATCATGTTGGCGATGGCGTTGTTGCCGGCGCCGCCGACGCCGATCACGGTGATGCGGGGGCGAAGCTCCTCAACCGCCGGCGGACCGATATTGATGCTCATGAAATTCTCCGGGACGAAAACCGTCGTCAGCGTTCAAAACTTAAGGCTGGCAAAATTATGGCGGGGTTTTGGCACAGAACAATTCATCGGGGCAAAGGGATAATGCAGATTTCCACACCCCCAAAGGCGGAGAGCCCAGCTTTGTCGCGCGCCTGCACCGCCCCGTCGCGAAGGCATCCGCATCGCTGCCGTCCGTCCCCTCAGAAATACTCGCGCACCGCACGCATCATCCGCGCAAGCAGGTTGCGCCCGCCGCCCCCGGCCCCATCGCCGACAGACCCGTGCGCGCGTATATCCACAGGATCGTCCGCCGCATGCAGCACAAGCCCGGCAAGGCTCGCAAATCCGGGAGTCGCATGGGCCTCGGGCAGGCCGGTCATCGCAGGGGCGCGGCCCGTGCGCACGGGTTTTGCCAAGGCCTGTTGCACGTAATCGGCAAGCCCGGCCAGTTCCGCGCCCCCGCCGGTCAGCACGATCTGCCGCCCGTTGCTGCCGCGTCCTGCGACAAAGCCCAGCGATTTGAGCGCCTTGGACACATCGTCGGTCCATCGAGCGAGCTGTCCTGTAATGACCGAGATCAGTTCGGCGCGGGGGATCATCTCCCCCTGTCCGCTGCTGTCCGCCGAAAGCGGTATCATCTCGCGATTGTCGGTCGGGCTGGCGATGGCCGAACCATAGACGCATTTCAGCCGCTCTGCCTGCGCGCGGCGGATACCGAAGGCCGACGCGATGGCATCGGTAATGTCGCCCGAACCATAGGGGAGCACGTCCATGCCGACGAGCATGCCGCCCGCGTGAACGGAAATATGCGTGACCTCCGCCCCCATGTCGATGACCGCGACGCCGAGGTCGCGCTCCTCCTCGGTGAGGCAGGCGTGCCCACTGGCGACCGCGGCGCCGACGACGCCCGCAACCTCCAGATGCGCGCTCTGCACCGCCTCCATCAAATTGCGCAGCGGGCCGGTTTCCGCCTCCATCACATGAATCGCGACCGATAACGTATCGGCGTGAAGCCCGCGCGGATTGGCCACCCCCTGCGCCTGGTCGAGCACGTAGAACGCCGGTTGCGCGTGGAGCACGGCGCGCTGTTCACCGGCGTCGGGAATGATCTGATCGCGCGCATCGATCAGCAGGTAATCGATGTCGTCCTGCTCGATCCGGCGTCCGCCGATCTCGATATCGACCTCGCGAATGGCGCTGGTGAGGCCGGCATTGGCACATCCGATCCACACCGCGTCGACCTGCACGTCGGCGGCGCGTTCGGCGCGCTCGATCGCGTCGCGCACCGCATGGGTCGCCGCGTCCATGTCGGTGACATAGCCGCGCCGGATCCCGTCGGCGGCGCGGTGGCCGGAGCCCAGCACGATCATCTCGCCATCGCCGGTCAGCCCCGCGATCATGGCGGAGATGCGGAAACTGCCGATATTGATGGCGGCGAAGATCTTCTCGATACGCGGTGCGGGCACGGCGGGTTCAGCCTCCGTCCGCGTCGCGCGCGCGCTCTGCGGCAAGCTCGGCCTGCGCCTTCGCCCGGCCCGGCACGCGCATGTAGGTGCGGTCGGGCGCGCGCATGTCGAACACCGCGACCTGCCCGCCGAGCAGGCGATTGGTGCCGTCGTCGCGCGCAAAGGTGACGAGCGCATCGCGCGCCTCCTCGTCCCCCTCGGGCAGGGCGAGCACCTGTCCTGTCGCGAAGGTCAGGTTCCAGCGCCGGTTGCCGATCCATTCCGCCCCGCGCACCTGCGGCTTGAGCGCGGGCGCGATGTCGAGCAATTGGGCAAGGTCGACGGCCCGGTCCTCCGCCCCCTCGCCCGACAGGACCAGCATCTTCTCCGCCTTGCCGCGCGGCACCGGTTCGAGCCTGTGGCCGGCGGGATCGATCAGCACGAATTCCTCGCCCTGACGCAGCACGGCATGCGGTTTGCGTTCGACCACGTCGATCACCAGCGCATCGGGCAATTGCCGCGATACGCGCGCATCCTGCACCCAGGGCAGCGCGACCAGATCGGCTCGCAGGCTGTCGAGATCGAGCAGCGGCATCGGCACGTTGCGCGCGGCGAGCGCCTTGGCATAGATCGCCTGTTCGTCCATGCGGTTCACGCCGCGCACCTCGATCCGGTGGACGGCGAAACCGGCGCTGTCGGCGGCCTCGGCCACGCGGGTGCGGATCATGTCCGGCACGCCGAGCAGGACGGCAAGACCCCATGCCGCAACGGCAAGCGCCGCCGCGATCAGGATCTGAAAGAATTTCTGCAAGCCCCGCTCGGATATGGGAAGCACGCGCATGATCGCGTCGGCCACCCCGCCGCTGCGCGCCTTTGCCGTGTTGACGGCCTTGCGCTTGCCCTTGGCGGCGGCGGCGCGGCGCACGCCCTTCCCGCCGCGGCGGATGGTGGTGCTCATGCGCCTGCCTCCACCGGCTCGCCCGCGAAACGGCCCACGCGGCGAATTTCCCAGTCCAGCGTCACGCCCGAATGCGCCTTCACCCGGCGGCGCACCTCCTCGCCCAGCATCTCGATGTCGCGGCTCGTCGCCTCGCCCGTGTTGATGAGGAAATTGGTGTGCTTCTCGCTCACCTGCGCATCGCCGATGGTGAGTCCGCGACACACCGCCGCATCGACGAGCTGCCACGCCTTGTGCCCGTCTGGATTCTTGAACGTGGACCCGCCTGTTTTCGTGCGCAGCGGCTGACTGTTTTCGCGCGCCTCGGCAATGCGGTCCATCTCGTCGCCAATCGCATCGGGGTCGCCCGGCGTGCCGCGAAAGGTCGCGGCGGTGACGATCGCACCATCGGGCAGATCGGAATGGCGATAGCGATAGCCCATGTCGTCCGGACCATATATGCGGCGTGTCCCATCGCGCAGCACGACATCGCATTCGACGAAAATATCGGCGACCTCGCGCCCATACGCCCCGCCGTTCATTCGCACGAACCCGCCGACCGTGCCGGGAATACCGCGCAGGAACTCCATCCCCGCAATGCCCGCATCGCGCGCGCTGCTCGCCGCCAGAATGCCGCTCGTCCCGCCGCCCATGCGCAAGGTGGTGGGGTCGCGCGCCTCCACCTCGGCAAATACCTTGCCCAGCCGCACGACGACGCCGTCCACACCCCCATCGCGCACGATCATGTTGGAGCCGAGGCCAATGCCCATCACCGGCACCCATTCGGGGAGCGTGCCGAGGAATTCGCACAGATCGTCAACATCGGCCGGCTCGAACAGCAATTCGGCGGGACCGCCGGTCTTGAACCAGGTATATTTGGCGAGCGGTGCCATCGCGCGCAATTTCCCACGCGGCGTATCGATAACGAACGCCCCGCCATTCAGCCGGATCCGCAAACGCCCCCCATCGTCGAGCAGTTCCGCCATCACGCGCCCCTTTTCGCCGCGACCGCATCGGCCAGCCCCGCGGCCCAGCGCGTGATGTCCCCTGCGCCAAGGCACACGACCATGTCGCCCGGTTCGACGATGTCGGCGAGCGTTCCGGCAAGCGTTTCGGCATCCTCGACCACCGCGGTCTGCCGATGGCCCCGATCCTTCAGCCCGGTGACAAGCGCATCGGCATCGACGCCGTCGATCGGTTCCTCGCTCGCGGCGTAGACCGGCGTGACATAGACGATGTCGGCGTCGTTGAAGGCACTCTGAAACTCCTCCATATGGTCGCGAAGGCGCGTGTAGCGATGCGGCTGCGCGACCGCGATGACGCGGCCCGTCGCCCCTTCGCGCGCGGCGGACAGAACGGCGCGGATTTCCACCGGGTGGTGGCCGTAATCGTCGATCACAATCGCCGGTTCGCCATCCGTGACGATCTCGCCCACCTTGGTAAAGCGTCGCTTGACCCCGCCGAACCGGGCGAACCCGTCGCGCACCGTTTCGAACGGGCATTGCATTTCGACGGCGACGGCAATCGCGGCCAGTGCGTTCTGCACATTGTGGCGGCCGGGCATGGGCAGTTCGATTCCCTCGATCCGTTCGGCGCTGCCGTCGCGGTGGCGGATGGCGACGTCGAAACGATTGCCGCCGGGCACCGGGGTCACGTTCTCCCCGCGAATGTCGGCCTGCGCGCTGAAGCCATAGGTGACGACGCGGCGATCGCGGATCTTGGGCAGGATCGCCTGCACCTCCGCATGGTCGAGGCACAGCACCGCGGCGCCGTAGAACGGCACGTTCTCGATGAATTCGACGAAGGCGTTTTTCACATTGTCGAAGCTGCCGTAATGGTCGAGATGTTCGGGGTCGATATTGGTGACCACCGCGATCGTCCCGTCGAGGCGGAGGAAGCTGCCGTCGCTTTCATCGGCCTCCACCACCATCCATTCGCTGGTCCCGACGCGCGCGTTGGAGCCGTAGCTGTTGATGATGCCGCCGTTGATGACGGTAGGATCGACGCCCCCTGCGTCGAGCAGCGCGGCGACCATGGATGTCGTCGTCGTCTTCCCATGCGTGCCGGCGACCGCGACGGTGCGTTTCAATCGCATCAGCTCGGCCAGCATTTCGGCGCGCCTCACCACCGGGATCCGGTTTTCGAGCGCGGCGACAACCTCCGGATTGTCACGCCGGATCGCCGTGGAGGTGACGAGCACGGCGGCGCCCGCGACATTTTCCGCCTTCTGCCCGATCATCACCGGAATGCCTTTTTGACGCAAACCTTCGATCACGTGCCCTTCGGAAATATCCGAACCCTGCACGGCATAGCCGAGATTATGCATGACCTCGGCAATGCCGGACATGCCGATGCCGCCGATCCCTGCAAAATGGATGGTGCCGATCTCGGTGCCGACGCCCTTCATGCGCGCATCCCCCGCATTTCGCCTCGCGCGTCGGGCTGTTGCATGCGGATCACGTCCATGAGCGGTGCGCCGCCGAACCCTTCGACCAGATCGGCAAGGTCTTTTGCCGCGTCGGGGCGCCCGCAATTCCACATCGCATGGGCGGCGCTGGCAAGCGTTTCCGGCGTGCGGGCAAGGTCGGCGACCTGCCTCGCGAGTTCCGCGGGCGTGAATTGCGGTTGCCGGATCGACCGCGCACCGCCGGCCGCCACGATGTCGCGCACATTGGCGGCCTGGTGATCGTCGGTCGCGATGGGCAGCGGCACGAGAATCGCGGGGCGCCCCACCGCCGTCAGCTCCGCAATCGTCGATGCGCCCGCGCGCCCGATGAACAGATGCGCATCGGCGAGCCTTTGTGCCATATCCTCGAAATAGGTGCCGAGTTGTGCCGTGATCCCATGCGCGGCATAGGCCTCGCGCACCGCCTCCATATCCTCGGGCCGGCATTGCTGCGTCACGTGAAGTCTGCGGCGCAGGTCATCCGGCAATTGGGCCAGCCCGTCCGGCACCACTTGCGACAATACGCGCGCGCCCTGGCTCCCCCCGGTGACGAGGATGCGCAAAGCCCCGTCCTCGCCATATGCGGGAAAGGGTTGACTGCGCAGGTCCAGCACGGGCCCGCGCACCGGATTGCCGACAAGCTCGGCCCGCGCGCCGGTGCCTGTGGGCATGCGGTCGACCCGTTCATACGCGGTCGCGACGATGTCGGCATTGCGGGCCAGGAACCGGTTCACCCGGCCCAGCACCGCGTTCTGTTCATGGATGATCGACGGGATGCGGGCCGATTGCGCGGCCAGCAGTGCGGGCAATGCGGGATAGCCGCCAAAGCCGACGACCGCCGACGGTTCGAATTCGCGGAACAGGCGCAGCGCCATCTTTCGCCCCGACAGGATCGCGCCAATCCCCTTTATCTTGGCGAGGATGCCGCCATCCATCCGCCCGGCGGGCAGGACATGGGCCTTCATCGCATGCGGCATGCCGGGGATGGCCGCGCCGCGTTCGTCGGTGACGAGCGCCACCCGGTGTCCCCGCCCGATGAGTTCAGTGCCGAGCGCGAACGCGGGGATGAGATGCCCGCCGGTTCCCCCCGCGGCCAGCACGTAATGGCGCGAAGCCTTGGTCATGTCCTGCGCCTTCCTTGCAACGCGTTGAAACCGTCGCGCCCCAGATACGGATTGCGGCGCGTCACCGCCAGCAGCAGACCGATGCTGAGGCACAGGGCGATCATCGACGAACCGCCATAGCTGATCAATGGGAGCGTCATGCCTTTCGACGGGAAAAGCTGAAGATTGACGGCGATATTGATGAACGCCTGCCCGCCGAGCAAGGCCGCAAGCCCCGTCCCGCCAAGCACCGCGAACAGATCGTCCTCATCGCGAAGCCGCCACAACACCCGCACCACCAGCGCACAGAACAGCAGCGAAATCCCGGCCACGGCCACAAGGCCGAACTCCTCCCCGATCACGGACAGGATATAATCGGTATGCGCCTCGGGCAGGGAATTCTTGCGCTCCCCCATCCACAACCCGTGCCCGAACCATCCGCCCGACAGCATGGTCTTGTTGGCGAGATCGACCTGGCTGAATGCCTCCCCCCCTTCGAGAAAGGCATCGATGCGGTGCCGCGCATTGTCGTAGAACATGTAGGCGAGCGCGACGATCGAACCGATCGCCCCGACGGCAAGCCCGATATGCCGCCACGGCATGCCCGCACACAGCACCAGCACGAACCACACCCCGCACAGCAGCATGGCCGCCCCGAAATCGGGTTGCAGCATCAACAATCCGACTGAAAGCATCAGCAACGCCCCCGACGCCGCGATCACCGGAAGGCCGGGGTCGCGCACCTTCCACGACAGGATCCAGGCGAGTGCGAGGGCGAAGGCCGGCTTGTAGAATTCGCTCGGCTGAAACGAGGCACCGACATTGATCCAGCGGCGCGCGCCGTTCACCTCCGCCCCGACGAACGGCACCAGCACCAGCAGCCCGAGCATCCCCGCCGCCAGCACGATGGCGAAACGGCGGGCAAGGTCGCGCGGCATCATCGAGGTCGCCGCCATCACCCCCGCGCCAAGCACGAGCCAGCGCACGTGCGGCCAGAAGAAATAGAGATCGGGCAATGTCTTGCGCGCGGTCGAAAGCCGCTCTGCGCTGGCGGCGGAACCGGCCGCGACCGCGATGATGCCCGCGATCATCAGCGCGGCGACGATGCCGAGCAGCACGCGATCGATCTCCCGCCACCAGATGGCGAGTTCACGGCGGCGCCCGCGCCGGTAACGGTTCGACTTGCGCGCGATATGGACGCCGCGCGTCTCGCCCGCAAAATGGCCGCCTTCGAAATGAGGGGTCACGTTCATTGCTGTTGCCTCGCCTCCTCGATCGAGCGCACGTTTTGAATGAAGCATTCGCCGCGCTTTTCGTAATCGCGAAACTGGTCGAAACTGGCGCAGGCGGGCGACAGAAGCACGACATCGCCAGACGTGGCCGCGGCGGCGGCGGCATGGACCGCCTGGCCCAGCATCTCGGCCCGGGTGACGGTCACATCGGGCGACAGAAGACCAGCAAACATCTCGCCCGCCTCGCCGATGGTATAGGCCGCGGCCACGTGATGCAGCCAGCCCGCGCATTCCTCCAGCGCGTCTCCCTTCGCCAGCCCGCCCATGATCCAGTGGATGCGGGGCCGCCCCTCCCGCGGGGCAAAGGCGGCAAGCGCCGGCGCGGCGGATGCGGGGTTCGTCGCCTTGCTGTCGTTGATGAACACGACGCCGCCGATTTCGGCGACCCGCTGCATCCGGTGGGGCAATCCCGTAAAGCTGGCCAGAGCGCGGGCGATGTCCGCATCGTTCAGCCCGCATGCCCGCGCCGCGGCGGTCGCGGCCGCGACATTGGCCCGGTTGTGCGGCCCCTGCAGCGCGGGCCAGTCCGACTGCTGCGACGGGATCGCGACATCCTCGATCACGGTCGGTGCACGCCCGGCGAGTGCCTGCGCGACCTGCGGTATGGCGCGAAGCGACCGCGCATCGACGATTCCCGTGCCCTTGCCGCCCTGCATCTCGAACAGCCGGGCCTTTGCCGCGGCATAGCCTGCGAAACCGTCGTCGTACCGGTCGAGATGATCGGGCGTCAGGTTGAGCAGCAAGGCGCAATCGCACGCCAGCGAATGCGTGAGGTCGATCTGATAGCTCGACAATTCGAGCACATAGACCCCGCCTGCGGGCAGCGCCTCGGTCGCGAGGATGGGAATGCCGATGTTCCCGCCCATGCGCGCGGCGACCCCCGCGGTGTCGAGCATATGCTGCACCAGCGCGGTGGTCGTCGATTTGCCATTGGTGCCGGTGATGCCCACCACGGTGTGCGGCGGGATCGCTGCACGGTTCTGCGCGAAAAGTTCGATATCGCCAATGAGCGGCACGCCTGCCGCCCGCGCGATTTCGGCGATGGGATGGCGGTTGAGCGGGACGCCCGGCGACACCACGATCCCGTCGAACCCGGCAAGCGCGTCCACGTCCATCTCGCCCAGTTCGACGCGACCCTCGCTCGCCGCCATGGTCGCGTCGCGCGCATCCGCGTCCCGGTCCCACGCCCGCACATGCGCCCCTGCATTCAGCAAGGTGCGCACCGCCGCCTGCCCGCTGCGCGCAAGGCCGAGCACGCCATAGCGTCGCCCGGCGAAAACCTGCGGCGACAGGATCGAGGCGGCGCCCCCGCTCACCGCAGTTTCAACGTCGCGAGCCCGATCACGGCCAGCACGATGGCCACGATCCAGAAGCGGATGACGACGGTGGATTCGGCCCATCCCTTCTGTTCGTAATGATGGTGGATCGGCGCCATCTTGAAAACGCGCTTGCCCGTCCGCTTGAACCAGAACACCTGAATGATGACCGATGCGGCCTCCAGCACGAAAAGCCCGCCCACGATGCCGAGCACGACCTCGTGATGCGTGCCCACCGCGATGGTGCCCAGCGCCCCGCCGAGCGCGAGCGAACCGGTATCGCCCATGAACACGGCGGCAGGCGGCGCATTGAACCACAGGAACGCAAGCCCTCCGCCGATGATCGCGGCACATAGAATGGCAAGCTCGCCCGCCCCCTCGACAAAGGGAATGCCCAGATAGGCGGCAAAATCGGTCCGCCCGACAAGATAGGCGATGATCGCGAACGTGCCCGCCGCGATGATCACCGGCATCGTGGCCAGACCGTCGAGCCCATCGGTCAGGTTCACCGCATTGCCCGCACCCACGATGACGAAGGCGGCGAACAGGTAATAGAGCGGCCCCAGCGGAATACCGAACGTCACGAAGGGCAGATAAAGGCTGGTATCGCGCACGATCAGCCACGCAGCCACCCCGGCAATGGCGAATTCACCGGCGAGCCGCACTTTCCCGGATACGCCGGCATGGCTGGACTTTCGCACCTTGTCCCAATCGTCGAGGAACCCGATCAGGCCAAAACCCACGGTCACCGCGATGCAAGCCCATACCAGGAACGAGCGCAAATCCATCCACAGCAGCATGGAGACGGTGACGCTGATCAACACGAGCAGCCCGCCCATCGTCGGCGTGCCCCGCTTGGCCAGATGCGTCTGCGGCCCGTCGAGGCGGATCGGCTGCCCCTTGCCCTGGCTCAGCCGGAGCATGTTGATGAAGCGCGGCCCCATCACCAGCCCGATGACGAGCGCCGTCAGCAGGCAGGCCCCGGCGCGGAATGTCTGATACCGGACAAGATTGGCCAGCCCTTCGAAATTCAGCCACTCGGCAATCAGAAAAAGCATCGAAATTCCCTTGGCGTACCGGCGAACCGGATCGGCGCGATTGCAATGTCCAAAAGGCCGGCGCATGCGACCTGCGATAATGCCATGGGCGATTGGATGCCGCTTGTGAAGAAGCGTGTTGCCCGGTTTCCCCGACGCGGCGCCGCATACGCAAATCGGGGCGGGATCGAAATGGCCCGCCGTGCCATGGTTCAGTCCGCCCCGACCCCCGAAGTGATCTTTTCGCAAGTCCGGCTCGCAAACGCATCGTCGGCGAGCGTCATCGCCGCCGCGCCCAATGATGCGCCCGCCGCACGCATCGCGCCGATGACGGCCATCGTGGCACCGGCATCAGCACCGTCGGCAATGGTATAGCACAGCGGACGGCCATGGATCTCAACGGAGACCAGCGTGCCGCCGAACGGTCCGTCCACCTGGTCGAGCAGGCGGATATCGGCGCTTGCCCGCAGGCCATATGCGGTGACGGCCGCGCCCGCATCCATCGCCGCCGCACGCCAGCGCGCGAAATCGGGATGGTCGGCGGGAAGGATCGCGGCGCCGCCCGCCTCGACCGAAGCGGCGACACGGCGGCCCGCCTCGCGGCCCGCGTCAGGCCCCAAGATGACCAGATGGGGGCGCAGCGGTTCGGGCGCCGTGACGCCGTCGATCCCAAAAAGCGCATGGCTGCGATCCGCCGCAAGCCGGGACAGCGCGAGGTCGAGCCCCTGTCCCGTATCGGCGGTCCAGCTTGTCCCCCTGCTGGCAAGCTTGAGCGCGCGGCCCAGCACGTCGGCCACCGTGTCGCCGGAAAAGCCGAGGATCGCCATGATCGTGCCACGCGCCCGGTTGCGCGATGCGCGGGCGAGCAGGGACAATGCCTCCCCCGTTTCATCGACGAGTATATGTGGGCCGGCAAGCGAAGTCGTGGTGACGATACCGGCGGCGCCATTCGCACGGGCAGCCTGCGCATCCGTGTCGCCACGCGCGAAATAAAGCGTGCCCTGCTTCACATCCTCCGCAGTGATGGCGACATCGCTTGCGGCGAAATCGCCCGACAACTGCCCGCCGACCGAACTTGCCACCGCCTGCGCGCGCCAGAGCGGCTTGTCCGCAAGGCCGTGCGTTTCCGCAATGATCCGCGCGCGGGTTGCCGAGGGGACGGGGCGTATGCTGACCTTGGATGCACCACTCATGCTGCGCACTCCCTTGCTACGGTTACGTCGTCGAACGGTTCGATGCGCTGTGCATCGCCGCGCCCGTGGATCTGCCCCTGCTCATGCCCCTTTCCGGCGATGAGGACGATGTCGCCCCGACCGGCTTCGGCAATGGCGGCGGCAATCGCCTCGCGCCTGCCCGCGACTTCGCGCAAGGTACCTTCGTCGGCCCCGGCAAGGATCGCGGCGCGGATCGCGGCCGGGTCTTCGCCGCGTGGATTGTCGTCGGTGACGATGGCGATGTCGCTGCCCCGCGCCGCAACCGCGCCCATCGGTCCGCGCTTTCCGGTATCGCGGTCGCCGCCCGCGCCGAACACCGTGATAAGCCGACCCGACACATGCGGGCGAAGCGCGGCAATCGCAGCCTCCAGCGCGTCCGGCGTGTGGGCGTAATCGACATAAACCGGCGCGCCGGCCCGGCTGATCGCCGCGCGTTCGAGCCGTCCGCGCACCGGTTGCAACCGGCCCATCGCGTCGAACACCTGTACCGCATCCGGCCCGTCTTTCCCGCCCGTCACGATAGCCAGCCCTGCGGCACACAGCGCATTCGCAGCCTGATAGGCACCGATCAGAGGCAACCGAACCGTGCGTTCGCGCCCGTCGTGACGGAGGGCAAGCTCCTGCCCAAGCTCCGTCGGTGTGCGCGACAGAAGCCGGATCCCCACGCCCCCGTCGCCGCCATCGCCATTTTCGCCCACCGCGAACAGCTTCAAACCGCGCCGTCGCACCCGTTCGGCGACCGCGGCGCTCTTGCCATCGTCCATCCACACGACCGCCGCGCCGCCATCGTCGACGACCTCGTCGACAAGGCGCATCTTCGCCGCGAAATATGCGTCCATGTCCGCGTGGTAGTCGAGATGGTCGCGCGACAGATTGGTGAAGGCGCAGGCCGCCACCGGCAGGCCTTCGTTGCGATATTGGGAAAGGCCGTGGCTCGACGCCTCATACGCCACATGGGTGACCCCTTCGCGAGCAAGGCCGGTCATGTTCGACAGAAATGTCGCGATGTCCGGCGTGGTCAGGCCGGTGGACACCGATTCGTCCGGCGTCGTCACGCCCAGCGTGCCGATCGACGCCGCGGAAAAACCGCACATGCGCCAGATCTGCCGCGTCATTTCCACCGTCGATGTCTTGCCATTCGTACCGGTCACGGCGACGACGGTTCTGGGCGTGGGGCGGAAAAATCCCGCCGCGATCCGGGCAAAGGCGCGGCGTGGTTCCGCATCGGCGATGTGGATCGCGCCGTCGACATGCGCCTCGGGCCGGGCGACGATGGCGACCGCACCGGCCGCGATCGCCTGCGGGATGAAATCCTCGCCATTGGCGCTGCTTCCCCGAAACGCGCCGAACACGCTGCCTTTGGCGACCTTGCGATTATCGATGGCAAAGCCGGTGACTTCCGCATCGTCCGCGACCAGTTCGTATCCCGCACGTTCGAGTAGCGTGTTCAACCGCATCAATGCGCTCCCCCTACCAGCGGCATCAGGTCGGACAGGTCGATGTCGCGATTTTCATCCGGATACACGCCGAGCATCGGCCCGATCCGCGGGACCAGCCGACCAACGGCAGGCGCCGCGTTCCATGCCGCCGTCCGCTGATACGACGTGGCGGGCGTGCCCTTCGGCTCGTCGAACATCGTGATCACGACATAGCGCGGATTGTCCATCGGAAAGGCGGAGGCGAACGTCGTCACCAGCGTCGTGCGGGCATAGCCGCCATCGGTCGGTTTTTCCGCGCTGCCCGTCTTCCCGCCGAGACGGAAGCCCGGCGCCTCCGCCTTGCGGCCGGTGCCGTCCACCACGATCATGCGCAGCATCTGCCGCATGCGGGCGCTCGTCGCTTCCTTGAACACGCGGCGGCCCTTCGGCGCTTCGCCGGGGCCGAGCTTGCGAAGGGTCGCCGGGCGCCAGATGCCGCCGTTCACCATCGCAGCATAGGCGCTGGCAAGGTGGAGCGGCGTCACTGCGATACCGTGGCCATAGGCGACCGTCATCGTGGTGAGACGCGGCCATTCGCCGCTGCGCCAGATCGGAAAGCCCCGCGCGGGCAGTTCGATCCGGGGCCGCTCGTTAAAGCCGAGCAGCTCCATCTTTGCCTTCATGCGCTTCGACCCCAGCTCGTCCGCGATCTGCGCCGTGACGATGTTGGAGGAATGCATCAAGGCTTCGGGTACGTTGAGGCTCGCGCCGAGCGAGTGGCTGTCGCGAATGGTGAACCGCCCGACACGAAGCCCGCGCCCCGCCGGGTAACGCCGCGCCAGATTGGTGACCGTGCCGGCATCGATCGCGGCGGCAACGGCGAGCGGCTTGAACGTGGAGCCCAGTTCGTAGACCTGGTTCGTGACCCGGTTGAACATCAGCTTCATCCCCTCCTCGTCGATCTTGTTCGGATCGAAGGAGGGAAGCGAGGCGAGCGCGATCACCTCGCCTGTATCAACGTCGAGCACGATCCCCGCCGCGCCCAGCGCCTGCGCCTCGCCAATGCCGCGCATGAGCTCATCCTCGAGCGCGGCCTGCACCCGCGCGTCGATCGACAGCGGCACCGGCGTGCCGCGCGTCGCCGGATCGGACAGCTGCGCGTCATACACCTGCTCCATGCCCACGCGTCCCTTCCCGTCGGACGCGACATAGCCGAGAACATGCGCGGCAAGATTGCCTTCGGGGTAATAGCGGCTGGGTTCCGCGGGCTGGTTGAGCGCCGGCTCGCCGATGGCAAACACCTTCGTCGCTTCTGCGGGCAGGATACGGCGGCGCAGATATTGCCCCTTGCCCGATGCGAGCCGCCGGGTCAGGTCGGCCTCGTCCATGTCGGGGAAGATCGCGACCAGCTTCTTCGCAACCTCGGCGGCGGGCCGGGTCAGCGGCGGGCCACCCTCCATCGCCCTGGGATTGAACCAGAGCGCATAGGATTGAAAATCGCGCGCCAGCGGGACGCCGTTGCGGTCGGTGATCTGCCCCCTGTCGGGGAGCAACGCATCGCCGGCGCGCACCGGCACGCCGTCGCTTTCAAAAAAGCCCAGCACCGCGACGCGCAGCAACAGCACGGCGGTGAACATGGCGAAGAAGAACGCGATCCACGCCATGCGTTGCCGCGCCTGGCGCAGCGCGGCCGTGCGAAGGTTGCCCCGGCTCGCCGGCGGGGGCGCGGCATGGGTTTCGCCATGCGCGCCGCGGACGCGTGCGCCGCCCGAAAATTCCCGCGATGGTTCGAAATTCGCCCCGTAGCCGAGCGGCGCCGTGGCCATCAATCGGCTCCTTCCGCCTTGGCCAGAACGGCATCGAGGTCGAAGCGTTCGGCAAAATTGCTCGGGGTCGCGGCCTTGCCTGCCGGAATGGCGGGCAGGGTCGACGGCTCGACACGCATTGGCTTCGGCCCTGTCGCGGTGCTGCGCGCATTGTCCCGCGCGACCAGTTGCCGCATCATGCCGATGGGCGCGGCGGCATTGTCGGCGGAGGCCACGCGCACGGGCGCCTCGCCAGCCGGGGCTGCCTCTTGCGGCTTATCCCCGGCATCGGCCATGCGCATCGGCGCAGGGGCCGCGACATCGACCGGCTTGCCCAGCATGGTGAGTTCCTGCCGCGTTTCGAAGAACTGATCCGCCTTGGGCGCGACATAGCCGAATTCGACCTCGTTCCAGCGGACGAGTTGCTGCTGCCGCGCGCGGGTCTGAAACTCGGTCTCGAGCACGATCAGCTCCTGCTTCGTCTGCAGGATCTGTCGCTCGGTCGCGGCGATGTCGCTCTTCACGCCCTTCACCTGCAGCATCAGGGCAAAGCACAAGGCCAGCGCCACCAGCACCGCGGCGCTCCACATCATGGCCTGCGTGCGATTGCGGCTGATCATGGGGCCGGTCATGCGGTGTTCCTCTGCGATGCGGGGCGGGCGGGGGCGGCGGTGCGGGTGGCGGCGCGAAGCACGGCGGAACGCGCGCGGGGGTTGCGCGACAGCTCCGCATCGCCCGGACGGACGGGTTTGGCAGGCCTTGCAAAAACGGCGCTGGCCACGTGGTCCGTCGCGGGCATGTGGCGCGACGGCGCTGCGCCCGTATTGGACGCATCGCGCAGGAAATGCTTCACGATGCGGTCTTCAAGGCTGTGGAAACTGACCACGGCGAGCCGCCCGCCTTCGCGCAGCAAATCCTCCGCCGCGCAAAGACCGGCGCGCAATTCGTCGAGTTCGGCATTCACATGGATGCGAATCGCCTGAAAACTGCGGGTGGCGGGGTCCTTCGGGGCGTTGGCGCGGCGATCGTTGCGATTGAAGCCGAGCGCCTTGCGCACGATATCGGCCAGCGCGCCCGTCGTTTCCAATGGGCGCGCCGCGACGATGGCCCGCGCGACACGGCGCGACTGCCGCTCCTCACCATATTGATACAGCACGTCGGCGATCGCGCCTTCTTCCGCGCCGTTAACGAAATCGGCGGCGCTTTCCCCCTCCCGCGACATGCGCATGTCGAGCGGGCCGTCCGCGGAAAAGGCAAAGCCGCGCTCCGCCTGGTCGAGCTGCATGGAGGATACGCCGATATCCATCACCACGCCATCGACCTGGCGCACGCCGGCCTCGCGCATGGCATCGGCCATTTCGGAAAAGCGGCGCGGATGAAGGACGAGCCTCGGCGTATCGCCCGATGTTTCCGGCCAGTCGCGCGCGGCGGCGATGGCGGTCGGATCGCGGTCGAAGGCATGGACGGTCGCCCCCGCCGCGAGCAAGGCACGGGTATAGCCGCCCGCCCCGAAGGTTGCGTCGATCACCACCGCATTTTCGAGCGGTTGCAGCGCTTCGATCACCTCGTTCAGCAGCACGGGGACGTGCGGCGCGTCATGATTTGCAGCAGCGCTCACTTGCGCCCCCGCTTCGGCTTGGCCGCCTCGTTGCGCAGCGATTCGCACGCCGCCTTAGCCGCGGTCCAGTCGTCGCCCATCTCGAACAGGCGCACAGGGTTCCACAAGGTGAAGAACGCGCCGCCACCTTGAAAGAACAGCTCGCCTTCGATCCGGGCGAGGTCGATCAGATGGTCCGGCATGATGAAGCGGCCCGATTCGTCGAACGGAATTTCCAGAAAGCCGTAAAGCTGCGCCGAACGTGTATCGCGGTCGAATTCGCGGTCCATGCGCAGCGCCCGCTCCTCTTCACGGTCGAGCTGTATCTCAAGCTCATCCATGCGCGAGAGGCCGAATCCGGTCAGGCAGTCCCACCGCTCATGCTTGGCAAGGCACAGGATGCGCGAATCATCAGACGATTCGCGCACCACCTTGCGGAACGCAGGAGGCAGCACGAATCGGTTCTTCTCGCCGCGTAGCGAGAAGCCCTGCCCCCTGTAGCTGTGCGGCCGTGCCGGCACGTAGCGTCCCCAAAATTACAAACGCGTTTCTCCTTCCGGTGCCGTGCGTGAGCATGGCCCGGTACGCCCCCTTTCGGCGCGGGAAATGATCGTTCCAGTGAATGGAATCGCTATTAACCCAAAGGGGGTGGGGATGAAAGGGGAATTCGCGGGAAACTACGCCCAAAATGAGCTTTACGTGCGTTCCCGGACCGCGTTTACCGTCCGCTAACTATGCGAATCCGCAAGGAAACGTCAATCGACACGGCTCGTCCCGTGCAATCCCCATCGTTTTGCGGTCATGTCGGCCATCCGTCCCGCGCGATCCCCGATCGGGAGGACGCGGAGCTGTCAGAGCGGCGCTTCGAGCGTCTTCAGCATCGCGCGCAAAGCGGTTTTCGCGCTCTCCACCGGGGTGTCGCCGTCCTGCAGGAGCGCCGCATCGGCAATCGCCAGGACCGTGCCGTCCCCGATCCGGCATCGCGCGATCAGCCCGCCCGCCTGCGTCTCGCAATGCGAATCGTGCCCCTTGCCAGTCAGCCGGAAATGGCCGGCTTGCGAGATGGGCAGCGGCATGGGCGTCGGTGCCATGCGCCAGCCCTCGCCCTGCGCCTCGTCATAGGCGAGTTCGAGGCCCCAACGCGCCAGGATCGGCGAGAGCATCGCCATCGCCTCCGGCCTGCGGCGATCGCCCAGCCCGTATTCCGAATGCGCCTCCAGCATCGGATCGGCGAGCAGCACGAGCCGTCCGCCGCCGCGCACCCAGCTGTCGAGCGCGACATTCTCATCGCCCGCCAATGCGCGCGGCTGCGCCATGAATAGGCGCTGCACACCGCCATTCGCCGGGTTGCCCAACTGGGTCAGCCGGTCGACAGGCTGCAACGCATATTCGCGCGCAATCACCGCTTTTGCCCAATGGTCCCGCGTTTTCCCGTCGAGCAGCGCGTCGATGTCCCCCTCGGCCCAGAATATCGGCAGGCTGGTGAACAAGGCGAGCGCGGGCCTGTGGGCCGTGCGTGTCTTGGCGTCGCTGTCCGAAACGGGCGTCGCGTCGGCGGTGTCCGCACCGCCCCCGCCCTCACCAGCGCCTGCACCTACGCCCGTGTTGCACCCGCATAGCGCGAATGCGGCGAAAAGGGCGGCAATCCTGCGCATCCTATTGCGCGGGGCCGCCGCCATCGCGATTGCCATTGCCTGCGGGCTGCGTTGGCGGGGCGGTCTGTGTCGGGGGGAGCTCGGCGGCGGGAAGATCGCGCACGCTGCCCGCCTCGCCCTCTGCGGGCAATTCGGGGACGACGCCGATATCGACCAGCGGGTCGCTGCGGTTGGCTTTGGCCTCCGCGCCTTCCTGCGCCGCGATCTGGGGGTCCTCGGCCTCGCGCGCCTGCTCCATGATGGTGCTGGCCAGCGCGACGAGGAGCAGCATCGCGCCGATGCCCGTGATGCCGAGCTGTATGCGCTGGCTCGCCTGGGCGCGGGCGCCGCGCAGGGCAGCGGAATCGCGCTCGGCCTTCCTGGCGGACGCTTCGCGCCGGGCAAACCCGCGGGTCAGCGCCATGACCGTGCCCCCCTCACCCGTTCAGCCAGGGAAAGACGGGAAGCCCCTTTGCCCGCAACCATTCGGGATTGTAGAGGCTGGAGAGATAGCGGAAGCCCGTATCGCACAGGATCGTCGCCACACGCGCCGGCCGGCCAAGATCGCGCGTCAGATCCTGCCCCAGACGAATCGCCCCCGCCACATTGATGCCCGACGAAAGACCAAGACACAGCCCCTCCTCCTTGAGCAGGCGGCGCACCCAATCCAGGCCTTCCTCGTCCGAAATGCGATATTGCGTGTCGATCGGCGCCCCTTCGAGATTGGCGGTGATGCGCCCCTGCCCGATCCCTTCTGCGACGGAGCTGCCCTCTGCCTTCAATTCGCCATTCGCGTAGTAATTGTAGAGTGCGGCCCCGTGCGGGTCGGACAATGCGATGCGCACGTCCTCGCTGCGTTCCTTCAACCCCATGCCGACCCCGGCAATGGTGCCGCCTGTACCCGCCGCGCAGGTGAACCCGTCGACGCGCTCCTCCATCTGGTCCCAGATTTCGGGTGCCGTGCTGTCGATATGGGCCTTGCGATTGGCGGTATTGTCGAACTGATTGGCCCAGATCGCGCCGTCTGTCTCCTCGGCGAGGCGGCGGGAGGTGTGCACGAAATGGCCCGGATTGGAAAAGGGCGCGGCCGGGACCAGCACCAGTTCCGCGCCCAGCGCCCGCAACGTGTCCATCTTTTCGCGCGATTGCGTTTCGGGCATGACGATGATGGTGCGATACCCGCGCGCATTGGCGACAAGCGCCATGCCGATCCCGGTGTTCCCGGCCGTACCCTCCACAATGGTGCCACCGGGTTTCAGCGCGCCACGCTCCTCCGCATCATGCACGATCCACAGCGCGGCGCGATCCTTCACCGACGCGCCGGGATTCTCGAACTCGCACTTGCCGAAAATGTCGCATCCGGCGGCCTCGCTCGGCCCGGCGAGCCGGACGAGCCGGGTGTTGCCGATAAGCGATAATGTATCAGGGATTGTCTGCATCTTCGCCAAGGTAGGAGGCGCATGGCCAAAGGGCAACGATAAAGCGGCGCTCAATCGCGGGCCGCGCGCACCGCCGCGCCCGCCGCAAAGGGCGCGATCGCAACCAGCACCAGGCTGACCGCACCGGTGAGTGCGATGCCGCCCTCGCCCCCACTCGACAGGCTGCCCGCGCCGAAGATCAGCAGCGGTATCGCCAGCGGTACGATCAGCAGCCCCGAAAGCGCCGCCCCCCCGCGCAGCCCCGCCGTGATCCCCGCCACCATCACACCCAGTGCCGCCAGCCCCGGCGTCCCCGCGAGCAGACCCAGCATGACGATCCGCACCTGCCCCCCCGTCAATCCCAGCAGCGCCGACGCGGGCAAGGCCGCCATCATCAACGGCACGGCAAAAGTCAGCCAGTGCGCACCGATGCGCGCCGTCATGATCCATTCCTCGCTCAACCCGCGAAGCGCCCATTGATCGAAGAACCCGGCATCGAGGTCCGGCTCCACCAGACGGTCGAGCGGAAGGATCGCCGCCAGCAACGCCGCGACCCACACGATCCCCCCGCCGCTGCGCGCGAGCAGGGCCGCATCCGGCCCCACCGCAAAGGGATAGAGCATGGCGACGGCGAGGAAGAACAGCACCGGCAATCCCGCCCCGCCCCGCCGCCCACCGGTCAGTAGCATGGCGATGTCGCGGCGAAACACCCGGGCCCATAGCGCCGTCACGCGGCGTAATCCGGTATCGACAGGCGCGCCATGCCAGGCAGTCGGATCGGCTGGTGCGACGCGACGAGCGCGATGCCGCCCGCCCCGCAATGTTCCGCGATGAGCGCCTCCACCATGTCGGTCGATGCGGCGTCCAGCCCGTTGAGCGGTTCGTCTAGCATCCAGATCGCCGCGCCGCGTCCCGCCATACGCGCGAGCGCGGCCCGCCGCCGCTGTCCGGTGGAGAGATAGCGCACCGGCACGTCGAGCAGGCCGCCGATCCCGACCCGCTTTGCGATGCGCGCCGCGGCATCGGCATGCAGCCCGTCGCACCGCGCCCAGAAATCGAGCGCCCGGCCCAGCGGCAGATGCGTGTCGAGCGCCAGGCGTTCATCGAGCAGGGCAATATCGCCGCTCCGCTCCACAGTGCCGGCGAAGGGCCGCGACAATCCCGCCAGTATCCGGATGAGGCTGGACTTGCCCACGCCGTTCGGCCCTGCCAGATGGAGCGCATCGCCGTGCCTCAACCGCAAGGACAGCCGTGCGAACAAAAGCCGTTCGCCGCGGCGGCATGCAAGATCCCGCGCACCCAGCGCGGCATTCGCAAATGCCGTGGGAGCCGAAGGGGCGGGCGGAACGGAAAGGGCGGCGGCCATCGCGCCGGTCTATGAGATGAAGGGCCGCGTGCCAAGCCAGGGGAATGAAACGAGTATGGTCGACAGGCTGACGAAAGAGGAAATCGGTGCAATGCTGGCGCAGGCGCCGGAATGGACGCTGCGCGAAGATGGCGGCGCGATCGAACGGCGCTTCGTCTTCGACGATTTCGTGGCGGCGTTCGGGTTCATGACGCGCGTTGCCATGCTCGCGGAAAAGGCGGATCATCATCCTGAATGGAGCAATGTCTACAACCGGGTGGACATCACGCTCACCACCCATGACGCGGACGGATTGTCGGCGCGCGATGCGGACATGGCGCGGGCGATCGACGCCGCGTTATAGCGCCGGATTCTGGTAATAATGCCAGGTGAAGATCGCCATCGCGCCGCGATGCGGTCGCCATTTTTCGGCAAGCGCGCGGGTTTCGCGTTCGTCGGGACGTTCCGAAAGCCCGGCAATGCGCCCCGCGCCCACCTGCACGGCGAGATCGCCGGCAGGCCAGATGTCGGGCCGTCCCTCGGCAAAAAGCAGGTAGATTTCCGCCGACCAGCGGCCGATCCCCTTGACCTGCGTGAGAGCGGCAATCGCCTCCTCGTCATCGGCCGGCAGAGCGTGCAGGTCGAGTGCGCCATCCGCGATCAACGCGCACAGTGACCGGGCATAACCCTGTTTCTGCCGCGACAGACCGCAGGCGCGCAACGCGTCGAAGTCCGCCGCCAGCACGGCGCGCGGCGGAATATCCTCGCCCAGGTGCGCGACCAGCCTGCCCCACACCGCATCCGCCGCCGCGACCGAAACCTGTTGCCCCACGATGGTGCGCAGCAAGGTGCGGTATCCGCGCTCGCGAATGCGTTCCTGTGGGTAGCCGACCGCCTTCAGCGCGGCCGCCACCTGCGGATCGCGGGCGGCGATGGCGTCCAGCCCCGCGGCGATTTGCGCATTCGTCAGACCCATCGCCGTTCCCCCGCCATGCTGCACCCGACCAAAAGCAGGCTTGCCAAATCCCGCGTAACCCGATAGCAGCCCGCCCCGGACAGGCAAGCGATGTCCCGCGCATCGCCGCCGAAACATAGGGACAGACTATGCCGCAACTGATTGTCGTCAATCGCGAAGGCGAGGAAAAGCCGGTCGAAGCGCAGGACGGGCTGACCGTGATGGAAGCGATCCGCGACAATGGTTTCGATGAATTGCTGGCGCTTTGCGGGGGCTGCTGCTCCTGCGCGACATGCCACGTCTATGTCGATCCCGCGTTCGGCGACAAAATGCCGAAGATTTCGGCTGACGAGGACGATCTCCTCGACAGCTCCGACCATCGTAAAGAGAATTCGCGACTTTCCTGTCAGATCCCGATGTCGGGCGATCTGGACGGTATGAAGGTTCAAATCGCCCCGGAGGATTGAGGCCGCGCGCCACGATCGTTCCGGTCGGCGCGAAGCCGGTTGGAGAGGAAACGCCCCGGTTCCCGCCAAGAGGAGCCGGGGCGTTTATTTTATGCCAGGCATTTCGCGACAGTCGCGCGCGCTCACACCTCGTAGGGAGGCGCGTGGCGCTCCTTCGGGCTGAGCGTGAAGATTTCGCAGCCGTCCTCGGTAATGCCGATGGAATGTTCGAACTGCGCCGACAACGAACGGTCGCGCGTCACCGCCGTCCATCCATCGTCGAGGAGCTTTACCCCGGCCTTGCCCAGATTGATCATCGGCTCGATGGTGAAGAACATGCCCGGCTTTAGTTCAGGGCCGGTCCCCGCGCGACCGGCATGGACGACTTCGGGCGCATCGTGGAACAACCGTCCGAGCCCGTGCCCGCAAAATTCGCGCACCACGCCGTAGCGGTGGTTTTCGGCATGCGTTTGGATGGCGGACGCAATATCGCCGAGCCTCGCGCCGGGGCGGGCCTGCTCGATCCCGATCATCAGGCATTCATACGTCACGTCGACCAGCCGCCGCGCCTTTAACGGCACATCGCCGACAAGATACATGCGCGAGCTATCGCCGTGCCACCCGTTGAGCAGCGGCGTCACGTCGATATTGACGATGTCGCCATCCTTCAGCGTCTTTTCCGACGGAATGCCGTGGCACACCACGTGATTGATCGAGATGCAGCAGCTGTGCCGGTATCCGCGATAGCCCGCCGTTGCCGGAACCGCCCCGGCGTCGAGCGTCATCGATCGCACCGCATCGTCGAGTGCGCCCGTCGTGATGCCGGGACGCACCATTTCGGCCATCGCATCGAGGATTTCGGCCGCCAGCCTTCCCGCCTTGCGCATGCCGGCAAAACCGGCCTCGCCATGCAGCTTGATGGTGCCGTCGCGCGGCAGGATGTCGGTGTCGTCTACGATCTGATACTGTGTCATGCGCCCCCATGTAGCGGCGCGCGGGCCGGATTGCGAGTGGTCAAACGCCGGGCCGGTCGACGCTTACCCCTCCGGCGCTGTGGCAAAGGCGTCGCGATATTCGGGGCGTAGCGCGGCGATCACCGCCTCTGTCACCGGAATGGTGACATCGTAGCTGCCCTCCGCATGCGAGCCGGCGACCGACGATCCGATGAGAAAGCCGAGCCGGTCGATACGGCGCCCGTCGCTCGACCCCAGGATCATCGCGGCATCGGCTACGGGGTCGATGCATTCATTCTCCCACCCGCCCTGCGTGCCCATGTCGCCGCGCCTTTCAGCCCGCGCACGGTCGAGCGCGTCGCACATCGGCCCGCGCACCGCATCGCCAAGCGCGGCGGTACCCGAAAACATCGTGCCGGGCTGAAGCACCAGGTTCTTCTCCCGGTCGAGCACCAGCGCATCGAAGGTCTGCATCCCGTGCGCGCCCCCTTCGTAAGCATAGGTCTCCGCCGACAGCGAGACGAAGCGCGGCGTTTGCGTCACAACGCTCCATTTTTTGTCAAAACCGAAGGGGCGGAAGGGATAGCCCGATGCCAGCGCCTCCCGCCGCGCGGCGCTGGCGCTTGTCGCGATCTCGTTGCGCAGGCGCTGCCGCTCTGCGGTGAGCGCGTCCTTCAACGGGCCGGTTCCCGCAGCGGCAGGCCAGCTATAGGCGAATTGGAAATCGTCGGTGCTTTCATCCACCGCCTCGGCCCGGCCCGGTTCCGCCGGAGTGACGGCCTCGGCGGCGACCGTTGCCGCGTCCTCGCTTGGCCGCGATGCCGCAGGCTCCGCCGCGCCATTGTCGGAGCATCCCGCCAGCACGGGCAGGAACAGGGCGGTGGCAAGAGCCGTTCGAAACATACAGATTTCCCTCGCTAGCGGATGGCAGCGCCGTCTATCGCGGCGACAACCAAGGATATGGATACGATGAACCGAACCGAAAAGAGCCCCGCCCTTATCGAGGCCGACCGCGGCCAGGACGCGATCGCGCTCCACCTCGTCAACAAGGACGGGTTCGACGCATGGCGGAACGCACTCTGCGCGCCGCAACGCGCGGCGCTCGCGGCGCAGAAATTCGAGGGCAAGGGGTATGAAACCGCAATTCTGCCCGATGGGGACGGCTGGTTCGCGGTGGGCGGCGTCGCCAATCCGGCCAATTTGTCGAGCTGGTGTCTGGCAAAACTTGCCGAGGTGCTGCCCGCCGGCACCTACCGCCTTGCCAGAGGGGACGCCGGGCCCGCGCTGTTCGGGTGGCAGACCGCGCAATATCGGTATGACCGGTATAAAAAGAACGCCGAGGCCGAAGGCCCGCGCATCCTCCTCACACAACAAGCCGCCGCCATCGATGCCGCCATCGCGGAGGCCGAGGCCGCGAATCTGGTGCGCGACCTCGTCAATACTCCGGCAGAGGACATGGGCCCCGAAGCGCTGGAGGCCGAGGCCGAGCGCATCGCCAAGGCATACGGAGCGACGATATCGGTGACGCGCGGCGACACGCTCGAACGCGAATATCCGATGGTTCACGCCGTGGGCCGCGCCGCCGCCCGCGGGTTCGCGCCGCGCATGATCGAAATCGAATGGGGCGATGAAAATGCGCCGCGGCTCGCCATCGTGGGCAAGGGCGTGTGCTTCGATTCCGGCGGGCTCGACATCAAGGGGGCGAGCGGCATGGCGCTGATGAAGAAAGACATGGGCGGTTCGGCCCATGCCTTGGCGCTGGCGCAGCTGATCATGGCGCGGGGGCTGAACGTGCGTCTGCATTGCCTCGTCCCGGCGGTGGAGAACGCGATTGCCGGCAACGCATTCCGGCCTGGCGACGTCCTGACATCGCGGGCGGGAAAGACCGTGGAAATCACCAATACCGATGCCGAAGGGCGTCTGATCCTCGGCGATGCGCTGACGCGGGCGAGCGAGACGAAGCCTGAACTCATCATCGATTTCGCCACGCTGACCGGCGCGGCGCGCGTGGCGCTTGGCCCCGACCTCCCGGCGCTGATGGCGCGGCGCGACGCGACCGCCGATGCATTGCTCACCGCGGGTAAGGCGCATGACGACGAATGCTGGCGCCTGCCGCTTCCCGAAACCTATCGCGACATGTTGAAAAGCGACATCGCCGACATGGCCAATTCGGCCAGCGGCGGGTTCGCCGGCGCGATCACGGCGGGGCTGTTCCTCGATGCATTCGTCGCCGACGATCTCGACTGGGCGCATTTCGACACGTTCGCCTGGCGCCCGGCCGCAAAACCGGGACGGCCCAAGGGGGGCGCCGCGCTCGGCCTCAGGGCGGCATGGCACATGGTGCAGGCCCGTTTCGGCGGCAATTGAACGGGGCCGGCGGGGCGGAAACTTGCCTCTCCCGGCACGGCGGTCTAAGCGGCGCGTTCGCGAAAGACTTTCACTCGATCAGAAAAACGCCGCCCTTGCCCGATCCAGCTACCCTGTCCATTTCCAAAGAGCCGCAGCCGCGCAGTTTCAACCTGTCCGGCCCGCGGGAGCGTGACGACGTGCCCCTTCCCGCGCGCGGCGATCTTGCGCATATCGATCTGGCCGGCAGGATCTTCGTGCCGCATTACGCGGTGCCGATGACGCATGTCGCGACGCGGGCCGTAACGATCACGGCCTCGCCGCAGGCCGGGGCCGGTCCGGTCGGGTCGCTTACAGAAGGGGACAGGTTCGACGTGCTCGATTTTTCGGGTGGATACGCCTGGGGCAGCACGCGGGGCGGAACGGCAGGCTACGTCGCGTCCGATGCGCTGGTGGCCGAGGCATGAGCGTGCGCGTCTTCATCGATGGGGCGGCCTGGACGACCGGGCTTGAGATCGCCGAACGGCTGACCGGGCGTAGCGGGATCGAGATGATCGCCCTGCCCGACGACCGGCGCAAGGACGATGCCGCGCGGGCAGAGGCGCTGAATGACTGCGACATCGCCATTCTGTGCCTTCCCGACGATGCCGCACGCGAATCGGTCGCCATGATCCGCAACGATACCACTCGCGTGATCGACGCATCGACCGCGCATCGCGTCGCGGATGGGTGGACCTATGGTTTTGCGGAACTGGTCGGACACGCCGCCATCGCGGGGGCGCGTTTCGTGTCCAATCCAGGCTGCTATCCGACCGGGTTCCTGGCTCTTGTCGCGCCATTGGTGGCGGGCGGACTGCTGCCGGCGGATTTCCCCTTCGTGTGTCATGCCGTGTCCGGATATTCGGGCGGCGGCAAGGCGATGATCGCCGATTACCGCAATGGCGAAAACCCGCCTGCGTTTCGCGGCTATGCCTTGCACGGCGGGCACAAGCATCTGCCCGAAATGCAGAAACATGCGGGGCTGACCCACGCGCCGGTGTTCGCGCCGGCGGTCGTGCCCACGATGCGCGGCATGGTGGTGGAGGTACCGATCCCCGCCGCCGCCATGGCGGTTACGGCCGATGCGGATGCGATGCGCGCCGCCCTGCGCGAACGCTACGCCGGTTCGCCGATTGTCACCGTCACGCTTGAGGACAAGGACCGCGCCGCGCTGCTGCTCGATGGTGAGGGCGGCGCGCATGACGGGATCGTGCTGCACGTGTTCGCAAGCGCGGACGGCACCCAGATCCGGCTGGCCGCGACGCTCGACAATCTGGGCAAGGGGGCGAGCGGTGCCGCGCTTCAGAACCTCAATATCATGGCCGGGTTCGATGAGGCGACGGGGCTGAACCTCGCCGAATAGTGCCTGTGTGACAGGCACCGCCCAATATTTAAGCACAAGCTGCACGATTAGGCATCATTGCGCGGTTTGACGCGCAAGTTTATTTTGCAAATCTCGTCAAAAAGCGCTCCTTTCGCGGCTCCGCCCCCTTTCGTTCGGGTTGTCCATCGCCTAGGGTTCCGCCCTAGTCGGACGGCGAATCTTCCCGTCGCCCCGACGCGGCATTCCGGCATTCCCGCCCTTGCCGCATCGTGCGGGAAGCGCATTTGCGGGAGCCTTGAAAGCGCTGTGAAAAAGATCGAGGCAATCATCAAGCCGTTCAAGCTCGACGAGGTGAAGGAAGCCCTTCACGAGGTCGGCGTCACCGGGATCACCGTCACCGAGGCCAAGGGCTTCGGGCGGCAGAAGGGGCATACGGAGCTGTATCGCGGCGCCGAATATGTCGTCGATTTCCTGCCCAAGGTGAAGCTTGAGGTGATCGTTGCCGCCGATCTTGCCGAACGCGTGGTCGAGGCGATCGCCGGCGCGGCACAGACCGGACGCATCGGCGATGGCAAGATCTTCGTATCCCCGATCGAATCGGCGATCCGCATCCGCACCGGCGAACGCGACGCCGACGCGGTCTGAATTCGCGCAGCGACCGCGCGGCACGCGCGCGGAATGTCGAAATTCTCACGATAAATCCCCGGCCCGCCCGGGTCCCAAGACGAAAGGTATGAACATGGCTTCTGCAAGCGACATCCTGAAACGGATCAAGGACGAAGAGATCGAGTGGGTCGATCTGCGTTTCACCGACCCCAAGGGCAAGTGGCAGCATCTTCAGATGCTGGCCGGGCCGCTGGGTGAGGACGAGCTGGAACAGGGTCTGATGTTCGACGGCTCCTCGATCGAGGGGTGGAAGACGATCAACGAATCGGACATGATCCTGAAGCCCGATCTCGACGCGGCCTATATCGATCCGTTCTCCGCGACCCCGATGCTCGTCCTGTTCTGCGACATCGTCGAACCCTCGACCGGTGAGTTGTATGGCCGCGACCCCCGCTCCACCGCCAAGCGGGCCGAGGAATTCCTGAAGACCACCGGGCTTGGCGACACCGTCTATGTCGGGCCGGAACCGGAATTCTTCATGTTCGACGACGTGAAGTTCTATGACGGTTACGATGGCTCGGGCTATCGCATCGACGACATCGAACTGCCGACCAATTCGAACCGCGATTACGAAGGCGGCAACCTCGCCCACCGTCCCCGCGCCAAGGGTGGCTATTTCCCCGTCGCGCCGGTCGACAGCGCCATGGACATCCGCGCCGAGATGGTCACGACGATGGTCGAAATGGGCCTGCCCATGGACAAGCATCACCACGAGGTCGCCTCCGCGCAGCACGAGCTGGGCATCACCTTCGGCACGCTGACGCAGACGGCCGACCGGGTGCAGATCTACAAATATGTCGTCCACATGGTGGCGCAGGCCTATGGCAAGACCGCGACCTTCATGCCCAAGCCGATCAAGGCCGACAACGGGTCGGGCATGCACACCCACATGTCGATCTGGGACAATGGCAAGCCGACCTTTGCCGGCAACGGCTATGCCGGCCTTTCGGACAATTGCCTTTACTACATCGGCGGCGTGATCAAGCATGCCAAGGCATTGAACGCCTTCACCAACCCCACCACCAACAGCTACAAGCGTCTGGTGCCCGGGTTCGAGGCGCCGGTGCTCCTCGCCTATTCCGCGCGCAACCGGTCGGCATCGTGCCGCATTCCGTATGGCGCGGGCGAAAAGGCGAAGCGCGTCGAATTCCGCTTCCCCGATCCGCTGGCCAATCCCTATCTCTCGTTCGCGGCGCTGTTGATGGCCGGCATCGACGGGATCAAGAACAAGATCCACCCCGGCGACGCGATGGACAAGAATCTCTACGACCTGCCCCCGGCGGAGCTGGCCGAGGTGCCGACCGTATGCGGTTCGCTGCGAGAGGCGCTGACCGCGCTCGAGGCTGATCATGAGTTCCTGCTCGAGGGCGGAGTGTTCACCAAGGAGCAGATCGACGCCTATGCCGAATTGAAATGGGCCGACGTGCTGCGTTTCGAAACCACGCCCAGCGCGGTCGAATTCGACATGTACTACAGCGCCTGATTCCCTCGGGACGTTAGTTTGTGAAGGGCGTCCGTCCGTGGGTCGGGCGCCCTTTTTCGTGGCATGCTTATCGGACAGGGACGATGCCGCAGCGCACGCCCCTATGGAACCGTGCGCCTTTGCAATGTGTTATGCCTGCAAAGGAGATTAACAATGCGCAAGTTCTTGATCGGCGTTGCCGTGCTTGCCTTATCCGCCCCGGTCGCCCACGCGCAGCCCGGAAACGGCCAAGGCAACGGACAAGCGAAAGGCCAGGCGGCCGCCAATGACGCAAACGGCAAAGGCAATGCCAATGCACGCGGCAATAATGGAGCCGGCAACCGCGGCAATGGTGGCGGAAAGCCGGACAAACAAGCCTCTGCCGGTCCTCGTAATCCCGGCAACGGGAATGGCAACGGCAACGCCCGTCACACCAACGACGTCCAACCGCGCGGCAATTCCGCCCGATCCCTTAATGGCAATGGCAATGGCAACGGCGCCGGGAATGGCAACCGTCCAGTAATGCAGCGCCACAACGGCAACGGCCGGCAGGATCGCGACATTCGCGCCATTCGCGATGATTATTATTCCACCAGCGATTACCGCGATAGTCCCGTCGGCGACATCTTCTACGACCGGCGCTCACCCGATTATCGGCCCGTCGACGGCTGCCCGCCCGGCCTTGCAAAGAAGAACAACGGGTGCATGCCGCCCGGCCTCGCGCGGAAGGCCGAGCGCCGGTATGACCGTGCCGACTGGTGGGATTTGCCCAACATGACCGACGGGCGGTATCGGTATTACGACGGCAATCTGGTTCGGATCGGCGACGGCGGCAGGATCAGCGGCTATTACCCGTTGCTCGCCGGTGCGCTTTCGCCGGGACAGCGTTGGCCGAACTGGTTCCGGCAGGATCCGCTCCCATCCTATTATCAATCCTATTACGACCTCGGCAAGGCGCAGAGCTATCGCTACGCCGACAATACGATCTACCGGATCGATCCTGCGACGCAGGCCATCACCACGGTCGCGGCGCTGCTCACCGGCAATGACATTCGCGTGGGACAGCCGATGCCGTCGGGCTACGATGTCTATAACGTGCCATATAACTACCGCGACCGTTACCGCGACGGGCCGGACGCGCGTTATCGATACAGCGACGGCTATGTCTACCGGATCGATCCGACGACGCAGCTCGTCCAGGCCGTGATCGAGCTTCTGTGATGGGCGGGGAAGGAAAACCGATGAACCAGATTTTGCGCAACCTGTCCGCGGCGCTGTTGCTTGTCGCGCCGCTGGCCGCATGCGGTTCGGACGAGGCCGAAGATGCGGCGAGTGAAGCGACCGATGCGCGCAACGAATCGCTGGCCGCGGCGCTTGCCGATGCGGACGGACTTTCTCGGTTGAGCGGTGCGCTCAATGAAACGGCGATGGCCACCATCTTCGACGGAACGGCGAGCTACACGATCCTCGCGCCCAGTGATGCTGCCTTCGACAAGGCTGCCCCCTCCGGCGGTGGGGGTGAGAATGCGGATGCCGTGCTGGCCGCGGTGCTGCGCGAACATGTCCTGCCGGGTGCGTTCACCGTGCCCGATATCGCCCGCGCGCTCGAAAACAACGGCAGCGTCGAAATGCAGAACATGGCCGGGACCATGCTGACCTTCGCAAAGGATGGCGATGCGATCCGCGTCACGGACGAGGATGGCGGCACCGCTCTCGTCACAGGGGGCGCGATCATCGCCAATAATGGCGTCGCGATCCCGGTCGATGCGATGCTGAAAACCCAGTAACGCCGGTGCCGGGTGCGGGGCGCATGCTCGGCACCCGCATGGCGGGTCAGTAATCCCGGCTGACCTCGGCCCCGACCGAATTATACCCGATGGACGACACGCTGGCGAGCAGGGAAAGCCAGCTCGTCACCCGGTATTCGAGCGCGCTCGCGCTATAGCCGCGCCCGTCGGTAATCAGCTCGACATAGAGATTACGCCCCAGATACTCGCCCGCCGCGACGCTGGTGCCCCGGCCCAGCGCCTCATCAGCGCCGACGATGCGAAGCCGGTCGAGACCGATCGCGCTGCGCAAGCGGTTGATCGGGTCGAGACCGCTCCCGCCCCCTTGGAGCGCAGCGACCGCGGAGCCGAGCTGTAACGCCTCCGCCGCGGAGATATTGGCAATGGAATCGCCGAACAGCAGGCGGGACAGCACCTCTTCCTCCGGCAGGGCCGGCACGGAGGAAAAGGCGATCTGCGGCGCGAGCGCGGAACCGCTGATCGCGATGCGGGCGTCGATATCCTCCACATCGGCGACGGCGAGCACGTTCAACTGCGGATCGGGCGGATTTTCGCCGGTAAACTGAATACGGCCACGTTCGAGTTCGAAACGCTGGCCCGAAAACTGATACCCGCCGCGAACGAGCTCCGCCTCGCCATAAAGGCGCGGTGCCGCGATGGTGCCGCGAATGCGGACATCGGCCTCCCACTCGCTGTCGAGGCCGAGGCCGGTCACGGCGAAACGATCGTCGGCACGCACGTCGATGAGATAGCGCCACGGCCCCATGCGCGACCGCGCCGCCTGCTGATCCGCGGGGAGGTTGATTTCCCGCGTCGCCACGTTCGGCAGGCTTTGCGCCGCCGATGCACGTCCCAATTGCCATCGCCCGCGATCCACGCGAAGCCGCCCGGCGATCGTGCCGCGATTGTCGCGGGCAAGGATGCGCATCGGCCCCGTTACCACGGCGCTGATTTCATCCCGGCGGAGCAATTGCGCTTGCTGTGCGGCGATGCGGATATCCAAGCCGACACCGCGCTGCGCAATATTGGACAGGTCGATGGTGCCGCTGCCCGAAACCGTGCCGCCATTCCCCGCGCGCCCGGAAAACCGCCCGATCCGCAGGATGGAGCCATCGAAATTGCCGCGCAGGTCAATGGCGTCGATGTCGGTCCCCGTAAGCGCGCTCTGCATGCGGAGGTCGTCGCTGCGGATGGTGCCGCGCAATTGCGGATCGTCGAGCGTGCCGCGCATGTTGGCGGCGATGCGCACCTCGCCGGTAAGGTCGAACAGTTCCACCGCGACCAGACGCCAGATCGCATCGGCCGGCCCGCGATAACGTGCCTGCCCCGAAAGGCGCCCGGCGCGCAGCCGGTCGACCACCGCGCCGCTCGCCGGGAGGTCGTCGATACGCGCCTGCAGCCGTCCGCTGCGATTGCCGTTCTCGCGGATGACCGCGCGCGTTTCGAACCGGCCCGCCGACAATTCCGCCACCACCGCCAGATCGACCGGCCGCGAGGTCAGCACCAGCCCCGACCGGGTCAGATCGTCGAACAGCAGGCGCGCCCGCCCGGTCGGCGCCTCGCCCGGCATGTCGCGGTAGGTGACGACGCCCGACGCCGTTCCGCCCAGGCCGAGATCGCTGATCAAGAGATCGCCGACCGACATCGGCATGTCCGCGAGTTTCAGCGTGATGGCGTTCACCCCGCCAAGCTGCCCCTCGGCCTGGAGCCGTCCGCCGGCGAAATCGATCTGGCTACGCTGCAATTCCCATTGCGTGCCGCCCGGCCCATCCCGGCGGAGCAGGACGGCGCGGCGCGGCATGGAAATGTCCCGCCCGGCATAGCGCCCGCGTGCGCCGACCGCGATCCTTTCGCGCGACACGTCGCCCGCCACGCGCAGGGCAAAGCGGCTGCCCCGCCGCCCGGCAATGCGGGCCCGGAAATCACCCGCCCCGTTGCGCAACCGCCCCTCCGCCGCGAGCCGTCCGATAAAGATGTCGCCGCGCGAAATCCCCTGCGCATTGATGGCGGCGTCGAGCGTCGCATCATCGCCCATCGTTCCGTCGATCCGGATATTCGCTGTGCGCACCTCGATCGGGACTACCCCTGCGAACCGCGCATTGCGCAGACGCAGGGCGGCATCGACCCCCTGCTCCCCCTGCCCCGCCGCATCCGGGGACAGGGCGAGCGTTCCCGAAACACCGCCCCCGGACACCGCAAGCTCACCGGCGACACCGCCCGGCAACAGGCGCAACTGACCGGTGACGCCGGTATCGCTGATGGTGAGGCGCTGCACAGCGATAGCCGTCCCGCCGCCCGGCAGTGCGAGCACGTCGAGCACGCCATCGAACATGCCGAGAAGCGATTGCCCCTCCGTCTCGATCCGGAATCCGTCCTCGCTCGGGTTCACGGCCACGCGCACATCGCGTAGGCCCGCCGGGGCGTAGGGGGAGGCAAAGACGAGCACCGCGCTCGGCCCGCTGCCGACGATGCTGCTCTCGATCTCGAACGCGCCGAACCGGATGTGACGGCCCGTGCCGGACAAAGTCACCGTTCCGTCGAGCGCGCGCCTGCCGGTCAGCGAAAGATCGACATCGCGTGCGTCGATGCGCGCCGTGCGGATCAGGATCGGTTGCCCGGCGGCAAGCTCCAACCGCCCGGAAAAGCGAACCGGCGGCCCCGCGATATTGCGCAGCGCAGCGTTCGTGATCCGGGCCATCCGCCCGTTGAGCGCGGCATTCAGCGTCCATTTTCGCGGACCGCCAAGTGTGGCCGCGATGTCGCCGCGAACGTTCACTGTGCCCAGATTGGCGAACGGAACGCCATCTGCCGCGACTGGCCCGGACAATGCGTAGAGCCCCCGCCGCATATCCCCGCGTAGCGCGAGCCGCGCATCGATCCCCGGCCCGGCGAGGCGCAATGCCTCCGCCGTGAGCTGCCCGTCGGAATGCACCAGCGTCCCTGTGAGCACCGCACCGCGAAGCTGCCGGTCGAGCGGCACGACCCCCGTTGCAATTCCCCCCGCCATCAACCGGAGGGGCACGGTCAGGCGCCCGTTTTCCAGCATGCCCGTACCCCGTGCCCGCACCCGCGACAGCCGCAGCGCGCCCAACGTCACGCGATCCGCCGCCGCCTCGTACCCGACCGCAGACCCGCGAAACGCCCCGTCGAAGGCGAGCCGCGCCGTCATCCCCCGGAGGCGCAGATCACCGCCAAGCAGCGCCGGATCGCGCAAACGCAGCCGCGCGACCAACCCGTCGAAACGGTTTTCGGCGAGGTCGACCGCCCCGCGGACATCGCCGCGAAGGCCGCGCCCCTTGAACCGGGCGGCGCCATCGACGATGCTGTTGCGCAAGGTTCCTTCGGCGCGCAATGAAACGGCCTCGCCCGCCGCGCGGGCGGGCAGGCCGGTGAGCAGGTCGCCGGGATAGATCCGCCCCAGCGCGCCATATCGCCCCGCCCGGTTGGACAGGCGAAAGGCCGCGAACGTGTCTCCACCGCGCCGGATGAGCAGACGCCCGTCCCACCGCCGCCAATCGCCATCTCCCGTGACCACGGCACGCAGATCCTCGCGCGCGCCGACCATGCCCGCGAGCAGACCGCCAGCCGGTGCGCGATAGTCGATTTCGAGGTCGAAGCGATTGTCCGCCTCCGCCATGTCCAGCCGTGCGGCCAACCGGTCCGCACCGCCCAGTGCGCTGTCGATGGCGATCCTCGCCCGCCCGTCCGTGATCCGGGCCTGGCCGAGCAGGTTGACGCGCCGCGCCTCCCCCGCGATTTGCGGGCCGACGGTCAATGCATCGAATTTTAGCCTGTCGATGCGGATGTCGAAATTCGGCACTATCGGCGCATCCGGGTCGCCGGGGTTGAGTGCGGGCATCCGCATCAGCTCGCCGCGACGGAAGATCAGACGCCGCACATCAAGGCCGTTCGTGAACCATGCGAACGGCTTCCATGCCAGCTCCACCTCCGGCACGCGGGCGAACACGCCCTCCGGGTCGGAAAAGCGCACATCGCGCAGGATCGCCTCATCAAGGACGGAACCCTCGATCCGCCCGACCTCGATACGAAGCCCGGACGCGGGCGCATAGCGCGAGAGCGAGTCGACGATGAAGCGATGGCCGATCGGGCTGTCGATCACGGCGAAAAACGCCGCAACGGCCACGAACATCAATGCGACGCCCGCCGTTATCCGGATGCGCCAGTACCGGGCCCAGTTCCGCCGGGACTTTTCGGGCACCGCCTCCTCGACCACAACATTATCCTGCGTGCCGGTCAAAACGCCTGACCCAGCGAGACATAGACCGCCACCGGGCCATCGCCTGGACGCGGATTGATCGGCGTGGCGAGATCGACCCGCAACGGGCCGAAATTCGTGTGATACCGTATGCCGACGCCCGCGCCGAATTGCAGGTCCGAAAATCGCGGTGTGGTGGTGGTATCGACCGCGCCCGCGTCGATGAACGGAACCACGGAAAGGGCACCGTCGAACAGCCCGGTGCGCACCCGTGCCTCCAGCGCGAATTCGGTCAGCGATCGGCCCCCCGTCGGATCGCCGATCGTATCCTTCGGGCCGATCTGTTGATAGCCGTAGCCGCGCACCGACCCGCCGCCGCCCGCGTAAAGCCGGCGCGAGGGCGCGATGTCGGACAGCCCCAGCCCCGTGATCGTGCCGAAACGCACCCGCCCCGCCCCGGTGATGCGGTCGGTGAGGGGCTGATAAAAACTGCCGTCGAGGATCGCGCGGGCGTACACCCCTTGCGAGCCTGTCGAATTGTTGCGGCTGAATTCCGGGGACAGCAGCAGCGATGCGCGCCATCCTCGCCGCGGGTCGAGCAGGTCGTCGCTTTCATCGAAACCGATCCGCCCCGGTGCCGCGACCACGAAATAGGTTTCGCGCGGGCCGAGATTGCCATCAAGCGCGCCCTCGCGCTCCTGCGACGCGACGAGTTCGAGCCCCGCCGCCCAGACAAAGCGTTTCTGAAAGATCAGCGTCGAAAGCCGTTCGTAACGGGCGATGGCCGAAATTGTCCGGGCCTCGTAAGCGTCGCGGTCGATCGTGTTGGCAAAAAGGTCGAGCGTGAGGACACGGTCGCGCCCTGTAAAATTGTTGCGCCGGAACGTTGCGCCGATGAGCTGTTCCTGCGTGCCCGCGATTCCGCGCAGGCGCAGCATGCCTTCGGGCGGGAAGAAATTGCGGTGCTCCCAACTCGCCGCGAGCCGGAAACCCTGCCCCGTGCCGTACCCGATGGCACCGGCAATCGTGCGCAGCGGGGCGGGCGTGATGTCGACATCGATCGCGACCGTGCCCGGCTCCCCGTCGGTGGGCGGCACGACGGCGCGCGGGCGCACGGTCAAGGTGGAGGCGAGCCCTGTTTGCAGGATCGCCTCGCGCAGATCCTCCACATCGCTGCCGCGGTAGGTATCGCCGGACTCGAACCGGGCGATTTGCGCCAGGTGCCGGCCCGAAAGGAAATCGGGATCCGTGCTCGTGACCGTGCCGAACCGGTATCTGCCGCCCGGCGCGACCGGCATCGACAGCGTTCCGCCATCCACCGCGTGGTCGATGGTGAGCTGCGGCTCCGCGACCTCGGCAAAGGGGTAGCCGTTCTGCGCCAGCGCATATTGAAGGTCGATCCGTTCGAACGTGATCGCGTCGAGATCGATGGGATCGCCCACCTCCACCGCAAAGCTGCGGCGCAGCATCGCACAGTCCGTCCCGGTCGCGCCGAGCGAACCAAGATCGATCGCCGTCAGCCGGTAACGCGGCCCCGGCTCCAGTACGAAGCGGAACCGCGCATAGGACCCGTCATCCACCGGCGAAGGCGCGTCGGTCGCATCGGTACCCTGCGCGGGCTCTTTCCCCGCCCCCGGCCCCCGTCCGGCGAGTTCGCGCCGGATATCGGCGTCGTAGAACCCGTAGACGGTGAGCAGCCGGGCCAGCACATCCTGATCCGCGCGTGCACGGTTGACCACCTGCGCCAGCGTATCGTCATCGTCGGCAAGCGACTCCAGCGTCGACAGAGCGAGGAATCGGGTGGTAAAATTCTCGAACTGGCCGAACCGCGCAAAGGTTTCTGGATAGGCAAGCGTGATCCGGTCGGACAGGGCCGTGCCTATCAAATCGCTTTCCCGCCCGGCGAAATCGCTTTCCATGTCGGCGCTGCGCAGGTCGGCGGCGATTTCCGGGCCGGACGGGTCGAGCCATTCGGCAAGCGCCGGATCGGGCGCGACCGGTTCGATATCGATGGCGAGCCGTTCGTCATCCGGCCAGGCGAGCGTGTAGCCGGTCTCGTCGATGGGGGTATCGGCGGCGTCTTCGCTGACGCTGCCCGGATCGGCACCCGTCGCCCACCCCTCGGCATCGGCGATCGCGCCATCGGGGATCAGCGCCTCCAGCTCCGGGTCGGCCTCTTGCGCCCGCGCGCCGGAGGGAACCCAAACGGCTGAGGCGCAAAGCATCGCCGCCCCGCAAAGCAGGGCAACGCGGCGGGATTCAGCCCTTGGCCGCCGCGTATTGCCGCTGACCGCCGGGCATGCCGTCCTTGTTCCCGCCATGCGTGCCGTCACCGCCGCGCCGTGGCGCGGAAGCCTCGGCAATGAGAGCGCTCTGACGATCGGCATCGAAACGTTCCCACCCCTCACGGCCCAGCCGTTCGAGGGGCCGGTAGCGGACCTTGTATTGCATGCGCGGCGAACCCTCGATCCAATAGCCCAGATAGACATAGGGAAGATCGGATTGGCCTGCGCGCCGGATATGATCGAGAATGATATAATTGCCAAGTCCGGTCCGCGTGGGATGGTGCGGGTCGTAGAATGAATAGATCATGGACAGGCCATCGTCCTGACGGTCGGTCAGGCAGGCCCCGACCAGACGGCCCGGCTTTCCATCCTCGCCCGGCTCGCGATATTCGATGACATAGCTTGTCACGGGCGTCTGTTCCACCATGTCGGCGTAATCCATCTCGTCCATGGCGGACATGCCGCCATCGGGATGGCGCACGGATAGGTATTTTTGCAACAGATCGTATTGCTCGACAGTGGACCATGGCCGGGTCGCCGTCGCGATCAGGTCGCCATTCGCCTTCATCGTGCGTTTCTGCGTGCCCGACGCGCGAAATTCGCTCGCCACGACGCGCACTGAAACACAGGCCGAACAGCTTGCGCAATTGGGGCGATAGGCGACGTTCTGGCTGCGGCGGAACCCGATCCGGCCAAGGGCATCGTTCAACGCTTCGGCATCCGGGCCGTCGATCTCAGTGAAGACCTTTCTTTCCTGACGGTCCGGCAGATAGGGACACGGCGCCGGGGCGGTCACGAAGAAACGGGGGAATTTCACCGGCGCAGTCATGATGCGATCACCTGGCCCTTTCGCTCTTTGACGGTCCAAAACAGACGCACCATGGCCGCATGCCGATGCTGCATCTGCGTAAATGGCAAAGCGCCACTGAACGTTAAAGTCCATTAACTACGTTTGAACGTAGCAAAACCGACCTCTCCCGCAATGGCACAGGTCGAAAATTGTTGTGAAAGGCATGGAACGCCGACGCGGCACCATGCCCGCCCCGCCAGTTTCAGGCGAGTTCCACCTCGCTCACCACGTAACCTTCACCCTGAAGCTGGGAGACGAGCGCGTCGATCTGCGCGCGGTCGCGGGCCTCGCACTCGATATCGGTGATCAGCCCCTTGGCAGGAAGGGTGGTGAAGATGCGCTGATGATAGATCTCGATGATGTTCACGCTGTGCGCGTCGAACGCCCGCATGACCTTGAACAACGCGCCCGGCCTGTCCTGCAGCGTGAGACGCAGTCGCGCCAGCCGCCCGGACCGCGCCAGATCGCGCAGCAACACATTGGCGAGCAGCCGGGTGTCGATGTTCCCGCCGCACAGGACGATCCCGATATTGCGTCCGCGGAACAGTTCGGGATTGGCGCGCACCGCGGCGAGACCGGCGGCGCCGGCGCCTTCGACCACCGTCTTCTCGATCTGCAGCAGAAGCGCGGTCGCGGATTCGAGCTGCGGCTCGTCGACAAGCACGATATCGTCGACATTGCGGGCGACCACCTTGGACGTCATCTTGCCCGGGTCGCGCACCGCGATTCCTTCGGCCAGCGTGTCGCCGCCGCATGCCATGCTCCTGCCCTTCACCTTCGCATACATGGAGGGGTAGAGCGCCGCCTGCACGCCGTAGATGGCGATGTCGGGTTTTACCTCCCGCGCGAGGGTGGACATGCCGGAAATCAGCCCGCCGCCGCCGATCGGCACGCATAGCGTATCGATTTCCGGCGCATCCTCCAGCATTTCTAGCGCGACCGTCCCCTGCCCCGCGGCCACGCGCGGATCGTCGAACGGGTGAACGAAGGTCAGCCCCATATCCTGTTCGATCTGCCGCGCATGGGCATAGGCCTCGTCATAGGTTTCCCCTTCGAGCACGACCTTGCCGCCCACGGCCTCGGTCTGCATCACCTTTACCGTGGGGGTCGTGCGCGGCATGACGATGGTGACCGGCACGCCGAGCCGCGTCCCGTGATAGCTCAACCCCTGCGCATGGTTGCCGGCCGATGCGGCGATGACGCCGCGCGACCGGGCATCGTCCTCCATCAGCAGCAAGGCGTTGAGCGCGCCGCGTTCCTTGTAGGCGGCGGTGAACTGCTGATTCTCGAACTTGAGCCAGATATTGGCCCCGGTAATGTCGGAGAGCGTCTTGCTGTGCATCGTCGGCGTGCGCACGATCTGCCCGCTGATGCGGGCGGCGGCGGCCCGGACATCCGCGGCGGTAAACGGAGCCTGATCGGCGGCGGTCGTACCGCTTTGTTTCGATGCGTTCTGAAGATCTGCCATGGCGCCCGGCCCTATCGGATATGGCGCGCCGTGCAAATGGCGTTTAAGGCTCTCGCCCATGAAGTCTGTCTTTACCCCCGTCCGCCCCGTGCTCTGCGCCTTCACCGCCCTCGCCATGACCGGCTTTCCCGCCCATGCCGATACGCTGGTCGACAATGTGGCGGGCATGCGTTTCGAACGCGACGGCACCGTCGAACGCTTTGCCGCGCTGCTGATCGACGATGACGGGCGCGTGGCGCGGCTTTACCGCGAAGGCGAACGGCTCCCGCGCGAGGTCGATTACCGCCTCGATGGAGAGGGGCGCGTGCTGATGCCGTCCTTCGTCGATGCGCATCTGCATGTCGCCGGGCTGGGTCTTGCGACGCTGACGCTCGATCTGTCGGACACGAACAGCCTGGCCGAGGCGCAGCAGCGCATCGCCGCCTATGCCGCCGACAATCCCGACCGGGCATGGATCATCGGGCGCGGCTGGAATCAGGAACGCTGGGGCCTCGGCCGCTTTCCCACCGCCGCCGACCTCGACGCGGCGGTGGCCGACCGGCCAGTATGGCTCGAACGGGTGGACGGCCATGCGGGATGGGCGAACACGGCGGCGATGCGAGCCGCGGGCGTCGATGCCGATACGCCCGACCCCGATGGCGGGCGCATCGAACGCATCGCCGGCGGCAAGATGCCCGCCGGCGTGTTCGTCGACGGGGCAAGCGCGCTCATCGACAAGGCCCGCCCCTCAATCCGGCCGGAGGATCGCGACCGCGCCCTGCAAAATGCGCAGGACCTGCTCATCGCGCGGGGCATCACCGCCGTTGCCGACATGGGCACGACGATGCAGGACTGGCACACCTACCGCCGGGCGGGCGATCTTGGCCGGCTGCGCATCCGCATCATGTCCTATGCCCATGGAGTGGAGGATATGGAGGCGATCGCCGGGCCCGGCCCCTCGCCCTGGCTTTACCGCGACCGGCTGCACATGGGCGGGGTGAAACTTTACCTCGACGGGGCGCTGGGATCGCGCGGGGCGTGGCTCAGCCAGCCCTATGTCGATGCGCCGAAGCAGACCGGTCTGCCGCTGCTCACCGGCACGCAATTGCGCAATCTGATGAGCCGGGCCGCGATGGACGATTTCCAGGTTGCGGTGCACGCGATCGGCGATGCTGCCAACGCAGAGGTGCTCGACGCGATTGCGGAACTCGACGATACATATACCGGGGAACGGCGCTGGCGCATCGAACATGCGCAGATCGTCGCACCGGCCGACATTCGGCGCTTTGCCGCACTGGGCGCGGTGGCGAGCATGCAGCCGCAGCATCAAACCTCGGACCGGTTGATGGCGGAGGCGCGGCTGGGGCCGGACCGGCTCGACGGTGCCTATGCCTGGGCCTCGATGGAAAGGGCGGGCGTGCCGGTGGCCTTCGGTTCGGACGCCCCTGTTGAAACGCCGGACGTGTTCGCCGGGCTGGCCGCCGCGATTTCGCGCACCGACGCCGATGGTCAGCCGGTCGGCGGCTGGTATCCCGATGAGACGCTTATGCCGGCGCAGGCGCTTGCCGCCTATACCGCGACGGCGGCGTGGGCCGGGCGGGCCGAGGGGCGCTTCGGCACGTTGGAAAAGGGCGAGTGGGCCGATTTCATCCTGCTGGATCAAGATCCGCTCACCGCCGCGCCCGAACGGCTGCGCGCGATGACGGTGATGGAAACGTGGATCGCGGGACAGCGGGTCTATACCGCCGATCGCGACTGACCGCCGCGAAAAGGGGCGCGGCCCGTGCGCTTCAGGCTTCCTTCTCGACCTCGGCTGCGGCGGGGGTTTCGGCTTCGGTCACGCGTTTGCGCTCGCTCCACCGCATGATCAGCAGCGAGCTTTCGAACAGGAGATAGAGCGGCAGGGCGAGGACAAGCTGCGAGCCGGGATCGGGCGGCGTCACGACCGCCGCCAGCGTCACGATCCCGACGATGACATAGCGCCGCGCCTTCGCCAGCTGCGCCCGCGTCACCAGCCCCGCACGGTTCAGCAGCAGCAGCAGCACCGGCAGCAGGAAACAGATCCCGAACGCCAGAATGAACTGCATCACCAGCGACAGATAGTCCCCCGTGCCGGGCAGGGCCTCCATCCGCATGCCGCCGGTTTCGCCCGAAAAGCCGATGAACCAGCGGAACGCGGTCGGCATGACCACGAAATAGGCAAGCGACGCCCCCGCAATGAACAGGATCGGCGTCGCGAAAAGAAACGGCAGAAACGCCCGCTTTTCCCGCGCATAAAGCCCCGGCGCGACAAAGGCCCATAGCTGATTCGCGATGATCGGGAAGGACAGGCAGAACGCCGCGAACAAGGCGACCTTCAATTCGACGAAGAACGCCTCGTAAAGCTGTGTATAGATGAGCCGGCCCTCGCCCGCCGGGAATGCCTGCGTCAATGGGCGAACGAGCCAGCCGAAAATCGTGTCGGCAAAGGGCAGGCAAATGGCAAAGGCGATGCCCAGCGCCAGAAGACACCGGATCAGCCGGTTGCGCAATTCGATGAGATGGTCGAGCAGCGGCTGCTCGCTCTCATCAATGTCGGGAATGCGATAGACCATGGGTTCAGCCCCGCGCCGCGGGCGTGTTCGCATCATCGGATGCGGTGCCTGCTGCTGCGGGCGGCGGCGGGGGCAGTGGCGGCGTTGGGGCGGCGGGCGGGTTGAGCGGCTCCATCTGCGGGCCCGCGTCGCCGTCCGCGGGGGCGGACCTGCTCACGCCGGTGGTGGCCGGCAGCGGCGTTTCGGAGCCCGGATCGCGCGCGGCTTCGGGGTGGCGCGCCATGATCTCGGCGTTGCGGCGTTTCCACTCGTCCTCCATGTCGGACAGTTCCGCATCGCGGACCATGGCGTCGATCCCGGCGCGGAAATGGCCGGTCACCTTGCGCATCTTCCCGATCCAGCGGCCTGCGGTCCGCATGGCGAGCGGCATGTCCTTCGGCCCGATGACGAACACGGCCGCGCCGATGATGATCAGCAGTTCGAAAGCACCGATGTCGAACATGGCAGGATCAGCCGTCGTCTCGCCGTATCACGCCTTGGGTTCGGATGCGTTCGGATCGGCCGGGGCTGAAACCGGGGTCGATTCGCCCGGCGCGGGGACCGGCGTCGCGGTCGGGGCCGGCGTGACGGGCGGCGCCGGGGTGGGCGCGGCCTCACTGCGCTGCTCGATCCGTGCGGCGTCCTTGCGATCTTCCTCGTTCATGCCTTGCTTGAAGCTTTTGATGCCCTTGCCGAAATCGCCCATCATTTCCGATATGCGCCCCCGCCCGAACAGGACGAGGATCAGGACAGCGACGATCAGCAATTGCCAGGGACCGACATTCACGATGCATTCTCCACAACGGGTTTCATGGCCGTGATCTAGGCGCTTTCGCCGTCATTATCCAGTGCTGCCGTGCCTGCGTCTGCATCGGTTCGCCCGATATCGTCGCCGTTGCCAGCGTCGTCCCGTCCCGCCGCGCGTTCGCCCATCGCCCGCTCCATCGCTTCTTCCACCGGGTCGAGCAAGCCTGCAGCGCGCAATTCGGCAAGGCCCGGCAGGTCGCGGCGGCTTTGCAGGCCGAAATGGGTGAGGAACGCGGGCGTGGTTGCGTAGATCACCGGGCGGCCCGGCACCTCGCGCCGTCCGGCCGCCCGGATCCAGCCGGCCTCCATCAACACGTCGAGCGTGCCCTTTGCCGTCTGTACGCCGCGAATCGATTCGATTTCCGCCCGGCTGACCGGCTCGTGATAGGCGACGATGGCAAGGCATTCGGTCGCCGCGCGCGACAGCCGGCGCACCTCCTCGCGCTAGCGGCGTAGCAGCGAGGCAAGGTCGGCGGCGGTCTGAAAGTGCCAGTGCTGTCCGCGCCGCACCAGCTCGATCCCGCGCCCCTTGTAATGCGCCTCCAATTCGCGCAGCGCTTGCGTCACATCCTCGCCGCCCAGATGCTCGGCTATGTCCGGCGCGCTCATCGGCTCCGTCGCGGCGAACAGCGTCGCCTCCACCCCGCGCACGAGATCGGGCGGCGCCACGCCTATCGCTCGGCGCGGCGCAGGCTGAGGGGGCCGAACGCCCTGTCCTGACGCAAGTCGGCCTTGCCTTGTTTTGCAAGTTCGAGCGCGGCGGCAAAGCTGCTCGCCAACGCGGAGCGGCGCAATTGCGGATCGGCATGCGGGGGCAAGAATTGGCGCAGTTCCATCCAGTCGATCGCAACGCCCAGCATCGCCGACACCCGCGACAGCGCGCTTTCCAGTGTCATGACCGCGCGGTCCTTCACCATGTGGACGACGGGCGCGGTGCGGGCCTTCACCTGCCCATAGGCGTGGACGATGTCGAACCATTCGCATTGCCACGCCTTGCGCTTCCCCACGCGCAACCCCTCTGGCGCGCCGCGCAGGAAATTGTCCCGGCCCAACCGGTCGCGCGCCATGAGCCGCGCCGCCGCCTCCCGCATCGCGGCGAGCCGCTGCAACCGCAGTTGCAGCCGCAAGGCAAGCTCCTCGGGGCTCGGATCCTCCTGCTCCGCCTTGGGCAGCAGCAACGCGGATTTCAGATAGGCCAGCCATGCCGCCATCACGAGATAATCCGCCGCCAGTTCCAGCTTCAGCGCGCCCGCCGTATCGATATATTCCAGATATTGATCGGTCAGTTCCAGGATGGAGATCGTGCGCAGATCGACCTTCTGCCGCCGCGCAAGATCGAGCAGCAGGTCGAGCGGCCCCTCCCAATTGTCGAGCTCGATATAAAGCCGCGCCGCATCCTCCGCATCGGCGGGCGCCTGCGCGTCCCATCCCTCCTCGGTGAAAAGAGGGGCTGGGGACGGGGTGTCGCTCACGCCGCCATGCCGGCCGCGCGCAGCAATGCATCGCGTTTCGCGATCGCGGCGGCGCGCTCCTCCGCGCGGTCGAACGGCGTGGCGACGCGGGTGGGCCCCATCGCGGCGGACAACCGCTCGCGTGCTCGCTCCGTCATCGGCGGCAGGGCATCGGCAATACCCGCCATGTCGTCCATCCGGGCCCAGCAATTGAGCACGACATCGCACCCGGCCGCGATCGCGGCGGCGGACCGTTCGGGGATGCTGCCCGAAAGCGCTTCCATATCGATATCATCCGATAGCAGCAGCCCGTCGAAACCGATGCGGCGCCGGATGATATTTTCGATCACGGTCGGCGATTGCGTCGCGGGGCGGTCCGCGTCCCATGCGGTGAACACGATATGCGCCGTCATGCCGACCGCCGCATCGCGGAGCGCGCGAAATGGGTGGATATCGCGTTCCAGCGCATCGTCGTCCACCGTCACGGTGGGCAATTGCTTGTGGCTGTCGGCGGTGGCGCGCCCATGGCCGGGAATGTGTTTCACGATGCCCTGCACCCCTGCGTCGAGCAATCCGCCCAGCACCGCCCGGCCAAGCGAGGCAACCCGCATCGGATCGCGGCCCAGCATGCGGTCGCCGATGACGTCGTGCGTGTCGGCCGTGCCGACGTCGAGCAGCGGCAGCGCATCGCAGGAAATCCCCGCCTCTGCGAGGTCCAGCCCGATGGCGAGAGCATTCGCGCGCGCCGCCTCCATCGCGGACATCGGCGCGACATCATAAAGCCTGTCGAACAAGGCCCCCGCGGGATAGTCAGGCCAGACCGGCGGCTTCAACCGGACGACGCGGCCACCTTCCTGATCGATGGTGATGAAAAGATCGTCGCGCCCGTGCAGGCTGCGCAGCGCGTCGGTCAACGCGCGGATCTGCGCCGGGCTTTCGCAGTTGCGCCCGAACAGGATATAGCCGGCGGGGTCCGCCTCGCGCAGGAAATCGTGTTCGTCATCGGTAAGCGCGAGGCCGGAAAGGGCAAAGATTGCAGGCGTCATCCGACCGAAATCGCGCAATCGCCGCACTTTCGCAAGGTCGGACATGCGGGCGCCGGGGAAAACCGGAACGCGCGGCGCCTATTTCACCTGGCACTCGATCCCGTTGCGGCGCAGATCGCGGCACAGCGCATGGGCCGGCCCGCGCGCAGGGGCAAGCGCCTGAAGCCTGTAGACCGTGCCGATATCGGCGCGCCCTTCGACGATGCGGTGGCCATGCGCGCGAAGCGGTTCATAACGTGCAATCAATCGCTGCCAACCGTCCCGCGCGTCGTCCTCGGTCGAAAAGGCGCCGATCTGCACCGCGACGCCGGATGGTGCGCCGGTCGATACCGATGTGTCGCCCGCAACCGGTGCCGTTTTCCCGCGCGCCAGCGTGCCACGCTGCTCCACCCCTTCGCCGACGAGATAGGCGGTGTCGCCCGTCCCGCGAAAGCGCATTCCGCCCGGATCGTCGGGGCGGATCTTGTACGGCGTATCGGGTGCGGCGATGATCGAACCGTCCGCTTGCGGAGGGGTTGCCATGCGGTCGGACGCGAACCAGATGATCAGCGCGAGCACGAGGAGGACCGCGGCCAGCACCCCCGCAAACCTGCGGACACGGGGCCAGTCCACCCCCTCGTCCCGATCGTCGCCTGCGGGTTCCAGCCACGGCAGATGCGTGTCCGGCTCTTCGAATGCCAGCCGCCCGTCGTCCGCCCGGTCCTTCGCCGCCATGGCCGCCCCCTCGCCGGTTAAAGTTCCTCGGCCGCCTCGACACCCAGAATGGCGAGCCCGTTGCGGATCACCTGCGCGATGCGTTCGGCAAGATACAGCCGCGCAGACGTAAGATCGGCATTGTCGGCGACGATGAACCGCTTGTCTATCCGGTCATTGCCAAGGTTCCAGTACGCGTGCAGCGATCCCGCCAGCTCGGTAAGGAAGAACGCGATACGGTGCGGTTCGCGCGCACGGCCCGCCGCCTCCACCATGCGGGGGAACTGCGCGGCATGGCGGATGAGCGCCTGCTCCTCCTCGCCCAGCAGGTCGAGATGCGCGTCCGATGGCGCCATGCCGGCCTCCGCCCCCTTGCGCAGGGTGGAGCAGATGCGCGCATGGGCATATTGGACGTAGAATACGGGATTGTCCTTCGACGCCTCGACCACCTTGGCGAAGTCGAAATCCATCTGCGCCTCGGGCTTGCGGGTGAGCATGGTGAAGCGCACCACATCCTTGCCCACTTCCTTCGCGACCTCGGCCAGGGTGACGAAATTGCCCGAACGCTTGGACATTTTCACCGGTTCGCCATTGCGCAACAGCTGCACCATCTGCACCAGCTTCACGTCGAAGGGCTTGGGCGTGCCGCCTTCCGCACCGGTGAGCGCGGCGACCGCGGCCTTGATCCGCTTTACCGTGCCGGCATGGTCCGCACCCCATATGTCGATCAGCGCGTCGACGCCTTGCGATTTCTGGAAATGATAGGCGAGGTCGGCGCCGAAATAGGTCCATGCGCCGTTCGACTTTTTAATCGGGCGGTCCTGATCGTCGCCGAATTGGGTGGAGCGGAACAGCGGCAGTTCGACAGGCTCCCAATCGTCGGGGGTCTTGCCCTTGGGCGCTTCCAATACGCCGTCGTAGACGAGGCCTTTTTCGCGCAGGAATTTCTCTGCTGCTTCGGGCTTTCCGGCGGCCTGCAATTCGGCCTCGGACGAAAACAGGTCGTGATGAATGCCGAGCAGCGCCAGATCCTCGCGAATCATGGTGAGCATCGCGGCGACGGCCTCTTTCCGGAACAGCGGCAGCCATTCCGCTTCGTCCGCGCCGACAAACGCATCGCCATGCGCGCGGGCGAGCGCCTCGCCCACCGGAACGAGGTAGTCGCCGGGATACAGCCCTTCGGGAATGGCGCCGATCTCTTCGCCCAGCGCCTCGCGGTAACGCAGGTGCACACTCTTCGCCAGGACATCGACCTGCCCGCCCGCATCGTTGACGTAATATTCGCGGATAACGGCAAACCCTGCGAATTCGAGCAGCGCGGCCAGCGCATCGCCGACCACCGCGCCCCGGCAATGGCCCATGTGCATCGGCCCGGTCGGATTGGCCGAGACATATTCGATGTTCACCGTCTGTCCGGCGCCGATGTCGGACCGGCCGTAATCGTCGGCCAATGCCGCGATCGCGCGCAATTCGTCGAGCCAGGCAGCATCGCCGAGCCGCATGTTGATGAAGCCGGGGCCGGCGATGCTTGCCTCCTCCACGGCGGGATGCGCGGTCAGTTCGGCCACTATTTCCTCGGCCAGCGCGCGCGGATTGGTCTTGGCCGGCTTGGCCAGCACCATCGCCGCATTGGTCGCCAGATCGCCGTGGGAGGGATCGCGCGGGGGTTCCACCGCGACATTCGCGCGGGAAAGATCGGCCGGCAGCGTGCCCGCCTCCACCAGTCGGTCGAGCGCTCTATCCACCGCATCGGACATGACGGCGTGGAGCGTGGCGGTATGGGTATCGTTCGGTGTCATGCCCGCGCGGTTAGCGTCTTATCGCCGCGGGGGGAAGCCGGTGATGCGCGAAATGCGGGTACCGCCCGGATCCGGTTCAGCGCGTGGCGTTGTAGGCGAGCTGCTGCGGCGTAAGCTGAAACCCGACGAGCATTTCGAAGGTGGCGCGCGCGACGGCGGCCTTCACCTCCGGATCGGCGAGCGGGTCGAGCGCGGCATCCTCGTCGCCGGCCTTGCGGCGCCGGGTGATGCGGTCGCGCACATCCTCGGGAAGGGTGGCGGCGGCAGCGTCGACGAAGGCACCGGCCCGCGCGCTCGCCTGCGCCCGGTCCTGTCCGGCGGCGAAATCGATCGTCACCTCGCCCACGCGTTTCGTCAGCACCGCGGTCCCGCCGCGCACGACGGTAACGAAATAGGGGAGCGTGACCTGCCGCGCCTGCGCGGTGTCGCTGCGCCGGGCATACACGTCGAACGCCACCTCGGAATAGATGCGCGCACCGCTGTCGTCGCAGGTCACGCGCAGGTTCGTCATCGCCGCCGTCACGTCGAGCGAGGCCGCCGTCATCGCCTGCGGATCGCGGAAGGTGGTGATATCGCCCGTGTAATCGGGGATGCCGACGGCCGGACAGCGCGAGCGGACCGCATTCACACCCACGCCCTGGTCCACGACCAGCTCGCCCTCGGTGCTGCACCCCGCCAGAAGGGCGGCTGTGCCCAGCATCGCGGCGATGCGGGCAATGCGGTTACGGTATGTCATGCGGCAAAACCCTTATCTGTTCCATGCGCGCCTGTTGATGCACGCCCGTTCATTCGTGATCGCACGGTTCCCGCGCGTGCGTGGGTTCGCTCCCACGATGCCCGCGCCGGATGTTTCCCCGTCGCCCTTAACGGCCATGCGGGGCAAGGGCAATCGACACCGCGCCCCTGCTCCTGCGCGCAGGTTTGTTTACCGCCGATTTACGGTGCGCGTCGTCTCGCCGCGTTTCGCCCATGGCGCCGCTTTGCACCGGTCAAGAATAACGCGCGCCCTGGTCGCTTTACGAAACGGGGGGCGCGGCGCTATGCATGGGCGCGATGACCCAGCCCAGCACCCTTGCGCCCGAGCGCGCCGCCGACGACCGCCTCCCGCTCAAGCTGCTCATCGCGGCGCCGCGCGGGTTTTGCGCCGGGGTGGACCGCGCCATCGAAATCGTCGAACGCGCACTCGCCCGCTATGGCGCGCCGGTCTATGTCCGCCACGAAATCGTCCACAATGCGTTCGTCGTCGACACGCTGCGTGAAAAAGGCGCGGTGTTCGTGGAGGAGCTGGACGAGGTGCCGGACGGCGTGCCGGTCGTCTTTTCCGCCCATGGCGTGCCCAAGGCCGTTCCCGCCGATGCGGAGGATCGCGGTCTCGACTATCTCGACGCGACCTGCCCGCTCGTCAGCAAGGTGCACCGCCAGGCCGAACGGCAGGTGGAGGCGGGGCGCCACATCCTGTTCATCGGCCACCGCGGCCATCCCGAGGTGATCGGCACCTTCGGCCAGGTTCCGACAGGCTGCATGACTCTCGTCGAAACGGTCGAGGACGTGGCGTCGCTGTCCTTCGACGACAACGCGCCCCTCGCCTTTCTCACGCAGACGACATTGTCGGTCGACGACACCAACGCCATCGTGGAGGCTTTGCGCGCCCGTTTCCCCCAGATCGTCGGGCCCAAGGCCGAGGACATCTGCTATGCCACGTCCAACCGGCAGGCGGCGGTAAAGGCGATCGCGGCCAAGGTGGATCTGATGCTCGTCATCGGCGCGACCAATTCGTCGAATTCGGTGCGCCTTGCCGAGGTCGCCGAGCGCATGGGCACCGATTCCCGCCTGATTCAGCGCGGGGCCGACATCGACCCGGCCTGGCTGGAGGGCGTCGGCACGGTCGGTCTCACCGCCGGGGCGAGCGCGCCCGAAGTGCTCGTGCGCGAGGTTATCGACCGCCTCAACGCATTGCGCGACGTGGAAGAAGAGGTCGTCACCACGGCGGAGGAGCGCATCACGTTCAAGCTTCCGCGACAGCTCGTGGACTGAACCCGTGGCGGTCTATACCCGCATCGGGGCGGAGGACATGGATGCGCTGATCCGCGCGTTCGGGGTCGGCACGCTGCTTTCGGCCAAGGGCATTGCCGAGGGCGTGTCGAACAGCAACTGGCTGATCGAGACGGATGGCGGCGGCGCAGGGGCGGGCAATCGCCGCTTCATCCTCACCATGTACGAGGCGCGGACGGACGCGTCCGACCTGCCGTTCTTCCTCGGCCTGCTCGACCATCTGGCGGCGGCGGGATGTCCGGTGCCGCGCACGATCCACGATGGCGAAGGTGCGTCGTTTCGCATGTTCCCGGCCCGGATGCGCGATGGCTCCATCGTTGAAAAGGCCATCGCGCTCATCGAGTTCCTTCCCGGCGTGTCCGCCGACAATCCGACCCCGGCGCAGGCCCGCTCGGTCGGAAAGGCGCTCGCCGGCGTGCATCTCGCCGCGCGCGATTTCGCGATGCGCCGGGAAAACGGCATGGGCCCCGCCGCGTGGCTGCATTTCACGGCCGAGTGCGAGGGCCGCTGGGACGAGATCGATCCCGCTCTTGCCGCCGTGCCCGATCTTGCGCGCGACATCGCGGACCGCTGGCCCGGCGATTTGCCGCAATCGGTCATCCATGCCGATCTGTTTCCCGATAACGTGCTGCTCACCGGGGATGCGGTGTCGGGGCTGATTGATTTCTATTTCGCGTGCGACGGGGCGATGGCCTACGACCTTGCGGTCACACACGCGGCATGGTGTTTTTCCGCCGACGGGCGCGACTATGATGCGGCGCTGGGTGCGGCCCTGCTTGCCGGCTACGAAACGGTGCGCACGCTCGGTGAGGACGAGCGCGCCGCGCTTCCGCTTCTGGCGCAGGGGGCGGCGCTGCGCTTCGTTTTGACGCGCGCCTATGACTGGCTCCATACGCCCGCCGATGCGCTGGTGACGAAGAAGGATCCGGTCGCCTTTCTCAATCGGCTGCAATTCTATGCCCGCCACAACGACACGGTGTTCGCAGCATGAGCGACGTCGAAATCTTCACCGATGGCGCGTGCAAGGGCAATCCCGGCCCCGGCGGCTGGGGCGCGATCCTGCGCAAGGGCGATGTGGAAAAGGAAATGTCGGGCGGCGAGGCCGACACCACCAACAATCGCATGGAGATGACCGCCGCGATCCGCGCTCTGTCCGCACTCAAACGTTCGTGCCGCGTCGATCTTTATACCGATAGCAAATATCTGATCGACGGGATCACCAAATGGGTCTTCGGCTGGCAGAAGAAGGGGTGGAAGACCGCGGCGAAGAAACCCGTGCTGAACGAGGATCTGTGGCGCGAACTGCTCGACGCGGCGCGCCCGCACACGATCGAATGGCACTGGGTCAAGGGGCACGCCGGCCATCCGGAGAACGAACGCGCCGACACGCTCGCCAGCGATGCGGCGGATGCGATCGCCCGCCGCTAGGCGTCAGGCGTCAGGCGTCAGGCGAAGCGCGCGGGATCGTAGGACGAAGGGTCGAGCGGTTCATCCACGTCCTGACCAAGCAGCAGCGCGGCGGCGAGCGCCGACCCGGCGGGCGCGGTCTGTATCACGAAACCACCCTGCCCCGCGCACCAGAAGAACCCCTCTACGACAGGATCCCAGCCATAGACCGGCAGGCGATCCGGCGCGAAGCTGCGCAGCCCGGCCCAGCGCCGCTCGACATGTTCGGCGCGCCAGTCGACCACCTCTTCCAGCCGCGCGATGGCGGTGGCGACGTCGATCTCCTCCGGCGCGGCATCGCACGGCACGGACGGCGTTTCGTCGTGCGGGGATAGCCAGATGCGCCCGTTCTCCGGCTTGAAATAGAACCGTTCGTCGATGTCGAGCACCAGCGGGAGGGTCGCCGGTACAGGCGGATCGGTCCGCACCTGCGCAACCGTGCGGCGCAGCGGCGCGATGTTCAAAGGCCGCGCCCCGGCCATATGCGCGACCCCGTCGGCCCATGCGCCGGCCGCATTGACCAGCACGCCCGCCCGAATGGTCGCGCCATCCGCAAGCTCCAGATGCCAGTCACCCCGCTCCCGCCGGGCGGCGGAAAGCCGCGCCCTGCTGCGCAGGCCCGCCCCGTCCCGCCGTGCGAGTGCGAGGAAATGCGCGTGCAGCGCGGCCACGTCGATGTCGCAGCAATCCGGCTCCCACGACGCGGCGGTCCAGCCCTCGCGAATGCCGGGTACGCGCGCCTCGATCTCCTCGCGGTTCAGCATCGCGACATCGACACCAAGCGTGGCGAAACGCGCGACGAACGCGGCGATGCGGCCCCGGTCCCCTTCCCGCGCGAGGGTCAGCGCACCGCGCGGGGCAAGGAACCCGTGGCGCCGCAGATACGGCCCCGATGCGATGGTGAGCGGCGTGATTTGCGGCCCGCCATAGCTTTCGGCCCAGAACGCCGCCGAACGCCCCGTCGCGTGATAGCCCGGCTCGTCCTCCGCCTCGATCATCATCACGCTGCGATGCGGCGCGAGCCGCGCGGCAAGCGATGCACCGGCCATACCCGCGCCCACGATGACGATGTCGAACCGTTCGGTCATGATATGCGGGGTGCCGCCTCGTCCAGAAAATCGTCGATCGCGCCCAATGCACGATCGCGGATCGCATCGGTTTCGCGCAGGATTTCATGCGCGCAATCCGGGCCGAACTCAACCAGTCGGGAATCGGGGATCATGCGATTGGCCCGGCGAATCGCATCGGCCGACACCAACCGGTCGGCCCCCGTCGCGACGAACATGACGGACACTTCGACACTCCGCAACACCGTGTCCCGCGCGAGCCAGCGCATGGAGCTTATCGCCCCCGCGATCCAGCCCCAGCTCCCCGGCCCCATGGCAAGCTCCGGGCGTTCGCTGCGCCACCATACCTCGTCGGCGTAGCGGCTTTCGTCATGGGTGAGAAGGTCGATCCGGTCCTGCGGCAATTCGCCGGGCTTCTCGCTCCACCGCCAGGCCGGCGTGGTCGCGCCGCGAGCCCACCGCATCCCCCGCGCCGCCGCATCGGCGACGAAGGCGGGCATCTGTTTCCCGGCAAGGCCCAGCATCGGCGCGACCAGCACCGCCGCATCGGGTGCGATCCGCCCCTCCGCCACGGCGCGAAGGGCGAGATGCCCGCCCATGGAATGCCCCACGACGACATGCGGGCCGACACCATCAGCGGCCCATTGCGTCCAGAAATCGGCGAGATCGTCGACCCACATGCCGAAATGATTCACATGGCCCGTCACGCCGTCGTCGCCCAGCCGGCCCGAACCTGCCTGGCCGCGCCAATCCACCGCCGTCACGCGCCACCCCGTCCCATGCCAGCCGGCGAGAGTTTCAAGGTATTTTTCGTAGCAATCGCCCCGCCCCGCAAGGAACAACAGCGACCCGCGCGTGGCGCTATCGGCCGCGTGATCGAAGTCGATGCGGCGCAGGCGAAACCCATCGGGCGCGGTCCAGCGCGTTTCGCGCGCTTGGGCCGGAATATGTCGGCGGACCGGGTCGGGAGAGGGCATCATCTGGCTTCGGCCATCTTTTCGGGCTTGGTTACTATTTGGTAAGCCATGCCGCCTAAACCGGGCCTCGCAATGGTTAAGACGGGGTTTGGGACATGGACGACGGGCTGGTCACTTACGCGGCGGTCGCCGCCTTGGCAATCGCGGTGCTTTATGCCGCATTTACCGATTACCGGTATCGAAAGATCAAGAACACGCTCTGTCTTGCCATCGTGGTCATGGCGCCGCTGTTCTGGATCGGGAACGGGCTGTCGCTCTGGCCGGGGGTGGCGGCGCAACTGATCATGGCGGTGGCCGCGTTCCTGGTGGGGGCGGTGCTGTTCCGGCTGGGCCAGGTGGGCGGGGGCGATGTCAAGCTGCTCGCGGCGATCGCGCTGTGCTTGGAGCCGCGCTGGTATCTTGCGCTCATCGTTTTCACGGCGCTCGCGAACGGGATCCTAACGCTTGTGGTGTGGCATCGTCATCGGCGGGCCCGGCGCAAGGGCGCGAGCACGGGCCGCATGCAGGTACCCTATGCCATTTCGGTGGCCGCCGCGATGATGGCGGTGATCGCGGTCCGCTATGGCGCCGCGCTGGGCGACCTTGGCAATGCAACGCTCGGGTCTTGACCCGATCTTAACCATTTGAGGCGATTTTTACATCGACAGACAGGCGCGGGCGGGATTCGCGGGACCTGCGCATAAAGAGGGCTGATGGGCCATGGACAGGAAAAAGCTGATATTGCTCGCGGTGGCATTGGTGGTGGCGGTGGGCACCGCGCTCATGGCGCGCAGCCTGTTCGCCGGCGGTACCGCGCCGCAGGTGCAGGCCGCGCAGGTTCCGGAAGGGCCGCGCGTGCTGGTCGCGCAACGCGCCCTGCCCGTGGGCACGATCATCACCGCCGACGCTCTCCAATTCAAGCAGTGGCCCTCCGAAATGGTGCAGGACGCCTATTACATCGATGGCGAGGCGGATCTCGACAAGCTGCTCGGCACGGTCGTGCGCTATCCGGTGACCGCCGGGCAACCTGTCACGCATGGTGCGCTGGTCATGCCGGGCGACCGCGGCTTTCTCGCGGCGGCACTCGGCCCCGGGATGCGCGCGGTCACCGTGCCGGTTTCGGTGAAGACCGGGGTCGGCGGGTTCGTCTTTCCCGGCGACCGGATCGATCTCGTGCTGACGCAGCAGGTCACGGGCGACGGTCCGCCGCTGAAGGTCGCGGAAACGATCCTGCGTAACCTGCGCGTTCTCGCCACGGATCAATCGACGACGACACGGACGGTGGAGGGAAAGACCGTGGTGCAGGGTTTCCGGACCGTCACGCTCGAGGTGACGCCCCGCATCGCGGAGCAGATCGCGGTCGCGCAGACGATCGGCGAACTGTCGCTCTCGCTGCGTTCGCTCGCCGATAATCAGGGCGAGCTCGACCGCGCGATCGCATCGGGCGAGGTGGTCGTGCCCGACGATGCGACGCCGCAGCAGGAGGAGGCAATCCTGCGCACCGCGATGAACCGCCCGCAGGCCGGCCGCTCCACCGTTCAGACCGGCGCCGACGTGTCCCGCTTTCAACGCCGCACCGTTCCGCCCCGGCAAGGCAATTCGGGCAGCAGCGCCCCTGCCCGCCGGATCGACGCCGACGAGGACCGGAGCCGCAATTCGTCCAGCGGCGCACAGACCGCGCAGTCGGGCTATCAGGGGCCGATCGTTCGCATCAGCCGCGGGACCGATACCGTCGCCGTTCCGGTCGGCCAGTGATCGCGCAGGAAGGTAAGAACGGGATCATGATCAGCCAGACACTATCGAAGACAGCGTTCGCAAAACGCCTGTTCGCAGGGGTTGCGTTGGCCGCGAGCGCGCTCGCCCCGATGGGACCGGGTATGGACGGCGCGGGCGGCATCGCGCGGGCACAAAGCGTGACCGCACCTGCGGGCGAGATCGTCCTGTCCATCGGACGGGGACAGCTGGTGAATGTCGCGGGGCAGATGACGGATATCTTCATCGCCAATGACGCGATCGCGGATGTAAAGGTGAAATCCCGCAACCAGCTCTACGTCTTCGGCAAGGCGGGCGGGGAAACCACGGTCTATGCCTCCAACGCGGCGGGCGATATCGTGTGGTCCGCCAATGTGCGCGTCGGGTCCAATATCGACAGTATCGACCAGATGCTCGGCATGGCCATGCCCGAGGCGCGGATCGCGACGGCCACCATGAACAATACCGTCCTGCTCACAGGGACGGTCGCATCGCCCGGCGATGCGGCGGAGGCGGAACGCCTCGTCTCGGCCTTCGTCGGCGATGGCGTAAACGTCATCAGCCGTCTGAAAACCGCGACGCCCTTGCAGGTCAGCCTGCACGTCCGCTTTGCCGAGGTGAGCCGTTCGCTGGTGCGCGAGATGGCATCCAATCTCGTCACCCGGGACATGACCGGCGGGTTTCAGTTCGGGGTTCAGCGCGGCAGCAACAATGCCGGCCGGACGATAACCGACGTCATCAGCTCGGGCCGTTTTCCCTTGGTCGACGCATCGGCCATGTATAATCTTCCCGAAGGTTCGATCAGCCTGCCGTTCGATCCCAGGACCGGGCAATTTGTCGTGAACGGCACGCGGTTCACTTCGCCCGGCAATCAATCGGAGCAGACCGCGCTCAACCTTGCGGGCAAGCTGCTCGGCATCGATGTCAATCTGGGCCTCGACCTTGCGGAACGCGTCGGTTTGATCACCACGTTGTCGCAACCGAACCTGACCGCGCTTTCGGGCGAGACGGCGACGTTCCTTGCCGGCGGCGAATATCCCATCCCGATCAGCCAGGGGCTCGGCGCGACGAGCGTGCAATATCGCGAATACGGGGTCAGCCTGTCCTATTCGCCGACCGTGCTTGCCAACGGGCGCATCTCCATTCGCGTGCGGCCCGAAGTGTCCGAACTCTCCTCCCAGGGGGCCATCACCATCGAAGGGTTCCAGATTCCGGCGCTCACCACCCGGCGGGCGGAAACGACGGTGGAACTGGGCTCCGGCCAAAGCTTCATGATCGCAGGCTTGCTGTCCAACAATTCGCGTCAGACATTGGAAAAGACGCCGGGTGCCGGCGATCTGCCGATCATCGGCAGCCTGTTCCGGTCCACCGATTTCCGCCGCGGGGAAACCGAACTGGTCATCGTCGTCACGCCCTATCTGGTCGAGCCGGTCGATGCGAAGGACATCGTCCTGCCCACCGACGGCTATCGCGCACCCGACGAGTTGCAGCGCATTCTCGGCAATATGCAGACCGACGGCGTTACGGGCGGCGCGACGGGAAGCGGGCGTCCCATGCCGCGCGGCGAAACCGGCCCCGCCCTGCGCGCCGATGGCGGCGCGGTGGCGCCGTCTTCCGGCCCGACCGCGACCGAAACGGGCGTTCCTGCCCCCGGCTTTTCTTTCTGAAGGGTGATTGACGCATGATGCCCATGACCACGCCCCGCCACCCCGTCCGTCGCCCACATGGCCTGGCCTTACTCCCGCTGTGCATCGCGCTTGTCGGCGGGCTTTCCGGCTGTATCGGCGGGTTGCCGGACAATCGCTCGCTCTATTCCGTGAAACAGCCCGTGGTCACGGCGCGGACCGATATGCTCGACGTGCGGACGATAGCCTATGGCCTGCCCCGGTCGGAACAGATCCGGCTCGACGAATGGCTCGAAGCGATGGATTTCGGCTATGGGGACAGGGTCTCGGTCGACGGAGCCATTGGCGACGATGCCATCGCCCAGATCGCGGCATTGGTCGAACGGCGGGGAATGATGCTGTCGTCAAACCCACCCGTCACGCAAGGCAGGCTGCCGCCGGGGATCGTGCGTGTCGTGCTGACCCGGTCCACCGCCGCGGTGCCGGATTGCCCGGACTGGTCCGCCAATTCCGATGCGAATCCCTATAACGCGACCTATCCCAATTTCGGCTGTGCGATAAACGGCAACATGGCCGCGATGATCGCCGATCCTCAGGATCTGCTGCGCGGGCAACGGGCCGGCGGCGGCACCGATATCATGACCGCGGCCAAGCCGATCGAGAGCTATCGCGAACAGCCCCCCAGCGCGCAACGCGGGCTGATCGGCGCGCAAACCGGCAGCCAGGGAGGAAACCAGCCATGAGAGCGTCCGCATCCGGCAACACGTCCGATCGCGACAGCTTTGCCGCCTATGTCTGCGATCAGCCCACGATGGACATCGTGCGCGCCGTCATTTCCGATCTCGACATTCCCGAGGACAACGTCAACCTCGGCGGTCTGCGCAACGCGGTGCAATCGCTTTCGGTAAGCGCGAGCCCGACGATCCTTCTCGTCGACCTGTCCGAATGCGCCGATGCGCTGTCCGACATCAACGCCCTTGCCGAGGTTTGCGAGCCCGGCACGATGGTCGTCGCGATCGGTCAGGTGAACGATGTCCGCCTCTATCGCGAACTGATCGCCAGCGGGATCCAGGATTACCTGCTCAAACCACTTTCGGCGCAGATGCTGCGCGAGGCAATGGTGTCCGCACTCGCCGTGTTCAACGCGCCCCGCAATTCCGGGGCGAACGGCGGCGGATCGGAACGCACCCATGTCAGCACGGCGGTGGTCGGCACACGCGGCGGCGTCGGCGCGACCACCATTGCAAGTTCCCTTGCCTGGTTCTTTTCCGACGAGCGGAAACTGCCGACCGCATTGCTCGACCTCGACGTTCATTTCGGGACCGGCGCGCTCGTCATGGATCTCGAACCGGGTCGCGGCCTGACCGATGCGATGGACAATCCGAGCCGGATCGACGGCCTGTTCATCGAACGCGCGATGGTACGCGCCAACGAAAGCCTCTCGGTCCTTTCCGCAGAGGCGGCGATCGGTACGCCGCTGATGACGGATGGGAGCGCCTTTGTCCGGTTGAGCGAGGAATTCCGGCACGCCTTCGACATGACCGTCATCGATTTGCCGCGCAACATGCTCATCAATTTCCCGCACGTGCTGGCCGAAACGAACGCATTCGTGCTCGTCACGGAGCTGACGCTGGCATCCGCGCGCGATGCGATCCGTATCCTGTCCTGGGTCACCTCGAACGCGCAGCATGTGACGCCGATCATCGTGTGCAACAAGATGCCCGCCGGCCAGACCGAAATCACGCGAAAGGATTTCGAAGCCTCGATCGAACGAAAGATCGACATCGTCATCGCCGAAGACCACAAGGCCGCCGTCAACGCGGCAAAGCAGGGCGAAACCTTTATCGAGGCCAATCGCCACAGCAAGGCGGGCGCTGCGATCGCCGATCTGGCGAACCGCATCCATGCCATGTCGGGCGATGAAGCCCCCGTGAACGCAAAGGCGGAAAAGAGCGCCGTGAAGGGCATGTTCGACCTTCGCGCCCTTCTGGGCACGAAGCAGAAGGCGTGATGCGGCGCGCAGGGGACAAGCGATGGGATTGATGCAGACGCTGATGTTTGCGGGTGCGATGCTCGCGCTGTTGCTGCTCGGCTATTACGGCATCTACGATAACTTTCGCTCGCGCAGTCAGACCAAACGGCTGGACAAGATCCGCGCGCGCCATGCGCTCAATGAAAGTGCCAAGGTCGAGGCGCAACTCAAGAAAGCCGTCGCCGCGCGCAAGCCGCGCCGCCGCACAGGGGGCGCCGATTCCCGGCTCGACGCGCTCGCGCTTCGGCTGGAGCGGACAGGCGACAAATGGTCGGTTTCGCAATATCTCTACATTTCGGCCGGGCTGACCGTCGTGGTCGCGGCGCTGACCCTGTTGAAGACAGGGGCCGTATTCCTCTCGCTGTTCGCCGGGCTCGCGTTCGGGCTGGGGCTGCCGCACTGGATCGTGGGCTTCATGATCAAGCGCCGACTGGATCAGTTCAACACCCGCTTTCCCGATGCGATCGAACTGCTCGTTCGCGGCCTTCGCTCCGGTCTGCCGGTCACCGAAACCATGGGTGTCGTCGCACATGAGGTGCCCGGCCCCGTCGGCGCCGAATTTCGCGGCGTGGTCGATGGCGTAAAGGTGGGCCGCACGCTCGACGATGCGCTGCAGCAGACTGCAAACCGGCTCAACATCCCCGAATTTCAGTTTTTCTGCATCAGCCTCGCGATTCAGCGCGAGACGGGCGGCAACCTGGCCGAAACGCTGTCCAACCTTGCCGAAGTGCTGCGCAAGCGCGCGCAGATGAAGCTGAAGATCAGGGCGATGAGTTCGGAATCGAAGGCTTCTGCCTATATCGTCGGTTCGCTGCCGTTCATCGTCTTCACGCTCGTCTATCTTCTGAACCCCAACTATCTGGGCGGATTTTTCGTCGACGACCGGCTCATCGTCGCGGGCATCGCCGGTGCCGTGTGGATGAGCATCGGCGCCTTCATCATGTACAAAATGGTCAGTTTCGAGATTTGAGGGGGGAGCCGGCATGACGAATCAGGGCGATGGCCCCACCCTTCTCGGCTTCGACGTGATCACGGTCGGCACGCTGCTGGTGGCGGTCGCGACCTTTGCCGTGATGCTTGCGATCTATGCCGCCGTGACCGTGCGCGACCCGATGGCGAAGCGGGTCAAGTCGTTGAACGCAAGACGCAACGAATTGAAGGCCGGCCTGACCGTAACGGCCAACCGGCGGCGCAGCGTGCGGCACAACACGGACAATACGGACAAGGTGCGCCGAATTCTCGCCAAGCTGCGCATGTTGCAGGATACGCAGATCAGCGAGATCGAGCAGAAGCTGATGCAGGCCGGCATCCGGCGCAAGGATCTGGCCTATGTCGTGGTCGCCTTCCGGGTGATTGCCCCTGTCGTTCTCGGCCTGCTCGCCGCCTCCATCGTCTACTGGTCCGACACCTTCCCCGAATGGGGCAGCTTCAAGCGGTTCATGTTCTTCGCCGCCGCGCTTGGCATCGGTTACAAGGCGCCGGACATCTATCTCAAGAACAGCATCACGAAGCGCACCGACGCCATACGCAAGGGCCTTCCCGACGCGCTCGACCTGCTCGTCATCTGTGCCGAGGCCGGGTTGACCGTCGATTCCGCGTTTGGCCGCGTAGCGGGCGAGCTGGGGCGCGCCTATCCGGAGCTTGCGGACGAATTCTCGCTCACCTCGATCGAATTGTCGTTCCTGGCCGAGCGGCGCCAGGCGTTCGAAAACCTCGCCTATCGCGTCGATCTCGAGGCGATCCGCGGCGTCACCACCACCATGGTCCAGACAGAGCGTTACGGCACGCCCCTCGCCTCTGCGCTGCGCGTGCTTTCGGCGGAATTTCGCAATGAACGGATGATGCGGGCGGAGGAAAAGGCCGCGCGACTGCCGGCCATCATGACCGTGCCGCTGATCCTGTTCATCCTGCCGGTGCTGTTCATCGTCATTCTCGGCCCGGCGGCCTGTTCCATCTCGGACGCGATGCTCTAACCGCGCGCCGGGCCCGGCGTCAGCGCGTCAACCGCGGTTTGCGCCGATCTCGCATGCGCGGTCGAACAGCTTGCCCAATGTGCGCAGGAGCATCTCGCGCTCGCTGTTCGAAAGCACATCAAGCAGCGACTCCTCCATCTCCAGCGCGAGCGGCATCACCGCGTCGAAGATTTCAGTCCCCTCTTTTGTCAGTTCAAGGAGATGGGACCGCCCGTCGTTCGCATTCGGACTGCGCTTGATGAGCGCGCGGTCGCACAGCACCTTGCACGCCCGATTGACCGCGACCTTGTCCATGAAGGTCGCCTCGACCAGATCCCGCTGCGTCAACGCGCCCGCATCGCCGAGGATCGCCATGACCCGCCATTCCGATACCCTGAGCCCGAAGCGGCGGCGATATTCGCGCGCGATATTGTCGCTGACCATGTTGGACGTGACGGACAGGCGATAGGGCACAAAGTCGGCAAGGCGGGATGAAAGCTGTTTCATAGCGCGTCTCTATCGCGCAATCGCCGCTTCGCCAAGCTTCGCGTCGCCATGGACCTTAGGATATTACGCCAAACCTGGCCGGGCGCGCACTTTAATATCCATAGCACACCCCCCGATGCCGCATGTCTTTCATGCCCACTGCGGCGCTTCATCGAGCGAGCTTGCGCCCAAAAAGCCGTTTGGGACGCTGCATGACAATTCCACTGCGCCGGTCGTTCCGCCTCGACGGTTGGCATTCGCTACGGTGGCACGGCGAAGGCGAAAAAAGCATACTGTTGCCGGATAACAACACGAAGCGTCTAATCGTTAAAATTGTGACTTAATTAAATTGCAAAAAAAAGACGGTGGGAGGAGCTTCTGAACACTCCTTTAACGGCGCGAGCCGAGGGGGCGGATTCCTTGGGGGCATCCGGTGTATGACATTAGAGGGACTGAACACATGAAAGCTTGGACTTTCCGCAAGCAGGCGCTCGCCACCGGTTCGGCGCTGCGCGCGATTGCGCTGATCGGCGCCGGGACAGCGTCGATGGGCGTGGCCACCGCGCCCGTTTTTGCACAGGATTTCACCCGCGGCTCGATCACGGGCACCGTCGTCGACGAGGCCGGCAATGCCGTTCAGGGCGCCAATGTCACGCTGACGTCGAACGAACAGGGGTTCAACAACACCGCGGTCACCGATGCCGACGGTTCGTTCCGGATCAACGGCCTGCCGACCGGTTCCTACTCGATCACCGTCACGTCGCAGGGGGCCGTCGTGGTGCGCGATACCGGCGTGCGCGTCATCGCGGGCCAGAACAGCGCCTATCGCTATATCGCGGGTGAAAGCACGCTGGGCGAGGAAGTCGCAGGCGGCGAAGGTATCGTCGTCGTCGGCCGCCGTATTCAGGTGAACGATTTCGCCGCGACGCAAACCGGCGTCACCCTCGATGTCGAGGATCTTGCGCAGACGGTTCCCGTGGGCCGCGATCAGACCTCTCTCATCCTGCTGGCGCCGGGCACGACGCCGGGCGACGAAGGTTTCGGCAATCTGGCCTCGATCAATGGCGCGACCGTTGCCGAAAACCAGTATTACATCAACGGCCTCAACGTCACCGACTTCCGTAACCTGCTCGGCAGCTCGATCGTTCCGTTCGAGTTCTACCGCACCACCGACGTCAAGACCGGCGGCTATCAGGCGGAATATGGCCGTGCGCTGGGCGGCGTGATTTCCTCGATCACGAAATCCGGCTCCAACGAATTCGCCGGCGGCGCCGTGGTCGTCTATGAACCGCAGGGCCTGCGCAGCCAGGCGCCCAACACCTTTGTCGATGCGGATTCCGATCCCGAGACCGAAGGCGACATCATCGGCAATCTGAACGAGCGTGACTATGATCAGTCGCTCGACGGGAACTTCTACCTGTCGGGTCCGATCATCAAGGATCGCCTGTTCTTCTACGGCCTTTACAACGCGCGCTATCGCGAAAATGCCGACACGTCATTCTCGGGCGCGCGCACGACGACGATCCGCGACGACAGCCCGTTCTTCGGCGGCAAGCTCGACTTCGTGATCGCCGACGGCCACCGTCTCGAAGGCACCTATTTCCGCGACAAGGTGACGCGCGACGTCATCTATACCGGCTTCGACACCGAAAACCTGGTCGATGGCGAGGTGCAGGGCGGCCTGAGGCAGGAATTCGGCGGCAACAATTTCATCGGCACCTACACGGGTCAATTTACCGATTGGCTGTCGATTTCCGGCTCCTATGGTCAGTACAACGACAATACGACCCAGGTTGCCAGCCCGAACAACGCCTATATTCTGAGCCGCATCGGCTCCACGCGGGTCGTTGGAGGCACGACCCAGAGTCGTTACGAGGATGAAAGCAAGCGCGAATTCTACCGCGCGGATGCCGACATCTATGTCGACTTCCTTGGTGAGCACCACATCCGCGGCGGTTTCGATCTTGAAAAGCTGTCGGCTGGCGAGAACACGACCTATAACGGTTCGGGCTATCGCTATGACGTGCGGTCAAACCTCGCGATCCGCTGGTACTACCTGAACGAGGGCGGGTTCAACACCGATCAGCGCGCCTTCTATCTTCAGGATTCGTGGTCGCTGCTCGACAATCGCGTCAATCTGCAGCTCGGCGTTCGCAACGACAGCTTCAAGAACTACGGCGTGACGGGTGAGAAGTTCTACGATTCGGGCGATCTGTGGGCACCGCGTCTGGGCGCATCGTTCGACGTGTTCGGTGACGGCGCGACCAAGCTGAACGTGTTCTATGGTCAGTATTACCTGCCGATCGCCACGAACACCAACATCCGTCTCGGCGGGGCCGAGACCTACTATCAGCAGGTCGATCTCTACGGCACCTCTGAGGATCTGAACGGCGATGGCATCCCCGATCAGTATACGCTCGACGAAAATGGCGATATCGTCGGTTTCGACGCGAACCTCGGCGGGGTCGTCTGTCCCGATGGCACGCCGAATGCGGGCGAAGTGTGTAACAACGTCTATAGCGATGGCACCGCCGGAGCGACCGACACGCTGGTGTCGCAGACCCTGAAGCCGAGCCGGACCGACGAATATATCATCGGCCTGGAACACCGGATCGGCGATTGGCGCGCGTCCATCAACTACACCCGTCGCCGGCTGGCCTCGACACTGGAAGACGCCGCCATCGATGCTGCGGTCAATTCCTATTGCGCCGACAACGGGATCGCGGGCTGCGAAGATGTCTTCACCGGCTACCATCAGTACGTCCTGCTCAATCCGGGTGAAGACGTGACCGTGCGTCTCGACGGCGACTGCTCCATCGAGGGGCAGTGCGATGTCGTGACGCTCGATGCGGCCTCGCTCGGCTATCCCGAAGCGGTGCGCGATTACGACGCGGTGCAGTTCGAACTGGAGAAGGCGTATAACGGTCTCTACGGTTTCCGGTTCAACTACACCTACATGGACCTTCGCGGGAACTTCGAAGGTGCGGTGAAGTCGGACAACAATCAGACCGACGCCGGCCTGACGCAGGATTTCGACCAGCCGGGCTTCCTCGAAGGTGCGACGGGTCCCCTTGCCAATGGCCGCAAGCACACCTTCAAGTTCTACGGCAATGTCAGCCCGACCGAATGGCTCGACCTTGGCGCGAACATGACCGTGTCCAGTCCGCGCAAGTTCAGCTGTATCGGCAACTACTTCGATTCTGCCAATTTCGCGGCGGGTTACGGTGCGGCATCCTACTATTGTACCCAGGATGGCGTCGGCGGCACGCCGATCGAAAATTCGGGTGGCACCACGTCCTATCTCGTCCCGCGCGGTACGGCGTTCGAATCCGAATGGAGCAAGAATGTCGACCTCAGCGTCACGTTCAAGCCGTTTGCCAGCAACCGGAATATTCAGTTCCAGACCGCGGTCTTCAACGTGTTCAACTGGAAGCAGGAGCAGGATTACAACGAATTCGGCGATTACGATCTCGACTATACGCCGAACAGCAATCCGAACTTTGGCCGCGTGACCGCCTATCAGGCGCCGCGTGCGGTCCGGTTCACCTTGTTCATGCGTTTCGGAGGCGACGCGCGATAAGCGTTGCCGTCAAGGCGCCGGACACCGGACAATGATAAAGGGGCGGCTTCGGCTGCCCCTTTTTATTGACCCTGCCTTGCGCACCGGCCCATCATCCCCGCCCGACATGGACCATGCCCGATGCCCTCCCCCGATGTAAGAACCGCCGCCGCCGCGTTTCAGGCCGCGAATCGCGCCGATGACCGCCCGGCGCTGCTCGGCGCGGCGCGCGTGCTGGTGGAACAGCGCGCACCGATCGGGCCCCAATGGAATTTCGCCGCGCAGGCGATCATGCGCTGCGGCGATCTCGCTCTTGCCCTGCGCGCACTCGACCTGTGGCAGGATCAGCAGGCTCCGCCCCATGCCGCCGCGTATGAGAAGGCGGTTCTCCTCGCGCAATCGGGCCGCGAGGACGACGCGCTCGCCATTGTCGGGCAGCTTCCCGAAACATATCCCTCGCTCGTTGCCAATGCGTATCTAAGCGGATCGCTCGCCGCCAATCTGGGACGTCGTGAGGAGGCAGAGCGGCAGTATCGCCGTGCCGTCGCCGCTTTGCCTGCATCCGGCCGGTCATGGGTCGGGCTGGCGCAGCTCGACCGGCTCACCCCTTCGGACCAGGCCGTCATCCGCGCAACGCTGGATGCCCCCGATGCCAGCGGGATCGAGACCGTCGACCGTGCGGGCCTGCACCATGCGCTCGCCATCGCCGCCGATCGGGAGCAGGACCACGCGCATGCCTTCGAACATTTCGAAGCGGCAACGCGCATTCAGGCCGAGCTATACCGCTACATGTCGCGGGAGGACGAAGGTTCCGCGCGGACCGCAAGAATGTGGCACGAAGCGGATATTGCCCGCCACGCGATTACCGGCCCCGCCCCGGAACGGCAGCCGATTTTCGTGACCGGTCTCGCGCGAAGCGGCACCACGCTGGTTCAACAATTGCTTGCCGCGCATTCGGGAGTAGATGGCGGCCGGGAGCTTGGCCTGACCATGCCGGTCGAGGCGATGACGGGCGGGTTCGCGCCTCGGCATTTCGACCGTTATCGCGCCGGCGGCGGCACGATGGAATCGTTGCGCGCCACCTATCTTCGCTTTGCGGGGCAGCGCATTCCCGGCGCCGGGCGCTTCGTCGACAAGACGCTGAACGCCAGCCGGGCGATCGGTCCGCTCGCGGCGATGTTTCCCGACGCGCCTTTCGTCTGGTTGCGCCGCGATCCGCTCTACAATGCGTGGTCCATCTATCGCGCGTGGTTTTCGAACAACGTGCTGTCCGGATGGTCGCTTGCCGATATTGCGCACCACATGATGGTGGAAGATCGCATGCACGCCCATTGGAGCGAGGTTCTGGGCGACCGGATGCTGACCGTGCCATATGCCGATCTTGTCGAACATCCTGAGGACTGGACCCGCCGGATCACAGGCTTCTGCGGACTGGAGTTCGAGGCTGAGCAGATGGACTTTCACCGCCGCGCCGGTGCAGTCAGCACGGCCAGCGCCCTGCAGGTGCGCGAACCCGTCAATCGCAAGGGTATCGGGTCGTCGGCGCCCTATCGCCGTTGGCTGGAACCCTTCATGCGCGTGTATCGCGCCGCACCCGTCGATGCGCCGGCGGACCCCGCGACGCTTGTGGCCGGTTTGAAGGACGCTCTCGCGCGGCAGGATATCCTAGACATCAACCACGCGGCCAAGGGCCTGATCGCGGCGAAGGCCCCGATGGGCAATTCCTGGCGCGCCATCGCGCAGGCCTTATTGCGCAATGGCGAGAAGACCGCCGCGCGCGAGGCGATGCGCCTGCTGGAGGACAATGGCGGCAATACGCGCGCCTTGCGGATCGAACGGGCCGCATTCGTCGCCCGTTCCGGATTGCCGGAGGAGGCGCGGCGGCTTCTATCCAAGGGGGCCGGCGATGCGCAGGACGCATCGGCCTCGCTGCAATTTCTCAAAGGATCGATCGCGACGAATCTGGGCGAGGCCGAGGAGGCCGCCGAACATTTCCGCCGCGCGGCACGGATGCAGCCTGCCTCGGGGCAATGCTGGCTCGGCCTCGCGATGACGGGCGCCGCCGACGATGCCGACCATCGGGCGATGGAGGATGCGTCCGCCGCGCTTGCCCAAGCCCCGCCCACCGAACGCTCGGCATGGTACTATGCGCTCGGTCACATGCGCCATCTTGGCGGTGCGCATGACGAGGCATTCGATGCTTTTGAAAAGGGTGCGGGTCTTATGGTGCCCCTGCGCCCGTTCGATGGTGAGGCCGATCGCGCCGATGCCCGTGCGGCGGTGGATGGCTGGGCCGAGGCAATCGGCAAGACACGCGGGGCGGATCGGCGCGCACCGGTGCGCGACCCCGTTTTCGTGACGGGAATGCCGCGCTCCGGCTCGACGCTGGTGGAGCAGATTCTTGCCGCCCATTCCGCGGTCGCCGGCGGGGGCGAGCTCGGGCTGCTGCGCCTGCTTGAACAACGGATCGGGGGCAAGTCGCATGGTGCTTTCGCCCGCTGGGAACGCGATGGCGGGCGGGCCGACGATCTCGTTGCGCATTACGATCATCTTCTGAACGAAAGCGTCACCGGGCAAGGGCGCGTCATCGACAAGACCCTGTCGACCTCACGCCATCTCGGCCTCGTCGCGGCATTGTTCCCCGGCGCGCCGGTCGTGTGGGTGCGGCGCGATCCGCTCGACAATGCGTGGTCGGCCTATCGCACATGGTTCGTCGAGGGGGTCGCGTGGAGCTGGAACCAGGACGATATCGCGGCCCATATGGCGTGCGAGGATGCGCTCTACGATCATTGGCAAGCCGTTCTGGGCGAAAGGATGCTCAGCATGCGATACGAGGCGCTGGTCGACGATCCCGGCACGCAGATCGGCCGCATTCTCGATCATTGCGGGCTTGCGCGAGAGGCAGCCTGCTTTGCCCCGCACGAAACCAGACGCAGCGTCATCACCGCCAGCGCGATGCAGGTGCGCGCGCCCATCAATCGCCGCGGCATCGGAGTCGCCGAACCCTATCGCGGCCGTCTCGCGCCGTTCGAGGCGCGGCGGATGCAGAATAAAGCTCCCTTGTGATTTTTTGCGAAACTTTTTCAGTTTTCGCATCGTCTCCTATACCGAGGCCACGCACCTGTTCCACAAATGCCACAGTTTTTGCCAAAAGGTTTCCGCAGATACCAATAAGGTTTTGCATAACCCATGCGAGTTTGAGAGTGGCGCGGCCCTGAAAGTTTTGCCCGTCCGGTGCGATCGAACCACAGCGGTTTCGATCGGCATCCCGCCGTCGCCACCGCGCGACAACGGATCGGCCGGGTGATCAGCAAAGGGAATGGATTCCATGAAAGCCTCTTTTCGTAACAAGCGCATGCTCGCCGCCAGCTCGGCCCTGCGTGCGGTTGCCCTGATCGGCGCCGGCAGCGCCGCTGCCCTGTCCGTCCCCGCCTTCGCGCAGGCAGGCGACACCGACGGCGCCGTGACCGAGGAACAGGTCAGCGCCCCGATCGTCGTGACCGGTTCGCGCATCCGCCGCGCCAACCGCGACACGATCGAGCCCGCTATCGTCGTCGATTCGCAGCAGATCGAGGAACGCGGCCAGACCAGCGTCGGCGAAGCACTCGAGGATCTCCCCTCCTTCGGTCCGCCGGCGAACAATCCCGTCGGCGGCCAGGGCGGCAGCTTCGGTTCGGGTCAGACCTTCATCAACTTCTTCGGCCTCGGATCGCAGCGTACGCTGACGCTGCTCAACAGCCGCCGCTATGTCAGCTCGAACACCGCGTCGATCTTCGGCCCGGTCGCGGCCGGCTCGCAGGTTGACCTCAACACCATTCCCACGCTGATGGTTGACCGGCTTGAGACGATCGCGGTCGGCGGCGCGCCGATCTACGGCGCCGATGCCATCGCCGGCACCGTGAACGTCATCCTCAAGGACCGCTTCGAAGGTGTTCGCCTTGACGCGCAGATGGGCATTGCCGAAGAGGGCGACGCCCGCGAATACCGCCTCGGCGCGCTCACGGGCACCAGCTTTGGCGGCGGGCGCGGCAACATTGTTGCGGCCTTCGAATATAACCGCACCAACGGCCTGACCTATCGCGATCGTGACCGGACCGCGCGCGGCCTGTTCTATGCGGGTCCGACCGATCCCGATTCGCCTTTCGATAACGTGTTGATCGAAGATCGTCGCATTCCTGCACTTAGCGAATTCGGCGCTCCGAGCTTTGCTGATTCCGCGCCCGGATTTGGCGGCGAAATCACCGACACTTCCGGCAACGTACTCGTCTTCAATGCTAATGGCGATCTCATTCCCCTTGATTTTGGTACGCCTTACCGCGGGATCAACTCTTCGGGCGGCAACGGCTTCAGCCTGGTGGACGTGTCGAACCTGCGTTCGCCGGTCGAACGTTACCTCGGTGCGATCCAGGGCAGCTATGAGCTGACCGACAACGTCACCGCGTTCTTCGAAGGGCAGTACGCCAATTCGAAGGGCACCGAACTGCGTGCGCAGCCGGTTTACAACACCGCCCTGTTCGATGCCGGCGGCGCGCCCGACGGCAATCTGATCATCCCGATCGACAATCCGTTCCTGTCGGACGAGGCGCGCGCCACCATCGCCGCACAGCTTCCCGAAGGTCAGGATTTCTTCTACCTCGGCCGCGCCAATACCGACCTCATTTCCGGTCGCGGTTCGTCTACGGTGGAAGTGTACCGCTTTGCCGGCGGCCTGCGCGGCGATTTCACGCTGGGCGAACGCGACCTGAACTGGGAAGTGTCCGGCCTGTACGGTCGTTCGAAGACCGACGGCCGCAGTCGCGAGCTGGTGCAGCAGAACTTCGAAAACGCGCTCGCCGGCTGCCCCGCCGGTGGCGCATCCGCGCCCGTGGACACGGTCAGCGCGACCTGCGTGCCGTTCAACCCGTTCGGCAACCAGAATTCGCAGGCCGTGGCGGATTACATCACGACCATCGCGAACCCCGTCGCCCTGAACGAACAGTACGACTTCATCGCCACGGTCGGCGGCGACCTGTTCAACATCTGGAGCGGTCCAGTCGCGTTCTCGCTCGGTTACGAGCACCGCGACGAATCCTCGGATTTCGATCCGGGCGAATTCTTCTTCGGTCAGGTGAACCCCGATGATCCGGACGGCCCTCGCACGCAGTTCGGCCGTTCGATCCCGATCGATGCCGTGTCCGGCTCGTACAACACGGACGAGGTGTTCGGCGAGGTGCTCGTGCCGCTCGTCACCCCGGCGATGGAAGTGCCGTTCGCCAATCTGATCGAGGTGAAGGGTGCGGCGCGTTACGTCGACAATTCGCTGACGGGCGGTGATCTCACCTGGACCGCAGGCGGCCGCTGGCAGCCGGTGCGCGACATCACGTTCCGCGGCAATTTCACCCGTTCGATCCGCTCGCCCGCGATTACCGAGCTGTTCAACCCGACCAGCGCGATCTTCACGACCGCAGACGATCCGTGCGATGCGCGCTTCATCAATGCGGGTCCGAACCCGACCCAGCGTGCGGCCAATTGCGCAGCGGCGGGGCTTCCGGCGAACTTCACCTCCAATATCGTCGATTTCACGACGCGCGGTTCGCTTTCGGGCAACACTGATCTGGAGAATGAAAAGGCGGACAGCTGGACGGTCGGCTTCGTGTTCACCCCGACCTTCGCCCGCGGGCTCACGCTCTCGGCGGACTGGGTGGACATCTCGCTCGAAGGCGCGATTCAGAGCGTCGATGCCGAGCAGACGCTCGAGGCATGCTATGATGCAACGAGCTTCCCGTCGGATGCTTGCGGCCGGATCGACCGCGACGCCGCCGGTCAGGTGGAATTCGTGCGCACGGGCTATCTCAACGTCGCAAGCTACGACTACAAGGGTCTGGTGAGCGAAGTGCGCTGGGTGCAGCCGACCCCGTTCCTCGGCGCGGACAGCCGGGTCACGGTGCGCGGTTCGTACCAGTATATCGATCAGCTCGAAACGCGGGTCGGTTCCGGCGATCTGGAAACGCTGCGTGGCGGTATCGGCTATTCGAAGCATCAGGGCACGCTGGGCCTGAGCTACGACAACGATGCGTTCGGCATCTTCGGTCAGGGCCGTTACATCGGCGAGGCTGTCGTCGATCCCGACGCCGCGCCCGAAACCTACGAATTCTACGAACGTGACGATGTCATCTTCGTGGATGCCGGCATAAGCTTCAAGGCTGGCGACGATCTGGTGCTGCGTCTGATCGGAGAGAACATCTTCGACACCAGCGCGCCGTTCCCCGCGCCCGCCGGCGGTGGTCTCGTGACCTATTTCGACGGGATCATGGGCCGCTATTTCAAGGTGGCTGCAACCTTCGGCTTCTGATCCTTCGAAAGCCTGCACATAAGGAAACGGGCCCGGCCAAAAGCCGGGCCCGTTTTCGTATGGCTCGCGTTTTATCAGGCGACGTGCATCTGCAATTCGCCGTCGCCCTCGTCGATATGGACGGTCGATCCATCGGCGATTTCCCCACGCAGCAGGCGATCGGCGAGCGGATCCTGCACATGGCGCTGCACCGCGCGTTTCAACGGGCGCGCGCCATAGACCGGATCGTAACCGACCCGCCCGAGCCAGCGTTTCGCCGCATCGGTGAGGTCGAGCGTGATCTTGCGATCCTTCAGCAATCTCTGAACCCGGCCCACCTGAATATCGACGATCGGTGCCATGTGCTCCTCGCCCAGGCGGTGGAACAGGATGATCTCGTCCAGCCGGTTCAGGAATTCGGGCCGGAAATGTCCGCGCACCACGTCCATGACCTGCGGCTCGACATCGGCCACGGTCTGGCCGTCCTCCATGTTGGCCAGATACTGGCTACCGAGGTTGGAGGTCAGGATGATCAGCGTATTGCTGAAATCAACCTGCCGCCCCTGCCCATCGGTCAGCCGCCCGTCGTCCAGCACCTGCAGCAGCACGTTGAATACATCCGCGTGCGCCTTTTCCACTTCGTCGAACAGCACGACCTGATACGGGCGGCGTCGTACCGCCTCGGTCAGCACCCCGCCCTCGTCATAGCCGACATAGCCCGGCGGCGCCCCGATCAGGCGGGACACGGCGTGCTTCTCCATGAATTCGCTCATGTCGATGCGCACCATCGCATTGTCGTCGTCGAACAAAAACCCGGCGAGCGCCTTGGTCAATTCGGTCTTGCCGACGCCGGTCGGGCCCAAGAACAGGAAGCTGCCCAATGGCCGGTTCGGATCCTGAAGCCCGGCACGGGCGCGCCGCACCGCCTTCGACACCGCCTCGACCGCCTGGCTCTGCCCGATGACCCGCTTGCCCAGCGCGCCTTCCATATCGAGCAGCTTTTCCCGCTCGCCTTCCATCATGCGGTCGACGGGCACACCGGTCCACCGGCTGACCACGGCGGCGATGTCGTCCTCTGTCACCACCTCGCGCAGCATGGCGTTTTGCGATTGCGCCTTTGCCTCCGCCAATTGCCGGTCGAGTTCGGGAATCCGTCCGTAGGACAGTTCCCCCGCCTTTGCGAGATCGCCCGCCCGCTGCGCCTGTTCGAGCTCGATACGCGCGGCGTCGAGCTGTTCCTTGATGCGGCCCTCGGCGGCGATCTTGTCGCGCTCGTTCTGCCAGCGGGTGGTCAGTTCGCTCGACTGCTGCTCCAGATTGGCAAGTTCCTCGCGCAGGGTTTTCAGCCGGTCCTGCGACGCGGCATCGGTTTCGCGCTGGAGCGCCTGCTCCTCGATCTTGAGCTGGATGATGCGGCGGTCGAGATTCTCGATCTCCTCGGGCTTGCTCTCGACCTCCATGCGGATGCGGCTCGCCGCCTCGTCCATCAGGTCGATCGCCTTGTCGGGCAGAAACCGGTCGGAAATATAGCGGTTCGACAAGGTTGCCGCCGCCACCAGTGCATTATCGGAAATAGTGACGCCGTGGTGCAGCTCGTATTTTTCCTTGAGCCCGCGCAGGATCGACACCGTATCCTCCACCGTCGGTTCGTCGACGAACACGGGTTGGAACCGGCGCTGGAGCGCGGCGTCCTTCTCGACATATTTCTGATATTCGTCGAGCGTCGTCGCGCCGATGCAATGCAGCTCACCGCGGGCGAGCGCGGGTTTCAAGAGATTGCCCGCATCCATCGCCCCTTCCGACTTGCCCGCCCCGATCAGCGTGTGCATCTCGTCGATGAAGAGGATGATATGGCCCTGCGCGCCCTTCACCTCGTCCAGCACGGCCTTCAACCGCTCCTCGAACTCGCCGCGATATTTCGCGCCCGCAATCAGGCTGCCCATGTCGAGCGACATCAGCGTGCGGTCCTTCAGGCTGTCGGGCACGTCGCCATTCGCGATGCGCAGGGCCAGCCCTTCGGCAATGGCGGTCTTGCCCGTGCCGGGTTCGCCGATCAGGACGGGGTTGTTCTTCGTCCGGCGGGCGAGGATCTGCACCGTGCGGCGGATTTCCTCGTCGCGGCCGATCACGGGGTCGAGCTTGCCATCGCGCGCCGCCTCGGTCAGGTCGCGGGCATATTTCTTCAACGCGTCGTAACTTTCCTCCGCGCTCGCGCTGTCGGCGGTGCGGCCGCCGGTCGCCTCCTGTATCGCGGCTTCGAGCGCCTGTGCATCGACATTCGCGGATTTCAGCGCCTGCCCCGCCGCATTCGATTGCGACAGCGCGAGCGCCTGCAACACGCGCTGCACCGGGACGAAGCTGTCGCCGGCCTTCTGCGCGAGCTGCTCCGCCTGATCGAGGACGCGAACCGCATCATTGTCGAGCCCCGGCGTCGCCTGCGCCCCGCTTCCCGACACGGCGGCGATCTTGGCCAGCGCCGCATCGGCCTGCGCCTCGGCCTGCTTTGCATTGCCGCCAGCGCGCTGAATCAATTGCGCGGCCATGCCCTCGTTATCCTCGAGCAGAGCCTTGAGGATATGCGCGGGCGAAATCCGCTGATGATTGTTACGAATGGCAACGGTTTGCGCCGCCTGCAGAAAGCCTTTGGCGCGATCGGTAAATTTTTCCAGATTCATCACAAAATCCTTGTCGTTACGGACAGGAGATAGTGTTGCAATTATACAACACAAGAGTCTTGCCGGGGCCAGTAGCAGATTCTATCGCGAACCACCGATTTCAAGGGTGCGTGCATACCGCGAGCGGACCGATCTGCTCGGGCGGCATGGCGTTCTAAGGCTGGCGTTTCCGGTTGAAACTGATACCGAATGGATGCGCGCGCGCCGCCTGGCGCCACGATTGATTGAGGGGGATTTTTCCATGCGTATCATCACCGCCTGCCTTGCCGCCGTATCCTCGCTCGCGCTGTCGGCCTGCGCCGCGCAGAATGCCCGCGTGCCCATGGCGGGCAACGCCCCGCCCGCAGAGGTGGCCCGCGCGATGGCGGAACCGGCCGCGCTCGACGCGCTGATCGCCGAGGTCGACATTCCCTATGACCGGTTCACGCTCGACAACGGGTTGACCGTGCTGGTGCATGAGGATCGCAAGGCGCCCTTGGTTGCCGTTTCGATCTGGTATGGCGTGGGATCGAAGCATGAACCCGAGGGCAAGACCGGCTTTGCCCATCTGTTCGAGCACCTGATGTTCAACGGGTCGGAAAATGCGCCCGGTGATTTCTTTCAACCGTTGCAGGATGCCGGCGCGACCGACTTCAACGGCACGACCTGGTTCGACCGCACCAACTATTTCGAAACCGTGCCGACCGGCGCGCTCGACCGTGCGCTGATGCTCGAAAGCGACCGGATGGGATATCTGCTCGGCGCGGTGACGCAGGAAAAGCTCGATAACCAGATCGGCGTGGTTCAGAACGAAAAACGCCAGGGTGACAATCAGCCCTATGGCATGGTCGAATATCTGGAACTGGAAACGCTGTATCCCGAAGGGCACCCCTATGCCCATTCGACGATCGGTTCGATGGAGGATCTCTCCTCCGCGACGCTCGACGATGTAAAGGACTGGTTCCGCGATCATTACGGGCCGAACAATGCGGTGCTGGTGCTGTCGGGCGATATCGACACCGCGACGGCGCGGGCGAAGGTGTCGAAATGGTTCGGCGCCATCCCCGCCGGCCCGGCCATCGCGCCGGTCGCCGCCCCGGTGCCGACGCTGCCCGCCGATGTCGAACGCACGCTCAAGGATCAGGTCGCGACGACGCGCGTGTATCGCATCTGGGCGACGCCGGGGCTCGACAATCCCGATTACCTGCCGCTCGACGCCGCCGCAGCCGTGCTCGGCGGGCTGGCGAGTTCGCGGCTCGACAACACGCTCGTCCGGGATGAGGAGATCGCCGTCCGCGTCGTCGCCAGCAACAGCGCCTTTGCCCAGGGCGGGCAGTTCACCGTCTATGCCGATGTGAAGGACGGCGTCGATCCGCAAGTGGTCGCCGACGCGCTCGACCGGGAAATCGCCCGCATGATCGCGCAGGGGCCGACCGAAGACGAATTGCTGCGGGCCAAGACCACCTATGCCGCGTCGCAGATTCGCGGCCTCGACAATCTCGGCGGGTTTGCGGGCAAGGCACCGACGCTCGCACAAAGCCTCCTCTATCAAGGCTCGCCCGACGCCTATAAACAAGAGTTGCAGCGCGCCGCCGACCTGACCCCGGCGCAGGTTCGCACCGCGGCGCAGACATGGCTGTCCCGCCCCGTCTTCCGCCTTACGGTGGAGCCGGGTGAGCGCAGCGAGGACGGCGCGACGCCCGGAAGCTACCGTACCGGAACCGACGGCGCGCTTCGCGGACCGGCCTTTTTCATGCAGCCGGGCAGCGATCCTGCCGCCGCCATGACCCGGTCGGAGGCGGACCGCACGCAATTGCCGGAGATCGCGCAGCTTGCCGCGCTCGATTTCCCGGAGATTCAGCGCGCCACATTGTCGAACGGGATCGAGGTCTATTTCGCGCATCGTGACGCGATCCCGACCGTGTCGATCCGGCTCGCCTTCGATGCGGGCTATGCCGCCGATCCGCGCGATGCGCTGGGCACGCAATCGCTGATGCTGTCGTTGATGGACGAAGGCACGCGCACGCTCGACGCAGAGCAGCTGGCCATTGCGAAGGAACGGCTCGGCGCCTCGATCGGTTCGGGCGCGAGCCTCGATGAAACCTATTTTCAGCTTGATGCCCTTGCGCCCAATCTCCTGCCCTCGCTCGAACTGTTGTCGGATTATGTGCGCAACCCCGCCTTTGCCGAGGACGATCTCAACCGGGTGCGTGCGCAGCAATTGAACCGGCTCGACAATGAGCTGACCTCGCCCGGCTCCATTGCGCAACGGGCCCTGTTCCCCCTGCTTTACGGGCCGAACCACCCCTATGGCATCCCGCCGTCCGGGCTCGGGGATCGCACCGCGGTGGAGGCGGTTTCGCGCGCGCAAATCGCGGGTTTCCACGACACATGGCTGCGCCCCGACCTTGCTAAGATCTTCGTGGTGGGCGACAGCTCGCTGCGCGAGATCACCCGGCTGCTGGAGGCAAGCTTCGGCGATTGGCAGGCCCCGGCGACGCCTGCGCCGACGAAGGATTTCAACGTCGATGTCCCGGCGCAGCAATCGCGTATCGTTTTGATCGACCGGCCCAATTCGCCGCAATCGATCGTGCTGGGCGCGCGCGTGCTGGACCAGAAGGGCACCGACGATCTCGTGCCGCTGGGCAGCGCCAATTACGTGTTCGGCGGCAATTTCCTCTCACGCATCAACATGAACCTGCGCGAGACGAAGGGATGGTCCTATGGCGTGCGGAGCATCGTGTCCCGGCCCGTCGATCGCTCCTCTTTCATGATCTACGCCCCGGTGCAGGCGGACCGGACGGGCGATTCCATCGCGGAATTGCGCCGCGACCTCTCCGCCTTCACGGCCGACAAGGGCGTGAGTGCGTCCGAGCTCAGCGCCCTGGTCAACTCCAACATTCGCGAATTGCCCGGATCGTTCGAGACGCAGGGCGACGTGCTGGGCGGCATCACGAGCATCGTGCGCAACGGGTGGAGCGACGATTATTACGAAACCCTGGCCGACCGTTATCGCGGTCTGACCGCGGCGCAACTCGATGCCGAGGCCCGCTCCGCCTTTCGCGGCGACGATCTCGTCTTCGTGGTGGTGGGCGATGCGGATGTCGTGGAGCCGCAGCTGGAATCGCTCGGTCTTCCGGTGGAGGTCCGCACGCCGGCGGGCGAGTGAGCCGGGGGACAGGCACAAGGAAAGGGCGCCGGAAATCGCTTCCGGCGCCCTTTTTCATGGTTCGCGGTATCGCGGGTGGGTTAGCCCAGCTTCTGTTTCAGAATGTCGTTCACGACCTGCGGGTTGGCCTTGCCCTGCATCGCCTTCATCGTCTGACCGACGAAGAAGCCGAAGAGCCGGTCCTTGCCGCCGCGATAGGCTTCGACCTTGTCCGGATTATCGGCGAGCACCTTGTCCACCGCCGCCTCGATCGCGCCGGTGTCGCTTTCCTGCTTCAACCCCTCGCGCTCGACGATTTCGCGTGCCCCATCGCCGGTTTCCAGCATGATTTCGAGCACCTGCTTCGCAATCGAGCCGGAAATCGTGCCATCCCCGATGAGCGCGAGAAGCTCGCCACCTTTTTCCGGCGTGACCGGGCTGTCGGACAGATCCTTGCCCAGCTTGTTGAGCGCACCGAACAATTCGCTCATCAGCCAGTTCGACGCCTGCTTTGCCACATCGGCTTGTGCCTTGCCCTGCTGCTCCGCCGCGGTGGCAAGCAGCTTTTCGAACCAGCGCGCAGTTTCGACCTCGGCCGTCAGCACCGCGGCATTATAGGGCGGCACGCCCAGCTCGTTCTCGTACCGCAGACGCTTCGCATCGGGCAGTTCGGGCAGGCTTTCGCGGCACGCGGCGAGAAACGCGTCGTCCAGTTCCAGCGGCAATAGGTCCGGATCGGGGAAGTAGCGATAATCGTGCGCGTCTTCCTTGCTGCGCATCGAACGCGTCGTGCCGGTATCGGGATCGAACAGGCGGGTTTCCTGCACGACCTTTCCGCCATCCTCGATCAGCTCGACCTGCCGGTTGGCCTCGTATTCGATCGTGGCCATGACGAAACGGACAGAATTGACGTTCTTCGTCTCGGTCCGGGTGCCGAATTCCTCGCCCGCACGGCGCACCGACACGTTCACGTCGGCACGCATGGAGCCTTCCTCCATATTGCCGTCGCACGAACCGACATAGCGCAGGATCGTGCGCAGCTTGCGGACATAGGCACCGGCTTCCGCGGGCGAGCGCATGTCGGGCTTCGACACGATCTCCATCAACGCGACGCCGCTCCGGTTGAGGTCGACATAGGACATCGTGGGATGCTGATCATGCATCAGCTTGCCCGCGTCCTGCTCGACATGGATGCGCTCCACCCCGATGCGCTTGGTGGAGTTTCCGGGGTCTTTTTCATCGAGCACGATGTCAAGATGACCCTCCCCCACGAGCGGGTGGTAAAGCTGGCTGATCTGGTAGCCTTGCGGCAGATCGGCGTAAAAGTAATTCTTCCGGTCGAAACGCGACCATGCATTGATCTGCGCATCGATGGCCATGCCGGTCCGCACCGCCTGCCGGATGCATTCGCGGTTCGGCACCGGCAACATGCCCGGCATCGCCGCATCGACGAGGCTGACCTGCGTGTTCGGCTCCGCGCCGAACGCCGTCGCCGCGCCGGAAAACAGCTTCGCCTTCGACGTCACCTGCGCGTGAACCTCAAGGCCGATGACGACCTCCCACTCACCCGTGGCGCCGTGAATCGTATAGGTGCTCATGCTTTCCACCATGTGTCGGGCCTGGCCGTGAAACCGGCACGCTGTTCGATGGCGAGCCCGGCATTCAAAACGCCCTGCTCGTCAAACCCCTTGCCAATGATCTGTAGACCCAGCGGCAGACCGTCGCGGTTCAACCCGGCCGGCACCGACATTGCGGGCAATCCGGCGAGCGAGGCGGGCACGGCGAACACGTCGTTGAGATACATCGAAAGCGGGTCCGAAACCTTGTCGCCAAGCGGAAACGCCGCCGAAGGGCACGTTGGCGCAAGGATCACGTCGCAGCTTTCCCAAGCCTTCGCGAAATCGTCGGCGATCAGCTGCCGCACCTTCTGCGCCTGCGTGTAATAGGCGTCGTAGAATCCGGCGCTCAGCACATAGGTGCCGATCATGATGCGGCGTTTCACTTCCTTGCCGAAACCGGCGGCGCGGGTCGCGGCATACATGTCCTGCAAGCCCGCCCCTTCGGGCAGGTCGCGCAATCCGTAACGCACTCCGTCATAACGCGCGAGATTCGACGACGCCTCCGCCGGCGCGATGATGTAATAGGCCGGCAGCGCATATTTCGTGTGCGGCAGCGAGATGTCCACGATCGTCGCGCCCGCATCCTTGAGCCACGCGATCCCGTCGTCCCAGCTTTTCGCGACGTCGGCGTCCATGCCGTCCATCCGGTATTCGCGGGGAATGCCGACGCGCTTGCCCGAAAGGTCGGGGTTCAGCCCTGCCTCCCATTCCGGGACCGGCGCGTCGAGGCTGGTCGAATCCTTGGGGTCGAACCCTGCCATCGCCTCCAGCATGATGGCGCAGTCGCGGGTGTCGCGCGCCATCGGTCCGGCCTGATCCAGGCTGGAGGCGAAGGCCACCACGCCCCAGCGCGAGCAGCGCCCATAGGTCGGCTTGATCCCGGTGATGCCGGTAAAGGCCGCGGGCTGGCGGATGGAGCCGCCGGTGTCGGTGCCGGTCGCCGCGGGGCACAGCCGGGCGGCGACCGCCGCACTCGACCCGCCGGACGAACCACCCGGCGCGAGCGGTGCATCGCTGTCCTTGGCGCGCCAGGGATTGACGACATTGCCAAATGCGCTCGTCTCGTTCGACGAACCCATCGCGAACTGATCGAGATTCAGCTTGCCGAGCATGCCCGCGCCCGCGTCCCACAGCTTTGCAGACACGGTGGATTCGTATTGCGGCACGAACCCTTCGAGGATGTGGCTTGCCGCCGTCGTCTGCGTACCGTCGGTGGCGAACAGGTCCTTCATCCCGATGGGTACGCCGCCCATCTTGCCGATATCCTGCCCCTTGGCCCGGCGCGCATCGACATTGCGCGCCGCGTCGAGCGCGCTGTCCGGCGTGGTCACGATGAAGGCGTTGAGATCGGACGCGGCGGCGACGGCGGCGTTGAATGCCTCGGCCACCTCGACCGCGGTGAAATCGCCATTGGCGATGCCGTCGCGAATCTGCGCAACGCCCATTTCGGTATGTTCGGTCATTATTCGATCACCTTAGGCACGCCGAAAAACCCGTGTTCGGGGGCCGGCGCATTGGCGAGCACCTTGTCGCGCACGCCGCCGCCCGTCTTGGGATCGGCATTCACGTCATCCTCGCGCAGGCGCAACGCATTGGGCACGACCGTGGCCATCGGCTCCACGCCGGTGACATCGACCTCGCCCAGCTGTTCGACCCAGCCGAGGATGTTGTTGAGTTCGGGGACCATGGCCTCGACTTCCGCATCGCTCATGGCGATGCGGGCGAGGCTGGCGATCTTGGTGACCGTTGCTTTATCGACTGACATGACACGCGCGTTAGCCAGACAGCCGCCGCTTGCCAAGCGGCTGTGTGGCCTGCGGCGTGTAAAAAATTACTCCGCCGGGGCAGGCTGCTGCGGCAAGGGCGCGGGAAGCGGTGCGGCCCCGCCGGGACCGCCCGGGCCGCCAAGACCCATGGCGCGAAGCTGCTCCTGCATCGCCTGAATTTCGGCCTGGCTGCGGAATTCGAGCAATTCGACGGTGAATTCGAGATCGCTGCCCGGCGGGATCACGCCGCCGCCAGCCCCTTCGTCGCCATAGGCGAGATCGGCGGGGATATTGACGACATAACGTCCGCCGGTCTGCATCCGGGTCAGCGCGTCGGCAAAGCCGGGCACGACGCCGCCAACCGGCATCGCGGCCTGCTCGCCGCTGTCGAAGACAGTCCCGTCGGGCAGGCGACCTTCGTAATTCACGAGCACGATATCGTCCATCGACGGGCTCGGCCCCTCGCCCGCGGCAAGGGTATCGACCGTCACGCCTTCATAGCGCGAGGCCCATGCCACGCCGGCGGCGAGCAGGACGGCAATCGCGATGCCGATCCAGAGCTTGGTGAGGATGCCCTTGCCGATGGGCTGCAACGGTACGCGGGTGACTTCGGCCATGATCTTCCCCATTCTTGAACGACGGTCGGTTTTGCGAAAGCCCCGCCATGGCGGGCAGCAAAAAGGGCGCCGGAAATATCTGGCGCCCTGATGGCTCATGCAGGCGGCGGCGACAAGAGGCTTTGTGCCGTGCCGCCCGCCCTCATGCAAAGGCTATGGCTTAACGCACGCCATCGCGTTCGGCGCGCTTGCGCTCGAGCTTGCGGGCGCGGCGCACGGCGGCGGCCTTTTCGCGAGCGCGCTTCTCGCTCGGCTTTTCGTAGTGGCGGCGCAATTTCATTTCGCGATACACGCCTTCCCGCTGAAGCTTCTTCTTCAGCGCACGAAGGGCCTGGTCGACATTGTTATCGCGAACCATGATTTGCATATTCTGAAACTACCTCACATCTGTTGTCAGTTCGGCCAATGATGCCACCGCCGGTAGGGCCGGCCCGCACGCACCTTGACTCGATGAAAAACGAATCACATTGCCAGAAAAGCCCGAATTCAACGAAAAACCGGCCATAGCTGGCGGCGCCGCTACCACCCGCAATGCGGAAAAGCAAGCGCCGGAACCGGTATGATATACCACGTATCGCGCGATCGCGCAAATCCGGGCCGGCCCGGACGGCGAGCAGCAGAAACGCCGCTTTTTTCCGCAAAGTTCGCAGGGGAGCGGCGAGACGCCCCTTTCGCATTGGCGCGGCAACGCGTAAGGCGCTCATGATAATGAACCAGACCACCATGAACCACCCATCGCCTCTCTTCGCATCGTTTCTCGTCGCCGCAGGCGGTGGGACCGGGGCCGTGCTGCGCTATCAGATCGGCCGCGCGATCACCGCGCTTTTCCCAGGGGCGAGCGGAAGCTTCCCCTGGCCGACGCTGGCCGCCAACGTGCTCGGCAGCCTTGCCATGGGCGTGTTGATCGGGTGGCTCGCGCGGGGCGGGGGCGCAATTGACAGCGAGCCGTGGCGTCTGCTCCTCGGCGTGGGACTGCTCGGCGGTTTTACCACGTTTTCCTCGTTCAGCCTCGAACTCGTCATGCTGTGGGAACGCGGTGCGGCGCTCGCGGCGGTGACCTATGCAATGGTGTCGGTGATCGCCGGGTTCGCGGGATTGTTCGTCGGGCTTTCGATCATGCGGGTGGCTGCATGAGCGCACCCCACGATCCGAACGCCAAGGGCGATCCCGGCCAGAAGGGCGATCCCCGCGACAATAGCGACACTGTCCGGCAATTCGTGGTCAGCCGCGACGACGCGGGCATCCGGCTCGACCGCTGGTTCAAGCGCAACCTGCCGCAGATCGGCTTTGCCACCATCTCGCGCTGGGCGCGGACGGGGCAGGTTCGGGTCGATGGCGGGCGGGTCAAACCTGACGACAGGCTCGAACCCGGACAGCAGATCCGCGTACCGCCGGGCGGCGAATCGACCGCCGGTGCCCCGCGCGAACGGCGCCCGCTGACCGAAGAGCAGCTGGACCAGGCGGACGCGATGCTGCTCCACCGCGATCGCGCGGCCATCGTGCTGAACAAGCCGCCCGGCCTCGCGACGCAAGGCGGCACGGGCACGCATCAACATGTCGACGGCCTGCTCGACGCCTATACGCAGGGGGGTGTCAAGGCACCGCGGCCCCGGCTCGTCCACCGGCTCGACAAGGATACGTCGGGCGTTCTTCTGATCGCCGCAACACCGGGTAGCGCCGCGTTCTTTTCAAAACGGTTCTCGGGCCGCTCGGCCAAGAAGATCTACTGGGCGCTGGTGGTCGGCGTGCCGAAGGTGCCGCACGGGGTGATCGACCTCGCGCTTGCCAAGCAACCGGGCACCGGCGGCGAAAAGATGATGCCGGACGAAGGCGGACAACCCGCCAAGACCCGCTATCGCGTGGTCGAACGTGCCGGCAATCGCGCGGCCTGGCTGGAGCTGGAGCCGCTGACCGGCCGCACGCATCAGCTTCGCGTCCATCTCGCCGCGATCGGACACCCCATCGTGGGCGATGGCAAATATGGCGCGCAGGACGCCTTTTTGACCGGATCGATCAGCCGCAAGATGCATCTCCATGCCCGGCGCCTGATCATCGACCATCCCGACGGCGTGGCGCTCGACGTGACGGCACCGCTGCCCGAACATTTCGCCGCCAGCATGGAGCAGCTCGGCTTCGATCCCGCGTTGAGCGATGCGGAGCCGGAAACCGGCCCGCCCCCGCCGCCCCGCGAAATCCTCAAGCAGCAGGCACGCCGCCACGCCAAACAGGTGCGCAAGGACAAGCGCGGCGAACGGCGCGGACGCGCCGGCGTAAAGAGCAGTTCGGGCGGCAAGCCCAAGTCCCGCCCCGGCAAGACGGCCGCCCCCACCCGCCCCGGCGCGAAACGCAGCGGCCCCCCACAGGGCCGCAAGCCGGGCGGAAAGCCGAGGAAGCCATGAACCGGCTGGCGATTTTCGATTGCGACGGCACGCTCGTCGATGGGCAGGCGAACGTCTGTGATGCGATGGAGGAAGCCTTTGCCGCCTCCGGCTTGCAGGCGCCCGACCGGCTCGCGATCCGCCGCGCCGTCGGCTTGTCGCTGCCGCAGGCCATGGCGCACCTCCTTCCCGAAGGCGATGCGGTGCAACACGAAATGCTGGCCGAACGCTACCGGCTGGCCTTTCGCACCCATCGCGAGCGCGGGCTGGTGGACGAACCGCTTTACGATGGCATGGCGATGTTGCTGCGCCATCTGCACGCGGCGGGCTGGACGCTGGCGGTTGCCACGGGAAAATCGGATCGCGGTCTGGCCCATTGTCTGGCCCATCATGGCATCACCGATCTTTTCGAAAGCCTGCAGACCGCCGACCGGCATCCGTCAAAGCCGCATCCATCGATGATCGACCGCATTCTGGGCGATACCGGCATGGGCGCGGATCAGGCCATCATGATCGGGGATACCAGCTTCGACATGCTGATGGCCGATGCCGCCGGCGTTCGCGGGATCGGGGTCGCATGGGGTTATCATGCGCCGGATGAATTGATGGCGGCGGGCGCCGATGCGGTGGCGAACGACATGGACGACCTTCAAAAACTGCTGGGCGCGGCGTGAGCGATCCTGCGGCGCGGCGGTTCTTCGTGATACAGGCGGTGCGGGTGGCCGGGGTCATCATGGCCATCTGGGGATTGTCGGCCAGCTATGGCCGGGCGCCCTGGCTCGGCGACGCGCCCGCGTGGGTGGGTGCGATGGTGCTGGCGGCGGGGACGGCGGTGGCGCTCATCGGGCCGCGGCTGCTCGCGCGCAAATGGCGGAGTGGTTCGTGAAGCGATTTTATAGCGATGTGCATGTCGACGCGCTCGAGGGCGGATGGCAGCTGCGGCTCGACACGCGGGCGCTCAAAACCGCAGGCGGCGCGCCGCAGATCGTGCCGAGCCGCGACCTTGCCGATGCGCTGGCCGATGAATGGCGCGCGCAGGGTGACGAGATCGACCCGACCCGCTTTCCACTGCGCGACATGGCGGATTATGCGATCGACCGTGTCGCGCCCGACCGGCCGGCGACCATCGGCAAGCTGCTCAGCTATGCCGAAACCGATACGCTGTGCTATCGCGCGGACGAGGGCGACGCCCTGCGCACGCGGCAGGACGAGGCGTGGGAGCCATTGCTGTTAGATGCCGAGCGACGGTATGGCGTGCGGTTCGAGAGGATCGGCGGTATCATCCACCGTCGGCAGCCGGACGCGACCATGGCGCGCCTTCGCGAGGAGCTTTCGCAATTCGGGCCGTTCGTGCTGACCGGCCTGCTCAATCTTGCCGGGCTCGCCTGCTCGCTCACCGTAGCGATGGCAGCGCTTGGCGAGGATGCCGATGATGGTGCCGATGCCGACGCGCTTTGGGCGATCGCCAATCTGGAGGAGGATTGGCAGGCGGTGCAGTGGGGCTGGGATTCAGAGGCGCTGGAAAACCGGAACCGCCGTTTTGCCGCATTTGCGCTGGCGCTGACATTCGCACGCCTGTCGCGCCGCGGCTGAGCGGGCGCTCCGGCGGTGTGCCGGATGCCTGTCCGCGGTAATTACTGCGCCATCCAGTTCGCGATTTCCATCGCCACATTATTGGCGGCCTGGTTCAGGGCGGGGGCGACCGCGGCGGCCTCGGGCGCGATGCCGGGCACCGAACTTGAAAACCGCCGGGAGACGACCTCGCGCCCTTCCTCGATCCGGATGGCGTCATAGGTGACGGTAACGCTGCTGTCTCGTGCGTCATAGCCCATTTCGATCAGCCGGCCGTGAAGCCGGATGCGCGGTTCGGCGCCGGGCTCGATCCCTTCGAATACCAGCCGGCCGGTCTGCGCCCGCAATGTCTCGGCAAGGAGATGCTGCATCAGCCGCGTGGGCCTATCCACCAGGAACGCGTTTTCAAGATAGGCGATGCCCGTGTCGTCAATCCGCACCGGCACCCGTTTCGCATTCAGCCTGTCCTCGGTTTCCGCCTCCATGACGGCGATGGCGGTGCGCGCTTCGCCGGTGCTGTTCGTGCCCGCCGGGGCCACCGCCTGCGACGTGAGGCCGATGAGCTGTTCGGGCGCATCGCCGCCGCCGATGCTGACGCAGGCCGGCAGAAGGCCGAACAGGGCCAGCGGGGCGGCGATACGGGTGATACGCATGGGAGGCATCCTCAATTGTCGGGTTCGTATGTGGGCAGCTTCTGCCCGCCGATCAGTCCGGTCGCACCCTGATCGTCAAGCTTTTCGGTAATCGTGCGCAGCGAGCGTGTCGTCGTGCGCAATTCGCGGATCGCGGCCTCCGCCTCCGGCAGCGTGCCGGTCCTGATCTGCTGTGCCGCGGGCCGGATATCGGCGAGCGTCGCCTCCAGCTCCTCCATCGCGCCGTTCGCGGTGCGAAGCGTCACGCGCAATTCGTCCGCGATCGATCCGCCTTCCTGATTGATGACCTTGTCGGTGGAGGCGGCGACCTTTTCGAACTGGGCCAGCGTCATGTTCGCCTGGCGCAAAGTGGCCTGCAATTCGGCCATGGTCTGATCGATCCGCGGGCTCGTATCGGCGAGCGTGTCGGTCAGCCGCTCGGTATTTTGAAGAATGCCGGTCAGCGCCTGCTGATTGTCGTCCGACAATGTCATCGTCAACCGTTCGGTCAGGGTCGAGAGGCGTTCGAGCAGAAGCGGCGCATTCGACAGGATCTCGCCAAGTCCGCCGCGACGGGTCGGTATGACGGGCACGCCTTCGGGTCCGATCTCGGTAATCGGCGGGGCACCGCGAACCGCGCCCTCCATCTGAATCGTGGAAACGCCGGTAAAACTGCCCTGCATCGTGGCCGTGGTGCCCTGAAGAATGGGGACGCTTTCGTCGATCTCGATCCGCACGCGCACGAATTCGGGATCCTTGTCCCAAAGCCTGATTTCCCGCACCTGACCCACCGGCACGCCGGAATAGGCCACCTGCGATCCACGGGCGAGGCCGCTGACCGATTGGCTGAAGAAGATGTCGTATTCCTGCTGCGCCCCCTCGTTCAACCGGGCGAGCCAGACGATGAACCCGGCCAGAAGGGCCAGCAGGATGAGCGTGACCGCCCCGACCCAGATATGATTTGCGCGCGTTTCCATCGCGATGTCCTATGCCTTGTCCATGGTCGGGTTGTCCACTTGCGCGTGGTCGTCGCCCCCGGCGCGTTCCTGCGTTTCCTCGCGCAGGTCGGTAGCCTGTGCGGCGCGTCCGCGCGGACCGTTGAAATATTCCTGAATCCATGGGTGATTGGTTTCGAGCAATTCGGGAATCGTGCCGACCGCCGTCACCTTTTTATCCGCCAGCACCGCGACGCGGTCGCAAATGGCGTAAAGCGTGTCGAGATCGTGGGTGATGAGAAACACGGTCAGGCCGAGCGTATCGGTCAATTCCCGCGTCAATGTGTCGAATGCCGCCGCCCCGATCGGGTCCAGCCCCGCCGTCGGCTCATCCAGAAACAGGAGTTCGGGATCGAGCGCGAGCGCACGCGCGAGCCCGGCGCGTTTCTTCATGCCGCCCGACAATTCGGACGGGAATTTGCTCGTCGCTTCCTCCGGAAGACCGGACAGCCGCACCTTGTAGCGGGCGATTTCGTGGCGCAGTTCCGGGGTCAGCTCGGGAAAGAACTGACGCAGCGGCACCTCCACGTTTTCGGCCACGGTCAGGGTCGAGAACAGGGCGCCGCCCTGAAACAATACGCCCCAGCGTGAGCGGATATTGATGTCGGCGTCGTCCGAAGCCTCCGTGATGGAGCGTCCCAGCACCTCGATCGAGCCTTCGTTGGGCACCTGCAACCCGATGATGGAGCGCATGAGCACCGATTTGCCCGTGCCCGATCCGCCGACCACGCCGATAATTTCGCCGCGCCGGACATTGAGGTCGAGCCCTTCGTGCACCGTTTGCGAACCGAACCGGTTGACCAGCCCCTTCACCACGATGGGATATTCGCCGGTGAACGTGGGCGGGACATATTCCGCCTCGTTCATGGCGCGCTTCATCAGCTTTCTGGCCCGTGCGCTGCTCATCGCGTCAATCCCAACCCAGATTGCTGAAAAACACGGCGAAGAACGCGTCGAGCACGATGACCATGAAAATGCCCTGCACCACCGCGACGGTCGTGCGCAGGCCGACATCCTCGGCGTTGCCCTTCACCTGCATGCCCTGATAACAACCCGCGATGCCGATGATCAGGCCAAAGACCGGCGCCTTGATCAGGCTGATGTAAAGGTCGGTGATCGGCACCACCTCGCGCACGCGCAAAAGAAACGTCCAGAACGGAATGTCGAGCGCGAAATTCGCAATGAACGCGCCGCCGATGATCGCCAATACCGACGAATAGAACCCCAGGATCGGCATCAAGAACACAACCGCCAGAATGCGCGGCATCACCAGCCGCTCCATCGGTGAGACACCGATGGTCCGCATCGCGTCCACTTCCTCGGTCAGGCGCATCGTGCCGATCTGCGCGGCAAAGGCGCTCCCCGAACGGCCCGCCACCATGATCGCGGTCATCAACACGCCCAGCTCGCGCAGCGACAGCCGCCCGGTCAGGTTGATGGTGTAGATTTCGGCGCCGAACTGCTGCAACTGCACCGCACCCTGCTGCGCGATGACGATCCCGATGAGAAAGCTCATCAAGCCGACGATGGGCAATGCGGCGACGCCGACCACCTCGAACTGCCGGACCATGGCGGTAAAGGGGAACCGGCGCGGATGGCGCATCAGCGTGAAAGACGCAGACACCACCGCGCCAAAGAAACCGACGACGCCCTTGATCCCGCTGCCGAAATTGTCGACCGCCTCCCCGACGGCGGCGGGCACGCGTTCGACGGGGCCGGGCCGCGGCGGGGCGATCGCCGCATCGCTCCTCGCGTCCTGCACAGCGGAAATCAGCCGTTCGGCCTTTTCGCTCGTGCCGCGCAGTTCGGCATCAAAATGCCCCGCGGCACGCGACACGGTCCAGGCGCCGACGGTATCGATTTCGGTGATATCGGCAATGTCGATGATATCGAGCGGTTCGTCGATTTCGCGCAGCCGATGATCGAGCGGCCCCACCGACGACACCGTCAGCGGCCCACTGATTTTCAATGTGCGGCCACCCTCCGCATCGATCGTATCGAAATCTGCCCATTCGCGCATAGCCATGCTCATGGGCGAAATCACCGCCCGCGACAAGCGTTTCGTAAAGGCGTCGCGCATGGTCGGTCCGTTTCCGGACTTTGCCCGGGCCATAGTTCCACCCCGCCGATCAGTCGCGGCGCGACGCGGGCGCCGCGCGTTGCGCTATCCCCTTGCCCCCCTCGCCCGCCGCTGGCAAAGCGCGGGCCATGACGACGCACGAAACCGACACGCCCGCCTCCGCCGACCAGGCCGATACCGGCGCCCTGCCCAAGACGTTCGACCCCGCCGGCATCGAGGCGCGCTGGTATGCGCATTGGGAAGACACCGGCCTGTTCCGGCCCGAGCGCCCGGATGCGAAGCCCTTCACCATCGTCAACCCGCCGCCCAATGTGACGGGATCGCTGCATATCGGCCACGCGCTCGACAATACGTTGCAGGATATCATGGTCCGTTACGAACGGCTGCGCGGCAAGGATGCGCTCTGGGTCGTGGGCACCGACCATGCAGGCATCGCGACGCAGATGCTGGTGGAGCGCAAGCTCGAAGCGGCGGGCGACAAGCGCACCAACCATTCGCGGGAGGATTTCATCGCGAAGGTATGGAAGTGGAAGGAAGAAAGCGGCGGTACCATCACCGGGCAATTGCGGCGGCTGGGCTGTTCCATGGACTGGAGCCGGGAGCAGTTCACGATGGACCCGCATTTCACGCAAGCGGTGCTCAAGGTGTTCGTCGACCTGCACGAACGCGGGCTGATCTACCGCGACAAGCGGCTGGTGAACTGGGATCCGAAGCTCAAGACCGCGATCTCCGATCTCGAGGTCGAGACGAAGGATGTGGCGGGCGGCTTCTGGCACTTCCGCTATCCGCTGGCCGATGGCGCGGTGCTCGCCGACGGGCGCGATTATATCGAGGTGGCGACGACCCGCCCCGAAACCATGCTCGCCGACATGGCCGTCGCGGTGCACCCGGACGACGACCGCTATGCCAGCGTGGTGGGCAAGGAAATCGTTCTGCCGATCACCGGGCGGCGCATTCCCATCGTCGCCGACGAACATGCCGACCCGCAGCTGGGCAGCGGCGCGGTCAAGATCACGCCGGGCCACGATTTCAACGATTTCGAGGTCGGCAAGCGCGCTGGCTTCAAACCCGCCGACATGCTCAACATGCTCGATGGCGAGGGCAATGTGGTGCAGACCGCCGACGGACGCGTGCCCAAGGAATTCATCGGCCTGCACCGGTTCCGCCGCGACGGCACCGACGGCGCACGCGAAGCGGTGGTGCAGCGGATGAAGGCCGACGGTTTCCTCATTCCCCGTGTCACGAAGGACGCCGACGGCACCGCGGTTGAGCACGATGCCGAACCGCGCACCATCGCCACCCCCTATGGCGACCGCGGCGGCGTGGTGATCGAGCCCTGGCTGACCGATCAATGGTATGTCGATGCCGCGACGCTTGCCAAACCCGCGATCGAGGCGGTGCGTTCGGGCGCGATCGAAATCGTGCCGAAGACATGGGAAAAGACGTATTTCAACTGGATGGAGAACATTCAGCCGTGGTGCGTGTCGCGCCAGCTGTGGTGGGGGCACCGGATCCCGGCGTGGTATGACGCCGATGGCACGCCCTATGTCGCCATGACCGAGGAGGACGCGCAGGCGAAGGCGGGCGCGGGCACGGTGCTGACCCGCGACAATGACGTGCTCGACACCTGGTTCTCCTCCGCCCTGTGGCCGTTCGCGACGCTGGGCTGGCCGGAGAAGACCGAGCTTCTCGCCAAGCATTACCCCAATGATCTGCTGATTTCCGGCTTCGACATATTGTTCTTCTGGGACGCGCGCATGGCGATGCAGGGGATCGAATTCATGGGCGAAGCCCCGTGGAAACGGCTTTATCTCCATGGCCTCGTCCGGGCCGCGGATGGCGCGAAAATGTCGAAGTCGAAGGGCAATGTCGTCGATCCGCTCGGCCTGATCGAGCAGTATGGCGCCGATGCGCTGCGTTTCTTCATGGCGGCGATGGAAAGCCAGGGCCGCGACGTAAAGATGGATGAAAAGCGCGTCGAGGGGTATCGCAATTTCGCGACGAAGCTCTGGAACGCGACGCGATTCTGCCAGGCGAACGGCATTGGCGCATCGCAAACCATCGCCGCGCCGCCCGCGAGCAGCGCGGTCAATCGCTGGATCACCGGCGCCGTCGTCGCGGTGCAGGGCGAACTGGACCGGGCGCTGGCCGATCTGCGCTTCGATGCGGCGGCCAATGCGATCTACCATTTCGTGTGGGACGATTTCTGCGACTGGTATGTGGAGCTGATCAAGCCGGCGCCGGGCGGCGAGATGGATGCCGAAACCCGCGCCGTCGCGGGCTGGGTGCTCGACCAGATTTTCGTGATGCTGCACCCGTTCATGCCCTTCATCACCGAGGAACTGTGGCATGCGCAGGGGAAACGCCCCTATGAATTGATCGTGGCGCAATGGCCCCGCCCCGATGCCGCCGTCGATGCCGACGCGAAGGCCGAGGTCGAATGGCTGATCGCTCTTGTGAGCAATCTGCGCGCGGCGAAGAACGAGCTTGGCATCGCGCCGGGCGCCCGGCTCGACGCCTATCTGGCCGAGCCGTCCGCCGCCGGTCGCCGCGCGATCGAGCGCAACGCCGCCGCGATCGAACGTGTCGCGCGCCTGTCGTCGGTGCAATTCGCGCCCGCGCCCTCCGGCCCGGCGATGCAGGTCGGCGCGGGTGAGGATGTATTCGTCATCCCCCTCGAAGGGGTGATCGACATCGCGGCGGAACGCGCGCGCCTCGAAAAGGCGAAAACCAGTGCGCAGAAGGAAGCCGACAGCCTTGCCAAACGGCTCGACAATCCGAAATTCGTTGAAAAGGCGAAGCCCGAAGCGGTCGAAAAGGCCCGCGCCGATCACGCCCACCACGTGGCGGAGGCGGAGCGGCTCGACGCGGCGCTGGCGCGACTGGGATAAGGCCGGGCGCATGATGATACGCATATGCTGACGCTCGCCACCGTCACGCCGGGCGAACCCGAAATCTTCGCCTCGTTACAGGGCGAAGGCCCGTCGACCGGGCGGCCCAGCGTGTTCGCGCGATTGTCGCGGTGCAATCTCGCCTGCGTATGGTGCGACACGGCCTATACCTGGCATTTCACCGGGGACGAACGCCCGCATCGCGGGGGCGAGACATATGCGCGGCCCGCCAATCAGCTTGCCATGGCGGAGGCCGAGGTCGCGCGCCGCGTGCTGGGTGCCGGCGCGGACCGGCTTGTTCTCACAGGGGGCGAACCCTTGCTGCAAGGGGCGGCGCTGGCCCGCATGGTGGGCCTTGTGAAAGAATCGCGGCCCGATTTCCATGTCGAGGTCGAAACGAACGGTACCGTTGCCGCGCCCGCCGCGCTCGACCCGCTTATCGATCAATATAACGTCAGCCCGAAACTCGCGCATAGCGGCAATCCGGCGAGCCTCGCGCTGCTGCCCGACCGGATCGCGGCCTATGCCGCAGACGCGCGTGCCTTCTTCAAATTCGTTGTCGCGAACGAGGCCGACGCCCGCACCGTATTGAGCCTGCGCGACGAATTCGGCATGGCTTCGGACCGCCTCTTCCTCATGCCCGAAGGGACGGACAGCGCGACCTTGCGCGAACGGATGCAATGGCTGGCACCGTTTTGCCAGCGGCACGGCCTTCGCCTGTCGGACAGGCTCCACATTCACCTCTACGGCGATACGCGCGGGACCTGAACGCGCTCGCGCCTCCTATCTCGATTGCGCGCGCCAGCGTTCCACGATGCGCTCCACCGCCTCGCATTCGCCGCCGGTCTCGTTCCACAATTCGGCAAAGCTGGGATCGTCGGAGGCGGGGCGCTTTTCCTCCTCCAGATCGTCGAAGGTCACCCGCATCGGAATGGCCGTGCCTTCGCCGCACACGATGCATTCGCGATTGCGCAGAGCCGGTATCGCGGCAAGGAAACCACGCGCGCCTTCCGGCATGGCGGCTTTCACGAAATCCTGATCCCGCTCGTTATTGAGGCGCATCGACAATATGGTCCCGCATTGCGAGAGCACCCCTTCGGCAAGGTCGGAGGGACGCTGCGTAATGAGGCCGAGCGAGATGCCGTATTTGCGCCCTTCCTTCGCAATCCGCGAAAGAATGCGCCCGACCGACGACCCGTCCGCATTGCGTTCGTTCGGCACATATCGGTGTGCCTCCTCGCATACCAGGAGGATCGGCCGCGTCTTTTCATCGCGCCCCCAGATGGCGAAATCGAACACCAGCCGCGACAGCACGGCCACCACCGTGCTGGTGATTTCGGACGGAACGCCCGATACGTCGATGATCGAAATGGGTTTGCCCGCGCCCGGCATGCGGAAAATCCGTTGCAGGAACCCCGCCATCGTATCGGCGACCAGCATGCCGGAAAACATGAACTGATACCGCGGATCGGTCTTGATCTCGTCGATCTTGCTTTTCACCCGCATGAAGGGCGCGGTATTGGTCGCCTTGTCGAGCTTGCCCATTTCGGCGCTTATCGCCCCCGTAAGGTCGGACAGGAGGTAGGGGATCGGCGCGTCCACCGTCAGCTTGCCGATCTTTTCGGCGAGCCTGTTCTTCGACCGCGCGTGCAGCAGGCATTTGGCGAGGATGTCCATGTCCGCCTGCCGGTCCGGACCTTCATTGGTGATGAAAACCTCGCAATGTTCCTCGAAATTCATGAGCCAGTACGGCATGCGCAGGTTCGTCACGTCGAGAATTTCGCCATTGCCCGCAAAGGCGGCGGAATATTCGCCGTGCGGGTCGATCATCACGACATGGCCTTCCGGCGCCATCTGGCAAATGCGGTGGAGGATGAGCGCCGCACTCGTCGATTTGCCGGTGCCGGTGGAGCCGAGCAGCGCGAAATGCTTGCCCAGCATCGCGTCGACATACAGGCCCGCGCGGATATTGCGGGTGGGAAACACCTTGCCGATCTGAATATTGGGGCGCCCGTCGCTGGCGTAAATCTGCTCCAGATCGGAGTTGGTCGCGGGGTATACCTCTGCGCCGGGGACGGGATACTGGCTGATGCCGCGGCGAAAACCGCGGATCCGGTTGGTGACCCGTTCGTGCTGCCCCTCCCCCAGAAAGTCGATCTCGGCGATGATCCGGCCCGTCGCCATGTCCTGTTTCTGTGTGCGGACATTGGCCAGAAGCCAGTTCGACCCGGCCCGCACCTTGATCTGGCTCCCGACGAGGCCGGCAAGCTGTACGGTCGGGTCCTCGTCGCCGGCACAGGCCTTCAACGCCTCCGGGTCTAGCAGGGCGCGCGACGAATCGCCGGCGATGTCGCACACCGTGCCGATCGGCCGGGACGCCGCGCCGGATGGCGACACGGCGGCATCCGGCGCGGTGGCGGCGGGATCGGCGACGAATTGCGAAACCATGTCGTTCATTGGACGATACCATTCTCGATAGACTGAAACCTTCGTCCACGAGTGCTATCGCCGCAGGGTTAACGCCCCCTAAACGCCGGGCGGATCGCGGCGCGTCACGCCATCGCGAACAATCGTCCGGCGCCCCACCCCATCAGGACCGACAACACCACGGCCGTCAGGCCATAGAGAAACGCCTGCCGGATGGAGAACAGCTCGATCCCGCGTTCGAAGCCGCGTTTGACCACCGTGACCTCGCTCGTGGCGGAGGCGACGACGCGGCCATCGGAAATGGCGAAGGTTTCGGCGGTATATTCGCCGGTGATCACGCTCGACGGAAGGGGGATGCGCGCCTGGTACAGGACATCCCCGCTGATCGTGACGCCATCGTCGTCCTGCCGGTAAAGGCCGGAGGCGACGCGCTTTTCCACGAGGCCGGCGGCAAAGCGGACCTGTTCCTCGGGATCGATCGTGCCGATGGGCGACAATTGCAGCCAGCGCAGCCCGAGCTCGTAAATGGCCGCGGTGCGTTCATCGACGATGGCATCGATCGGCCGCGACGACGCCAGCGCATAAAACGACGGAGCCGAGCGCAGATTGGTGCTGTCGGCATTGATCCACATGCCCAGACGCTTCTGCTTTTCGCGCAGGGTGATCGATTGCAGCGGACCTTTAAGCACGACGACGATGTCATATTGCCGGTCCGGATCGGGACGCGTCCCGTCGGGTTCGAGAATCGCCCCGTAAAGGAGCAGGTCCGCCCCGGTGAAACCCTGTCGCACGACGATCTCATGCTGCGATATTTCCGGCACCAGGATCGGGTCGCGCGCCCCGGTCGCGGCCACAAGAATGAAAAGCCCCGCAACAATGCGCCAAAGCCGCCTCACAACGGTTCCACCGTATAGATTTCGGAGGGCCGGAACGTCAGTCCCACCGCCATGCCGAGCGCCACGGCAAGCACCAGGACCGCGAGCACCAGCCGCAGGATTTCGGGCCGCGCATTGGACGCGAACCGCGCCCCCACCTGCGCCCCCGTCACCGAGCCGAGCAGCAGCAGCGCGGCCAGCACGATATCGACCGCCCGCGTGGTAAGCGCGTGCATCATCGTCGTCGCCATCGTCACGAACAGGATCTGAAACAGCGAGGTGCCGACCACGACCTGCGCACTCATCCCCAGCACGTAGAGCATAGCGGGCACGAGCAGAAACCCACCGCCGATCCCCATCAGCATGGTGAGAATCCCCACCCCCGTGCCGAGCAGGAGCGGCGCCAGCGGGGAGATATAAAGACCGGAGCGATAGAACCGCCACCGCAGCGGCAGTGTCGCGACGAGCGGATGGTGCCGCCGTTTCGTTGCCGGTTTGGCAAAGCGGGAAAGATGGCGCGAAAACACCTGCGGCACCGATTCGCGCGCCATCACGATGCCGATACTGCCGAGCACGACGACATAGAGGATGTTGATCACGACATCGATCTGACCCAGCGCGGAAAGCAGGTTGAACAGCACGGCGCCGATGGCGGTGCCGATGACGCCGCCCGCCACCATCACGCCGCCGATCTGAAAATCGATACCGCCGCGCCGCGCATGGGCAAAGGCGCCGGATACGCTGGCCCCGGTCACCTGGCTCGCGGCGGAGGCGGCGGCCACGGTCGGCGGCACGCCGTAAAAGATCAGCAGCGGTGTGGTCAGGAATCCGCCGCCCACGCCGAACACGCCCGAAAGCAGCCCGGTCAGACCGCCCAGAAGGACGATGACCAGACCGTTTACCGAAAGATTCGCAATCGGGAGATAGACATCCATCGCCGGCCGCCGGAATTGCCGCCAACGAATGGGCGGCTATGGCGGCTTATGCACAAATGCTGCGCCTGTGTCTGCACCCGGCGGGCTGTTTTTGCCGGTTAATTTGCTGCGGTTGCGCAATCGTGGCGATCAGAACCCCGCCGACAGCGTAAGCACGGGGCCGGAGCCCGGCTCCGCATCGCCCGCCACCCTTTGCCGCCAGTCGACCGCGATGCGGGCAAAGCCTGGCCCGACGGGAACGACCGCGGCAATCGTCGGCCCGATATCGACGCGCGCCGCGCCGCTCTGCGCGCCGGCCCATGCCCCGGCGCCAGTGCGCACGGAACCGGACCCAAGCTGCATGATTTCCCGCGACAGGCGGACCTGCCCGTCGGCGAAGGCCGTCGCATCGCGCCCACCGACATAGCCCGCCTGCGCATAGCTGTCCGCCTCGATACCGAGGGGGAGCGACACGGGCGGCGGGCCGGCAACGGCGACGATGGCGGGCCGCGCCCGCGTGTCGTTTGCAAATTGCCCGATCCGCGCCTCGGCCAGTATTTCGACCGGCACAGGCGATAGCGGCCTTACCCCGATGCCGAGGGCAAGCTCGTCCTGACGCGGGCCGTCGAGGGCGGTCGTGACGCGGGCATGGGCGCGCGGGGCACGTCCGCCCGACGAACCGAGGCGATAGCGCACGATTGCGCCGGCCTGGCTCCCGCCATAGGATGACGCCCCGATCCCCGCCGCCGCGACCCCGCTCTCCCGCAGCAGCACCCACCCATCCGCGGACCAGCGCGATGCCCACAGCCTCGCCGGCCCGGTCGCCGGACCGCCGGGGACGCCCGCTGCCCCGTCGCGATCGCGCCGTATCGGCGTCGTTACGGGTTGCGGGGGCGGGCCTGCGGATGGGGCGCCGTTCGCACGCGCATCCTTCGGTAAAGTATCCTTGCGACCGCTGGCGGATGGTGCGACGGCACGCGGGATCGCGGTGCCATGCGCGAACCGGGGCACTTTAGACAGGCCCGATGCCATGGGGAACGGCGGACCTGCCCCCCGACGGAGCGTATAGGGAGGGTCGCCGCCGACGCCATGGGACAGACCATAAGTGCGATCGAGCACCATGGTTTCGTCCGCAGGCCCGCCCCCCGCGCCGTTGGAACCGGGCCCGTGCCCCTGCGACTTGCGGTCCCCTCCGACGGCACCGATTGGGACAGCGGTGGAAGCAGCAGGTCGCGTCCCGGCCCGGCGGCGCGAAACACCATCCAAGCCCCCGCGATCGCGACCAGAGCGAACAGGGGCGCACCGCGGCGGCGCCTCACGTCGCATGCTCGGCGGGGTGGAAATCGTGCTCGGTCTTTTCCCAGCGTGTCGGCTCGCCGCGCAGCGAACGCGTATAGCGCACGAGGGCGAGCCGCGCCGCGATGATCGCGATCATATTCGCAACCGGAATGCGAACCACCGCGGCGAACCCTTCTTCCCAGCCATATTCACGCGTGACGACCGCCGCCCGCACCAATGCGCGCCACGCAAAGGCAGCCGTGGTGATGACGAGCATCCAGCCGACCACGCCCGGCAATTCGCGCACGTCGTACCATCCCAGCCATTGCGCCGCGCCCAGCACGCCTGTCAGCACGAAGGCGAGATAGGCCGCAGCCAGCACGATCGCGACGAGCGGACCGCGCCGGTCGCGCATTCGCATCCACAATTCGAACGGATGCGATGCCCAGCCCAGCGTATCCCACCCGTCAAATGCGATGCCCTGCAACCAGCGCGCCTTTTGCCGCACCGCCGCGTCCAACCGGTGCGGAAATGGCGAACGCGTCGCGATGAGCGTGCCGTCGGCGGCGCGCACGCGGATGAAACGACCGCCCTTTCCCCCATCGTCCACGTTCGAATTCGCGCGCGCCGGACGGGCGCGCGGCGCACGGCCGATCTTCATGCCAAGCTCGTAATCCTCGGTCAGCGCATCGGGTGTGAAGGGGGCGGTGCGGCCATCGCGCTCCATCGTGCGGGCGAGCGCCGCGCGGGAAAAGGCGCAGCCCACGCCCGCCGCCGGGATGCCCGCCCCCAGCCGGTCCCGCACGATCATTTCGCGCAGATGCGCCTCTGTAAACTCGTCAGTATAGTGGCCGGCGATCCACGTGCTGCGCGATTGGGGCTCGGGCCGTACGGGCAATTGCACGAAATCGGCATTGTCGAGCGCCTCGTCCATCAGCGACAGCGCGTCGGGATGGACCATGTCCTCCGCATCCTGAAGCAGGATGGCGCGGTACTGCCGGACAGAGGCGATTTCATCGCGCACCATCGCGTGCCAGATCGCGTTGAGGCAATCGCCCTTCGTCGTGGGTCCGTCATGCCCGACGACGACCGGACGGACGCGCCGGTCGGCCTTGGCGATCGGGGCAATCGCGCGCGCCGTCGCCGGATCGTTGGGATAGCATCCCACGTAAACGCGCAAATCGCGATGGGGCCAGGTGCGCAGGCAATGCGACAACATCGTGCCGATGACCCGCGCCTCCCGCCAGGCCGGGACGTATAGCGCGATCGGCTGCGAAAGTTCGGTTCGAAGGGGTGCGTCGAGGACAGGCGTGCGCGCCTTTCCAGACAGGTGCAGGCCCGCCCACACCCCGTCCACCAGCAATTCGTCGAGCGCGCCGACACAGAACCAGAAACCGGCAAACAGCAGCAATTCGAGCCGGATCGCATCGACCCCGGCAAAGAATGCAGCCACCCACCCCGTTTCTGCGACCCACATCCCTTATCCCCCCGCGCCCCAGAGGCGCTCGGTGCAACTTTGCTTACAAAGCCGCCCGGTGTCTTGCAAGGCCCGCCAATTTCGGGAAAAGGGGGCGGCATGAACGCTTTCTTCGCATCCACAGCATCGAGTCCGGTCGTTTTCGGCCCTTGTCGCCCTATCCGCGCAAGGCAGGATGCAGGCGCATGGTAACCACCACGAAAGAGGTGCTGAACCGCACGCTCAAGCGCTTTTTCGACAGTGAGGCGTCATCGGGCATCCTGCTGATCGTTGTGGCGATCCTGGCGATGCTGGTGGCCAATTCGCCGCTTGCCCACGGCTATCACGACCTGTTCCACGGCACGCTTGCCTGGACGCCGATCCCCAAGCTCGACACGCTGCACATGTGGATCAACGATGCGTTGATGGTCATCTTCTTCTTCGTCGTCGGGCTGGAGATCAAGCGCGAGGTCGCCAATGGCGCGCTGTCCAATCCCGAGGCGCGGCGCCTTCCGGTGATTGCCGCGTTTGCCGGGATGGCGGCGCCCGCCGCCGTGTTCCTCCTCGTGATCGGGAGCGCCGGGGAAACCGGGCTGACCAATGGATGGGCGATTCCGGCCGCGACCGACATCGCCTTTGCCATGGGGGTCATGGGCCTGCTCGGCAACCGGGTGCCGTCCTCGCTGCGGCTGTTCCTGCTTACCGTGGCGATCGTGGACGACATCGGCGCGGTCGCGATCATCGCGCTGTTCTACACCGCGAATATCAAGCTTTTGTGGATCATCCTCTCCATGCTCGTGCTGGGCGTGATGATCGCGTGCAACAGGTTCCGGATCGACCGGTCCTGGGCCTATGCCATCCTCGCGATCATGCTGTGGTACTGTGTGCTGAACTCCGGCGTGCATGCGACGATTGCGGGCGTCCTTGCCGCGTTCACGATTCCCATGCGCCTCGACGCGAAGGGGGACAGCCCGCTGCTGCGCTTCGAACATGCGTTGTTGCCGTGGAACGCGTTTCTGGTGGTGCCGCTGTTCGGGTTTGCCAATGCGGGGGTGGAGCTGGCCGGTGTCGGGCTGGCGGGTGCGCTGGCCCCCCTGCCGCTCGGCATCGCGGCGGGGCTCATCATCGGCAAGCAGGTCGGAATTTTCAGCGCGGTCACCATCGCGGACTGGCTCGGCCTCGCGAAACGTCCGAAAGGCGCCTCGATGATGCAGCTGTGGGGGACGGCGGTGCTGTGCGGGATCGGCTTTACCATGAGCCTGTTCATCGCCGCCCTTGCCTTCCCGCGCTATCCCATACTTGTGGAGGAGGCCAAGATCGGCGTCCTTTCGGGTTCGCTCATCTCCGCCCTGCTGGGGTTTGCGCTGCTGCGTTTTGCGCCCGGCCCGCGCGGCGATATGGATGAAGAGCAGGAGACGCAGGCCGCCTGAAGTTGTCCCGACACGCATGAAAAAAGGGGCGCCGGTGTCGATCCGGCGCCCCTTTTTTGTGAAAGGCAGAAGCGCGTGCGCGCTTACCAGCTTCCGGTGTTTTCCATGCTCGCCCACGGTTCCTGCGGCGGCAGACGACCGTCCTGCAACAATTCCACCGAAATGCCGTCGGGCGTGCGTACGAAGGCCATGTGCCCGTCGCGCGGAGGACGGTTGATGGTGTGCCCCGCCGCAGCAAGCCTTTCGCAGGTGTCGTAGATATTCTCGACCCGATAGGCGAGATGGCCGAAATTGCGCCCGCCGGTATAGACCTCCGGCGCGCTGCCATCGTCTGCGGGCCAGTTCCAGGTCAGCTCGACCTCGGCGACACCCTCTTCGCCCGGCGCGGCGAGGAAGACGAGAGTGAAGCGGCCATTTTGCGATTCCTGTCGCCGCACCTCGTGCACGCCGATCAGTTCGAAGAACGCAAGCGTCGCGTCAATATCGGTGACGCGGATCATCGTGTGGAGAAATTTGGTCATGAAGCCCCTCGTTCGGACGCGGTGATGACAGCGCCGGCTCCGTGAAGCAGGCGGTGCCGCTGCCGCCCCCTTGGCATTTGCCGCGGCGCAGCGCGAGGGTTTTTCGAAATCGAGAAAATGGCGACGACCGGTTCGGGGCGGCCCGCATCTGCGAACCGCCCCGAAGTCCGGATGCCGCGATCAGAACCCGGCCGAAACGCCGAACACGATCTGACTATCGGCGATGGAACCGCCGTTCTTGGTATTCTGGAAATTCGGCAGGAGATAGGCCGATTCCGCACGGCTGATGTCGGTGTCGACATAGGTCACGCTGAGCGTGAGCGGGCCGAGCGCATAGCCCGCACCGAGCGACCAGTCGAGATAGGTGCCGGTCGGCGCGATGCTGGTGCCGTTGGGGCCAAGGCCGGGGTTACCGTCCGAATAGCCGAGGTGCGCGCTGAGCGAGATCGGCGAGTTGGGAAGGCCGGTCGACAGATCGCCCCAGATGTAAAGATTGTCTTCCTTCTGCCCGTTGCTGAACGGCGTGGCGGACACATTGGCCAGCGCCTCCTGCTTGGGCGCGTAGGCGACACCGACGAGCACGTCCGCCGGGCCGAGCCCGTAGCCCAGCTTCACCTACGGTTCCGCGAAATCGGTCGTGTCCGAGCCGCCGGGATACATGTACCAGGTCAGGCCGACATCGACAGACGCGTTCTGAAGCTCGAAGACATAGCCGCCATAAAGGTCGAGTTCCATGTTGGACCCGCCGAACGTACCCCACCCTGCGAGATTGGACGCCCATGTCCCTGCATACACCCCCGATTCGTGGGAAACGGAGATACCTCCCTGAAGCGCCATTTCCTCGTCTGTCTGCGAAACGCCGCGGAAGCGGTAATCGGATACCAGCGCCACATCGGCGGAAACCTCGAACGGCCCAAGCGGGGCGACATCCTGCGCATGGGCGGTGCCGGCCATCATGGTCCCGACAACAAGAGCGGCGCCCAGGGCGCGGCGGGTGAAAGCGGTCATAGCGATTTAATCCCTTTATTTATCCAAGACCCTCTTCCTCCTGGATGCTCGCGCCACAGCCTCTATTCATTGCGGACCGGTGTGCACTTGCGCAATAAAACTGCATAATAATGCCGCATTGCACAAGCGTTAACTCGCTCTTCATCGCGGAGTGATCATAAGGTGTGGGTTTTATGCAACTCCACATCGGTTCCAGCATTGTGGATCGGCTTGGACCGGGCGGGCTTTTGGCGTAGCGCATCCGCATTCGCGCAACACACAGAGAGACATGTTTCGAAAACTGGGCAATCTCATGGGGCGAAGGCATGATGACGCGGCCGCCCCCTCCGTTCCCGAGGGCCGGCGCGCCTACGCGATCGGTGACATCCACGGCCGGCTGGACCTGTTCGATGCGTTGATGGCGAAGATACGCGCCGACGATGCGGCCCGCCCCCCCGCGGATACGACGATCATCCTGCTCGGCGACCTGATCGACCGCGGGCCGGACAGCGCCGGCGTGGTCGAACGCGCCCGCGAATTGTCGCAAACAGGCGACGTGCGCGCGATCATCGGCAATCATGAGGAGATGTTTCTTCGCGCGCTGGGCGATCCCGATGCGCTGCGTCATTTCCTGAAAGTGGGGGGCAAGGAAACGATCCTGTCCTATCCGGTCCCGAACGCAGCGTATCGCGATGCGACGCTGGATGAATTATGCGCTCTACTCGCGCAATACGTGCCGGAGGCGCATGTCGAATATCTGCGCGCGATGGAGACGCATGTCGTTATCGGCGATTACCTGTTCGTACATGCCGGCATCAAGCCTGGTGTGGATATCGCGGAGCAGAGTGCGCGCGACCTGCGCTGGATCCGCGAACCGTTTCTGTCGCATCCCGGCCCGCACAGCCATTGCATCGTGCACGGCCACACCATTCGGGAGGAGGTGGAAATCCTGCCCTCCCCGAAACGTCCGCACCGGATCGGAATCGATACCGGCGCCTTTTCGTCCGGGCGGTTGACGGCCATCGGCCTCGATGGGCGGGAGCGGTGGTTCATCGAGGCTGCGCTGCCGTGATGCCTCGCACGCGCCCAAATGTGATGCCGGGGGGCCTGTAAGCCGGGTTCTGTATCGCACACCCGTTTCCGCCCTGCCCTTTACGGGCGGCGGCGGACGCGGCGCACGATGGCAGCCATTCGTCTAGACGCCATGTCGCCACGGCGTTCCAGCAACCAACCCGGGCGATCACGGTCCGAAACGGACCTGCCTGTAGCACGAAGCCTTCGGCGCGCCGCCCCTATTCGGTCTTGCTCCGGATGGGGTTTACCATGCCGCGAACCGTTGCCGGCCGCGCGGTGCGCTCTTGCCGCACCCTTTCACCCTTGCCTGTGTCCGTTGCCGGACCATCGGCGGTCTGCTCTCTGTGGCACTGTCCCTGAGCTTCGGCGCGATGCGCAATGCACCATGCCTCGCCCGGCGGGCGTTACCCGCCATCCTCGTTTCGTGGAGCCCGGACTTTCCTCGGCACATCGCGGTTGCCCGTGATGCGACGCGGCTGCCCGGCCCCCCGGCACGCCCCTATCTAGCGTTTCCGCGGTCGCGGTCCAGCAATAATGCGAAAAGCAGCGCGCGCACCTGTCCGTCGATGACGCCATCGATGCGTTCGGGGCGAAAGCGTCGCTGAAACGCGCGGACGGCGGCGGGGCCGTCGGTGATGTCGTAACCGAACCGTTCGAGCGCGAGATAGAACGCCCCGTCATTGTCGAACGGATCGCCCAGCTTTACCGCCGGACGCGGCAATGCGAGGCGCAATTTCGCCAGCCGCTCCCAATCGAACAGCTCGCCGGGGTCTTCCTTGCGTTCCGGTGCGACATCGGAATGGCCCACGATATTCGCGCGCGGCACGTCATGGCGCTCGATAATGCCGGACAGCAGCAGGATCAGCGCCTGCATCTGATCTTCGGTGAAAGGGACGTAGCCGTGGGTATGGCCCGGATTGTCGAGTTCGATGCCGATGCTGGCCGAATTGACGTCGGTATGGCCGCGCCAGTACGACTTGCCCGCATGCCACGCCCGCTTCGTTTCGGGGACGAGCCGGATGACCTCGCCCGCGCGGGTGATGCAGTAATGCGCGCTGACGGCCGCATCGGGGTTGCACATCTTGTCGATGGCATTCTCGACATCTGGCATGTCGGTGTAATGGATGACCACCATGCTGACCGGCAGGGTGCGATCGTTGAAATTGGGGGAGAGAATCTCGCGATGCACGATTTCGCCGGGACGCGGACCACGCGGAAGCGGCCCTGTTTCGCGCGGGCGGTCAGTCATGGGGGATGACCGCGCCGAGGATCAACGAGCCTTCGGTGATGACGTGTTGCACCGCACCGCCATTGTCGGCGGCGACCAGCCGGACAAGCTCAGCCGCCGCGGTATGCGCGGACAGATCCTGTGCCGCGACCTTTCCGTCGAGCGCCTGGCCCAGTTCTGTATCGAACACGACCCGCTGCCCTTCGGCGCGCAGGGCGATTTCATGCGCTTCGGCCGTTTCCTCCGCCGCGACGGAAAGGGTCCCGCCGCGAGGCATGGCCTCGATCCCCATCATGGCGAGATTGAGCAGCACCTTGGCCGCCGCCTTGGGCAGGGTCGGCACGGCCACGGCCCAATCCACCGTCACGTCGCGCGCCTCGCCCGCCAGGGTCTCGACCAGTTCCTGAAGATCACGGCTCGGCAATTGCGAATCAAAACCGCCCGCGACTCCGAAAGCGAGCCGGAAAAAACGCAGCTTTGCCGACGCGCGCCTTGCCCCTTGCGAGAGCAGCGTCACGCATTGCTCGCGCATGGACGGATCGTTCTCATCCTCGAGCAGTTCGACGCCATTGATCATCCCGCCCACCGGCGAGAGCAGATCATGGCAAAGGCGGGAACACAGCAGGCTGGCCAGATGGGTGCAATCTGCGGTCAAGTCACGGTCGGCCATGGGCGGGAACCTTGTCGGAGCGAATGGATGGCGGGCACGGCGCTTGCAACGCATCCATGCCCGCGCCGAAAACGGAAGGGCCGTGCCATAGCGGCACATCGCGCAACAGGAAAGGCCCGCAAGCCGTTCGTCTGCAAAACGCAGACGGCCGGATCGGGCTCACTCCACCCGGCCGACCCGCATTTCCGGTTTCAGCCGCAGGGCCTCGGCAAGATTGGAAAGATCCTTCGCCGTCCCCTCCCCATAAAGCGGCAATAGGCGGCGGTTCAGCGTGAGGACGAGCGTGCCATCCTCGATCGAAAGGTCCGACGCGACGAGCGATCCGATCGACGCCCCGCCGAGCCGTTGACACAGCCGCACAGCGAGGCCCCAGATGCGCCCTTCGCGCAATTGCTTCTCGCTTGCCATGGCGGCGACATCATCGGGCACCGGTTCGGCGCGAATGGCGGCCAGCAATGCCGCGGCCAGCATGGCGCGTTCGGCCGGCAGGATCGCCATCCATCGTTTGCGAAGCGCCCAGTCGAGCACGTGCTGCCGCCTCAGATTGGGTTCGATATCCCGGCTCGCCAGGGTCAGCAGGATCGCGGCGAGATGCAGGCTTTCCCCGGCATAGCCGCCATCCTTGCGCACCGCCGCGCTCCACCCCGCGATCATCGTCGCCAGCCGGGGCGAACCGCCCCTCTCAGCGGTAAAGGCAGCGACATCGGTGACCAGAGGATCGCCGCTACGCGTTTCGGGGCCGAGCCTGCGGAACAACAGGCCTTCGCGAAGACCCCATGCACAGATGCGGATCGTGTCCGGCTTCAATTCGCGGCACAACACCGCCAGCAACGCCGCCGTATCGGGCAAGGTTTCGCGGCGGGAGGAGGAGATGCGGCCCGTATCGCTCAACGCCTTGACGCTGCTGTCCGCCAGCGTCCGGGCGAGCGAGAGCGCCTCGTCCGCCTCGATGATATAGCCGTGCGCATCTTCGAGCGGGCTCGACGCGCGGATCATCGCATATTGGCCGAACGCGCGGAACGATCCACCGACGAGATAGAGCGTCCGCCCCTTCAACTTCGCCAGCCCGGATTCCTTCAGCATCCTGGCGATTTTCGTGCCGAATTTCGCATCGCCCTTCTCGCGAAGCGGCGGCAGGCGCAGCGTGCCGAGCGGCAGGCTGATCCCCTCCTGCGGCGCCGCGCCATCGACGGGCACGAGTTCGAGGCTTCCCCCGCCCAGATCGGCGACCATACCCCGCGCACCCGGAAATGCGCCCAGCACCCCCTGCGCCGCGGCCTCGGCCTCTTCCTCCCCGCTCAGCAGGCGGGGCGCGAAGCCCAGCGTGCGCACCGCATTCAGGAATTCCTGCCCGTTCTCCGCATCGCGAACGGCGGCGGTCGCAACGACCTCCACGTCGGCGACCTCCATCTCCTCGACCAGAAGCGCAAAGCGGGCGAGCGCGGCAAGGGCCTGCTCGGCCGCGGCATCGGCGATGCGCCCACTCGTCGCAAGATCGCGGCCGAGGCGCGCGGTCACCTTTTCATTGTGCAGCGGGCGCGGCACGCGCAGCGGCCCGTCATAGATGACGAGGCGCACCGTGTTCGACCCGATGTCGACGATGGCCCGACGCGGCCCGTTGCGGCTCCACCCCGAACGAAGGCTGCTCCTGCGCGTCATCGCGCGGTTTCCGTGGTTCGGGATCGGCCCCGCCCGGCCCGTGTTGCGGCACTTGTCATGGCTGTATCCCCTTGCGCAGGGAGAGACGCGGCACGTCCTCGCCTGCGCCCAAAGCGTCGCCCCTGCCCGAAAGCGACGGATTTATCATGAAATACTGGTGAAGGTTGAACGGGCGCGCACCCCTGTCAACGCGTTCGTACCGCCCGTCCGGCAACAAACGCCAGCTGCGTTCGGTATCGAGAAGATTTGCCAGGATCACCTGTTCCAGAACCTGATCGTGCACTGTCCGGTTCCGCAAGGGGACGAGCACCTCGACCCGGCGGTCGAGGTTGCGGCTCATCCCGTCGGCGGAGGAGATGAACACGCGCGCCCGGCCATTCGGCAGCGTCGCGCCATTGCCGAAGACATAGATGCGGCTGTGTTCCAGAAACCGCCCGATGACCGATTTGACCGTGATGTTTTCCGACAATCCCGGCACGTCGGGCCGCAGGCAACAGATGCCCCGCACCACGAGCGCGATGCGCACGCCCGCATTGCTCGCGGCGTAGAACCGCACAATGAGGTCGGGATCGGTCAGCGAATTCATCTTGCACCAGATGACCGCCGGGCGTCCCTTGCGCGCATTGGCGATTTCATGGTCGATGCATTCATAGAGCCGTTCGCGCAGCCCGGTCGGCGAAAAATGGAGAAGTTCGGTCCGGCGCGGCTCGACATAGCCGGTGATGAAATTGAACAGCTTCGCCGCATCGCGCCCCGCCTTCGGATCGGCGGTGAAGAAGCTGAGATCGGTGTAGATCTTCGCCGTGACCGGGTGGTAATTGCCCGTCCCGAAATGGCAGTATGTGCGGTAACCCTCGCCCTCGCGCCGGACGACCATCGACACCTTGGCGTGGGTTTTCCAATCCACGAAACCGTAGATCACCTGCACCCCTGCGCGTTCCAGCTCGTTCGCCCAGAGCAGGTTCTGCTCCTCGTCGAAGCGCGCCTTCAGTTCGACGACGGCGGTCACCGTCTTGCCCGCCTCCGCCGCCGCGATCAGCGCGTTGATCACCGGGGACTGATTCCCGGCCCGGTACAGCGTCTGCTTGATCGCGACGACATCGGGGTCGCGCGCGGCCTGACGCAGGAAATCGATCACCACCTCGAAACTTTCGTAGGGGTGGTGGATGATGATGTCCTTTTCCCGGATCGCGGCAAAGCAATCGCCATCATGTTCGAGTACGCGCTCTGGATAGCGCGGGCTGTACGCCTCGAACTTCAGGTCGGGACGGTCCTCGCCCACGATGTCGGACAGCTGATCGATGCCGATCAACCCGTCGGTTTTCTTGACGATGGCATTGTCGAGCCCGAGCTGCTCACGAAGCAATATTTCGGCCTCGGCATCGAAATCCTCCTCGATCTCCAGCTGGATCACGTCGCCGCGCCGGCGCCGTTGAATCGCGGTGCGGAAATGGCGGACCAGATCCTCTGCATCCTCCTCGATTTCCAGATCGCTGTCGCGCAGCACGCGGAACAACCCGTTGCCTTCCACGCGAAAGCCCGGAAACATGAGCGCGGCATGGCGGCACAACATCTGCTCGATACTGATATATTGCGCGTGTTCCCCCGGTACGCGGATGAACCGCGGCACCGATTGCGGGATCAGCACCATCTCGATCACCGGCATGCCGTCGGACACCCGCGTCAGCTTGAACAGCAGGCCCATGCCGCGATTGGTGACGAAGGGGAACGGGTGGGCGGGGTCGATCGCCTGCGGGGTGATGACGGGCTGAATATGTTCGATGAAGAAGGTCTTGAGCCAGCGGGCGATGTCCGGCTTGCATCGTTCGTGCGCGATGACCGCGATGCCGGCATCGGACAGTTCGCCCTGAAGATCGTGCCAGATCGCCTGCTGATCGGTGTTGAGGATGTCGAGCTGTTCGTGGATCGCGCGCAATTGTTGCGACGGGGTCAGTCCGTCGATCGAGGGTTCCTCGATGCCGCGGCGCACCTGGCCCGCGAGGCCTGCGACACGCACCATGATGAATTCGTCGAGATTGCTTCCCGAAATGGACAGGAACCGCAACCGTTCGAGCAACGGGTAATCGCGATTGCAAGCCTCGTCGAGAACGCGGCGATTGAAGGCCAGCCAGCTCAGCTCACGATTGAAGAACAAGGGTTGCGGATCGTCGCTCATCGTACGCCATGCACTATCATGCGCGCTGCATGCGGCCAACCTATGACAGAATTATGAAGCGCCGTTTTTGCCGCGTCCGCAAACGCGTGCCGCGACGGTTCAGGCCGCCTGTCCGGTGCGTATGTCCTGCTTCATTCCGGCCCGCATCGGGACAAGTGCGCTCTCGAACTGATCCGTCGCCGCATCCCAGCTGAAACCGCGCGCATAGCGGGCGCAGGCCGCCCGATCCCGGTCAAGCGCCGCCGCGATGGCCGCGTCGAGGTCGTCTCCCGTCTTTGCCACCGTGTCGCACAACACGTCGCGCGGGCCCGGCACGTCGAATGCCGCGACCGGAACGCCGCAGGCCAGCGCCTCGATCATGACGAGCCCGAACGTGTCGGTGAGGCTGGGGAACACGAAGCAATCCGCCGCGCGATAGGCCGCGGCAAGCGCCGGGCCGCCTTTCGTGCCGAGAAAGCGCGCCTCGGGATAGCGGTTTTGCAACGCAGGCCGCGCAGGCCCGTCGCCGACAACGAATTTCGTGCCGGGATGGGACGCGGCCAGGAACGCCTCCAGGTTCTTTTCCACCGCGACGCGGCCGGTATAGAGGAGGCGCGGGCCGGGCGCGGCCATCATGTCCGGATGGCGCGGTCCGTCCGGCCCGAACTGTTCAAGGTCCACGCCGCGCCCCCATCGCACGACGGGTTCGATACCGCGCTGCATAAGATCTTGCGAAAGGCTCTGCGTGGCGGCCATGGTCGCATGCGACGGCGCGTGAAACCGGCGGACGAAACCCCAGAAGGCCGCGGCCGGCAACCCTGTTCGCCGCGCCAGATAATCGGGAAATTGCGTATGGAACGCGGTGGTGAAGGCAAACCTGCGCCGCATCGCCCACCGCCGCGCCGCATGGCCGAGCGGCCCTTCGGTCGAAAGATGCAGCATGTCGGGCGCGAAATCCGCGATCCGCGCGCCCACGCGACGCTCCCCCGCGATGGCGAGCCGGATTTCGGGGTAGGACGGGCATGGCACCGACCGGAACCCGTCCGGCCCGATGACCGTCACCACATGGCCCCGCCGGCGCAGATGGTCGCATGTCGTCTGAAGGCTGCGTACCACGCCGTTGACCTGCGGATGCCAGGCATCGGATACCATGCAGATCCGCATCACGCCGCCATGTCGGCCGCGCCGCGTGCCGCGATCTCGCTCGGCCAGTGGAGGATTTCCATGCGCCCATCGAAATGCTCGACCAGGGCGGTACAGCTTTCGACCCAGTCGCCGTCGTTGTAATAGGCGATGCCGTCGAACTCGCGTTCCTCCGCGGTGTGGATATGGCCGCATACCACGCCATCGACGTTGCGCTTGCGCGCGGCGGTGGCGACCGTTTCCTCGAACCGGGAGATGAAGGCGACGGCGTCCTTCACCCTGTGTTTCGCATGGGCGGACAGCGACCAGTAGGGCAGGTCGAACATCCGCCGCACCGCGTTCACCGCGATATTCGCCCGTAAAAGCAGGGTGTAGGCCGCATCGCCGGCAAAGGCGAGCCAGCGCCCGCCCATCACCACCGCGTCGAACTCGTCGCCGTGAAGGACGAGCAACCGGCGCCCGTCGGCGGTGGTATGCACCGCGCTGCGCCGGATTTCGACGCTGCCGAAGTCCAGCCCTGAAAACTGCCGGAACATCTCGTCATGGTTGCCAGGGATATAGACGACCTTCGTGCCGCGCTTGGCCCGTTTCATCACCCGGCGCACGATCGCGTTGTGCCCCTCGGGCCAGTAGAATTTCTTCTTCATGCGCCATCCGTCGATGATGTCCCCGACGAGATAGAGATGGTCGCTGTCGCAATGATCGAGGAAATCGATGAGGAGCCGGTGATTGCACCCGCGTGTGCCGAGGTGCACGTCGGAGATCCAGATCGAGCGGTACCGCCGGCGGGGTGTGCCCGATGGGCCGAAACGCTTGTCCTGCTTCGACAAGGTCTTCATCGCGGGGCCGTCCGGGTTCCCGCGTGCCGTGCCTGCTCCGATTTTCGCGATGATCGCCATGTGTCCCCCACATCCCTTTTCCGCCGACGGGCGCAAGGATGCAGGGACCGCATGACCGTTTCGGGGCAGTATGACCCGCAGGTTGCGCATTGCCTTGCCGCAACCCGTATGTCCTTCAAAAAACACGCTAGATTTCTTCGCAAAAACCCTCGGGACTGTCGCGCCAGCATCGCACGCCCCCTTGCGCCGCAATGGCCCAGAGCCGCCCGTCGCCCGATGCCATGGCCCGGTCGGTGGCCGACGGCATGGCCGGCCCCGCGGGGTGGGAGTGATAATAGCCGAGCACATCCGGCCCGCCGTTCCGCGAGGCGCGATGCGCGTCGACCAACGTTTGCGGATCGATTTCGAAATGGCGGGCGGGATCGGGCGCGACATTGCGGGCGGGACGCGCCGTGTCGATGCGCCCGTCATGGCCGAGCAGAAGGCCGCAACACTCGTGCGGATGCGCCTTTTCCGCCTCGTTCAAAATGGCGGCCGCGACCGCTCTTGGCAAGCATGGTTCCATCACCCATCTTCCATAGCATGGGGGGCGAAAATCTCATCACCGGCGTGATTGGCGGGGCGGCGGGCCACGCGCGTCTGGACAAGGCGCTTGCACAGGCGACCGAATTGTCGCGCGAGCGTGTGAAGGCACTGATCGCCGAGGGCTGCGTCATGGTCGATGGCCGGATGGCCTCCTCCGCATCGGCGAAGGTCGGCGACGGCACATCGTTCACCATCGCCGTCCCGTGCGCCATCGCGGCCGAGGCCGAGGCGCAGGCGATCCCCCTCACCATCGCGTATGAGGATGAACATCTGATCGTGGTGGACAAGCCGGCGGGCATGGTCGTGCACCCCGCTGCGGGCAATGCGGATGGTACGTTGGTGAATGCGCTGCTGCATCATTGCGCGGGGCAATTGTCGGGCATCGGCGGGGTGGCGCGGCCCGGCATCGTCCATAGCATCGACAATGATACGTCCGGGCTTCTGGTGGCGGCGAAATCGGATGTCGCGCACGAATGGTTGGCCCGGCAATTCGCCGATCATTCGATCGAACGGGCCTATTTCGCCGTGGTGAAAGGGCGTCCGATGCCGCCATCGGGCACTGTGCGCGGCCTGATCGGGCGTAGCGGGAGCGACCGCAAGAAAATGGCCGTCCTGCCCGGCGATGCGGGCCGCGGCAAACACGCGGTGACGCATTATCGCACGGTGCGGATGCTGGACCGGTCCGCGCTCATCGAATGCAGGCTCGAAACCGGGCGCACGCACCAGATCCGCGTTCACATGTCGTCCATCGGTCACATGCTAATCGGGGATCCGGTCTATGGGCGTTCCGATTCGAGGCTTCGGCCGATTCTTCAGCGGATATCGTTTCACCGGCAGGCTTTGCATGCCGCGGTGCTGGGCTTCACCCACCCCGTCACGCACGACGAGGTGCGCTGCACAAGCGACCTGCCGCGCGATATGGCGGAACTTATCGAAGAACTTGGTGGTTGATATTAAGAAATTCAACGGGCCAAACGACGGAAATTCGCCTAAGACCATCTTGTAGCCGTCGACATGCAAGGTGCCCAGAAGGGGCCTGCGACCGGGGGCTGACGAATAGAAAGGTTTGAAGGAAAGTGGCAATTACGAAAACACCCAGCGTCCCGGCCCTTGGCGGCGAGCAGAGCCTCAACCGCTATTTGTCGGAGATCAAGAAATTCCCCGTGCTCAAGCCGGAGCAGGAATACATGCTTGCGGTCCGCTATAAGGAGCATGAGGACAGGGAGGCCGCGGCACAGCTCGTCACCTCCCACCTCAGGCTCGTGGCGAAGATCGCGATGGGCTATCGCGGATATGGTCTGCCGGTGTCCGACCTCATTTCCGAAGGCAATGTCGGCCTGATGCAGGGCGTCAAGAAGTTCGAGCCCGACCGCGGGTTCCGCCTCGCCACCTATGCGATGTGGTGGATCAAGGCGTCGATCCAGGAATATATCCTGCGCTCGTGGAGCCTTGTCAAAATGGGCACCACCGCGGCACAGAAGAAGCTGTTCTTCAACCTGCGCCGGATGAAGAAGAACCTGGAGGCGTTCGAGGATACCGACCTGCATCCCGACGATGTGAAGACCATCGCCAACGATCTCGGCGTGCCGGAGCAGGAGGTGGTCAACATGAACCGCCGCATGCTGATGGGCGGCGACAGCTCGCTCAACGTATCCATGCGCGGCGACGAGGAAGGCGCCAGCCAGTGGCAGGACTGGCTCACCGACGATCGCCCGCTTCAGGACGAAACCGTCGCCGATGCCGAGGAAAAATCGGTGCGCCACGAAATGCTGGTCGATGCGATGGACGTGCTCAACGAGCGGGAGAAGCATATCCTGACCGAGCGTCGCCTGACCGAGAACCCGCAAACGCTTGAGGAGCTGTCGCAGGTTTACGACGTGAGCCGCGAACGCATCCGTCAGATCGAGGTCCGCGCGTTCGAAAAGGTGCAGAAGGCGATGCAGAGGATCGCCGGCGAAAGGCTCGTCCCCGCCGCCGCCTGAACCCGCTACCGATAAGGAGGCCCGTGCAGCGATGTGCGGGCCTTTTTCGATTTCGCGCTACAGAAGCGGGCGTTCTTCGGGGCGCAAGGTCAACACCTCGACCCCGTCCGCCGTCACCGCGACGGTATGCTCAAACTGCGCGGAAAGCTTGCCGTCGCCGGTCACGACGGTCCATCCATCATCCCGCGTTGCGACCTTTCGCGTGCCTTGGTTGACCATCGGTTCGATGGTGAAGGTCATCCCCTCGACGAGCCGCTGCCCCGTGCCGCGGCGCCCGAAGGCGAGCACCTGCGGCTCCTCGTGCATTTCGCGCCCGATGCCGTGCCCGCAATATTCCCGCACGATGGTGCAGCCGTTCCGTTTCGCATGACGTTCGATCGCATGGCCCACATCGCCAAGCCGCGCGCCAGGCCGCACCTGCGCAATGCCTTGCCACATCGCCTCCTGCGCGATGCGGACGATCCGCCGCGCCGCGGGCGCGACATCCCCGACCATGTAGGTCTTGCTCGAATCGGCGATGAAGCCATTTTTTTCGAGCGTGATGTCGAGATTGATGATGTCGCCGTTCTTCACGAATTCGGTCGCGCTTGGCACGCCATGGCACACGACGTCGTTTATCGAGCAGTTGAGGACATAGGCAAAGCCATATTGCCCCTTGCTCGCCGGGCGCGAATCCAGATCGTCGGTGATGAACCGTTCCACCAGATCGTTGATCTGCATCGTGGACTGCCCGGCGAGATCCACGGTATCGAGCATTTCGAAGACCGATGCGAGAAGCCGCCCCGATATCCGCATCAGGGCGATTTCTTCCGGTGTCTTCACCATCTCAGGCGGCCAGATCCGGAATGTCGACATCCGCCGCGGCAAGTTGCGACCGGATGATCTGATTAAACGAAAGCTCGGGATTGGCCTCGGCGAGCATACCAATCTTCATCCAGTATTCCGCCTGCGCATTGATGGAGCGGCACATGACGGCGCTCGCCCGGCGGGCATCCTCATGCAGATCCTCGGCGATTTTCACAATGCCCATGCGGATTGTCCTTGTTCGATATGGTTCGTATACGATCCATATAGCGTATGCGCCGTGCCTGGCAAGTTTTGCGGCGCTTGCGTGTGCTCGTCCGCGAGCGGGATTGCCCGATGCGAACGCCGCGGATAGCGTGATGCGCATGGCACGATCCTCATCCAGCATTTTCGCCCGCCTGTTCGGCTTCGTCTTTCGCCTTGCGCTGGTTTTCGTGGTGCTGTCGCTGATATGGGTCGGTGCCTATGCGCTCGTGCCCGTTCCGGTGACGGCCACCATGCTGATGGATGACAACGGGATTACAAAGGACTGGACCCCGCTATCCGAAATCGACCGCAACATGGTCCGCGCGGTCATCGGCGCGGAAGATGGCAAGTTCTGCTCTCACGACGGGTTCGATGCAGAAGCGATCGCGAACGCCATGGCCCGCAACGCGCAGGGCGGGCGTATTCGCGGCGGCTCCACGATCAGCCAGCAAACGGCGAAGAACGCGTTCCTGTGGCAGGACGGCGGCTATTTCCGCAAGGGTCTGGAGGCCTGGTTCACCTTTTTGATCGAAACGATCTGGGGCAAGCGGCGGATCATGGAGGTCTATCTCAATATCGCGGAGACGGGCATCGGCACCTATGGCGTCGAGGCAGGGGCGATCCGCTACTTCAATCATGGCGCCGACCGGCTCTCGGCGGACGAAGCCGCGCGCATGGCCGCCGCCCTCCCCTTGCCCAAGGAACGCTCGGTGGTGAACCCTTCGGGCTTTACCCGCCGTTACGGCAACACCATCCGCGCCCGCATCGGGCAGGTGGAGCGCGATCGCCTCGACGCCTGCGTTTACAACTGACGCCCCACCTACGCACGGCGCGCACGAAAAAGCGCGGGAGGATTGCTCCTCCCGCGCTTCTATCGTGTGTGCTGTCGCGGCTTAGTAGCCGATGATCAGCGAAAGGCTGGCCGCGCGCGGCGCACCGATCTGGGCAAAGCCGAAATCGTTGAGCGAGCCGCCGAAGAAGCCGACGTAATATTCGTCGAACAGGTTCGTCACGTTCAGCTGTACCGCCACGTCGCCCCCGGTGGGGAATTCGGCGATGTTCAGACGCGCGTCGAGATCGACGATCGTGTAGGCCGGGACTTCATCCTCGTTCGTGTCGTTGATGAAGCGGGGGCCGGTCCGCTTGCCCTGCACACCGAGTTCGAGCGGGCCGAGAGCAACCTGACCACGCGCACCGAAGCTGTATTCCGGCGTACCCGATTCGCGATTGCCCGCGGTCGGTATGATGCCGTCGTTGGGGCCGAGCACGTTGTCCTGAATTTCGGAGTCGTTGTACGAACCGAACAGATAGATCAGCGTGTTGCTCGTCGGGCGATAGGCGATGGAGCCATCGACACCATACTTGTCGACTTCGCCGAGGTTGCGGAACACGGTCGCACCTTCGCCGTCGCGCGCTTCGGGATCGAAGGCGGATGCGAGACGGTTCTTGTACTTGGTATACCAGCCGGCGATCTGCGCCTGGATACGACCGCGCTGGAAGCGCAGGCCGGCATCGAAGCTGTCCGTGGTTTCGGGAACCGGCGGCCGCGCATCGACGATGTAGAGCGAGTCGTAGAGCGGGTCGGTGCCCGGGACCGAAAGACCCTTGGCATAGTTGGCAAAGACCGAGGCATCGTCGGTGACCGCGAAGGTCAGGCCGACATTCGGCAGCAGCTTGTCATATTTGTACGTACGCGACAGCGGACCGACGTAGTCGGGATTGACCGCCTCGTACTGCGACAGATCCTGACCCGGCGTGGGGCAATCGACATAGCCATCTTCGCTCGTGGTGTAGCAGTTCTGGTTCAGCTCACGCTCGAAGAACGGCGCGCGCAGACCCAGCACGGTCGTCAGGCGATCGTCGATGAACCGGCCGCGATATTCGCCCGAAATCTGGTGCAGGATCGCATAGGACAGACGGTCACGCTTGTTCACCTCGTTGCCGTTCACGTCGAGCAGCGGGTTGTCGATCGCGAAGACGTCGCTGATCTCACCGTTCTTGAGCATGTCGGTGATCTGGCCGGTCTGACGGTGACGGGCGCGATCCCAGGTGTAGGCGACGCGGAAACGATGCGACGGCGCCAGATCGTAGATGAGGTTCGCGATCACGCCATAGCGATTGGTGCGGGTCTGGCTCGGATCGTTGCCGGCGATGCGGTCGAGCGTGTCGCCGTCGCCATTGAGGTCACGGCCGAAATAGTACCCGCCGTTGAACGCGCCCGTCAGCGGCGTCGTGGTGCCCTCGGGCGTGAAGAAACCTTCGCGCAGATCGTCGGGGCCGCCACCATTGGCTTTCACGTATTGATAGCTCGGATCGAAGGTGAAGGTCAGGCTGTCGGCAAGGGTGAAACGCGACGAGCCGCGGATATTGCCCGTGTCGGACGGGTTGTAGCGGCGGTAGAACGGCGCGCCGCAACCGTTGCGGTCGTCGTAACGCTCCGAAACGCCGAACTGGCCGCCCTGGCCCAGCACCTGCCCGTCGGGAACGGCGCAGGGGAACGGTGCCTCGTCGTCCTTGGCGTAGATGTTGAAGCGGTCCGCCTTGGTGTAGGTACCGTCATAGAAGCCGAGCAGGTCTTCCAGATCTTCCGACCCGGCAAAATTGTTGCGGTTCTGGTTCCAGTGGCCTGCGACCGAGATGAAGTCGCCATTGTTGCCGATATCCTGGAAGATACGGCCGTTGAACTGCGTCTTCTCGACTTCGCTATACGGGTTGTAGGGCACGCCATAGGAGGTGAAGCTGCCCGAAACAAACGCGCGCAGACCGCCGCCGGTGATGTCGCCGGTATCGACCATCGCGAACCCGCGCATGTAGAGCGAATTCTGAAAATCGTTCTCTGCAAAGACATCGCCCACCGACAGGGTGGTGACGATGCCGGGCTCCATGCCGGGGATGCGCGTGCGGATGTTGACCGTGCCGCCCGTGGCCGATGCGGTCGGGCTGTCGACGTCGGTGACGCCCAGGTTCACGTTCACCTCTTCCAGCACTTCGGGGTCGACCTGCTGATTGGTGTAGAGCGCGTAATTGCCCGAATCGTTCAGCGGCAGGCCGTCCAGCGTCTGCGAAACGCGATCGGCGCCGAAGCCGCGAATGGTGAAGCCGCCGCCCGACGAACCCCAGGGATCGTTGTTCTGGAAGCTGACGCCCGGAACCAGGTTGATGATGTCATTGACCGTCTGGCCAGGGCGCTGGCGGCGGATGATTTCCTGGTTGAGGACCTGCTTCGCCTTGGGCGTGTCAGGAATTTCGACACCGCCGACGCTGCGGTCGCGGGCGCCGGTGACGACGATGACGTCTTCTTCGCTGAAGTCGATCGAACCGGTCGACTGTGCATGTGCGGAAAGCGGCAACATGATCGCCACGACGGCGCTGCTGCCAAGGAGGAAGTTCTTCATTGCAGATGTCCCCTGATACGGTGGTGACTACGAATCCCGATAAAGCGAAAGTGACAGGGCGATCCCGTTGCGGCGATTCGCCCCCTCTATCCGCTTTCGGCGCCCCCTTAACGCCTCCTACGTGACAATCGAGTGACAAAACATGCGTCATTTGGGAACCGGTAATAAGGTTTCAAAAATAACCTCAGGAAGGGCCGCAGGAACCGCATTGCGCGAACCGCACTGGCAAGAATATGGCGGCGTTCGGGAACGGCGGAAAGATTTTCGCTGCACTGCGGCAAATCTGCAACGCTTTGGCAAACGGGATCGGCGCCTTGCGGAGCGGTTCGCATCTGCGGCTTTTGCGCTATAGAGCGAGGCATGGGTATCGGACACGATCATTCGCACGGGCACGGACATTCGCACGCGCCAAAGGATTACGGGCGCGCGTTCGCCATCGGGGTGATCCTCAATGTCGGCTTCGTCGCGATTGAGGGGTTGGCGGGGCTGATCTACGGTTCGATGGCGCTTATGGCGGATGCCGGTCATAATCTTTCCGACGTTCTCAGCCTGCTCATCGCATGGGGGGCGAGCATTCTTTCCCGGCGGCCGCCCTCGGCGCGGTTCACTTTTGGATTGAAAAGCAGTTCGATCCTCGCCGCCATCGCGAATGCGGCGCTCCTGCTGATCGCATTGGGTGCGATCGCCATCGAAACATTGCGCCGGCTGTTCGATCCCGCCCCGGTCGAACCGGGTCCGATCATGGTCGTCGCCGGGATCGGCATCGTCATCAACACGGCCACCGCCTTGCTGTTCATGGCCGGTCGGAAAGGCGATCTCAACATTCGCGGCGCCTATCTGCACATGGTGGCGGATGCGGCGGTGTCGGCGGGGGTGGTCGTTGCGGGCCTGCTGATCTGGTTCACCGGTCTTGCGTGGATCGATCCCGTGACCAGCCTTGTGATCGTGGGGATCATCGCCGTGGGCACGTGGAGGCTGCTTAAGGACAGCGTGAAGATGGGCCTGCTCGCCGTGCCGGACAGCGTCGACGAAGGCGCGGTGTTGCAAGCGCTCTCCCGCCTACCCGGCGTGGTCGCCGTCCACGACCTTCACATCTGGCCGATGAGCACGACGGAAACCGCGCTCACCGCGCATCTGGTGATGCCGGGCGGGCATCCGGGCGATGCGTTCCTGCACGATGTCGCCCATAGGCTGGAACATGACCACGGCGTGCATCACACGACCTTGCAGGTCGAGCTCAATCCCGAGGCCGGCTGCGCGCTCGCCGATGGCGCGGTCGTGTAGGGCCAACGCAAAAGGGCCGGAGGTTTCCCCCCGGCCCCTCGCTATCGCATGGGAATGGCGCGTATTTACGCGGCTTCTTCCTTCGATTTGTGGACCTGCACCGGCTCCTTGCGGCCCTCGACGACATCCTTGTCGACGACCACCTCGGCCACGCCTTCGAGCGTCGGCAGGTCGAACATCGTGTCGAGCAGCATGGCCTCCACGATGGAGCGCAGGCCGCGCGCGCCGGTCTTGCGCTTGATGCCCTTCTGCGCGATCGCCTCGAGCGCGTCGTCGGTGAAGGTCAATTCGACATTCTCGAGCGCGAAGAGCTTCTGATACTGCTTGATCAAAGCGTTCTTCGGCTCCTTCAGAATCTTGACCAGCGCATCGACGTCGAGATCTTCAAGCGTGGCAATGACCGGAAGGCGACCCACAAATTCGGGAATGAGCCCGAATTTCAGCAGATCCTCCGGTTCCGCCTTCGACAGAAGCTCGCCGACCTTTTTCTTCTCCGGGTCGGCGACATGCGCGCCAAAGCCGATCGAACGCTTCGCCATGCGATCCGAAATCAGCTTTTCGAGGCCCGCAAACGCGCCGCCGCAAATGAACAGGATATTCGTCGTATCCACCTGCAGGAATTCCTGCTGCGGATGCTTGCGCCCACCCTGTGGCGGAACGGAAGCGGTCGTCCCCTCCATGAGCTTGAGCAAGGCCTGCTGCACGCCCTCACCCGAAACGTCGCGCGTGATGCTGGGGTTCTCGGCCTTGCGCGTGATCTTGTCGATCTCGTCGATATAGACGATGCCGTGCTGCGCCTTCTCGACGTTGTAGTCGCTCGCCTGCAGCAGTTTGAGGATGATATTCTCGACATCCTCGCCGACATAGCCCGCCTCGGTGAGCGTGGTCGCATCGGCCATGGTGAAGGGCACGTCGAACGTGCGCGCCAGCGTCTGCGCCAGCAGCGTCTTGCCCGAACCGGTCGGCCCGACGAGCAGTATGTTCGATTTCGCCAGCTCGACATCGTCGTTCTTGCCGCCATGCTTCAACCGCTTGTAGTGATTGTGCACGGCAACCGACAGGACGCGCTTTGCCCGGTCCTGCCCGATGACGTAATCGTTCAGGGTCGCGAAAATCTCGGCCGGGGGCGGCACGCCGCCGTCCTTCTTGCCGGCAATGCCCGCCTTGGTTTCCTCGCGGATGATGTCGTTGCACAATTCGACGCATTCATCGCAGATGAACACGGTCGGTCCGGCGATCAGCTTGCGCACCTCATGCTGCGACTTTCCACAGAAGCTGCAGTAAAGCGTGCTCTTGCTGTCCGTTCCGCTCACTTTGGTCATAAGTTATCCTGTATCGCCCGAATCCGGGCGGGGTCATAAAATCTACGCCTGCGCCTGCGATAATCAAGGTCGCTGTCTGCCCTGCGCATCATCATGTGCATAACGCACTTCGTCTGACGCGCAGGTTAAGAACGGATGATTGGCCTGCAATTATCGTCGCGCGGCGTTTTTTCGCGATCAACTCGGCTTGGTCTCGGCGCTGGTGCCTTCGGCGTCGGTGCGCGACACGAATACCTTGTCGACGATGCCGAATTCCTTCGCCTCGTCCGCTTCGAGGAACGTGTCGCGGTCCATTGCCTTCTCGATCTCGTCGAGCGGGCGGCCCGTATATTGCGCGTAGAGATCGTTCATCCGGCGGCGAATGCGCAGGATCTCGCGCGCCTGAATCTCGATATCGGAAGCCATGCCGCGCGCGCCGCCCGACGGCTGATGCACCATGATCCGCGCATTGGGGAGCGCGATACGCATGCCCGGCTCACCCGATGCGAGCAGGAAGCTGCCCATGGACGCGGCCTGACCGATGCACACCGTGCTTACGCGCGGCTTGATATACTGCATCGTGTCGTGGATCGCCATGCCGGCGGTGACGACGCCGCCGGGCGAATTGATATACATCGAGATGTCCTTCGTGGAATCCTCCGATTCCAGGAACAACAGCTGCGCCACGATGAGCGAGGCCATGTTGTCCTCGACCTGTCCGGTAACGAACACGATCCGTTCGCGAAGCAGGCGGGAAAAGATGTCGAAACTGCGTTCGCCGCGGCTGGTCGATTCGACGACGACAGGCACCAGTGCGCCGGTTTCCGGGTCGATCCGCATGTTTCCGATCATGTCCGTCATGTATTCCTCTGATTTTCCGGTGAAGCGCCTATGTCGGCGCTTGAGCCGCCATGTTCAACCCCCCTGATGCGGGGACGGCGGGCGGCACCATCCCGCATAGCCGGCGATTGACGGATGCGCCGCCGACGTGGATCAATGCCGGTGATGAAAACCTCTTGCCTTGCCGGGCTTGCCGCCCCTCTCGCCCTCCTGTCCGCATGCGCCGCCCCGATGACGGGGGACGAGCCACCCGCCATGCACCACCGTGCCGCACCCGACGGCGGCGGCGCGGCGGCGGCGCGCCATTATGTCGACCGTATCGCGCGGCTCGACGATGCGGGGCCGATGCTCAATGCGGTCATCGCCTATGACCGCGACGCGGATGCGAAGGCGGATGCACTGCTTGGCACGCCGCTCGCCGGCCGCACCGTGCTGGTAAAGGATAATATCGAAACGCGCGAATGGCCCACCACCGCCGGAAGCGAGGCATTGCGCACGAATGAGACCGGCCGCGATGCCCCTCTCATCGCCAATCTGCGCGCGGCGGGCGGGATCGTGCTGGGCAAGACCAACCTCTCCGAATGGGCCAATATCCGCAGCACGAATTCCACCAGCGGGTGGAGCGCCATCGGCGGGCTGACCAAAAACCCGCATGCGACCGACCGCAACAGCTGCGGCTCGTCCTCCGGCAGCGGCGCGGCCGTGGCGGCGGGCCTCGCATGGGCGGCGATCGGCACCGAAACCGACGGGTCGATCACCTGCCCGGCGAGCGTGAACGGCGTCGTCGGGTTCAAACCCACCGTCGGCATGGTCAGCCGCACCCATGTCGTCCCGATCAGCCATTCGCAGGATACCGCCGGCCCCATGGCCCGTTCCGTCGCCGATGCTGCGATGCTGTTCACCGCGATCGCCGGTCCGGACCCGGCGGATCCCGCCACCGCGGAGGCCGCGAACCACCGCACCGACTTTGGCGCCGGGCTCGACGCATCCTCGCTGCGCGGCGTGCGGATCGGCGTATTGACCGATCAGGTCGGCGACATTCCCGGCGTCACCGCATTGTTCGAACAGGCAAAAGCCGATCTTGAATCCGCAGGCGCCGTGCTGGTCCCCATTGCCTATACGCCCGACCCGAAGATGTACGAGGATGAGTTCGCCGTCCTGCTCTACGAATTGCGGGAGGATCTGGGCGCCTATCTTGCCGGATCGCCCGCCGATATTCCGGTTCGAACGCTGGACGATGTGGTCGCGTTCAACATCGCCCACGCGGAGAAGGAAATGCGATGGTTCGGTCAGGACATCTTCGTGATGGCGCAGGATGCCGACGATCCCGCCGCCTATGCAAAGGCCCGTGCGAATGCGTTGCGCCTTGCCAAAGACGAGGGGATCGATGCGCTGATGCAGCAGCACGACGCGCGTGTCCTCATCGCGCCGACGACCGGTCCCGCTTGGCCGAGCGACCTTGTCTATGGCGACAATTACCCCGGCGGCGTGGGCGCCGGCAGCCTGGCGGCGATCGCCGGAACGCCGCATCTGACCGTGCCGATGGGCGCGGTAGAGGGGCTCCCCGTGGGACTGTCGTTCATGGGCGGAAAATGGACAGACCGCGAGGTGCTCGCCATCGGCGCCGCTTACGAACGGGTCCGCACCGCGCCTTTGGCGGTTCCGCATTTCGCACCCTGGCGCAAATAGAAAGGCGCGGCGCCCGGGGGGAAAGATCGCCCGCCGGAACGCCGCGCCTTTGTCGGCCAGGTTCGTGTGAACATGGCCCGGCAACGGTCGAACACGCGATGTGGCCCCTTTTATTCAGGTCGCGAATTCAACCGTCACCGTTTCGATACCACCCTGTTTCCATGCCGGAAAAAGGATCGTGAAGCGGTTTTCCTGATCCGACCGGGCCGTCACGCGCCGGTGCGAATCTATTTGATGGCCCATAGCGCGACGGCGCCGCTCGTAAAGCCCGCTCGGACTTTTTGCGCGGACCGCTGTGGTAAAAACGCCGCTATCCGTTCCGCGCCAACGCGGGACCGACGTGGCCGGGCAACAAAAAAGGGGCCGCCGGATATCCGACGACCCCCTTTCAATCCGCAGGCTAGACTGGCGCCCGGGTTCAGGCGTCGTCGTCGGCGCCAGCGTCCTTCTTGGCGGCGGGCTTTTTCGCGGCCGCTTTCTTGGCCGGGGCCTTCTTCTTCGGCGCCGCCTTTTCCGCGTCGTCGTCGGTGCCAGCGTCCTTCTTGGCCGGAGCCTTCTTCGTCGCGGCCTTCTTGGCAGGGGCCTTCTTCACCGCGTCGGCATCGCCATCTTCGGCCGCTTCGTCGTCGCCGGTCTTGGCGGCAGGCTTCTTCTTGGCCGGGGCCTTCTTCTTGGCGGCAGGTTTTGCCTCTTCGCCGTCCTCGGCTTCGATCGCGGCCTGCAATTCCTCGCGCGTGACTTCGCGCTCGGTCACCTCGGCCTTGTCGAAGAGGAAATCGACGACCTTGTCCTCATACAAAGGTGCGCGCAACTGGGCGGCGGCCATCGGCTCCTGCTGAATATACTGCATGAAACGCTGGCGATCCTCGGGGCGGTACTGCTGCGCCGCCTGCTGGATCAGCATGTTCATTTCCTGGCCGCTGACCTCGACATTGTTGGCCTGGCCGATTTCGGACAGCAGCAGGCCGAGGCGGACGCGGCGCTCGGCGATCTTGCGGTAATCGTCCTTCTCGCCCTCGATTTCCTTCATCGCGGCCTCGGGATCGTCCTCGCGCGCGGCTTCCTGCTGAAGCTGCGCCCAGATCTGCTGAAACTCGGCGTCGACCATGCTGGGCGGGACGGCGAAATCATGCCCTTCGGCGAGCTGGTCGAGCAGCGCGCGCTTCATCTGCGTGCGGGTCATGCCATCGGTTTCCTGCTGCAGCTGACCGCGCAGCAGTTCCTTGAGCTTGTCCAGCCCTTCGAGGCCGAGCGACTTTGCGAAATCCTCGTCGATCTTCGTCTCGGTCGGGGTCTTCACCTCCTTGACCGTCACGTCGAAGGTGGTTTCCTTGCCCTTCAGGTTCTCGGCCGGATAATCTTCGGGGAAGGTCACGGTGATGGTCTTTTCCTCACCGGCCTTCGCCCCGATCAGCTGCTCCTCGAAGCCGGGAATGAACTGACCCGACCCGATTTCCAGGGCGTGATCCTCGCCCTTGCCGCCTTCGAACGGTTCACCATCGAGCTTGCCGACGAAATCGATGATGACCTGGTCGCCCTCGGCGGCTTTCTTGGTCTTGGCGGCGGACTTGAAGCTCTTCTGCTGCCCGGCGATCCGCTCGAGCGCCTCGTCCATCTGCGCGTCCTCGACCGGCACGACCAGCTTTTCCAGTTTCAGCCCGTCGAGCGACGGCACCTCGACCTGCGGCAGGACCTCAAGCTCGATCGAGACCTCGGCATCCTTGCCCTGCTCGTAATCCTCGCCAAGGGACACGCTCGGCTGCATCGCGGGGCGCAGCTTGTTCTCGGCCACGACCTTGTCCACGCTTTCGCGCACGACAGTGTTGAGCGCGTCGGCGTGGAGCGCATCGCCATGCATCTTGCGGACCAGATTGGCGGGCACCTTGCCGGGGCGGAAACCGGGCATCTTCACCTGCGGCGCGATCCGTTTCACCTCGGCATCGACGCGGCCTGCGATCTCGTCCGCGGGGATGGTGACGGTGTATGCGCGGGCCAGGCCCTCGTTCTTGGTTTCGCTAATCTGCATCGTGCTCTCTTTCGAACAGGTCTTGTAAAGCCGCGAGAAACAGCGGGTGCGAAGCGGCGCTAGGACCTGGTGCGGGCGAAGGGACTCGAACCCCCACATCTTGCGATACCAGGACCTAAACCTGGCGCGTCTACCAATTCCGCCACGCCCGCAGCACACCTCGCTGCCCTACGGCAGGAAATTCGGCTGTGCGCCTCTATCGAAGCCATGAACAAAGAGCAAGCACGACGGCGCAATTGCATGCGCCGCGCCGGGGCAAGGGTGCGACAAGCCGGCGGAACGTGCTTGGGCGGCCGTGCGTTCCATCAAACATGGCTACACGACCCGACATTCCCGCACCCGACCGCATCGAACCGGCGGCACCGCCCGAAACCCCGGCGACGCCCGATCCGTCGGAAACCCCGTTCCGCGAACCGGACGAGGTGACCCCGCCCGTGCCCGATCGCGACAATCCGGGGACGCAGCCGCTCGAAACGCCGCTGCCGCCGGACTGATAGGCGGCGCGTCGCGAACTAGGCTGCAAGGAACGCGCGAAGGGCCGCGAACCATCCGCCCGGCGGCGGCGCGGTATCGGCGGCGCGCATGGTGGCGGGACATTCGAGGCAGCGTGCCTCGATCCCCGCCTCGCCCATCAACCTTTCCCCATCGCGCAGCATGTTGGCGATCATCGCATTGCGCGCCGCCGCGACATGCGCGAACAGGTCGGCCCGGCGCGCGGACGCGGCGCTGTCCTCGTCCGGCCCGGCCATCGAGGCGAAGATCGCGGTGAGCGGATCGGGCTCCGGGTCGAGGAAATCGTAGTGCCAGGCCCCTTCGTCGAGCCCGGCCTTCGCCGCGGCGAAAGCAGCCGCATCGTCAAGCCCGCCGAACCTGTCCACGAGGCCAAGCTGACGCGCGGTGCCGCCAGCCCAGACGCGCCCCTCGGCAATCGGGGCCAGCCGGGCGAGCGGCATGTTCCGCGATTTCGCCACCAGCGAAAGGAAACGCGAATAGGTGCCCTCGACCTGTGCCTGCATCACCTGTTCAAGCTCCGGCGTGAAACCGCCCAGAACGTCGGGCTGTCCCGACAGCGGCGTGGTCTGCACCCCATCCGCGTTGACGCCAATTTCGCCGAGCGTGCGTTCGAAACTGGGCAGCACGGCAAAGACGCCGATGGAGCCGGTGATCGTGGACGGTTCGGCAAATATCGCGTCCGCCGGGGTGGAGATCCAGTAGCCGCCGCTCGCCGCGACATTGGCCATCGACACGACCACGGGGATGCCGCGTGCCTTGTGGCGCAGGATCGCCTGCCGGATCTCCTCGGACGCCAGCACCGACCCGCCCGGCGAATCGACCCGCACGACGAGCGCGGCAAGATCATTGTTCAACGCATCGTCAAGCTGCTCGGCAATGCGCGTGCCCCCGGCGGAACCGGGTCCGGCCTCGCCATCGACGATCTCGCCCGCCACGGTGATGACGCCAATCGCGCCGCCGCCCGTGGGAAGCGGATTGTTGTCGAGCCAGGTCCGATACCCGCTATGCGCGAAACTGCCGGGTGCCTCGTCGGTATCGTCGGCCCCGACCATTTCGGCGATATGCGCGCCGAACGCCGCCCGCGTGCCCAGCCTGTCGACCATGCCCGACGCCAGCGCCGCGCGCGCAGGATCGCCGCCCGCCGCACGGATCAGCGCCGCCGGCTCGCTCACCACCGCGTCGATCTGCGCCTTGGGTCGGGCGCGGGTCACGCCTTCGCGATAATTGGTCCAGATCGTGTCGTAGAGCGCGCGCGCCGCCTCCGCCGCGGGTTCGGACTGCTGATTGAGGACATAGGGTTCGACCGCGCTTTTATACGTGCCCACGCGATAGACATGGACATTGACGTTCAGCCGGTCGAGCAGGTCCGCATAATAGAGATTGGTACCCCCCGGCCCCGCGACGAGCGCCCCGCCGAGCGGGTCGAGCCAGATTTCGCTCGCATGGGCGGCGAGCTGATACGAATCGTCGGCATAGAGGATCGCATGGGTCAGCACCGGCTTGCCGGCGGCGCGCACCTTGTCCATCGCCTCGCCAATGCGTTCCATGTGGACCGCCCCGCCGCCGAGGAAATAATCGAGGTCGAGCACGACCGCCTTGATCCGGTCGTCATCGGCCGCCCCCTCGATCGCGCGCACGACGTCCAGTGCGCGATGCTCGCGTGTCGGCGCGCTGTTCGAAAGGAGCAGCGAGACAGGGTCGATGATCTGCGGTTCCTCGACCACCACCCCGTCGAGCGTCACGAGCAGCGCGCCTTCCTTCACCGCCGCGACGGTAGGCGTATAGCTGAGCGCGGCATAAAGCAGGCCGAAGAAGATGAGCAGGAGCAACAGCACCAACCCGTCCTTTATCGCCACCAGCAGTTTCCAGACCTTGCGCGCGAATGCCATGCGAATTGCCTTGATTGTCGTGTCAGTTGTTCCGGACCGTCTCTAGGCGCGGCGATCCGATGCCGCAAACGGGAAAAGCGCGTTGGCGCCCGCCACCGCTTGCGCGGCCCATCGTGCCCGGTTAAGCACCGCCCGCGATGAGCGACGCCCCCTCCCCCGATCGAGACAGCCTTGCCCGTAACGGCGACGATGCGCCGCACCCGGTATCGGGCCATCGCTATCCCCGCGGAGGCGCGGCCTTTCCGCACAAGGATCTTGTCGGCATATCCTCGCTCGCCCCGTGGCAGATCCTCTATCTGCTGGACGAGGCGGAGCAATATGTCGCCCTCAACCGGCAGCGGCAGAAGCATGTCGATACGCTGGCCGGGCTGACCATCATCAACGCCTTTTTCGAAAACAGCACGCGCACGCTTCTCTCGTTCGAGATCGCGGGCAAGCGGCTGGGCGCCGATGTCGTCAATATGCATGCCGCGACGAGCAGCGTGAAGAAAGGCGAGACGCTGATCGACACGGCGACCACGCTCAACGCGATGCGCGCCGATGCCATCGTGATCCGCCATGCAAGCTCGGGCGCGGTGCAGCTCATCGCCGACAAGGTGGCGTGCCCCGTGCTGAACGCTGGCGACGGGCGGCACGAACACCCGACGCAGGCGCTGCTCGATGCACTCACCATGCGTGGGTGGATGCGCGGGCGGGGACAGGCGGAGTTTACAGGGCTCAAGGTCGCGATCTGCGGCGATATATTGCACAGCCGGGTCGCGCGCTCGAACATGTTGCTGCTCTCGGCGCTGGGCGCGGATATCCGGGTCTGCGCGCCGCCCGCGCTGATGCCGCACGCGGTGGAACGGATGCGCGTCACCCCCTTTACCGATTTCGACGCGGCGATCGATGGCGTCGACGTGGTCATGATGCTCCGCCTGCAACAGGAACGCATGGCCGGGCCGTTCATCCCGTCGGAACGCGAATATCGCCATCTCTTCGGCCTGACCCGCGAACGGCTGCGCCGCGCGGCGCCCCATGCGCTCATCATGCACCCCGGCCCGATGAACCGCGGCGTGGAGATCGACAGCGACGTTGCCGACATGGCCGAACGCTCCGCCATCACGACGCAGGTGGAGATGGGCGTGGCGATCCGCATGGCCTGTCTCGACGTGCTGACCCGCCGGACGCGCGGCATCGCCGGTTGGGAGGATGCGGCATGAAGCCTGCGCAGCCGCTCCATATCGCCAATGGCCGCATTTTGACGGGCAACGGCCCGCCGCGCGACGGCGCCATCCGGTGCGAGGGCGACCGCATCGTTTCCGTTGGCGATGTCTCATCGTGCGGGGGCGACCGGATCGTCGATGCAAAGGGCCGCATCGTCATGCCGGGGCTCGTCGACCTCGGCGTGTTCGAGATCGACAAGCCCGCCTTTCATTTTGGCGGCATCACCCGTGCCGCGGTCATGCCCGACCAATCGCCGCCGCTCGATTATCCGGCCCGCGTCCGTTTCGCGGCCAGCTATGGCAAGCCGGACCTGTGGGTCCATCCGATTGCGGCCGCGACCCGCGCGCTGGCGGGCGCAGAGCTGGCCGAAATGGCATTGATGAAGGAAGCGGGCGCGCGCGCCGTCGCGACCGGGCGCCGCTGGATCCAGGATAGCGGCGTGATGCTGCGCGTGCTGCAATATGCCGCGATGCTCGACCTTCCCGTGATCGCCCATGCCGAGGATGCCGCCCTTGCCGGTGACGCGGTGGCGACTGCGGGGGAGATGGCGACCCGGCTCGGCCTGTCCAGCGCGCCGAGCGAGGCCGAAACGCTCGCTATCGCGCGCGATCTGGCACTGGCGGAGATGAGCGGTGCGCATCTGCATTTGCGGCAGGTGACGACGGCGGGCGGATTGACGCTCGTGCGGGAGGCGAAGCGGCGCGGGCTCCGCGTGACTTGCGGCGTGACCCCGGCGCATTTCATGCTGTCCGACATCGCGATTGCCGATTTCCGCACCTTTGCCCGGCTGTCGCCCCCGCTCCGCACCGAGGATGACCGGCAGGCGGTGCGCGCCGCGCTCGCCGACGGGACGATCGATGTCGTCGCATCGGGCCACGATCCGCGCGGGCCGGAGGACAAGCGCCTCCCCTTTGGCGATGCGGCGCCGGGAATGGCGGGGGCGGAAACGCTGCTGCCGCTGACGCTGGCGCTGGTGCGCGATGGCGTGATCGACATGAACCGGGCGTGCGAATTGCTGTGCCGCAATCCTGCGCGGATCCTGAACGCGGATGCAGGGATGCTCGTGCCGGGTTACGAGGCCGACATTGCCATCATCGATGCCGATCGGCCGTGGATCGTCGATTCCGATCGCATGGCGGCGCAGGCGGGCAATACGCCGTTCGACAAGCAACCGGTGCAGGGCCGTGCCATCGCCCTGTTCAAGGGCGGGATGGACGTGTCGCACTAAGGCTGCGCGGCTTACCCTTCGCGGGCGAGCATGACCGGCGCGTGGACCATGCGCAGAACCGACGTCGTGGTCGACCCGACGATCAACTGACGCAGCGGCGAATGGCCATAGGCGCCCATGACGAGCATCGCGCCCGGCGTATCCTTCACCACCTCGGCGATGACCTGATCCGCCTTCCCCTGCCGGTGCACGGCGGTCACCTCGAACTGCTCGCGCAGGCGTTCAACGCCGAGTGTCAGCACGTCGCGGTGCGTCCGGTCATCCGCGCCGACGATCACGATCGTCACCGGCAGGCCGGCATAGACGGGCGACTGACACAGCCGGTTCACGGCATGGCGCGAGGCCTTGCTGCCATCGAATGCAACGATGAGCGAGGTCGGCGGCGCGGCCTCCCGATTGGCGACGAGCACGGGCCGGCTGCTCGCCCGCACGACGCGCTCCACCTTCGATCCCAGATGTTCGCGCGCGAAACCGTGGCTTGCGCCGCGCTTGCCGATGATGACGGTACGGGCATGCTCCTCCCGCTCGATCACGTTTTCGACGATGCCGCCATGTCGGTGAAGCAAGCGCACCGCCGGTGCCCCCGCCTCCATCGCGACATCTTGCGCGGCTTTCAGCAGCGCGCGTCCACGCTCCACCTCAAGCCGGGCGGATTTCTCCTCCAGCTCGGTCAGCTCCTCGAGCAGGTCCCCCTTCACGCCGAGGCCGATCGCCCCCGACAAATCGTGCCGCTGCGTCACCGCGTCCTTGCGCTGTACGACGTGGAGGATCTCCACTGGCAGCTCTAGCCGCCGCGCCGCCCACGCCGCCAGCCGCACGACCGGCGCGGCATAGGGGGAGCTGTCGATACAGGCGAGCACGCATTCGTCCTCGTGGGCGGTGTCCATGTCGGTCATCAATGCGCTCCTGCGGTGGGGACGGCGTCGGGCTTGTCATGGGTGCCGTATTTCTCGATCATGCGGGCGCTTTCGGCATTCAGCCCGACGATGTCCACATGGGTGCCTTCCCGGCGGAAACGGTGCACCACCTTGTCGAGCACGTCGACCCCGGTGATGTCCCAGAAATGCGCGGCCGACACGTCGAGCGTGACGTGGTCCGTCACCTCGCGGAAATCGAAGGACGAAAGGAAGCGGTCCGAACTCGCGAAAAATACCTGCCCCGCGATGCGGTAGCGGCGGTGGCGCGTATCCTCGTCGAACTCGCTCGTCACCTCGAACAGGCGGGTCACCTTGCCGGCAAAGAACAGCCCCGAAAGGATCACGCCCACCAGCACGCCCTGCGCCAGATCGTGCGTCCACACCACGACGATCACGGTGACCAGCATCACCACGCTCGATTGCCAGGGGTTGTAACGCACGTCGCGGATGGAGCGCCAGCTGAACGTGCCGATCGACACCATGATCATCACCGCGACAAGGCTGGGCATCGGGATCTGCGCCACCAGCGGGCCAAGCACGAGGATGAGGAACAATAGCGCCACGCCCGCGGTCAATGTCGACAGGCGCGTGGACCCACCCGATTTCACGTTGATCACCGATTGGCCGATCATCGCGCAACCGCCCATCCCGCCGAAGAACCCGGTGATGAAATTGGCGATGCCCTGCCCGCGCATCTCGCGCCGTTTATCCGACCCGGTATCGGTAAGCTCGTCCACGATTTGCGCCGTGAGCATCGATTCCAGAAGGCCCACCGCCGCCATCGTCGCCGCATAAGGCGCGATGATGAGCAGCGTATCGAACGTGAACGGCACATCCGGCAAGGCAAGAAAAGGCAGGGTTTCGGGCAGGCGCCCCATGTCGCCGACCGTGTTCACCCCAACCCCGCCATAGATCGCAAAGGCGGTAAGCATCACGATCGCCACCAGCGGCGACGGCACCGCGCGGGTCAGCAGGGGAAACAGATAGATGATGGCAAGCCCCGCCGCGACCATCGCATAGGTTTCCCAACCCATGCCGATTAATTGCGGCAATTGCGCCATGAAGATCAGGATCGCGAGCGCGTTGACGAACCCCGTCACCACCGATTTCGACACATATTGCATCAGCAGGTCGAGCCGGAGCAGCCCGGCGACCACCTGTATGATGCCCATCAATATCGTCGCCGCGAAGAGATAGCCGACCCCGTAATCGCGCACCAGCGGCAGCACCACCACCGCCACCGCCGCCGTCGCCGCCGAAATCATGCCGGGACGCCCGCCGGTGAACGCGATGATCACCGCGATGGTGAAACTCGCATACAAACCGACGCGCGGGTCCACCCCGGCGATGATCGAAAAGCCGATCGCCTCCGGTATCAACGCGAGCGCCACCACCAGCCCGGCGAGCAGGTCATTGCGCGGTGAAGACAGCCATTCACGGCGAATGGCATTGAACGAAGGCATGCGAGGAACCTTGATACGGATTGCAGAAAATCGTCTTAGAATGCCGGGCGCCATCGTATGTCCCGCCGACACGCCACGCCTAGCGGTGCGGGACCGGTGCTGCAAGTGCGAAGGGGTCAGTCGGCTGGCGTATCGACAAGGGCTGCGCCATTATCGGTCGGAACGGTCCAGATCGCGACATTGACCATGAGCGCGAAGGCGAGAATCGTCATCAACCCGGCGCGCTTGCGATCGCCGCGGCGCCACGCGACAAACGCGCCGAACACGAACACGGCGGCGGCAAACACCAGAATGGACAGCACGAGGTCGGTCATCGCCCTTTCCTAACGGCTGAGCCTGTCGATGCAATATCGCGCGCTCGCTTGCGGGAACGCTTTGGCGTGTCCGGACGCTTTTGCAGGGTAATGCCCGCCGGCCCTTCCGGCGGCGCGCAAGGAGATAGCGATGAGCATATTCGGCAAGCTGAAAGACGCGATACTCGGCGGCGAGAAAGAGGAAACCCGGCCTGCACCGCAGGCACGGAACAACACAAGCTTCGGCAAGCCGCTCGGCGATAAAGGCGCGGCACCGACGGGCAAGCCCGCGCCCGCCCGCCCCGCTCCTGCCCCGCCTGCGTCGATCGATTCGGTCGATGTCGAACGCCGCCTCGATGCGCGGCCGGGTGCGGACACGCTGAACTGGCGCACCTCCATCGTCGACCTCATGAAACTCGTCGGCGTCGACGGCAGCTATGACAACCGCAAGGAACTGGCGCAGGAACTCGGCCGGAGCGATTATTCGGGATCGGCGGAGGACAATATCTGGCTGCACAAGGCGACCATGCGGCAGATCGCACAGAACGGCGGGCGCGTGCCTGCCTCGATGACGGACTGAGCCTTCCGAACAGAAACGAAAACGCCCCCGGATGCGCATCGGCAACCGGGGGCGTTTCGCATCACGATATTCGCGGATTACGCGACGCTGGGCGCGGCCTTGCGGACGCCTTCATCGACATGCGCCTCGAACTCGGCGAAATTGTCGACGAACAGCTGCACCAGCTTCTGTGCGGTGCGGTCGTATTCTTCCTTGTCGTCCCAGGTCGAGCGCGGGTCGAGGATCGCGCTGTCGACGCCGTTCACCGCGACGGGCACCTCGAAACCGAAATTCGGATCCTTGCGGAATTCCGCTTCGTTGAGCGATCCGTCGAGCGCGGCATTGAGCAGGGCGCGCGTCGCCTTGATCGGCATGCGATTGCCGGTGCCGTACTTGCCGCCGGTCCAGCCTGTATTGACGAGCCAGCACGACACGCCGCCCTTGGCGATGCGTTCCTTCAACAGATTGCCATAGACCGAGGGATGGCGCGGCATGAACGGCGCACCGAAACAGGTGGAGAAGGTCGCTTCCGGCTCCGTCACGCCGATTTCGGTACCGGCCACCTTCGCGGTATAGCCCGACAGGAAGTGGTACATCGCCTGATCCGGGGTGAGCCGCGAAATCGGGGGCAGCACGCCGAACGCATCGGCGGTCAGCATGATGACGTTGGACGGCACCGGCCCCATGTTCTCTTTCGAAGTATTGGGGATCGATTCCAGCGGATAGGCCCCGCGCGTATTTTCGGCGAGCGAGTTGTCGTCGAAATCCAGATTGCCGTTTTCGTCCATCACCACGTTTTCGAGCACGGTGCCGTGCATTTTCGTGGTGGCGAAAATTTCGGGCTCCGCCTCTTCGGACAGGCGGATCATCTTGGCATAGCAGCCGCCCTCGAAATTGAAGACCGCCGTGTCGGACCAGCCATGCTCGTCATCGCCGATCAGCGTACGGCTGGCATCGGCGGACAGGGTCGTCTTGCCCGTGCCGGACAGGCCGAAGAACACCGCCGTCTTGCCATCGGGGCCGATATTGGCCGAACAATGCATTGGCATCACGCCCTTGGGCGGGAGGAGATAGTTGAGGATGCCGAACACGCTCTTCTTCATCTCGCCCGCATATTTGGTCCCGCCGATCAGGATGAGCTTTTCGGTGAGGTTCACGGCGACGACGGTTTCGCTGCGCGTGCCGTGGCGTTCGGGGTCGGCGCGAAAGCTGGGCAGGTCAATGATGGTGTATTCGGGATCGAAGCCGTCAAGCTCGCCCTCCGTCGGGCGGACGAGCAGCGTGCGGATGAAAAGGTTATGCCAGGCCAGCTCGTTCACGACGCGCACGTTGACGCGGTGCTCGGGCTGCGACCCGCCGAACAGATCGGCGACATAGAGGGTGTCCTTGCCCGCCACCGCTTCGAGGAAATCGGCCTTGAGCGCGGCGAAATGGTCGGGGGTCATGGGGACGTTGGTCTTGCCCCACCAGATCGTGTCCTCGGTCGTGTCGTCGCGGACGATGAACTTGTCCTTGGCCGAACGGCCCGTGTGCTTTCCGGTCTCCACGACGAGCGGACCGCTGGCGGCCAGCTTGCCCTCATCGTTCTTCAGCGCGTGCTCGACGAGATCGTCGGTACCGAGATTGGCATGGATCCGAGCGGACGTCTCAAATTTCAATGGGGTGCTCAGCGACACGGGCATTCTCCTGACGGGGCCCTCGTTCGGCAAACCGCAGCGCGCGGGCAGGAGGGCAAATTGCACGGCGGCAGATGAATTCGACCGCAAATCCATCCGGCCTGAAGGGGGATGTAACCGCCCCTTGCGAAATGCGACCCCCGACTGGATTCGCCTAGCGCATAGACGCGGGGGCGCTTGGCGTCAAACGGCGTTTATGCCATCTTAACAATGTTATGCTGTAAACAAATGCGGGCCCGATTGCGCGGTCGCGTCTCCCCCAGAAGAAACGTCTTCGCGCAAAAGATTCCGTCCATTGGCACTTGGCCATACCGGGGCCATATTGCATGGACCGCGAATGGCGTTCAGCCCCCGCGAACCGCAGACCGAGAGCCCTACCGCAATGACGCAGACGATTGCCCTGGTCGATGACGACCGCAACATCCTGACCGGCCTGTCGATCGCTTTGAAGGCCGAGGGGTTCGACACGCGCGTCTATCCCGATGGGTCCGCCGCGCTCGAGGCGTTGCTCGACAATCCGCCCGACCTTGCCGTGTGCGACATCAAGATGCCGCGCATGGACGGGCTGGAACTTCTGCGCCGGCTGCGTGAGCGTTCGTCACTCCCGGTGATCTTCTTGACGTCGAAGACGGGTGAGGAGGACGAGGCGCTCGGCCTGTCGATCGGCGCGGATGATTACATCGCGAAACCCTTTTCGCAGGCCTTGCTCATCGCGCGTATCCGTGCCCTGCTCCGGCGGGAGGAACTCGTCCGCGCGCGCGTCGCCGGGGAGGCGGGCGAAACCGCGGCCGAAACGATGGAGCGCGGGCGGCTCGTGCTCGAACCCGAACGGCACCGGGTGACATGGGACGGGGCGCCGGTGTCGCTGACCGTCACGGAGTTCCTCATCCTGGAGGCGCTGGCGCAGCGGCCCGGCGTGGTGAAGACCCGCGATCAGCTGATGGATGCGGCGTACAAGGACGACGTGTTCGTCGACGATCGCACCATCGACAGCCATATCAAGCGTCTGCGCCGCAAGTTCCGGCAGGTCGACGGCGATTTCAACGGTATCACCACGCTTTACGGCGCAGGCTACAGCTTTGCCGGCGACTGAAACCACCGAAGACCTTGCCGCCCGCCCGGCGGAGGATATTCCCGACCGCCTGTTCTGGACCCGGCGCTTTTCGCTCACCACGCGTATCCTCGCGGTGAACGTGCTGATCGTGGCGCTGCTGGCGGGCGGGCTGTTCTTTCTCGACACCTATCGCAAGCAGCTCATTGCCGAGCGGTTCAAGCTCGCCCGGTCGGAGGTCGAGATTATCGGCAATGCGCTCGCCGAGGCACCGTCGAGCGAGCATGCCGCCCTGCTCGCCCGGATCGGCGCGGAGCAGGAACTGCGCCTGCGCACGTTCGGTGCGCTCGGCCGGCTACAGACCGACAGCTTTGTCGTCGGCCAGCCCAGCTTTACCTTTGCCGAGGACAGCGACGATGCGTTTTCGGCCCGCGTCGCGCAATGGATGGACCGGACGGTCGATTTCCTCGTTGGGGCGCCGCCGGTGCCGCCCTATTATCCGGCGGCCGACCGGCCCGACATGAACAACCCCGCGACCAAGCCGGAATTTCCCGAAATCTTCGTCGCGGAACAAGCCGGATCCGGCACGGTGATGCTGCGCTATGCCCCCGACCGCACGCCGGTCATCACCGCCGCTGCGCCCTATGGGCCGCAGGGGGAAACGCTTTTGTCGGTGCGCAATGCGTCGGACATCACGCAATCGGTGCGCGCCGCGCGGCAGACGCTGCTCGTCCTGCTCGCGCTGTCGATCCTCGCATCGGTGCAATTGTCGCTGTTCCTGGCGCGCACCATCGTGCAGCCGTTGCGCATGCTGGCGCGGGCGGCGGCTCGGGTGAGGCTTGGCCGCGACCGGGAGGTGGTCGTGCCCCGCTTGCCGGAACGCGGGGACGAGATCGGCATGCTGGCGCGCGCGCTGTCCGACATGACGAGCGCGCTTCGCGAGCGCATCGATGCGGGCGAAGCGTTTGCCGCCGATGTCAGCCACGAGCTGAAAAACCCGCTCGCCTCGCTGCGATCCGCGCTGGAGACGATGGAGAATATCGACGATCCGGACCTTCGCGCGCAATTGCTCGACCTCGCGCATCAGGACGTGCGGCGCATCGACCGGCTGATCACCGAAATCGCGGATGCGAGCCGCGTCGATGCGGAATTGAGCCGCGCGACATTCGTGCCGGTCGATCTGTTCGCGCTTGCCGAAGGGGTTCTGGGCGGGCGCACCGCGGCCTCGCGAATTGGCGAGGAGCGGCATCTCAGCTTCGAGGTGGAAAGCGCACCGACCAGCGCCACGATGGTCATGGGCGATCCGGCACGGCTCGAACGGGTGGTCGAAAACCTTGTCGACAATGCGGCGAGCTTTTCCCCGCCCGAAGGCCGGGTCGTCATCCGGTTCGCCGAACGCGCCGATATGGTGGAAATGACGGTGACGGACGACGGCCCCGGCGTCGCCCCTGAAAACCGCGAACGCATTTTCGAGCGGTTCCATTCCGACCGCCCCGGCGACGAACATTTCGGAAAGCACAGCGGCCTCGGCCTCGCCATCGCACGCTCCATCGTGCGGGGGCATGACGGAACCTTGCAGGTGCACGAACGCGACGATGGCGAGAGCGGCGCGGTAATGGCCATCGTCCTGCCCGCGCTGAACCCCGAATGAGCGCGCAGGCCAACAGCCTCGCGCATCAGGCGAGCGTGGTTGCCATAAACGGGCGCGCCGTCATGATCGAGGGCGAACCGGGCATCGGGAAAAGCGCGCTCGCCCATATGCTGATCGACCGGGGGGCGGTGCTCATCGGGGACGATGGCGTGATGCTCGACATGCGCGACGGGCGTTTATGGGCCGCGCCCCATCCCGCCACGCGTGGTCTTTTCGAAATCCGCAATGTCGGAATCGTGACGATGCCGGTCGTATCGGCGCGCGTCGCCCTCGTGCTGATCCTGGCCCGCGATGCGCCGCGCTATGTCGAAAAGGCGGCATGCGTCCTGCGCGGAGGATGTGTGATCCCTGCGCTCACCCTGTTCGCGGATACGCCTGCCCTGCCGCTTCGCGCGGAGGCGGCATTGTCCCTTCATGGCCTTGAATGAGAGTCGAAAAGCGCCCCTTTGTCGGACGGATTAGCGACAAATCCTTGCACGCTGCTTGTGCGAAGTCATAGCTCGTCGGACATGAGCAGCGATTCGCCCGAAAACCCGACCCGATTGCTGATGGTCACCGGCATGCTCGGCGCGGGCAAGACGACCGCATTGCGTGCGCTGGAGGATCTGGGATGGGAACCGGTCGATAATTTCCCGATCCGCATGCTGCCGATATTGATGGAGACGGAACGCGGGCTCGGCCATGCGAGCGAGGACGGTCCGCCGCCGCTTGCGATCGGCTTCGACGCCCGCACGCGGGGTTTCGACCCGCTCTCCATCATCGCCGACGCACGTGCGCTGGCCAGGGAAAAATCGGTCGAGGTGACGAGCCTGTTCCTCGATTGCAGCTCGAACGAGCTTGAGCGGCGCTATAACGAAACGCGGCGCCGTCACCCGCTTGCCAGCGATCGCCCGCTAGCTGCCGGTATAGCGGCGGAGCGTGAGTTGCTCGCCCCGCTCGCAAGTTGGGCCGATGTCGTCGTGACGACCACCGCATTCTCGACACAGGATCTGCAACAAAGCTTGCGCGAATTGTTCGCGCCCAGCGCCCCGCAATCCATGACCGTCACGATCAGCAGCTTCGGCTTTTCCCGCGGCATGCCGCCGATTGCCGACCTGGTGTTCGACATGCGCTTTCTCGACAATCCGCACTGGGTCGATGCGCTTCGCCCGCTCACGGGGCGCGATCCGGCCGTGGCCGATCATATCGCGCGCGATCCGGCATGGGACGATGCGTTCGCCCGCATTCGCGACCTGGTCCTCTCGCTGCTCCCCCGATACGAGGCGCAGGGAAAGAGTTACGTCAATATCGCCTTTGGCTGCACCGGCGGGCGTCATCGCTCGGTATTTACGGCCGAAATGCTCAATACCGCGCTTGCCGACGCGGGCTATGCACCGGTTTTGCTGCACCGCAACCTTGACTCGGGGTGCAACGATCTGGTCGAAGGCGCCGCGAAAAGCTGACGCGGGCCGATATGTGCGGGTCGAGGAATGTTAAGGATGGTGCGTGCATACCCATGCGGTGCTACAAAGGAATGACATGATCGGCCTCATTCTTGTGACTCATGGCGAGCTTGCCCGCGAATTCGTCGCCGCGATGGAACATGTCGTCGGGCCGCAGGCGGATATCGTTCCCGTCTGCATCGGACCGAACGACGACATGGAGATGCGCCGCGACGAAATCCGCAACGCCATCGCCGAGGTCGACAGCGGGCGCGGCGTCATCATCCTTACCGATCTGTTCGGCGGAACGCCGTCGAATCTTGCGATTTCGCTGCTGCGCGCCGGTGAGGTGGAGGTGATCGCCGGAATCAATTTGCCCATGCTGATCCGGCTTGCGGGTGCGCGAAAACAGATGGGCGTGGGCGACGCGGTCGGCGCCGCGCGCGAGGCCGGACGCAATTACATCACCATCGCGTCCGAATTCCTGGGCCAGGACGTATGACAGCCGACGCCGCGACCCTGTCCCGTCGCGTCACCATCGCCAATCAGCGTGGTCTCCACGCGCGGGCCAGCGCGAAATTCGTCGAAATGGTACAGCAATACGCCCCCGAAACGCAGGTCCGGGTTGCCAAGGACGGGAACGAGGCGGCGGGCGGATCGATTCTCGGCCTGATGATGCTGGGTGCCGCGCGCGGTGACGAGATTGAGATCCGCACGCGCGGTGAGCAGGCGGATGATGCGCTCGACGCGCTCTGCACGCTCGTGGACAACCGGTTCGGAGAGGATTGAGCGCGACGCGCCCCATCGCCATGCGTCAGATTACCGGCCTGTCCAACCCCACCGTCAAATATCTGCGCGCGCTTCGCGACAAGAAACATCGGCGGCGCGAGCAGCGGTTCCTTGCCGAAGGGCTGCGCCTGCTTACCGATGCGCGCGAGATGGGGCACCTGCCCGAAACGCTCGCCATGGCGGAGGGACGCGAGCCGCATCCGTTGCTCGACACGCTGATCCGCGATGTCGAGGGCGCGGGCGGCGATGTCATCGCATTGTCCGAAGCGGCGTTGTCGAAGATCACGGGGAAGGACAATCCGCAGGCGGTGTGCGGCGTGTTCGCCGAATTCGACACGGCGCTCGACCATATCGACCGGACGCGCGCGCCGCTCTTCCTCGTGGCGCAGGCGATGCGCGATCCGGGCAACCTCGGCACCATGCTGCGCACGGCCGATGCGGTGGGCGCGGGCGGGCTGATCCTGATCGACGATTGTGCGGATCCCTTTTCGGTGGAATCGGTGCGCGCCAGCATGGGCGCCATTTTCACCGTCCCGCTGGCGATGGCACGCTGGGACGAATTCGTGCCATGGCTGCGCGGCGGGACGGGGCAACTTGTCGCCGCGTCCCTGCGCGACCCGCACGATTATCGCGGCGCCCCCTATGCCGCGCCGTGTTTCGTCATGGTCGGCAACGAATCGCAAGGCCTGCCGCAGGCGTATGAGACGGAATGCGACCTGCGCGTCACCATGCCGATGCTGGGCCGCGCCGACAGCCTCAACGCCGCGATCGCGGGCGCGGTGCTCTCTTACGAAGTGCTCGCGGCGCTGCGCGACTGAACCTGCGGGTTCAACTTTCGGTCGTGACGGCCTCGTCGCTGTCGGCGAAATTGTTGAGCCGGCGGGGGATCGAGTTGATCGGCGGCGCGTCGAGCAGTTCCTTGGCCGAGGTGTCGATCGACAATTCCTCGAACCGTTCGCCGGTCTTGCGCAGATTGGTGTCGAACGAGCCGACCAGCGCGTCGAAATGCTGATTGGTGGATTGCAGCCCCTTGCGCAGGCTCGACAGATGGCGGGCCACGACGGCGAGCCTTTCGTAAAGCTCCTTGCCGAGCTTTGCGATCTCGTTCGCATCGGCCTGCTCGCCCGCCTGTCGCCAGACGGTCGCCACGGTCAGAGCGATCGACATGAAATTAAGCGGCGATGCAAGCACGATCTTGCGCTGTAGCGCGTAGTTCAAAAGATGATTGTCCTGCGTCAACGCGGAATAGAGCACGTGTTCGCCCGGCACGAACATGACCACGAAATCGGCAGAGCCGGTGACGAAATCCTGGTAACGCTTGGCCGAAAGCTCATCGATATGGGTGCGCAATTCGCGCGCATGCGCCTTTAGCAGTTCGAGCCGTTCCTCCTCGCTTTCCGCCTCGTTCGCGCGGGCATAGGTGTTGAAGACATTCTTCACATCAACGACGAGCCTGCGCCCGCCGGGAATGTTGATCACCGCATCGGGGCGCAACTGGCCGCTATCGCCCGCAACGCTCACCTGAAAATTGAAATCCGCCTTGTCATACAGGCCGCAGCTTTCGAGCAGGTTTTCCAGCTGTAGTTCGCCCCAGTCGCCGCGCGCTTTCGTCGCGCCGCGCAGCGTGGTGGTGATACGGTTCGCCCCTTCGAGCACGCGCTCCTGTCCGGCGCGCATCTCGCCGATCACGCCCTTGAGCTGATCGAAACCCGACGCATTGTTCTTCTCGATCTCCTCGACCCGCTTGCGATAGCGTTCCAGCGTCTCGCCCACCGGCGCGACTTTCTTTTCGAGGGCTGCAAGGCTTTCCTTGTTCAGGGCGTCGAGATCGGTCTTCGCCTTCTCGAAAAAACGACCCTGCACCCCGGTGAGCATCTTTTCTCCGATTTCGTTGAACTTGGCCTGTAAACGGTCCTCGGCTTCGACAAGCCGCTTCATCTCGCGCGTGAAATTTTCTTCCCGGTCGGCGAAACGCCGTTCCAACGCCTTTTCGCGTTCGCTCGCCTCGCTTTCATGGCGGGCGAGCGCGTTTTCCGCCGCATTGCGGGCGCGCGCCTGCTCTTCCAGCCTTTCGCGCAAGCCCTGCAACTCGCCGCGCAGGTCGTCCAGTGCCCGCGACCGTTCGCCATGCTCCGACCTGACCCCGGCGAGCTCGGCGCGCGCTTCGCTCAACGCCTGCGCGCTTTCGCCCAGCCGGCGTTCCAGCTCGGCGGCGCGATCCGCACGATCGCTCATCGTCGCAAGCTCGGAAATCGCCCGGCGATAGGCGTCCTCGGTTTCGCGGCTCTTCGTTTCCGCCTCGCCATGGCGGCTGCGCCATTCGGCGACGGGCCGCGACCCGAGAAAATAGCCGAGGGCCAGCCCCGCCAGCGTGGCAAGGATCACGATCAGGGTTGCAAAGGGTTCCATGGGCCGGAACATACTATGAACGCATAGCGCGGCAAGCCCCCGCCTTCGCCGCGTGGAACTTATTCCCCGACTTTTCGCTTCTTTCCATGAAGGAGAACACGCTGATGTCGATTCAAAAGATGATTTCCGAACACCCCGCCGTCGGCGACGATTACAACGACAGCCTCGGCTTCGCGGTGAAACATGCGCTGTATTGCGCGGCGATCTGCAACAGCTGCGCCGATGCGTGCGTGGCGGAGGATGGGGACATGGCGCGCTGCATCCGGCTGTGCAGCGATTGCAGCGATATCTGCACCGCGACCTATCGCGTCGCCAGCCGCCGGACGGACGAAAACCGCGCCATCATCCGCGACATGCTGGCCCTGTGCATCAAGGCCTGCGAAACCTGCGCAGAGCAGTGCGAAAGCCACGACAACGCGCATTGCCGCCGGTGTGCCGAAATGTGCCGCGAATGCGCGCGCGATTGCAAGGCCGCGCTCGACGACCTGCAAAAGGAAGCCGCATAACGAAAAAGGCCGGGGTCATCCCTCCCGGCCTTTCCCGTTTCCGCGATCGCGCGGCAATCAGGCCGCCATGCGCATTTTCTTGAGCTTTTTCAACGCCATCTGCCGTTTCAGCCGCGACAGGTGGTCGATGAACACGATCCCTTCGAGATGGTCCATCTCGTGCTGCAAACAGATGGCCATCAGCCCATCCATCTCCTCCTCGTGGACCGTTCCGTCGAGATCCTGCCACCGGGCGCGGATGTGCGAAGGGCGGTCTACCTCGGCATAGATGTCGGGGAGCGAGAGGCAGCCTTCGGAGTAAGTCTGCAACTCCTCCGACGGGTCGAGGATTTCGGGGTTGATGAACACGCGCGGGTTCTTCTTCACCGGGCGATGATCGTGGCCGCATCCGTGGTCGCCGCAATCCTCCGCCGGCGCATCCTCGTCCGGTTCCTGAAGATCGATGACGAGCACGCGTTTCGGCACGCCGACCTGCACTGCGGCAAGGCCGATGCCAGGGGCGGCATACATGGTTTCGAACATGTCCTCCACCAGCATGCGCAATTCGTCGTCGAACTCTTCGACGGGGGTGGACACCTGCTTGAGCAGCGGATCGGGAACTTCGATGATTTCTCGGATAGCCATATGTGCCATTTAGGGCGCCCCGACCCATACGGCAAGACACGCCGATCTGGAGTAATGGATCAGAGCGGCTTTCGTGCCCGCAACGCCTGCGCCAAAGTGCCTTCGTCAAGATAGTCGAGCTCGCCGCCGACCGGCAGACCATGGGCCAGTTGCGTCACGCGCACGGGCCGCCCCTCCAGCCGCTCGGCAATGTAATGCGCGGTCGTCTGCCCTTCGAGCGTGGCGTTCATGGCGAGCACGACCTCGTCCACCCGCACGCCATCCACACCGTCGCCATCCACGCGGTCGAGCAGCGCCCCGATGGACAGATCCTCCGGTCGCACCCCGTCGAGCGCCGACAATCGCCCGCCCAGCACGTGATAGCGCCCCGGAAACAGCCGCGCCAGGTCCAGCGCCCACAGATCGGCGACATCCTCCACGACGCAGATGCTGGACGCATCGCGGCGCGGATCGGCGCATATGCCGCACGGGTTGCGTGTGTCGACATTGCCGCACACCGTACATTCGACAAGCGTTTCGCGCACCGTGGCAAGGCTGTTCAGCAAATCGACCAGCGCGGTTTCGCGCCGTTTCACCAGCCACAGAACCGCCCGCCGCGCCGAACGCGGGCCCAGCCCCGGCAGCCGGGCGAGCGCGCCGGCCAGTGCCTCGATCTCTTGCGATGCCATGTGGGGGCAGATAGGGATTGCGCCCGGTGATAGGAAGACACAACATGCGCGTCATATTCATGGGCACCCCGCAATTCGCCGTTCCCACGCTGGAGGCGGTGATCGCGGCCGGGCACGAGGTGATCGCCGCCTATTCGCAGCCGCCACGCCGTGCGGGCCGGGGCAAGAAGCTGCAAGCCTCCCCGGTGCAGCAGGCGGCAGAGACGCATGGCATTCCCGTGCACACGCCCGCCTCGCTCCGCGGCGAGGAGGAACGCGCCGGTTTTGCCGCGCTCGATGCCGATGTGGCGGTCGTGGCGGCCTATGGCCTGTTGCTGCCGGTGCCGGTGCTGGAGGCGCCGCGATACGGCTGCCTCAATGTCCATGGTTCGATCCTGCCGCGCTGGCGCGGGGCGGCACCGATACAGCGCGCGATCCTGGCGGGCGATCAGACCACCGGCGTCACCATCATGCAGATGGAAAAGGGGCTGGATACCGGCCCGATGATCGAGAAACGCCGCACGCGGATCGAGCGCAAGACCGCGGGCGAGTTGACCGAGGAAATCGCCCGCATGGGCGCGGAGGCGATGGTCGACGTGCTGGCGAAGCTTCCCCATGTCCGGCGGGAGGCGCAGCCGAGCCTCGGCGTGACGCATGCGGCCAAGATCGACAAGGCGGAGGCCCGGCTCGACTTCACGCAAAGCGCGGAGCAGCTTGGCCGGCAGGTGCGCGCCTTCGCGCCGCGCCCCGGTGCGTTCTTCGAACGGGAAGGCGAACGGTTCCGCGTGCTGGAAGCAGAGGTGATCGGGCGCGAGGGGCCGGCAGCAACCGTCCTCGACGATATGCTGACGATCGCGTGCGGCTATGGCGCGTTGCGGCCCACCGTGGTGCAGCGGGCGGGCAAGCCGGCGATGCGAACCGCCGACATGCTGCGCGGCTATCCCATTCCGGCGGGGTCCGAAATCCGGTGACCCGCTTTGCCCTGACACTGGAATTCGACGGCGGGCCGTTCATGGGCCTGCAACGGCAGAAGCACGGCCCCTCGGTACAGCAGGCGGTGGAGGAGGCGGTGCACGCCATCACGCATCAACATGCCGCGATGCATGCGGCGGGCCGCACCGATGCGGGCGTGCACGCCATCGCCATGCGCGCGCATATCGACGTGGACCATCCGCGCGGGGCGGATCATCTCCGCGACGGGCTGAACGCGAAATTGCGTCCGGCGCCTGTTGCCGTGACCGATTGCGTCGTCGTGCCCGATGACTGGCATGCCCGGTTTTCGTGCACCGGGCGGCGCTATCTCTATCGCATTGCCAACCGGCGCGCGCCGCTGACGCTGGATCTTGGCCGGGCGTGGCAGATGGGCATGCCGCTCGAGGCAAAGGCGATGCATGACGCCGCGCAGGTGCTGATCGGGCATCACGATTTCACCACGTTTCGCTCCACCGCGTGCCAGGCGAAGAGCCCGATGCGCACGCTCGACCGCCTCGATGTGGAGCGGGTGGGCACGGAAATCCACATCCACGCCGCCGCGCGCAGCTTCCTGCATCATCAGGTGCGCTCGATGGTGGGGTGTCTGGTCCGGGTGGGCGCGGGGCGGTGGACGCGAGACGATCTGGCCGATGCGCTGGCCGCGCGCGACCGGCAGAGGCTGGCGATGAATGCCCCGCCGCAGGGGCTCTATTTCGTGGAGGCGACCTACGACGCGGGGTGAGCCGCCGCGCCGCTATTCTTCGCGCCCTGCCCCTCGCGCACCAACACCCAATAGGCCGCACCCGCCGCGATCGCCCCGCCCAGCACATTGGCCGCAAGCTCGGCGGTATAGACCGCATCCGCGCCCCACGATGATTGCAATATCCACGCCACCGGCACCATGATCGCCAGCACGCGAAGGAGCGATTGCAACAGCGCCAGCCCCGCATGGTCCACCGCGTTCAACGCCCCGTTCGACGCGATCAACAGGCCATAGCCGCCATACCCCCACACACCGATCTCGATATAATCGGTAAGCGCCGCGATCACCGCAGGATCGTCGGTGAAAAGCTGCGCCAGCGCATCGCGCGCGAGGAACAGCGCCAGCCCGACCGCCGTGCCATAGGCAACGCAGAAGCCCGCCGCCAGCATCGCGGCATGGCGCACCCTGTCACGGCACCCCGCGCCCCAGTTCTGCCCCACGATGGCCCCGATCGCCCCCGACAGGCCGAGTAGCGGCACCACGGCAAAGCTTTGCAGCCGCCCCGCCGCGCCGAACCCGGCAACGGCCGCCTGCCCCTCCGCGGCGAGGAACCCGGTCAGCACCGAAAGCCCGATGGGGTTGATCGAATTGGAAAAGGCCGCCGGTCCCGTCACCCGCGCCAGTGCCAGCGCATCGCCCACGCCCGCGTGGCGCAGCGCGGTCGCCCACAATCCGACCCTGCTCCGCGCGAGCAGGACGAGCCCCATCGCCATCGCGCTCGCAAATCCGCCGATGCTGGCATAGGCGGCGCCCGCGATGCCGAACCCCGCCATGCCGAACGCGCCATTGATGAGCACGGGATCGAGCAGCCAGTTCACCACCGCGAAGGTGATCAATATCGCCATCGAGTGCCGCGCCAGCCCCTGCCCGCGCAGTGCGCCATTCGCGCCCATCATCAGCAATTGCAGCGGATAGAACATCGCATAGGGCCGCATATACGCATCGATCAGCGGGAGCAGCGTCTCCTGCGCCTGCATCAGCGCGAACAACGGCACGCGCCGGATGAACAACGCCGCCGCCAGCACGAGCCCCAGCCCCGCCGCCACGCCGATGCCCATCGCGGTCAACCCGCGTGCATGGTCCAGATGCCCCTTGCCCAATGCGCGGCTGACGACCGAGCTGATCCCCGCCATGACGCCGACGCCGAGGCTGGACAGCGCGGTCGTGACGGGAAAGATGAACGCCACCGCCGCCAGCGCATCGGCGCCGAGCTGCCCGATGAAATACGCATCGATGATACCGACCGACATGATCGCCGCCACCCCCACAATCAGCGGCGCGGTCTGCGTGACCATGTGGCGCGGGATCGACCCCGCGATGAGCCGCGCCTTGTCGGTCTGGCGCGAAGTCGGGGATGCGGAATTGTCGGTGGGTTCAGGCATGGCAGGCCCTTAACCCGGAATGCGGCGGTTGTATGCCCTTCTCGCCATCTTGTTCGCGGGGCGGTCCGCCGCGCGCGTTCGGGTCATGCTCTGGCAAAACGGCGCGGGAGCCCCCATGACCATACCCAAACATTAGAAACACAAAGGAGCGAGCCGCATGAGCGCGACCACAGCACGGCATATCTATTCGAAACTCGACGCCGACGGGACATTGACGGTCGGCATCGCGAAGCAGAATCTGCCCGAACCAACGGGATCGCGTGTTCTGATCGAGGTGGAGGCAACCCCGGTCAATCCGTCCGACCTCGGCCTTCTGTTCGGGTCCGCCGATCTTGAAAATGCGCAATTCGATGATGGCACGATCACCGCGCAAATGCCCGCCCCCGCCCTGCGCGCGATGCAGGGCCGCGTCGGCGAGGCCATGCCCGTCGGGATCGAAGGGGCGGGCCGCGTGGTGGCCGCAGGCGATGACGAAGCGGCGCAAAAGCTGATGGGGCGGCGCGTTGCCTGCGCGCCGGGCGGCATGTATGCGACGCACCGCATCGTGGAGGCGCGCGACTGCATGACGCTTCCCGACGATGTATCGGCGGAGCTGGGTGCTGCATCCTTCGTCAATCCGATGACGGCGCTCGGCTTTACCGAAACGCTGCGCGCAGAAGGCGGCAAGGGCATCGTCCATACCGCGGCTGCGTCCAACCTGGGCCAGATGCTCGTGAAGATCTGCGCCGAGGATGACATTCCTCTGGTCAATATCGTGCGGTCGGACGAACAGGTGAAAATCCTGCGCGACATCGGCGCGAAGCATGTCGTGAACAGCAGCGATGACGATTTCTTCGCCCGGCTGAAGGACGCGATCGGCGAAACGGGCGCGATGACCGCCTTCGATGCGATCGGCGGCGGGCGCATGGCTTCCACCATCCTGACCGCGATGGAACAGGTCGCCTCGGCAAACGACAAATACAGCCGTTATGGCAGCAGCGTGATGAAGCGGGTGCATGTCTATGGCGCGCTGGACCTGTCGCCGATCGAACTGACGCGCAGCTTCGGCTTTGTGTGGACCGTTTCGGGCTGGCTCCTCATGCCGTTTCTGACGCAGGCCGGGCGCGACACGGTGGAGCGGATGCGCGCCCGTGTGCGGGACAATCTGACCGGCATGTTCGCAAGCCAGTATTCAGCGCGCGGCGATCTGTCCGCCATGCTGCGCCGTGAAAACGCGCTGTCCTACAATGCGAAGAAGACGGGCGAGAAATTCCTCGTCACGCCGAACGGGTAAGCGGCGTTCACTTCGCGCCCGGCACAGCGCGGATCATGAATTGTCGCCAGATTCGCGCCGGTGCGTCGCCGCCCGAAATCCGGCTGCGGTCGGCGGCGTCCGCATCGGCATAGACCCACACGCCCGCCACGATCCCCCCGGCCCAGCCGACGAAGACCGCATTGCGGTTTTCCTGGCTGGTGCCGGTTTTGCCGAAATTGGGAATGGGAAGCCGGGCGGCCTGCCCCGTGCCGCGGTTCACCGTTTCGCGCAGCATCTCGATCATCTCGGCATGGACGCGGGGGTCGAGCCGGTAGCGTCCGCCGTGGTCCTCCGGCTCCCCGCGGGCGGGCTGCACCGCATAGGGGTGCACCGGATATTCGCCGCGCGCGACGCCCGCATAAGCGGCGGTAAGCTGCAACAAGGATACATCCGCAGTCCCCAGCGGCAGCGACGTATCGGCCGGGTCCATCGCCGCGTCGATGCCGAAATCCTGCGCCAGCGAGACGACCGCATCGCCGCCGATCTGATTATAGAGCCGCGTCGCGACCACGTTGCTGGAATGGACGAACGCATCTTCGAGGGTGATCTCGCCGCGGTAGGCATTGCCCGCATTGCGCGGCCCGCCGGGAATTTCGGTATCGCTCACCATCATGCCGGGACTCATGCCTTGCTGTAACGCGGCGAGCCAGACGAAAAGCTTGAACGTGGACCCCGGCTGCCGCCCGGCCAGCGCGTGGTTGAATTGATTCGCGTTGTAATCCTTGCTCCCCACCATGGCGAGGACCGCGCCGTCGGGCCGCATCGCGACGAGCGCGACCTCCGCATTGCCGACATCGACCGAACGCACCGCCGCCTCCGCCGCGCGCTGCACCTCGACATCGAGCGTGGTGGCGATGATCGGCGCATCGGCGCCATACCCTTCCGCCACGGCGAGCCGGCGAATCCAGTTGGTGAAATGGGCATAGCGCGGCGGTTCGCGGTTGGATTGCAGGCGCAGCCGCGCATCGGGCATGGCGCGGGCCTCCTCTTGCGTAAGATAGCCTGCATCGACCATCGCGATCTTCACCACGTCGGCGCGGGCGCGGGCGGCGGCGGCGTGGACGCTGGGGGCAAGGCTGCTCGGCGCCTTGGGCAGGCCGGCGAGCAGGATCGCCTCTTGCGGGGCGAGATTTTCCGGCGCCTTCCCGAAATAGCGCATGGACGCCGCGCGCAGACCATAGGACCGGTCGCCGAAATAGATCTTCGAGAGATAGCGTTCGAGGATCTCCTCCTTCGTCAGCCACAGTTCGAGCCAGAGCGCCGTCGGGACCTCCAGCAATTTGCGCCCCATGGTGCGGTCGTGGCTGTAATAGGTGACCTTGGCGAGCTGCATCGTGATGGTGGAGCCGCCCTGCATCGACCCGCCGCCCAGATTATGGACGAAGGCCCGCGCCACCCCGCGCGGATCCACGCCCCAGTGGGAAAAGAACCGACGATCCTCGATCGCGAGGAAGGGCTGTATCACGTGGGCGGGCAGCATCTCCGCCTCGACAGGGGCAAGCACCACGTCGCCGCCGCGCGCGATCGGCTGACCGTCCTGCGCGACGAGGACGAAGGGATCGCCATGCGGGTCGAGCGTTTGCGACACAGGCTTCGTCGCGGCAAGCCACACGATCGTGAGGCCGAGCAGCACGACGAACGCCACCGCCCCCCATTTAAGCAGCCGCGCGGTAAGCGTGAAGGGCAGCAGCAGGCACCCGGCGATACATCCGCGGCGGCGCGGTTCGTCGGGCGGGGCGGGGTAATATTCGTCGGTATAAGCGTCGTCGTGTGGATCGCGTTCGTCCCAGTCGTGCCCGAACCCGTCGTGCCCGAAACCGTATCCCTGCGACTCTTCGAGATAGCCCGGCTTGTCCGGTGCGGGCGCGAGATCGCGGCGCGAACGGCGCCACCAGCCGCCCCGGCGCGGGGTTCCGAAATCATCCGCCATGATGCACCAACCTGCCGGAAGGCGCGCCCGGCCGCATCCGGCCGAAGGACATTATCCGGCGCGCGACACGACGCTTTCGGGAAGGTCGGTGCCAAAGACGCGCTGATAATATTCGGCGACCAGCATGCGCTCGGTCTCGTCGCATTTGTTCAGGAAGGACAGGCGGAAGGCAAATCCGACATCGTTGAAGATGCGTGTGTTTTCCGCCCAGCTGATGACCGTGCGCGGCGATGCCACGGTGGAGATGTCGCCGTTGATGAACCCTTCGCGGGTCAGGTCGGCGACCTGCACCATCTTGCGCACCAGATCGGCCTCTGTCGTCGGGACCTGCGCGCGCACGATGTTCACTTCCGTCGCCTCGGGCAGGTAATTCAACCCGACCACGATGTTCCAGCGGTCCATCTGCCCCTGATTGATGGCCTGCGTGCCGTGGTAAAGGCCGCTGGTATCGCCGAGGCCGACCGTGTTGGCGGTCGCGAACAGGCGGAAATACGGGTCGGGGCGAATGACGCGGTTCTGATCGAGCAGGGTCAGCTTGCCGCTGGTTTCCAGGACGCGTTGAATGACGAACATCACGTCGGGGCGGCCCGCGTCATATTCGTCGAACACGAGCGCGGTCGGCGTCTGCAGCGCCCAGGGCAGCAGCCCTTCGCGAAACTCGGTCACCTGCAACCCATCGCGCAGCACGATCGCATCGCGCCCGACAAGGTCGATCCGGCTGATATGCGCATCGAGGTTGATGCGCACGCATGGCCAGTTGAGCCGCGCGGCGACCTGCTCGATATGGGTCGATTTGCCGGTGCCGTGATATCCCTGCACCATGACGCGCCGGTTGTGCGCGAACCCGGCCAGGATCGCGAGCGTGGTGTCGGGATCGAACACGTAATTGGGATCGGTATCGGGCACGCGTTCGTCCGCGCGGCTGAAGGCCGGGACCTTCATGTCGATGTCGATCCCGAAGGTTTCGCGCACGTCCACCTGAGTGTCGGGCGCGGCCAGTGCGGTTTCGTGGCTGTTCGTGTTCTGGGTAATGTCGTTCATGGCGCCATCGCGGTTAAACATGTGCCGCGGGCGGGGCAACAGGCAATCGGCGATAGCGCCGGTTTTGCATCACCCGAACCGGCCCGCGCGGCGAAGATGCTGATACGCGACGACGACCTGTTGCAGGCGGTTTTCATGGCTGCGGTCGCCGCCGTTGCGGTCGGGATGGTATCGCCGGACGAGTTCAGAATAGCGGCTTCGCAATTTCTGCCGGTCGGCATCGACGCCGAGGCCCAGCACGTCGAGCGCACGGGCATCCTCGCCCGAAACGCCGGCGCGGCGGGCGCGGTCCTCCTTCCGCCATTCGCGTTCGCGATCGGATCGACGGGCACGGGCGCGCGCCGAGATCGCCTCCAGCGGATCGTCGAAATCGGCCCAGCGCGGCGCACCGTCGATGCCCGCCGTCGGCGAATAGGCCCGCGAATCGCGCCAGCCGGACACGGGCGATTGCGCGTCGAGGATTTCCTCCGCGCTCATCCCCTCGAAAAAATCGTAGCCCGCATTGAACTGCCGCACATGGTCGAGACAGAACCAGCGCCAATCCCCCGGCCCGTCGAAACCGGGGCCGCGCGCGCCCGGCGCACGAAATTCGCCTGCCTCCTCGCATCCGGGGGCGTGGCAGATCGTGCCGGGATTTTCGTAGCGTCCATGGAACCGGTCTCGTGACATCGCCATTGAAATGATACGCCCGCCCCGAAATGTGAACCCCCCGATTTGAAAGCGCCCCCGACATGACCCAGCCCGATTCCCCGCCGACCCCTCTCGAAACCGAGATTCGCGAATTGCTCACCGCCGCGTTCGCGCCCGCCCGGCTGGAGGTGAACAACGACAGCGCGTCCCATCGCGGCCACGCGGGCGATGACGGCAGCGGCGAATCGCATTTCTCGGTCTATATCGAGGCCGACGCATTCAAGGACCGCTCCCGGCTCGAACGGCAGCGCATGGTCAATCGCGCATTGGGCGACATTCCGGGAGAGCGCGTCCATGCCCTCGCGATCAAGGCCGAAGCGCCGGGGATCGTCCCATGAGCTACGCACTGTGGTACTGGCCCGGCCTTCCCGGACGCGGCGAGTTCGTGCGGCTCGTCATGGAGGGGGCGGACATCGCCTATACCGAACCGGCCCGCGCGCCCGGTCTTTCCAACGATGACGGCATGACGAAAGTGGCCGAACATCTGGCCGCGATGGAAAACCGCCCGGCCTTTGCCGTGCCTTTGCTCGAACTGGAAAGCGAATCGATCGCGCAGACGCCGAACATCCTCGCCTTCCTGACCGAGATGCACGACATCGGCACGAAGGACGCGGCGGCCCGGCGATACATGAATCAGCTGCAACTCGACATCGCCGACATGACCGAGGAAGTGCACGGCGTGCACCATCCCATCGCCACCTCGCTCTATTACGACGATCAGAAGGACGCGGCGATACAGGCGGCCGACGATTTCCGCGAAAACCGCATTCCCAAATATTGCGACCATTTCGAAGCCGCGGCACGGGCGAGCGGGGGCGAATGGGCGGTTGGAGAGACATGGAGCGCACTCGACGCGTCGCTCGCCTATCTCCTCGACGGGCTGCACTGGATGTTTCCGAAACGCATGGCCGCCCTTGCCGAAGATTACCCCCGGCTGCACGCCATTCGCGACGGCTTCTTTGCCTTGCCGCGCATCGCCGATTACCGGAAAAGCGACCGGTGCCAGCCTTTCGGCAAAGAGGGTATCTTTCGCAACTACCCCGAACTGGACGCTGCATGACCGACCCCATTCTCAAGACCGTCACCCCCATAAGCCACGATCTCGGCGCGTTCACCGTGCATCGCGCGGTGCCGCAAGAGGCATGCCGGTCGGTCGGCCCCTTCGTCTTCGTCGACGAATTCGGGCCCAGCACGCTCGACATCGGGACCGGCATGGATGTCCGGCCGCACCCGCATATCGGCCTGTCGACCGTGACCTATCTTCTCGAAGGGGCGATCGAGCATCGCGATTCGCTCGGCAGTCGTCAGGTCATCACGCCCGGCGCGGTCAATCTGATGACGGCGGGGCGGGGTATCGTGCATTCCGAACGGTCGCCGGCGGACGAACGCGCCGCCGGCCCGCGCCTGTTCGGGACGCAGACATGGCTCGCGCTTCCCGATGGCAAGGAAAACATCGATCCGGCGTTCGAATCCATCGCGTCCAAGGATCTCCCCATCGTTTCCGATGGCGGATCGCAGGCGCGGATCATCATGGGCACGCTGTGGGGCAAAACCGCGCCGACCACCTGCCACACCGAAACGATCAACGCGGATATCGAGCTCGCCCCCGATGGCAGCATGCCAATCGGGACGGAGGTCGCGGAGCGTGCGATCTTGCTGCTCGCCGGCGATGCGAGCATCGATGGCGTCGCGCTCGACCCGCTCAAGCTCATCGTGTTGCGGCCCGGTGCGGCGGCGGTGCTGTCGTCGCGCGAAGGGGGACGGGTCTTCCTCCTGGGCGGCGAACCTGTGGGCAAGCGATATGTGTGGTGGAATTTCGTGCACAGCAGCCGCGACCGTATCGAACAGGCAAAGGAGGACTGGCGCGACGGCAAGTTTCCGCGCGTGCCCGGTGACGAGGCGGAATACATCCCCTTGCCCGACCGGCCAAAGACTGTCAGCTATCCCTGAAAGAAAACAGGGTATGGGACAGATCGATGAAAACGGTGCATCTGGATAACGGAATAGAATTGCAGGTTCGCGACGAAGGGCCGCGCGATGCGCCCGCGCTGATCTTCCTGCACGGCTTTCCCGAATCGCATCGCACCTGGCGGCATCAGATCCCGCATCTCTCGCGCCGATTTCGCTGCATCGCACCGGATCAGCGCGGATACCGCCATTCGTCGAAACCCGGCGGGCCGGAGCATTACCGGGCACATCTGCTGGTGGGGGACGTATTCGCGCTGGCCGATGCGCTCGACATCGCGCAATTCACGGTGGTCGGGCACGATTGGGGCGGCGCGATCGCATGGGCCGTGGCCATGGCGGGGCAGCCGACGAAAGAGCAGGGCGCGGCGGGACCGCATGCGGGCCGCGTCACCCGCGCGATCATCGCCAATGCCCCGCACCCCGCCGTGATGCAGCCGCTTTTATACACGGACCGCGAACAGCGCGCCGCCTCCCAATATATCCGCGTGTTCCGCGATACGGATAATGACGCGCTGATCCGGCAGGGGGGGTTGCTCCCGCTGCTGGCGAAAGCATTTCCGAACCGGGAGGCCGCGCCGCGCCCGGACGCCGAGGAGCAGGCCGCTCTGATCGAGGACTGGTCCGATCCGGAGCGCGCGTTCGGCATGATCAACTGGTATCGCGCATCGGCGATCGACGTGCCGCCGATGGATGCGCCCTTTGCCATTCCCGACGATGCGACGGCGATTTCCACACCGCGGATCACGATCCCGACGCTCGTGGTCTGGGGGATGGAGGACCATGCCATCCGCCCCGCCAATCTGGACCAGCTTCCCGATCATGTCGACGACCTCACCATCGAGCGTATTGGCGATGCGGGCCATTTCGTCATCTGGGAACGGCCGGAGGCGGTGAACGCGGCGATGGACAGGTTTCTCGGCACGGGCGAACGGTAACGCCCATTGCCAGTGAAGGCTGCGACGCCTAAGTCGCGGCTGTCATGACAAAGCCGCTCACCTTCGCCATTCCCAAGGGCCGCATCCTCGACGAAGCCTTGCCGTTGATGGCCCGCGCCGGGATCGTTCCCGAACCGGGCTTCCACGACAAGGCCAATCGCGCGCTGAGCTTTGCGTGCGAGGATCCCTCGATCCGGCTCATCCGCGTGCGGGCCTTCGACGTCGCCACCTTCGTCGCGCATGGCGCCGCGCAGGCCGGGATCGTCGGCTCCGACGTGATCGAGGAGTTCGATTACTCCGACCTCTACGCCCCCGTCGATCTCGACATCGGCCATTGCCATCTGGCCATAGCGGAGCCGGTGGACGGAGCGGAAGAAGACGGCCGCAGCGCCAGCCACATCCGCGTCGCGACCAAATATCCCAACATCACCCGCCGCTGGTTCGAGGCGAAGGGCGTGCAGGCCGAATGCGTGAAGCTGAACGGTGCGATGGAGCTTGCGCCCTCGCTCGGCCTTGCCAGCCGCATCGTCGATCTCGTCTCGACGGGCCGCACGTTGAAACAGAACGGGCTTGTCGAAACGGCGAAAATCCTGCCCGTGTCGGCCCGGCTCATCGTCAATCGCGCTGCGCTCAAAACCGATAGCGCCCGTCTCGGCCCCATGATCGAGGCGTTTCGCGCGCTGGCCGAACAGAACCCTGGTCACGAGGCGGCGGGCCTGCCGGCGGGCGCGGCGTAATGCGCAGACTGGATGCTTCGGACGCGGATTTCGACGCCGCCTTCGCCGCCATCGTCGCCGACCGGCGCGAGGAGGACGCGGGCGTCGGGCGCGATGTCGCCGCGATCCTGGCGCGGGTGAAAGAAAAGGGCGATGACGCGCTCATCGCCTATACCGACAAATTCGATTCCCACACGCTGGCCGGCGATGGCGACACGGGATGGACCATCGGGGCGGAGGAATGCCGCGCGGCCTATGACGGGCTGACCCCGGCGCTGCGCGATGCGCTGGAAACCGCGGCGGCGCGCATTCGCGCCTATCACGCGGCGCAATTGCCACAGGATCGCGATTATCGCGACGATGCGGGGGTACGGCTCGGCGCGAAATGGCGGGCGGTGGATGCCGCCGGGCTTTACGTGCCGGGCGGGCGCGCGGCCTACCCGTCCTCGCTGCTGATGAATGCGATTCCGGCTAAGGTGGCGGGTGTCGGACGGCTCGCCGTCGCGACGCCGACGCCCGGTGGCGCGGTCAATCCGCTGGTGCTGGCCGCCGCCCATGTCGCCGGGGTCGACGAAATCTGGCGCATCGGCGGGGCACAGGCGATCGCGGCGCTCGCCTATGGCACCGGGCGGATCGCGCCGGTGGATGTCATCACCGGCCCCGGGAATGCGTGGGTCGCGGAAGCGAAGCGGCAATTGTTCGGCGTGGTGGGCATCGACATGGTGGCGGGCCCGTCGGAAATCCTCGTGATCGCGGATGCGGACAACGACCCGGCGCACATGGCCGCCGATCTGTTGAGCCAGGCCGAGCACGATCCGGTCGCGCAATCCATCCTGATCACCGACGACGCCGGTTTCGCGTCTGAGGTCGCAAACGCGGTGGAGGATGAGCTGTCCCGCCTGCCCGACGCGGGCGTCGCGCGGCAAAGCTGGACCGATCACGGCGTCATCATCACCGCGCCGATGGCACGCGCCGCCGAGCTTGCGAATGCGCTGGCCGCCGAACATGTGGAGCTGGCCGTGGCTTCGCCCGAACCGCTGCTCGACGCAATCCGGCACGCAGGATCGGTCTTCATCGGTCGTAATGCACCCGAAGCGGTTGGCGATTATGTCGCGGGTCCGAACCACGTCCTGCCCACCGGGCGGCGCGCCCGGTTCGCGAGCGGGCTCTCCGTGCTCGATTTCATGAAGCGGACGAGTTTCATCGAACTCGACCGCGCGGCGCTTTGCGCGATCGGCCCCGCCGCCGTCGCGCTGGCCGAGGCGGAAGGGCTGCACGCCCATGCCCGGTCGGTCGCCATCCGCCTCGAAGGAGAGAATTGATGAGCATTTCGCTGCACCACGCGCTTGTCCCCCAGTGGATCCAGATGATCGACGGGCTGGAGCGCGTGCTCACCAAGGCGGACAGCCATTGCGGCGAGGCGGAATGCAGCGAGCAGGAACTGGTTCAGCGCAAACTCGCGCCAGACATGCTGGATTTCGCGTATCAGGTGAAGTCGGTGCGCACCCATTCCATCGGCGCGGTCGAAGGTGTGCGGGCCGGGGTGTTCAGCCCTGACATGTCCGACAGCCCGCGCGATTTTGCCGCCATGCGCACGATGCTGTCGCAGACGCGCCATGCGATAAGCGCGCTCGACCCGGCGGAATTCGAAGGTTTCATCGGCAAGCCTGTGGAATTTCGTTTTCGCGATTTCGTCATGCCGTTCGACGGGGAGGAATTTCTCCTCTCCTTCTCGCAACCCAATTTCTATTTCCATGTGACGACGGCCTACGCGATCCTGCGTCAGGCCGGTGTCGCGGTCGGCAAGTTCGACTATCTGGGATCGGTCCGGAAGAAAGTTTCATGACTCAAAAAGCCCGTTCGCAATCGCGCTCCGCCGCGAGGCTCGCCGCGGTGCAGGCCTTGTATCAGCACGATATGGAAAAGACGCCGGTCACGCGTCTTCTCGACGAATTTCATCAGCACCGGCTCGGCCGCGAGATCGAGGAGGCGCAATATGCCGATGCCGAGGTCGCGTTTTTCGACGATCTGGTAAAGGGCGTCGACGCCCGCCGCGACGAGATCGACACCCGCATTACCGAGCGGCTGGCGGCGGGGTGGTCGCTGACCCGGCTCGATCGCACCATGCTGCAGATCCTGCGCTGCGGCACGTATGAGCTGATGGCCCGCGCCGATGTGCCGAGAGCCAGCGCAATCAGCGAATATGTCGATGTCGCCCATGCCTTTTTCGAAGCGCGCGAGGCAAAGTTCGTGAACGGCCTGCTCGATGCCATCGCGAAGGACGTGCGGTCCTGAAACCCGCGCCGTGACCGACACCGGTGACGATAGCGGCGAGGCCCGGTTTATCGCGGCCATGCGCGCTCTCGCCGATGGGCCCGGCGCGCGCGCGCTTGCCGACGATGCCGCGATTCTCGACGCGCATGGCCCGCTTGTCGTGACGCATGACATGATGGTGGAGGAGGTGCACTGGCTGCCTTCGCAGGATCCCGCCGATGTCGCGTGGAAGCTCGTCGCCTCGAACCTGTCCGACCTTGCGGCGAAGGGGGCGCGTCCGGTGGCGCTGATCCTGGGCTACATGCTGGGCGATGGTGCGTGGGACGCAGCGTTCGCGGCTGGCCTTGGCGAAGTGCTTGCCGCCCATCCGGCGCCGCTGCTCGGCGGCGATACGGTGGCAGGCCCCTCCCCTCACTCCACGCGCACGCTCGGCCTGACGGCCATCGGCGCGCCTGTCCGCAACCCTCCGCCAGCAAGGGCCGACGCACGGGTCGGCGACCGCGTCTGGGTCACAGGCGTGCTCGGCGCGGCGCTCGCCGGGTTCGAGGCGTTGCAGCGCGGCACCGACGATCCCGCCCTGACCGCCGCGTTCCGGCGGCCCGAACCGCTGCTGGCGGCAGGGGCGGCGCTCGCCCCCGGCGTGCATGCGATGATGGACGTGTCCGATGGCCTGCTCATCGATGCGCGCCGCATGGCAGAGGCAAGCCGGACCACGATCGCGATCGACAGCAAGGCGGTGCCCGTTCACCCCGCCCTCGCGAACCGGCGGGACGAGGCCATGCGATGGGGCGACGATTACCAATTGCTGTTCACCATGCCTGGCGGCGTTGTTCCGCCGGTCGATGCCCGCTGCATCGGCGCGGTGCTTGCAGCGGGACGCGATCCGTTGCTGATCGATGATGCGCCGCCCGATGGATCGATCCCGCTCGGTTACGCGCATGGCGGAGATAAAGCTTCGCGCGATTGAGCGGCGGCACATGGGCGATTGACCCGGATCACGCCCGGCGGCAGAGAATGGGTGATGACCGAACCGCTCAATCCGCTCGACGATGATATCACGCCCGAAGAAAGCGTCGCGGGCCTGATCGCGCTGCTCTCCCCGGAACAGGTCGGTGAGGACCGTTTCGTCGGCCCCCGCAAGCCAGGCGGACGCGGACGCATATTTGGTGGGCAGGTCATCGGCCAGGCGATTGCCGCCGCCCAGATGACAGCCCCCGAAGGACGCAGCGCCCATTCGCTCCACGCCTATTTCCTGCGCGGCGGGGACGAGGACCATCCTATCGACTTCATGGTTGAGCGCGACTTCGACGGGGGGAGCTTTTCAAACCGCCGGGTCATCGCCGCACAGAAAGGTCAGCCGATCCTGAACCTCACGGCGAGTTTTCAGGCACCGGAGCGCGGGCTTGAGCATCAGTTCCCGATGCCGGACGTGGAAATGCCCGAAGATTTGCCGGATGAAGCCGCGCTGGTTCGCAAGCTGATCGGACCCGAACGCGGAACCATCGCCTTGTTTCACAAAAGTCGCGGGTTCGAGGCGCGCGTGCCGCCGATGCGCTTTTCCGAAAATGCCGGTCCGAAAGATGGCTATATCTGGTTGCGCACGCTTGCGCCCCTCCCCGACGACCCGACGATCCATCGCAACGTGCTCGCGCTCTATAGCGATTACGGCCTGCTCTCGGCCGCGTTGCTGCCCCACGACATTGTCTTCAACGATCAGGATATCAAGGCGGCGAGCCTCGATCATGCGATATGGTTCCATGGCGATGCGCGGATGGATGATTGGGTTCTCTACAGCTTCGATTCGCCGTGGGCGGCGAATGCGCGCGGGTTCACGCGGGGCGCGTTCTATACCCGCGATGGCCGGCTGATCGCCTCCACCGCGCAGGAAGGGCTGATCCGCCGGAAATCCGGCGGCAGCGCCTAACCGCGCCGCGCCATCATTGCGCGCTCGCCATACGCGTGGGCCGCAGCGGTTGGCCGAGCCGTTCGCGCGCTATGGGCAGGCAGCCATGGCCGCCGGCCTTCACCACGCGGCACATGATGGCCGCTTCCCGCGCATCGAAACCGGCGGCGCCCACCCTGTAATAGGTGCGGCCCGCCACGCGCGCCGTACCGATGGCCGGCATGACACCGCGCAAATTATCATAGCGCGACTGGAACACCGCCCATCCGGCACGGGCGTCGGCGATGGTGAGGAACGAACCGAGCTGCGCGACATGGCTTCCCCCCGCCCCGGCCTTCGGCAGGGTGGCACGGGTAGGAACGGGACTTGCGGGCTGCGGCGCGGGTTCGACCGCGATTCTCGGCAGGGCGGAAAGCCCGACCGGTGCAATTACGGCCCGCATTGGCGCGGTTGCGGTAACCGGCGGCTCGATATGCGGCAGATCCGTCGCACGGGTGTTAAGGGCGATACCGCTCGGCACCGGCTCCCGCGGGGACGCCGGCGCCTGCTGTTGTTTGAGCGCGAGTTGGATCGGTTGGCCGCGGTCGTCCTCGGCAAGGTGCGTGTTCAAAAGCCCGGCAATCCGCTGCGCCGAAAGATCGGGGCGCGCCGTCATCGCCCATCGGGTGATGCGCTGATCAAGCCTGTCGGCCGGCACATCCTGCGCCGCCATGATCCGCGCATCGCGCCAGCGCCCGTCGAGTGCAAAGGCATAGGCGAGGTTCTGCCGCGCGCGCACGCTGCTATCCCCATCGCGAATCGCATCGGTCAGGATCTGCACCCCGCGCGCCGTTTCCCCCGCGAGCGCGAGCGCAAGGCCCCGCTCGCTCGCCGGAATGGCCGTGCCCTGCGCTTCGATCGTGGCGATGGCAATGCGCGGGTATCCCGTTCCGATCTGCGCCAGGGCCAGCATCAATGCCGTGCGTGCCGACCCGTCGCCAAGGGTGACCGCATCGCCCAATGCCTCCCGCGCAGATACCAACCGCCCGGCGTCGAGATACGCACGCCCCAGCATCGCGCGCGTCGCCGCATCGTCCGGCCGGGTCAGCACCGCCCTCTCCGCAATGGCGATCGCCGTGTCGCTCTGCCCCCGGGCAAGGGCCGAGGCAACCTGGCTTTCTGGGCCTTGCGAGGCGGAGTGGAACGACGAACACCCCATGAGCATGGCGGAGGTCAGCACCGCGAGGCCAAGCTTTCGCGCGCCGTTTCGTGTGCGGGCGAACGGGTCGAACATGACTGCATCCTCGTGAAGGCGGGTGACGGACTTGCCGCAGTTTCGCGACCTATCGCTAATATTGGGTTAAGAGCTTTGAAAATCCGCGCGTAGCATGCAGTGCGGGCCTTATGGCAGACACATCCGCTTCGCCGCGTCCCGCCCGTTTGGGGGCCGTGCCGCCCGATTCGCCGTCCCCCGGCTCGGATCGGATCGATGCGCTCGATCTCGCACGCGGGATTGCCGTGCTGGGCATCGTCGTCATCAATGTGGAAGGGTTTTCCGGGCCGTTCGCGGCGGTCGGCAATCCCGATTGGAGCGGACATGCGCGCATCGCGGATTTCGTCAGCTTTTCAGTCGCCGCCCTTTTTTTCGAAGGGAAGATGCGCGGCCTTTTCACGCTACTGTTCGGCGCGGGACTCGTTTTTTTCGCGGCGCGTCGTTCGCCCTGCGGGGATGCAGGGGACGGGGCGGCGATGGCGCCGCAATTGCGGCGGCTTGGCTGGCTCGCCGTGTTCGGATACCTGCATTATCTGGTGCTGTGGCGCGGGGACATATTGTTCCTCTACGCGGTGGCGGGGGTTTGTGCGCTGGCGTTCATGCGGCTGTCGGCGTTGCGGCTCATCGTGGCGGGGCTGCTCAGCACGCTGATCTTCGGCGCCTATTGTACGTGGGCGGTCGGCCCGACCATGATTGCCATCGACGCGGCGGCCCACGGCCATGCCAGCGCCGAACAGATCGCCTCGCTGTCCGATTATACCGATCGGCTTCTGATCGAAAGCGCCGCCGATCTCGCACTGTTTTCCAGCGGCATGGCGGCGCAGATCGGGCATCGCCTTGCGAACGATCCGTTCTATCCGTTGTTGTCGCTCAAAATCTCGGTGTTCGAGACATTTCCCCTCATGCTGCTCGGCATGGGGCTGGCGAAAGGGGGGTTCTTTACAGGGGCGGTTTCGCGCTCCGAACTGGCGCGCATCGGGATGGCGGGATGCCTGCTCGGACTGGTATGGGCGGCATTGTCGCTGGGCTGGCTTTTTCATGTCGGATTTGCACGCGGTGCGACACCGTGGCTGTTCTATTATACCGGCCTTCCCGGGCGCATGGCCATGGCGCTCGGCTATCTTGCCCTCGTCGTGCGCTATGCGCCGGGGTGGATGAATACGGCGCTGGGCAGGCGGTTTGCTGCGGCGGGGCGCATGGCCTTTACCAATTACATCGCGACCACTCTCGTCATGACATTCGTCTTTCACGGATGGGGGCTTAGCCTGATCGATCACGGCTTCGGCCATGCGGAGCTTATGTTGTTCGCCGCCGCGATGGGGCTGGCGATGCTGGCATGGTCGGCGCCTTGGGTGCGGCGATTCGGGTCCGGACCGCTCGAACATGCGTGGCGCAGGCTGGCATTGATCGGAGCGTCGCGGAGCAAACGCGACTGATTATCAATAGTGCTTGCTCTTGCAAGAGACTCGCATTACCATCCTTTTCGAACAATACGGAAAGGTCTTCGCTCCGATGATTGTCTGCATCTGTAATGCCATCCGCGAAAGTCAGATTCGCAGTGCCGCCCGCAATTGCCCCGGCGATGCGGAGGCGGTCTATCGCTCGCTCGGCTGTGCGCCGCAGTGCCGCCAATGCCTCGACGATGCGACCGACATCCTTGATGCGGAGCGTTGCGCCGCCTGATCCCGATGTATGCGCGCGATTGCGGCGCCGCATCGAAAAAAATTGCCCGATACGGCTTGCGCCACAGGGCGGCGGGCGTCATCACGCTGGCTTGCCCGATGCAACAAAGGACGCGCCATGAAGGGTGACACCAAGGTCATCGAATATCTGAACAAGGCCTTGTTCAACGAACTGACCGCCATCAACCAGTACTGGTTGCATTACCGCATGTTCGACCATTGGGGCATGGCGAAACTGGCGGAATACGAACGCCACGAATCCATTGACGAGATGAAGCATGCCGACTGGCTTGCCGACCGCATCTTCATGCTCGACGGACTGCCCAATTTTCAGAATATCGGCCGGCTGAAGGTCGGCGAGACGGTCGAGGAAATCCTGAAGGCCGACCTCGCCATGGAAGAGGAAGCCATCCCTCTCCTGCGCGAAGCGATCGAGCATTGCGAAAAGGTCAGCGATTTCGTCAGCCGCGAATTGCTTGTCCGCATCCTTGAAAACGAGGAAGAGCATGTCGACCACCTCGAAACGCAGTTCGAGATGATCGCGCGCATGGGCCTGCAAAACTATGTGCAGCTGCAATCCGCGCCCATCGGCAGCGAGAAGGACAGCGGCAATTTTTCGGGTCGCGATCTCGGTTGATACCGTATGTTGCGCTGGCGGGGCCGAATGCGGCACCCGCCAGCCGCGGCATCATGCCGGCGTCATTCCTTCGTGTGATAGGGGTTCTTAGGGCTGCGCAGCGTGAGCCGCACCGGCACCGATCCGAAGCCCAGCTCCCGCCGCAATCCATTCACGAGATAGCGCCGATAGCTTTCGGGAAGCTGATCGAGCCGCGTCCCGAACAGCACGAAGCCCGGCGGGCGCGTGCGAACCTGCGTGATATAGCGCAGCTTGATCCGCCTACCACCGGGCGCAGGCGGGGGATTTTGCGCCAAAGCATCGTCGAACCAGCGGTTGAGCGCCGCGGTCGGCACGCGCCGGTTCCAGATGTCGCGCAATTCGTGCGCGGCGGACAGCATGGCATCCGTCCCCTTCCCCGTGCGGGCCGACACCGCGATCAATGGAATGCCGCGCGCCTGCGCCAACCCCTCGTCGAGCGCGGCGCGGATGCCGTTGAACAGGCCCGACGGGTCCTCCGCAATGTCCCATTTGTTGATCGCCACCATCAAGGCGCGGCCTTCTTCGATCACATGGCTCGCAATCTTGAGATCCTGATGCTCCAGCCCCTGTGTCGCGTCGAGCAGCAGCACGACCACCTCGGCGAAATCGACCGCGTGTTTCGCATCGGCGACCGCCATGCGCTCCAGCTTTTCGGTCACGCGCGCACGCTTGCGCATGCCGGCCGTGTCGATCAACTTGATCGGCTTGGTCTCGCCCGATTTCGGATCCTGCCATTGCCAGTCGACCGCGATCGAATCGCGCGTGATCCCGGCCTCCGGCCCGGTCAGCAGGCGATCTTCCTGCAACAAGCGATTGATGAGCGTGGATTTGCCCGCGTTGGGGCGCCCGACGATGGCGAGCTGCAACGGGCCGAGCGGCCTGTCCTCCCCCTCGTCCAGCGGCGGCGCCTCTTCGGGTTGCAACGGCTCGAGATGGGGCAGCAGAACCTCGAACAGATCGGCGACGCCCTCGCCATGTTCGGCGGACAAGGCGACCGGATCGCCAAGGCCGAGCGAATAGGCATCGAAGATCCCCGAATCGCCGGCCTTGCCCTCGGCCTTGTTGGCAACCACCACCACCGGCACATCCGCGCCGCGCAGCCAGCGGGCGATTTCCTCGTCCAGCGGCGTGAGGCCGGCGCGCGAATCGAATACGAACAGCGCCAGGGTCGCGCCCTCAAGCGCCGCCTCCGTCTGCTTGCGCATGCGGCCGGGAAGCGAATGGGGATCATCATCCTCCCACCCGGCGGTGTCGACGATGGTGAATTTCAGGCCGAGGAGCTCCGCCTCGCCAAATCGCCGGTCGCGGGTCACGCCGGGCTGATCGTCGACCAGCGCGAGTTTTTTCCCCACGAGACGATTGAAAAGGGTGGATTTGCCCACATTGGGGCGGCCGATGATGACGACTTCGGGAAGCATGGGCGTCAGTTGGCCCGCCTGCGCCGCAAGCGCAAGCAAATTGCGGATTCACATACGATTGCCCGGCCTGCGGGGCTTAGCCCTTTTTCGCGACCGGGGCGTCGTCGCCGAGATCCTCGTACCACGCCTCGACCGGGCCGTTCAGCTTGATGGTCAGCGGGTTGCCCTTGCGGTCCATCGTCTTGCCGGCCTGCACCCGGACCCAGCCTTCGGAGATGCAATATTCCTCGATATCGCGACGCTGCGTACCCTTGAACCGAATCGCGATCCCGCGACGCAGGCGGTCCGCGTCGAAAAACTCACTGCGGGGATTGATCGCCACGTGATCGGGCGGCAGTTTTTCCGCGTTGGCGTTGGCTTCGGGGGCTTCGGTTCCGGGCGTGCTGTTGTCATCGGTCATGCAGCGCGCATGTAATCGCGCAGCGGTGCTTGTCAACGAAATGCGCTTTTCACCGACATGGCTTGTCAATCGCGATCTGGTCTGGCAAAGGCGCGCGACACGTTGACGGCACCGTCGGACAATATCCGACCCGAAGCCGCGACGGGCGCGTAGCTCAGTGGTAGAGCACACCCTTCACACGGGTGGGGTCGCAAGTTCAATCCTTGCCGCGCCCACCATCTTTTCAATGACTTAGAAGAGATGGCTGGGGTTTCCATGAAAAAAACATGAAAAACTTGGGTGGACATCCGCGAACATCGGCGGGGACCTCGGCGCGATGAGTCTTCAAGCAATCGCCAACTCGCTCGCCCTGCATAGCCGAAGCGAACCACAGGGTTACCGCATTTTCACGATTGGCTGACATACATGCCCTGTCAAACTCGAGAGAAAGCATGTCAGCCCATCAACCAGTCCTTCCGGCCAAGGCCATCAAGCTCGTTGAATCCAGAAATCTCGAAAAAGCTGATGATTTGTTAGCCGATTTCGCCGCGGCCGGTCTGATCAAAACCTATGCTCTCGTGCGCGAAATAAGACCCGCTGGGGGTCCGGCCAAGGTATTGCGCGATGCTCAGATTCCGACGCAAGATTGGGAAAGGATTGTAGCATCAAAAAAAATTCATGCCGCCCTAAACGGTGGAACAGTTCGGCTAGAAGGATCGCCTCTACAAGGAGGTATGCCGTCAGTCCTCATAACCGGAATCAGCTTTTCCGAAGCGGCGCTCGTCAAGGTTCTCGATAGGTATTGCGTGGGTTTACCTGCCAGTGCCTCAGAGCAATCTAGCGGCTGCGATGCGCACGCTATGACGAAAAGCATCGCTCCATGCATCGAAGCTTCCGAAGCAAAGAAGGAAGACGTGCAGCCGATCAGGTCCGGCGATCTTGTTCGCCGTCAGCACCAATGGCACAGATTTACGGTTGTAGATTAAGGAGGATTTGGGTCTCGTCGTAGTGACGAAGGAACG
>NZ_JAIQCI010000018.1 GCF_022378335.1 Croceicoccus hydrothermalis
TGGATGCACCCGACCGAAATCATCAGTGCAGAAAACCCTTGCGCAGCAGAGGCCGTCCACACATGACCCCCTGATTTTCCTCCAAGTTGGATTAGATTCCGGCCCTTGCAGAAGGACGGACGAGATGAAGAGAACGAGGTTTTCCGAAGAGCAGATCATCGGTGTGCTGAAGGAGGCTGAGGCGGGTGCGAAGACCGCTGACCTGGCCCGGCGGCACGGAGTATCAGAAGCGACGATCTACAACTGGAAATCGAAGTATGGCGGGCTGGAGGTGTCCGATGCCCGCCGACTGAAGGGGCTCGAGAGCGAGAACGCGAAGCTCAAGCGGTTGCTCGCCGATGCCATGTTGGACCAGGCCGCGTTGAAGGATCTTCTGGCAAAAAAGTTCTGACGCCCGCCGCCAAGCGGGAAGCTGTCGCTCATCTCCAGGCCTGCCACGGGATGAGCGAGCGGCGGGCGTGCCGTGTCATCGATGCTGATCGCAAGAGCGTGCGTTACCGTTCCACCCGGGACGATGACGCCGATCTGCGTGAGAAGCTGCGCGAGCTGGCCAACCAGCGTCGCCGGTTCGGCTATCGCCGTCTGCACATCCTGCTGCGTCGGGAGGGGATCATGATCAACCGGAAGAAGACCCAGAGGCTCTACCGTGAGGAAGGGTTGGCGGTCAGACGACGACGCAGTCGCAGGCGTGCTGTCGGCACGAGAGCACCTGCTCCGGTGCTGGCGCTGCCGAACCAGCGCTGGAGCCTGGACTTTGTTCACGACCAGATGACTTCGGGAAGACGGTTCCGGGTGCTCAACGTGGTCGATGACGTGACCCGGGAGTGCCTGGCAGCGGTGCCGGATACGTCGATCTCCGGGCGCCGTGTCGTGCGCGAGCTGACTGCGCTGATCGAACGGCGTGGCAAGCCCGGCATGATCGTCAGCGACAATGGCACCGAGCTCACCAGCAATGCGGTGCTGGCATGGTGTGGGGAGATCGGTGTGGAGTGGCATTACATCGCACCGGGAAGGCCAATGCAAAACGCTTACGTCGAGAGCTTTAATGGTCGCATGCGGGACGAACTGCTCAACGAGACGTTGTTCCTCAGCATGGCTCACGCCCGCGTCGAGATCGCTGCCTGGGTGGAGGACTACAACCGGGAGAGGCCGCATTCTTCCCTCGACTACAACACCCCGGCGGCGTTCGCCGCCAAGCTGGATAAGCAATGGCCTGCTTCGCTACGCCCTACGGGCTCCGCTACGCAACCCATTGCTTCCACCGCGCTCATGCGCAACAACGCGGTCCGGCTCTAATCCCAGCTGGCGGAAAGCTGGGGGTCACGTCAGTCCAGATCGAAATCATCGTGGTGACTGGTGCGCAAGATCCCCGCATTGTTCACAAGGATGTCGACCTTGCCAAACGCTGCCAGCGCATGGTCCAGCAACGCGCTCGCGGACGACGGATCGGACAGGTTGAGCGCCATGAATTGCGCAGCATCCCCGATTTCCTGCTGCAACGTTTCAAGCCGGTCCTGCCGCCGCGCCACCAGCAGAACCCGCGCTCCAGCCGATGCGAGAATATGAGCCGTCGCGGCCCCAATTCCCGCAGAGGCACCTGTCACTACAGCGACTTTTCCATCCAGCATTATGCCTGATCCCTCTCCGATCCGATGATTAACGCCGTGAAAGTGCGCCGCGCAATCTTCCAGCCATCGCTCGTCCGGACAATGAAGTCATCGTATGAGCCGATCCCGCGATGCATCGGACCCTGCTTGTTTTCCGGGCTCAGCAGCGCATCGACATAGCTGGTTGCATTGGCACCGGCTTGGGCATTGGTCAGCTTGATATTGCTGATCCGGTGCAGCGTCGGGCCCAACCGCGCATGGGCTTCCCGCATGTAATCGGTAAAGTCGGCGATATTCTGCCAGCTGCCAAAGTCGCCGTAATCGGCTTGGCAATCGGGGATGAAGCAGTTGCGGAACAAGTCCCAGTCCCGCAAGTCTATGGCGCTTGCATAGGCGATCAGGACAGCACTGATCGAGCGTTCGTCCTGGGCGCTGAGCCCGGTATCGATCCCGCAATTGATGTTCATGTTTTCTGCCTCTCCCCCAATTTCACAGCCACGACCGGATCACACGATGTTCCGGTCCCAATATTCCGTCCGTGGCGGGCTGGTCAGCATGGCTGCCATTTGGTCCATCACGCCGCTTTTGGTCCGAAATGCGACATAGGCTTCATGGTCGGCCCGCGACGCCCATTCCTCGATAAAGATGACGCGATTGGGATCGTCGGCATTGTGGCGAATGCTGATATCGACAAAGCCCGGAAACTCCCTCGTATCCTTCAGAGCTTCGGGGATTTGCTCGCAGAAATCGTCGACAAGTTCGGGCTTCAAGGCCAATTCCAGTGTCACGATGACTGTATCTTGCATGGCGCTTTCTCCGTTCGATCGCGTTATCGGCCAATCGGATAGAAAATCGATTTTTCGTGTTGATATTCGCGCAGCCATCCGGGACCATATTCGCGCCCGATGCCGGACCGCTTGTATCCGCCGATGGGGGCGTCGCTCATCGTGCCCGTCCCGCCATTCAGCGACACGCTGCCGGCCCTGATCTGCAAGGCCATCTCGTATCCCTTTGCGGCATCGGCCGTTTCGACCGCGCCATTCAGGCCATAGCGGGACTCGTTGGCGATGCGGATGGCCTCCTCGTCCGTGGAGAAGCCGATGATGCAGCCGACCGGTCCGAAAATCTCTTCCTGCGCGATGGCCATGTCGTTGGTCACGTCGTCGAATAGGGTAACCTCGGTAAAATATCCCTTGTCGAGACCGGCAGGACGGCCTCCGCCACACACAAGCGTCGCGCCGGCGGACTGTCCCAGCCCGATGAAATGCTCCACCTTGCTGCGTTGGCTTTCGCGGATCAGCGGGCCCATGCGGATCGAAGGGTCGGCCGGATTACCGATGCTGATCTGCGCGGCGACGGCAGCCGCGGTGGCGGCAAAAGCAGGTCGCAGGCTTTCGTGGACGAGGAAACGCGTGGGAATGGCGCAGCCCTGGCCGGCGTTGATGGAAATAAGGGTTGCGGCCATGGCGGCGGCGCGCTCGACATCGGCGTCCTCGCGCACGATCAGCGCCGATTTGCCGCCCAGTTCCAGATGGACCTTCTTCAGCGTGGGCGCGGCCTGCCCCATGATCTGGGCGCCCACTCCTTCCGATCCAGTGAAGGTCACCATATCGATCCGCTCGTCAGTGCAAAGCAACCGGCCTTGTTCGATCCCGCCGGTCACGATGTTGACCACGCCGGGCGGCAGGCCGATCTCGTCCGCCACCTCGCCGAAGAGCAACGCCGAAAAAGGCGTGAACGGCGACGGTTTCAGCACCAGCGCGCAACCGGCGAGCAGGGCTGGGCCGATTTTCGCAAGGTTGAGCAGGAACGGAAAATTATAGCCGGTTATAGCGGAAACGACGCCGATCGGCTCGCAAACCACCGTTGTTCCGCCGATCGAGCGTGGACCATCCGGGACGAAAGGATTGGGTGTGATATCTATGGGCAGCCGTTCGGGACGGTCGCGCCGTGCATGGCCGATCGCAGCTTCTAGCAGGCGCAACGGATTGTCGACCTGCATCAGCTGGGTCACACCTGCCGCGCAGCCGACTTCGGCCACGATCAGCTCGGCGATGCGGCCCTGTCTTGCCCGCAGCGCCCGCGCCATCTTCTCGATCATGTCGGCGCGCTCGGCCATCGACATCTTGGGCCACGGGCCGTGGTCGAAAGCTTCGCGGGCGGCAGCAATGGCCAGTTCGACCTGTTGTGGCGAAGCGACGGGCGCATGGGCGAGGATTTCTTCGGTGGCGGGATTGATCACAAGCTCGGTTCCGGCCTCTGGCGCGTGCCAGCCGCCATCGATGTAGAGCTTCGAAATATCGGTAAAGGCGGTGCTCATCGGTTTGTGTCCCTGCCGAGAATCATGTCCGCGGCGTTCATGGCGATGGCCATCGCCGGTGCATTGGTATTGCCCGAGACCAGCGTGGGCATGATGGAGGTGTCGCAAACGCGCAGACCGGTCACGCCGCGCACGCGCAATTGCGGATCGAGCACGCTCCCTGCTTCGGCGCCCATCGCCGCCGTGCCGGCGATATGGAAGGACGTCCCGCCAAGCTGGAGCAGGTTTGCCAGGATGTCCTCGTCCGAATGGACCTGCGCCGCAGGTCCGACCTCCTCGACGATCCATGGCGAAAGCGCGTGCTGGCCCCCGAAACGGCGTATCCATTTGAACAGGGCCAGCGCCTTGTCGCGGTCCAGCTGCTCGCTGAAATGATTGGCATCGATTTGCGGCGGGGCAGCGGGGTCGGCCGACCGGATATGCGTCGATCCGCGGCTCTCGGGCCGGGTGAAATAGCCCAGCAGGCGCATGCCGGGAAAATCGTCCAGCACGACCCTGCCGCGCGCATCCTGCTTCATGGTGACCATCATCGAACCAATCTGCGCATCGGGACGGTCGAGGTCCGGCGCAGTCTTGATGAACCCGCCGACCTCATGCGCGGCGTCGGTCATCGCTCCCCGGCGCAGCAACAGATATTGCATGACCGAGGATATCAGACCGATTCCGCTCAGCTTCTGGTTGGAACTGTGGCCGCGGATGCGCCAGTCGATCGCGACATAGCGATGCTCGCGCAGGTTTTCCCCCACAAGGGGGCTATGCGCCGTGACCGTGATGCCCAGAGACTTCAGCCGCTGCGCATCGCCGATGCCGGAAAGCTCCAGCAAACGGGGCGATTCGACCGCTCCGGCGGAGAGGATGATTTCACCCTCGCAGCCGATGGTCCTGCCTTCGACCACGATGCCCACGGCGCGGGTGCCTTCGAAGGCGATCCTTTCGGCGGATTTGCCGGTCAGGACATAAAGGTTGGGCCGTTTGCGGGCCGGGTCGAGAAAAGCCCGCGCGGCAGAGAAGCGCTCTCCCTTCCACGTGGTGGTGGCCTGATATCCCATGCCCTCGTCCGCGACGACATCGACCGCGTTCACATCGCTGACGGTCGGAACGCCCATTTCGGCGCCCGCGCGCACTATCGCATCGGTAACCGGATTGCCGTGCCTTGCCACCGAAATGCGCAATGGTCCGCCCGTGCCGCGCCACGCGGCCGCGCCCAGCGCGTGATCCTCCAGCGCGACGAAATGCGGGCCCATGCGGTCCCAGCCCCACCCGTCGCAACCGGCCCTTTTCCAGTCATCATAATCCTGCGGTGCGCCGCGCATGTAGACCATGCCGTTTACCGAACTGGAACCACCAATACCGCGGCCCTTCAGCCATGTTTCCTCGGGCTGGTTGCCAGCCGGGGTGACGCCATAGGCAAAGACGTGCGGATTGGCCGGATCGAGCAGCTTGCCCACACCGCGCGGCATGCGGATCAGCGGGCTGTTGTCATCGGGGCCGCATTCGATAAGCAGCACCCTGTTGGCTGGGTTCGCGCTCAGCCTGTTGGCAAGGACGCAGCCCGACGAGCCGGCACCGACCACGATGTAATCGAATGACATCCCGTCCATCATGGCAAGCGTGCGATTCATTTTCTCTCCCGTCGATCAGGGATGTGTCGCGCTTGGGTGCCAGCCTCTGTCCTACCCGCTGACAGGTTGGTGCTTTTTTTGCGCTCCTAAGCTGGCGTGAAACCAGAAAAGACAAAGAGAGGAACGCGCAGATGGGTGATCCGACGCCGCAGCAATTGATCGACGAAGCGGGGCTGGACCAGGAAATGGCCGCCGGTGTCATGCCCGGCCTTTCCGCCGCGCTGGCCGCTCTTGGGGAAGAGGGCGGTCTTTCCGAGTCCGGTCATCAGCGAGCCCTTGCGCAGTTTCGCGACAATCTGGCGCGCCTTGCCGCCATTGCGGCTGACCGCAGGGCGCATCCGGAGATCGCCGATGTCGAGATTGTGCGCCCAGTCTTCATTCTGGGCCTTCCGCGCTGCGGAACGTCGATCCTTCACGCGCTGATCGGGGCGGACCCGCAGATCCGCACCCCGCTGCAATGGGAGGTTGCCGCGCCATCGCCGCCGCCCGATGCCGCGACCTTCGATACCGATCCGCGCGCGGACGGGTTCGACGCCTATGTGCAGGAGAATTTCACCGGCGCCTGGGCCGATGTGCTGAAGGCGCATCCGATCGGATCGCGCATACCGCAGGAATGCGGCATGATCCTTGAGACTGCGTTTCAGGGGATCAACCCGACGATGCTGTTCCGCTTGCCGTCCTATTACGACTGGTATCGCAAGACGGATACGCGGTTCGGCTATGGCGTGCACAAGATGTGGCTGCAGCATCTGGCATGGAAGAATCCGCGCAAGCGCTGGGTGCTGAAGGTGCAGGAACATGCGCACCACCTTGCCGAATTGCTTGCTGTTTATCCCGACGCGGTGCTGGTGCAGCCGCATCGTGATCCGGTTACGGTCATGGCGTCGATCTCTCGCCTGATCGAAGTGATCCGCTGCGTGTCTTTCGACCGGATCGACCGTGACGAACTGGGGCAGGAATTGCTGCACCTGTGGCACGACGGGCAGGCTGCAGCGCTTGCATGGCGCAAGGCCAATCCGCAGGTAAAGGTGCTCGACCTTGCCTTTCGCGACCTCATCGCGGACCCGGTCGAGGCGGTACGCAAGGTCTATGGCCATGCCGATATTGATTTCACGGGCGAGAGCGAGGAAGCGGTATCGCGCTGGTGGCGTGAGCATCCTGCGGACAAGCACGGGCAGCACCGCTACGAGTTGGCGGACTATGGCCTGACGCGCGAGCAGGTCGAGGGTGTTTATGCCGATTACATTTCTGCCTACAGGCCATATCTGTGAGCCGCTGGGCCGATTATCTGGCGCAGCTTTCCTCGGCAGAGGACGTGCTTGCCATGCTTCCGGACGACGCCGGTCCGGCTGATGTCGCCGAAGCGGAGCGCATGCTTTTCATGGCGCTCGCTTCGGGTTGGCTGACCGCCTTTGCGGATCGCGACAACCCCGATTTCGTTCCGGCGGTCTGCACCCATTTCAACCTTGTCGGCACCAATCCCGATTTCATTTACGCGGCGGCCTCCATCGATGGCGATGGCAGCTACCTGCTAACGGGCGAGCGCGGTGAAAGCCTTTTCGTGCAGATTGATATCACGGCAGGCGGCCTAGGCGTGATGGATGCGTTGGGGCCATCGCTGGGGACGGTCGATTTCGACGATCTTGCGGTGGATGGGGAAGGGCGCTTTTCCCTGATGTTGAGCCATGAACGGCCTGCGGGCTGGAGCGGCGACTGGCGTCATCTCGATCCCTCGGCTCGATCGCTCTCCCTCCGTCAGGCCAGCTATGACTGGGGTGCGGAAAGGGAAGCGCGAATTGCCATTGAACGGACCGACATCGCCCATTCTCCCCGTCGGTGGACGCAAAGGGAAATCGGCGAGCGGCTGATGGCGCTATGCGGGTATCCCAAGCGGATCGGGACCATGTCCCTTGGCTTTATTGCTGCGCAACAACAAAAGGGTTTGTGGAACGCGGTCGAACATGACGACTGGGCGGGACGCGGCGGCGTTGAGGGGCAGCATTATTACCAGGGCCTGTTCCGGCTAGAACCTGGTAGCGCCCTGTTGCTGGAAAGCGCATTGCCCGATGCGGTGCGCTACTGGAACGTGCAATTGAACGACATGCGCTGGAACACGATCGATTGGATGAACCGTCAGTCGAGCCTGAATGGCGGGCAGGCGAGCATCGATGCCGATGGCAGGTTTCGCGCAGTGATCGCCTTGGATGATCCGGGCATCGCCAACTGGCTGGACCCGGGCGGTTATTCGGAAGGCTCGATCATGCTGCGCTGGAGCGGGGCGAGCAGTGGGCCGGAGCCGAGCCTGACCGTCGTTCCCCTCGACAAGCTTGATGCGCGGCTGCCTCCGGAGACGATACGGATTTCGCCAGCGGAAAGGCAAGAGGCCCTGCGCGCGCGCCGCCGTTCCGTGCAGATGCGCCGCCGTTGGTAGCAGAGCGCCGTCAGGCCGAGCCGAGCTTCTCCGCGCCGCCCGTCAGCACATCGTCGCCCATGCGCGCACGGGCCTGTTCCTCGTCCGCAAGGCCTTGGGCGGTGGGGTGCTGGACATCGTCCTTCGTCAACCTGCCGGTCAGCCTGTCCCAATGCGTGACCAGCAGGTCGTCGCGTTCGACGAGGTCTGACAGCGCAAGTTCCGGCGCGTCTTTCCAACCCTGCCAGCTGTCGGAGGAATTGACCTTGTAGATGCCGACATAACTATATCGCGGCGTGGTGGGGATCATCTGTCCATGGCTGCGAAACGCCAGCAGGGCTGCGCTGTGAACGCCCGGACGGCGCACGGCGGCAGGCATATAGCTGTCGGCATACCATTCGCGCAATTCGGCGTCCTTGCCCGGTGCGGCATTGAACTGTTCGAACACGACGCCGCCCGAATGTTCGATTTCGGGGTCGTTGTTCCGGAATGCCAGCGGATAATAGTGATAATCCTCAAGCACGCTGTCATCGATGGCGGTGGTGACCATCATGCGGCTGGTCAGCGCATTCTCCCAATGCTCGCGCGAGAAACGTTCGGGATCGAATACATCGTAAAGGGCGAAATACTGCCAGTCATATTCCGGCGGGATGTCCATCGGCTGATGCGGACTGCGGCTGAAACGCTGCGCGGTGACAGAGCCGCGGAATCGCAGTGCATCGCGGATGTGGATGTTGGTGTACCAGTCGTCGAGGTCAGCCTCGCGCCCCGGACGCGCCTTGGTCAGTACGACGAGGACCGCTTCGATCATGCCTGCTATCCGCCAACGCGGGTAAAGGGCATGTGCGGCGCGCCCATCGTTTCGCGATAGGAAATCGGCTGCTTCCCGTCGAGATCGCTGACTCCGTAACGCGCGCCCATTTCGGCCCCGATCAGCGCCTGCCCGGTGAAGGACATTATCCTGGGGTCGGCGTACAGGGCTTGCAGTACGCGCGCGGCGAATTCGGGCGTCTCCCATTGGGGAAGGCTTTCGCGCATGTCGGGTGGCAGCATGTCGGCAGGCATGGCTTTCACCGCATCGGTCAGGATGAAGCCCGGCCAATAGGAAATCGCGGCCACGCCGTGCGGGCAAGGTCCACTGCCATGTCGGCCATCATCTTGTCGGTTCCGGCCTTGGCCGCGCCATAGGCGGCCCCGTGGAAATAGGACACCGCGCCATAAAATGAAATGCTCGCGATCAGGCCCTTGCCCGCCTTGGCCATCATCGGTGCCGCATGCCACGAAGCGACATAGTTGGAGCGCAGGCCGACATCGATCATATCGACAAGGTGCAAAGGCTTTTCCCAGAACGGACCGGGCGCGATCAGGTCCATCGCATGCACCGCCGCGGCATTGTTGACCAATATTTCGATCCGGCCTGCTTCGTGCTCGATCCGGGCGAAGGCACTGGCGACCGATGCGTCGTCGGCATGGTCGCATGCGATGGCAATCGGCTTGCCGCCGCGGTCCGCGATTTCGCCGGACACCGCCGCCAGATCCGCCTCGTTCCGGCCCGTCACCACCACGGTAGCGCCATCGGCTCCGAACTCGCGGGCGATACCCCGGCCAAGGCCCCTTGTTGCTCCGGTAACGACTGCGACAATGCTCATTTTTTCTCCCCCTGTACCCGAGTGCCCTGCGGCAACGCATAGGCAATCAGCTCGTTGCTATATCCCGACAATATGCCGCCATGTCCGCCGGCGGCGATCACAACGAATTGCCGACCGGACCGGTCGGACCAGTAGGTCATGGGCGTGGCATTGCCGCCCGCCGGTAGTCGTCCATGCCAAAGCTCCTTGCCCGACCGAAGTTCATAGGCGCGGATCATGTGTTCCTGCGTGGCACCGATGAAGGCCAGTCCGCTGCCCGTGACCACGCCGCCGCCGATATTGGGCACGCCCATCGGGATCGGTATGCCAAGCGGCATCATCAGCGGGCCGCTATCGCGCGCCGTGCCGAACGGCTTTTGCCAAAGCAGCTTGCCCGAAACGAGGTCGACAGCGCTGACGAGCCCGTAGGGCGGCTCTGTACAGGGCGCGACGAGCAGGGACAGGAACGGCGCAACCGAGGCTGCATAGGGTGTCCCCGTTTGTGCCACGGGCCCTGCAACGTTTTCGTAACTTGGGACCGCAACGGGCTTCAGGCCGATCCTGTCGGCTTCTTCGCGCGGTATCAGGCGGTTGTAGTTCAGGACATGCGACGAATTCACGAATGCGATGCCCTGCACCGGATCGACAGCGATGCTGCCCCAGTTGTTGCCGCCCAGAGAGCCCGGCCAGATGATCGACGCGCGGTCGGTCTCGATCGGAGTCATGTGCCCGTCGAAACGCGCCTGCCGGAACTTCAGGCGACACCATGCCTGATCTACCAGCGCCATGCCCCACATGCTGCGCTCGCTTGGCCGCGGCCCTTCGAAACTGGGCAGGCCGACCGAGAACGGCTGCGTGGGCGACGCGCGGTCGCCATCTGCCTTCGAAGGCGTCACCGGCAATTCGGCAACCTCGGCGATGGGCTCTCCCGTGCGGCGGTCTAGCATGAACAGCTCGCCCCGCTTCGTCGGCTGCAGCAGGGCAGGGCGGCCGTCGGGCAGATCGAACAGGACAGGCTGCGATCCGACATCGTAGTCCCAGATATCGTGATGGGCCGTCTGGAAATGCCAGCGCGGCCGGCCGGTTTCAGCATCCAGCGCAACTACGCTGGTCGAGTATCTCTCCATTTCCGGCGTGCGGTGCAGCCCCGTATAATCCGGGGTGGCATTGCCCATCGGTACATAGACCATGCCCAGCTCTTCATCGGCGCTCATCACGCTCCAGCTGTTGGGCGTACCTGGGGTATAGGTCTCGCCCGGCGCAGGCTCGCCCATCCGGTCGGGGGCGCCCATGTCCCATGCCCATGCCAGCTTTCCGGTGATGGCATCATAGGCGCGGATCACGCCTGAAGGCTCGCCGACCATCTGGCCGTCGGTGACCCAACCGCCGATCACCAGCTTCCCCGAAACGAGCGTGGGCGGTGAGGAAACGTGGTAATAGCCCGGCGGGGCCTTGCTCATGCCGCGTAGCAGATCGACTTCACCTTCTTTGCCAAAATCGGTGCAGGGCTGCCCTGTCTGCGCGTCGAGGGCGATCAGGCGGCTGTCGATAGTCGCGGTGTAGATCCGCGCGGCACAGCTTTCGCCGGCTGCCGCATCGGGCGCCGCGAAGTAAGTGACGCCCCTGCATGTCTGGCCGAAAACCCCGGTCGCGTCGGCATGGGCTTCAAAGCGCCAGATCTGCTTACCGCTTTCGGGATCGAGGGCGATGACGTCATTATAGCCGGTGCAGACATACAGCCGGTCGTCAACCATCAGCGGGGTTGCCTGAAAAGGCGCGGGCTGACCGTTCGGTTCTCGCCCGGTCGAATAGCGCCACACCTCTTGCAGCGCGCCGACATTGGCAGGGGTGATCTGGTCAAGGGGCGAAAAGCGGCGTCCTGCCTGCAGATTCCCGTAATGATGCCATTCGCCGTCGCGCGCAGATGCGGGCGCTCCGGCCAGACCGGCAAGATCGCTGCCGCCGGTGATACGGTCGTTCCAGAAAGTCCACGAAAGCCCCGCAACCAGACCCAGAAGCGCCACGCCCAACAGTCCGCCGCTGATCCGCGTGACGGGGACGACGCCCAGCGATCGCCGCACCCATGGGGTAAGCAGCCAGATGCCGATGACCGTAAGCAAGCCCATCCGGCCCAGCAGTGGCCAGAAGGCGAAGCCCGCTTCCCAAACCGACCATGCCAGCGAAAGGGTCCATATGGCGGCATAGACATAAAGCGCTCTTGTCGATTGACGCCAAAGCAATCCGGCGACGGCAATGAATGCCAGACCGCCAGCCACATAATATGGCGAACCGCCCGCCAGCAGAAGTTGTGCGCCGATCCAGATCAGACTGATGCCCAGAAGCAGCACCAGTATTGCCAGCAAACGATTTAACCAGGTCACTTCGTTGCAATCTCACTTTTATGCGGATCAGGGCACAAGTGCACTGGGGCCACCGAACGCCATGCGTGCGATCACGGCGGGGGCGATATTGATCGCTAGGAAAGTCACCTGAAAAAGCAATACCATGCCCCACAGCCGAGCCCATTCCCGGCCGAGGCCGGCGGGCTTGGTCGCTGCGCCAAGGCGAACCTCATGCGCCATGAATCCTTGTGGATCGCGATCGGCAAGCATCCCGACGAACCAGCCAGCCCACAGACCGATGAGCAGGGGGAAAACGAGCGGCAACCGTCCCTGTTCGCTTTCCAGCGCTGGTCCCACCACCGAATCATAGGTCCACCAGCCGTTGGCGACTGAACTGCCCTCGACATAGATCTGATAGGCAAGGAAGAGCGGAAACGCGGTCATGAACGATAGCGCATAGGCCGATCGAGCAGGGAATTTGCGCTTGAGGAACAGCACCAGCGAGGTCAGCAAGGGAATCGAGACGGCAAACCACCATCCCCAGCTGAACGGCATGAACAGCGGCTTCACCGGCGTCGTATAGGCCATCTCGCCCCAGAATGGCAGGCGCGCGAATTGGGGGTTCCATGCGACATAGGCGCCCCAGTCACCGAAAAATTCCTGCCAGAAACCGCTTGAGGCTGCGATCAGCATCAGACCGAAAAGCGGGATGCGGCGGTTCTTCACCGCAAGCGCCGCGGCCGCCAGAAGCAGCGCACTCCACAGATAGATGCTGCCGATTTCCATCACCCATGGATTGACGGGGTCGCCCATCGTCTGGGCGGCGAGCGCCTCAGGACTCATCGCGCCATTGCCTTGATGTGTTCGGGAAGGTTGTGGTTGTAGCATTTCTTTTCGTAGAGGCCGGAAATGCGCCAGCCGTTCTGGGTGCGGCGGAACTGGTGGATGTACCACAGGCCGAAGAAGATTGTCTGGGGCTGCCCATCATCGCCGGGAACGACCATCGGGTTTGTGCAGACCGACCGCGTTTCGCAGCGATCACCGTCAAAGCTGTATTGCGTGGTCGAAACCGCATGCTGCGACATCGGCACGGGCCCAAGACTGGCTGCGAGGAACGACTTGATATCGGCCAGCGAACCTTTGACGCCGACCATTTCGCTATAGTCGATTACGGCATCATCGGTGAAATAGCCGTCAAGGGCATCGAAGTCCTTGTTGTCCACGGCATAGCAATATCCCACCATCAGGTCCTGAATCTCGAACCTGTCCGACATTTCTTCGATCGAAAGCACGGCAGTCTCCCTTCTGTCCGCTTATGCCACATGAATGTGCGGGTAATCGCCGGTCTGTTCCTGCCGATTGGTAGGTTGCAGACCGCAGCATGGAATTGAAAAGGGCCGCGATCGACGGCCGTATCCCTCTTCGGGCCTGGTCAGACGTATCCCTACGCTGCAAGATCGCAGCTCGACATAATGGAGAGTTTTTATGGCTGGACGGATCCCGCCCTTCACACTGGATGATTTCAAGCTTTCGCCCGAAAAGCGTGCCGAGATTTGCGAAGGCCTGACCGAACGTCAAACGTTCATGGTCAACCAGTGGATGAACCTGCACGACAAGCTGAACGTAGGCGACTGGTCCGGATTCGACGAGTTCATGGACAAGGACAAGATGACCTACGACAATCCGAATCGGCCCGATCTGGGGACGTTCGAAGAGTGGAGCAGCTCGCCCCGCGCGCTTTTCACTACGTTCCCGCCGTCGGTCTACCGCACGCTCAAAGCATGGGGCCGTGGCGACGACGAGATCTGCGTCCTGTGCCACCACCACGGCAAGCACACGGGCGGCCCCTACATGGGCGTTCAGCCGACAGGCAATCAGCTCGACGTGCTCTGGTTCAGCTGGATCAAGTTCGACGGCGACAAGATCGTGCACATCTATTCCATCTCGGACGTGCTTTCGATGCTGATCGACCTTGAAGTGATCGAGGCTCCGCAGCCGGTCGATCCCTACAAGTAAGGCAGCGCCAGTCATGACGCGAAAGGGGGGCAATTCTGCCCCCCTTTTTCGCGTCATAGCGCGACCGGCCGCGTCGCTGGGTTAGAGGCTGAAACCGCCATCCACGATGATCGTCTGGCCAGTAATATACGACGCCCGGTCCGAGGCGAGGAAGCGAACCGCTTCAGCCACGTCCTCACCGTTGCCAAAGCGGCGCAGGGCGATCGTCTTCTTCTGCTGTTCCCAGATTTCAGGCGTGTAGAGCCTCTTGACGAATTCTGCGCCAAGGCCGGCGTCGATGATTCCGGGCGCCACCATATTGGCGCGGATACCAAACTTGCCTTCTTCCTTGGCGATTGCGCGGCCCAGCGCTTCCATGCCTGCCTTGGGAACCGAAGATAGCGCATCGCCGGGCGGGAAGGTGTAGTTTGCGACCGACACAACGATCACGAAATTACCGCTTCCTTGCTGGCGGAACACGGGCAGTGCTGCTGCAACGACGCGCATCAGGCCGAGCAATTCGGTCTCGATCACCTCGCGCCACTGGGGTTCCTCGATCCGGCTGACGAAAGGCTGCTCGATGGCGACACCCGATGCGAAGACCACCGCATCGATCCGCCCGAAACGGTCGTTTGCCGCCGTAATGGCTGAACTGACTGATGCTGGCTCGGTAAGGTCGCATGCCACTGGCCAACCTTCGCAGGATTCCGGCAAATGATTGGCAAGCTCTTCCGCGGTCGAGCGATTCGACTGGTAGGACAGCGCAATTCGATCAAAATCCTGCGCGAGGGCATGTGCGCAGGCGCGACCAAGGCCGCCGGTCGAGCCAATGACGAATGCGGTTCTGCCGCTCATCTGGCCGCATCATCCGGATAGCGGTCAAGCTGTTCGAGCAGTTTCGCGGCAAATTCGTCATTCCGGTCGGCGGTGAACATATGGCCCGCGCCCGTGGCGATCAGAACTTCAAGTTGGGGGGTGAGCGCCTGGAACCGAGCCGTATTCACGTCATTGACCAGATGGCTCAGTTCTGCGCGGACCATGACGACAGGCGAGGTAACCCGTGCTGCAGCCGCGACAACCGCCTCGTTCTCGCTTGGGGGGTGGATGAATTCATCCCGGCCCGATGCAGGGTCCCAATGCCAGTGCCATCGACCGGTCGAATCTTGCCGCATCGAGCGGACAAGTCGCGATGCATCGCGAATGCGCGGCTGGTCCAGATGCTGGGCCAAAGCGTCTGCCGCCGCATCGAGACTGGGATAGCCATGGGCTCCTTCGGCGAAGAAGCGGCGAATACCATCGACCGCATGGTCGGGCATGTCCGGCGCCACGTCGGCCAGCATGATCAGACGCACCCTGTCTGGATGGCGCGCCCCGGCGATCAAGGACGCCTGCCCACCCCGCGACGCTCCAACAAGGGTTACGCGATGGTCGAATTGCGTAAGCAGGCATTCGACATCGCGGGCCATTGCATCGACATGGTAATCGCGGTCCGACGCCCAATCGCTTTCGCCATGGCCACGGAGATCGAAAGCAATGCCGTAATATCCGGCCGTGCCCACTTTCAAGGCAGAGCCTCGCCATGCGTTGCGGCTTTGACCTCCGCCATGAAAAAAGAAGACGGGCGGGGCCTGCGGGTCGCCAAATGCTTCACCCGCAAGCTCAAGCCCGTCTCCTCGAAATCGGACGGTCTTGCCGCGCACTTTAAGCAGACACAGGAACGGTTTCGGCATGGCTCGGGTGTTCGCCCGGCCCCTTGTAGGCGAACTTGCCGGGAGCATGGTGCCACTTGCCGTCATCGCGGCTTTCGTACGGGGATGCCACTTCGATCAGGCAGCCATGGGTGCTCTTGGGACCGACCCAGCTCCATTTCTGCCAGGTCATGTCGGGATCGTTGAACGTTTCGCCGTCTCCGGGAAGATGCAGGCCTTCGGCCTTCATTTTTTCCATGGCGGCGGGGACATCATCGGTGCTGAAGCACAGATGGTGGACATGCTCACCAACCTTGTCGAGCCGCTTGCCGAGCGGAGTTCCGGGTGCGGGCTGGATGAACTGGATTTCGGTCGAATATTCATTGACGAAGGTGGCCCATTTCATGCCGGAATCCTCGCCACTCGAAAATTCATCGTATTTCACAATCGGCTTTTCAAGCGATTGCGGGTCGAGCACGCGAAGGATCTTGGTCCAGTCCTCGATCGCCTGATCGAGGTCGCGAACGAGCATGCATACATGGGCAAAGGGGCCGCTGGGCATTGTTGTTCTCCTTGAATTAGATCAAAATTGTGGCGGTACCCGCATTGACTGCGCCGCGTCCGTCCACATCGAGCTTGATATCGCAGGTTACGCGGTTGCCTTGGACGGAGGTGACTTCGCCCGAAGCAACAACACGGTCGCCTTCATAGACATTGTCGAGGAAACGCGAATCCATCGTCTCGATCCGGCAACCGGGAAAGGCCGTCATCAGCATGTTCATCATATAGGCAACGTTGATCGGACCCTGATTGATCCGCTTGTTACCAAGCCCTTTGGCCTTCACGACCTCTACATCGAGGTGGATCGGGTTGGGGTCGGCAAGAAATACCGACCAGTCGCGCATGGCGTCAGGGCTGACCGTTTCGATCACGAAGGGAGGAAGCGTGTATCCCGCCTTGATGTCTGCTGAAACGCTCATGCGGCAAGCTCCTTGCGCGGCAGGACCCAGACATTGTCCGTTTCCAGGACGGCATCGCCGCCTGCAGCCGGATGCAGGCGAAGGCGATAGGTGAGGACGTCCATCACGCCCAGCTTGCGGCTCTTCTTGCGCACGAGGCTGAGGATTTCGCCGGTAACCCGATAATCCTGCCCGACCATAAGCTGTCCTGCAAAGCGAACACCTGACGATCCCATCATCGGGCCGTCTTCCACGTCGAATTCGCAAGTCTCGCACACGCCGCCCACGGTCTTGCCCATGGCGACCTGCGTGGCGATGTAGTAATAGATCGGATGCGCACTGCCGTCAGTCGCGGGCTGCACGCCCGTCGACCGGCATAGCGCCGCATTCTCGTCCGCGGCGATCGAGAATATCGCAGTTCCATCCAGCGAAGTGCCAGCGACATCGGGGGCAGGGGGAAATTCTTCCATTTGCTCCATCCTCAGAACGACCGGGGAAGGCCGAGATTCTCGGCGATCGAATTGCGCACCATCTCGTTCGAAATGGGCGTCATGCGCAGGATGCGGTGGTCGCGCCAGTAACGCTGCATGTCGGTTTCGGCCGAATAGCCCATGCCGCCCATGATCTGGATACCCATGTCGGCGGCCTTTACCGCGTTTTCAGTAGCGACCATCTTCAGCATGTTCGCTTCATTTCCGCAAGGCAGGCCATTGGATTGCATCCATGCGACGTTGTAAAGCAACAATTCGGTCAATTTCTGCGATGTGGCGATATCCGCGACATAATGCTGAAGGATCTGGAAGCGCCCGATCACGCCGCCAAACGCCTTGCGCTGCATCATATATTCCAGCGCGTCTTCCAGCACGCCGTCAATTGCGCCAAGGCATTGCGCCCCGACCATGATGCGTTCGTTATTCAGGCTGGGCAGCATCGCCTTCCACGCCTGGCCGGGTTCGCCCAGAACATCTTCGTCAGGGACGAACACATCCTCGTAATGCACCTCGCAACTTCCCATGGCGCGCATGCCGAGCTTGGGCAGGAGGCTGGCCGTGATGCCCGGCGATTTGGCGTCCACGAACAGGGCGATCAGGCCGTGATGCTTCTTCTCGGCATTGCGGTCGCAGCGGGCCAGCACAAGGAGGCGGTCGGCGACCTTGGCGCCGGTCGTCCACATCTTTGCGCCGTTAAGCTTCCAGCCTCCGTCGACCTTGTCGGCAAAGGTCTTCATCGCGCCAAGTACGTCAGTGCCGCCATCGGGTTCGGTCATCGAAAGCGACACGCGCAGGTTGCCTGCCGCCATTTCCGGCAACCAGCGCTGCTTCTGCTCTTCACTGCCGGCGATCGCGACCGAATGGGCGCCTCCAAACGAGGTAAGGCCCCAGACCCACAACAGCCCGCCCGCGGTGCGGGCCATTTCACGGGCGAAGATCATCTGCATGACAACGTCGCCGCCGAGGCCACCGTATTCCTCCGGAATGCCGACGCCGAAGAAACCCTGTTCCTTCAACTTGTCCCAGATTTCGAAGGGATAGTTTTCCTCATCCGCCTCAAGCTTGCGCATAAGGTCCTTGGGTAGTTCGGCATCGACCCAACGCCTTACGACATCGCGGAATGCGATCTGTTCTTCAGTGAGATTGAAATCCATGCTGGCCTCGTGGTTTCGGATGGCGCGTTTGCAACCTATCGAACGGTGGGTTAAATCGACAGTCCGCCTTCGACCGGCAGGACCGAGCCGGTGACGTAGGAACCTGCGGGAGATGCCAGAAAAATGGCCGCTCCGGCCATGTCTTCGGTCATGCCCGTCCGTCGGCGCGGGACCATGGATTCCACCATCTTGCGCATCGTATCGTCGCTGATCACGGTCATGTCGCTTTCGAAGAAGCCGGGTGCGATTGCATTGACCGTTATATTGTCCGAAGCGAGGTTCTTTGCGAGCGATTTGGTCAGCCAGTGGATAGCACCCTTCGATGCCTGATAGGCATAGACTTCGCGCGGACCAACCTTGAGCGCGCCGACCGACCCAATATTGATCACGCTGGCCGGTCGTTGTGCGCTGGCACCCGCACGCAGCAGCGGCAAAAGCTTCTGCAGCAGGAAGAACGGGCTTTTCAGATTGAGATCAAGGACGCCGTCCCAATCGGACTCCGAAAATTCGTCGATGGGGGCATCCGACAGTGTGCCTGCGTTGTTGACGAGCACATGCAGAGCTTTCTCGCGGCTCGACAGCTCGGCAACCAGCGCCTTGATACCGTCGATCGTCGAGACATCGGCAGAGAGGCCGATGACGTCGCCGGGGATATTGTCGGCCACGGCTGCGACCTTTTCCGCATTGCGGGCACAGATATAGACTCGCGCACCTGCCGCGGCGAGGCCTTCGGCGATCATCCGGCCGATACCGGCGCTGCCGCCGGTGACTAATGCAACACGGCCCTTTATCGAAAACAGCTTGGCGGCATCGATCATGCCACGATCTCCAGCATCATGTCGGCAAGCCCTTCGGGATCGCCTACATTGAAAGCATGGTCGCCCGGATGCTTGTGTATCGTCCAGCCAAGCTTTTCGGCCCGTTCGTGCATCATGCCCATGATGGTGTGTTCGGCAGCGATATAATCCACCGGATGGGTGATCGATTCCGCGCCGACGGGAATGACGCAGCTGGTGGCGCGCATTGGCTGGTCAGACAGGTGGTCCAGCAGCCATTTCTCGCGATTGCGATCCATCATGTGCGGATGGTCCTTGGCCATCGCGCGCTGTTGTTCATGTACGCCCGAGCCGATCGGACCCTCTCCGCCATCCAGCATGGCATCCAGTCCGGCGGCTTCCTCTTCGCTCGCGAAACCCATCATCGATGCGATGCGTTCACCCGCGTGGGGCACGATCGCGTCGAGATAGATGACGCGTCGAACGCGGTCGCCCGCCTGCGCCAGCACGCCTGGCGCGACGGTGCCGGCATAGGAATGCGCAACCAGGATGACGTCCGACAGATCTTCATACTTAAGGACGTTCACGATGTCGGTCACATGGACCGCATTGCCGACGTCGCGGCCGATCAGATGTTCCCGTTCGCCAAATCCGGTGAAGGTGGGGGTGAATACCGTGTGCCCCTTGGACTCAAGCGCATCCCGCATGAATTTCCACGTCCAGCCGCCCATGCCGCCGCCATGCATCAGAAGAAAAACAGCCATTATTCGGGCGCTCCGGGTTCAAGGTTGAGGACGAGTTCGGGGGGCACGTCAGGGCCCCACAGGTAAAAGCTGTCATCCGGCGAGTGCTGGGCCGCGGGCCATTCGCAGTCTGCCGGGATGAAATCGATATCGGCCGAAAACTCGGCATAGCTGCCCCACGGGTCGCGGGCATAATAGAAGTAGTTGCCGCCAAGAACGTGGCGACCCACACCCCAGCCTTCCTTGTAACCGGCGCGCATCATCTGCGCCGATCCAAGGCCCACTTCCTGGAACGAACCGACATCCCAGCTGCTGTGGTGCATGCCGCGATGCGTCGATCCGACCAGGGCAAGCAGGTGATGGTCGCTGCCATGCGGGCCGTGCAGGAACGCGACAACCGGGCCGCTGCCGTCGGACAGGCGCAGGCCGAGATTTTCCTCGTACCATTGGGTCGCCGCCATCACATCCGATGTAAAGATAGCGAAATGGGAGAGATTGCGCGGCTTGGTTTTGGGCGCTTTCGAATTGAAAATGGCGCCCGACTCGCCAGCAGCAGACGAAGTCGTCTGAAACTGCGTCTTTGCATCGGGCGAACATTTTTCGGCGACCGCAAGGTGAATCGGCATGTCGTCGAAGCCAAGGATCCAAGTGCCGCAGTTAGGCGCCTTTGCGGACGCTTCGATGCGCTTCACGCCGTTCTCATCCAACCGGGCGAGCAGCGGCGCTTCGTCTTCTTCGTACACCCCGAAGCTGATGTAGCGCAGCTGCTTCACCGGACCTTCGACGATCCGCGCCCAGCACTGGTCGTGGCCAAAGGTATAGAGTTCCAACCCGGCATCGGTCTCGCGCACGTCAAGCCCGAATGCGGTGTAGAAGTCCATTGCCACAGCCAGATCGGGCACCTGGAGGCCGAAATGGTCGATCGAATGCACGCCAAGCGCACCTGCGCGTTTTTGCGCCATATATCTCTCCCTTTACAGTCGAGCTTCAGCTCATTCTGCGACGACAGGATTGCTAAGCAATCCGATGCCTTCGATCTTCACTTCGCAAATGTCGCCCGCCTTCATCCAGACCTGCGGATCTCGCGCGACGCCGACACCGCCGGGGGTGCCCATCACCAGCACATCCCCTGGTTCAAGTGTCATGAACGTGGACAGCAGATGGATGGTATTGGCGACGGTGAAGATCAGATTGCCGGTGTTGGATGATTGCATCACATTGCCATTCACCCGGCATTCGATCTTCAGTCCAGAGGCGCCTGCAGGGACTTCATCGGGCGTGACCAGCCACGGGCCGAAAGCGCCGGTGTCGTCAAAGTTCTTGCCCGCGGTCCATTGCGGCGTGCGCAGCTGGTAATCGCGGATGGAGGCGTCGTTGAAGACCGAATATCCGGCCACGTGATCTAGCGCATCGGCTTCGGAAATGTTCTTGCCGCCCTTGGACAGGACGACCGCCAGTTCGGCCTCCCAGTCAAGCTGACTGGAGATTTTCGGGAGGATAATGGGCGCGCCGTGGCCCATCAGGCTGGACGGGAAGCGGCCGAACAGCACGGGAAAATCGGGAATGCCAAGGCCGGATTCTTCCGCGTGATCACGATAGTTGAGGCCCAGGCAGACGATCTTGGAAGGCCGCGTGACTGGGGGAAGAAAGCTCAGCGATGCTTCATCGACGACTTCGCCGCCTGCCGCGGCCTTGCCGGCCGCTGCCAGCGATCCTTCCGCGATCTTTGCGTCGAGGTCGGCCAGTTCGCTGTCCCAGACAACCCTGATTTCGCCATCGACCTTCGCGGCGAGGCCGATCTGGCCGTCCTTGCTTACCCGTGCAATGCGCATTTCAATCTCCGATCCTGAATTTACTTGCTGGCCTTCTGGCCGGTTCCGCCGCCCGTGGCGGGCATAAGGTTGTTGCTCATTCCGCCATCGACCAGAATATCGATGCCGGAAATGTGACCGGCTTGCGGTCCAAGCAGAAAAATAATCGCATTGGCCACGTCCTCGGCCATTCCCAGCTTGCCAAGCGGGATCATCGATTCGCGCTGTGCCCGGCGCTGCTGGTCGTCATAGCCGGCCTGCGTCATTGGCGTGTAGGTCGGCCCCGGCGACACCGTGTTGCAGCGAATGCCGTCCGGCCCCCATTCCAGTGCGCATTGCCGCATCAGCATCAGCAGCGCGGCCTTGCTCGACGAATAAAAGCCAAGCCCCGGGGTCGGCTGCGTTGCCGACATGGAGGCGGTGGCGACAAATGCTCCGCGCGAACGGGCGAGATGGCGATGAGCCGCCTGGCCCAGCAGCCAGGTGGCGCGCGTGTTGATCGCGTACACACGATCGAATTGTTCTGGCGTCTGATCGACGAGCGGTGCGCCGGATATAATCCCCGCATTGCTGACGACCCCGTCGATCCCGTCCATGAAATCGGCGGCAGCGGCGACGATGTCCTTTCCGCAATCGGGTGATGAGAGATCGGCGACAAAAGCGCGTGCCGCGGGCCCGATGGCCTCTGCCACGGCCCTGACGCCGTCAGCGTCCCTGTCTGTCAGCAGCATCTGGTGCGGTTCATCCTGCCCGGCCAGCAATTCCGCCACGGCCCTGCCAATGCCGCTGGCGGCCCCCGTAATCACGACTTGCATCACAAATTCCTCATTCGCTGATTCCGAGTTCTTCCATGAGCCGCTGCCGCAGCTTGAACTTCTGGATCTTGGAGGCCGACATCGGCCATTCGTCGACATAGCGAATGTGGCGCGGAACCTTGAAGGATGCGATCCTTTCCTTGGCAAAGGCGATCAGCTCGGCTTCGCTGGGCCGGAAACCGTTCGCCAGCTTGACGAAGGCGGCGGGAACCTCTGCCAGTCTCTGGTCGGGGATGCCGATGACCTGTGAAAGCTCCACCGCCTCGTGCGCTTCAAGAACGGTCTCGACTTCGGCGGCGGCGACGTTTTCCCCGCCTACCTTCAGCATGTCCTTGAAACGGCCATGGAATCGCATGTGGCCATCGCTGTCGAGCGAGCCGATATCCCCGCTGTGATACCAGCCATCGGCGTCGATCGCCTCGGCCGTCTTGACTGGATCGCGGTGATAGCCGTCGAGCATGTTGTAGCCCTTGATAAGGACTTCGCCGCGCTGTCCCGTCGGCAGGTCCTTGCCGGTTTCAGTGTCGACGATGCGGACGGAAATCCCCTTGAGCGGATAGCCCAAGGTCTGAAAGCCCAGTTCAGGATCCATATCATAGCCGCCGGTGCTAACGATCCCGCTGGCCTCCGACATGCCGAACGTGCCGACCTGAAGTGCATTCGGCATTTTTTCGCGATAGGCATCGCCGATCGCCTTGGGCATCTGGCTGAAACAGCTGTTCATCAGCCGCACGCTGCCCATGTCGGTCTTGTCCCAATCGGGATGTGCGATCATCGACTGGTGAAAGGTGACGAAGGGCAGAAAGATCATCGTTGCCTTTTCAGTCTCGATCTGGCGCAGGCTTTCGCCCGGATCGAAATGGGGCTGGCCGATGAAGGTGCCGCCCACCTCTATCGCGCCGAGCATCGCCAGCATGGCCGCGATATGGAACAAAGGCATGGGCGACCAGACGCGCTCGTCATCCTGAAAAGCCCATCGGTTACGCGCAAGATTGCTGGCTTCGCGGCAGATCGCCTCGTTCGATAGCAGGCAGCCTTTCGGGTTTGCGGAGGTCCCCGAAGTATAGAGGACCATGCATGTATCGCGCAGCCGGACCGAAAGCCGTGCTTCGTGAACGGCTTCCTCGTCGACGGTGGCTGCTGCGGCATCGAAGGCGGACTGGTCAATAAAGCCTGCCGCCTGCTTCCCTCCGTTCAGGATAAGGCGGCGCAAACGCGGGGCCTGCACAATATCGAGCGCCATGGGATCGGCACATCGTCCAATTTCTGGAAAGGCCTCTGTCAGGCGGGTCGTGAAATCGACGAAATCATCGGCCTCGCTGTTCGTTATGACAGCGCATAGTTCGGCATTCTCGACGACATAGGCGATTTCGGGGGCGCGATAGCGGGCATTCATCAGGACCGATACGCCGCCCACCATGGAGACGGCGAACAGGGTTTCGACGAAATCGACGCCGGATGGCAGCAGGATGCCGACATGGTCGCCCTGCGTGATGCCAAGGCCGAGCAGCCCGCGGGCCCGGTGCAGCACTGATTGCACGACATCGTCATAGCTGCGCCGTCCCGACGGGAAGACGAGCGCTTCCTTGTCGGGATGTGCGTCCCAAGACTTTAGCAACATGTCGGCAAGCGGACTTACACTGACCCGAATACTGGACGCATCTTCGCCATTAGCGGACACGCAGGCCTCCTCCATTTTCTGGCTTACTTCGCGCATCTCTGTTCCGCCTCATGGCACTCTCGTGCCCTTCCCAAGGATAGGCCTCCACGCATTGCGCGACCTAACCGCAACCGGCGACGCCGCCGTCGACAGGCAGGGCGACACCGGTGATGTAGGCGCCCGCACGCGACGACATGAACACGACCGATCCGGCGATTTCGTCCGGCCGTCCCAGTCGGGCCATCGGAATTTGCGATAGTACTGCCGGGTCCACTTCGTCGTCCTCGCGCAGATGCGCCGTCATCTTGGTGGGGAAGAAGCCGGGAACGAGCGCGTTGACGTTGATGTTGCGAGACGCCAGATCGCCGGCAAGATCGCGGCTCAGCATGTGAATGGCCGCCTTGCTGGCCGAATAGGAATAGGCGCTGAGGCGGGCCGTCTTCAGCCCCGCGACGGAGCCGATATTGATGACCCTTGCCGGATCGTCGGGGGTCCCGGCGGCTTCCAGCGCGCCCAACAATTCGCGGACCAGCGTGAAGGGTGCCTGCACATTGACCGTCATCACGCCCGGCCATGCCTTGTCGGGATAATCGTCAACCGGTCCGCCCCATGTCTTGCCGGCATTATTGACAAGAATATGGAGCTTGTCGCCGCAAGCGGCGCGCAACCGCTTGGCAAGGTCCACAGCAGCTTCGGGGCTCGAAAGATCGCAGGGCAGGGGGATGCAGTCGCCCAGCGACGACATTTCCGCCGCCGCCACACTGCACACGTCTTCCTTCCTCGACGTGATCGCGACCGTGGCCCCCGCCTTCAGCAGTCCCTCGGCAATCATGCGGCCAAGGCCCTGCGCGCCGCCGGTGACCAGCGCGACTTTTCCGCTCAGATCGAAAAGCCCGGTCATACGGTGATCGCCACCTTGCCGAACTTGTGATCGTTTTCGAGATAGGTCAGAGCCTTGTCGGCTTCGGCCAGAGGAAAAGTCTTTTCGATCACCGGCTTGATACCATGCTTGTCAATGAAATCCAGCATGTTGCGGAAATCTTCAGGATCGCCGACCTGACTGCCGACGATGCTGGCACTCTTCAGGAAAACGCCGGTCGCGGTAATCTCGAACTTGTCGCCTGCGGTCGATCCATAGATCACGATGCGGGCGCCCGGTTTTATGGCACGAATGTAATTGGCATAGCTCGGTCCGGGCGCGCCATCGAGTACGACGTCGATGCCGCCCGTCATCGCGCCGACCTTCTTGCGCCATTCGGGATCGGTGTAAAGCAGGCCGTCGGTCGCGCCCATGCTCTTGGCACGTTCGATGACTTCTTCGCTTTCACCCGTGACATAGACCTTGCAGCCAAGCGCCACCGCATAGGCGAGACCAAAGGTCGCTACGCCGCCGCCGACGCCGCTGATCAGAACGGTATCGGTAGGCTGCAGCTGGCCCTTGAACATCAGCGCGCGCCATGCCGTCAGGCCGGTCAGGATCGAAGCGGCGGCCTCTTCCCAGCTCATGCCCGCGGGCTTCGGGGCCAGATTTTTAGCCGGAACACAGACATATTCGGCGATCGTGCCAGGGTGTGGCATGCCCAGCAGGCCGAATTCGGCCTTCGGGGCGTGGCGGTTTGGTCCCCAATCGCGGCCGGGATACAACACGACTTCGTCGCCGATTTCGACGCCAGTGACGCCTTCGCCGATCATGTCGACGACGCCGGCGCCGTCGCAGCCCATGGTGCAAGGTGTGACCATCCCGGGGTACAGCCCGCGCGAGATCCACATTTCCCGGTGGTTCATCGACGCCGCCTTAATCGCGACCCGCACTTGTCCGGCAACAGGTTCCGGCGTCTCGACATCCGCCACGCGAACGGCTTCTGGACCATCCGTGGATTCGAGCAATAGAGCTTTCATAAGTCGGAAATCCTTTTTCTATAATCGGTTATTGGCACCGATGGCCAAAGAGCGGCGGCGCCATTTCTGACCGTGAGGCTGGTAAAGGATGCGGCCGGGGCGAATGCGGGCGTCATGCGCGGATTCTCGCGTTCGTCCGCTGCCGGACGAATCCCCGCAGGGAATGGCGCACTCCCGGCAATTTGAAATTCATATCCCCACTCCCGCTGGCCGCAAGATCATCGTCCTGTACGCCGATAGCTTTATCGGATTGTGGGGTTATCGCCGCCCAAGCGCATCACAACCTATCTGCGGATAGGAAATCGGGCTTGCCATGATGTATGCGCTGCACGATAACAGCGGCATTGCTGGCATACGACCGGCAGGGAGAGGCGAAGAGGTTGGCCACATGGGCTTAGTGCAGACCACGATCGTGCCGCCGCGTTCGGCGCACGCGTATGTGAAACGGGCAAGGATCGAAAGGCTGGCGGAAAAGATCGCCGGCTATCGCGCAGTCACGGTTATCGCTCCGGCCGGTTTCGGGAAGACAACCGCCATGCTGCGATGGGCCGATCTGCTGGCCGAACGAGGGCGATCCGTTCTTTGGATCGCGGCGCGCGCCGGTGTGGACAGTCTCGACACCTTTCTCGAGGCACTGTCCCAGGCCTGTGTCGTGTCGGGTCTTGGCATCGCTTCCAGCGATCCGCGTGCATGGTTCGTCGAGCTTGCCAAGCGATCGGGCGCGGCGCCGATCCTGTTCATAGACGATGCCCAGTTGCTGCCCCGCGAAGTGCATGATTTCGTCGAGCAGCTGATTTTCAGCTCACGCGACGGGTTGACGACCGTCATGGCGTCCCGGGGCGAAAATGACATCAATCTCGCTCGCCTGAGATCGCTGGGATACCTGATGGAAGTCAGGATGGCGGACCTGTGTTTCGATACAGAGGAAGCAAGCAGCCTGCTGAGGCAGGAAATTGGGGCAGAGCCGACTGCGGCGCAGATCCAGCGCATGATAATGGATACACAGGGCTGGGCCGCCGGCCTGATTCTTGCCTCCCAGACGTGGCACAAGGATAGTTTGCACGCGGAAATGCCTGAACGGGCGGCCAGTCGGCTGCGTTACGAATATGCGAGCTATTTCCACGAGGAAGTGATCGAGGGACTTCCGCAGGAATTGCGGAACTTCATCATCGACACCTCGATCCTGAAAGAACTTTCGCCGTCGGCTTGCGCTGCGGTGATCGGCCAGAGCGAAGCGCGCAAATATCTCGACGAGGCTTTCGAGCGCGGGCTCTTCCTGATCGAACTGGACCGCGAGCAGGGCGAATATCGCCACTACAAGCTGTTCCGCGATATGGTTCTGGGGCGGCTCATGAAGCTGGCACCTGAACGCGCAGCCGAATTGCACCGGCGCGCCAGCCGCTTCTACGCAGAAACCAGCAATTATCACCTTGCACTGGAGCATGCCGAGCAAAGTACCGATCAGGAATTTCTCGCGTCGCAGATCGAAACCCTTGCCGAACAGATGATCTATGCCGGGCTGATGCAGCGGCTTGACGAACTGGCTAGCCGGTTGCCGTGGCAGGTGGTCGAGGACAAGCCGTCGATCCTGCTGGCCATGTCGTGGCGGCGCAGCAGGCGACTGGCATTCACGTCCGCCGAACGCCTGATCGAAGCGGCGGAAAAAGCCATCGAAGATAAGATGGATGCCGGCGAACTGGATGACTACGCAGCGCGACAGCTGGATTTTCATGTGCGCCACCGCAAGGTCATGTTGCACGCCGCACGCGACGACATGGTCGCGGTAGAGGAGGAATGCGGCCCGCTGTTGGCCGATCTGGGTGACGATCATCCATATCTCAGCTGTACCCTGCTGGCACAGCTGCTTTCCGCCCGTCGTGAGCTGTTTCACTTCCACGACATGCTTCGACTGGAAGGTGAATTGCGCAAGGCATTGGCGCGACCGGGTTCAGCCTTCGCATCGATTGCGCTCAAGTCGTCGGTCGCGCCTACGCTCGTCGCACAGGGCAAGACGGAAACCGCAAAGCAGTTCTTGCATGAAGCGCAGGAAATCGCGCGCCAGCGTGAAAGCGAGGTTTCGGGGCTAGGCGCGCTGCCGGCACTTCCGTTGGCCGAGATATTATACGAATGCGGCGAACTGGACGAGGCAGCCAGGCTGGTCGACCAGTACATGCCTTCTATTCGACAATGGGGCTTCGTCGATCAAGTCGCGTCGGGATATCTCGTGCGCGCCCGGCTGGCGGCCGCCGATGGCGACCTCGCTTCGGCGCTTTCGGTGCTGGAGGAAGCGCATCTTGTCGCGATCGAATGCGGGCTCGACCGTTTGCGGGCCATGGTCGTATCGGAACAGGTACGCATTTTGATCAAGAACGGGCAGCTGGAACAGGCCGAAACGCTGTTCTATTCCTGCGACCTGGTGGGCGAAGGAGAACCTGTCCCCACGCTGAATCCGTCGCGGCTCAACGAATGGCTGGCTATTGCTTGGCTGCGGATTGAAATGCACCGATTCAGGCTGGTGCGCTCGCGCAAGGTGGCGAAGCGCTGGCTGGAACTGGTGCGCCGCCGGGGCGCCATCCGTTCCGCCCTGTCGTTCGAACTGCTGCTGGCCGAAATTGCGGTACTGGCAGGCAACCGCTCGGAAGCGCGCCGTTCAGTGCGCGCTGCCGTGGAACTGGCCGAGACCGGCGGCTGGCTGCGCCCGTTCCTCGACGAGGGGGAAGCGATTGCTGCGCTGATCGTCGACGCCTATGGGACTGGCCCGATCCTCGACGATCCGGTCGACAGGTTTGCCCATGGGTTGGTGAAGCTGCTCAAGGGAAATCCGCAGATCGATCAGGACGAAGAGGACGATGACGAGTTCGGCCCCAGCGGCGGCCTGTCGCTGCGCGAGATCGAGATCCTCACCCAGGTGAGCGGCGGCCTGCGCAACAGGGAAATCGGTGACCGGCTAGGCCTGACCGAAGGCACAGTCAAATGGTACATGCAGCAGATCTACGACAAGCTGGGCGTTCGCCGCCGTCCGCAAGCCGTTCTGCGGGCAAGGCAGCTGGGCATTTTGTCCTGACACCCTATCGAAGGTTAGATTACGCCCGGTACCGCACGTCCTACCGCAGGGGAAACTATAGCATTTCTGGCGGGAGTATTCTGTGGCCAAGGGTAAGGTAATCATCAGCTGCGCGGTGACCGGCGCGATCCATACGCCGAGCATGTCGCCGCATTTGCCGGTGACCGCTGACGAGATTGCGGAAGCGGCCATCGGCGCGGCTGACGCGGGCGCGGCCATCATTCATTTGCACGCCCGCAATCCCAAGGACGGGCGTCCGGACCAGAATCCCGATCTCTACGAACCCTTCCTCAAGGTCATCAAGCAGCGGACCGATGCGGTGCTGAACATCACCACCGGCGGCCATCCCTCGATGACGCTGGAAGAAAGGCTGAGGCCGGCAACGCGTTTCGCGCCTGAAGTCGCCAGCCTCAACATGGGTTCGATGGGGTTCGGCCTGTTCCCGATGCTGACCCGCTACAAGGACTGGAAATACGACTGGGAGCCGGCCACGCTTGAGGCATCTCGCGACCTTGTATTCAAGAACACCTATAAGGATATCGAAGGGCTGCTGGAACTGCTTTCCCCGCTGGGCACGCGGTTCGAGTTCGAATGCTATGACACTAGCCATCTGTACAACCTGGCGCATTTCCTCGATCGCGGGCTGGTGAAGGCTCCGCTGTTCGTTCAGACTTGCTTCGGCATCCTCGGCGGCATCGGCAGCCACCCTGAAGATATCCAGCACATGAAGCGCACGGCGGACAGGCTGTTTGGCGACCAGTACGAATGGTCGGTGCTGGGCGCCGGCGCACGGCAGATGAGCATCGTCGCCATGGCTGCGTCGATGGGCGGCAATGTTCGCGTGGGCCTTGAAGATTCGCTCTGGGCCGGTCCGGGCCGACTGGCGGAAACCAACGCCGAACAAGTCGCGACCGCAAAAGCCATCGTAGAGGGTATGGGCCTGTCCGTGGCAACGCCTGACGAAGCGCGCCAGATCCTTGACCTCAAGGGCGCCGACCGGACCAATATCTGAGCAGGAAATGATCCACGCAGGACCAGGACGCTATAGGGAACGCGGCGATAGTCAGCGCAGTCACGTAGCGCCGCCGGCCCGTTGCGTTTGCTGGGGGCGAGGCCGATGAAGCTGGGTATCTGTTCGATGTGGGGCACCTCGCTGGACTTGTTCCGCAGCGAGGTGAGGCTGGCGGCGGAGCTGGACTATGATCTGGTCACGGTCGGGGATTCGCCGGCCGGCTGGCATGAAATGGTCACCTCCATGACATTGGCGGCACTTGAAGCGCCCAAGGCGCGGATCGGCTCGCTTGTGACATCGCCGTTCATGCGCCACCCGCTCGTCGCGGCGAGTGCCTTTGCCACCATCGACAAATTGACGGGCGGGCGGGCGGTCATGGGATTTGCGACAGGGGGCAGCACGGTCCTGGCCGTGGGGCGCGCACCGGCCACGCAAAAGGAAGTGCGGGCCGAACTTGTCGCCCTGCGCCAGCTTTTCGCCGGCGAGGAGATCGAGTGGGAAGGGCGGCCCGTCAAATCGCTTCGCTTCGCGCGCAAGGTTCCGATCTATTATTCCGCTTTCGGCCCAAAGGCTATCGCGCTTGCAGGAGAGCTTGCCGATGGGGCCATCCTGTTTGCAGGTGACCAGAGCCTCGATGCGCTGGAGCAGAGGATTGCTGAGTTGCGCGTTGCCGCCGCCAGGGCGGGCCGCGATGCCGATGCGCTCGACATCTGGGTGACCAGCTATATTTCGGTGCGAGAGCATCGGCAGCAGGCCATCGACGACCTGAAGGCTTTTATTGCCGTCAATGCGATGGCCTTTCGTACGCCCGAGACGTTGGCGATGCTGCCCCATAATGTCCGCCCGCTCGTCCAGGCTTTTCAGGCACGTTATGATCCATCGGAACATGTCGTGGTCGGCGGACGCAACGTTCGGCTGATGGACGAGATGGGGCTCACCGAATTCCTGCAGGATTTCGATACGATCGCGGGACCTGAAGACCACGTGGCAGGGGTCATGGCCAGGATGGAAGCGATGGGTGTTTCCACGCTTATCGCCGCGCTTCCTGGGCATGCCGATCCGCTCACCACGATCCGCGGCCTCGCAGCCGCAAGAAAGAGAATGTAACGCGATATGGCATATTGGTGGAACAGGACCGAAGCGCGCGATTGGCTGGACAGGCTGGAGCGTTTCTCGCTGGACGAACTGGCCGCAGAGGCCGAGGCCAAGACGATTGCGGCGCATGGCGCGGTGGTCACCTATTCGCGCAAGGTTTTCATACCGCTGACGAAATTGTGCCGCGATGTCTGCCATTACTGCACGTTCGCTCACCGCCCGTCGCAACTGACGGCGCCATTCCTCGAACCGGAAGAAGTGCTTGAGATCGCCCGCGCGGGCGAACAGCGCGGTTGCCGCGAAGCATTGTTCACTCTGGGCGACCAGCCCGAGGCCCGCTATTCCGCCGCGCGCCGGTGGCTGGACGAGCGCGGCTTCGCCAGCACGCTGGATTATCTGGCGCATGTCGCCTCGCTCGTCCTCGAAGAAACGAGCCTTCTGCCGCATCTCAACCCCGGGATCATGACGGCTGCCGATTACGAAAAACTGCGTCCGGTCTCGGCTTCGATGGGATTGATGCTGGAAAGCACGTCGGAACGGCTGTGCGGCAAGGGAATGCCGCATTACGGGTCTCCCGACAAGATACCGGAAGTCCGCCTGCAATCCCTGCGCGATGCTGGCGAGGCAAAGGTGCCCTTTACCACCGGCCTGCTGATCGGGATTGGCGAAACGCGCCTGGAACGGGTGGAGGCACTGCTTGCGATCTGCGATCTGCATGCGCGCCATGGCCATATCCAGGAAGTCATCATCCAGAACTTCCGCGCCAAGCCCGGGACGCTGATGGCAGCAACGCCCGATATCGGGCTCGACGAACATCTCTGGACGATAGCCGCTGCCCGCTTGATACTTCAGGCGGAAATGGTGGTGCAGGCACCGCCCAACCTGCAGCCGGGACAGCTGGGCAAGCTTATCCGTGCGGGCGTCAACGACTGGGGCGGGGTTTCGCCGGTCACGCTCGACCATGTGAACCCCGAAGCGCCCTGGCCACATCTTGAGCAGCTGGAGACCCAGACCGAGGAGGCCGGACGGCACCTGCGCCAGCGGCTTGCCATCGGCCCGGCATTCGCTCGTGCACCCGGATTGTGGACGGACGAGGCGCTTCAGCCGCGCATTCGAAGGGCCATCGATGCGCGCGGATTACCGCGAGACAGCGACTGGCATCCCGGCACCGGCGGGGCGATACCGGAAGGGCCGCTCTCCATCGGTATCGGAGGGGACAAGGAAATTCGCATAGCCCTGGGCCGGGTTGAGCACGGCGAGGAGCTCGGCGCGTTCCACATCGAAAGGATGTTCGGGGCCGAAGGCCGCGATTTCGAGCGGATCTGCCGCGTTGCCGACGAGCTGAGGCATGACCGGGTGGGCGACAATGTCACCCATGTGATCAATCGCAACATCAACTATACCAATATCTGCCTTTACCGCTGCGGCTTCTGCGCCTTCTCCAAGGGCAGCACCAAGAGCGAGCGCGGCCCGGCGTATAATATCGACCATGCCGAAATCGCCCGCCGCACGGTCGAGGCGCGCGAACGCGGCGCGAGCGAGGTGTGCCTGCAAGGGGGCATCCACCCGAGCTATGACGGCAACACCTATCGCGGGATCGTGCAAGCGGTAAAGGATGCAGTGCCGGACATGCATGTGCACGCGTTCTCGCCGCTGGAGGTGCATCACGGCGCCACCACGCTGGGGCTGGATTACGAAGATTACCTCGCTTCGCTCAAGGAATGCGGGCTGGCAACCTTGCCGGGGACGGCGGCTGAAATCCTGTCAGATGATATCCGCGACATCATTTGCCCCGACAAGCTTTCGACCGGCGAATGGCTGGCGGTGATGCAGGCGGCACACAAGGTGGGGCTGAAGACCACATCCACCATCATGTTCGGCCATGTCGAAACCTATGCCCACTGGGCCACGCATCTGCTGCGCCTGCGCGAATTGCAGATGGAAAGCAGCGGCTTCACCGAATTCGTGCCTTTGCCTTTCGTCCATATGGAGGCACCGAACTGGCGCCGCGGGCAAACCCGTTCCGGCCCGACATGGCGCGAAACAGTGCTGATGCATGCCGTGTCGCGGATTGCGCTGGACGGTGCCATTCCGAACATTCAGGTCAGCTGGGTAAAACTGGGTCCGGAGGGGGCGGCCCACATACTTCAGGCAGGTGCCAACGATCTGGGCGGGACGCTGATGGACGAATCGATCACGCGCGCTGCGGGCGGGGTGAACGGACAGGAATTCGGTGTTCCCGAAATGCGCGCGCTGGCCCATGGCATCGGTCGCCGCCTGCAGGAACGCTCCACGCTTTACGGTCTGGCCGCGGGCGAGACCGTCGCATAATTTGACAGGATTGGATAGTTTATGAGCCAGACGATCGCAGTAGTCGGCGGTACGGGCAATCTCGGCAGCGCCATTGCATGGCGGCTTGCCAAGGCAGGGCATCAGGTGATCATCGGATCGCGCTCTGCTGAAGCGGCCATTGCCCGGGCAGAGGAACTCGGCCATGGGCTGACCGGCATGGCCAATGCCGATGCGGCGCAGGCGGGCGACATCGTGTTGGTCACCGTGCCGTTTTCCGCCCAAGCGGCGACGCTGGCCGATATCAAGCCGCATGTCGCCGGCAAGATCGTCGTCGATACCACTGTCCCGCTCGTTCCGCCCAAGGTGATGCGCGTCCAGTTGCCTGAAGAAGGATCGGCAGCGATATGCGCCAGCAATCTGCTGGGCGACGATGTCCGGTTGGTCGCGGCGTTCCACAATGTCGCGGCGCATCGCCTGGCAGAGGATGGCTTTGTCGATTGCGACATTCTGGTGTTCGGCGACGACAAGGCGGCACGTGCCGAAGTTGTCGCGCTGGCAGAAGCCATTGGGCAACGCGGCATCCATGCCGGCCCGCTGGTCAACGCGGCGGCGGCCGAGGCGATGACCTCGCTGCTGATCTTCATCAACAAGAACTACAAGGTCGATGGCGCCGGAATTCGCATCACGGGCGAATTGAACGCCCCCGATTGACGATGTTCAGCGTATTTCCCGTCGGCGACTTGCCGGAATTCCATGGTGGCGATGTGCCTTCCATACTGGCCGACCGCCTTGCCCAGGGCGACCCCGGCCTTGCGCCCGGCGATATTCTTGTCGTCACGCAAAAGATCGTTTCGAAATCGGAAGGCCGGATGGTCGCGCTTTCGTCGGTCGATATTAGCGACGGCGCGCGCGATCTTGCCCGCCAAACCCATAAGGACCCCGCGCTGGTCGAGATGGTACTGCGCGAATCCAGCGACGTGGTGAGAGCGGTGCCCAACGTACTGATAACGCGGCACCGGCTTGGCCATGTGATGGCGAATGCCGGCATCGATGCTTCCAATCTGGGTACATGTGGCGAGGAAAAGGTGCTTTTACTGCCCGAAGATCCCGATGCCAGCGCGGCCCGCATAGCCGATGCATGCCACGCCCGAACGGGCATCAGGCCTGGTGTCATCATCTCCGACAGCTTTGGCCGTCCATGGCGGATCGGGACGACCAATGTGGCGATCGGCGTGGCTGGTCCCCCCGCCGTGATCGATGAGCGAGGCAAACCCGACAGGGACGGGCGGATCATGCAGGTGACGCAAATCGCCTTTGCCGATGCCGCAGCCGGGGCGGCTGGGCTTGCGATGGGCGAGGGCCCCGAGGGCTTGCCGGCTTGCGTGCTGCGCGGCCTGCCATGGCAGCACGGCGATCAGACCAGCCGGAACCTGCTGCGTCCGGCGGGGGAGGATTTGTTCCGATGAGCGCACGTGTCACTGTCCTGACCGGAGGCGTGGGCGGCGCCAAGCTGGTCGAGGGCTTGCAGCAGATCGTGCCCGGCACTCACCTGACGGCGATCGTGAACACTGGCGATGATTTCGAGCATTTCGGCCTGCCGATCTCGCCCGACATCGATACCTTGCTCTACACGCTGGCGGGGCTTTCGAATGTCCGTCTAGGCTGGGGCCGCGAAGGTGAGACATGGTCGTTCATGGCTGCGGTAAAGAGCCTTGGCGGCGAGGACTGGTTCAACCTCGGCGATGGCGACCTCGCGCTTCATGTCTTGCGCCGCATGGCCAAGGACGCGGGCCAGCCTTTGTCCGAAATCGTGCGGGGTTTTGCCCGCCAATGGGGTCTAGGCCTGACTATCCTGCCGATGAGCGACGATCCCGTCGCGACATGGGTGAAAACGGACGAGGGTTTGTTGCCTTTCCAGCGCTATTTCGTGGAGCGGCGGTGTGAACCGCGCATCAATGCGATCCGCTTCGAAGGTTCTGATGCAGCCTTTCCGGCACCTGGTGTGGTGGCGGCCATCGAAGCGGCCGATATGATCCTGATCGCGCCATCCAATCCGTGGCTCAGCATCGATCCCATATTGGCGGTTCCCGGCCTGCGGCAAGCGCTGGAACGCAAGAATGCACCGCTTGTCGCCGTGTCGCCGCTGGTAGGCGGAAAAGCGGTCAAGGGGCCGACGGCTAAGCTGATGGGAGAACTTGGCCTTTCGGTGACGAACCAGACGATTTCCGAACATTACGGCGAATTGCTGGACGCGATGCTGGTGCACGAGGGCGATCCACAGCCTTCCGGGCTTTCTTGTGCTGAAACCGACACGCTAATGAACACGGCGGAGGACCGGCACCGTGTCGCGATTGCCGCCATGGATCTCGCCGAACGACTGACGCGCTGATGGCATGGACGGCGCTGGTCCCGATCCGCACCGGCCCTGCGGGAAAGTCGCGATTGAAAGGCGTGCTGGATGCCGACGCACGCGGGCGCCTGGCATTGGACATGGCTCGGCACGTCATCGACGTTCTAACGCAATGTCCGAAAATCGACCGGATCGTCGTGCTTTCGAACGAAGCCTTCGACCATCCTGCGGCAGTCTGGGCCAACGATAGCGGGCAAGGACTGAATGCCGAGATTTCGGCGTTCCGGCACGGTTTCGGTGCGTCGCCGCTGCTTGTGATCCACCCAGACCTGCCCTTGTTGGGTCGGCACGATGTCCAAGCGCTACTCGATGCGGCGACCTGCCATGGCGCTGCCCTGGCCACGGATCGCCTGGGGCAGGGCACGAATGCATTGGCACTGGCCGACGGTCGATCGTTCTCGTTCCAATTCGGGCAGGGCAGTCGCATTCTTCACTGCGGCGCGGATGTTGCCATGCCGGTACTTCAGCGGACGGGTCTGTCAGCCGATCTCGACACAGCTGCCGACTTGGAGTTCCTGCTGGAACGGGGATTGCGTGTCTAAAACCGCCTTTCTTCCGGCAGGTAGGTTGACTGCGCCGGACTGTTATCCGCCCGGTAGATCAGCGCAGGAGAGGCAGTCATGAAACTGAGTATCGGTATCCCCAAAAGCATGAAGGTTGCCGCCATGGTCCAGCCATGGGAGGATCCGCTGACCGGAGCCGATGTCGGGGAACTGATGGCAGTCGCGGACCGGCTCGGCTTCTATAAATGCATGCTGGGTGAGCATTTCATCATCCCCAAGGAACATATCGAGCTGTCGGGCGACTGGTATTTCCACACCGCCGTGGCGCTGGGCTTTTATGGCGGGCAGACGAAAAACCTGCGCCTTGCGTCCTCGATCTCCATCCTGCCGCTGCAAAGCCCCATCGTGCAGGCCAAGGCATGGTCGACGCTCGACTGGCTGACGGGTGGTCGGGCAGAGCCGATATTCGGCGTCGGCTGGCTGAAGGAAGAGTTCGACATGCTGGGCGTGCCGTTCGAAAAACGCGGCGCGATGGCGGATGAATATATTGCGGCGATGATTGAACTCTGGACGAAGGACGATCCGAAATTTGAGGGCGAATTCGTCAGTTTCGAAAATTGCGGTTTCGCGCCCAAACCGCTTCAGAAACCCCACGTGCCGATCTGGTTTGGTGGCGATGCGCCTGCAGTTCAGCGGCGGGTGGCGAAGTTCGGGAATGGCTGGTCCCCGTTCCGCACACCGCCCGAAAGCTTTCCCGACTGCATCGACTACATCAAGTCACAACCGGAATATGACGGTCGGCCGCTGGACATGTTCTTCGCCCTCGAAATGCTGAACGTCGGTGCGCATCATGAAATTCTGGATGATGCCCGTGCGCCGGGGACCGAGGACAAGCAAAAGATCATCGACCAGATCGGATGGCTGAAGGAACTGGGCATTACCGAAACCATCGTGCCCTTGCCGCCGGGCCTGTCCGGCAAGCAGGCATGGATCGACCGCCAGCACTGGGTTGCCGAGGAGATCATGCCGGCAATCTGACAGATGGCGTTTCGTCCCGTTACCCCGGCAGGGCTGCGAACATGTCCAGCATGTCGGCGTAATGGGGCTGGTGGTGGGCAATACCGCCATCGGCCGAAATGATCTGGCCGGTGACAAAGCCCGCAAGATCCGAAGCCAGCCACAGCACGGCCCCCGCGATATCACCCGCGACGCTTTCGCGGGGCAAAAGCACGTGACGCTGGATCATGGCGAGCTGGTGTTCGGTCATTTGCGCGCGCGCCACGGGGCTGAGCACAAGGCCGGGCAGCACCGCGTTGCAACGGATATTGGCCCGTCCGAACTGCGTGGCCGTATTGCGCGTCAGAGCATTTACCGCAGCCTTGGACGCGCTATAGGCCGGATTGAGCACATCGCCGAGCAGCGAAACGCCCGAGCTTGTGTTGATGATCGAACCGCCGCCTGCGGCGATCATGTGAGGAACCACATGCTTGATCACGAACATCGTGCCGCGCACATTGATGTCGAAAGCGGCATCCCACACTTCCGGATCCATTTCGGCCAGAGAAGCGTCGCGCATCATCTGCTGGGCACCGGTGTTGGCGGCATTATTATGCAGGATATCGATCTTGCCGAATTCACCGAACGCCGCCGCCACCATAGCAGCGACGCTGGCTTCGTCGCCCAGATCGACCTTCAGGGCGATGGCCCTGCCGCCGGATTCGGTAATGCCAGAGGCCACCCGCCGCGCGCCTTCCTCGTTGATATCGGCAATCGCGACCGACGCGCCGTTCGCGGCCAGCATGCGGGCGCAGGCTTCCCCGATATTTGCGCCGCCGCCGGTAACTATGGCGATCTTGCCCTCGACCAGACCCATTCCTATTCCCCCAGAAGCTGCCACGTGCCGTAATCCTCGGCAGCCGTGAAGAAGCGTTCGTTCATGGGAAGGCCGTTCTGCCCCCACTCATCGAGATTGGCGGCCCAGGCCTGCAATCCGTACATGACGAACAGCCGCGTCTGTTCCCATGCCTCGTCAAAGTCGGGAACGCCCAGAGCGCCGGTTGCGATCAGATATTCGCGATATTGCTTCACCATGTCCTTGTGATGCTTGCGGCGCTCCTCGATGCTGAGCGCGCCGATCACGAAATAGGTCAGGTCGCGCCATGGGCGGCCGCGCCGGACCAGCTGCCAGTCCAGCCAGAGCCGGTCGCCGTCGGGCAGGATATAGGTATTGCCCTGATGGCAGTCGCCCAGCACGATACAATGCGGCGCATCATAGGCCCGCTCAAGCTCACCCAAACGGTCAAATGCGCGTTCCAGCTTGCGCGGATCGTCAAGGTAATGCTGCGGCGCGACGGCGCGGAAAGCAGGGTCCGCCAGATTGGCTTCGATCCATTGCCACATGATCCGCACCTGATCGCTGTCGACAGGCGTGTCCATCTGGGTCTGGAGCCATGGGGCATTGGCGGTGCTGATCTTGTCGCTTCCCCAAAGGCTGCCATGCAGCGTGGCAAGGCCTTCGAGATTGTCCATGATCATGTCGACGCCATTGGCATCGGTACTGTGCCCGAACTTGCCGCCGCGCTGCACTAGATCTTCCAGCACCACGAAGCCATGCGCACTGCCGTCATCGTCCCAGTCGGCGTAGTAGCATTTTGCCGTCGGCACTTTCATTTCGTCGATCAGGAAGTGGTAGAAGCGCGCTTCGACGGCGTGGATATCGACATTGTCGAACGATCCCGACCAGTTCGCCTTCATGCAGACATGCTCGGGCAGTCCTGCGGCCTTGCCCGCATCGTTCCAGTCGACTTTAACGCGCCATTTCGTCGTGTGGCTGTTGAGCAGTTGGACGGTTTCCACGCTGTGCGCCGCAACGCCCGGATATTTATAGCTCATCATCCTGCCCAGCCACTCGGCGTCGACATCCTCCAGCCTTGTCGGCAGCTTGTCGGTGCGGGCGGGATAGGGACGCGGCACGCAATTCGTGTCGACGACTGCACTCTTATATTGGGCGGGGGCGTGCGGATCCATGGGTCAGCTCCTTGCGATCTGTCTGTTTTCGAACCTGCGGCGCGATGCGCGGCATGTTCCTCTCTTGCCCTCATGCTTCGCAGAGCACCTGCTGGAGCAACCTGTCCAAGGAAAGGGGCGGGGCGGGCTGGGCAGGGTGATAAAGCGGCGACGGAGAGAGACCGAAATGACTCAGAAAAACCAGAACAAGGATATCGTGCGACGCTTCCTCGGCGCGGTCGAAGCGGGAGAGCTTGACGTGATCGAGCAATTGCAGGCGCCCGATTGCACATGGTGGATGATCGGATCGGGCGAAATATCCCGGAAAGCCTATACCGACGCGGTAAAGGGCATGCTGCTGACCGCTTCGCACCGCAAGGTTCGCATCGTGGGCATGGTCGCGGAAGGCGACACGGTCGCAGCAGAAGTGCGCTCGGAAATGCATTTCGGCGACCGGGTCTATGCCAATGAATATCACGATCTGTTCGTGATCAGGGACGGGTTGATCGTCCACGGGCGCGAGTATTTCGATACCGGTAAGGTCGCCGCCTTTTTCGGCGCGCAGGAAGGTGCGGCATGAACGCCGAAACCGTCGTCAGGCAATTCCTCTCCTTGTTCCACACCCGTAAGCTGGATGTGGGGGCAGTGCCGCGATGTTGGCTGACGATGCCCGGTATCAGCCAGTCGTGCCGATCGCTCCGGTAAGGCAAGGCGCGGACGCCATTTGCGAGGAGCTGGAGCGGCAATACGAACTTTATGACGAATGCGCCTGCGATATTCGCAAGGTCGCCGCTTCGGGATCGACCGTTTTCACGGAACGGGTCGATACGTGTCGGCAGCTGAAAGACGGACGGGAAACCACCACCCATGTCGTCGGCGTGTTCGATCTGGATTATGCCGGCAAAATTGTCTGGTGGCGGGAATATTGGGACGGTCTCGATTGTGCGGGTCAGTTGGGGATCGACGACAAGGCCATGCGATCGATCATGTGTGCGTGAAGGGAAATTCGATGCAGTATGACGTCGTGGTGATGGGTTCCGGCGGTGCCGGGTTGACGGCAGCACTGGTCGCCGCAAAAGCGGGTTGCAAGGTGGCCGTGCTGGAAAAGGCGCCGCATTTCGGCGGGACGACAGCCATTTCCGGTGGCGGGGTCTGGATACCCGAAAGCCCGCAAGCCGTTGCGGCGGGCGTGGACGACAGCAAGCAAAAGGCGCTGGATTACTCGCTTGCCGTCGTCGGCAACCGGGCAGAGCGCGAGCTGATCGAGGCCTATATCGAAACCGGCCCCGAAATGGTGCAATGGCTGGAGGCCAATAGTTCGGTCCATTTCCTCCTCTCGCCCCCGTCCAGCGACTGGTACCCCGAGGTAGAGGGCGCGATGCACGAAGGGCGGTTGCTGGCTCCGGCTGAATATGACGGCAGAAAGCTCGGTTCCGATTTCGACAATCTTTCCAAGCCGCGCGAGGAATTCAACGCGCCTGGCGGTATGATGATCGATCTGTTCGATCTGCCCTATATCGCCAAGCTGCCGCAGCCCGGTGCGTTGTGGTACATGGCCAAGATCGCCATCCGTTTCGCTTTCGACAAGAAGAAGCTGGGCCGCGGCTCACGCCTGACGATGGGCAACGCCCTGATGGGCAGGCTTTACCGTTCGGTGCTGGACGCGGGGGTCGACCTCTACAGCAGTGCGCCGGTCGAAAGACTGCTTGCCGATGGGGGCAGGGTCACGGGTGTCGTCGCGACCATAGACGGCAAGCAGACGGAAATTTCGGCCGCAAAGGGCGTCGTTCTGGCGGCCGGCGGATTTTCCGCCAACGAACAGATGCGCAAGGTCTATCTGCCCTATGCCGAGCAGCATGTTTCCATCCTTCCATATCACAATACCGGAGACGGCATAAATGCCGCCACGGCATCGGGCGCCGTGCTGGGAACGGACAACCACGCCAATGCGGTCTGGGCCGTGGTGTCAAAGCGGACGCGCGATGATGGCTATGTCGAACGCTATGCGCATCTGATCGACATGTCGAAGCCCGGCTGCATCGCCGTCGGCAAGGACGGCAAACGCTTTGGCAATGAGGCCGGGGTCCATTTCGTCGAGGACATGCACGCCACCGGCAATGTGCCTGCATGGATCATTTCGAACGCGAAGAACGTCAAGAAATACGGCATGGGGCTGTCGCTTCCGGGGGGCAGCAAGATCAAGGAGCTGGTCGCTTCCGGCTATATGAAAAAGGCCAATACGCTGGCCGAACTGGCGGCGCAAATCGGGGTCGATCCCAAGGCGCTGGAAGCAACCGCTGCGCGGGTCGATGCCGATGCGAAAACCGGGCGCGACAGTGAATTCGGCAAGGGCGATACGCTGATCGATCAAGAAATTGGCGATCCCGCGCACAAGCCCAATCCCTGCTTCGGGCCGGTTGGCGCGGGGCCCTATTACGCGGTCCAGATATTCCCCGGCGACGGATCGACGACCGTGGGCGTAAAAATCGACGCGCAATGCCGCGTCAAGGATGAGAGCGGTCAGCCGATTCCGGGCCTTTGGGCTGCCGGGCTGGATGCCAATTCGATCTGGCAGGGCAAGTCTCCGGCGCATGGATGCAATGTCGGTCCGGCACTGGTGACCGGCTTTATTGCGGGCAGGAGTATCACGGCATCAAAACAGCAGTCGTAACCGGAGCAAGCTCGGGCATCGGCCTTGTCGTCGCGCGGGAACTGGCGCGCGATGGCTGGCGGGTGATCGCGCAGGGCCGGGATCACGCGCGCAGCGAAGCCGCGCTTGCGGAAATCCGGTCCGCCGCGCCCGAGGCGCAGGTCGACATGATAAGGGCCGATTTGTCGGTCATGGACAAGGTGGACGCGTTCGCATCGCAGGTAGCGGCATCGACCGACCGGATCGGATTACTGGTGAACAATGCAGGCGCCACGCCATCGAGGCGGATGGAAACCGCCGACGGGTTTGAACAGACCTTTGCCGCCAATCACCTTGCCGTTTTCCTGCTGACCCACCGCCTGCTGCCCTTGCTGAAGGCGGCGGCGCCCGGATCACAAGTGATCACGACCGCATCGGTCGCGCACAAATTCATCAAGGACATGAAGTGGGACGATCTGCAGCAGGCGCAGTCATTCAGCGCCAGCGATGCGTATGCCCAGTCCAAGCTGGCCAACATCTTGTTTACGCGGGAAATGGCGAAACGGGTCAAGCACGACGGAATCCGCGTGAATTGCGTGCGTCCCGGCGTCGTGCAAACCAATTTCGACAGTCACGGCAATCTTGCCGTCAAGCTGATGTATTTCCTTGGCAAACCGCTCTCGCTGACGCCCGAGCAGGGCGCGGATACGATACTCTTGCTGGCGAAGGGCGGGGCGCCAAAGGCGACCGGCCAGTATCTCGCCAAGCGCAAGCCCGCAGCATTGTCTGCCGCTGCGCAGAGCGAGCAAGGCGCCGCACGCTTGTGGGACATCAGCAAAGAACTGACCGCCAAAGCCGGCCAGACTGTCGGCTAAAGCCGGGGAAGGCGGGATGGCGCTTTGCCGTCCCGCCTGCCGGTCCTACTTTTCGCGGCGTTTCGCCTCTGCCACCATTGCGAACAGCCCCTCATTATACTTTGTCAGCTGTTCCATGGTGAGATTGCGATAGGGCGTCATCGGACAGAGCGAATCCACCACGCCCCAGAAGGGTTCGAGTTCTTCGAGCACTTCGTCGACCGGCCCGCATTTCACGAAGGCCTGCACCATTTCGTCGCTGACCTTCTCGATCACGCCCGAAACATCGCCATGTTCGCCTGCGGCCAGCTGGCAATCGCGTGCGAGATCGCCAAAACCGATGGAATCGAAAAAGTCTTCGTATTCCTTGTAACCGGCATAGCCCGCCACGGTGGCACGGCTGTCGTCGATCGCCTGCTGCTTGTCGTCATTGATGGCGACCCATGGCCATGCATTGATTTCGACATCCGTGCGTTTGCGGCCAAAGCGGGCCAGCTCCGAATGGATGAAATCGTTCTTCTGAACCGTATAGTCGACCGTCCAAAGCGCATGGACCATCAGCCCGTCGGCAATCTCCAGCGACATGCTGGTCAGCTTGTCCTTGAGCGCGGCGATCCAGATCGGAATATTCTCGCGCACCGGGGGCGCGGTCATCATCTTTTCCGTCCATTCCAGATCGTAATATTCGCCGTGGAGCGGTTCCATGTCCTTGTGGCTGTTGGCGTTCACGTAACGCACGATCTTCACCACTTCACGCAGATGGGTCAGCAGCTTGCGATGCGGCTCGCCATAGATCCCCTCAAGCGCGCTGTGCAGCGAGGTGCCCAGGCCAAGGACGAAACGGCCCTGGCTGATCGTGTCGCATTCGATCGCGCAATAGGCGGTTTCGACCGGACTGCGGGTTCCCGCAACCGCAATGCCGGTCGACACCTTCAGCGTATCGGTCATCGCCGCGACGGCGGCCATCGGCACAAAGGGTGCGCCATAGATCTGAAGCGAAAAGACCCCCTCGAATCCCACCTGCTCCATCTGTTTTGCCATGCCGCCCATCACCGGAGCGGGCAAAACGGGCATCACGCCCCACCACTTGCGCTCACCCCCCGTCGCATTGGTCAGTGTGGTCATGCTTTTTCATATCCTATAATGTCGCTGCAATCAGAGCTGACATTATCGCGATAGGTGAAATCGCCGCGCGCCTGTCTTTCGGCTAGTGCCAGCATCAGCACGCGATATTTCTGGCCGGCTTCGTCCAGCGGCGAATGCAAATCCTTGCGCTTTTCCGGCCGCATGTAGCGCGGGCTCTGCGGCGAGGTCATGGAACTGTCCTGCCGCGAAACCTTGTAGCTCGCCTTGGGCATTATATAGCGGAAAAGATTGGTCTTTTTCACGTTCGATGTGTTCATGGCATAATCCAGCCGGGTCCGGTCACGCGTTTCGGGAACGCAGGGGTGGAACAGCTGGACATTGTCGCCCGTGGTAAAGCGGCCATAAGCGATCGCGGCATGGCTGCGCAGATAGATGCGGATCACCTGTCGAACCTGCTGCACATCGTCGCGCACGCCGCCAAAGATCTTCATGATCGGCGCGACGGACTTGTTCACGCAGGTCCGCACCATGGTGATGGTCTCGCTGTCGTGGAACACCTCGACCGTTTCCTTGTCCATCTTCTCGTCGCCCACGACATCGGCGTGGATGAAATCGGCATGGGTAAGGTCGATCAGGTTTTCGAGGCTGAGCGGCGCGCAGCAATCGAACCGCACGGTGCCGAGCATGTGCAGCGGCAGGCCGCCGTCCTCGGGCAGATAGGGAATGCTGGGAATATGTTCGGGCGCGGCATTTTCCGGCTTGCCGAGCCAGCCCCAGACATAGCCGTACTTCTCGATCACCGGATAGTGACCGGCCTCGTCGGTATATTCGCTCTTCGTCGCGGCAAGCTGGTCATTCGGGTGCGTTTCCGCCGCCACAACACTGCCGTCGGGCTTCCGCCAGATGAAATAGGGGTGCGAGTAAACAGCGCGCCGGATGGGTTTCTTGGCAACAGCGAAGCTGTGGGCCAGCGGAAACCATGCATCGGTCAGCATGATATCGTGCGGCAGCCAGGAATTGACCTTGGCCGCGAACTGGCGCGGATCGACCGCGATCGGATCGTCATGAACCTCGGGAGCCGGATTGTCTTGAACGTCGAGCATGATCTGTTCCTTGTTCTCGGTTTGGCTGCGGTCAGGCAGCGGCTTCCTGCGCTGTGGGCGGTCCGGATTTGCGCGTGACGATACTTTCGCGCAGGTCCGCGGCGTGGATAGACGCCGACGGCTTGAGCACCCGCAGCGTCGCTCCGTCGACATGGTCGAAAACCCTGAACGGCGTGCCGATGCCCATGGCCTTTGCCATCAGATGGTGGCGTCCGGGCGACAGAGCGGCGCGCCAACGCACCTGCGTAACGCCGCGCGCGGCCGGAACGGGCGCCAGAACCGCGCGGAACAGGGCCCTGAACTCGTCGTCCAGCAGGGTCAGGTCCGTCTCGCCAGTTACCGGATCGGTGGCGATGCGCAGGCTGATCGGGAAATCGGAAGTGAAGGGTGCGGGCCAGTGCGGCGATGCCCATTGGCATGATCGTTCCAGCACCAGCTTGCCTTGCTGCTCGGACAATTCGGTCAGCAGATAGGGTGAAAAGCGCACCCCCTTGATCGACAGCACCAGCGAAGGATCGTCGAACAACGCGGCGATCCAGTGTTCGTGATCCAGCGCCACAATCGATGTGCCCGAAAGCGGCAAGACGCGATCGTCAGGTGCGGGGGCAGCGGCCTTGGCGTCCAGGCAGACCCGTACAAAGCCCGCATCCTCGTGAACGGCGAATGGCCTTGCCTTGTAGACAGGAGGGAATTTGCGATCGCTTTTCAGATTGGGAATGTCGATCAGCTGCCCGCTTGCGCCGTCATAAGTCCAGCCGTGGTATCCGCACTGGATCGCGCCATTGCCAAGTATGCAACCCAGCGACAGGGGCGCCCGGCGATGCGGGCAGCGATCTTCAAGCGCGCGCACGACCTTCTTGTCGTCGCGCCAAAGGACGACCGGTTGGTCGCCGATATCGACGTTGTGCGGCTTGTCCGCGCTGATCTCTTCGGAGCGGGCAACGGCCCACCAGGCTGCTTCGGTCATATTCGACTCGCATCTCCCAATACGCGTTATGCAATTAAATTGACACATGACAATTTAGTTGTCAATCTATGTCGATGGATGCAGCAAATGTAAATTCGCCCGCCTCCACCCGAGAGGGCAGGGCGGCGGACAGGGCAACTGGCCAGATGACAGGCCATCTTACCCGCAGGCGTGAGAGGACCCGGGGGCGCCCACGCGCCGATGCCGGTGGATCGGTTGACGAGGCATCGCTGCTACGGACCGCCTTCGCCATGTTCGCCACGCATGGCTATGGAGCCGCGACAATGCGCGCGATGGCCCGCGAACTGGGCGTCAGCCACAATTTGCTCAATGTGCGATTTGGCAAGAAGTCGCAGTTATGGAAGGCGTCGGTCGACTGGCGGCTCAAGGAAGCCGCCCGCGAGGTTGAACTGGCCTTCGACCCGTCGCACCCTCCGGAAGAACAGTTGCGGGACTTGATTCATCGGTTTTGCCGCTGGGCGATCATCAATTCGGACATTGTGGCCATGAGCCACCTTGAAGGGCGCGAGCCGAGCTGGCGGCTCGACTATATGACGGAAAGCTTCACCCTGCCGTTCCAGCGCCGCCTTCAGGACCTTCTGGAACAGGTAGGATCGGGCACGGCGCTGCGTCCGATCGATTCCGGTGCATTATTGGCGCTGCTCGTTCACGGGGTCGGATCCTATTTCGCGCTTGCCCCGATGCATGACCGGCTTCTGCCTGATCTGCCTGGTGACGGCGCCGCCAATCCGTCGCCCGAGGACCGGGCCGATGCGATGGCGCGGTTTCTTCTGGCAGGTCTGTTCAGCGCCTAAGTCTTGATAGCTCTCGCGTGATCAGATTGGCGCCGGGAAGAAGAGATCGGCGATGCGGTCCCGATAAATGGCGGCCTTGGCTTCATCCATCCCGAATTGCGGCACGACGGGCGTGATCGAATCGGCAAAGCGTGCGCGTTCGATTATCTGGGCTTTCACCTCCTCAGCCGAACCGAGCACCGTGATCGCACTGACCATCTCGTCAGGGCAGGCCGCCTCCATCGCGGCAAAGTCCTGCCGGGCAAACGCATCCTGAATCGCCGCTGCTTCCTTTTCGAAGCCTATCGCCTTGAAATAGCGCAGATACTGGGGCGATTGCGTATAAAACGCGATATTCGCGCGGGCATCCGCAATGGCCGCATCGCGATCCTCGTTGATGACGGTAAATATCATCAGATTCAGATCGAAAGCCGACCGCTCCCGTCCGGCTCTGTCGAGACCTGCCTGCAAGTGCGGGGCGACCTTTTCCTCGATCCAGCGGGTCGTCCATAACGGATGGCCCAGCAGCCCTTCGGCGATCTCTCCGCCCTGCTCGCATGCCTTTTCGAAAATGGCAGGCAGATAAACCGGAATGGCAGGGCGGCGCGCTGGCCCCGTCAGCCGGAAATGCGACAGGTCGAGCGTAGTATATTCGCCTGCCAGCACCTGTAGTTCGCCGGTGTGGCCCTTGGCGATGACCGCCCGAACCTGCTCCACAATTTCGCGCATATGCGCCAGTGGCTTGCCGTATGGCATGCCAAAGCTGCCTTCGATCTGGCTTTGCGCGCTGGACCCCAGGCCAAGCACGGCGCGGCCATCGCTGATGTGGTCCAGATCGATGACGCTGCATGCCGTCTCCAGCGGACTACGCGTGAAGGCCAGCGCGATGCCGCTGCCCAGCTTTATCCTGCTGGTGACGGCTGCGGCTGCCGCAAGGGTGACGAAGGGGAGGCCGAAGATTTGCGGGACCCAGACCCCATCGATTCCGGCCGCTTCCCATTGGCGGACCAGCGGTACGAGTTCGTTTGCCGGAAGGACCGGCAATTGCGTCCAGATCTTCTTATCCGCGAACATCACCCAAAGCCCTTGGCGGTATCGAAATAGTCCCGCCACGACACGATCTTGTCGCCGTCCATTTCGAAAATCCCCATGAGCTTGATGGAGACGAGCAGTTGGCCGTCCTTGTCATGGAAATTGTCAGTTCGTTCGGTCAAGACCACGTTCCCGTCCGAAGCGACGTGGTGAACGATCACCTCGCCGCTTTCGATCGGGTACATCTGCGCAAAGCCGTCCATGAAAGCCTTCGCCTCCGCGAATCCGGTGGTCTTCGAGATGCCGACATTTTCCCAAACCGTCCTGTCGGTAAAGCGCCGTTCCATCGACGCGAGCATATCGCCCAGCGTAGGCTTCCACTCCTCGAAGAAGGCCAGCACTTCGGATTGCGCATCGGCCATGGTCAATCCTCCGGCGCGATGGTGACAGTCACCCCGTCAAGCGCATCACTCATTTCGACCTGGCACGCCAGACGCGAGGTTTCGTTGCGATGGTCGGAACTGTCGAGAAGGTCGCTTTCATCCTCGGTCATTTCCGGCAGCTTGGCGAAATAGGACGCTTCCACGTGAACATGGCAGGTCGCGCAGGAACAGCAGCCGCCGCACAGTGCCAGCAGTTCGTCGAATCCATCGTCGCGGATGATCTCCATCAGGCTCAGCCCATTGTCGGCTTCAACTTCCGTGCTGGCGCCAGATCGGTCGATCACATTGATTTTCGGCATTTCTTACTCCGTGACGTAGATGAATTATCTGACTTCGACTTCGACCGGGAAGCGATCGAAATAAAACTGGAAATGCTGGCGGATATCCTCGGCCGTCAGACCGAAATCGCCTTCAAGATCGAACTTCACCTTGCCGTTGACGGCCGGATCGTGATCCCGGTGATACTGGTGCAGGGCCTGCAACGTGTCCTCGTCCAGCGGCAGGTCCGCCTTGGCATAGATCTGCCGGAGGATCGGGTCGGGGTTCTTGATCCATTCGTGGAAATAGACGTCGATCGCCTGGTCTTCCGGCAGGCAATCGCGATCGCGCACGCAGCGCGACAACAGCGTCTTGTACCGGTCGATCCAGTAGCCCTTGGGTTCCTCCGGGTCGCTTTTCGTGCGCAGCACGCGCGAAGCATAAAGCGCCATCGACAGCGTCGAGCGGATCGAACCCACCGGATCGCGGTGCGTGATCACGAAGGTCGCATCCGGGAAGGTTTTGTACAGAACGGGCAGCTGTTCCATGTGCTGCGGGCATTTGATCACCCAGCGATTCGGCCCCTTCAGGAAAGTAAGAACCTGCAGCCCCTTCTTCAGATAGGCATAGGTGCCGCTCTGGTCATGGCTGAGGTAATAGTCGCGCCACCTTGGAACATAGGCCAGCCATTCGATCAGATAGGATGAGAAGTCGAGGGCCTGCAGTTCGATATCCTCGCTGATATGATCGGGCGAGAATTCATGCATGTATCGCATCATCGGCAAGACTGCGTCCTGCTGTTCCCACCCGGCCTGCGCCTTGGTCCAGCGGGGGTTGGAATCGCTTGCCGTCGGCGCGTCTTCGGCGGCCGGGACGGGCGCGATGGCTTCCCACCAGGGGAGCGAGCGAAGCCGCGTATCGGCAGAGAGCAGCCCGAGCAGATGGGTGGTGCCCGAACGCGGCGGGCCGCCGACGATGATCGGGCTGTCGATTTCGATATCGAGGATTTCCGGGTGGCGCTTGCACAGGTCCTCTACCCGCAGGCGGGTCGCGGCATAGCGCACGAACATCGGCCACAGACCGGCGCGGCCCACGGGCGAGAGGAATTCGTCTTCCTCCACGCACTCGCACCACAAATCCAGCCTTTCGACGAAGTCCATTTCGCCAAAGTCGCTCAGGCCGGTCTGGGCCTTGGCGGCGTCGAGGATCGCTTTCGACGAAAAGTCGAAGTGCATTTGCGATGCACCTGCCAGCGCGGCCTTTTGCGCGTCGTCGAGCACGGGGGCGAGCATGTCCCCGATCCTGAACACCTGACCCTTGGTGTCTTGCTTCATCCCCCGATCTCCCTTGCGGCATTTTTCTGTCGCGCATTCGTAAAAGCGATGGCTGCCGAACTTTGTCCTACCGAAAGATATGCGGCGCATCCGGCAACAGCGGGTAGGCCGGCTACGGAGAGGGTAGCGGCGACATGACAGAAAAAATGTTCGATCTGACCGGGAAAGTTGCGTTGGTGACGGGTGCCAATTCGGGCCTTGGCTTTGCCTTTGCCGAAGGGATGGCGCGTGCGGGCAGCGATCTCGTCATCTGGGGCAGGCGCAAGGATGCCAACGACAAGGCGGCAGAAAAGCTGCGGGCCTTTGGCGTCAAGGTGCATTCCGCCGAAGTGGACGTCACCGACGAAGCGCAGATCGTGGCCGGCGTGGCCGATGCGCTTGCGGCGATGGGCCGGATCGACACGGTGGTCGCCAATGCGGGCATTGCCAATCCGGTGCCGTTTATCGACATGGATGCCGATAGCTATAACGCGTTGATGAACGTCAACCAGCACGGCGTGGTGTTCACCCTGCGCGAAGTGGCCAGGCACATGGTGGCCCGAGCCGAGGCGGGCGATCCCGGCGGCTCCATGATCCTGTGCGGCAGCGGATCGATTTTCCAGGGCGTGCCGACGCTGGTGCATTACGGTGCGGCAAAGGGCGCTCTTGCGGGGCTGGCGAAGGGGCTGGCCGCGGAACTGGGCCCCCATGGCATTCGCTGCAATGTCATCGCGCCCGGTTTCATCATCACCGAAATGACCATGAAAGACCCCGAGATCGGCCAGATGATCGCCGATGGCGTGGCCGCCCGTGCCCCGCTCGGCCGCGCGGGAATGCCCGACGATCTGTGGGGCGCGGCAGTTTATCTCGCCAGTGATCTGTCCCGCTATCACACCGGCGATACGCTGGTGGTCGACGGCGGGAAGAAGATCAACAACTAGGAGCGCAGATCGTGTTTTCCCGTCCCAAGGCAACACATAGCCAGAACGCCTATGTGACCAGCGATCTCGATCGTGCGATGGCCATCTGGCGCGACGATTTTGGCGTGTCCCGCTTTCATGTGTTCGAAAACGATGCGCCCGGACTGATCTCCTCGCCCGAGTACCGGATGACGATCGCGCTGGCCAATGTGGGCGGGGTCGAGATCGAACTGATCGAGCCTTCGCCCGGACAGGCGCCGCTTCACGCAGAGATTCTACCCACGGACGGCAGCTTTGCCATGCGTTTTCATCACGCGGCCTTGCGGATCGATGGCGATCGGAGCGATTTCGAAGCCTACATGGCCTCGCTCAATCCGGCGACACATCCCGTGTTGTGGCGCGGAGAGCTGGGCGACGTGATGCGCTTTGCCTATACCGACGAACGGGCGACACTGGGCCATTATCTGGAACATGTCTGGTTCGATCCGGCCATGTATGAACAGATGGCCGCAGCCATTCCGGTCTATCCGGCGCCGTGACGATGGATCTGGCTAATCTCAATTTCCGCGACCTGGGCGGTATACGAACGAATGGCGGTGCCGTTCGCGGCGGGGCACTCTTTCGCGCCGAAGGTCCGGCCAATTTGTTGCCGCAACATCATGCACAGCTCAAATCGCTGGCGATCGGATATATCTTCGACCTGCGCTCTAGGCGGGAGCGAGAGACGCATCCGCATGATTGGCAGGACGCGAACTGCCGCTGGCTGGGACTGGACGTGAATGCCGACCTGCGCGTTTTCGGAAACGATGGACGCGAAAGGCTGAGCCTTGGCGGTGATGAGCGGCTGGCCATCGACATCATGAGCGAGACATACCGGGAAATTCCCGATGCGCTTGCGCCGCACTGGAAAACCGTGGGCGAATGCCTGCTGGAAGGCAGGCCGGCAATCGTGAATTGCACTGCGGGCAAGGACCGCACGGGGGTCGCGGTTGCCATACTGCTGGAAATGCTGGGGGCCTCGCGGGACGAAATCATGCGGGACTATCATCGGTCCGTGGTGTTCGGCGAGAATCTTCGGCGCGGCGGAACGCTGGAAGGCGATATCCGGGCCAGCTTCGGCTTTATGCCAAGCGCCGAACAGGTGGATGCGCTGATAGGCGTGCGAACAGAATATCTTCAGGCTGCGTGGGACCGGATCGAGAACAGTCACAAGACTGTATCGCGCTATCTGGCGGACGCAGGGCTGGATGAAGCAACACAATCTGAGCTGCGGCACCTTTTCGTGACCCGCGACCACGCCGACTCAATTCAAGGAGAACAATGATGAAAAGCGGTGGTGTAATCGGCCTTGGCGGCATTGGCGGCGGGGTGGCACAATGCCTCCAGCGATCCGGCCAGCTTTCCGCCATCTATGACGTGCGGGCCGAGGCGGCCGAAAAGATCCCCGGAGCGCCCCCGATGTCGGCAACGCCGAGGGATCTGGCGGCAGCGTCCGATTGCGTGCTGATCGCCGTTCTGAATGGCGCACAGACGATCGCCGTGCTGTCGGGCCCCGACGGCGTGCTCGCAGCCAACAAGGCCGGGCAGACGGTGATCCTGTTGTCCACCATATCGATGACGGAACTGGAAACCGCGCAAAAGCTGTGCGCCGAAGCGGGAGTGATCCTGATCGACTGCGGGGTGACCAACGGCCCGAAATCGGGTGAAAACGGTCTTATCTGTCTTGCGGGTGGTTCTGACGAGGACATGGCGAAGGCAAAGCCCATTTTCGACGGATTTGCCGGACAGGTCATTCACATGGGCGGCCCGGGCGCCGGCATGGCCGCAAAGATCGCCCGCAACGCCACCTATTTCGGCTGCATGCGTGCCGGTTACGAAGGTGCGGTGATCGCGCGGAACTACGGGGTCGATCTGGGCCAGTTGCGCATGGCTCTGTCGGGCGATCCCAATGCGGGCGGCGGGCTGGAAGGGGCGCTGGCCATGGTGGTGCGCCCCGATCCTGCGGGAAATGAGCAGGAAACCGGAATGCGTAATTACTTCAAGGGATTGATGATCAAGGACCTTGAAGTCGCCATTGATGAGGCGGCCCGATTTGGCGTGCGGCTGCCGATGATCGAACTGATCCGCGACAACGCCGATTCCACTTCTGGCCTGGAATATCCCAAAGGCCAGCCGATCGCCTGAGCGACGCCACCAGACAAGCGAGGAATGACGATGAGCGACAATGCCTGGGAAAATGGACTGAAGGTCTTCGATGCCGTGTACGGCAAAGGTACCTCTGCGATGATGAAGGGGCGGGAGAATGACCGTTTCAACCGCGAGATCATCGAAAACCAGTTCGGCAATCTGTGGGCCGATGATGCCCTGTCTATCAGGGAAAAGCGCCTCATGGTGCTTGGCGCCACGACCATGCTGGGCAGGCAGGACCTGATCGAGATCCAGATGATGGGCGCCTTGGCGAACGATGAATTCACTGAAGAGGAATTGGCACTGATTCCTCATTTCCTGTTGTTCTATGCGGGTGCTGGCAACTGTACAGCTCTGATCCGCGGGATCGAAGCCGCCAAGGCCCGCTTTGCCGAAATGAAGGGGGGCTGAGATACCATGCGCCAACTTCCGCGACGCCCGATCGACAAGGCCGCCTTTCGCGAACGGTATGGCCCCTGGGCCGTTATCGCGGGAGCATCCGAAGGAACCGGTGAATGCTACGCTCGGCAATTGGCCGCCATGGGCATCAACCTTGTGCTGGTATCCCGCAGGCAGGGTCTGCTCGAAACGCTCGGTAAGGATCTGGCAGGCGAATATGGTATCGAATACCGCGCATTCTTTCAGGACCTGACCGACGTCGATGCGGGCGTCAGGATCGTCGAGGCGTCGGCCGATCTTGATGTCGGCCTCTATATCTCGAACGCCGGGGCCGGAGGCTTCTCGGCTTTCCTGGAAGAAAGCACCGATGCCGCGCATCATCTGGTCCGGATGAACATCACAACGCTGATCGATGCCGCCAACGGTTTCGGCAAGCGCTTCCTGAAGCGGGGCAAGGGCGGCATAATCGTAATGGCGTCGGGCGCAGGGCTGGGCGGTCAGCCCAACCTGGTGATGTATGCCGCCACCAAGGCGTTTGAGATCAATTTCGCAGAGTCGCTTTGGGCAGAATATCACGAACGGGGCATCGACGTGATCGGCATTGCCGCCCCGATCATGCGCACTCCGACATTGCTGCGAATTGTTCCTGCAGATTTCGACACATCACGTGCATTCGATCCTGCCGACGTGACCAATAACGCGCTGGCCGGATTGCTGGCCGGGGAACCGGTGCAGATCATCCCCGACGGTCCCGGCGTCGAAAAGCTTCCGCAAGTAGAGGCCGACCGCAGGGAGCGCCTGAAGGGGTTCGTCGAGTTCAATAAAAGCTTTACGGGAGGATAACGGGATGCGCAGGCTTGAGGGCAAGGTGGCCGTCGTAACGGGCGGAGGCGGCGGTATCGGATCGGCCGTTGCCAACCGCATTGTGCGGGAAGGGGGAAAGGTCGTCATTGCCGACCTGTTCGAGGATAGCGCCAGAGCCGCGGCCGGACCGCTGGGCGAGGCCGCGCTTGCCGTCCAGTTCGACGCATCCGATCCGGTATCAATCGAAGCGATGGTGACCGCAGCAGTCGATCACTTCGGCGGGATCGACATACTTCACAACAATGCCGCGATGACCGATCCGGCGAAGCATCCGCTGGACACCACGCCGGTCGATATTCCCATCGAGATCTGGGACGAGATCATCGACATCAACCTGCGCGGCTATTTGCTGGGCTGCAAATATGCGATCCCGCACATGATCGCGCGCGGCGGCGGATCGATCATCAATACCGCGTCCAACAGCGGTATCGCGGGCGACCTCGCCCGGGTCGCCTATGGCGCCTCGAAAGGCGGCATCATCACGCTGTCGAAATATGTCGCCACCCAATACGGCAAGCAGAACATCCGCTGCAATTCGATCTCGCCCGGCGTTGTCTTGACGCCAGCGCTTGAGGCCACGGTCCCGGGCCTTAAGGAAGTGATCCAGCGCCACATACTGACGCCGGAATTCGGCACGCCGGACGATATCGCCGCGCTTATCGCCTTTCTCGCGTCGGACGAGAGTCGCTATATCACCGGCGAGAACATCTCGATTTCGGGAGGAGGCCTCTCGCATCAGCCGCATTACGCCGACCTGCTGGCCATGATGGAACAGCAATTGTCATGACCGAACCGTTGAGCGTAGCCGGACTGGAGACCGCTGCTCGCGATGCCACGGGCCTGACTGACTTCGGGCCGGACACGGGGTGGCGTGAAGGGTTTGAAAGACTGGTCGCGGCGGTGGGGGCAATGGGCCCGAACGACCAGCTTCGCCAACTGGCGACCCATAATATCGTGGGCCAGCTTTCCACGCGGCTTCGGTTTGTCGAGGATGATCGCAATCATCCGGAAATCGCGCAGCAGGATGTCGGCGATCCGCTGATCGTGATCGGCCTTCCGCGCACCGGCACCACCATCACCTATGATCTGCTGTGCCTTGACCCAGAGGCCCGGGCGCCGCGCGAATGGGAATGGTATATCCCATGGCCGCCGACCAAGGCAGCAACATTCGACAGCGATCCGCGCATTGCGCAGGTCACCGCCATGTACGACAACTGGCTGAAGCATGCGCCGCAGCTTCTCGACATTCAGCGGTTCGATTGCACCCAGCCGGGCGAATGCAATCACGGGATGCAATATCACTTCGCCAGCACCAATTTCCCCGCGGAACTGGGCGTGCCCGACTATGCCGACTGGCTGCGCACGAACGAGGTGCCCGGACAGTATGTATCGCACAAGCGGCTTCTGCAGAACTTTCAGTGGAAGGGGCCGCAAGGGCGATGGACGCTGAAATCGCCGCAGCATCTGTTCGACTTGCCTGCTTTGCTGGAGGCCTATCCGGGCGCGATGCTGGTATGGACGCACCGAGACCCTGGGCTGACATTCTCATCGCTCTCCAGCTTCATTGCTGGATTCCTCGCAGCGTTCGGCGGCGACAAGGACAAAGCCGCCATCGGGCGCGATGTGGTGGATACGTGGATCGCGGGCATGAACCGCGCCCTGTCCGCGCGTGCCGATCCGCGGATCGACGAGCGGATCATCGATCTGGCGCACAAGGATGTGGTGGTCGACCCGAAAGGGACGATCCGGCGCATCTACGACCGGTTCGGCCTGCGCTTTTCCGACGAACATGGCGCCCGGATCGACCGGTTCCTGGCCGACAATCCTGCCGCCAAGCGCATGGGCAAGCACAAGCATACGCCTGAACAATACGGGATCGTTGTGGCGGAAGTGCGCACCCGCATGGCGGACTATTACGACCGCTTCGGCCATCTTCTGGGGAGACCATCATGAGCGTACTCGATCGCTTTCGCCTCGACGGAAAGACCGCCATTCTGACCGGCGTCGGCCCCGGCGTAGGCGAGCATGTTGCGAAGGCCTACGCCGAATTGGGCGCCAATGTCGTCATCTCCGCACGTTCGCAGGAAAGGCTGGACCGGATCGCGGCAGAGATCAATGCGGCGGACGGCGGACGGGCACTGGCCGTCGCCACCGATGCGGGCAAGCGCGAAGACCTCGTCAATCTGGTCGAAAAGACGCGCGAAGCGTTCGGACCGATCCATATCATCTTCAATAATGCGGCGGCAGGCGTGGTCTATGCCCAAGACGGCGGCCTCTGGGCAAATACCGACGAGGTGTGGAAGACCGCGATAGACGTGAACGTTATGGCCACCTGGCGTCTTGCAGAGATGACTGCTGCCGAGATGGAGTCCCACGGCAAGGGCACAATCATCTCGGTCCAGAGTTGCGGGGGCTTCACGCCCATTCCACCGGCGGTCGCCTATGGCGTCAGCAAGGCAGCATTGTCCTTCCTGACCCGTTCGCTGGCCAAGGCGCTGGCCCCGCACACGCGCGTCAATGCGCTCTGCGTCGGTTCGATGAGCCCAGACGGACAGGAGGCCGAAATCCACAATGGGCTGGGCCTTGCGGAGCGCAATGCCATCAAGCGTTTCGGCGCGGCGGACGAGGCGGTTGGCGCGGCTATCCTGCTGGCCAGCGATGGTTCGAGCTATACCACCGGCAGCACCGTGTTCGTCGAAGGCGGCCGCGTGGGCACCATCTCATGACCAATCCGCTCTACACCCAAGAGCAGGAGCGCGCTGAAATTCTGGCGCTCCGCCTGATCGAACGACCTGACGTCAGGGCGGCGCGCGAAGCGGCGCGGCGGGACATGCTGAACGATCCTGCCGCCCGCACGTCAGACGGCAATCTGGGTCTGGACCGCGCCCTGGATCAATGGGTTCTGGCGCTGGCCATGCGCGAAGCGAATGGCGATACGGCGTCGCCGGTTGTTACCTGGAACGTGTCCAATCCCCCGCGGCGATGGTTCGGCCATGTCTATCACGGTGCGGCGGTCGCGGTGGACAATCCCGATAATTTCAATCGCGAAATCCCGATCGACGGGGAAGGGAACTACCGCATCGACCTTCGCTTTTCCGCCGACCCACCGCAGTTCAGCGTAGTGATCGAGATGGAGCCGGAACATCACGCCGGGCTGGGCGATAATATCGGTGCGCTGACGTTGCAGGACCTGCTGCCCCATTGCGATGGCGACCGCCGCGTGTCGGTGACCGTGGGCCCGCAAGCGGGCGGGCCGCTTCATCTGCAATCGCGTCCCGGCCGCATCCAGATCTACACGCGCGACAGCCAATGCGACTGGAACCAGATGCCTGCCCAAGTCTCTGTCACCCGTCTCGATCCGCCGCCGGACTGGTCGCCGCGCAGCGAGGACGAGATCGCCGCCGCGATCATCGCTGACATGCCCGCGTGGTTGCGCTTCTGGCGCGGTTTCAAGGACAGCTTCCTCGGCTTTCCCGCGCCAAACGGGCTGGTCGGCCCTAACGGGCGCGACGGCAATTGGGGTTATCTGGCAGGCGGACGTTTCGCACTGAAGGATGACGAAGCGCTGCTGGTCACGCTCGACCCTGCGGGCAGTTATTACACCGGCTTCCAGATCACCGATCCGTGGACCATCGCGCCCGATCCGATGCTGCGGCTTGCCAGCCTCAACAAGGGGCAGGTGGTGCCCAATGCCGATGGGACGGTGACCTATGCGATTGCGCTGGCCGATCCCGGCGTCGCGAACTGGATCGACACCTGCGGGCTGCATGAAGGCTGGATCCTGACAAGGTGGCAGGGCGTGCCCTCAGACGTCGATCTGGGCCGGATGATCCGCGAGGTGCGGCTGACGATGATCAGGGATATTCCGGCCAGCGTGCCCATGATCGACCTTGCCGGTCGGAGGGCGCAGATCGCTACGCGCGCGTATGATTTCGCACGGCGCACCAGCAAGGAGGGGTGGACCGATGCAGCCTGAAGGATCGATCGTCGAATTGTGCCATGTCGTCAGGGACATCGATGCCGCGCTGGAGCACTGGACACGCGACCTGCGTGCGGGGCCATTCTTCGTATTCGACGTGCCGGTCATGCCGGGCCAGCGATATTATGGCGAGCCGACGGAAGTTTCGATGCGGGTGGGATTCGGATTTTCCGGCGGCGTCCTGATCGAACTGCTCCAGCAGACCAACGACGGCGCCTCGCCCTTCCGCGATTTCCTGCAGGCACGGGGCGAAGGATTGCATCACGTCATGCCGCGCGCCGACTATGACACTGCCTATGCGCGCCTGTCGGCAGCAGGCTTCAAAATTGCCTATAGCGGCACGATGCTATCGGGAGAGCGTTTCTGCCTGTTCGATACCTTTGCTTCTTACGGTTATTATACCGAGCTGATGGAAATGTCCGAAGCCATGCAGGGCAGTCTGGCGCTGATGGAAAAGGCCCATGCCGTATGGGATGGCCAGACCGATCCCGTGCGCGGCATAGACCGGCTGGCCGAACAGGCCGGTTAAAGCTTGCCGCCACCCATTTCCGCGAACATCTTCTGAAAATCGGCATAGCTTGGCTGATGTGCGGTGACGCCGCCATCGACCGGAATTGCGGCACCAGTAATGAATTCGCTCTCGTCGCTGGCCAGAAATGCCACGAGATTGGCCACATCGTCGGGTTGGCCAAGTCGCGGGGTAAGATGGTGTGAAAGCAGGATGTCCTTCACCATCGGCGGCGTCGACTCCTGCGCAAGCGGTGTCAGGACAAAGCCGATCACCATGCAGTTCGAACGCACGCCCAGCTTGCCATATTGGGTGGCGATCATGCGATTGAGCTGGATCAGCGCGGCCTTGGACGAGCCATAGGCAGTCAGCGTCGCCTCGCCCTGCACGCCAAAGCCCGATGCGCTGTGAATGATCGATCCGTGCCCCTGCTCGATCATGTGGGGCAGGACATATTTGCTCATCAGCATCGCGCCCCGCACATTGACCGCCATCGCGCGGTCCCAAGCGGCCACGTCGAGGTTCAGGACATCGAGATCGGCCTGCCGCTGCGCATCGTTCTGAATGGCGGCATTGTTGTGCAAAATGTCGATGCGGCCCAGATCTGCGGTAACCTGTTCGGCGAATTCGCGAATCGAATTCTCGCCGGTCAGGTCCAGCGGCAGAGATGTTGCGCCCGGAATATCCTGCGCTGCGACCGCTGCCGCTTCGACATCGATATCGCCAAGCACCACTTTTGCGCCTTCTTGCGCGAGCCGCCTTGCGGACGCCGCACCGATACCGCCCGCGGCGCCCGTCACGATTGCGATCCTGTTTTCCAGCCGTCCAGCCATGGGTTCTCCTTTTCAGCCAGCATAAGCAATGGAAGTGCGGGTTTCACAACCTGTCGCAGGACAGGTTGCGAGAGTTTTGCGCGCCGACATCCTGTTTGCACAAGGCGGGAGAGGCTTTTCTTGGAATCGACGATTACACCCATGCCGGTGATGCCGGCCCCTGAACCGGCGGGCACCATATTTCTGATCGGCACCTGCGTCATCCTTGCCGCGATCCTGGCGTGGTGGGCCCTCGGTTCCGAGCGGGTCAGGCGGGGCTGGGTCCTGCCGCTTGTTTTTGCCGGAACCGCGCTTTCGGCCGTGATGATCGAGCCGATCTACGATAACACGCTGCTCTATTGGTATCCTGCGGAAAACCCGCTGGCATTCTTCCGCGGCTATGAACGGACCATCCCCTGGTATGTACCGCTAGGCTATGCATGGTTCTTCGGAGGATCGGCCTATCTGGTATGGCGAGTAGTCGAACGCGGGGCGCCCGGCGCCAGTGTCTGGAAGCTTTTCTTCGCGACCGCGGCGGTCGACTGGCTCGCCGTATCGATATGCGAGTGGATGGAATTGAGTGCATTCTACGGAAACCAGCCGTTCCATCTCTTCGGCTCCCCCATCTGGTTCTCGTTCTGCGATGCCACGGGCGGGTTCGTTCTGGGTGCCGCACTGGCAAAGCTTGTGCCGTACCTTGGCGGCATCAAGCGGCTGTGGCTGCTGATCCTGCCCAGTTTCACCTATGCCGCGACGCTCGGCTCCACTACCGCTCCTGTATCGCTGGCGCTCAATTCCGGTTGGTCGCCGGGCATGATTTGGATCGCTGGTGCCGCCACGATGGCAATGTGCATGGTGGCCATCCATGTCATCGCCCAGATGGCCCGGTTGCGACAGGAAGCGGTGCTGTGAGACGTTTCTCAGGTCGAGACTGGTGGTTTATCGGCCTTCTGGCCACGATCTACGCCTTCAACTTCATCGATCGTATGATCATTGCCGTGGTCGGAGAGCCGATCCGGCAGGAATTCGGGCTCAGCGATTTCCAGCTCGGCATCATGGGCGGCGCGGCCTTTGCGCTGTTCTATGGCGGCATCGGCATTCCGATCGCTCGCCTTGCGGAGCGGGTCAATCGTATCGGCATCGTCGCGACGGCGACCGCGCTGTGGTCGGTGATGACGATGCTATCCGGCGCGGCGACAGGTTATGTGCAACTGCTGCTAGCGCGCATGGGCGTGGGAATCGGTGAGGCGGGGTTTACGCCGCCAGTCGTGTCCCTGATTGCAGATCGCTTTCCGCCCGAGCGGCGCGCGACCGTGTTTTCGACGATTGCGGTCGGCGTTTCTGTCGGCGGCGCCATCGGTGTCCTTGGCGGAGGCTGGATCGCGCAAACCTATGGCTGGCGTTGGGCGTTCGTGGGCGCGGGCGCTCCCGGCATATTTTTAGCTCTGCTGCTCTGGTTCACGGTCAAAGAGCCGGTCCGGCTCAATGCGAGTGAGGGCGCGCCTTCGTTCAGCGCCGTCATGCGCCACGTTGGCCGGTCCCGCGCCTTCGTGGCATTCACCGTCGGCAGTGGCATGGTCGCGTTGGTGGGTTTCGGCCTCAATCTTTTTCTCATCCCGTTGCTCGTTCGCCGGTTCGATTTCGACCTTGCAGAGGCGGCGTTGACGTTCGCAATTACCTTCAGCACGGCCACTGCGCTGGGCGGAGTGACGGGCGGGCTGATTGCCGACCGCTTCGCGGCGGGGGCCCATCGGCGGTACGGATATCTGCCGATGCTGGCGACGATGCTGGCCATGCCGCTTTTCCTTGCGGCGATCTATCAGGACGAGTGGCGCATCATGGCGGTGCTTCTGTTCGGATCGACCTTCTGCCTCTATGCTTTTCTGCCCACAATCATGACCGTGACCCAGCGGCTGGTCGAACCCCGGATGCGGGCCACTGCCGCTGCCATCCATGCATTCGGCCAGACGGTATTCGGTCTCGGGCTAGGCTCGGCCTTTCTCGGTTACATGAGCGACGTGATGGCAACCACGCGGTACGGAACCCGCTATGCACAGGAATGTATGGGCAGCGGTGCGGTCGTGACGTCCGCGTGCGCGGAGGCGGCAGGTACGGGTTTGCAACAGGCGCTGCTACTACTGGGACTTTTCCTCCTGCTTGCGATCTTTTGCTATTGGCTGGCGGCGCGGTCGATAGCTGGGGAGATTGCGGTGATCGAGAGCGTGCGTGATGAACGTCGTCCATGACACGCGCAGGTCGGTGGTGAGGATCGCAACTGTTCGCGGGAGGCTGCCCCGCGCCGCGATTATTCGCGCACGCCGGGACTAGCTCGCCCGGCTGCAGGCTGTGACGGAAAAACATTGATCGCGCGCTGGAAGACCGCCGCGCGACCCTGATGATATTGAAAAGGAAGACTGACGATGAAAGCGCTAGTCCCGGTAAAGCGGGTGATCGATTACAATGTGAAGCCGCGCGTGAAGGCGGATGGCTCTGGTGTTGATCTTGCGAATGTGAAGATGAGCATGAACCCGTTCGACGAGATCGCGGTGGAAGAGGCGATCCGGTTGAAGGAAGCGGGCGCGATCGAAGAGATCGTGGCGGTGAGCATCGGGCCTGCCAAGGCGCAGGAGACGCTGAGGACGGCGCTGGCGATGGGCGCGGACAGCGCGGTGCTGGTCGAGACCGATGAGGAGGTCGAACCTCTGGCGGTGGCAAAGATCCTGAAGGCGGTGGCGGCGGAAATCGAACCCGGCCTCATCATCCTGGGCAAGCAGGCGATCGACGACGACAGCAACCAGACGGGCCAGATGCTGGCCGCGCTGATGGAGCTGCCGCAGGGCACGTTCGCATCGAAGGTCGAGATGGACGGCGATCATGTGAAGGTGACGCGCGAAGTGGACGGCGGGCTCGAGACGGTGCGCCTGTCCACGCCCGCGATCATCACGACGGATCTGCGCCTGAACGAGCCGCGCTATGCCTCACTGCCCAACATCATGAAGGCGAAGAAGAAACCGCTCGAGACCAAGACGCCGGCGGATTACGGCGTCGACACCGCGCCTCGGCTGAAGACGCTGAAGGTGTCCGAACCGCCGGTGCGGCAGGCGGGCGTGAAGGTCGCCGATGTCGACGAGCTGGTCGCCAAGCTTAAAGCAATGGGCGTCGCCTGAAGGCGGAGCCGGTAAGGAAGGGATCATGAAGACGCTTGTTTATGTCGATCACGACAATAGCCATCTGGGCGATGCGACGCTGGCCACGGTGACCGCGGCCTCCAAGCTGGGCGAGGTACACCTGCTGGTCGCGGGCGCTGCCTGCGGCGCGGTTGCCGAAGCCGCGAGCAAAATCGCGGGCGTGGGCAAGGTCCATGTCGCGGACGACGCGGCCTACGAACACCAGCTGGCCGAGAATGTCGCCCCGCTGATCAATGGGCTGATGGAGCATCATGACGCGGTGCTGTTCCCCGCCACCACCACGGGCAAGAACATCGCGCCGCGCGTCGCCGCGCTGCTCGACGTGATGCAGATCAGCGACATCCTGTCGGTCGAGGGCGAGAAGAGCTTCACTCGCCCGATCTATGCGGGCAATGCCATCGCCACGGTCGAGAGCAGCGATTCCAAGCTGGTCATCACCGTACGCGGCACCGCCTTCGACAAGGCGGAAGCGACAGGTGGCAGCGCCGAGATCGAAGCGGTCGCATCGACCGGCGATAGCGGAAAGTCCAGCTTTGTGTCCGCCGAACTCGCCGAGAGCGAGCGGCCCGAGTTGACGAGCGCGAAGATCATCGTGTCGGGCGGCCGCGCCCTCAAGGACGGCGAGACGTTCGAGCAGATTATCATGCCGCTCGCCGACAAGCTGGGCGCGGGCGTGGGCGCAAGCCGCGCTGCCGTGGACGCAGGCTATGTCCCCAACGACTATCAGGTCGGCCAGACCGGCAAGATCGTGGCGCCGGAAGTCTACATCGCCATCGGCATATCGGGCGCGATCCAGCACCTTGCCGGCATGAAGGACTCCAAGACCATCATCGCCATCAACAAGGACGAGGACGCTCCCATCTTCCAGGTCGCCGACATCGGCCTCGTCGCCGACCTCTACAAGGCCGTGCCCGAGCTGACCGGGAAGGTTTGATTCGCGTTCAAAGATTTGTTGGAGTTAAGTGTGAAGCACACAGACGTCATTATCGTTGGCGCCGGGCACGGCGGCGCAGCCGCGGCGCTAGCCCTTAGGCAAGCCGGATTCGAAGGGTCTGTCGCCATGATCGGTCGCGAGAAGGAGCCCCCCTACGAACGTCCGCCGCTGTCCAAGGAATATCTCGCGCGCGAAAAGGAGTTCGAGCGGCTCTACATCCGCCCGCCGCAGTTCTGGGGCGACAAGGCCATCGATCTTGTCCTCGGCACCAGTGTCACCGAGATCGAGCCGCGCGGCAAGGCCGTGAAGCTGAGCAATGGCGAGGAGATGGAATACGGGCGCCTTATCTGGGCGGCAGGCGGCGATGCGCGGCGGCTGTCCTGTTCGGGCGCGGATCTCAGGGGCGTGCACTCGGTTCGCACCCGCGCCGATGTCGACCGCATGATCGCCGAAATCGACGCGGGTTCGAAACGCTGCGTGGTGATCGGCGGCGGCTATATCGGGCTGGAAGCCGCCGCCGTGCTGCGCAAGCTGGACATAGAGGTCGTGCTGATCGAGATGCTCGACCGCGTGCTGGCGCGCGTGGCGGGCGAGACCCTGTCCCGCTTTTATGAAAAGGAGCACCGCGACCACGGCGTCAACATCATGCTGGAAACCGGCGTCGACTGCATCCTGGGCGACGGCGACAAGGTGACCGGCGTCCGCCTGTCGGACGGCAGCGAGGTCGATGCCGACATGGTGATCGTGGGCATCGGCATCGTGCCGTGCATCGACCCGCTGATCGTGGCGGGGGCGACCGGCGCCAATGGCGTCGACGTCGACGAATATTGCCGCACCTCGCTGGACGATGTCTATGCCATCGGCGACTGCGCGGCCCATGCCAACGATTTCGCCGACGGGGCGGTGATCCGACTGGAATCGGTGCAGAACGCCAATGACATGGCCAAGACCGCGGCGCAGGCGATCTGCGGCGACAGGCAGCCTTACAAGGCGACGCCGTGGTTCTGGTCGAACCAGTACGACCTCAAGCTGCAGACCGTCGGCCTGTCGATGGGGTTCGACAATTTCGTCGTGCGCGGCGATCCTGCCGAACGCAGCTTCTCGATCGTCTATATGCGCGACGGCAAGGTCGTGGCGCTCGACTGCGTGAACCGGGTCAAGGATTACGTGCAGGGCAAGAAGCTGGTCGAACGCCATGCGGTGATCGATCCGGACCTGCTGGCCGATACCGACGTGGCGCTGAAGGAAATGGCCGAGGGCATCACACAAGGCGGCGTTAGAACAGCTTAGGGAGCCAGTCCCCGCACAATCAGTTGCGGTCGATCCAGTCGTTCAGATCGGCCCAGTGGCTGCGCCGCGACCCGGCGAAGTTCTGGCAGTGCGCCGCATTGTCCAAGATCTGCAGTTCGGTGGAAACCGCTGCCTTGAAATAGGCGGTCTCAAGCAGGGGATCGGGACTGGTGTCGATCGCGCTTTGTATCACGAGCACAGGTACGGTGATCGCCGCAGCCTCTTCGTGTACGACACCGGGCGTAAGCGCGGCGCGGCCCAGCGTTGCGGGTGTGGAAGAAGCGTGCGCTTCATCCGCCTCCACCAACGCATGCGGTACATCCGGCCAGTAGAACAGCTTGCGCATGGTTTCACGCGGCGTGGCGAGATAGCCGCTGGGGATAAGGCCAGCACGAAGCTTTCCCGTGTCGGTATCGCCCAGCACCATCGGTTCATTGGCCCAGCCCAGAACGGCAACGCGGTCGAAAACGGGATGCAGGGCTGCCTGTGATATGATCATCATGCCGCCCATCGAATGGCCCATGCCAGTTACGCTGATGTCTGGCCCCAACTCATCCATGACCAAAGCCAGCGCGGCTGCATGGGCATTCGCGACGATTGCACGGGTCAGCTTGCTTTCGGGTTCCGGCTTTGTGCTGTCGCCCATACCCAGCATATCGATGGCCAGCACAGCCTTGCCGCGATCGGTGAACCAGCGCGCGAAGCTATAGCTTTCGTCGGCGAAAGGCGGGTTCCAGTACATCCGCGAATAGCCTCCGCCGTGGATGGCGAAAATCAGGTGCTTGCCGCTCTTGCCCCAATTGTCGGGCAGATGCAGGCTGGCCGCGATCTCTGACTTATCGCCAATCGCCGCCGCGCTGGAAACGTCCAGCATCATGTCCTTCGATTTCATCGCAGACCCTCCTTGTCGGTGGTTTCGCCTCACCGGTCATAGAAGCACCTGCCGTGAGAGAGGTTCAATCTCATATCGAACCGAGAGACTTGACGAGAAACCGTAAGAGAGGTGTTGGGCATGAATGCAGGCGGTCTTTCGTGGGAAAAGCTGGTCGATGAATTGCGACCGCTGGGCGATGCGATGCGGGCGCGTGTCCCGGAACGGCTACGCAGCGATCCCCGGATCATGGCGGAATCGATGCGCCTGCTGCTGGCGGGCCTTGCGCGGGCGAGTTCCGATGCGCTTGTCGGCGATCGCCGCCATCCGATGTTCGTGCCCGAACTGAACATTGCGCAGAACATCTTCCAGCCCAATGCCGACACGATCTACAAATCGGCGCTCATCGAGAAGGGCGGCAGCTATCTGCTGCGCGGCGATCGCGGTACGGTGCGCATGATCATCCTTGCCCAGATGGGACCGGACACGCTGCGGACCGGTAAGCACAGCCCGCTGTTGGGGCAGACCGATTTCGACGATCTGACCGTAGGCGAAGACGGATCGTTCGAACTGGTCGTCTCGCCCGAGCGTCCTGCCGGTTACACCGGGAACTGGGCAGCGCTGGACACGCAATGCGAAAAGTTCATGGTGCGTATCGTGTCATGCGACTGGGGCGCGGAGCGAGAGCCCCGGTTCGGAATTGCGCGGCTTGACGTCGATGATGCCAAGGGTCGCCTCAGCGCTGACGACTTGCACGCCGCTTTCGATGAAATGCCCTTTATCACCCGCGTGTGTGCATTGGCTTTCCCCACCCATGTCGAGGAATTGCGGGACGAGGGATATCTGAACAAGCTCAAGATTTTCGATGTCTCGCAAATGTCCGGCCTCAAAGGGCAATTCTATTACGAAGGCGCCTATGAGCTGGCCGCCGACGAGGCCCTCATTAGCGAGGTCCGCGTCCCGCAAAGCTATCGCTATTGGTCGATCATCCTGACCAACGAAATCTACGAGACGACCGACTGGTACAATAACCAGGCCAGCCTGAACGACGCGCAGGGCGTGGTCGATCCCGATGGAGTGTTCCGCACGGTGATTTCTGCGCGGGATCCCGGCGTGCACAACTGGCTCGACACGTCGGGTTACTCCGCAGGTGCCATTCAGGGACGCTGGTTCGAGGCAAGCGAAAAGCCGATGCCTACCTTAAGAAAGGTCAAGATAGACGATGTCCTGTCGCATCTGCCCGAGACAACAAAGCGCGTGAGTCCGCAGGAACGCAGCGAAGCATTGCGCGATCGCCGGCTCGCAGCGCAGATGCGCATCATCTGGTGATTCCAGAGAATTGACGGAGAATGACAATGGCTTTCGCCCCGGCTCGTGAAATCCCGGCCCATGTACCTGCCGACAAGGTGGTCACGCTCGACTTCTTCAAGCGTGAGAATGTCGATGTTTGCCCGCAGGAAGTCATGCTGCCCGAGATCCAGCGGACGCTTCCGCCTGTCACCTGGTGTACGAATATCTTTCCCGGCGATCAGGGCGGATGGCTGCTGACTAAGGTGGAGGACATGCACGAGGTCCTTCGCGACGCGGAGAATTATACCAAGAACGGCATGGGCAAGTTCGCCCAGTCGATCGGCGAGGACTGGCTGGTCATCCCGACCGAGACCGACCCGCCCGAGCATGGTGAGTATCGCAAGGCGTTGAATCCGTTCTTCGCGCCCCAGAAGATCGCACGGATGCGCGACGAACTTCACGAGCGTGCGGTCGCCTTGATCGACAATTTCAAGGACCAGGGACATTGCGAATTCGTCGAGGAGTTCTCATCGAAATTCCCCATCTTCATCGTCCTCGACCTACTGGGTTTGCCGCAGGACAGAATGCCCGAATTCCTGGAGTGGGAGAAAAACATCTTCCATACCAACGACTTCGAACTGCGGACACGCGCGGTCCAGAAGGTCGTCGATTATTTGAACGAGGTGATTGCCGAGCGTCGGGCCAACCCGGGTGATGACTACATCAGCGGCATTTTCGATTATGAGATCAATGGCCGCAAATGGAACGACAAGGAAGTTTTCGGCCACTGCTTCAACCTTTTCATCGGCGGGCTCGACACCGTGACGTCGCTGATGGGAAACATCTTCACCTTTCTGGCAAGATATCCCGATAAGCAGCAGGAATTACGTGATAATCCCAAACAGATCGTTCTGGCGGTCGAGGAATTCCTGCGCGCATTCGCCCCGGTCAGCGTGTTTCGTATCGCAGCCAAGGAGGTCGAAATCCGGGGGCAGAAAATCATGCCCGGCGATTACGTGGGTATCTCGACCGCGGTCGCCGGGTATGATCCGGAATATTACGAGAATCCGCAGGAAGTGCGGTTCGACCGCAAGGCGCCGCATATCTCGCTGGGTTTCGGCATCCACAAATGCCTCGGCATGCATCTTGCCCGCATGGAGTTGCAGACCGCGCTTGAACACTGGTTGAAACTGGTGCCGCCCTTCCGCGTCGCTGATGGGTTCGACATCAAATATCATGCCGGCAACATCACCCATGTGCCGAAACTGGAACTGGTCTGGGAGGTCTAGTCAGACTTTGGACGCGGGCTGAATCCTCATTCCCCATGCATGTCTACATGGAACCGCGACAGGCGAAGCGAAGCGATCTTCCATTCGCCGTCCACCCGCCGGTAGACTTCGTGGTACTGGCCATAACCGGTAATCGATTGCACGCCTTCGATAGGCGACTGGCCCGGCTGCCAGACGACCCGGTCCTGCATTGCCCATTTCACATGGGCGGTGTCCCCGCCGGCTAGCTCGATCTCCGGCGAATGAACCTGGTGGCTGGTGGCGGCGTGATCGACGGCAAAGCGGACTTGCGCAACGATGGCATCCACACCGAACACGGGGTCCAGCCCGGTGTCCTCGTGAACGTCCATCATCGCGTCGGCTGTGAACAGCGCCGCAAATGCCGGCCAGTCCTTGGTATCGAGAAATCGGCAATAGCGTGCTTTCACACTCTTGATCGCTTCAAAAGCGACAAGCCGGGCCAAGGGTTCTGATATGGTGTCCATGAAAATCTCCCAATGCTGCACCCTGTCACCGGATTGAATACGGTCTGCCTGCCTTTGGAGAGGTTGTCCCTCGACATTGTCAGTGAAAGCTGACCGCAAATTCTGATTGGAGAGTGAAAATGACGGAACCAGGTGCGCGGGCCCTGTTCGACAAGTTCGGAACCTATATCCTCCCCGGACGCGTCGACGATCCTCGTCGCGGTATCGAGGAGGCCCAAGAGGCAGAGCGGATTGGCCTTGGCGCCATCTGGATTTCCGAACGCTTCGCTCTGAAGGAACCGGCCGTCCTTGCGGGCGCCGTGGCGGAAGCGACGGACAAGATCCGGATCAACGGCACTTTCTATGCAACGATGCGGCATCCGCTGGTCACGGCCAGCATCGCCAACATGATGCAGGCGATGAGCGACAACCGCTTTGGCATCATGTTCGCCCGGGCCGTGCCGGCCTATATGAAGATGATGGGCGCGCCCGCGATCACGATGGAGCGGCTTGCCGATTATATCTCCATCTATCGACGCTTGTGGGATGGCGAGACGGTCTCCTACGAAGGGATCCTCGGCAAATTCCCCACGCTCAAGCTTACGGACCTGCATGAAGGGCCAAAGCCGCCGATCATCTTTACCGCGATGGGCCCGAAAAGCCTTGCCTTTGCGGGCGAGCATTGTGACGGCGTGCTGCTGCATCCGTTCGTTTCGCCGACCGGTGTGGCGAACAGCACAAAGATCGTGCGCGATGCCGCCGAAAAGGCCGGCCGCGATCCCATGTCCGTGCGCATCTACCATAATATCATCGTGGCCCCCGACCTGCCGAAGGACGAGGAGGACGCGGTGGTGCGCGGGCGCGCCATCACCTATTTCGAATTACCTGGATTTGGCGATCTGATCGTCGAGATCAACGAATGGGACAAGGCGGTGCTCGACAAGGTGCGTGCCCATCCCAAGATCGCGTCCCTGAACGGAAAGCCTGCCGATCAGGCCTATACACGGCAGGAACTGGTCGATGTCGGCCAATTGTTGCCGCAGCAATGGATCGACGAGGGTGCCGCCGTCGGCACTGCGTCGCGCTGCGCCGACCAGTTGATGCAATATCTGGATGCCGGGGCGGACGAGATTCTTTTGCATGGCGCTGCGCCGAAAGACATGGGCCCCCTGGCCAGTGAGCTGAAGCGCGCTCTTGCCGGGAAAGGCCTGTGATGACGCCGTCGCAAGTTCGGGAACGGTTGCGTGGCTGGCTTGAGGCCAATGTCGATGGCTGGCGCAACGTGCGGATCGAACCGCTGGAAGTAACCACCGGATCGGGTTTCTCCGCCCAGATCTTCTTTGTCGATGTCGAATACACCAGTCCGAACGGGCCGCAATCGAAGACTCTGGTGGTTCGCCGTCAGCCCCAAGATCACGAGGTTGTGTTCGGCTCCAGTCTGGAGTTGCAGGGGCAGATGATCGCGGCCCTCGACGCATTGGGGTCGATCCCGGTTCCGGAATGGATCGGGATGGAACTCGACCCTGCGGTGCTGGAAATGCCCTTTATCGTCATGGGAAGGGTGGACGGCCACGCAGCAACCCAGAATCCCAACTATAACAAGGCGGGCTGGCTCTGCGAGATGTCGCCCGACCAGCGCGCCGCGACATGGCGCAATGCGGTCGAAGCCTATGCCGGAATGGCAGCGATCGACTGGCAGGAAGATGGCTTCGGCTTCATGGCCCGTCCCGATTGGGGTGCGCCGGGGCTGGACCAGTATCTCGGCTATATCGAGGCGTGGTACACCGCGTGCCGCAAGAATCGCGATATGCCCTATGTCGATGCCGCCATCGACTATATCCGCAAGCATCAGCCGACGGATACGCCCGTGAACGTGCTGTGGGGTGACAGCACGCCATCAAACGTGATGTTTGCGCAGGACGGCCGCGTCAACGCCTTGATCGACTGGGAGCTTGCAGCGCTTGGGCCCGCGGAGCTGGACCTTGCGTGGTGGCTGTATTTCGACGATCTGTTCAGCCGCCGCTTTGGTGTCGAACGGCTGGAAGGGCTTCCCACGCGGGATGAAACCGTGGCGATCTGGGAAGCGGCCACCGGACGCAAGGCGCTCCATTTAAAATATTACGATGTCGTGGTGGCCCTGCGCATGGCGCTGGTCGTGGTGGGGGCGTTCGACAGGCAGGTCGCGATGGACAATATCCCGTCAACGAACAAATCGTTGAATGCGAACTTCATGACACTGTATCTCGCAGAGCGCCTGGGGATGGACCTGCCGGAACTTGGACCGGATTTCTATGCCTTCATGAGCAATATGACCCCCGTCGACCAGAAACAGGAAACCTAGCGGCGCGGCGAAGGTCGTGTACGATCCGGGAGAGGTCAAGATCCGCGCAAGCTGAAAACCCGAACGGGATCGATGAAGTATTGCCGGTGTCTTCTGGGGAGAGAATGATGGCGAAAACGCCGCGCGAGATCGTAGACGAGGGCAGGCTGAGCGGCTGGCAGATCGCCGCGCTGGGCATGACGATATTGCTGAACGCGCTCGACGGCTTCGATGTCATGTCGATCAGCTTTGCGGCGCCGGGTATTGCTGAGGAGTGGCAGGTTCCGCAGGATGTGCTGGGTTGGGTTCTGTCGATGGAACTTATCGGCATGGCGGTGGGATCGATCCTGCTTGGCGGCATGGCCGACAGATTCGGACGGCGTCCCACGATATTAGGCTGTCTGACGGTGATGGGGGCGGGCATGCTTCTGGTCCCCACCGCAACGGGCGTCGCGCAATTGTCGCTGTGGCGCCTGCTGACCGGTCTGGGCATCGGCGGCATGCTGGCTGCCCTGAATGCCACGGTCGCCGAATTTTCCAACGCTCGCTATCGCAGCCTTGTCCTGCCGCTGATGGTGACAGGCTATCCGCTGGGTGCATTCCTTGGCGGGATGATGGCGGCAAATGTTCTTGATGCCGGTGACTGGCGCGGCGTTTTCTATCTGGGGGCAGGGCTGACCATCGCGGCCATACCGCTGACTTTCTTCCTGATCCCGGAAACACCCGACTGGCTGGTCGATTGCCGCCCCGTCAATGCCCTGCAACGGATCAACGCGACCCTTCGGCGCTTTCGCCTGCCCGAAGCGATCGAACTGCCCGAACCGTCCGCTGACCCAAGAAGGTCGTCGATAGCCGATATTCTAAGGCCGCCGTTACTGTCGCGCACCTTGCTGCTGACACTCGCCTATCTGACCCATGTCACGGCCTATTATTATTTCGTGAAATGGATACCCAAGCTGGTGGTAGACATGGGTTTCGATGCCAGTGCGGGTGGCGGCGTGCTGACCAAGGCCATGCTGGGCGGCGCGATCGGCGGCGGTCTGCTGGGCTTGGTTGCGCTCAGGATCGGGATCAAGAAGGCCACGGTGATCGCCCTTACCGGCGCCTTTGTCATGCTCAACATATTCGGACAAGCGCCCGAGGATATCGCCATGCTGGGCTGGATCGCGGGCGTTACCGCGTTTTTTTCGAACGCCGCGGCGGTCGGGTTCTATGCCTTGCTGGCGATGGCCTTTCCGCCGCATGTGCGGGCAACCGGCACCGGGTTCGGAATCGGCTTTGGCAGGGCAGGGGCGGCCATGGGGCCAGCCCTTGCCGGGATATTGTTCGCCCGCGGTCTCGATGTCGGGGCAGTATCGCTGATCATCTCGGTCGGTTCGGCGGTATCGATCGGTGCGATTCTGCTGGTGCGTCTTACCGCCGAACCGCGTGTGACGACAGATCGCCACGGCGCGTAGTCATCCCATGCCGTAAATGACGGATCGCGTCACGCAGCGGCGTGGACGACCCGCGCGAACCCGTTGTCGATCACGCGTTCCTGCGTTCCGTTGCGGAACGCGCGGAAATGCAGTGTGTCGCCATCCTGCCAGATATGGGTGTGGATGTCGTCGCCCGGATATACCGGCGCGGTGAAGCGAACGTTCATTTCGCGCAGGCTTGCCGCCACGCCGCCGCAGGCGCCATGGATTAGCGCGCGCGCGACGATTCCCATCGTGCCCAGCCCGTGCAGGATGGGCCGGTCGAAACCAACCGACGCCGCTGTTTCCGGATCGATATGCAGCGGATTTCTGTCTCCCGAAAGGCGATAGATCGCCGCTTGGGCAAGGCAGGTGGGCAGCACGACCTCAAGGTCGGGATCACGGTCGGGTATCGGGAATTGCGGCTCCGCAGGCAGACTGCGCTCTCCGCCAAAGCCCCCGGCACCCTGAATGAACCAAATCTCGGACGTTTCGGCGACAAGAAGCCCGCTCAGCGTGCGAACCTCCTTCTTTGCCCGGATCAGTGCGGGCTTGCCCGGTCCCTTGTCGGCGATATCCGTCACCTTGGTGGTGCCGATCAGTGTGCCAGCGGTTTCGAGGGGTGCATGAATCTTGAGGCGCTGTTCCCCGTGCAGGATCGAGAGCCAGTCCAGCCCGGTGGCCGGGTCCATTGCCCAGAAGCCGGGGGTGCCGAGTACCAGAGCCATTGTCGGTAAAACCTGCAGACCGCGCTCGAATATCAGGCTCGTCTCGTCAATTTCGCTTGTCAGACCAGCTCCCACACCCAGAGCGTAAATGATCGCGTCGCGCGGATCATAGTCGTCATGCGTTTGCGGGATGGAATAGGAGAGCAGCTTTTCGGTATCGAGCGGGGCGGTCATTCGGTTAGGGCCTCTTCAATATAGCAATGCTGTCGCGGCGTAACCGACCTTGCGGATCTAGGCTTGGTCACGAGCCTGGTGTCAGGTGAAATCGGTATTGGCGATACGACGGTCTTCGGTTGAGAAATTGGCCTATCTGCCAAATGCGGACGGCTTCCCCTTTCGGACGATAGGGCTGAGCCCGGTTGCGAGCTTCGGCCGCGGGGGGAAAAAGTTTGGATCATACGTCAGCGCGCCCTATCGAAGGGCAGGGGTCGTGCATGGCCTCGGGATTAGGGCCGGAGGCAACCAAAACCTGACGGTATTGCGCGCTGGCCATGCGCCGATCATCATACCTAGGAATACGAGGGACCCCATGCCGCACGGACCGTTAGCCGGTATTCGGATAGTCGAAATGGACGCGATCGGACCTGTGCCGCTGTGCGGTATGATCCTCTCGGGCCTCGGCGCCGAAGTTGTGCGCGTCACCCGGCCGGGCGGGCATTCGGCGTGGGGCGATATCGGTGATGCGGTGGTCTTGCGCGGCCGGACGCAGGTACAGCTGGACCTGAAGTCCGCTGAGGGAAAGCAGGCGCTTCTTGATCTCGCCGCTCATGCCGATGCCCTTATCGAAGGCGCGCGTCCCGGCGTGATGGAGCGCTTGGGGCTTGGGCCAGACAATTGCCTCGCGCGCAATCCGCGTCTTGTCTTCGGACGCATGACGGGTTGGGGGCAGGAAGGCAGCCTTAGCAAGGCCGCGGGCCATGACATCAACTATATCGCGATGACAGGCGCCTTGCATGCCATCGGGAAAAAGGGTGAACCGCCGACAGTGCCGCTCAACCTTGTGGGCGATTATGCCGGGGGCACGATGTTCCTGGCGCTGGGGATTGTTTCCGCAGTCCTGTCCGCGCGCCAGACCGGTCGGGGCCAGGTCGTCGATGCCGCCATGGTCGATGGAGTCGCGAACCTGCTGGGTCTGTATCACGCCTTCGTTGCCAACGGGCTTTGGCAGGACGAACCTGAATGCAACCTCTTCGACGGGGGTGCGCCGTTCTATCAATGCTACCTGTGCAATTGTGGCGGATCCGTCGCGGTCGGCGCGTTGGAGCCGCAATTCTTCGCTGCGCTGCTGGACGGGCTGAATGTGCCGCAGGACCGGTATGACCAGAACGACCGGTCGCAGTGGCCCGCCATGCACGCAGAGTTCGAGCGTATCTTCGCATCGGCATCGCGCGACGATTGGGAACAGCGATTCGCGGGCACCGACGCCTGCGTTTCAGCGGTCCTTTCCATTGCAGAAGCAACCCGGCACCCGGTCAACGCGGAACGCAGCGTGTTCATCGATCATAATGGCGTGATGCAAGCCGCACCCGCGCCTCGCTTCTCGGCGACGCCCGGGCAGGTGACTCCCAACCGGTCGGCCACCGTCGAAGACATCGTCGGTGCTTGGTCTAAAGCCGGATGACGCGCTTTCCCGCGTTCTCGCCGCGGTAGAGCCCGGCAAGGGCATCGGGGCACATCTCAAGGCCGTCCAGCATCTCTTCACTGTAGCGCAGCTTTCCTTCCCGCACCCATTGCGCCAGCGTCGCGACGGATTCTTCCCAGCGGTCGAAATGGTCGAACACGACAAACCCCTGCATTCGGGCGCGCTTCACAAGGAGGTGCCGCTCCACGCGCGGTCCGGACGGCCACGGGTCCCAGCGATCTATGGCGGCGGTACCGCAATTGACCACACGCGCATGCATGGCCAGTTGCGGCAAGACCGCATCGCTGACCGCACCCGACGTATTGTCGAAATATATATCGACGCCATCCGGACACGCCTTTACCAGCGCCTCGTCCAGTCCTTCGGCCTTATAGTCGATTGCCGCATCGAAGCCGAAATATTCGACGCACCGGTGTACCTTGGTGGGTCCACCTGCAATGCCAACGGTGCGGCACCCCAGCATGCTGCCGATCTGTCCCACGGCTGAACCTACGGCCCCGCCCGCTGTCGACACGACCAGCGTATCGCCCGCTTTCGGTTCTCCCACCATCGTCAGGGCAAGCAGGGCCGTGACGCCGTTGATGCCCAGCACGCCAAGCGCCAGCGAAGGGGACAGGTCGGGCTGTGAAACCTCGCACACGATTGCATCGGGCCCGACTGTTGCGATTTCCTGCCAGCCGAACCAGCCGAGGACGATCTGGCCCTCGCGCCAGTCAGGATGGCGACTTTCCGTGATTTCGCCCACCGCCAGCGAACGCATTACACCGCCAATCGGTACGGGATCCGAATAATTGCCAGCGTCTGCTATCCAGCCACGCATCGCAGGGTCAACCGACAAGAAGCGATTGGCGATACGAAGTTCACCTTCGCCCAAAGGCGGAACCGCAATCCGATCGATCGCAAAATTGGCGGCCTGCGCTATGCCAGCCGGTCTCGATACGAGTGTGACCCTGCGGTTCATTTCGACATTTTGCGTCCCCATGCACCAACGAAAGCCCGTGTTTTGAATGGAGATATCCTATCGCAGGGTAGGTGATGAGATAGCCTGCGGCCCGGATGGGGGTCACCAAAAGAACGGACAAAGGTTCGTTCACGGTCGACTTCGGGAGAATCGCTCCAATGCGTGATGTATTTATCTATGACCACGTTCGGACACCGCGCGGGCGCGGTCGGGCGGATGGCTCACTTCATGAAATTCCCGCCATCGAACTGGTTACCCAGTTGCTGCAGGAAATCCGCGATCGCAATGGCCTTAATACCGCCCTGCTGGACGATGTGGTGATCGGCTGCGCGCAGCCCGTGGGCGAGCAGGGCGGCGTGCTCGCCCGCGGCGCGGTGGTGAACGCGGGCTATGCCCACAGCGTTGGCGGCCAGCAATTGCACCGCTTTTGCGCGTCCGGGCTTGAGGCCGTGAACAATGTCGCTGCGCAGGTCGCTAGCGGCATGGCCAGCGCAGGCATCGGTGGCGGCGTCGAAAGCATGAGCCGTGTAATCATGGGTTATGACAGCGGTGCATGGGTCGCGGATCCCGCCGTCGCGCTGCAAAACTACTATGCCCCGCAAGGCCTTGGCGCAGACATGATCGCTACCCTCGAAGGTTACAGCCGCGAAGATGTCGACAGCTATGCGGTGGAAAGCCAGCGCCGCGCCGCTAAGTCATGGGACGAAGGCAACTTCGACCACTCGATCGTGCCCGTAAAGGACGTGATGGGCGAAGTCGTACTGGATAATGACGAATATCGGCGGCCGGCGACGACCATGGAATCGCTCGCGGGGCTGAAGGCTGCCTTCCCGCCCTTTGCCAAGATGGGCTTCGGCCGCGTCGCCAAGGAACGCTATCCCGAGATCGAGGAAATCAACCACGTCCATACCGGGGGCAATTCCAGCGGTATCGTCGATGGTTCGGGCATCGTCATGCTGGGCAATGCCGAGTTCGGTAAGGCCGCCGGCCTCAAGCCGCGCGCCCGCATCAAGGGCTGGGCCTCGATCGGTTCGGACCCGACAATCATGCTGACCGCGCCTGCCGATGTCGCGCGCAAGGCGTTGAAGAACGTGGGCATGGAAAAGGGCGATATCGACCTCTACGAATTGAACGAGGCGTTCGCGAGCGTTGTCTTGCGCTTCATGGATCATCTGGACGTCGATCACGCGATCACCAATGTGGCAGGCGGCGCGATTGCCCTTGGCCATCCGCTTGGCGCGACGGGAGCCATGATCCTGGGGACCGTGCTCGACGAGCTGGAACGCCGCGACCTCAATACCGCCATGACCCTGCTGTGCGCCGGTAACGGCCTCGGCACCGCCACCATTATCGAACGGGTGTGACCCGATGAGTGAAAGCGCAAAGAGCAAAACCATGCGACACATCAAGCTGGACAAGGGCGCCGACGGCGTCGCCATTCTCACACTCGACAATGCCGATGAGAGCATGAACGTCGTTTCGGCCGAATGGCTCGAAGACATGAATGCCGCAATTGCAGAGCTGCGCGACGACGAGAGTGTTACCGGCGTCATCATCGCATCGGGCAAGAAGGCCTTCATGGCGGGCGCCGACCTAAAGCTGATGGTCGCGGGTTATGAAACCATGACGCCCAAGGATGCCTTTGCGTTCAGCCAGAAGGCAACGGCAATGCACCGCGCGCTGGAAACGATGGGCAAGCCGGTCGCCTGTGCCATGAACGGCCTTGCGCTTGGCGGAGGGTTCGAACTGGCACTGGCATGCCACCACCGTGTGCTGTCGGACGATCCGCGTGCCGTCGTGGGGCTGCCAGAAGTCAATCTGGGTCTTTTGCCGGGATCGGGCGGCACGCAGCGCCTGCCGCGCCTGATTGGTCGCAAGAAGGGGCTCGACCTGCTTCTTTCCGGCCGTTCGGTCGCGCCGAAGGAAGCGCTGGAACTGGGCCTCGTCGACGAAATCGCACCTATCGACCAGCTGGTCGACAAGGCGCGCCAGTGGCTGGCCACCAATCCGCCCGCAGAGCGGATATGGGACGTCAAGGGTTACGCCATTCCCGAAATGCGCGGCATGATCGTGCCCGAAGTCGCGATGGATTATTCGATCGGCGTCGCACAGGTCGCAGGCAAGCATGGCTATAATTACCCGGCGCCCGCCGCGATCCTGTCATGCGTGTTCGAAGGCTTGCAATTGCCGATGGACAAGGCGCTTTCGGTGGAAGGCAAATATTTCGCCAAGCTGCTGACCGATCCGGTCGCGCGCAACATCATCCGCACGACCTTCATTTCCAAGCAGGCTGCCGAAAAGGGCGCGCGGCGTCCCGAAGGCGTGCCGAAGTCGGAAGTGAAGAAACTGGGCGTACTGGGCGCGGGCATGATGGGCGCAGGCATCGCGCTTGTCGCAGCAAAGGCGGGGATCGACGTGGTGTTGATCGACCGTGATACGGCCACCGCCGCGAAGGGCAAGGGCTATAGCGAGAAAGTCTTCGGCAAGGCTGTCGAGCGCGGCAAGATGCCGCAGGACAAGGCCGATTCCGCACTTGCGCATATCACCCCGACCGACGATTTCGCGCTGCTCGACGGATGCGATCTTGTGGTCGAAGCGGTGTTCGAGGACATGGGCATCAAGGCTGAAACCACGCAAAAGGCCGAAGCCGTCCTGCCCGATAGCGCGGTCTTTGCGACCAATACCTCCACCCTGCCGATTTCGGAGCTTGCCAAGGCTTCCAAGCGGCCGGATCAATATATCGGCCTGCATTTTTTCTCGCCCGTGGATCGCATGGGACTGGTCGAAGTCATCATGGGTGAGCAGACGTCGGATGATACGCTGGCCAAGTCGCTGGATTTCATCGCCCAGATCCGCAAGACCCCGATTGTCGTCAATGACGCGCAGGGTTTCTACACCAGCCGCGTCTTTCGCATGTTCATCTTCGAAGGCGCTGCGATGCTGGAAGACGGCGTGGAGCCCGCAAGGATCGAGAATGCCGCGAAGGCTGCCGGTTTCCCGATCGGCCCGCTCGCCCTGCTGGACGAGGTGACGATCGACCTGCCGGTCAAGATCCTCAAGGATGCGGAAGGCAAGGACGGGAACCTCTATACGATCGAGCGTGGCGGCAAGGTGCTCGACCGGATGCTCGAACTCGGTCGCGGCAGCCGCAAGGCCGGTGCCGGCTTCTACGAATATGCCGAGGATGGCAGCAAACATCTGTGGGAAGGTCTGGGCACGGAATTCCCGGTGTCCGACGATCAGCCTGATCAGGAGGAACTGAAGAAGCGCTTCCTTTATTCGCAGGCCAATGAAACCGCGCAATGCCTTGAGGAAGGCGTGCTCGAAACCGCGCAGGATGCGGATCTGGGTGCGATATTGGGCTGGGGCTTCCCGCTTTGGACCGGCGGCACGCTCAGCTATATCGACACCATCGGGATCGCAGAATTCGCAAAGGAAGCCAGCAAGCTGGCGGGCAATTACGGCGCCCGATTCGCCCCATCGAAATGGTTGCAGGACCGGGCGGCTGCAGGCACCCCCTTCTACCCACCGATCAAGGCAGGTTGAGCAGCGATGCAGCGTACGATCTTCGAACCCGAGCACGAGCAGTTTCGCGACAGCGTTCGCAAGTTCATGCAATCGGAAGTCGGACCCAATGCAGACCGCTGGCGCGAGGCCGGCATCGTCGACCGCGAAGTCTATCTCAAGGCTGGCGAGCAGGGCTTGCTATGCGTGTTCGCGGACGAGAAATACGGCGGTGCGGGGATCGAGGATCTGCGCTTCGACCAGATCATCATCGAAGAGAACATGCGCCACGGCGACATCGGGTTCTATATCAACCTGCACAACGATCTGGTCGCGCCCTACATCCATAAGCTCTGCAACGACGAACAGCGGGACCGGTTCATGCCCGGAATCGTGTCGGGCGAGACGATCCTGGCGGTAGCCATGACCGAACCTTCGACCGGCAGCGATCTTGCGGGCATGAAGACCCGTGCGGTCGAGAGCGGCGATCACTGGGTATTGAACGGGGCCAAGACCTATATTTCCAACGGCATCCTCGGCGATCTGATCGTCGTGGCGGCGCGCACCGATCCTGACAAGCCGCACGGCATTAGCCTGTTCCTTGTCGAACGGGGCATGGAAGGGTTCGAACGGGGCCGCAAACTCGACAAGATGGGGCTGAAGTCGCAGGATACGGCAGAGCTGTTCTTCAACGATGTGAAGGTGCCCAAGGCAAACATTATCGGCGAGGCCGGGCAGGGTTTCAAATATCTTGCCCGGATGCTGGCGCAGGAACGACTGATCGCGGCCATCGGCTTCATGGCGACCGCGCAGACGGCGTTTGATCTTACGCTCGAATATGTGAAGGAACGGCGCGCGTTCGGGAAGCCCATCGGGGCGTTCCAGAATACGCGGTTCAAGATGGCCCAGATGCGTGCCGAACTCGACATGGCGCAGACGTATGTCGACCAATGCGTCATGTTGCTCAATGACAAGAAGCTGACCGCAGAAGATGCCTCGGCCGCGAAGCTTCTGACGAGCGAGCTGGAAGGGCGGGTCATGGACAGCTGCGTGCAATTGCATGGCGGCGCCGGGTACATGGAAGAATATCGCATCAGCCGCATGTACACCGATGCCCGCATCAGCCGCATTTTCGCGGGCACGAGCGAGATTATGCTGGAAATCATCGGTCGAGGTATCGGCCTGGACGAACGGAAGATGAATTGACGCGGGCCTCCCGGGGGCAATGGCAGGGGGTGTAAATCTAGTTCCTGTCCAAATGGTTACACGCGTCAATGGAGAGGGCAAGTGATTGCAACCATCGCTGAGATCGTCGAGGAAGCGCGCAACGGTCGCATGTTCATCCTTGTCGATGACGAGGATCGGGAAAACGAGGGCGACCTTATCATTCCCGCTCAGATGGCGACGCCTTCCGCCATCAATTTCATGGCCACGCACGGTCGGGGCCTGATCTGCCTCGCACTTACCAGCCAACGGGTCGAACATCTTGGCATCGATCTGATGAGCAGCCAGAACCGTACGCGGCATGAAACCGCTTTCACCGTTTCGATCGAGGCGCGCGAGGGTGTGACAACGGGCATTTCGGCCGCCGACCGCGCTCGCACAATAGCCGTTGCTGTCGATAGCGGGAAAGGTGCAGCGGACATCGTAACTCCGGGTCATGTTTTCCCATTGATCGCGCGCGAGGGCGGGGTCCTTGTGCGGGCTGGCCATACAGAGGCCTCGGTCGATATCTCCCGGCTCGCGGGGCTCAATGCCTCTGCTGTCATATGCGAAATCATGAACGATGACGGCACGATGAGCCGGTTGGACGACCTTGTCGGCTTTGCCGAAAAGCACGAACTCAAGATCGGAACGATCCGTGACCTAATCGCTTATCGCCGCGAACATGATCACTTAATCGAGCGGCGCACCGAGCGCGTGTTTTCGAGCCAGTGGGGTGGAGACTGGCGGGCTATTTGCTTTTACAACAAGGCGACCAGGGAAGAAACGCTGGCCCTTGTTAAAGGCGAAATCGACCCATCGATACCAACTCTTGTCCGGATGCAGCTGCTGTCCATCTTTCCGGATGTTTTCGCTGAGACCGGGCCGCGTGAATCGCTTGTGCGACGGTCAATGGATGCCATTGCAAGACATGGCAGCGGGGTTTTGGTCCTGATCAATCGGCCCGTCCCCGATTTCGTCAGCCGCGCCATGCGTATTGCCGGCGCGGAGAATATGGAGCGAACGGCGGGCGTAAACACCGAACAGCGCGATTACGGCAATGGCGCGCAGATCCTTGCCGAGCTAGGCGTCAGGGACATGATCCTCATGACCAACAACAGCCGTTCGCTGGTGGCACTTGAAGGCTATGGCCTGTCGATCGTGGGGGAACAAAAGATCGACTGCGATTGATGGAGCATCTACCGCACTTGCGCATCTCTGCGCGCCTACCCCGAAAATAGATCGCCATCGCGAGAGGATACCGCCCTTTGCCATGTTATGAATTCCAGGGCGTTCGGCCGGTTGTTGACGCCGCGACCTACATCCATCCCCTGGCATCGCTGATCGGCGATGTGATCGTAGGGCCCGGTTGCTATATCGGACCCGGTGCAAGCCTACGGGCCGATTTTGGGCGGATCGTCGTCGAGCGAGATGCCAGCATACAGGATAATGCCACGATCCACGTGTCCACCCAACAGGACACCGTGATAAAACGCGGTGCCACGATCGCCCATGGCGCCGTCGTTCATGGCTGCGAAGTTGGTGAGAACTGTCTCGTCGGGATTAACTCGGTCGTTCTCGATGCAGCAATTCTTGGCCCCGAATGCCTGCTTGCGGCGATGTCGCTCGTTCCTAATGGCATGGAAGCACCCCAGCGCAGCGTCCTTATGGGTGTTCCAGCTCGCATTGTCCGAACCTTGTCCGGCGAGGAAATTTCATGGCGCAACGATGGTGACGGGGACTACCAGCTTCTTACGCGCGAAGCACTGATCAGTCTCCGCGAGACCGAGCTGCTGCGTCAGGTCGAATCTAACCGGAAACGCACCCGGATAAAAGCTAGCGCCGTGACGCTGTCAGGCCGGTCGCTTGACTAGCACTACTTTGGCAAAAGTGTAATTGGATTGGCACGCAGGGAGCATCCGCAATGGGGGCATTGCGTTTGAGGCAGCCGTGACAGGTGGTCAAGGATCGCTCGGCGTACCGCTGGCGGGCTGGGTCGCGGCGGCGGCCCGAGGAGTCTTTTTTCGTCCCGCCTGAGCGACCCGGCGGCTTTGCAGGAAGGCATAGGCCATCATCGTCAACAAGGCGTGACGTTGGAGCCTTGTCCACAATCGGCCCTCAAAGTGGTCAAGGCCGAGTTCCTTGAGTTGCTGATGGGCCTGTTCGCATATCCAGCGCACCTTGATCGCGCCGGCCAGAATCTTGATTGAGGTATCGGCAGGCAGGTTCGATAGATAGAATTGGCGTTCACCATTCGAACGATGCTCGCCTAACAGCCAGGCTTCCTCGCCCGGCATATGCTGGGCTGCGGCGGAACCGATCCGCTGAGGCGCACCATCGGCAGTCCGGACACGCAGGGCGGCGAAGCGCGCAGTCAGGCGCCCCTTCGCGTCTTCGAGCATGGCGTATGCGGCCCAGAATTTGACATCGGGGAAATGCCGGCTAGCCGGGCGGCCACGGCCTACTACAGTAAAGGCAAGCTGCACATCGAATAGGTAAACCTTTTGGTGCCGGGAAACCCCAACGGCCCAGGGATGCCCGCGTGCGCTCAGCGCCTGGCCGGAACGGAGCAGACAGCCCGTAGCCGGCATCGGCCAGTACACAGCCGAAACGAACTCCGGCAGCGATGTCGCGATCGATCTCCTCAATCGCGATCTCGGGCTTGGTGCGATACTCACACAAAAAGCCTAGGGCACGCCGGCCTTACCCACTGGCGCAATATCGCTCGTCTAGCTTTCCGGCAGGGACAACCGTAAGCTCGGCTTAACCGGAACTTCGCCCGAGGCGAGTGTCACCTAAACCAGCGTCTGGCAGTACGCGTTCTTGCCCAGCGCCGTGTCGTACTGCGGCGCGACGCCGACCGGGGCCTTGCCTTTCTTCGGCAGGGCGGTGTCGTCGATGATCAGCCAGGCTCCGTCACCACCGACAAGTTCTTCCGCCTGGCTCCACAAGATGGACGCCCGCAATAACCTCTCGCTTTGAGACCGCTGGTGTGATTCATTCGGTGCATTGGAAGGAGAGCATCGATGCAGCCACA
>NZ_JAIQCI010000019.1 GCF_022378335.1 Croceicoccus hydrothermalis
GACACCCAGTTCCTAATTCAGATCAGAGGCTTAGGCCACTCCCGCTAACCCTTTAGGACCGGTCCAGTGAATACGACGGGTTAGTATTCGAAAAAGCGCACAGCGGAGCTCGCCTCCGCGCTCACACCATCTTTTTTGGGTCGGAAGAGGATCTTCGGTCCTGGCAGCAGTATCGTAGACCATAGACATTCGCCGGATAATCTAGATTTCCGCCCTTCAGTCATCGCTTCCGATGCCGCGAGGTGTGTCAAGCACGCTACCATTGAAGAAGCCTGGCACCGGCATAAGCACTTGCAAGCGATGACAAACTACTGGTGTCATTGCAGGTTGAGAGGACAGTCAATTGTGATGGTGCTGTCAGTCCCATTTCGGCAACTCGATCGATGGCATCAAGCAAAGCGTAAAAAACGCCTCGGTCGATCCCAACCCAATGGCTGTCTAACATCTGCCACACTAGGAACTTCTGAGGTTTGAAAGGGTAGAAGGAATAACCGAATTCATCGAAAAGGCCCAAATATGCGCGCATTAGTCTGGAACGGAACGAACGACATCCGCTGCGAAACGGTCGACGATCCTCGCATCGAGGATCCCCGGGACTGCATTCTCAAGGTCAGTTCGACCGCGATCTGCGGCTCCGACCTGCATCTGATGGATGGTGTCGTTCCCAAGATGAAACAGGGCGATATCCTGGGCCACGAATTCATGGGCGAAGTCGTCGAGGTCGGTGCGGATGTCAAAAGGTTGAAGGTCGGCGACCGGGTGGTGGTGCCCTTCACCATATCCTGCGGCGAATGCTGGTTCTGCCAGCGTGAAATGTATTCTCTGTGCGATACGACCAATCGCACCGCGGAAAACGCGCGCGCGGCCATGGGCCACGCTCCTGCCGGACTTTTCGGCTATTCCCATCTGACCGGTGGCTATTCCGGCGGTCAGGCAGAATATGTCAGGGTGCCCCACGCCGATGTCGGTCCGATCAAGCTGGAAAACGACCTACCGGACGACAAGGTGCTGTTCTTGTCCGATATCTTTCCGACTGGCTGGATGGCGGCGGAAAACGCCATCGGCGATGAAAAGGGCAAAACCGTTGCGGTGTGGGGAGCAGGACCGGTCGGCCAGTTCGCGGTGCGCAGCGCGTGGATGATGGGAGCGGAACGGGTCATCGTGATCGACCGGGTGCCTGAAAGGCTGGCACTCGCCGCGAGCTACGGCAAGGCCGAAACCATCGATTACAGCCAGACCGACGTCAAGGAGGCGCTAGACGAGATGACGGGTGGCCGGGGACCGGATGCAGGCATCGACGCGGTCGGCGCTGAGGCCCACGGGCACGGCGTGCTGGGCGATATCAAGGACAAGGTCGAGCTGCACACCACCGGCATGTCCGACCAGCCGTTTGCGCTGCAGGAAATGGTCATGTCGGTGCGCAAGGGCGGGACGCTGTCCGTCCCCGGCGTCTATGCCGATAAGGTGACGTTCCCGATCGGGCCTTTCATGAACAAGGGGCTCACCATGAAATCGGGACAGACACACATGCAGCGCTACCTCGCGCCACTACTGAAGCGGGTCGAGGCGGGCGAGATCGACCTGTCGGAAATCATCACCCATCGCGGCGACCTGAAGGACGGTCCGGATTTCTACAAGACTTTCCGCGACAAGCACGACGGTTGCATCAAGTGCGTGATGAAGCCGGAGGAGCTATGATTCAGGTACCGGTTATCTGAGACTGAATGAACTAACCTTCAAGCAAGGAGTCGGACGTCCGATCGATCGTGAGCTCGCCTCAATAAGGTCGGCGGGCCGCCACGGCGTCGGTGCGGTTGTGATCGAGCTAGCGATCGGCGGGCATGAGGATGAGCAGCTTTTGGTTGTGGAAGCGCGAGGCCTTTTTAGAAGCGTCGGTCATGGTCATCGAATAGCAACGCCCCATTCGTCGCTGTCGCGCTAGATACCGGCGCATACGAGCTCGTTGCCATCGGGGTGGTCGAACCAGATACGGTCTTTAGCGTCCTTTGGTCCTTCGACATCGTAAAAGGATGAAACGGGTACCAGGCAGCGGCGGCGAATGGGCAGTACGTCACGGCAGAGGACGTCGGTACGACCCTTAAGACATGGCGCTGGTGCGAACACATACGGCCCATGTCGCCGGGTTACCGGCGTCGGCGGCGATCCATCGCCATGGACCGCGCGTGGGGTCTTTCTTTCGATGGAGCTTGCCGCCAACCGAAGGCTGCATCGTCCACTGTCCGACTGCACGATCGCCATTCAAGGCGTCGGTCATGTTGGCGTCGCACTCGTGCAGATGCTGCACCAGGCAGGGGCGCAATTGCTGGTGTCCGATGTTAACGCCGCCGCGGCAGCGCGCGTGGCCAACGCAACCGGCGCCACCGTCGTTAGTGCCGCCGGCATCCTCTCGGCTAAGGCGGACATATTCGCTCCCTGTGCGCTGGGCGGCGTGATCGACGCATTGGCGGCGGGCAAATTCCGTGCGAAGGTCCTCAGCGGGTGCGCAGCGCCCACAGCTGATGGTCGAGAAAATCCGCGGCATGATCCTCGTCAGTTCGGTCGAACACGTCCTTTAGGAAGGCAAAATCATTAGGCGCGACTTCGCGAGCCGAGAGGGCAGAGCCAGGATTCCGACATGTTCCCGTGTTCAAGGATCAAGACGAACTCCGACGTTTCGCATGTTCCGTCCTGACTTCATCATGCCTGTCCGCCGTGTGCCGAGGGATCATGTATTCGTCTGGTCGGCAGGCACATCACTCGGCAAGTTGGCCGCGCCCGTTTTTTCGGAGCATGCCAAACCTTCAGTGCCAAGACCGTAACAGGTCATGGACACTGAACCCATCGAATAGCCGCGCACCAGCGGATCAAGGGTTTCGTTGCTGGCGACCGCCATTCCGGCAAGATAAAGCAGCGGAACGAAATGGTCGGGCGTGGGAACCGCGGCGGCATAATCGGGATGCTCCACAAGGCGCAGCAGATCGCCCGGGTTTTCTGCCAGTTGGCGAACCGCTGCTTCGTCGAAACGCTCTGCCCAGTCGAACGCAAAGTCGGGCTGGTTCCAGCGCACGGCTCGGAGGTTGTGAACGACATTTCCGCTAGCGACCACCAGGATGCCGCGGTCCTGCAAGGCTGCCAGTCTTGCGCCAAGGTCAAGATGATAGCTCAGCGGCTTGAGCGCGTTGATCGAGAGCTGCACCACCGGGATGTCGGCCTCAGGGTAGAGGTGCGCGAGCACCGACCACGTTCCGTGATCGAGACCCCACTGATCCTGGTCGAGACCCACCCACTCGGGCTTCACCAGCTCAACGATCTCTTTCGCGAGGTCCGGATCGCCCTCGGCCGGATATTCAAAGTCGAACAACTCCTGTGGGAAACCGTAGAAATCGTGGATTGTGCGAGGGCGTGCCATGGCCGTCACCGCCGTGGCACCGAAATACCAATGTGCAGAAACCACGAGGATCGCCTTGGGGCGGGGCAACTCAGTCCCGAATGCCCGCCAGGCCGAGGTGTAGCCATTGCTCTCGAGCGTGTTCATCGGGCTTCCGTGGCCGATAAAGAGTGCGGGCATCAGATCCATAAGAAGACTCCTAGTGGTTCACCTTGCTGCGCGAAGGCTTGCGAAGTGATACTTCACGCGCCAGTGGCAGGCTCAACAAGTTTAAATTCGGCTTCTACCGCCGATCCGGTTTGCGCTTTGTTCCTTCGAGCGACAATATCGTCATCTGACGCTAAAGCATCTCGAGTGGACGGCGGTCGCGTGGCCTGGGAAATGCCGCGTCGAGTGTCGCAAGAACCACTTCCCCGCCGGCAATGTCACGTGTTTCATGTGCTTTCGTCCTATGAGATGAGTTCGACTGTTCGGTCGCGGGAGGCGGATTGGCAGATGACCACCATGTAACGATCATATCGCGGCCGGCCATCGATCGAGCGCCATTTTGGCGATGGAGAGCAGTTCGTCGATCGTAGCGCCGTCGCGCGCCTGAACGGACATGCCTTCCATGACCGTATTGATGAATTTGCCTAGCACGGCCGGATCGGTGTCGGCCGCAAGCTCGCCCTGAGCGGCGCCGCGTTGCAGACGCTCGATCAGGAGGGCCTCCGCCGCGAGACGCTTGTCGCGCAGAAGGCATTCGATGGTGGCGGACGCCGGCGAAACGGCTGCAGCTGCCGAATACATGAAGCAGCCGGCCGGCGTTCCAGGTTCCGAGAATGAAGACGCCGCTCGTTCCAGCAGGCCTTTGACGGCCTCGTAGGTGGACAACGCCGGATCGTTTATGGGTGCATAGAGATGGACGCTGAACGTCGCGGCGTAGCGCTCGATCACCGCCGCAAACAGCCCCGCCTTGTTGCCAAACGCTGCATAGAGGCTGGCGGCGGCGACGCCAGTCTCCGCCACCAGATCGGCCATCGATGTCGCCTCGTAGCCGCGCTGCCAGAACAGCCGCACCGCCTTGTCGAGCGCAGCGTCAGTGTCGAACACTCGAGGGCGACCTGCGCGGCGACGGGCTTTCGTCTCTGTCATCTCTGGTGCACGATATGGAACGATCGATAAATAATATCTTGAAACTGGTGGTTCGCACCCTTACAGAACGATCATTCAATAATCAAGGAGCCTCCAATGAGCCGCATTGTCCGTATCCACGAATATGGCGACGCCAGCGTCCTCAGGATTGAAGATGTGGCAGTCCCCGCGCCCGCGGTCGACGAAGTGCAGATCGCGGTGAAGGCGATAGGCATAAACCGCGCCGAGGTGATGTTCCGCAACCATGCCTACCTTCAGGAAGCCGAGTTCCCGAGCCGCCTTGGCTATGAGGCTGCCGGCACTGTCGCTGCGGTCGGCGCGGACGTGACCGGGTTTGCGGAAGGCGAAGCCGTCAGCGTCATCCCCCCGCTCGATATCGCGCGCTGGGGCACTTATGGGGAAGTCGCCAACGTGCCCGCCCGCCTCGTCGTCAAGCATCCGGCGGCGCTGTCGTTCGAGGAAGCGGCGGCCGTGTGGATGCAGTATGTCACCGCCTGGGGTGCGCTGGTGGAGCAGGCGAAGCTCGGCGAGGGCGATTTCGTCATCGTCACTGCTGCCTCCAGCAGCGTCGGCCTTGCTGCCTTCCAGATTGCGCGGATGGTCGGCGCGACGGTCATCGCGACGACGCGTACCGGCGCCAAGCGCCAGTCCCTGATCGATGCCGGTGCACATCATGTCGTCGCGACCGAGGAAGAGGACCTGGTAGCGAGGGTGATGGAGATAACCGATGGTCAGGGTGCGCGCGTGGTGCTCGATCCGGTCGGAGGCCCGTCGTTCGAGCCGCTGACCGAAAGCATGGCACGCGGCGGCATCCTGCTCCAATACGGCGCGCTCAGCGGTGAGCCGACGCCGTTCCCGTTGTTCTCCGTGTTGGGCAAGAGCCTCACGCTCAAGGGGTATCTCTACAGCGAGATCGTGTCGGACGATGCCGCCCTCGATCGCGCCATGGCGTTCATCGTGGCGGGTCTGGAATCGGGCGCGCTCAAGCCGCGGATCGCGCGCACCTTCCCGCTCGACGCCATCCAGGACGCGCACCGCTTCCTCGAATCGAACGACCAGATCGGCAAAGTCGTCGTTACGGTCTGACCGGCATAGCGGCGCTGACGCAACGGACTCGCACCAGCAATCAGTTTAACTCAACGAAGGTATCCCAACATGAAATCTCGCGCCGCTGTTGCCTTCGAGGCCGGCAAGCCCCTCGAAATCGTCGAAATCGATGTCGCCCCACCGCAAAAAGGCGAAGTCCTCATACGGGTGACGCACACCGGTGTGTGCCACACCGACGCGTACACGCTGGAGGGGAGTGATCCGGAGGGTGTTTTCCCGGTGGTTCTGGGCCACGAGGGCGCGGGCATCGTTGTCGAGGTCGGTGAAGGCGTCACTAGCGTCGTGCCGGGCGATCACGTGATTCCGCTCTACACTGCCGAGTGCGGCAAGTGCGACTTCTGCCTGTCGGGCAAGACCAACCTGTGCGTCGCTGTCCGCGAAACGCAGGGCAAGGGCTTGATGCCCGATGGGACCACCCGCTTTTCGTACAATGGCCAGCCCCTCTATCATTACATGGGCTGTTCAACCTTCAGTGAATATACTGTCGTCGCAGAAGTCTCGCTCGCCAAGATCAATCCCGAGGCAAACCCCGAACATGTCTGCCTGCTCGGCTGCGGCGTCACGACCGGCATCGGCGCAGTCCACAATACCGCCAAGGTCCAGCCCGGAGACTCGGTCGCCGTGTTCGGACTCGGCGGCATCGGCCTCGCGGCGATTCAGGGTGCGCGCCAGGCGAAGGCGGGTCGCATCATCGCCATCGACACCAATCCGTCCAAGTTCGAGCTGGCACGCCAGTTCGGTGCGACCGAGTGCATCAACCCCAAGGATCATGATAAGCCCATCCAGCAAGTGCTGATCGAGATGACGGGCTGGGGCATCGATCATACCTTCGAGTGCATCGGCAACGTCCACGTCATGCGCGCCGCGCTTGAATCAGCGCACCGTGGCTGGGGTCAATCGATCGTGATCGGCGTTGCCGGCGCGGGCGAGGAAATCTCCACCCGCCCATTCCAGCTCGTCACGGGCCGCGTATGGAAGGGGTCCGCTTTCGGCGGCGTCAAGGGACGGACACAGCTTCCCAGCATGGTCGAGGACGCGATGAGAGGCGATATCGATCTGGCCCCGTTCGTAACCCACACGATGGGTTTGGAGGAGATCAACGAGGCCTTCGAGCTGATGCACGAAGGCAAGTCGATCCGCTCGGTCATTCACTACTGACCGGTCGATGCGAAGCGGCGCGAAGCGCCCGGATCGACAATTCGGCCGTCATCATGGCCCGACCCCGGCCATGATGACGCGCGCTCTGGCAAATGGGCAACGCGTCGCGATGCATTCATCTTTTTCCCGACCGTGATGAACCACGGGCCCACGGGCGAATAAGGCAGGAAGACTGAAGTGAAGAGCAAGGATATTCACGCGACGACGCCGGCCACCGATCATGGGCATACGGGGCCGCCCGCTTGCGTGCAGGTTCGCGGCGCGCGCCAGAATAACCTCAAGAATATTGACGTCGATGTACCGCGCGACGCCTTCGTGGTGTTCACCGGCATATCGGGCTCGGGCAAGTCATCGCTCGCGTTCGGCACCCTCTATGCCGAAGCCCAGCGGCGTTACCTGGAATCGGTTGCGCCCTATGCCCGTCGGCTGATCGACCAGGCCGGGGTTCCGGAAGTCGACGCGATCGACGGTTTGCCGCCTGCGGTCGCGTTGCAGCAGCAGCGCGGTTCGGCCAACGCGCGATCCTCGGTCGGCAGCGTGACGACGCTATCCAGCCTGGTGCGGATGCTTTATTCGCGCGTCGGCGAATATCCGCGCAATCAACCCATGCTCTATGCGGAGGATTTCTCCCCCAACACGGTCGCCGGCGCCTGCCCGACGTGTCACGGCATCGGGCGCGTCTATGACGCGACCGAAGAGACCATGGTTCCTGACGACAGCCTCACCATTCGCGAGCGGGCGATCGCCGCCTGGCCGACCGCCTGGCATGGCCAGAACCTGCGCGATATCCTCGTTTCGCTCGGCTATGACGTCGATACCCCGTGGCGCGACCTGCCGAAAAAGGATCGCGAGTGGATCCTCTTCACTGAAGAGGCGCCGACGGTGCCGGTCTATGCGGGCCTGACGCCCGAACAGACCCGGACGGCGCTCAAGCGCGGCATGGAACCGAGCTACCAGGGCACCTTCACCGGCGCGCGCCGTTATGTGCTGGAAACCTTCGCCAACACTAAAAGCGCGCTGATGAAGAAGCGCGTCTCGCAATATATCATCGGCCGCGATTGCCCGACCTGCGACGGCAAGCGCCTGAAGCGCGAAGCCCTGTCCGTGAAGTTCGCGGGCCTCGACATCGCCGAGTTCGGCGACCTGACGGTGTTGAAACTCCGGGACTTGCTCACGCCCGTCGCGCATGGCGAATACGGGGGCGCCGCGGCGGTCCCGAAGGGCCATGTCGTCGGCAAGGCGGCCCGCGATGCGGCGGTCGAACGGCGAGTCGCGGCAGGAGGTTCGGCGCACAAGGCTGCGCCCGACGTGCGCCGCACGCCCAATCTTTCCGATGAAAAGCGGGTCGCCGCCCAACGCCTTGCCTGCGAATTGATCGAGCGGCTAGAGCCGCTGATCGATCTTGGCCTTGGCTACATTTCGCTCGACCGCAGCACGCCGACGCTCTCCTCCGGAGAGCTGCAGCGCTTGCGGCTTGCCACGCAATTGTCGTCACAGCTTTTCGGCGTGGTCTATGTGCTTGACGAGCCTTCGGCAGGGTTGCACCCGGCAGATGGTGAAGCCTTGCTCACCATCCTCGAGCGTCTCAAGGCGGCGGGCAACTCCCTGTTCGTCGTCGAACATGATCTCGACGTGATCCGCCGCGCGGAATGGCTCGTCGATGTCGGGCCTGGAGCCGGGGAAAAGGGCGGTGAAGTCCTCTACAGCGGGCCGATAGAAGGGCTTGCCGACGTCGAGACTTCGATCACCCGCCGCTACCTGTTCGCAGAGCCGCTACGCAGTGAGCGCATACCGCGCGATCCCAAGGCATGGCTACGCCTGGAAGGGATCAGGCGGAACAATCTCCATGGTCTCGACGTGGAGTTTCCCATCGGCTGCTTCACCGCTGTCACCGGCGTTTCGGGATCGGGCAAATCCAGTCTTGTCAGTCAGGCGCTGCCCGAGCTCGTCATGGAACACCTCGGCGGCTCACCCGTGGCCGAGGAGGAGGATGCCGATCCGCTGCTCGATGTTGCGCAGAACGACACTGACGGACGCATTGTCGCAGGCATGGAGCATGTTCGCAGGCTGGTGCGGGTCGATCAGAAACCGATTGGCCGCACACCGCGCTCGAACCTAGCCACCTACAGCGGCCTGTTCGACCATGTGCGACGGATCTTCGCTGATACGCCGCTCGCCCGCCGGCGGCATTACAGCCCGGGAAGGTTCTCGTTCAACGTCCCGCAAGGCCGCTGCCCTGTGTGCGAGGGCGAGGGTTACGTCATGGTGGAGCTGCTGTTCCTGCCGAGCGTTTTTGCCCCGTGCTCGACCTGTCATGGCTCTCGCTACAACCCGCAAACGCTCGAAGTCGAATGGAACGGGCGCAATATCGCCCAGGTGCTCAAACTGACGGTCGACGATGCGTGCGATTTCTTCGCTGGCGAGGCATCTGTGATGCGCTCCCTCGACGTGTTGCGGGAGATCGGTCTTGGCTATCTAAGGCTCGGTCAGCCGGCGACCGAGCTGTCTGGCGGGGAGGCGCAGCGCATCAAGCTGGCGACTGAACTGCAGCGCGCTCAACGCGGCAACACGATCTACATCCTCGACGAGCCGACTTCGGGTCTTCACCCCTCCGATGGCGACCGGCTGATGCAACACCTGCAGGGCCTCGTAGACGCCGGCAATACCGTCGTAGTCGTCGAACATGACATGCGCGCCATCGCCCAGGCGGACTGGATCATCGACCTGGGACCGGGGGCCGGGGAAGACGGGGGCCGTATCGTTGCCAGCGGCGTCCCTGGCGTCGTTGCGCAAGCGGAAGGCAGTCTCACCGCCCGCTATCTCAAGGCGGCGCTGTAGGTCCTAAATCTGGCCGAACGCACGTTCGATCAGGTGCATCTCAACCACAGATTGGAATGGGTCGAATCTGAAAAGGGAGCCGGCGAGATGTCACCGCGGATTGACGCGGCTCAGGGTTCGAGTGCCCATGAGGTGGGCCATGTTCGTGTGATACGCGGCGTGGCGGACGGCCAATCCCTGGCCATCCGCCACGCTTGCTTTGTGCAGACCTTATCCATGGAGATGGCCCTCACGTGGTTCGTCGAAACGCCCCGTCTTAATTCCCTGCTGCGATTTCCTCGACGAGTTTGGCACAGAAGGCGGGCAAATCATCGGGATCGCGGCTGGTAACAAGGCCGTTGTCGACCACGACTTCCTCATCGGTCCATTCACCGCCGGCGTTCTCGATATCGACCTTCAGCGTCGGGTAGGACGTCAAGGTGCGACCCTTGAGCACGTCCGCCTCGATCAATGTCCAGGGTGCATGGCATATGGCCGCAACAGGTTTTTTCTGATCGAAGAAAGCCCGGATGAAACCGATTGCCTCGTCGCTGCCGCGCAGCTTGTCGGCACCGACGGTCCCTCCGGGCACGACAAGTCCGTCGAAATCGTCGGCTTTGGCATCGGAAAACGTCTTGTCGATAGTATAGCTGCCGCCCTCGTCGAGATCGCCGTTGACTGTGCGCGCCTTGCCCGATTCAAAACTGACCACGGTCACTTTGCCACCAGCGTCCTCGACAGCTTGCTTGGGCTTCGAGAATTCTGGTTCTTCCGTCCCGCGGGGTGCGATCAGAATGGCGACCGATTTGCCTTCTAAAGTCATAATTTATCTCCTATTCCGTCCAAGATTGTCAGATGCCCGGCTTGAGCACGACCTTCGTCCAACCAGCATCGCGCTCGTCGAAATGCTTGAAGGCGTCTGGTGCCTGATCAAGCGGCATTCGGTGCGAGATGATTTGGGCAGGATTGGCCCGGTCTTGCTCGATAAGCCTCATCAGTCGCCGGTTGTATTGCTTTACACTGCACTGGCCAGTGCCCGAGCCCGCCGCCGTCGATTGAGCCGGTGCCGCCGCGCTCCAAGGCTCAGCCGTGCGCGAAAGCCTGCGCCGCCGCCTCGGCCACAGCCTGATCCTGCTTGCCGGTGCCGCCCGACACGCCCACCGCGCCGATCACCGTCTCGCCCTCCTTGATCGGCACGCCCCCGGCGAAGATCATCACCTTGCCGTCGTTGGAGGCATGGATGCCGTAGAAGTCGGCGCCCGGCTGGGCGAGCTTCGCCAGCGCCTTGGTCTCGACGTCGAACGCGCGCGCCGTCCACGCCTTGCTTATCGCGATGTCGACGCTGCCGCGCCACGCATCATCCATCCGCGCGAACGCCAGGAGGCAGCCGCCCGCGTCCACCACCGCGATGTTCGACGGGCTGCCGATCCGCTCGGCCTCCGCGATCCCCGCATCGATGATCGTCCGCGTGTCGTTCAGGTCGAGTGTCTGGATGGTGCGCATGGCGTGTCTCCTTGGCCAGTTCGGGGAAAGCTGTTCAGTGCACGCCGCCGGGCCCGGGGTTCCCCCCACCCGGGCGGTGAGAGCGACGCGCTAGGGTGCCGACCGCTCCGCTATTTCGCGGCCAGCAGGGTGAGCTTGTGAATCTGCGGCGGTTCGGAAAACAGTTCGTCTGCCTTGTCCATCAGTGCGGCGGCAACCTTGCCGTCAAGATGGGCCTGGCGATCTTCCTCTGTGTCGAACGTATCGAAGATCGCGTACGCACCCGGACCTTCCTCGATCGCATACCAGGTCAGAGTGCCCGGCTCAGCTTGAACGAGCGGCAATGCCGAGGTCAGGAAATCGGCGACTTCGCGCTCTTTTCCGGGCTTGGCCTTCAGCGGTACATACAGGGCAAGTTTGGGCATAATTTATTCCTCAAGTGAAACGGACAGATATTGTTCGGCAAACTAACGGACGAGCGGGCCGGCACGTTCCATAAGAGGCGGAGCACACCCGGCCCCGCCTCCTCGTCGAAATCAGAACTCCTGTGCGGTCGGCCGGATGACGATCGCATTGATGTCGACATCATCAGGCTGCTCGACAGCGAACGCGATAGCACGCGCCACCGATGCCGTCGGAATGGCCTGCTTGTAGAAGTCCAGCACCGTCTCGGCAGCCGTGCCAGAGGTCGTGAACTTCAAATCGCTTTCGACAGCTCCAGGCTCGATTGACGTGACCCGGACCTTCTCCCCCACCTCGTGGCGCAAGCCCTCACTGATCGCGCTGACGGCAAACTTGGTGCCGGAGTAGACCGTGCCGCCCGGTGCGAAGACCTTGATACCCGCAACCGAGCTCAAGTTGATAATGTGACCGCTGCCCTGCTCGAGAAAACCGGGAAGGGCCGCCGCGATGCCGTAGAGCGTACCCTTCAGATTGACGTCGATCATCTGGTCCCACTCGTCGGTGTTGACCTCGGCTATCGGACGGATCGGCATCAGCCCGGCATTGTTGATCAGCACGTCGAGGCGGCCGAAGTCGGCAATGATTGCGGCGACGACGGACTGGACCGCCGATTTGTCGGTCACGTCCAGCGCGTAGCTCCGCGCCGTGCCGCCGTTTGCGGCGATGTCCGCGACGACCTCGTCGAGCCTGTCCTTGCGCCGCGCGGCGATCGCCACCTTCGCGCCGCGTTCCGCGAGAAGCCGCGCGGTTTCCGCGCCGATACCGCTGCTGCCGCCGGTAATGAGAACGACCTTGCCTTCGATACCCTTTGTCATGATAGTATTCCTTCAAGTCAGTAGTTGATTTTTCGCCGGATCGCGGCCCCGCGCGAGCCTGCCCGGCCTGATGGGATCACTGTGAGCGCAAGAGGACGGGCCCGGCGCCCACCCGGATGCGGAGCAGCTCGTAAGGCTTGCGGCGCAAGTCCCGCCCGCCGTGGAAGCCGGGTTGGCGGTGGAGCTGGTTGGCAGTGAAGTAGAGATAGCCGTCGGTGCCGATCGACAGCGTGTCGGGCCAGCTGATGCGGGGGTCGCTGACCACCGTCGTCCAGCGGCCCTGGTCGAGCATACGGATCGCGTTATTCTCGTAATCGCCGGCGAACACGCGGTCCTTGTCGTCTTCGGCAATCCCGTCCGAGGCGCCTTTGCGCCCCAGGCTGCGGACCGCGCGGCCCAGTTCCTCTTCGGACACCGCAGGATCGCGCAGCATGGCCGTGGGGACCGCGTGCAGCGTGCGGCCCGACAGTGGACCGTAATACAGCAGGCTGCCGTCGGCGCTAAGCCCGATTGCGTCGCTCGCGATTGTTACCGGCGTCGCGGGTCCATCGGCGGGGCGGTTCATGAGCACCGCGCCGTCGACAACCGGGGTGAAGCCGGGCTCGGGGTTGGTCGTCGCATGGTTCGATAGGCGCCGGATCGCACGTCCGCTGGCGATATCGACGACGATGATGCCGCCGATCCCTTCGTTGCTGCTGTCGGTGATGTAGGCGACGCCCTCGGCGCCCTGACGCAGATCGAAGCGCACGTCGTTGAGGTAGGTCGTGGGCAGCACCACGCTGGGCGGCAGGACGATCGTCTTCACCACCCGGTCGGTCGCGAGGTCGATTGCCACCAGCTTTGCACCGCCGGCCTGCGGTTGAGAGAATTTGGGCGCCGCCGTGTCGAGCACCCACAGGCGATTGGCGCCGTCTGCCACCACGCTCTGCACCGAGATGAAATGCCCAGCCGGGTCGGCCGGATCGGGCCGATTGGTCGCGGCGTCGGGATAGGGCACCGCCTTGCCGTCGACCAGCTCGGCAACCGTGAATGGCGCGTTATCGCCCCATTGCGGAAAGTTGACGAAGATGCGCCCGTTGGGGGCGACAGTTACGCCAGTCGGCATCGCTCCATCGAAGGTCGCGACCTGTTCGATCTGGGGCGCGGATGCACCATCGCGGGTCGTCGCGCAGGCGGCAAGCGAGAGGGCAGCGCCAGCGGCAAAAAGCAGTTTGACGGAGATTTTCATGGGATCATTTCCTTGAGAATGCGGCCCGCTTCGTGGGGCTCGGACCGGAGATATTGCGGGGGCGCCTTTACCGATGCGCCAAGCGCGGCGGCGGCGTGCCAGGGCCAGCGCGGATCCCACAGCGCAGCGCGGGCTATCGCTATGGCGTCGGCATGCCCGTCTTCGAGGATGCGCTCCGCCTGGTGCGGATCGGTGATCATTCCGACCGCCACGACAGGCATGGCGACCGCGTCCTTGACCGTCCGCGCCAGCGGTACCTGATAGCCGGGGCCGACCGGGATCTGCTGGCGCGGGTCGAGCCCGCCGCTGGAAACGTGGATCGCCGCGCAACCGCGCCGCTCCAGCTCCTGCGCAAACCTTGCGGTTTCCTCCGCTGTCCAGCCGCCTTCAACCCAGTCGGTCCCGGAAACGCGAACGCTCACCGGGCGGTCGGCCGGAAACGCTTCGCGCACGGCAGCGAACACTTCGAGCGGGAAGCGCATCCGGTTGTCGAGGCTGCCGCCGTATTCGTCGCCGCGCCGGTTGGAGATCGGCGAAAGAAACTCGTGGAGCAGATAGCCATGCGCGGCGTGGATCTGGATGGCATCGATGCCGAGCCTGCCGGCGCGCCGGGCGGCATCCGCGAACGCCTCCCGGATGGGGGCAAGCCCTGACTTGTCCAGTTCGACAGGGGGATGGTCGTCGGGAGCGAAGGGAATGGCGCTGGGTGCCACGGTCTGCCAGCCATTCTGGGCATCGGGGGCGATCTGCGTTCCGCCGTGCCACGGCTTGGCGCAGCTCGCCTTGCGGCCGGCATGGGCCAGCTGGATGATCAGCGGCACGTCCGACCACCGGCGCACACTTTCGAGCACGCTTCGCATCGCCGCTTCGGTAAGGTCATCGTAGAGGCCGACGTCACCGTAGGTGATGCGCCCTTCCGGGCTGACCGCGGTCGCCTCTATCGTCAGCGCGCCCGCGCCCGAGAGCGCCAACTGGCCGAGATGCATCTGGTGCCAGTCGGTCATCGCGCCGTCGACTGCCGAATACTGGCACATCGGCGCGATGACGATGCGGTTGGCCAGCCGCAGCCCGCCAACCTCAATCGGTTCGAACAATTTCGCCATCACCATTCGCCCGTGTTGGGCATGGAGGCCCAGGGTTCGGCCGGGGCCTTGTGTTCGCCCTTCTGCAGCAGTTCGATCGAGATACCGTCCGGCGAGCGGACGAACGCCATGTATCCGTCACGCGGGGGGCGATTGATCGTCACGCCGCCCGCCTGCAGCCGCGCGCACGTTTCGTAGATGTCGTCGACCCCGTAGGCGAGGTGGCCAAAGTTTCGGCCCCCGGTATAAGTCTCGGCAGGGGTGCCGTCCTCGGGCGGCCAGTTGTACGTCAACTCGACCTCGGCATCGCCCTGCTCGCCGCCGCCGCGGAAATCCTCGTCGGCGGCAAGGTAGATCAGCGTATAACGCCCGGCCTGGTTCTCCATGCGCCGGGTCTCCTTGAGACCCAGCAGCGTGAAGAAACGGATCGCCGCCTCGGGATCGGCGACGCGCACCATGGTGTGGAGATAGCGCATGATCAGGCGACCTTGTCCTTGAGGGCTTCCATCAGGAGCTCCGCGGTGCGGGTAGCGCTGGCGGGGTTCTGGCCCGTCACCAGATTGCCGTCGCGCAGGGCGAACGGGGCAAAATCGGGGCCGCCCTCGTGGTTGCCGCCGAGTTCCTTGAGGCGCGTTTCGAGCAGGAACGGCACCGCCTGATCGAGACCGACCGCGCGTTCCTCGCTGTCCGTGAAGCCCGCGACACGGCGGCCAGCCACGAGGGGCGTGCCATCGGCCTTCTTCGCCGAGACCAGCCCTGCCGGTCCATGGCAGACGGCGGCGACGATCTTGCCTTCGCGGTCGAAGCGTTCGACCAGGCGAGCCAGTTCGTCGCTGCCGGGGTAATCGAACATGGTGCCGTGGCCGCCGGGCAGGAACAGCGCGTCGTAGCCGGCGGGATCGATGCTTGTGAATACAGGGGTGCTCGCAACCTCGGCCTTCAGGGCCTCGTCCTTCAGATAGCGTTCGACCGAAGCGTCGTTCTCGCCGTCGGCGTTGACGCTGCGCTGGTCGACGGGGATGGCGCCGCCCTTGATCGAGGCCAACGTCACCTCGGCGCCCGCATCGCGGAAGGCATAATACGGGGTGGTAAGTTCCTCGAGCCAGACACCCGTCGGTTCGGTGCCGGGAGTCATGCGGTCGGCGGAGGTGGCCACCATCAGAATGCGGGTCATCGTCAATTGTCCTTTTCCATTGATGTCGGGAACACGAGCAAACGCAACCGGCGCAGCCGCACCCGCCACAAAGAAAGCGGTGAGAGCTTTCAGCAGTTGGCGGCGATTTTGCATTCGATCGTTCCTTTCGGCGACCTAGATAGGCAGGGAACGGCATCATGAAATCCAGCAGGAATGGCGGACGGCCATAAATCCGCTTATGGAACCGGAATGTCCCTCCTGCAGTTGCGCACCTTCGTCGAAGTCTACCGCCGTCGTTCGCTGAGCGAGGCGGCTCGGGCAATCGGCATCACCCAACCGGCGGCGTCGCAGCACATCGCCTCACTCGAAGCGCAATTGGGCCGTCCCTTGTTTGATCGCCATTCGCGCGGCGTCCGACCAACAGCGATTGCCGACGATCTGGCGGCTTCGATCGGAAGCAGCCTCGATACGGCGGAATCGGCACTGGCCAGCGCGCGGGCCCGTTCGTCGCGCATCTCGGGCACGGTCCACATCGCCGCGCCGTCGGACCTGCTGGGAGAGATGATCGCGCCCCGACTGGCGCCGCTGCTGGATGCGGGGCTAGACCTGCGCCTGCATATCGGCGGGCGCGAGGCGCTCTATGCCTTGCTGCTCGAAGACAAGGTGCACCTGGCTGTCACCGCCTCGCAACCCGAAGATCCGCGGTTGGCCTTCCATGCACTGGGCGAGGAACACCTGCGCGCCGTAGCCTCGCCCGCCGTGGCGAGCCGGATTGCTGAATTGTCGCTGGTCGAAGGGCTCAATCAAACAGCCCACCTCGCCTACGATCTCGACAGGCCGCTGCTGCGAACCTGGCTCCATGCAAACCAGATCGAGCTGACCAGCCAGCCCGCCTTGACCGCGCCCGATTTGAGGGTGCTACGGTCGGGATTGTGCGCGGGCATCGGCTGGACGGTTCTGCCCGGCTATCTCACCCGCACCGAACGCGCTGCCTGCACGCTGATCGAGATACCCGCCCCGGTCACGGTGCCGCGCAATGCTTACTACCTCGTCTGGGCACGCTCATCGCTGCGACACCCGCGCGTGGCCATGGCTCGAGACGCCCTGATTGCTGCACTCCGAACATAATGGTGGCCACGCCTGTTGGGCCGTGAGCGCAATGTCGGGTCTGAACCAGTTGAGCGCTGGCTCAACGAATGGCGGCTTTCGGGATCGTCGACGACAAGGCAGAGCCGCCGGATTGAGGGCGCAAAGCGGCCATTGCGCTAAATGCAACTACCGGCCACGACAAGTTGAGCAGGTTAGATATACCTACACTCGCTCAGAAAAGAGCTGTGGAAGACTGCCGAAATGGCTGGAAAGGGGCCGGGAGGAGACTGTCCGGTTTCGGAAAGCAAGCGCCAAAAAGCAGACGGTCAGCGAGTCCGCTTCTATGAAAGCTCCAGCCCTCTGTTGCGGACGTTCAGCGCACTCCCATAAACTGGCAATGGAAGCCCAAAGTGGCGTGAACGGGCAGAGGTTCGCCGTTCGGCCATTTCGGCCTCAAACCGCCCAATTGCCCCGCGACCTGGGCATTCAGTTCGACAGCTTCATAATTGTCCTCAGTTTCATCTAGTCCGAAGCAATCTCACCGATCTTCTCGTCGGCCACCGTGATCATTTCCTGGAGCGCCTTCACGTGCTGCTGAAAGGCCCGTCGGCCCTTAGACGTGAGCGCTGCCCAAGTTCGCCGGCGGCCGTTCCGGGGCGCTTTCTTGATCGATACATAGCCCGCTTCTGACAGTGTCGAGAGATGTTTCGAAAGAGCCGAGTCACTCACCTCGATGACGTCTCGAATGACCGAGAATTCGGCTTCGTCGGCGCGGAGAAGAATTGCTGCGATCTGCAGGCGCGCGGAAGCGTTGAACATCTCGTCGAGACCCACGCTCATAACCTCCCTTCACGCACATCTCTGCGATACACCCGTTCCCAGATCCAGCTGAGTCCCGATGTCCCGAGAGCGACGATTGACAACGTCACCCAGAACCATGGATCGTCGGTCGGGTCCTCGAACTGGGTGAGGACGATGACCAGCGCGGATAGGTTCAGGACGATGATCGCTGCTACGATCCACACGGTCCTGCCTCGTTGATATCCGCTCACGAACATGCCGTGACGCTTCTTATCGTCCCGGACAATCAACAACATCAGGACCATTGCCGTCACGAAGACTACGGCTGCGACATCACGAGGGAGAGCTACTGCCGCGACAATCAGCGTCATGAGCAATCCACCGGCAAAATGCCTCCAGATCGGCCACCTCATTCGTCTCGCCAGACGATCATTCGTGGACTCGAGAGCTGCCAGTGCGTCCCGTGGGTCCTCAGAGTTGTTCATGTGCTTACCTCTGTCTCGACAACCGTAGCTGCTCCTGACGGCATTGCTGGCAAGGCCCCCTCACTCGCCTCGGCACTTGCACGTCGCCTAACCAGATACTGAGAAACCAGAGGCCTGATCACCAGGCCGATCATATCGATGAGCACGTGCATCGCAATCGGCTTGATGACGGATCCGCTCGAGAGATAGAGCCAGAAGAAGAGCGCACCCATCGCACTGGTCGCGAGAACGCCCTTCCAACCCTGATACCAGTGCGCCAATCCGAATGCCGCGATCGAGATCGTCAGCGACGCCCATACTGATCCGGTAGCTTCCAGCACCAACAGCGGAAGGGCGGCGCGATAGAAGATCTCCTCGCTGATGCCGGCGTTCAGAGCCAGAGGGATGCAGCATGCCACCTCCTTTCCGTTGCGCGGCAAAAGAGCTTCAATGTCGCCGACCACCGGTTGTGACATCTTCTTCAACCGCCGACGCCAGATCACTGCCGTGATGGTAAGGCCTAGAAGCAAGCCACTGGCCATTCCGAGCACCGTTTCAAAGCTGGAACCTTCGGGTTCCGAAACTGCCTCGAAGGGAGCGATCAATGGCGCGAATTCAACGGGCAGAGAGTATAGTAAGTCCAGTCTCCCGAAGGTCAGCAGCACGGCTAATCCACCGACACCGAAAAGCGCCATCGGAACGAAAGTCCACCGGCGGTAAAAGCGCACCCGGTCCGCGCTGGAATCAAACTTCTTGAAAGCTGCGTAGTCGCGCGAATCGCGCCAAGACATCCACGCGAGCCCGCACAGCACGACCAGAAGGACCAAACTGTCTACCAACACCATTGCCAAACCCTCACTTTCTTCGAAGGAAAATGACTAGATGCGACTTTCCTTCGAGGCAAGTCAGAACTTTCCTCCTTGGAAAATGACCTACACGCGACAGTGCGCGGGTAACCTGATGGCAGGAGATAAGCGGGGGTTCTGAAGTAAGGCTGGTTCTTTCAATCGTTATCGATCGACAATTATCTGTCGCGACGCCCGCTTTCGAAAGCTCGTTCGATGATCATCTCTTGACCAAAATTAGGGCGCGAAGCAGACAAAAATCGACCGCGTCATTTGGTGCCGCAGAATCAATTTTAAGTCCCGAAAAAGGCATCGAACCAGTGCATTAGACGGTTTTTGCGGGCCTTTTGCGGTCCTTTGGCTCAGTCCGAATTACCTAAGCAGCTGAATATAAATCTAAAAAGAGCTCGTATGTGATGCCTCTTCTGGCACCATTTATTTTCAACATTGGGCATACCGCCATTCGCCGGCTTACCGCAGCGGTGCCCTCGATGGTTCTCGGCGCTGGCCGCCGCTTCGATTGCTGCCTTGGCAATTGCATCATTATGTCGGGATTATGGCCCGTCGCGCTCCTGGGTCAGGAAACCTCCTTCGTTCCGCGCATTATAGAGGATAGCCGTCTCGGCACAGGAGGATGAATTGAGAACGCATGCTACGCGGCCGGGGGCAGGTTTTGCACCATTGCACGGGATTGTTCGCCGTCAGCACCAATGGCACAGATTTACGGTTGTAGATTAAGGAGGATTTGGGTCTCGTCGTAGTGACGAAGGAACGA
>NZ_JAIQCI010000020.1:0-120425 GCF_022378335.1 Croceicoccus hydrothermalis
GCGGGATACCGTGCGACAGTGGAAAATAAGGCTCAATCCGGCGCATCTGCGCCTCGCTCAACAACCACAGCTCGGACATCGGCAGCACCTCCTCGGTGCGCCACTGAATCAACCGATTGCGTCCAGAGCAAGCGATTTAATAGGTCCTGAGCCTAGCTCGCCGGTCCGCTGCCGCGGCGCATTTGCCCTCAGCTTTGCGCTGCGGCGGGCTTGCAACTACGTTCTCATTTTGTTCTAGCGGGTGGATGGGCAGCAAGCTTTTCCGAACCATCTATGATTTCGCCGGGCACGGTTACGATGTCGAGCTGCGCTGCAGCTGTGGGCATCGGGCCATGCTGTCGGGACGGGCCGTTGTCCAGCGGTTCCATGAAAAGCGCTGGCCGATCGGGCTGGATAGCGCGGCCACCCGGTTCCGGTGCAGCGCCTGTGGGCGGCGGCCGCAATCGATTGGGCCACTCGCGCGGGACTGATGGCGAGGGCGCCCCGCCGCCACCCCGAGCGCCGCGCTTGCCCCCACGCCTCGCCCGCAGGCTTTTTGCCCCGCTTTTGATGCAGTCGCTGAAGTGCTGAAAACCGCAGCTACCCCCCGAATGCGCCAAGACCGGACGTCTCTGCCCGGTGATGCGATATGATGCACAGAATCGTGTGCGGTCGCGACGGCTGCGAACAGCGCTTCGATCATGAATGGCACGCCTTTTGCCCCTCGGCCCTTCGCCGAGCATCGGAGTGGCGCAAGCCGCTCCGTCCGACGGTGCGTCCATCGGTTCTTTCCAGATTAATTCGAACGTTTCGGGGCCGGTCAGCAAAGATATTGGGCGTAGCCCGCGCATGAGAAGGCGAAAGCCTTCTCATTCCTTTCATGGATCAGAATGATCCCCCGGTTTCTCCAGCACTGGAGGATTCGCGGTCACGGCATCACGGGCGTCGATCGCGCGAGCGACATCGGCCAGAACGTCGCCGTTCTTCGTCGCGCCGAACGCTGCTTGCCAGTCTGCGGCGGTCATGCTTCCCGCAATCCGGTCCAGCTCCGCCTTGTCGGCCGCTACGCGGTCCTGCGCGCATGCTGGCGTCGGTGCAGGCCGCAGGAGCCGTCCGAGCCAATTGCGCATCTGTTCGGGCACGAGCAGGGCATAGGCATTGCTGATCTGCCGGACCTGCGGGCCGTCGGGTTCGGGGTTCTCGATCGGCTCGCTGCGCCGCATCCAGCGAAGGAAGCCGCATTCGCGCAGCCGGACGAGGGCACGATGGGTTGCGGAATATGATCGTCCGATTGCATCGGCGATTGTTGCGATGGCAGGTTCGAGGCGTCCTGTCTCATAGTCGACGATGCCAAACATGTATTCAAGCACCTCAAGCCCGACATGGCCGATGACGCCGTTCTCGCTTCCAGGCAGTTTCTCGCGCCGTTTGAGCCGGGACGCAAATTCGAGTTCACGCGCACGCTTCAGCAGCGCCCGCGTCCAGCGTGCCCCGCCTCGTTTCGTGCCATCGTGGATCGGTCGCCAGAGGCGGTCCTCCATCTGGCCGCGGGAATAGCTGTTGCGCCAGACCGGTTCGCCGGTACGCGGGCTGTCGCCTCGGCCGAGCCGGGCACGTACCTTGCGATCCAGTTTGACGCCGACGAGCTGGGCGGCGATCGCGCCGATCGAGCGGACGCCGTCGTTGCCATTCGAAAGCTTGTCGCCGAAAACAGAGGCCGTCATGCGCGGCCTCCTGCGCTTGTCAGCGCGGGATCAGCGTTCCAGGCGGCGGCATGCCATCCATTAACAGGTCCGCCCACACCTGCGCCAACTCGCGTCGCCGGGGCATATAGGCGGCTCGGTTGTAGGCCGCTTCGACACCTTCGGGTACGTGCGCCAGCATGAGGTCGATGATAGCACGGTCGCGCTCGCGATCCTCCACGGCCGCGCGTTCGTTCATGATCGTCGAAAAGCTCGAGCGCCAGCCATGGGGCACGTGAAGGCCCCCGAGGCCCGCATCGCGATAGTGCTTGCTTAATGTCGAATCGCTGATCGGCTTGCGCCAGCCGCCGATGCCGGGAAACAGCCATTGCGGGCTGGGGCTGGCTTCCATCGCCGCCTTTACCGTTTCGACGGATTGGCGCGAGAGCGGTATGACAAACTCGAAGGCCGCGTCGCGTTTGCGCTCGCGGGTGAGTTTCATCTTTTCCGCGGGAATTCGCCAGATCGGCTGCTTGCCGTCCAGGTTCTCGAATTCCGCGCGCTCGGCCAACCGAATTACGCCCTGTCGCGCCGCAGTCAGCGCCAACAAGCGGGAGGCAAGTCGCGTCGCCCACCAAATATCGTTCAGCACCTCGGTCGAGGTGAGAACCTTGCGAGCGTCCTTCAGCTTGGTGCGAGCAGGGCGCAGCTTCGGATCGGTAGGCTTCAATGCCTTGCGGATAATCGCGGCAGGATCCTGCTGACAGATTCCCGACGCGATCGCCCAGACGAAGACGTCGGAGGTGTGCGTTCGCACCCGATGTGCCATTTCCTTGGCACCGCGCGCCTCGATGTGGCGTATCGCTTCGAGTATTTGCGGGGGCTTGATACTGTCGATCGGCATGGCGCCGATAATCGGGAACATATTCTCCTCGAGGCGCACAAGTACTTGCTTCGCATAGCGCGGAGCCAGCGTTGCTTGCTTCTCGCGGTGCCATGCACGCGCGACGGCCTCGAAGGTTTCTAGCGCGGCAAGTGCGTCCGCAGCCTTTCGCCGTTTCTTCTCGGCCGAAGGATCGATGCCGGAAACCAACTGCTCGCGTGCTAGGTCGCGCGCCTTCCTCGCTTCCGACAAAGAGGTCTGTGGATAGCTGCCGATGGTCAGCAGCTTCTCGCGACCATCGCGCAATCGGTACTTGTATTTCCAGCTCTTGGAGCCGGTTGTCCTGACCAGCAGAAAGAGGCCACCCGAATCGGAAAGCTTTCGATTCTTGGCTGAAGGCTTCGTTGTCCGGCAGGCTGCATCGGTCAGCATTGAGCCCCCGAAACGGAACCCCCAAAGAGACCCCCAAACTGTCCGCGCTTACCTGCTCTTTTATGCACTTCCATGCACCATCAAACAGCGCAAAAACGGCAGAAACGCAAGGTTCCTGCCCCAAATTGCACGTCGATGAAAAGAGGTAGTGGCTCCCCGAGTAGGATTCGAACCTACGGCCAAGTGATTAACAGTCACCTACTCTACCGCTGAGCTATCGGGGAGCAGCCCTTTGCAAGGCAGGACCGGGCGTATAACAGCGCTGAGATTTTTGACAAGCCGTCTCTTGCAAAAAATCGCAAAAATTTTTGGTCAGATCACGAATTGTTCGGTGACGATCCGCTCGTCCAGGCTGTGGCCCGGATCGAACAGCAAGGTAAGGTCACGCTCATGCGCGACGCGAACCTCGATCGTGGCAATATTGCGGACTTCCTTCTGATCGGCGACGGCGGAAACCGGGCGCTTTTCCGCCTCCAAAACGCGGAACGCGATCGGCAGATGGTCGGGCAGGATCGCGCCTTTCCATCGACGCGGGCGAAACGCGCTGATCGGGGTGAGGGCGAGCTGTCCCGATGCGAGCGGGAGGATCGGGCCGTTGGCGGAAAAATTATAGGCGGTCGATCCCGCCGGCGTCGCGACCAGCACCCCGTCACATGCCAGTTCCGGAATCCGCACCTTCCCGCCGACCGACACCTCCAGCTTTGCCGTCTGCCGCGTTTCGCGCAGCAGCGAAACCTCGTTGATGGCGCAATTCTCGAAGCTCGACCCGTCCTGCCGGACCGCCTTCATGAAGAGCGGCGACACGGTAAGCGGCCTTGCGCGCGCAAGCCGCTCCATCAACGGGCGCGCACTCTTGTACTTGTTCATGAGAAAGCCGACCGTGCCGAGATTGAGCCCGTAGGCCGGTACGATCCGCCCGGCATCAAGCATGGTATGCAGCGCCGTCAACATGAAGCCGTCGCCGCCCAAAACCACGATCGCGTCCGCATCGGCGAGCGGCACCCAGTCATGCGCATCGCGCAGCGGGCGTGCGGCGTCCTGCGCACGCTCGGTCGGCGACACGAACAGGCTGAGCTTTTCGTAAATCGGTTTCAGCTCGGTCATGCGGCGTATCCTTCCCCTTGTGCGCGCGACCCTATGGGCGGTTGGCGGGCTTGGCAACGCGGCGCACCGCGGTTCAGGCCGATTGTTTCGGCTTTTGCGCGCGCCGCACGATCCCCGCCAGCCCCTTCGTCAACTGGTGCAGGCCGTGGAGCCGCGCCTTCGGATCGTTCCACGCGCGATTGATGACCAGCTTCATGTCGGGCCGCAGTTTCGCCGTTCCCTTCAACCGTTCGACATAGGCGATGAGGCCGGCCGGCTCGGGAAAGCGGTCATTGTGGAAGCTGACCAGCGTGCCGCGCGCACCTACATCGATCTTGGCGATGCAGGCCTCCAGCGCGAGCGCCTTGATCTCGATCAGGCGAACGAGGTTTTCGGTCGCGGAGGGGAGGGGGCCGAAGCGGTCGATCATTTCGGCGGCCAGCGCCTCGATCGCTTCGCTGTCGGCGGCGTCGTTCAAACGGCGATACAATGCCATGCGCACGGCAAGGTCGGGGACGTAATCCTCCGGAATCATGATCGGCGCATCGACGGTGATCTGCGGCGACAACCCGCTGCGATCCTCCTCCAACCCGGCATCGCCCGCCTTGGCGGCCAGGATCGCATCCTCCAGCATGGATTGGTACAGTTCGAAGCCGACCTCGCGAATCTGCCCCGATTGTTCGTCGCCGAGCAGATTGCCCGCGCCGCGATGGTAGAGATCGTGGCTCGCCAATTGAAACCCAGCGCCCAGCGAATCGAGATCGCCCAGCACCTTCAGCCGCTTTTCCGCGACCTCGGACAATTGCTCGCCCCGCTTGTGCGTGAGATAGGCGTAGGCTCGCAGTTTCGAGCGGCCCACCCGCCCGCGCAGCTGATACAACTGGGCAAGGCCGAACCGGTCGGCGCGGTGAATGATGATCGTATTGGCCGACGGAATGTCGAGCCCGCTTTCCACGATGGTCGTCGAGAGCAGGACATCGTATTTCTTTTCGTAGAAGGCGCTCATCCGCTCTTCCACCTCGTTCGCGCCCATCTGCCCGTGGGCGAACACGGCCTTCACCTCCGGCACATATTCGCGCAGCCAGTCCTCGATTTCCGGCATGTCGGAAATGCGCGGCACGACGATGAAACTCTGCCCGCCGCGATGATGTTCGCGCAGCAAAGCCTCCCGCATGACCATGTCGTCCCATTCCATGACATAGGTCCGCACCGCAAGCCGGTCGACCGGCGGGGTCTGTATCACCGACAATTCGCGCAGGCCCGACATCGCCATCTGTAATGTGCGGGGGATCGGCGTCGCGGTGAGGGTGAGCACGTGCACATTGGTTCGCAAGGATTTCAGCTTTTCCTTGTGCGTGACGCCGAACCGCTGCTCCTCGTCCACGATGACGAGGCCGAGCCGCTTGAACTCGACCGATTTCGACAGGATGGCGTGGGTGCCGACGACGATGTCGATGGTTCCATCGGCAAGGCCCGCACGCGTCGCGGCCGCTTCCCTTGCGGGAACGAGCCGGGACAGCCGCCCTATATTGAGGGGAAAGCCGCCGAACCGTTCGACGAAATTGCTGTAATGTTGCCGGGCGAGCAGGGTCGTCGGCGCGATCATCACGACCTGCCGCCCGCTCATCGCCGCGACAAACGCGGCGCGAAGGGCGACCTCCGTCTTGCCGAAACCGACATCGCCGCACACCAGCCGGTCCATCGCCCGCCCATCGGCCAGATCGCCCAGCACATCGCCAATGGCACGCTCCTGATCGTCCGTCTCGCTCCACGGGAAGCGATCGACGAACGGGGCATAGCTCTGTTCGTCCGGCTCGATCACCGGCGCTTTCTGCAACGCCCGTTTCGCCGCCGTGCGCAGCAGGTCATGTGCGATTTCGCGGATGCGCTCCTTCAGCCGGCTCTTGCGCTTCTGCCACGCCTCGCCGCCCAGGCGATCGAGCGTGACCCCTTCGGACTCGCTGCCATAGCGCGACAGCACGTCGAGATTTTCGACGGGAATATAGAGCTTGTCCCCGCCATGATATTCAAGCGCGACGCAATCGTGCTTGCTCTTGCCCACACTGATCGGATCGAGACCGAGATAGCGCCCGATCCCGTGATCCATATGCACAACGAGATCGCCGGGGGTGAGCGCGGCCAGCTCCGCCATGAAGGCGTCGGCGTCCTTCTTCCGCTTTTTCCGGCGGACCAGCCGGTCGCCCAGAAGGTCGCGTTCGGTCAGAACATCGAGATCGTCATTCGCAAACCCGGATTCCAGCGGCAGCACGACGGCCACCGCCTTGCCCTTCGCCGCGATGCCGAGCGCATCCTGCCAGCCATCGGCGATGGCCGGCGCGCTCTTGCCCGCTTCGCCAAGCTGGTTGACGATGCGGGCGCGCGACCCTTCGGAATAGGTGGCGAGGATGGGCTTGCGTCCCTCCTTCGCCGTTTTGGCGAGATGGGCGGCGGCGGCTTCGTATACGTTTTCGCCGCGGCTGCGTTCGGGCGCGAAATCGCGGGCGGACTGAAGGCCGAAATCGACGACGCCGTCGCTTTCCGGCTCGGCAAAGATCGAGGTGCGGTGAATGGGGTGCTGCGCCATGCGCCCGGTCCATTCCGCCTCCGAAAGGTAGAGCGATTCGGGCGCGAGCGGACGGTAGCTGCCCGGTGCCTGCGCGGCGCTTTCGCGGCGGGCGCGGTAATAATCGGCAATCTCCTCCAACCGCGTTTCACCCGACCGGATCGCCCCGCCATCCACCACGGCCAGATCGTCCGGGTCGAGATGATCGAACAATGTCGACAGCTTTTCCTCGAACAGGGGCAGCCAGTGTTCCATGCCCGCCTGCCGCCGACCTTCGCTCACCGCTTGATACAGCGGGTCGGACGTGGCGGCCGCGCCGAACATTTCGCGGTAACGCCCGCGAAACCGTTTGATCGTATCATCATCGAACAGCGCCTCGCTGGCGGGGAGCAGCAGGTGACTCTTCACCGAACCCGTGCTGCGCTGATCGCCCGGATCGTAGAGGCGCAATGTCTCCAGCTCGTCGCCGAAGAAATCGAGCCGGAGGCCCAGTCGCTTGTCCTTTTCACCAAGGCCCGACGGCACGATGTCGAAGATCGAGCCGCGCACCGCGAATTCGCCGGCATCGATCGCGGTGTCGGCGCGACTGTAACCCTGCCGCTGCAACAGCGCGATCAGGCTTTCATGCCCGACCGACATGCCGGGTTCGAGCATGCGCGTCGCCTCGCGAATGCGGAACGGGGTCAGGACACGTTGGAGCACCGCATTGACCGTCGTGACGAGCAATTGCGGCCCGCTGCGTTTCCTCTGCAACGCCTGAAGCGCGGAGAGGCGGCGCGCGCTCACCGAAAGCGCGGGGCTCGACCGGTCATAGGGGAGACAGTCCCATGCCGGAAATTCGATGACCTGCAATTCGGGCGCGAAGAACGGGGCCGCATCGGTGACGGCGGCCATCGCCTGTTCGTCCGGGGCGATGAACACGGCGCGACCCTTTGCGGCACGGGCAAGATCGGCCATGACCATGGGCAACGCGCCACGCGCGAGGGAGGACAGCACCAACGGGCGCCGGGCGGTGGTGATATCGGAAATTTCGGCCATGTGTCCTTCGGGACGAACGGGGGGCGGGGCGGTTCCCGCAATGATTATCGGTGGACGTGCACGTAATCGAGCCGGCGCATCGCGTCCATCATCGGCCCTTCGTAAAGCGGCGGGGCAGGTTGTACGCCAAGCGCCCATGCCATGATGTCGACGTCATCCTCGTCCAGCAGGGTTTCGAACCATTTCAGCTCGCGTTCGTCCCAGGTGTTGGAATATTTGTCGAAAAAGCCGCCGATCATGAAATCGGCCTCGCGCGTGCCGCGATGCCAGGCACGGAATTTTGCGCGGGCAAAACGGGCGGGTTCGTGAAAGGGAACAGGATCGGCCATGAAAACCGGGTAGCGAGCGCGCTTGCGCGGTGCAAGCGGCGAAAAACACCGCTATAGCCCCCGGCATGCGTCCCGAAAGGCTCAATCCCCTGTTCGCCAGTGCCGACACGTTGAAAGGCGTGGGGCCGAAACTGGAAAAACCGTTGAACCGCCTGGGGCTGCGGCGGGTGAAGGATTTCGTCTATCACCTGCCCGACCGTTTCGTCGAACGGCGGCAGGTCGCCGACCTCGACGAGGCGCAGGTCGGCGAGCATATCATCGTCCGCCTGACCGTCACCGACCATCGCGGGAGCAGCACCGGCCGCGGCCCGTTCCGGGTGCAGGCGCGCGATGCGGCCGGGAACATGGTTTCGCTGACCTATTTCGGGCGCGCGTCCTATTCGGCGAAAAAACTGCTGCCCACCGGCGAGGCGCGATGGGTGGCGGGCAAGCTCGAACAATATGGCGACATGTTGCAGATCGTCCATCCCGGTCACGTTTCGCCCGACGGCGCGGCGGTGATGGGGGCGGAGTGCGAGCCTGTCTATCCGCTGGCCGAGGGGCTGACGCAGAACCGGCTTGCCGCGATGGTGGAGCAGGCATTGGGGCTGGTTCCCGAACTGCCCGAATGGGTCGATGCGGGGTTGAAGGAGAAGCGCGGCTGGCCCGATTGGCGCGATGCCCTCATGCTCGCCCATCGTGGTGGACATCGGGAGGCGCGCGACCGGCTCGCCTATGACGAATTGTTCGCGAGCGCGCTGGCGCTGATGCTGGTGAAGGCGGACAATCGCCGGCGGCGCGGGCCGTCATTACAGGGCGACGGACATCTGCGCGACCGGTTGAAGCTGCCCTTTTCCCTGACCGGTGCGCAGCAGCGTTCGATACGCGAGATCGAGGGCGACATGGCGCAGGAATATCCCATGCTGCGCCTGCTTCAGGGCGATGTCGGATCGGGCAAGACGGTCGTGGCGCTGACCGCGATGCTGATCGCGGTGGAAGCCGGCGCGCAGGCCGCGATGCTCGCCCCGACGGAAATCCTCGCGCGGCAGCATTACGAAACGCTCACCGAAATGGCGCGCGGCACCGGCGTCGAGATCGCGATACTGACCGGCCGGGACAAGGGGCGCGCGCGCCAGGCGACGTTGATGGGATTGATGGACGGCACGATCGACATCATCGTCGGCACCCACGCGATATTTCAGGACGCGGTGAATTATCGCAATCTCGCTCTCGTCGTCATTGACGAACAGCATCGCTTCGGCGTGGGGCAACGGCTCCTATTGACGCAAAAGGCGAAGGGGACGGCCCATTGCCTCGCCATGACGGCGACGCCCATTCCCCGCACGCTGACGCTCGCGCAATATGGCGAGATGGAGGTGTCGAAGCTCGACGAGCTGCCGCCGGGGCGCAAGCCGATCGACACGCGCGTCGTCGCGGTGGAGCGGATGGACGATGTCGTCGCAGGGCTTCGCCGCCATGTCGAGGGCGGCGGGCAGGCATACTGGGTCTGTCCGATGGTGCATGAAAACGAACGCGCCGATCTCGCCGCGGCGGAGGAACGTTTCGATGCGTTGCGCGACGTGCTGGGCGACCGGGTGACGTTGGTCCACGGACAATTGCCCGGCGATGTGAAGGACGCCAACATGCAGCGTTTCGCGAGCGGCGAGATGCAGGTGCTCGTCGCGACGACGGTGATCGAGGTGGGGGTCAACGTGCCCAATGCCTCGCTCATGATAATCGAGCAGGCCGAGCGTTTCGGCCTTGCCCAGCTGCATCAGCTTCGCGGACGGGTCGGGCGCGGGGCGGCGGAATCGGTGTGTCTGCTGCTGCGGGGACAGGCGTTGAGCGAGACGGCGCGCGACCGGCTCGCGCTCATGCGGGAGACGCAGGACGGGTTTCGGCTGGCGGAGGAGGATCTGCGCCTGAGGGGCGGCGGCGAACTGCTCGGCACGCGGCAATCGGGCGAACATGCCTTTGCCGTGGCGACCCACGAACAGATCGGCGATCTGCTGGAGCCGGCGCATGACGATGCGCGCCTGCTGATCGAACGCGATGGCGGGTTGACGGGCGCGCGCGGCGATGCGGCGCGCACGCTGCTCTATCTGTTCGAACGGGATTACGGGGTGCAATTGCTGCGCGGCGGATGACGGCGTGGAAGTGGCGGGGCAAACGCGCGGGGCCGAAGCTCAGGCGACGGAGGCTGAAGGGTCCGATGCTTGTTTCACCATGGCTTCGAACTGTTCGACGGTCATGGGCGCGCTGAACAGATGACCCTGGATATTGTCGCACCCCATTACGCGGAGCATGTTGAGCTGCTCCGTTTCCTCCACCCCTTCGGCCACGCAGGGCAGCCCCATCGTGCGGCACAGGGTAATGACCGCCTGGAGCAAATCCCGGCTTCGCTTTATCCTGCTTTCCACGATGAAGGAGCGATCCAGTTTCACGACATCGATCGGCAGCTTGTGGAGATAGCTCAGGCTCGATTGGCCGGTCCCGAAATCGTCGAGTGCGATCCTTGCGCCCAGCGCGTGAAACTCTTCCATCGCGCTACGTGCCAGGTCCAGATCGCGCAGCATCGCCGTTTCCGTAAGCTCCAGCACGATGCGCGAGGCATCGGCACCGCTCCCCCGGATAGAGTCCACGATGGCGGCGACGGTCTCCTCGCTCGCCAAATCATAGGCCGACAGGTTGAACCCCAATACTACGTTCCGTGGCATCTGGCCGAGCGCACGGAGCATTTTTCCAAGCAGCACGAGGCTCAGCCGGTTGATCAGCCCCAGCCGTTCGGCGACGGGAATGAACACGGCCGGCTCCACCGGTCCGAGCGTGGGGCTGTTCCACCGCGCGAGCGTTTCGCCGCCGATGACGTGAAAGTCGGACAATCGCACGATCGGTTGCAGGACAATATCGAATTCCGCCTCGTAATCGGCGTTCTGCAACGCGGTTTCGAGCTGGCGTTCGAAGCGCATCGTCTGATCCAGCTCGGCGGAATAGGTGATGGACGAACCGCGCTCATGATTCTTGGCGTAATAGAGCGCGTAATCGGCCTGATCATAGAGCGAGACGATGTCCGCGTGTTCGTCGCCGCAGATCGCAAGGCCGCAGCTCGCACCTACGGTGATCCTCGTGTCGCCCAGGAAAAACGCCTGACCGATCTTGCGACATGCCGCCTGCGCCATCCGCTGTGCGCTATGCAGGTCGGTTTGCAGGACAAAGGCGAATTCGTCCCCGCCCAGCCGGGCGATCATCGCGTCTTCGCCAAGCGCCTCGCAGAGCCGTTCCGCGACCGCCGCCAGCAGCGTGTCGCACAGGGCATGGCCGAACGTATCGTTCGCCGCCTTGAACCGGTCGAGGTCGATCGTGCCGAAAACAAGCGGCGTGCCATCGTGCGCGCATCGCTCCATCAAGGCGGTGCTCTTCGCAAAGAAATAACGCCGGTTGGGCAATCCGGTCAGCGTGTCGGTATTGGCGAGATGGGTGACCTCCTCGTGAAGTCTCTCGCTCTCGATGCGGGCCTCCACCAACTTTTGAAAGCCATGATAATTGTTGAGCAGCACTCGGATAAGCATGATGAGCACGAGCAGGATGTTGAACGCAATCGCGGTGTAGATCGGACCGCCCATCGACAGCTGATAGGATAGATAGGGTACCATTACGATGACGGTGACGAGCATGGCGGCCTGCGGCAGATAGGTCAGGCACGCGATGCACCCGATCACCGTCGTGGCGATGAACAACGCGACATGGGCGCGCTGCTCGTCTTGCGCAAAGCTGTACAGCGCGAGCGACCAGCTCACGTAGGCGAAGGCGATGAACGCGGCGAGCAGCGTTGTGCGGCGCAACATGCGGATCGCGCCGGCGCCGTTCACGTTCATCCGGGGGCGGAACCGCCATGCGATCGCCCGCACTATGCTCATCGTCACGAGCACGAGCGGGATCCACAAGGTCATGTAGAGCGGCGCGACGTGGAAATGGGTCGCCGCCACGGCCACGGCGTTGACGCTCAACACGGCATAGAGCATCGGAATCTGACGCTGCAATTCGTCATGCTGCGCGATCGCAAGCGCGTCCGGCACCGAAGAAATCTTCAGCCAGTCAAGAAATCTGAGCCAATGAAACTTCATCGTGCAAGATATGAGACGGCAAGCCTAATTTATCCTTAGGCGCGTTTAGGCATTTGCCCGTTATGACCATCGCCCGGCGATATTGCGGGCGGCAAATATGGCCGGTTGCGCGACGCTATTCCTTGCCGGGCGGAACTTTGGTTTCCGTGATCATCGCGACGAATTTTTCGCGCCACCAATGGACATTTTCCGTCCGCACGCCGTCGAGCAGGGTTTCAAAGCGTCGCTTGCGTTCGGACAACGGCATTTTCAATGCCTGCTGCAAGGCTTCGGCCACTTCCTCCGGCGAGTAGGGATTGACGAGCAGAGCTTCCTTCATCTGCCAAGCGGCGCCGGCAAAGCGCGACAGGATCAGCACGCCCGGATCCTCCGGATCCTGCGCGGCGATATATTCCTTCGCGACAAGATTCATCCCATCGCGCAGCGGCGTGACGAGGCCCACCCGCGCCGCACGGTAGAGCGCGGTAAGTTCGGCCCGTGCATAGCCGCGATTGACGTAGCGGATCGGGGTCCAGTCCACCTCGGCGAACTCGCCATTGATGCGCCCGGCCAGCTCGTTCAGCTTCTCGCGGACCTTCTGATATTGTTCGACCTCGCCGCGGGAGGGGGGCGCCACCTGGATGAGCACGACCGAGCGATGCAGTTCCTCATGCGTGTGGAGCAGATGCTCGAAACTGTTGAGCCGTTCCTCGATCCCCTTCGAATAATCGAGCCGGTCGACCCCGACGATCATGGTCAGCTGCCGCAGCGAGGTGCGCATGCGTTCGGCAATCGCGTTCGCCTCGCGCGTTTCGCTCGCCTCGCGGAAATTGTCGAAATCGATGCCGATGGGGCACACCACCGCGCGCACCATCTTTTCGCCGACGTGGATATATTCGCCCTCGCTGCGCCCGCCCAGCTCGTGCTAGCAATAATGGCGGAAGCTTTCCAGCCATTCCTCGGTCTGGAACCCGATCACGTCGTAGAAGAACATCGAGCGCACCAGCCGCTCGTGATAGGGCAGGGACACGAGCAGGCGTGTCGGCGGCCAGGGCGTGTGGAGGAAGAAACCGATCCGGTTGCGCACGCCCCGATCGCGCAGCAGCATCGCCATCGGGATCAGGTGATAATCGTTGATCCACACGACGTCGTCCGGCTCGATCATGACGTGCAGGGGTTCGGCAAAGCGCCGGTTCACCCGTTCGTATCCCTCGCCGAAGCTGCGGTTGTATTTCGCGATGTCGATCCGGTAATGGAACAGTGGCCAGAGCGTGCGATTGGCAAAGCCGTTGTAATATTCCTCGACATCCTGCGCCTCGAGATCGACCACGGCGGATCGCACGCCGTCGATTTCCTCGAAATTGACGCTGCCGGTGAATTCCTCGACCTCGCGTCCGGACCACCCGAACCACAATCCGCCGCTTTCGCGCAGGGCCGCCTGAAGGGCCACCGCCAACCCGCCCTGTGCCCCGTCTGGCGATGGCATGGAAACGCGGTTCGATACAACGATAAGACGGCTCATGATGTCCCCCTGAAATTCCTAATCTTCCGGCCCCCCCTTTAACGAATGGTGCAGCCATTCGTTCACCGAACTAACATCCGGCAAGCGGAAAGTCGCGGCGGTCGCGCGCATCGTGCCGATGAGCACGCCATGCCCGCCAGACCGGGCCACCTGTTCGAAGCCGGCTTCGTCGGTGACGTCGTCGCCCAGGAATACCGGGCGATGCCCCGCAAACGGCGCGCGCTTCAGGATATCGGCGATGGCGACGCCCTTGTCGACGCCGGCCCGGCGCAATTCGACCATCTCGTGACCGTGCTGCACATGAAAACCGTGCGCTTGCGCGAGATTTTCGGCAAGCGCGCGGCATTCCTGCCCCCATTCCGGCGACATTCGGTAATGCAGCGCGGCACCCAGCGGCTTGTCCTCGAACAAGACGCCGCCGTGCGTGTCGGCAAATTGTTCGAACCGCCCGCGCGCGTCGTCCATGCCGGGGGGGCGGGCGGTTTCGCTCACCGTTCCGTCGGCGAGCCGCCATTCGGCCCCGTGGCTTCCCGCGATGGCGAGGCCGGCCATCCCGAAACCGTCCAGCGTGGCGATGTCGCGCCCGCTGACGAGGGCGAGCCGGCCATTCAGCCGATCCGACAATGCGTGAAGCGTGGCGATCAACCGTTCGCCGACGATGACTCCATCGGGCCGGTCGGCCAGTTCGACAAGCGTTCCGTCGAAATCGAGGAACAGCGCATCGCCGGAAAAATCGATCGGCGCGGGCGGGGGGAGATGCTGTGTCACCCCGCCGTCTTGGCCCCGCGGCCGGGCGGGGTCAAGCCCGCGATGCTGCACATGCGAAACGTGGGCGGCGGAACTCGCCCACGCTCACCCGATCTGCGCGAGTATGTCTTCGCTGCGTCCGATGGCGGCGATGCCGCGCCGCCCGTCCACCCGGCCAAGCTGCACGATCACGTCGATGACGGAGGCCGCATATTCGAGCGTGTCGGTGCGGGTAAGGCCGATGCCGGTCTGCATCACCATCAGGCTGAGCTGTTCGAGCGCACCGCGCAGCGAATTGGCGTGGATGGTGGAAAAGCTGCCGGGATGGCCTGTGTTGATCGCGCGCAGGAAACTCACGCTTTCGGCGCCGCGCAATTCGCCGAGGACCACGCGGTCGGGCCGAAGGCGAAGCGCGGCCTGAAGCAATTCGTTCGCGGTAATCTTCGCTTCGCCAAGCTCGCCCTTTACCGCGACCAGCCCGACCCCGTTCGCGCCGGGCAGTTTCAGCTCTGGCGTATCCTCGACCAGGATGACGCGTTCGTGAGCCGGGATTTCGCCGAGCAGCGCATTGAGAAAGGTGGTCTTGCCGGTCGAGGTGCCACCGGAAATCAGCACGGTCTTGCGATGGCGGACGGCGGCGCGCAGGAAATCGACCGGCGTATCCTGCGCATCGGGGAGCGCCGGCTCCGCCGCGCCGCGCAAAGGCCCGCTGTCATAGGCGTCGAGCGGCAGGTCGAGCCGCCGGTGTCGCCTGATCGCCATGGTCCAGTGTCGGCGCGTTGCGGGCGGCCCGCAGAACTGCACGCGCGCGCCATCGGGCAAGGTCGCGCCCAGCAAGGGATGCTCCCGGTTGATGCCCTGATGGCTGACCCGCGCGACCTGCTCGGCGAGGCGCTGTATCAGCCGGTCGTCGATTTCGGGCACCGCGACCCGCTGCATCCCGGCGGTGCCGGCGTCCTCCACCCACACCTCGCCCGGCGCATTGACGAGGATTTCCGTCACCGTGTCCCGCAAGAGGAAAGGGCGGAACGGGGCGAGATACGCATCGAGATAGACACTCCCCGCGCTCGGGACGGCGGCGGCGGGCAGGTCAGGGTTCATCGGAAGGATCGCGGCATTCATTTCGTTACGGTCGAAAAATCGAGATCGCGCGCGGTGAACACGCGGATCGGTTCGCCCTGGCGCACGCGCACGGTGGGGCCGATCTTGCTGTTTTCTTCCACGGCGGCCGCGGCCGCGCTCTGCCCGCCGCCCAGCACGACCGACGCGCCGCCCGTGCCCATCGCCGACAATCCGCCCACGACGGAGAGCAGCATCGCCGAACCGAACCGCTTGAAGAAATGGCTGTCCACCTTGCCGCGAAGGCCGGTCGTGCCGTCGAAGCCGGTCGCGGGCGAGCCGATATTGACCGACACGCCATCGGGCCGGATCAACCGGGTCCAGATGACATAGGCGCGTTTCTGCCCGGCCTGAAGCCCGCTTTGATATTGCCCGATGAGCCGGCTGCTGCGCGGGACGAGGACGCGGCGTCCGTCGAAACTTTTCACGTCCTGGCTGACCACGGCGCGGACGTATCCGGGTACGTCGGTGTCGATCGCGGTTTCGAGGATCGCGGGGATCAGCGTGCCCTGCGTCACCGTGGTGCCGGGATCGACCATGCGCGCGGCCTGCGCCGGGCCGCCGCCGACGCCGCCGATGCGGCTGGCAAAATCGGACGCGGAATTGCCGGTCGATGCGTTTTCGCCATTGTAAGGGGTACCTGTGTCCTCGACCGCGTCATAGGCGCTGCCCGCATCGAAGACCAATGTCGGGCTGCTATAGGGATTCGAGGCGGGGCCGGTGTCCATCTGCGGCGGCGCGGACAATACCGGTGCGGGGCCGGGATCGGGCTGTTGCATGGCATATGGGGCATCAATAGGCGGTGTGTCAGGCACGATGAGCGGCGTATCGACCGGTGCGGCTGTCTCGACCGGGGCGGCAGCGACAGGTGCGGGGGCTGCCGGTTCCTCGATCCGCGCGCTGTTCATGCCCCACAGCGTGAACGCACCCAGCAGGCCGACGATCGCAACCCCCGCGGCAAGGCCCAGCCCGTCGGACTTGCCCTTGCGCTGCGTCACGGCGGGAAAGGAATTGCGGCTGGCGAGGTCGATGATTTCCGCGCTTTCGGTTTCGCGCGGATCGACGTCATTGGCGGGATCGGCGGGAAGCCTGGCGGCGAGACGCATCAGTTCTGCTCCACAAGGGTACGATCGGCTGCGCGGGCGAGCGCAGCATCGTTCAATTTGCGCGGCGGGCGCGGCGGCCCGTTGTTGACAAGAAAGGCATCGTTGTCGCCGGAACGCAGGATGATGCGTCCCGGCACGCCTTCGATGATGATGTTCTCGCCACGCACCGTGAAATTGACCGGACCTTCGCGCCCGTCCGCATTGGTGACCAGTATGGCGGGAACATCGCGCCCCTGCGGCCAGGCGAGATAGGTCACCTCGCCATCGTCATAGGCCCGTTCGGGAAGGAGGGCTGCATCCCCGCTGCGCCCCCACGCGAAATTCAGCGACGCGGGATCGGTCACGGCGAGCGGATCGGTCGCGGCCTGCATCTCGATCGAACCGGGCGCGGCGGCCATGCGGGCGGGTGCGTCTTCCACCGGCTCTTCAGGGTAGGCGAAACGCAATTGATACAACGGCTTGGCCCGCGGACTGGCCACCAGGTCGAAGTAATAGGTGCGGCGGTCGGTAACCACGGTCATATTGGTCGCCGCCGTCGGTTCGAGCGGTTTGACGAACAATAGGTTGGCCCGCTTGTTCGGCGTCACCTGCCAGCTTGCGGAATCACCGATGGCGACATTCTCGATTCTCTCGTCATCCGCGAAGGCGACGGTCGCCTGCACATTGGTGCGGCCTTCGATGCGGACAACGGCGTCTTCGTCATACATCCGCGTGACGAGCCGGGGATCACCGGCGTGGGCGGGCACGGCCATCGTCGCGGCGACAAGGGCGAGAGTGCAAAGCGGGCGGATCATTTCAACTTCTCCGTGGAGCGTGCGGGCGCGCTGCGAAAACGGCTGCCGATGCCGTGTGCACGCGAACGGGCCGCGGTGGCGGCGGGCTGCGCGCCGGGATGCGCGGCATGTGCGGCGATGCGGATGTCGCGCGTCTGCGGGGCGGGCGCGGGGCTGCCGAACCGGTCATTGGCGGGGGCGGGAACGGCAATGGCCTGTGCGATACGGCGGTCGGTACTCACCGCGGGTGCCGGCGGGGCGGGCACGGCCGGCGCGGGCGGGGCGGCAACCGATTGCACGGCGGACTGGGTGCGGCTCTCCGTCCCCTTGGCCGCAAGACCGAACACATCCCATCCGGCGACCATCGCCGTCGCCGTCTTCAACGCCAGCATCATCAGCGCGACATGCACCGCCCCGATCAGGAAAAAGCCCATCGCGGCGCGCGGGTCGATCTGCCCCGGCGTCTGGCCCAGCGCATTGAGCACCGGCACCGCAAGTTCCAGCATCATCCCGCCGCCCAGCACCGCAAACAACGGCGCGATGGCAAGCAGGACCAGACCTTTCAGCCAGCCTGCAAACAATCCCCGCGTGCCTGGAAACAATGCCATCACCACGAACACCGGCCCCACCGCGACCAGCACGGCAAGCGCGATCCGTGTCGTCACCAATATGCCCACGGTGCCCAGCAGAAGCAGCGTCGCGCCAAGCCAGAGCAGGCCCGGCGGGGAGAACATGCTCATGTCCTGCTGCTGCTCCGGCCCGGCGATCTGGCCGATGACGGCAAAGGCGATGTCGATCTTGTCGGCAAAGGCAATCGTGGCGCTCCCTTCGCTCCCGGTGATGATCGACGCGATCTGGTCGGGCGCACCGGTGGCGAGGGTCCACACCACGCTCTGATACGCGACCCAGCTCGTCGCGAAGGTCAGCACCAGGCCCAGTGTCATCATGCGCGGGGTCAGCGCGGCAATACCGATCCGGCTGCGTCCCGTAAGCAGGCCGAACGCGAACAGCGCCACGAACAGGGTGAGCAGGATCGTGAGCGCCGGCACCAGCGCGCCGCCCGCCCCGAACAGGCGCCCGAAGGCGGCCTGCGTCGTGTCGGCGGCGAGGCAATCCACCCCGCGCAGCGCGGCGGCAATGCCATTGCCGACATTGTCGAGTTCGGTTGCGCAGCCGTTCATTCCGCCGCGTTCCACAGCGCGAAATCATCGGCGCTTCCGCCGGGCCATGGCTGTCCTGTCAATTGCGGGTACCATTGCGCCGGATCGTCGCCGACCGATGCGCGGATACGGTCGAGATTGCGGACGATGCTTTCCCGGCCGGACAGCACGGTCAATACCTCCGGCGCGCCCGAAAGGTCGAGCCGCACCACGACGGAGGCATCGGGCTGCCGCACGAGGAAGCAGCGCGAATGGGCAGGCAACCCCTTGATCAACGCAAGCTCGTGTTCGGTCAGGCCGAAGCCATCGCAATAATCCTCCGCCCGCGCCCGCGAATTGGGCATGAACACCATCGTCGCGGTCTGTTCGACGAGCGCGGTGGAGATCCGGCTGTCGAGTGCGTCGCGTGCGCTCTGCGTCGCGAAACCGACCAGTGCGTTCCGTTTGCGCAGGGTTTTCAGCCAGTCGCGGATGCGCGCGGCGAACACCTCGTCATCGAGCGCCTTCCATCCCTCGTCGATGAGGATCATCGTCGGTTGCCCGTCGAGCCGTTCTTCGATCCTGTGGAACAGATACATCATGACCGGCGTGCGCAGGCGCGGATTTTCGAGCAGCGCCGTCATGTCGAAGCCCAGCACCCGGTTCGAAAGGTCGAGCCGGTCGACATCGTTGTCGAAGAGCCAGCCATGTTCGCCATCCTCGATCCACGGGGACAGCCGGTCGGCCAGGTCGCCCGGCATCGGGCGGCGCGCACCCGACAAAAGCTCGCGGAAATGGCGCAGGCGGCGCAAGCGTGCATCATTGGCATAGGCGGCGTCGACCGCCTGCGCGATGGTGGCAAGCTCCTCCGGCCCTTCGGCCTTGAGCATGAGACCGAGCCAGTCGCGCAGGAATGCGCGATTGCTCGCCGTATCGGGAAGCGAGAGCGGGTTGAACCCGGTCCGCTCGCCCGAAGAAATGCGGTCGTATCGCCCGCCGATGCCGCGCACGAAAACCTCGGCGCCGCGATCCTTGTCGAACAGGATCGTGCGGGGTTCGAACTTCTGCGCCTGCGCGGCGAGGAAATTCATCACCACCGTCTTGCCCGAACCCGACGGCCCGATGACGGAGAAATTGCCGAGGTCGCCGTGGTGAAAATTGAAGAAGAACGGCGTCGCGCTCGTCGTCTGCAACAATGTGACGGCATCGCCCCAATGGTTGCCGTCGGCCTGGCCCAGCGCAAAACCGTGGAGCGAGCCGAAGCCCGCCATGTTCGCGGTCGAAATCATCGCCCGCCGCACGAGATAGCCTTCGTTGCCCGGAAACTGACCCCAGAAGGCCGGCTCCAGATTGACATCCTCCCGCACGGCGATCGCGCCCGTATCGGCGAGCGCGGCAGCGGCAGCGGCGGTCATGTCGTCGAGCGCGGGCAGCTCGGCTGCGCGGATCAGCACGGTCAGGTGATGGTCGCCGAACCCGGTCGCACCCGCGCCGAGCGCATCGCGCGCCGACAGCATCTCGGCCCGTTCGGCGGCGGCTTCCTCGTCCGCGCTGCGCAGGCGGCGCAGGGCGAGGTCCATGCGTTCGCGCGCGGTCTGACGCTCCGTCGGGGCGTAGCTTTCGGTGACGACCATTTCGCACGGCAGGCGAAGCAGCCCGTCGAGCAGGCCGGGCGATGTCGCGTCGGGATAATCCTTGAGCGACAGCATCGCGGCAAAATCGCTGCCCCCGCCGCCGCGCGATTCCATCGCGTCAAGGCCGAAGCTGACCCGGCGATAGGGCAGCATGTGGCCGATGTCGGTATCTTCGGCCGGGCGGCGCACGGGGCGCATTTCCCCGTTGTAGACCGCGCTCAACAATTCGAGGATCTCGCTGTTCACGCGGCCTTCGCCGGCCTCGTAATCGCCGAGGAGCCGCGCGCCATAGGCGCCCAGCGATGCGGCCATGCCGGTGATCGCGGCGCGAAGGGCGCGCAGATCCCTTGGGTCGGCCTCGACCTCACCCTGGCGGCGACGCAGCAGTCGGCCCGCCTTTTCCGCAAGCCCCGCCTTGCCCCGTGCGGGCCGGCGGATCAGCGTGACGAACTGATCGTTCACGAAAAGCGATCCGTCGGCGAGCCGTTCGCGCCAGCGCGCGTCGATATGGGCCGAAAGCGGATCGGCGAACTCGGCATCGAGATCGACCGCGACCCGCCGCCGCACGACATGGTGATAGAGCACGAAACGCGCATCGAGCACCGAACGCAGCATCACCTCACGCGCGGCGGCATGGGCGTTCAGCGCCTCGCTATCCTCTGTTTCGAACAGGAGGCCGGGCACCTGCATCGCCATCATCAACGACCCGTCGCGCAGCATCACGCAATGTTCGTCCACCTGCCGCGCATAGGGCAGCCGGTCGCCCGCGCGGGCTTCCTTGTCGCTCCACCCGGCGGCGCCGATCCATTTGCGTTGCTTTGCCATGAATGCGTTCCTTTTCAGGCGGCGTAGCTGTTGCAGCCCCAGCGTTTCCAGTTCTTCACCCGCGGGCAACGGCTCACCTTCGTCAGCCACAGATCGAACACGCGCGGCTCGCGAAGGCACGCGAAATAGCCGACCCAGTGAATCGCGAGCGCCGCGGGCAGCGCGAGAAAGCTTCCGGTAATCAGGAACAGCTCGGTCGTGACGGCGGCGTTGATGACGAAGAAATTATAGGTCACGCCGCCGAACATCTGCGGCCGGGTCAGCGCGCGATGCACCGGGTGGCGGGACAATGCCGTCACGGGCTCAGCCTACCGCCGCGGTCGACTGAATGCCGGACACGATCGAGGCCGCGCCGAACAGGATGAAGCAGCCCAGGATCACCGTGCCGCCGAATTTCCAGTTCATCCGGCCGGTCAGCATCATGAAACCCACCGCCGCGACCGCCATCACCGCGACCGCGGTGGCGACATTGCCGAGCATCGTCCCCTGAAGCCAGGCGAGCGCGGACACGATCGGACCCGACCCTTGCGGATCGGCGCCCTGCGCCATGGCGGTGCCGGGGAGGGCAATCGCGAGAACGGCAATGAGCCGTGCGAAAGCGCGGGTGAACATGTTGGAACGAGCGGCAGACATGGCAATCATCTCCGGGAATGGTCGGACAGGCGGCCCATGACGGCCGCGACATAGGTTTGGGTTTCGCGAATGCGGGGCACGCCGCCGGCGCGCATCACGCGGCCCGGCCCGGCATTATAGGCGGCAAGCGCGCGTTCGATATCGCCGTCGAAACGGTCGATCTGCTGGCGCAGATAGCGCGCGCCGCCTTCGAGATTGGCAAAGGGATCGTCGGCATTCACGCCGAGATCGCGCGCCGTTCCGGGCATGAGTTGCGCAAGGCCGCGCGCGCCGACGGGCGAGCGCGCATCCTCGCGCCAGCGGCTCTCCTGCCAGACGAGCGCCTCGATCAGTGCAGGGCTGAGGTCGAAGCGCGCCGATAGTTCGTGCACCTTCGCGGCATAGCGCGCGGGCAACAGTGCGGCATGATCGGAAATATTCGCGAGCGCGGCGCCGGGCACGGCGGGCATGTCATCATCGGCTGCGGTCGGTGCGGCATCGTGTGCGTTAACCAGATCGCCGGCAATCCAGCGGTGACCGTCGGCGGAAATCTCCATCACATCGGCGCATGCGGGCATGGCAGGCACGCAAAGCGCCAACCCCAATGCCAGTATGTCCCGCGCAAGAATCATGAATGCCTCCCTTGAGGAGGCGAATGGACCCGATTAATGACACGCGTGTGACAGGCTCGCGTTCAGGGCACGAGTTCAAAAACTCGGCTTTGCAAGAAGCGTTCCCGAAATCCGATGCGGGGGCGATTGCCGCACACTGTCATACGACGCGAACGGTGCGGCAGGCATCAATATACGCACATGGCGCCAAAGGCCGGCGGAGCGACACGCGCATCCGCCGCACCTATATAATGTCAGTCGGCGGTGGCGAGCCGCTCCCCTTCGGAAAATTCGCCGCGCTCCAGCATGGCAAGCGCGCTACGGGCGAGCACCTTGCTGTCGACCCACTGGCCACTTGCGGTTTCGAGGGCGAACCGGTCGGCACTGTTCGCGGCGGCCTCGAACATGGTGCGGGCTGCGGCGGTATCGTCCTGCCGGGCATAGGCGATGCCGAGGTTGATGAGGCGGGCAGGATCGTCCTCGGCCAATGCTTCGTTCGCCTCGATCTGGCGGATGGCGGCGGCATCCTGTCCCGCACGCATCGCTTCGTAGGCGACGTCGACACGTTCGGCGCCGATCGCGGGGGCGGGGCTCATCATCAGGCTGAGGACGAGGGCGGCAATAGCCATGGCATTTCTCCATCTAAATTTGTTATTGAAAGCGATTTTGCGTCTTTTGGCCGGTCTGTGCAATCAAAATGTCACAATGTCATTGATTTGTAACATTCGCCGAAAGCCACATGCGAAACGCGTGATTTGCGTTCCCCGCCACGTCCCGTCCGAATTATCAGACTAGCGCAAAGAAACTGTCACAAGGCCCATCTAGGTCCGCCTTCGCGAAGCCGAATTCGCATGTTTTGATTCTCGGTTTTTTCTTGAGGGGGACCGCCGCCGTGACCACTATTTCCCGTACGCTCGTTCTTGGCTGCAGCATGTTGGCGCTGGCCGCCTGCGGGCCGGAAGACATCGCATCGCCCGGCACGGGCGGCAATGTCATCATCAACAATCCGGCGCCCACGCCCGCGCCGACGCCTACGCCCACACCGGGCGGGTCGGTGACGGCCGCGAACGGCTGCCCCACCATCGCCGATGCGCAGGGCCTTTCGGACGAAGGCACGATTTCGGGCCCGACCGGCGAATATCGCGTCTGCGCGATGCCGGCGCGTTTCAATACCTCCTCGACGCTGCCCTATGTCGAAGGTCTGCTCTATCGCATGGCGGGCCGCGTCGATGTCGGCACCGATGGCGGGCCGACCGCCGATGCGAGCGACGGCGCCAGCGACACCAACGTGACGCTCACCATCGAGCCGGGCGCGATGATCTATGCCAGCGGATCGTCGTTCCTGATGGTCAACCGCGGCAACAAGATCAACGCGGTCGGCACGGCCTCGCGTCCGATCCTCTTCACCAGCCGCGACAATGTGCTCGGCCTCAACAACGAAAATTCCTCGGGTCAGTGGGGCGGCGTCGTGCTCGCGGGCCGCGCGCCGGTGACCGACTGCATCGCGCCGGGCGCAACGCCGGGCACGACCGGTTGCGAACGCCAGGTCGAAGGCGCGGCGCAGCCCGCCCTGTTCGGCGGCGCGACGCCCGACGATAGCTCGGGCCGGATGAGCTATGTGCAGATCCGCTATTCCGGCTTCGTCCTGTCGGGCGACAGCGAGCTTCAGTCGCTCACCACCGGCGGCAGCGGTTCGGGAACGCAGCTCGACCACATCATGTCCTATAATTCGTCCGACGACGGCGTCGAATTCTTCGGTGGCCGGGTCAATCTGAAGAACCTGATCGTGGTGGGTGCCGAGGACGATTCGATCGACACCGACACCGGCGTGAAGGCCAATCTGCAATATGTCATCGCGGTGCAGCGCGAAGGTGCGGGCGACACCATCATCGAGGCGGATTCCAGCAACGGCCTCGAAAACTCGACCCCGCGTCAGAACACGCAGATTTCGAACGCGACCTTCATCCACCGCAATGCCTCGTCGAGCCAGGCGATCCGCATCCGCGGCGGCACCGATTATGCGCTGGTGAACAGCGTCGTCGTCGCGCCGAGCGGCGTGCCCTGCATCCGGCTCGACGACACGGCCACGATCCAGACATCCGGCGCGGATGAGCGGGGCGCACCGCGCTTCAATTCGGTCGTCCTCGATTGCGCGAGCAATTTCCGCGACGGCGGCGATGTCAGCGCAAGCCAGGCGCAGGCGATCTTCGATGCCGGATCGAACAACAACAAGGACTTCACCAACACGCTTTCGATGCTGTTCATCAATGGCTCCAACGAAAATGGCGCGGTGGCCTTCGACCCGACCGCCTTGTCCAGCTTCTTCGACAACGTGAACTTCATCGGCGCCGTTCGCGACAGCGCGAACAACTGGACCACCGGATGGACCTGTAATTCGGCGGCGATCAGCTTCGGCAGCAATGTCGGCACCTGCACCAGCCTGCCGATCTACTAAGCACGCGCAGCAGATACGGGGCCGTCCGAAGGATCCGGGCGGCCCCACTCTGTATCGCGCATCGAACGCGAATATCTGTTTTTCGGACCTGTAATTTGAGGGGGTCTTACACCATGTCCACCGGCTTTCAGCCTTTCGGCAGGCGCTTCGCAGGGCTGCTGCTGCTTTCATCCGCGATGGTCCTGCCCGGCGCCGCGCTGGCCCAGGGCACCGGCGGACCGCCCACCACCGGGGAAAGCGCCATCCCGCCGCGGCCCTCCGCGGATGACGACCTCACCGATCAGGTGCAGGGCGTCGACGGCGAACCGATCGAGGATGGCCTCGATCAATCCGACATTTCCATTCCCGGCGGCGGCGGCGCGATCGTTGTGACCGGTCGCCGCATCCGCGACGTATCGCGCGCCAGCACGCAGGTGCTCTCGGTCCTTTCGGCCGAGCAGATCGCCCGCACGGGCGAGGGCAACATCGCCGGCGCGCTGAGCCGCGTGACCGGGCTTTCCATCGTCGGCAACGGCAATGTCTTCGTGCGCGGCCTCGGCGATCGCTATTCGCTGGCGCTGCTCAACGGCTTGCCCCTGCCCAGCCCGCAACCGTTGAGCCGCGTTGTCCCGCTCGACATCTTTCCGACGAATATCGTCGCGTCTTCGCTGGTGCAGAAGACCTATTCGGCGAATTTCCCCGGCGAATTCGGCGGCGGCGTCATCAACCTCACCACCCGCGCGGTGCCGACCGAAAGCTTCCTGCGCATCGGCGGCGGGGTGAGCGGCGACACGCAGACGACCGGCAATGACGGGTACAGCTATTACGGCTCCGACATCGACGCATTTGGTTTTGACGACGGCACGCGCGATGCGCCGCCCGCATTGCAGGATTTCTTCGACAGCGGCGCGCGCCTGTCCGACCTCGGCGTCGATCAGGCCGCAATCGCGAAACAGCTTGGCAATCCCGATCTCGTCGTGGCGCAGCGCCTCGGCAATTTGCCGGTCAATTTCTCCGGCTCGATCACCGGGGGAACCGGTTTCGACGTGTTTTCGGACGGCAGGCTCGGCGTGATCGCGACCGCCTCGATCAGCAATAGCTGGCGCAACCGGGCGATCATCTCGCAGACGGCGGTGAACGCCGACCTCGATCTCAACACCGATTTCCGCGATTACACGACCGACAACCGCATCGTCGTGAACGGCCTGCTCGGCTTCGGGCTGGAGCTTGGCGAGCATAGTTTTCGCTGGACCAATCTTTATATCCGCGACACGCTGAAACAGACGCAGATTTCGGTCGGCGACGAGTTTCAGTCCGGTTTTTCCAAACAGATTCAGAACAATGGCTGGTTCGAGCGGCAATTGCTCGACACGCAATTCGTGGGCGAGATGGAATTCGGAAGGCTCGAAATCGACCTTCGCGGCGGCTATGCGCAGACGCAGCGCGAGGCGCCGTACGAATACAGCTTCGAATATGTCCGCACGAACGAGCCCAACGATCCGTTCGGCGATCTGTTCGTCAACGTGCTCGACCGGCAGCGCGGCGCGGCCTCGGTCACGTTTTCGCAGCTGAAGGAAGACCTCTATTACGGCGGGCTCGATTTCGGGTACGAATTGTCCGATTGGCTGCGGGCGAGCGTGGGCTATGCCTATACCGATACCGACCGCTATTCGGAACGGCGCGAATTCCTGTTCAACGCCTCGACCGATTTTCCCGATGGCGTCGGCGCGCTGCGGCCCGATCTCCTGCTGGGCGATGCGATCATCGATTATTTCGACATTGGCCTCATCGAAAGCACGCAGGCGGATCCGGCCTTCGATGCCGGGCTCACCATCCATGCGGGATATGGACAGTTGCGCGTCAATCCGCTCGACCGCGTGAATCTCGACATCGGCGTTCGTTACGAAGATGCGGATCAGACCGTGAACCCGGTCGAGCTGTTCGCCACGCCGACCAATTCGGGCAGCAGCACCGCGCTCGCCAATGATTATTTCCTGCCAGCCGCGACATTGACGTTCGAGGCGAGCGACGATTTGCAGTTGCGCGTGGCCGCGTCGAAGACGATCGCCCGCCCGCAATTTCGCGAGCTGATCTTCCAGACCTATTACGATCCCGACACCAACCGGCAGTTCAACGGCAATCCGTTCCTGATCGACAGCGAGCTGATCAATGCCGAGGCACGCGCCGAATATTACCTCGGCGGCGGCGACCGGATTTCGATCGCCGGTTTCTACAAGGATATCGACAACCCGATCGAGGCCTATTCCAGCTTCTCCGACAATGCGCAGGTGACCAGCTTTGCCAATGCGCCCAAGGCGACGCTCTATGGCGCCGAGCTCGATCTTCAGTACAGCAAGGATCTCTACGGCCTTGGCGAGGCGTTCGCGACAAAGCGCGCGGTCATCGTCGCCAACTACACCTATACCAAGTCCGAGATCAAAGTGGGCGAGGACGACGTGACGCAGGTGTTCCCGCGTGGCGGTCAGCCGGCATCGAACTATTTCCGGGACGGGGCAGCGCTCACCGGACAGTCCGACCATCTCGCCAATCTGCAACTCGGGCTTGAGGATATCGACAGGTTGCAGCAATTCACGCTGCTCTTCTCCTATGCCAGCAAGCGTGTGACGAGCCGCGGTACCAATGCGCTGCCAGACATCCTCGAAAATCCGGGGCTGAGCGTGGATTTCGTCGCGCGCGAGGAAGCGGATTTCATGGGTGTGCCGGTGCAATTGAAGTTCGAGGCGCGCAACATTACGGGGCGCGACCATTTCGAATATCAGTCGAACGGCGAAAACCGGATCGAGATCAACACCTACGAGGTGGGACGCAGTTTCGCATTGAGCGCGTCGGTCGAATTCTGAGCGCGGGGGGCGGGGCCGTCATCGGTTCCGCCCCTGCCGCCGGACATTTTTGCCGGACATCCTTGCCACCCATATGACAAAGCCCCGGCGCGCAGGCGATCCGGGGCTTTGTCATAGCGGCGCGGCGCGACGCCTTACGGCATGTCGAAGACGTAGCCCATCGAACGCACCGTGCGCAGAGGATCGCCCGCCCCTGCGCATTTCAGCGCGCGGCGCAGGCGGCCCACCCACACATCCACGGTGCGTTCGTCGATCGGCGGTTCCTGCTTTCCCAATCCGCCGATAAGCTGCGCACGCGAAAACACGCGATTGGGGTTTTCGGCAAAATAGCGGAGCAGGCGAAACTCGTTGGGCCGAAGGTCGACCGGCGTGCCGTCCCACCGTGCCTGAAGCGCGCCAAGGTCGATGACCAGATCGCCCAGTTCGACGATATTGGCCGCGTGGTAATTCTGTCGCCGCGCCTGCAACGCAAGCACGCGGTCGAGCAGATCGTTGCGGTCGACCGGACCGATCATGTAATCGTCGGCACCGGCGCGAAGGGCGCGCCGCCTGTCGCCGGCATCGTCCTGTTCGAGGATCATCGTCACATGGGCGTGATCCATGCGCGGATCGGAACGCAGGCGGCGGCACATTTCCAGTCCCGACATCTCCGGCATGACCCAGTCGATGAAGGCCCACACCGGCCCTTCGACAAGGCGTTGCGGACCTTCGCAGTCCAGATAATCGAAAACGAACCGCTGCGAACCATGCACGAAGTCGCCTGTTGCAGCGGTGTGCGCCGCCGTCGTGAAGATGTTGACTACGTCCATGGTTGAAAACTCCGCCTTGCCGCGCGTTAGTGGCGCGTGGTTATGACGGGTTTGTGACGAATTCGGCGGTTTTGCAGCGTCATACAAGTGGGCGCTTGAAAGGGAAGCCCGGCGCGCCTTGCCCGCGCGCAACTGCGTCATACTTTCAATAGGCGCGGCGCCGGTTTCATGCTTCGCTCCCCCGCGGCTTGCGGGCGTCGGGCGTTTTGCGATAGCCTCATGGCGGGCGCGGATTCCTGGCGCCCGGCCAGATCCATTGCTTCGGAGAATGCACACATGCGCAGCTTTCGTCCCGCCGTACCGCCGCGTTGCCGTGCCATTTTTGCGCTTTCTGCCGTGGTGACGGGGCTATCGCTGGCCCCCGCCGCGTCGACAAACGTGCCCTATCCCGAACGCGAAATCGAAGCACGGGGGCCGGAGGGAACGCTGCACGGAACGTTCCAGAAGGTCAGCAACAATGACGGGCCCGTTGTATTGATTGTGCCGGGGTCCGGCCCGACTGACCGGGATGGCAACAGCCCCGCCGGGATCAAGGCCGCGAGCTATCGCCGGCTCGCCGCAGCGCTGATGATGAGGGGCATCGCCAGCGTGCGCATCGACAAGCGCGGCATGTTCGCAAGCGCCGATGCCATCGCCGACCCCAATGCGGTGACGATGGGCGATTATGCCGACGACGTGCATGCCTGGACGCGGGCGATCGTGGCGGAAACGGGCGCGACCTGCGTCTGGCTGCTCGGCCATAGCGAGGGCGGCACGGTTTCGCTTCTGGCCGCCGCGAATGCGCAGGGGGAGGCGGCGCGCAACATTTGCGGCGTCGTCACGCTCGCCGCGCCGGGCCGGCCGCTGGGCACGATCATGGCCGAGCAGTTGAAGGCGAACCCCGCCAACGCCCCCGTGCTGGACGATGCGCTTGCCGCGATTGCCACGCTGGAGGACGGGCGCCGCGTCGATACAGGCGGAATGCACCCGGCGCTCGCCAACCTGTTCGCCCCGGCCGTGCAGGGGTTCCTCATCGACAGCTTCGCCATCGATCCCGCCGCGCTTGTCGCCGATGTGTCGAAACCCGTGCTCATCGTTCAGGGCGAAGAGGATATTCAGGTCACGCCCCATGACGCCCGGCTACTGAACGCGGCAAATCCCGATGCGACGCTCGCGCTGCTGCCGGGGGTCAATCATGTGTTGAAAGAGGTGCCACAGGGCGATCGCGCGGCCAATATGGCAAGCTATGCCGATCCGTCGTTGCCGGTCGCGCCGGGCGTGGTCGATGCGATCGCCGGGTTCGTGTTGCAGGAACGCTGAACGCCATTTTGCTGCCGGGCCGAAAGCGGGGGGTTGTGAATGCACAGCGCCCGCCTATTGCGGGGCGGGCGGACATCGGCGCAACGGCGCGGATCGCACGGCTTTGAGGAGGGCGAGAGGTGACATTGCCGCAATTCTACGCGCAGGATCTTGCCCGACTCGACACGATGGCGCGCCGCCGCGGGCTCGCTCTTCCGCGTGGGCGGGATTTTTCCTCGAACGACTATCTGGCGCTGGCCGGGTCGTATGCGTTGCGCGATGCGGCGATGGATGCACTCGAACGCGGGGTGCCGATGGGATCGGGCGGGTCGCGCCTGCTGCGCGGTCACAGGGCGGAACATGCACGGGTGGAGGAGGATGCCGCGCGGTTTTTCGGGTCGGAGGCCGCGTTGTTCATGAGCACGGGTTTCGCCGCGAACAGCCTCCTGTTTTCCACGCTGCCGCAGAAGGAGGACTGCATCTTTCACGATGCCCTCATCCATGCGAGCGCGCATGAAGGGATGCGATTGTCGCGCGCAAGGTCGCAACCCTTTGCCCATAATGACGTGAACGCCGCCGCCGATGCGATTGCCCGATGGCGCGCATCGGGCGGGTCCGGCACGGCATGGATCGCGTTCGAGACATTGTACAGCATGGATGGCGACCGGGCGCCGGTTGCCGAATTTGCGGAACTGGCGCGGACGGTCGGCGCCATGCTGTTTGTCGACGAGGCGCATGCGGTTGGCGTTTACGGGCCACAGGGGCGCGGGCTGGCCTCTGCCTTGCAGGGGGAGGAACACGGAATCGTGCTCGCCACCTGCGGCAAGGCGCTGGGCTGCGAAGGGGCGCTGGTGCTGTGTTCGGATGTGATCCGCGACTTCCTCATCAACCGGGGCCGGGCGTTCATCTTTTCGACCGCGCCGTCGCCGTTGATGGCCGCGGTGGTGAACGATGCGCTGCGCCTGATAGCGCAAGGGGACGACCTTCGCCAAAGGCTGCGCACACAGGTAGATGGGGCGGCCGACCGGTTCGCCGCCCTCGGCATCGCGGCCAGCGGGTCGCAGATTCAGCCCGTCGTCATCGGGGACGAGGCACGCACGATGGATATCGCCGCCGCATTGCAGAACGAGGGATTCGACATTCGCGGCATTCGCCCGCCCACCGTGCCACAGAGCACCGCACGGCTGCGCATCTCGATCACGCTCAACAGCGGGGCGGACGATATGGACGCGCTCATCCACGTATTGGAGCGATTGTTGTGAGCCGCACCATCGTCGTCACCGGCACCGACACCGATATCGGCAAGACGGTGTTTGCCGCCGGGCTGACCGCCGCGATGGGCGCGCATTACTGGAAACCGGTGCAGGCCGGGCTGAACGATGGGAGCGACAGCCGGACGGTCGAAACGCTCGGCGTCCCACGGGCGCGCATCGTGCCGGAGGCGTATCGTCTGACGACGCCATGTTCGCCCCATCTCGCGGCCGAGCGGGACGGCGTGGATATCGATGTTGCGCGATTGATGGTGCCGACGGTGAATGGCCCGCTGGTGGTGGAGGGGGCGGGCGGTGCGCTGGTGCCGGTGACGCGCGATCTGCTCTTTGCCGATCTGTTCGCGCGGTGGGGTGCGCCGGTGGTCATCGTGGCGCGGACCACGCTCGGCACCATCAATCACAGCCTGCTGACCATCGAGGCGTTGCGCAGCCGCGGTGTGCCGATCCTCGGCATCGCCTTCGTCGGCGAGGAGGTGGTAGATAGCGAGCGCATCATCTGCGAGATGGGCGATGTGAGTCATCTCGGCCGGTTGCCGCAGCTTTCGCCGCTCGATGCCCGGAACCTGTATGCCGCATTCGTGCACGGTTTCGCCGCGGACGGGTTCGACCTCAAGGAATGGCGATGACATCCTCCCCGATCTGGCACCCATTTACGCAGCATGGGCTGAACGAACCGATCCCGCGCGTCGCACGGGCGGAGGGCGCGATCCTTCATACCGATGACGGGCGGCAAATCGTCGATGCCATATCGTCATGGTGGGTGACGACGCATGGTCATGCCCATCCGCGCATAGCCGCCGCGATCGCCGAACAGGCCGCCCGGCTGGATCAGATCATCTTTGCCGGGTGGAGCCATGAACCGGCTGAGCAGCTTGCCCGGACGCTGCGCACGATCATGCCCGAAAGCCTGACGCGCGTGTTCTTTTCCGATTCCGGCTCCACCTCGGTCGAGGTCGCGTTGAAGATGGCGCTGGGCTATTGGCTGCACCGGGGGGAGGCGCGCCACGGGATCGTGGTGATGGACCACGGCTATCACGGCGATACGATCGGGACCATGTCGGTCGGCGCGCGCGGCGCGTTCAACCGCGCATACGAACCCTTGCTCTTCGATGTGACGAGCATCCCCTTTCCCGCCGGCGGCGCGGAGCAGGCCACGCTCGACGCGCTCGATGCGGCATGTGCCGCGGGGGCGGCGGCCTTCGTGGTCGAGCCTCTCGTGCTCGGCGCGGGGGGCATGATGATGTATGCCACAGACACGCTGGCCAGGATGCGGGCGATATGCGCGGCGCACGGGACATTGTTCATCGCGGACGAGGTGATGACCGGGTGGGGGCGGACAGGAACGATGCTGGCGTGCGAACAGGCCGGCGTGGTGCCCGACATATTGTGCCTGTCGAAAGGGCTGACGGGCGGGGCCGTCCCCCTTGCCGTCACCATGGCGAGCGAGCCTGTCTATGACGCGCATCTGTCCACCGACCGGGCGCGCATGTTCTTTCATTCGTCGAGCTATACGGCGAACCCTGTGGCCTGCGCGGCGGCGAATGCCAATCTCGCCATCTGGCGGGAGGAGCCGGTGACGGACAGGATCGCCACGCTGGCCGCACGGCAGGCCGCGCATCTCGATACGCTATCGCATCGGGGCGGGGTGGTGAATATCCGGCGCTGCGGCACCATCGCGGCGTTCGACGTGGGGGACGGGGGCGGATATCTTTCGGACCTTGCGCCGCGCATGATGGGCATGTTTCGCGAAGGCGGCGTGCTGCTGCGCCCGCTCGGCAATACGGTCTACGTGATGCCGCCCTACTGCATTACAGAGACGCAGCTCGACCGGGTTTATGCGACGATTGCGGATGTCCTCGATGCGGTCGCGATATGACGCGTGCGGCCGTTACGAAACGGTGCGCCATTTCTCCATCTTGCGATAAAGCGTCGAGGCGCTGACGTCGAGTTCGCGCGCCGCGCGCGTTATGTTACCGCCATGGCGCGCGATTGCCGCCTCGATCGCATCGCGTTCGATCTGGGCAAGGGTCCGCCCGGCAAGGTCGAGGACACCATTACCCGAAGCCGGGGATTGTTCGGCGGGATGGGCGTGGAACGCGGCCCCGCCGCCGGCGCCGCGGGGGGCCACAGGCGGGGGCGGCGTCATTTCGAAGGCCATCGGCGTGTGCAGTTCGATCGTGTCGCCCGGCGCGGTGACGATCGCGCGGCGCAGCGCGTTCTGCAATTCGCGGACATTGCCCGCCCACGGATTGGTGAGGATGGTCGCGCGGCTGTCCGCACTCAACCGCATCGGGCCGCGCCCTTCCTCCCGCGCGATGCGTTCGGCCAGCGTTTCGGCGAGCAGCATCACGTCCTCTCCCCGCTCGCGCAGCGGCGGCAGCGCGATGGGGATGACGTTCAGGCGATAGAACAGATCTTCGCGGAAGCGCCCCCCCGCCATTTCGACATAGGGGTCGCGGTTGGTCGCGCACACGATCCGCACGTCGACCGGCTCCGCCTGCGCCGATCCGACACGCTGTATCATCCCGGTTTGCAGGAAGCGGAGCAGCTTCACCTGAAGTTTGAGCTCCATCTCGCAAATCTCGTCGAGGAAAAGCGTGCCGCCATCGGCAGCCTTCGCCGCGCCGATGCGGTTTTCGACGGCGCCGGTGAACGCGCCTTTCACATGGCCGAACAGCTCGCTTTCGAGCAGGTTTTCCGGGATCGCACCGCAGTTGATGGCAACGAATGCCTTGTGCCGGCGGCGCCCCGCCTCGTGGAGCGCCTCGGCCGTCACCTCCTTGCCCGTGCCGCTTTCGCCGGTCACGAACACCGCGGCGCGCGAATCGGCCACCTGCGCAATGGTTTCATAGACCTTGCGCATGACGGGCGAACGCCCGACGAAACCGTGAAATCCCGGCCCGTCGGGCAGCTTCTGCACCGCCGGTTCCGCATCGGGCGCATGTTCGACCGCGGCCCGGATGGTGGACAGAAGCCGCGCGCCCGCGACCGGTTTTACGAGGAAATCGAACGCGCCCGACCGCATCGCCGCAATGGCCCGCGACAGCGACCCATCGGAGGTGACCACCACGAAGGACGGCGATCCTTCCGTCTTTTCGCCGAGCAGGTCCAGCCCGTCGCCATCGGGCAATTGCAGGTCGAGCAGGGCCGCGGCAAAACGCTCCCTCGAAAGCTGCTCGCGCGCCTCGGCAAGCGTGGTGGCGAGCGTGACCACATATCCCGCCTCCTCGAGCTGTGCGACATAGCCAAGCGCGAGCGAGGCACTGTCCTCGATGATTAGAACCGAACGATCAGCCATGCGCGGCGCTCGTCCCCACCGGTCGGGAAATGGCGAACGAAGCGGCGGTCCCATCGTCGGACATCGCGATCCAGTCGAGATCGCGCGTATCGCCGAAATGTTTCATCGCGCCCGCGACGAGCCCATGGGCAATATGCGCGAACGGACGGTGCGAGGCGTAGGTGATGACAAGGGTGTCGCCCTCGTTGCGGGCAACGACGGATGGCGGGCTGGAGTCAGGATAAAGGACGCGCACTTCCTGATGGATATGGTCGTTGATATGGGCGAGCAGGGCATCCGCGCTCCCGTATCCGTTCACGATATCGGCATAAAGCACGGTAAAGCGCGCGAACAAATATTCGCCGAATGCGCGGCACAATGCGTTCACCTCGTTCCCGCTGAGTTCGGCCGCTGCGGTCACGACGCGCACGGCCTCCTCCCACGGATAGTAGCCGATGCGCGAATAGGCACCGCCATGCGGAAGATCGGCCTGTGACAGGACTTGCTCCGCGAAAAGCGGCCCGCCCGTTTCATCCAGAAAATCGACCAGCTCGGTATAGACCACGCCCCGCATGAAACACTCCTCTATGGTTGCAGACGGCAGGATCCATGCAAGTTTCATACCATCGACGCGCCTGCGTAGGCCGGCCATTGCGGGCATGGCCTATGTCGCATTTTGCAAAACACCGATGCAAATTGCAACGATCCTTTCGCAATTTGCAAAAGAGACCGTGGCATTTCGCATCAGGCGCCGGTCTGAACCGGGGCGGGGCAGTTTGGCACGGCTCTTGAAAGACAGGGGCAAACGCCAACACGGAGCTTTTGCAATGTCCATTTCCGCCTTCCGCAAAGGAGCAGCCGCCATTGCCATGACGGCCACGCTCGCCGGGTGCATGTCCGGACCGGCGCCGAGCAATTACGAAACCGCGCTCTACGCGCCGCAGCAGCTCGGCACGGGGCGGGCGGGGCATCCGCGTGGCGATTGGGTTCAGGCAACGCCTGTCGCGCGCGGCGCACCGGCCTGCGACTGGCGCGTGCCGCGCGAACTCGACAATTACCGCCGGGCGCGGGTGGAGGAATTTGCCGACATCAACGCGCCGCTCGCGCCCGGCGACCGGGTCTCGATCCGGGTCATCGGGGATCCGGACGGCTTGTCGGGCACCTATGTCGTCGCGAGTGACGGCACCGTCGACCTGCGCGGGATCGCCCCCACCCGCGCGGTCGGCGGATCGCCCGAAATGTTGCAGGATCGCCTGCGCGCACGGCTCGTGGCCGCAAATCTGGTCCGCCCGCTCCGCAATGCGGTCTCCGTGTCCCTGATCGAGGCGGCGGGCGTTTCCGTCGCGGTGAGCGGCGCGGTGTTCGAGCCGCACGCGGTCCGCGCAGGGGAACGGTCGCCGGAACTGCGATCCGTCGCCGCGGGCGGCATCGCGGGCGACGATAACACCGGCCGCACCGTGTCGGCGGCCATTCGTGCCGCCGGCGGGGTGCGCCCCGACGCCGATGTGCAGCGTGTCTATCTCATCCGCGAGGGACGCTATGTCGCACTCGACCTGTCGGGCCTCGTCCATGGCTGGGCGAGCCAGGATATTCCCGTGACGACCGGCGACCGCATTCTCGTGCCGAGCCGGCGCTGTTTCGATGCAGGGCTCGTGCGTCCGACGCCGCTGACCCCGCCGGGGATCCGCGTCTACATGTCGAACCTCACGCGCAGTGCGAACAACAACGCAGGGGCCGCCATCGGGGAGAAGACCACTTCGCTGCCCTACGGCACACGCCTGCTTCAGGCGCTCGTCGCGGCGAATTGCGTCGGCGGCAGCTACATGCAGTCCGACCGGCGCGCCGTGCTCATTTCGCGCAACCGCATCAACGGGCGCAGCGTGGTCGTCGAACGCGACATCGAAACGCTTGTCCGCGATGCCACCCGCGATGCGGATGACCCCTATCTCATGCCCGGCGACGCCATTGCCTGCTACGACAGCCGCTGGACCAATCTGAGCGAGGCGATCGGCGTCGTATCGCAGGGGCTCGGCGCGGTTACGCCGGCCATTCTCCTCGACAACGCATTGTAAGCAGGCGCACGCGACAATGGACATGACCGGTCATCCCTCCGCTCCCAAACGCCGTATCGAACGGTTGTGGCTCATCGTGCGTGACGGATTGCCGTCGGTGGGTCGCTACCGGCGCTATCTCGTGGCGCTGGCGGGGCCGCTGGCCGCGATCTGGGGGCTGACGTTCGCGTATCTCGCCGTTGCGCCGGACCGGTTCGACAGCAACATGACGCTGATCCTGCCGGGGACGGGCGTGGGCGGTTCGATGAACGTGGAATCGATCGGTCAGGCGACCTCGATGACATCGTCCGCCTTTTCCAGTTCCACGCTCAGCCCGACCGAAAATTACAAGCGTCTGCTGACCTCCGACGTGGTGCTGCGTGATGCGGCGCGCCGGGCAGGGGAGGATGAAAGCGCCTTTCCTGCCCCCGCGATCAAGCTCATCGACCAGACCAATCTGATCGAAATCGAAATATCGGCCGGTGCGCCGGAAAAGGCGCAGGGCCGCATGGAAGCCTTGCGCGCCGCATTTCTCGCCGCGCTCGAAGACCTGCGTTCGGACGAGGCGCAGCGCCGCGAAAATGCCGACGCCGCGCGCATTGCCGAGCTGGAAGCGAAGGTCGACCGGGCGCAAAAGGCGCTTCTCGCGTTTCAGGGGCGAACCGGCCTCGTCTCGCTCGACCAGTTCGCCGGGCGGGTGAGCGCGCTCGACCAGTTGCGCGCGAGCGAACGCGACCGCCGCGTCCATCTCGCCGAAAACAGCGCCGGGACCGGGCGCCTCGCCCGAACGCTCGGCATCAGCCTGCCGCAGGCGCGCATGGCCATGCAATTGAAGGCCGATCCGCGGTTTCGCGCGCTCCTCACCCGCTATGCCGACATCGCGACACAGCGGACGGAACGCGGCGCCACGCTGGGCGATGCGCATGCCGCGATGGAGGAGCTTTCCGCCGAGGATGCCGCGCTTCGCAACGCGCTCGGCCGCCGCGGCGCACAGGTTGCGGGCACGAGCGCCGAGGCCGTGTTGTCCTTTGCCGACCTTGCCGTTTCGGACATGCGTGAAAACCTGTTCGCCACGCTGACCGAACGGGATGCGGGCGTTGCAGGCCATGCCGCCGCTCTGGCCGAGCTTCGCCGCCAGATCGGCGCGCAGAATGCCAGCACGCAGGAGCAGGTCGAGCAGGCATCGCGCCTCGCCAGCCTGCTGCGCGACCTGCGCGTCGCGGAGGCGGTGTTCAGCTCCGCTCTCGCCCGGCTCGACACGAACAAGTCGGACCCCTTTGCGTCCTACCCGCTGGTTCAGACGCTCGAAGAGCCGTCATTGCCCCGCGAACGCTCCTCGCCTACGCCCATGCTTGCTATCATCGGGGCGATCGCCGCATCGCTGATCACGCTCATGGGGTTCATGCTGATATGGCTGCGCCAGCCCATCATCCGGAAACTGCTGCCGAACGTCTGATCGCGCGGAGCATTACGGCGACCTGGCTGCTCTGGCTGATCGGGGGGTTGTATATCGCGGGGCCGGTCATCGGCTGGGTCCTGACCGGGATGGTCCTCCTCGCGCTTTACATCGGCCGCAAGAACATCGCCGCCATTCCCGCCACGATATGGTTGTGGCACGCGGGGATGGCGGCGATGCTCGTCATCCTGTGGGTGGGTCACGCGAATTTCTCGCTCGGCACCGGGCAGACGATCAAGAGCAGCATCGGCTGGGCCAAGGGGTGGGCGCTGATCGCGCTGTTTCCGATGGCGGGCGCGGTGCTCGATGTGCGGCTTTGCGTCATTGCGCGCGCGGTATGCCGGCTGGGGATGTGGACGCTGGTGATGCTGCCGCTGTTTCTGGCCGCGCCGTTCGTCGGTCTGCCCGAGATGCTCTATGTCTCGCCATTGAAGGCGGTCGGCGGGCCGGGGCCGGAATATTTCGCCACCATCCTCTACACGATCGAGCCGGGGGTGGGCACGCCGCGCTGGCAATTCTTTGCGCCGTGGTCGCCGGCGGCGGGCATGGTGGCGGTCGTCTATGTCTTCCTCGCGGCGCAGGAACGGGACCTTTTCTGGAAGGTCATCGGGATCGTCGGATTCCTCGCGGTGGCGGTCCTGTCGCAATCGCGGCTGGCGCTGGTGGCGATGGTGGCGCTTGTGCCGATCGTATGGGCGGTTGCGCGGGTGAACCGCGCCCCGGTATGGTTCCTTGCGGCTCCGGCACTGCTGCTTGTCGGCCTGTTCGCATCCGACCTCATGACCTTCGCGGATCAGATGATGAGCGATTTTTCATCCGCGCGCGCGGATTCCAGCCGCGTGCGCGCCGCCCTTGGCCGCATCGCGATGGACAGGTGGGAGAAGGAGGCGTTCTGGTTCGGGCACGGCATCGTCGAAAACGGCCCGCATCTCGTCGAATACATGCCCATCGGCAGCCATCACAGCTGGTACGGCCTGTTGTTTGTAAAGGGGCTTATGGGGGCGCTCGCGCTTGCGGTGCCGTTGTCGGTCACGGTGGCGGTGCTGCTATGGCGGGCGCGGCTGGGCGCGCTGCATCGCACGGCGCTGGCGATGGTATTGATCCTGGTGCTGTATTCGTTCGGCGAAAACCTGGAGATTCTCGCCTATCTCTACTGGCCCGCGCTTATCGTCATCGGGCGGGCTCTCGCCTTTCGCGATTCCTCGCCCGATGACGATCCGGCCATCGCCGAAGATACGGCGGACGACGTGCCGGACGCGCTCAACGCGCCGCCCGGTGAAACAGCGCGCGCCAGCTCTCTATGATCCGGTCGTGTTGCGCGCGCACGCCATTGCGCGCCTCCCGCCCCATCTGCACCACGTCGACATAGGCGAATTCGGCAATCGCGGCGGCAATCTCGTCCGCATCGTTCATCGGACGCACCATCCCGCCGCCACAACGTGCCTGTTCGGGAAGCCCGTCAATATCGGCCACCGCGATCGCGCGCCCCGCCATGCGGGCCTCCGTCGCGACGAGGCCGAAGGATTCAAAACGCGAGGGCAGGATGACCGCATGGCATTTTTCGAGGAAAGGTGCCGGATCGCTGCACGCGGGCAGAACCTCGACATTGTCGGTAAGGGACGCGCGCGCGCGCAGGTCGGCGGCCAACGGCCCATCCCCGAACAGCGTCAGCGTCGCCTCGTGCCGGGAGAGGGAGGAAACCCCCTCGATCAGCGCGGCATAATTCTTTTCCGGCGAAAACCGGCCATAGCCGAGCAGGCGAAGCGGGCCATCGCGGGGGGGCGCCTCGGCAATGTCGAACAGGTCGAAACGCCCGCTCCACGGATAGATCGTCGTCAGCTTGGCCCGGGGCACGCCCACCTCCGCCAGCCATTCGCGCTGCGCGGTCGAGACGGCGACCACCTCGTCCACAAGCCGCGCGGCAAGCCGGATAAGCAAGCGGAAACGCCCCCGCGAGGTCACCAGATCGCGTTCCAGCGCGCGCGTATAGCTATGCTCGACCTGGACGATCCGCGCATGGCGATTGCGCAGGCGCAATGCGGCGAGATAGGGCAGACGGCTCCACCGCGGCGGCACGTGGATGACGATGAGATCGGCATCGAGATGCGTCGCCTCCCGCGCGGTGCGGCCCATCGCCACCGTCCGCGACGTGGCATGCAGGGCTATGCGAGGGTGCGAGAACATCGAAAGCGCGCGGGTGACGCCGCCCATGGCGAAATCGTCGAGCAGATGAACGACCCTGATCATGCCGCGGCCTTCATATACGGGCGCGCAAGGGCGCGGAAACGGTCGGGCCCGGCCAGCCTGGCGACATGAACGGCGGCCCAGGTGGTGAGCGACTTGATCGGCTCCTGAACCAGGATCCGGCGGTCCGAACGCATGGCGCGGCGCATGAAATCATGGCCGAGCGAGCCATTGCCGAGCTGTACGCAACGCCGCGCGAGATAGCGAAGCTGATACGCTCGGGCCGTATCGCCGAATTGTGCGACCAGTTCGGGCGCGGTCCGGCGCAGCGCGTCCATCATCCGGCTCCAGCTTGCGTATTGCTGCACGACATTGGCCGACAATGCGCCGCCGATGATACGGTAATCGGTCAGCTGCCCGGCGATCCCGTCGAAACGGATGTTATGACGCGCGATCATGCGCACCCACAATTCGATGTCCTCCGACTGGCGAAAGCTTTCGTCGAACCAGCATGTGCGGCCCGCTTCCTCGGGATGGGGGAAGGCCACGGTGTCGAGCGCGGTGCGCCGGATGACGGGGGCGCTGCCGTTGCCGACCGGATTGCGGCACAGGATATCGCGCGCGGTGATCGCATTCAGCTTCGGCTTCATCGCGACGCGCAGCACATTGCCATCGCAATCGATGAGGCGCGAGCCCGAGAAGCTGACGCCGACATCGGGATTAGCCTCGAGATGGATATAGTGCAGCATCAGCTTTTCCCGGTTCCAGCGGTCGTCGGAATCGAGCAGCGCAACATAAGGCGCGCGGGCATGGGCAATGCCGGTATTGCGCGCGCCGGGCAATCCCCGGTTCGGTTGCGAAACGATGCGAATGCGCGGATCGTCGAAATTGCGGACAAGAGCCATGGAATTGTCATTGCCGCCATCGTCCACCACGATCAGTTCGAAATCGGTGAAGCTTTGATCGAGGACGGATCGGATCGCCTCTTCGACATAGGCTTCGACGTTATAGACGGGCATCACGACGGACATACGGGGAAGGGTCATGGGATCATTCCTCTTTTTCAAACGGAGATTCAGGCAAAGATCGTGGTGCGCGCACTCACCGGCACAACGTCACCGAACAGGGCGCCGGCGGCGGTCAGCGCGCCGCGCATCCCACCCGACATGAATGCGCGCGGATCGCTGCGAAGCCCCTGTTTCACGAAGCGGCGGGCCCGGCGCGCATGGCCGCCCGCACGCAGCGTCCGGCGTGCGAGATAGCGGCAATACAGCGCCTCGCCCCGGCGCAGGTCGATCCGGTCGGCCCATCGCGCGGCAAGACCATGCCAGGCATCGAACATCGCGGAAAAATCGCAGCTCAACCCATTTTCGCTAAGCCGGTAGAAGACCAGCGTTTCGTCGATCCCGCAAAGGCGGTAGCCGCCGCCGACGAGCCGCGCGAGCAGATCCTGATCCTCGACATAGCGCATGGTTTCATCGAACCTGCCGACCATCGCGAATGCGGCGTGGCTGACGACGAGGTTCGACATGGTGCAGACCGCGTTTTCGATCACGACATCGTTCAACGTGCAATCCTTTCCGGTCACGGTCGAAACCGTGCGGCCGGGCCGCAGCGCGTCCGTGCTGTCGGGACAGAACGCGATCCGGGCAAAGCTTGCGGCAAGCGTGTTGTCGGCCTCGTGAAGGCGGCGGTGCGTTTCAAGCTTTTCCGGGTGCCACGCATCGTCGGCGTCGAGAAAGGCGAGCATCCGTCCGCGCGAATTGCCGACCCCGCAGTTGCGCGCCGCCGAAACGCCCGAATTGTTCCGCGATATCAACTTGATCCGATCATCGGTTTCGGCCCGCTTCATCGCGGCAAGCAAGGTACCGTCGGTGGAACCGTCGTCGATGACGATGATCTCGAAATCCTGCTCGGTCTGGGCGAGCACGCTGTCGATCGCTTCGGCAATGGTGCGTTCGGCATTGAACGCGGCGATCACGACGGAAAAGAAGGGGGCGGTCATGACGTGGCTCCTTTGAAACAAGCGGTGGATGAATTGAGCGAAGGGCGCCGCGGCAGCAGGCTGATCGCCGCGGCGGGAAGAAGGACGGCGCCAAGGCCGAGGCCAAAGCCGATGCATGCGCCGGCAAGCCCCGCCGCCGCCCCGATGGAAAGCCCGGCGATCGCGGAAACCGTTGCCGCACCGGTCAGCATGGCCTCGGCCTGCGGTCGGCCGGCGACCCGCATTTTCGCACCGACCAGCGAACCGGCGAACAGCGGGAGCGCAGCGCAGGAAAGCAGCGCGACGAGCGGCGCCGCATCGGTCCAGTTCGCGCCGAAGACGACGGGAACATAGATCGGGGCGAGCAAAGCCTGCGCCGCGACGACCGGGGTCAGCATCACGAGGCCGGTGGCGAACGCCTTGCGATATTCGCGCAGGCCGCCGGCCTGGCCTGCCTTGGCGAGGTGGGGGAAGACGACGATGTTGCACGCCGCGATAAAGCTTTGCGTGATGCCGAGCCCGGCGTTGAAGGCGAAGAAATAGAGGCCGAGCATCTCGGTGCCGAGCAGCGCGCCGATGACCAGCTTGTCACCATGCATGCGCAGCGCGTTGAGGATTTCCGTGCCAAGGATGGCGGGCCCGAAGAGAGCGAATTCGCGCAACGGTGCCGGGGCGACCGTGGCCGGTTGCCACACTGTCGAGCGGCGGGCGAGCACGGTCCAGACGGGCGCCGCCAGCAGTTTTGGCAGCACGATCGCCCACGCGCTCGGCCAGATGAGGACGAGGGCCAGCGTCATCGCGCTATCGGTCATGTTCTGCGTCGCTGCGATGCGGGCGCACGCCCCCATGCGATTGGCACGCATGGTCAGGAAAATCTGAACCAGGCCCGGCGGCATCGCGATATAGACGAGCGAGAGAACGGCCAGCATCGCCGCCGGTTCGGCCATCCCGAACACGAGGGCGAGGATCGCCGCGACAATGAGCTGCACCGTCGCGGTCGCGAGGCAAACAAGCCAGAACAGCCGGTAGGCGGTCCGGCACAGGGCGGGAAGCGCATTGTCATCGGCCACGATCAAACGCTGTCCGATGCCTGCGTTGGCGAGCACGCGGACGAGTTCGAAAAGGCTGAGGGCGAGGGCGGCGGCACCGATCGTTTCGGGCGCAACAGCCCGCGCAACGACCAGCAAGGCGGCGAGCCGAACGACCCGCGTCGCCGCCTCTGCCGAGGCGAAGGCAACCAGCCCCTGGACAAGCGGCGCACGCATCAGCGTCGTCAGACGTCCGGTGTAAGAGGTGGCGGGGGTATGGGTCATCATGTCCTCGGCTTGCGGTATGGCCCCCTCTATTCAAAATCCGTGCCAAGGGCAGATTTCCGCGCTTTTTCGAGGTGATGGCCAATTTTGCCGGGGGCCATTCGCAATTTGCAACAAAGGTCCGTCGCAAATGGCGGCCAAACCATTGCAATTTGCGAAATTGGTGTGAGCGACCGGTGACGCAAAATGGGAGGGTGCGGTTTTAAATAGCGTATAAACAAAAGCTTAGGAGGTTTGGCACAGGCTTTGCGGAACGGTTGGCATCGTTCGTCAAAGGAGCCTGACCATGAAAAACATACCCGCTTCCGCCTTTCGCACTGCCACTGTTCCGTTCCCGGTCCCGGCGACGCGTTTCGCAACCCAAAGCCCGTTTGAAACCCGCGATATGTTCGGGCTGTCGATCGCGAATGCCAGCCGCGAAGATACGGCCGATCATATCGTCGCGCTCGCCCGCTCGGCGACACGGCATACGATCAATTTCGTCAACGCCCATTGCGTCAATACGATGAAGAAGGACCGCACCTATCGCGCCGCCCTGCGCAGTAGCGATATACTACTGCCCGATGGCGCCGGGATGGAAATCGCGACAAAGGCATTCAGCCAGCCCCCGATCGAGAACCTGAACGGGACCGATCTTTTCCCGATGCTGTGCGAACGCGCCGCGAACTCCGGCGTCGGCATTTTCCTGCTCGGCGGGAAAGAAGGCGTCGCGGAGGACGCCGCCGCCTGGGCATGCGGCGAATGGCCGGCCCTGCGCATTTCCGGTACGCAGGACGGATATTTCGATCGCGCGGACGAAGACGCCGTGATCGAGAGGATCAACCGGTCCGGTGCACGTATGCTGTTCGTCGGGTTCGGCGTTCCGCTTCAGGAAAACTGGATCGCGCGCAATCGGCATCGGCTGGACATTCCGGTCGTTCTCGGCGTCGGGGGATTGTTCGATTATTATTCGGGCCGTATTACCCGTGCCCCTGCGATGATCCGCGCATGCCGCGGGGAATGGGCATGGCGTCTGGCGATGGAACCGCGCCGGATGGCCGGTCGCTACCTCATCGGGAATGGCGTTTTCCTTGCGCATACGGCGCTGGAGGCGGCGAAATTGCGCGGGCTCGACCGTGCTGCCTCCGAAATGGCGAAGCGGGCGATCGACATCGTCGTCGCGGTGTGCGCGCTCTTGATGCTGTTGCCGATCTTCCTCGTCGCCGCGCTCGCGGTGTGGATGGAGGATCGCGGCCCGGTTTTCTTTCGCCAGACGCGGATCGGCCGCGCAGGAAAGCCGTTCACCATGCTCAAGTTCCGGTCGATGTACACGGACGCGGAGGCGCGTCGTGCCGAATTGCTCGCCCGATCGGATCGTCAGGGCACTTGCTTTAAAATGACGAACGATCCGCGCATCACGACCGTCGGGCGGACCCTTCGCCGCTACTCGATCGACGAATTGCCGCAGCTTATCAACGTGTTGTCCGGCTCGATGTCGATCGTCGGCCCGCGCCCCGCGCTCGCCAACGAGGTCGTTACCTATCGCGGCAACCAGATCGAGCGGCTCCACGGTGCGCCCGGCATCACCTGCACCTGGCAGGTCAAGGGGCGCGCGCTGATCCCGTTCGAGCGTCAGGCCATCATGGACCGGGCCTATCTTCGCAAGCGGTCCTTCATGACCGACATGCGCCTGCTCGCCGCGACGGTGCCGGCCGTGATCGGCGGGCGGGGTGCATGCTAAACATCATCGATCAACGCTTCGTAGAGGTCGTCGAATGCCAGAAGGCACGCGGCGACCTCCGCGCGGAAGCGTTCGGGCGAAACCGCGCCTGCCGCTTCGCGATAATGGGCGAGTTCCTCCACGATGCCCACCGCCCCCACGTTCAGCGCCACACCATTGAGCGAATGGGCCGCCCGCGACAACGCCTCGTCATCGCCGGCCGCAATCGCGGCAAGGGCGTCCTTCGCATAGCGGGTGATGTCCTTTTTCGCGGCATCGCGCATGCGGGTACGGTACGCCGCCGGCAATTGTTCGAACGTATGGCGAAGCAGTTGATGGTCGAAACGAGCCTGCTCCCCCGTCGCCGCCCGCCCGCCCAGCATCGCCGTACGGATCGCGGTTTCCAACGCTTCCCGGCGGACGGGTTTCGCAAGGCACGCGGTCATGCCCGATGATAACAGGCGTTCGCGCTCTTCCTGAAGGCTGTGTGCGGTGATCCCGATCACAGGGGTGCGCGCGGCCGGGCCGGGAAGGTTGCGAATGGCCTGCGTCGCCTGCTTCCCGCTCATGATCGGCATCATCACGTCCATCAGGATCAGGTCGAAATCGCGCGCGCGAACGGCCTCCACCGCGGCGGCGCCGTTCTCCACCGTTTCAACATCGCATCCCATTTCCTCGAGCATGCGCTCGATGACGTAACGATTGCTCTCGGTATCTTCGGCCAGAAGCACGCGCGGCGCTTCGTGCATGTCCTCCTCACCGGACACGGCATGGATCGGTGTCGGCAGGGGGTTGGGGGCGGGGTGGGCGGCATGATCGCCGTCGGTCCCCGCATTTTCGAGGAGGCGAGAGGCGATTTCGTCGAGTTCGCCAACCGATTGCCGAACGATGGCAAGATCGGGATCGCCCTCATCGAGCTTTCCGCCGAGCAGTTCCACCCCTCCGGTAAGTCCGCCCATCGGAGTGCGTATCGCATGCGCCATTTCGGTGATGAACTGTTGCCTGTGGGCAAGCGTGCGTTCCGTCTTGTCCTTCGCCGCGGCCAGTTCCGCCTGCAACCGGTTCAGCTCGGCAACACGCCGTTCCGCGCGAAGCTGCAAGGCGCGCACCTGGCGCCGATTGCGTCGTTCCTCGGTAATTTCGCGCACCGCGCCAAGAACATAGGCAGGACGCATGCGGGTCGAGCGTTCGCGCCGGATCGACCAGCTGAGCCAGCGTATCTCGCCATTGTCCGCCCGCACGATGCGGTGGTCATATTCGTGCGCGACACCGGCTTCACGCCTGGAAAAGAATTCCCGGCCCGCCTTTTCGATCCGCGCCCGGTCGAGCGGATGGATCGCGTCGAGTAGCGTCTGCATCGTGACCTCGGCATGTTCGGGCAAGCCAAGCATCGCGGCCGCACCGCCCGAGAAGCTGAACCCGCGGGCACGCTCCCCGTAGATCGTGACCATCTTCGCGGTCGCCAATGCGCTGAGCAGAAGCGCGCTTTCGATCTCGAGATTATGCGCAAGTTCGGTTTCACGAAAGCGCAGCCCGCGATTGGCACGGTCGAGCGCCTTCATCCGCTCTTCGAGTGCGCTCTCCGTCTCGCGAAGGGCGCGTTCGCTCCGCTCCAGCCGGAGGGCGAGGATTTCGGCGCGCTGTTCGGCGGGGATTTCGTCCATCTTACGCATCGCCGCACGCCTGCAGCACGTCGGGCAATATGTCGATCAGTTCGCGCGGGCCAGGCACGAAGCGGACGGTATCCTTTGCGCCCGGCGTATGTTCACCCACCACGATGATCTGTTCGGCATGGTCCGTCTCTTCCGGCATCCGGTCCGCAACCACGATATTGGCGGCGTCCGACGGCGCATCGCCCGAAGGCGGCAGGAAACCATGCGCGGCGGCGATTGCCTCTACCTGAATTGCGAGCGTCGCACTGCTCAGTTCGATGGCGATCGTTCCGCAGATCCTTGCCTGCCCGCTTTTGTTTTCCGCAGGGGGCAGCGGCAGCCGCAATGTCATGCATGTTCCTTTGCCCTCCTCGCTGCTCGCCGAAACGGTGCCGCCCATCTCTTCGGCAAGCTTTCGCGTGATCGAAAGGCCGAGACCGGAACCCGATCGCCGGCCCAGAGTGTCGGCGCTGCTTCCTGCAAAGGGGGTGAACAGACGGCTCAACCGCTCTGGCGGGATCCCGCCCCCTGTGTCGGTGACGGTAAAGGTCCACACCGCGGCGTCGTCACCTGTTGCAGACGGATCGGAAGGTGCGATGGCACGGATCGAGATGCGACCCGACGGGGTGAATTTCACGGCATTGGAAATGAAATTCGCGAGGATCTGCTGAATTCGTGCGGGGCGGCCCGCGACGGTCCCCTTGTCGGCGTTCATTTCGATGATGAGACCCTTGCGCCGGGCCAGCGGGCGAAACAGTTCCGCGACCCGGCCGACGAGATCGTCCGGGCGAAAATTCTCGATTTCCCCCGCGCCGCCCTGACGCTCGGCCCGCATGCCTTGCAACGTGTTGTCGAGCGTGCTCAGCAACGCCTCTGCTGAATCCTTGATAAGCGTGAGGATGCGGTTCCGCTCGTCAGGCGAACGCTCGCGACGTACGTGATCGATAAGCCCGAAAATACCGGAGATCGGGGTGCGGATTTCATGGGAGACGACGGCAAGAAGGTCGCTTCTTGCCTCCGCCTCCGCCTGTGCGGCGTCGCGGGCGGACAGGATTTCGGCCTGCGCCGCCTTTTCGCGGGTCACATCCTGAACGATACCGTAATAACCCGAAATCTGTTCCGATTGACCGCGTTTTTCCGATACGGCCGTCCCCTTGATAAGGATGTCTATTTTCGTCCCGTCAGCAGCGCGCGCCTGCGTCTCGAAGCTGAACGGGCCGGTTTCGCCGATTACGTCGCGTATTGTCGCGATGGTTTCGCTCTGGCTATCGGCATCGAACACGCTGACCAGCTCGCCGAGCGGGATGTATTCCTCCTCGATACCGATACGGTCGCGGATCCAGCGCGAAAGCGATACGCGCATCGTTCCCGGATCGAGCATGAAATGTCCGATGCGGGCATTCGTCTGCGCAAGTTCCAGGAAAAGCAGGTTCTGCTCGATCTCGCGCTGCCTGGTCCGCTGATCGGTGAGGTCGTGCGCGATATAGGCGGCACCGAACAGGACGCCGTTATCATCGTGCAGGGGAAGAAAGCTCTCTTCCAGCCACAGATTGCCACCGCTGCGATGCGGACGCTCGACAAGCCGGGGCGCAGAGGATTCATCATTTTCCAGCGCGCGCAACGGGGCAAGGTTCTGAATGCCTTGTTCACCCAAAAGCGCGATCGCACCGCGATTGGCACGCAATACCGTGCCATCGGTATCGAACAACACCATGGCATAGCCCTGCGCCGCATCGATCAGCGTGTCGAAAGACCGGCGTGCGCGTACGCGATCCGCCTCCAGCCGTTGTTCCATCGTGTGAAACGCCTGTTCGAGGCGGTCGATCTCATTGGCGCGCGCTTCCGTTTCGGGCGTGTCATGCGTTGCGGAGATATTGTCCGCCCGGCGGGCAAGCCGTGTGATCCTCGCGGCCACAAACCGGTCGAATATCGCGGCGAGCAGCAGCGCGAGAATGATGGTCCCCGACGCGGAAACCACGATGACCCGCCATGCAATGGCCCAGCCGCGCGCATTCAGTTCGGACTGCGGAAGCATGGTGACGATGGTCCAGTTCGGCGAGGCCAGCCGATGGACCGAGACATACGCGTCGAGCGGGCGAACATAACCGTTGTCGGGGAGTTCGCCGCGCATGGTCAAAAGCGCGAGATTGCGAAGCACATCGTCCTTTGAAACGGAAAGGTCGATATTGGCTGAAAAACCGCGCGATCCTTCCTCGATCAACGCGGAATCGTGGACGAGCTTCCCCTCCCGGCCCAGAATGATGGTGCGCGCGCCGGGGGGAGGGGGGCGCAGCCCGCCCGTCATCGCCTCCAGCGGGATGCTTATCCCCCATGCTCCCATGTGCCGGTCATCGGGACGAAAGGGCAGCATGCAACCCGTCGTCCAAAACCGGCCGGTGTCGTCATAGGCGGGGTTTTGCAGGCTGGTACAGCGCATCTCACCAGCCGGATTGTTACGCGGCGTAGTGATGCGCGTGAATTCGAGATCCTGAAAATCGAAATCCGCCGGCGCACTGCGATAGAAACCGAGCCTGTCGGCGCGTTGCGGCGCATAGATCAGCAATTCATTGTCGGGCGAAAAGAAATAGAGGCTTTCGACCGTGTGAGGCAGGCCGCCGACCATCTGCGCGATGGTTTCGAACGCGGCGGGCAGCACGGTGCGCCGCGCCTCGGCAGACAGATCGGGCGGCACGAAACCGCCGAGCCCCTTTACGACGATGCCGCTATCGAGTTGGCGTCCCGACCAGAGATCGTCGCGCGTATGATAGGCACCGTCCGGTGCCTGTTCAAAGATGCGGTCGAAACGCGTATCCGGGCCTGCCTCGATCCGCCGGGCCATGATCGTGGCGGCCTGACGCTGTACATTGGCGATGAGCTGCATTTCCCGGCGCAGGCTGTCATGGACCGACGCGTTGGATGTCACCAGTTCGGCAAGGCGATTGTCGCGATAATCGGCTACGGTGGAGTTGTAGGCGAACCACGTCATCACCCCGATGACAAGGCCCACGATGGGAAGAGCAAAGGCAAGGCCGCGCAGGGAAAGAGACATGGTCGCCAACTATCCGCGACGAACCGGATAAACGAAAGGTCGAATTGATCCATTTTCGCGGCTGTTGCACTGCGCGCAGGGCGCTTCGTCGCGGATTATCATCGCACGGCGCACGCCGGTCAACGGGCGCTCTCGTTCTGCGCGAAGGCACGCTTCGTCTCCGCAAGCGCGGCACGCCGCGCGGCGCCCGTGCTCCCTTTCAGGGCGGCCTGCTGTCGCCGCGCATCTTCGCCCAGTTTTTCTTCGCCGAATGCGCCCGCCACCCCGGCAAGCTGATGCAGAAGGCTGACGATGCCCTTTATCGCATCATCGTCGGCATTGTCGGGATCGATGGCGTGCACGGCATCCAGGGTTTCTCGGCGAAGGGTGAGGTAGCGCATCTCGACCGGGCTGGCCGCGCTGTTCTTCGGGGCGGGCGCGGGCGTCGGGGGCGGGGTCACGACGGCAAGGTCGCGATTGATCCACCGCGCGATCTTTTTCTTGAGCAGGTCGAGGCGAATGGGTTTTGCCACATGATCCTGCATCCCGGCGGCGAGACAGCGATCGATATCCTCTCTATAGGCGTTGGCCGTCTGCGCGACGATGGGAAGCTCGCGTGCGTCGAACCCTTCGGCGCGCAAGGTCCGCGCGGCCTCGAGCCCGTCCATCACTGGCATCTGCATATCCATCAGCACGAGCGCGTAGGGGGTGCCGAACTGCTTCGCCTCCCGCGCCAGCCGGACGGCTTCCTTGCCGTTTTCGGCGATATCGGCATCGAGCTTCAGCTTGTCCGCCATCGACAGGATGAGCACCTGATTGATGTCGTGATCCTCCGCGATGAGCACGCGGGGCGGGCTGGCGAAGCCTGGCCATTCCAGGGCCTCGGACGCATCGTCGGCGGCAACCGCTTCGCGCGTCAGTTCGACCGGAATGGTGAGCGTGAAAATCGAACCCTCGCCCGGCGTGCTTTCGACGTGAAGATTGCCGTCCATCAGGCGGGCCAGCTCGCTGCTGATCGTAAGGCCGAGCCCCGTCCCGCCGAACAGGCGCGCGGTGGATTCGTCCGCCTGACTGAATTCGCGGAATATGGTTTCGAGCCGGTCCTCGGCAATGCCGATCCCTGTATCCCGCACCGCGATGACGAGGCAATCGTTACCCTGATGCGGGCTGATGGTGACATCGGTCCGAACGAAACCGCTGCTCGTGAACTTGATCGCATTGCCGACCAGATTGGTCACGATCTGACGAAGCCGAAGCGCATCGCCCAGCACGGCCTGCGGTACGTCGTCCGCGACGTCGAGCGTGAATTCAAGCTGTTTCTGCCGGGCCGTCGCCTCCAGCAGACGCATGGTTGCGCCGATCGTCTCGCGCAGGTCGAAGCTTTGACGCTCGATCTTCATCTGTCCTGCGTCGATTTTCGAAATGTCGAGAATATCGTTGAGGATCTGCATCATCGCGCGCCCGGAATCCGCGATAAGCCGGGCCTTGTCGCGTTGATCCGGGGTGAGATCGCTGTCGAGGAGCATTTCGGTGAACCCAACGACCCCGTTCATCGGCGTGCGGATTTCGTGACTCATATTGGCGAGGAAGGTTGCCTTCGCGGCGGCGGCGGCTTCGGCGCGCCGGCGTGCCGCGATCAGGTCGAATTCCAGCTGCTTGCGATCCTCGATATCGCGGATCGATGCCGAAACCTCGCGCGCTCCCCCGGTCGCGGCATCCCGGATCAGCGCAACATTCGCCTCCAGCCAGCGATAATCCCCGTCGGTTTCCGGAATGCGCGACCGGTAGGCGAGGATGTTCCTGTCCTTTCGGCCGCTGATCAGATCGTCCCAGGCGGCGCGGACCATCTCTTCGTCTTCGGGGTGAATGAGGCTGAGCGAATCCTTGCCGATGAGCAGTTCGGCCGGCACGCCGAACACTTCGCGCGTCGAGGGCGAAGCATAGATGCAAATGCCGTCGAGCGCGATGCGGAACACGGCATCGGTGGCGTTCTGCGCGAGGAGCGAAAGCTGAGCGTCGCGTTCGGCCAGATCCTTTTCGAATTGCGTTCGCTCGGTAATATCCATGGCGACACAGATGTAACCGCGCAATTCGCCGTTATCGTCCCATTCGGGCGTGGCGATCGCATCCACCCAGAAGACCGTGCCGTCCACACGGTTTCGCAAGCGAAATTCATGCCGGTGCGCGACCCGCTTCGCCGCGGCGTCGAACCAGCGTTTCATGAGCTGGGTCACGTCATCGGGATGGATCGCCTTGGTCCAGCCAAGGCCCAGCGTCTCGTGCGCCTCCATTCCGGTCATGCGCGACCAGACCGCATTCACATAGGTGAACATTCCATCCGGTGCGGTACGGAAAATGGCGGCAGGCGAAAGGTTCGAAAGCGATTGAAAGCGTTCCTCACTCTCCTTCAACGCATCGGACGCCCGCTTTTGTTCGGATATATCGATGGCCACGCCGATAAAACCGAGCGTATTGCCATCTTCGTCCTTGTTGGGCGCGGCGATCAGATCGACCCAATAGGGCGGAAAGCCGGGTTTGTAGAAGCGAACCTCGGTCCTCAGCTGCTTCGAATGATGGACAGCATCGAGCCAGTTCTTCTTGAAATGGGCCTTGTCGTCGGGGTGGACCGCATCGATCCACCCCGCACCGAGCGCACGCGACGCTTTGAGCCCCGTCGTGCGCAGCCATGCCTTGTTGACATAGGTGCAGAACCCGAACGGGTCGGTGCGAAATATGCCGGCGGGCGACAGGCCGGTAAGATTGGCGAATTCCCGCTCGCTGTCGCGCAGCTTGGTCACGGTGGCGCGCAATTGCGCGGTGCGGCTGTCCACTTCGGCGCGCACTTCGGCCTCGCGGCGCAGCCCGGCCAGCAGCACGGCAGCGAAGATAAGCGTAAGCAGCAACCCGCCCAGAAGCACGAGATGCGCCTCGTACGTGCTCATCCGCTCTTCGAAGGCTCGCGTGCTGCGCCATACGATGGTCCAGTCGCGGCCCATGACCTCAATCGTCTTTTGCCGCGCGAACATGGACTGACGCTCTGCCGGGTCGCCGCCGACATTGGTATAGAGGATACGGTCGGCGTCCGGTCGCCTGCCATCATAGATCGCGACGTCGAGCAATTCGTTCTGACTGGCCGAAAGTCCGTTCATGAAACGGGGCGCGATGAAGGGCGCGTAGACCCATTTGCGCAATGCCGCGCGCCGTTGCGAAACGGTGCCGGTGGGCATGTCGGCCTCGTAAACGGGATGGAGGAGGAGAAAGCCGACGCTCTCGGTTTCATCCTGCACGAGCGTGATACGATCGGAAATGACCGCTTCGCCCGTATCGCGAGATTGCAGCGCGGCCTGCCGGCGATGGTCCTCGGACGCGATATTGAAGCCTATGGCCTTGGCATTGCGCTCGATCGGTTCGGCAAGGGAAATGACGAGATTTTCGCCGAGGTCGTCGACCGGATGAACGTCGAAGCCTTCAAGGCCCGTGGCTCTCTTCTGCGCGATGAATGCCTCGACACGATCATCGGCCACAGGCTCGATAATGCCGAGCCCGGCGATACCCGGCAATGTTCCGCCCGAAAGCAGACCGAGCACATAGGTACGCCATTCGTCGGGTGTTACATTATCGGATACCTCGAAAAGCCGGGCCGCACCGTCGAGCGCCTGTCCATAGGATTCCATCCGGTTGGTGAGCGCCTGCGCATTGTCGTTCACCAATTCGTCGAACGTTGCCTGCACCTGTTGATGACGGTTGTGCGTGGCGATGTGCCAGCCGACAAGCGTCGCCATCAGCATCAGTATGACCGCCATGAATGGAAGCGGCGGAAACGGATCGAGCGGCTTGTCGCGCCAGAACACCTTGTTCCGCATCCACGGCGCCAGGAGAAACAGCGGCAGCACGATCAGCACGCCGCTCACGCCGCCCAACCACCAGCGCAGCGCTACCGCGAGAGGGTCGGACGCATTCAGGAAACCTGCTGCATACATTGCGCCGATGGCGAAGACCGTCCCGACTAGACACATCACCGGTACGGCGAGTAACATCAGCCGCAACACATCACGTCCGCCGGCCAGACGTATCGGAAAGCCGACCTGCCGGCGAATGAGGAATGCGCCGAACGCGGCCTGCGCCGTCGATGCCGCAGCGGCGAGTGTCGCCGTCAACAGCGCGAGTTCGGTGGACGGCCCAAAACCGCGGGATAAAAAGAAATACAGATTGCTCGCCATCGCGCCTAGAAAAACCGCGCCCGCCATGCGATAGCCGAGGATGACCAGTGCGCCGATCGCCGCGCCCGAGGCCGGCCAGATGACGATCGAACTGCCCGGCGGCGGCGCAAGTTCCAGCGCCGCAATGGCCAGCAGGAAATAGCACAGCGAAACGAGCGTAAAGCGAACCGCCCCGCCACTATCGAGCCTAGCGGACACAAATTTTCCTGGTAAGCGCATTTTGGAAAATCGTGCCAGATCGGTCACGATTGCTCTTCGGCATTCTTGCGCCGGGCTGCGGCAATCGCGCTGACCTCGCGCGAAAATCCGACCAGGTCGGCGCGCTCCGTCTCGTCGAAATTATCGCGCATCTTACGGTCGATGACGCATACCGTGCCAAGCTTGCTTCCGTCATCGGCGACGATCGGCGCGCCGGCATAAAACCGGATGGACGGATCGCCGGTGACGAGCGGATTGTCGGTAAAGCGATCATCCGCCGTCGCATCGCAGACGACCATCACGTCGTCCCCCTCGATCGCGTAGGAGCAGAATGCCATCGACCGGGGCGTTTCGCTCGGTTCAAGGCCGATCTTCGCCTTAAACCATTGCCGGTCGGCATCGATCAACGAGATCAACGCCACCGGCACGCCGAACCGTTTTGCCGCACGGCGCACGACATCGTCGAATTTTTCTTCCGGTGGCGTATCGAGCAGGCCATAACCGTGCAGTGTGGCCAGCCGCTGTTCCTCGTTCATTTTGCGCGTCCCGATTTCTGTCGATTCCGGGGTGAGCCTAGCCAATTATTCTTTGCAAAACCTTTATATTCGCGTCCCGACATGCCGTGTGAACGGTCCGGAAACGGATGGGTTTATGATCGCGCGCGCTCCCGGCTCAGCGCGAGAGCAATGATGCTGATCAATGCGGCCCCTGCGATATAGAGCCCGACGAAACCAAGCCCACCGATTTCGGCGAGCGCCTGCGCCGCGACCGGGGCCACCGCTCCGCCAAGGATACCGCCCACGTTGAAGGTCAGCGACGCACCGCTGTAACGGACGCGCGCCGGGAACAGTTCGGGGAGATAGGCGCCGAGTGGGCCATACAAAAACCCCATGCACAACAGCGCCAGCGACAGGAACAGCCATATCAGGAACAGCGAACCCCCGCCGAACAGCGGCCCCATCAACAGCCCGACGACGATCGCGCCCATGCATCCGGCAATGAGCACGCGGCGCGGCGAGGACCGGTCCGCCGCAACCCCCGCGAGCACGATGCCGAGCGCCATGAAAACGATCGCGCCAAGCTGCACCATCAAAAATTCGGACCGGCCATAGCCGAGCGTCGTGGTCCCGTATCCCAGCGCGAAGGCGGTCGAGAGGTAGAATACCGCAAAGCAGGCCACGACCGAGAACGTGCCCGCAAGCGTCGCGGGAAGGTGGGAGCGCAAAAGATCGGCCATCGGCGCCTTGGCCGGGGGCGCCTCCTCCATCGCGGCGGCAAAGGCCGGGGTCTCCGTCAGCTTGAGCCGCACCCACAGGCCCAGCACGACCAGCACCGCACTCAGCAAAAACGGCACGCGCCAGCCCCATTCGACGAATTGCGCATCGCTCAACGTGGAGCCGAGCAACAGAAAGAAACCATTGGCAAGGATGAAGCCGATCGGCGCGCCCAGTTGCGGGAACATGCCGAACCGTGCCTTGTAACCCGGCGGCGCGTTTTCCACGGCCAGCAGGGCCGCGCCGCCCCATTCCCCGCCAAGGCCGAACCCCTGCCCGAAACGCAGGATGCACAGCAGGAACGGCGCCAGCCATCCCGCCATTTCATAGGTGGGGAGAAACGCGATCAACAAGGTGGACCCGCCCATGAGCATGAGCGAGGCGACCAGCGTCGATTTGCGTCCGATCCGGTCGCCAAAATGACCGAACACCGCCGCGCCCACCGGCCGCGCGACAAAGGCGACGCCAAGGCTGGCATAGGCGGCGAGCAATTGGGCCGACGGCGATTCCGCCGGAAAGAACAGCGGCCCGAAGACCAGCGCGGCGGCGGTCGCATAGACATAGAAATCGTAGAATTCGACCGCGGTGCCGACCATGCTCGCCAGCAATACCCGCCCGTGACCCCGAAACCCTTGCAACATCCGCTGTCTCCCTCGCGCGCCGCTATAGGCGAGGGGCGGCGGCGTTGCCTAGACGGCTTGTGGCACCGTGTATGGCAGACAATGGCGGTGTGTTGCGCCCCGCGCGATTGCTGCTAGCCATGGCGGAAAGATCATCACGAACTGGAACGCCATCATGACCGACGAAACCTCCGAACAGCACAAGGCCCGCATGCGAGAGATGCAGAAATCACAGGCCAGGCGCCAGCGCGAGCTGACCGATCCGGAACGGGGGCTGGTGCTGGTGCATACCGGCGATGGGAAGGGGAAATCGAGCTCGGCCTTTGGCGTGATGGCGCGCGCGCTCGGCTGGGACAAGAAGATCGCGGTCGTCCAGTTCATCAAGGGCAAATGGAAGACCGGCGAGAAGAATTTCTTCGCCCGCTTTCCCGATGCCATCGACTGGCACGTCATGGGCGAAGGCTTCACCTGGGACACGCAGGACCGCGCACGCGATATCGAGGCGGCGGAAAAGGCGCTCGCGACCGCGGCCGGGCTGATCGCGTCGGGGAAATACGATCTCGTCGTGCTGGACGAAATCCATATTGCCTTGCGCTACGATTATTTGCGTGTGGATGCGGTGATCGCCGCGCTGGAGTCCAGGGGCGATACGGCGGTGATCCTGACCGGGCGGGACGCGCCGCAAGCTTTGATGGACTATGCCGATACGGTGACGGAAATGACGGAGGTGAAGCACGCCTATCACGGCGGGATCCGTGCGCAGCAAGGCATCGATTTCTGAACCTTCCGGGATTGACAAGCCGAGCGCGCTTTCGCAATGGCTGCGCGCAGACGGTGCTGCGCATGCGAAAACATGTGGAAGCTAAGAGGGAAGCCGGTGCGATGCCGGCGCTGTGCCCGCAACTGTAGGCCGGGAGCCTCGAACCACCATGTCACTGGCAATGCCTTTTGCAAGGCACGCCGGGAAGACGGTTCGAAGGTGTTGATCGGTGAGCCAGGAAACCTGCCGTCGCGTCGTTCGTCCGGGGCCGGGTCCAGCCCACAGGGACAGGAAAGTTTCTTTCCGAAGTAGCGACAGCCTGGCCGGTTTCCGGTGCCGCAGGTCGATGACCTGTCGGCAGGCCTTTGTTGTCGAACGAACCGCGCGGGCATCGGGGCCCTCGCGCGGGTATTGCTTTGGACGTTTCACATGACTTTTGATATCCGTCTTCTGGCCGCCGCATCGGTGTCCGCGCTTATCGCCGCGAATGCCGCCTCTGCGCAGATCGCCGCCCCGCCACCCATCGACCTGCCGCGCGGCGATGCGATTGCGCAGGACACCATCGTCGTCACCGCCAACCGCACCGAACGCGCAATCAGCCAGGTGGGCCAATCGGTCACCGTCGTCGCCGAATCCGAAATCATCGCCCGCCAACCCAGCGACGCACTCGACATCCTGCGCACCGTGCCGGGGGTGACCTTCACCCGCAATGGCGGCATCGGCACCAATGCCGGCGTTTCGATCCGCGGCGCGGACAGCGACCAGACCGTCGTTCTGATCGACGGGGTGAAGCTCAACGATCCGGCCTCGACCGGCGGCGGGTTCAATTTCGGACCGCTGATTATGGGCAATATCGCGCGGGTGGAAGTTGTGCGCGGATCGCAATCGGTGCTTTACGGAAGCCAGGCGATCGGCGGCGTGGTCAATCTCATCACCCGTGCGCCGGGTGACGAACCGGCCATGTTCGCAAGCGCACAGTACGGATCGCGCGATACGGCCGAGCTGATCGGCAATGTGTCGGGCAGGGTCGGGCCGGTGGCCGCCAGCCTTGGCGCCAGCTATCTGCGCACCGACGGCATCTCGGCCTTCAGCGAGGCGCGGGGCGGACGCGAGAAGGACGAATTTGAAAGCATTGGTGTGAACGGCAAGCTGGACATTGCGCTTGCCACCAATCTCTCGCTCGACCTTCGGGGCTTCTATGCCGATAGCGACGTCGGCATCGACGGTTTTCCGGCGCCGCTCTATGCGTTTGCCGACACGCCGGAAGTTTCGCATCGGGAGGATTTCGTCGGCTATGCCGGGGTTAATGTCGCGTTCCTCGACGGGCGGTTCCGCAATCGGCTGGGTTTTGCCTATACCAATATCGACCGCCGCAATGTCGATCCCAGCCTTGACGGCGAAACCGAAACCTTTGCCGCCAATGGCGAAAACCGGCGTTTTGAGTATCAGGGTATCGTCGATGCGGCCGATTTTGCCGAGCTGGTGTTCGGGGCGGAGCGCGAGGAATCCGAATATGACAGCGCGCCCAACACCGCCGATGTCGCGATCAACAGCGCCTATGGCCAGGTGAACCTGACGCCGCTCGGCGGATTGTCGCTCACCGGCGGGGTGCGCCGCGACGATCACGAAACCTTCGGCGGGGCGACGACCTTCGCGGCGAGCGGGGCCTATTCGCCGAATGCGGGCGCCACGGTCCTTCGCGCAAGCTATGGCGAGGGTTTCAAGGCGCCCTCGCTGTTTCAGCTTTACAGCGAATACGGCAATGGCGCGCTGCTGCCGGAACGGGCGGAAAGCTGGGACGTGGGGCTCACGCACAGCTTCCTCGGCAATCGCGCGGAGGTCGGCGTGACCTATTTCGAGCGTTCCTCCACGAACCTCATCGCCTTTGTCTCCTGTTTCGACAATCCCGCGCCCATCTGTTCCGATCGTCCCTCCGGCACCTATGACAATATTGCGCGGGCGAGCGCCGATGGCTGGGAATTCGGGGTGGCGCTGCGACCGGTGGACGGTTTCGACGTCGCACTCAATTACAGCATCGCGGACGCCTTCGACGACATGACCGGCAACCGGCTCGCCCGCCGCGCACGGGACAAGGCAAGCCTCGTCCTCGATTACCGGACGCGCGGCGGCATCGGGTTCGGTGCGACCGTGCTCATGGTGGGGGACAGTTTCGATAACGCCACGAACACGCGAAGCCTCGACGGCTATGTCGTGAGCGACTTGCGCGCAAGCTACGCGCTCACCGACAGGGTGGAGCTGTTCGGCCGGATCGAAAACCTGTTCGACGCCGAATATGAAACGGTATTCCGCTATGGACAGCCGGGCCGCATGGCGTTCGGCGGTTTGCGCTACCGGATGTAGTCGCCATGGCCGGCCGCGCGATCATGCTTCAGGGCACAGGGTCCGACGTGGGCAAATCGGTGCTCGTCGCCGGTCTGTGCCGGATCGCGCGGCGGCGCGGCATTCCGGTCGCCCCGTTCAAGCCGCAGAACATGTCGAACAATGCCGCGGCCTGTGCGCAACGGGGCGAGATCGGCCGCGCGCAGGCGTTGCAGGCGCGTGCCGCCGGTATCGCGCCGACGACCGACATGAACCCGGTCCTCCTCAAGCCCGAGGGGGACCGGCGCGCGCAGCTCGTCGTCAATGGCGCCGTCGTCGAAAGCGCGGAGGCGGCGGGATACATGGCCCGGCGCGGCAGCCTGTTGCCCGATGTGCTGGCCGCTTTCGAACGGCTGCGCGCACGTCACGGCCTCATCATCGTGGAGGGGGCGGGCAGCCCGGCGGAGGTGAATCTGCGGCGGGGCGACATCGCCAACATGGGCTTTGCCCGCGCCGCCGACGTACCGGTCATCCTTGTCGGCGACATCGACCGGGGCGGTGTGATCGCCTCGCTCGTCGGTACGAAGGCGGTCATCGATGCCGGCGATGCGGCGATGATCGCGGGCTTTGCCATCAACCGGTTTCGCGGCGATCCCGCATTGTTCGACGATGGCGTGCGGTTCATCGAGGATCGCTGCGGCTGGCGCTGTTTCGGGGTGGTCCCGTGGCTGCGATCGGCGCGCGCGCTCCCGGCGGAGGATGCGGTGGTGCTCGACCATGCGGCCGCGGGACGGGACGGGATCGTGATCGCGGTGCCCATGCTGTCGCGGATCAGCAATTTCGACGATCTCGACCCGCTGCGCGCCGAGGCCGATGTCGATGTCCGCTTCATCCCGCCCGGACGCCCCATCCCGAGGGAAGCCGACGCCATCATCCTTGCGGGTACCAAATCGACGCTGACCGACATCGCCATGATGCGGGCGGAGGGGTGGGACCACGACATTCTCGCCGCATACCGGACAGGGGCGCATATCGTCGGTCTGTGCGGCGGGTTTCAGATGCTGGGCACGCGCGTCACTGACCCGGACGGGCGCGACGGCACGGGGGGCACGGCAGATGCGCTCGGCCTGCTCGCGATGGAGACGGCGATGTCGGGCGCAAAGATCGTGCGCCCCGTCAGCGGCCGCACCACCGCGCATGGGGATGCGCTCACCGGGTACGAGATTCATACCGGCCGATCGAGCGGGCCCGCGCTGTCAAACCCGTTCTGCGTTCTGAACGACGGAACGCAGGACGGAGCCTTCGCGGCGGAGGGGCGCATCATCGGCACCTATCTCCACGGCGTGTTCGCAAGCGATGCGTTCCGTGCGCGATGGCTTTCGGGAATGCGCGAAGGACGCGTAAGCGCGCTCGATTACGAGGCGGGCGTGGACCGGGCGCTCGACATGCTCGCCGACGGGCTGGAGGCGGCGCTCGACATCGATGCGCTCTTCGCACTGGCCCGGTGATGATGGTCGCGGCCAATGCGGCGGTCATGCTTGCGGCATTAACGCTGGAATGCGCGGTCGGCTGGCCCGATGCGCTCGACCGGCGGATCGGTCATCCGGTGCGCTGGTTCGGGTGGATCGTGATGCTGGTGGAGCCTGTTGCCAATGCGCCGGGGCCGCCGCGCGCCGTGCGGATCGCGGCGGGCGGGGTTTGTGCCGTCGTGCTGATCCTGCTGGCCGGCGCTGTGGGCGCGGCGGTCGCGCGCATCGTTCCGGCCGGTGTTGCGGGCTTTGCCATGTCCGCGGTCATCGCGGCGAGCCTGCTGGCCCCGCGGTCGTTGCACGATCATGCCGCGGCGGTCGGCACCGCGTGGCGGGAAGGGGGGCTCGATCCGGCGCGGGTCGCACTGTCGCATATCGTGGGACGCAATACGAAGACGCTGGACGAGGCGGGGATCGCCCGGGCCGCCATCGAAAGCCTGGCCGAAAACACCTCGGACGGGGTGACGGCGCCGCTATTCTGGGGGGCGCTGTTCGGGCTTCCGGGGCTGTTCGCGTACAAGACGATCAATACGCTCGATTCCATGATCGGCCACCGCAGCATGCGTTACGAGGCATTCGGAAAGATCGCGGCCCGGATCGACGATATGGCCAACCTGATCCCGGCGCGGCTTACAGGGGCGATTTTCGCTTTCTGCGCCGGATCAGGCCGCGCGTTTGCGACAATGCGGCGGGACGCCTCGCGCCACCGTTCGCCCAATGCCGGATGGCCCGAAAGTGCGATGGCCGGTGCGCTGAATATTCGATTGTCCGGGCCACGCGAATATGATGGGGCGATGCGGGACGAGCCGTGGTTGAACGCCGGTGCGCGCGATCCGGCGGTGGGCGATATCTGGCGCGCGCTTGCGCTCTATCGCCGGGCCGTGGGCGCGATGGCGGGCATCCTCGGCATCATCGCCGGTGCCGCGATCGTATAGGAGGGCATTGCGCCGCCCGCGATCATCCCGCCGCCAGCATCGCCAGATAACCCGCATAGGCGAGAAGGAACATCGCCGCACACCAGCGCGGCAAGCCCCTCTGCCATAGGATCAGCATGGTCAGCACCGCCGCCGACGCCCCCATCGCCAACAGGTCGAACGGCCATAGCTCGCCCGGCAAAGCATCGCCCGAAAGCGCCATGGTCGTGCCGCCGATGAACAATGTGTTGTAGAGATTGGACCCGGTCACACTGCCCAGCGCAACTTCGGATTCGCCTTTGCGCGCGGCGGCAATGCTCGCCACGAGTTCGGGAAGCGACGTGCCGACCGCCACGATGGTAAGCCCGATCAATGTCTCGCTCATCCCCGCCAGCCGCGCCAGATCGGTTGCCCCACCGACCAGTATCCTGCCCCCGAAGATCAACAGCGCGAGCCCGACCGCCGCCCCGGACAGCGGGCGGAACCAGCCGGGCGGCGGCGTATCCGGCGCGATATCGTGCGCGGGCGGCGTGCGCTCTGCCTTGAAGCAATAGGCGATATAGACAAGCAAAAGCCCGATCATCGCAAGGCCGAGCGCCACGCCGGAAAAGCCCGTCACCGCCACGCCGCACAGCAGCAGCGCGGCGAGAAGCCCCACCACCGGATCGCGCATCCGCCCCGCCGCCGCCACGCGGATCGGCGCGACCAGCGATGCCCCGCCGAGCACCAGCAGCGTGTTCGCGATGTTGGAGCCGACGATGTTCCCCCACGCGATCGCCGGCGCGCCCGCGCGAACCGCCTCGACACTGGCGACCAGTTCGGGGGCGGAGGTTCCGAACCCCACCACCACCAGCCCGATGAACAGCGGCGCAACCCGCGCCTTTGCCGCAAGCTTTACCGCGCCCGACACGAGCAATTCGCCCCCGCCGATGAGCAACACGAGGCCCAGCACGATCGCAAGCCCCGCCGATGTCATGAACGACGCCCCGCCATGTCCGTTTCAGACCGCCGCCGTCGTGAGGCCAAGCCGCGGCACGGTGACCGTCCGCCGCCCCGAAAAATCGGTGCGGATCACGAGAAGTTCCATACGCTCGAAATTGTCGAGCAGGCGGCGGATGCGGCCCGCACTGCTCGTGCCGTAAATGCGGGCGAGCGTATCGTCGTCGGGGCAGGGCGCCTCGTCCTGCGCCGCGCGCGCGATGGCGAGGAACGGGGCCAGCATGTCGTCTGGCACGCTCTGCGACAACGCGACGAGCGCGGCGTGATCGTCGTTGTCCGTGTCGATGCCGGCCTGGGCCATAGCGAACCGGCGGTTGAATTGCGTCATGTCGAGCCCGTGAAGCGGCGCCCGGCGGGCGCGGCATCGCAGGGTGAAATCCTGGAACAGGGCGGCGGATGTCTGAAACGCACTGTCGGGCTCGGCCGCCATTTCGCGCAGCACTTCGGCGATGATCGGGGCGGCGTCGGGCGTATCGTCGGCCTGATCCCCGGTCGTATCCGGCGCGGGCGCATCCTGTATCGCGATCCGTTCCATCAGCGCGTCGGCCTGCTCGCCCGGGCTGGGACGGGGCGGGGCGGGGGGCGGCGGTTCGGTCGTTTCCGGCGCGGCATGGAGCAATGCCTCCATCTCCTCCGCCGATGCGGTGGGAAGCGGCAAGAGGCCGGGCGCCGCACCGCGCGTGCCGGTCCGCACGCTTCCGATACGGACCGATACGGGGCGCCGGGAAATCGCCGGACCAAGGCCCAGGAACATGCCGCGGTCGAGATCGCGGATCTGTTCCGCCTGCCGCCGTTCCATGCCGAGCAGGTCGGCAGCGCGCACCATGTCGATATCGAGAAAGGTCCGCCCCATCAGGAAATTCGACGCCTCCGCCGCGACATTCTTGGCAAGTTTCGCCAGCCGCTGCGTCGCGATGACGCCGGCGAGGCCGCGCTTGCGCCCCCGGCACATCAGGTTGGTCATCGCCGAAAGCGAGAGGCGGCGGGCCTCGTCGCTGACGTCGCCGCCCTGTGCCGGTGCGAACATCTGCGCCTCGTCCACGACGACGAGCGCGGGGTACCATTCCTCCCGCGGGGCATCGAACAGGGCATTGAGGAACATCGCGGCGCAGCGCATCTGCGCCTCCACCTCAAGCCCGTCGAGCGCGAGCACGACCGAGGCGCGATGGCGCCGGATACGCGCGGCCAGTTGCACGATCTCGGTATCGCCGTAATCCGCGCCGTCGATCACCACATGGCCGAACGGTTCGGCCAGCGTCACGAAATCACCCTCCGGATCGATCACGACCTGCTGCACCAGCCCGGCGCTTTCCTCCAGCAGGCGGCGCAGGAGATGCGATTTGCCCGATCCCGAATTGCCCTGCACCAGCAGACGCGTGGCCAGCAATTCCTCGATATCGATGGGAACGCTGGTGTCGCGATTGTCGCTGCCGATGATGATCGAATTGCTCACGTATCAGGCAATAGCGGGCCGCGCGCCGCAGCCAAAGCCATCGCGCGCCGCTATCCCCAGCCTATCTCGGCCCGAAGGCGGATCATTCGCGAAAGCTCCACCTGAGCGCCGCGCCCATCGCATAGGTCGCCAGCCTGTTGGGAAGCGCGGTCAGCCGCCCCGGCCGCAGGTTCAACATGGCGGGCGCCCATCGCGGCAACAGGTCGAGCGCCGCATTGCCCAGCATGCGATGCGGCGCCGCCGACGCAGGGTTCCCCGCCGCCGGCGTCAGCACGAGATCGGCCACCTCCCGCGTTTCGGGAAGCACGGCAAGCTCGCCCCGAAACGAGGCCAGCAACGCCTCTGCCGCGGCACGCGTTTCGGGGACCGGATCGGCGCCCAGCGCGCGGGCGACATGGGCGGCCTGCGCGAAATAGATATCCTGATCCCTCGCGCTCATGCGCGGATCGACATAGCGGATATACGCATCGAGGAAGCACAGCGCCTCGCACACATGGACCCACGCCAGCAGCCGGGGATCGGAGGCGCGATAGCCCGTTCCATCGGGGAGCGTTCCCGTCACGCGCAGGTGGATGCGGCGGACCCGATCGATCGCGGCCTCCGCCTCATGGCGGTCCGCATAGGTGGTGATCGCGATGAAACGCGCCGTCCGCCGCAGCCGCCCGAGCATGTCGGCGCGAAAATCCGAATGGTCGAGCACGCCGCGAAGCGCCGCGGGGTGCAGCATCTGTAACAACAAAGCGGCCATGCCGCCGACCATCATCGACACCACATCGGCATGGACGGCGCGAATGACCGAACCGGGCGGATATATCGCCGTGTCGGATCGGGTAACCGGCGTTTCCCCGCGGCTCGCGTCGTTGAACACGGCGCGAACCTGCGCGCGGAGGAGGGATTTCACCGCCGCGGTGGGCGCGGCCGTCCGGCGCGCGCTCACCATCGGGGCGCCATCATGGCGGGGTCTGCGTCAATCGGCGTGTTCCTTTTTGGGCTTGGCCATCTTGCGGTGCATTTCGGCCAGCATCGTATCGGGAATGACATTGGCGAACACGTCCTGAACCTTGTTCATGAAGCCCGATACCACATGCGCGTCCCCTTCGAGCAGGGCGTCGTAGCCGTCCTTTGCCACCTTGGCTGGGTCGGACTTGCTGTCGGACTGTCCGGCGCCTGTATCTTCCATGCCCGCGCGGTCGAAGAATTGCGTATCGGTCACGCCGGGCATCAGGCAGCTTATCGTGACATTGGTGTCCTTCAACTCGTTGCGAAGGCCGAAACAGAAATCGTCGATATAGGCCTTCGTCGAATTGTAGACGAGTTGATACGCCCCCGGCAAATGCCCCGCAACCGACCCGGTAACCAGGATCCGGCCCGCATCGCGTTCGCGCATCCGCTTGCCGATATAGTAGATCAGCGCCGTCGTGCCGGTGACATTGGTGTGGATGACATGCGCGATGTCCTTCCACTCCTGATCGAGGAAGGCATGGCCCAGCCCGTGCCCTGCATTGGCGAGCAGGAAGTCCACCGGACGATCGCCTATTTCGGTCATCAGAGCCATGATCCCGTCGCGCGTGGCAAGGTCGCCCGTCACGGTCGCGACCGAGGCCGCGCCATGCTGTTTCACGATGGCCTCGGTTTCGCTCATGTCGCGGTCGGCGGCGAGGATCAGGTCGCAGCCGTCCTTCGCCGCCAGCTTCGCCAGCTCCTGCCCGATCCCGCTCGACGCGCCGGTGATGACGACCAGCCCATGCAATTTGTCGATGTCCTTCGCCATGATCAGGCCTCCATTCCGGGTTTTAGGACGACTTTCGTCCATTCGTTCTGATTGTCGTGGAAATTCTTGTAGCCGTCCGCCGCCTCAGTCAGGGGGAGGCGGTGGCTGATGAGGAAAGTGGTGTCGAGCGTGCCGTCCTCGATCTTGTCGAGCAGATCCTTGGTATAGCGTTGCACGTGCGTCTGCCCGCCCCGCAGTTGCAGTCCTTTTTCCATCATCGCGCCCAGCGGCCATTTGTCGGTCATCCCGCCATAGACGCCGGGGATCGACACGCGCCCGCCCGGACGCACGGCCAGGATCGCCTGTTTCAATGCGCTCGCCCTGTCGGCACCCATGCCGACGGTCTGCTTCACCATGTCCATCATGTTGTCATAGGCAAAGCCGTGCGCTTCCATGCCGACGGCGTCGATCACCGCATCCACGCCGATGCCGCCCGACATTTCCATCAAGGCTTCGCGCACGTCGGTTTCACGGAAATTGATCGTGTCGGCGCCCAGCTTTTTCGCAAGCTCCAGCCGGTGGGGATAATGATCGATCGCGATCACCTTCGATGCGCCCATCACGATGGCCGATTGAATTGCGAACAGCCCCACCGGGCCGCAGCCCCATACCGCGACCGTATCGTCGGGATTGATCTCCGCATTTTCCGCACCCATCCAGCCGGTCGGCAGAATGTCGGACAGGAACAACACCTTGTCATCGTCGAGGTGGTCGGGAACGACGATCGGCCCGACATCGGAGTAGGGGACGCGGACATATTCCGCCTGCCCGCCCGAATATCCGCCGGTGAGATGGGAATAGCCGAACAGCCCCGCCATCGGATGCCCGTAAAGCGTCGCCGATGCGTCCTGTTTTTCCGCCGGGTTCGAATTTTCACAGCAGCTGTATTGCTTGATGTTGCAGTGGAAACAGCCGCCGCATGAAATGGTGAATGGAACGACGACGCGCTGTCCTTTTTCCAACGTGCTGTCGGCGCCGGTTTCCACGACCTCGCCCATGAATTCATGGCCCAGGATGTCGCCCGACTGCACCATCGGGATCACCCCGTCGTAAAGGTGGAGGTCGGAGCCGCAGATCGCGGTGCTCGTCACCTTGATGATCGCATCGCGGCTGTTCACGATTTCGGGGTCGTCGACATTGTCGACGCGCACGTCATGCTTTCCATGCCAGGTGAGAGCTTTCATCGTGCATTCTCCTGCTGATCGGCTTGATCGTTCTGATACTGGGCGGCGCGGGTCTGATCCTTGCGGCGCGCGCTGGTGGTGACTTCGCCGGTTTCCATGAGCATCTTGAAACGCTTGAGATCGTGGCGCGCCTGTACTTCGGGTTCGCGCATGAACAGCTTGGCGATGGCCTGGCCGATCTTTCCGCCCGGCGCCTTGTACGCAATGACGAGAGAGACGCGCGTGCCGCGTTCGCCAGGCGCATCCTCGAACGTGACGCGGCCTTCGGTATCGATGTCCGACCCTTCGACGGAGCGCCAGGCGATGAGCTTGTCCTGCTCCTCCCGTGCGATTTCGGTTTCGACGTCCACGGATTGTCCGGCGGGCGCCTTAATCGTCCACACGGCGCGGCCGTCGCTGCTTTTCGTCGTTATGCGCTCCACGTTTTCCATGAAGCGGGGCAGGTTCTGAAACTCGCGCCAGAACGCGAAAAGCTCCGCGCGCGGCTTGCGGATGGTGACGGTGCGGCCGACAACCTCGTAATCGCCGAAATTGCGACGCTGCGTCCATCCGGGCGCGCTGTCGGGGTGATGTTTCTTCTCTCGCGTGGAAAGCCACGCGCCGACCGCCGCCGCGCCAAGGGCAATGCCCGCCCCGGCCAGCGCGCCCAGTTCCCTGTTATCCGATTTCATATGCAATCTCCGATCTCTGTTACCGATAGAAGCCGCTGGTCCGCCATCGTGTTCCGCGCGTCGGTCAGGGCGCCCCGTGGCTGCGACGGGGCGCACGCATTGACGCGCCGCGCCGGAAATCGAACCGGATCGCAGGGAACGCAGCGCGGGGACGGCTTGTTGCCATGCACGAAAGCATCCGATGAAAGGGGCCAGAAAAGCCATGACCGACACACGCAGCGAAACCGACACCATGGGCGCCATCGACGTTCCGGCGGACCGCCTCTGGGGCGCGCAGACGCAGCGTTCGCGCGAAAATTTCCGTATCGGTGAGGAGGTCATGCCCCGCCCCGTGACACGCGCGCTGGGCATCGTGAAGCGGGCGGCGGCGCGGACCAATCGCGATCTCGGCCTGCTCGATGCCGATCTGGCGGACGCCATCATCCGCGCCGCGGACGAGGTGGTATCGGGCGAGCTCGATGCCGAATTTCCCCTCGTCGTGTGGCAGACGGGTTCGGGAACGCAAAGCAACATGAACGCGAACGAGGTTATCTCCAACCGCGCGAATGTGATGCTGGGCGGCAAACCGGGCGAAAAATCCCCGGTGCACCCCAATGATCACGTCAACATGTCGCAATCGTCGAACGATACGTTTCCCACCGCCATCAATATCGCCGCCGTAACCCAGATTGCCGAAAGGCTGTTGCCCGCGCTGCACACGATGCATGAGGATCTGAACCAAAAGGCGCGGCGATGGGACGGTATCGTCAAGATCGGCCGCACCCATACGCAGGATGCAACACCGCTGACGCTCGGACAGGAATTTTCCGGTTACGCGCGGCAGGTGGAGCTTGGCATCGCGCGGATCGATAGCGTGATGGACGGTCTTTACGATCTGGCGCAGGGGGGCACGGCGGTGGGCACCGGGCTGAACGCGCCGGACGGCTTTGGGACCGGCGTCGCCGAAGCCATTGCGAAGGATACGGGCCACCCGTTCCGAAGCGCGGCCAACAAGTTCGAAAGCCTTGCCGCGCACGATGCGCTGCTGTTTGCGCATGGCGCGCTCAATACGCTGGCGGCGAGCCTTTTCAAGATCGCCAACGACATCCGCTATCTCGGCTCCGGGCCGCGTTCGGGTCTTGGCGAGCTGGCCCTGCCGGCGAACGAGCCGGGCAGTTCGATCATGCCCGGAAAGGTAAACCCGACGCAGTGCGAAGCGATGACGCAGGTGTGCGCGCAGGTGTTCGGCAATCACGCCACGCTAAGCTTCGCGGCGAGCCAGGGGCAGTTCGAGCTGAATGTCTATCGCCCGGTCATGGCGTATGATTTCCTGCAATCGGTGCGGCTGCTGGCCGATGCGGCGAACAGTTTTACGACAAACCTGCTAGCCGGGCTGGAGCCGCGGGAGGACAATATCGCGAAGGGGGTCGAAAACTCGCTCATGCTGGTCACCGCGCTGGCGCCGACGATCGGCTATGACAAGGCCGCCGCCATCGCGAAGGATGCGCATGCACGCAACGTCACCCTGCGCGAAGCCGCGATCGACAGCGGCCATGTCACCGGCGAGGATTACGACCGCATCGTGAAGCCCGAGGCCATGACGAAACCGGGCTGAACCGCCCCGGTCATTCCGGCACGTTGTCCCGCAATTCCTGCACCCAGACATCGGCGACCGAATCGGACGGCGCACGCCAGTCGCCCCGCGGGCTAAGCGCGCCGCCGGAGGATACTTTGGGTCCGTTCGGAATGGCCGACCGCTTGAACTGCGACGATTGAAAGAAACGCCAGCAGAATTTCTCCAGCCATTTGCGAATGGTGGGAAGGTCGTATGCGTTCTTCAGCGCGTCGGGAAATTCCGCCGGCCACAGCCCGCGCTCCGCATCGCGCCATGCGTGCCAGGCGAGGAAGGCGACCTTCGACGGTTTCTGTCCGAACCGCATGATGTGGTGGAGGAAGAAATCGTTCAGTTCATACGGCCCGATCTTGCTCTGCGTGCTCTGTATCTCGCCGTCTTCGCCCTGCGGGACGAGTTCGGGGGAAATCTCGGTCGCGAGAATATCCTCCAGCACCTGATCCGCGGCATGGTCGAGCTGATTGGTGCGCGCGGTCCAGCGGATGAGATATTGAATGAGCGTTTTGGGCACGCCGGCATTCACGGCATAATGGCTCATCTGATCGCCCACGCCATAGGTGCACCAGCCGAGCGCCAGTTCGGACAGGTCGCCCGTGCCGATGACGAACCCTGAATGATGTCCGGCAAGCCGGAACAGATAATCGGTGCGCAGGCCCGCCTGAACATTTTCGAAGGTCACGTCATACACAGGCTCCCCATCGGCGAACGGATGGCCGATGTCCTCCAGCATGCGGCGCGCGGCGGGCTTTATATCGATCTCCTCCGCCACGATGCCGATCGCCTTCATCAGCTTCCACGCGTTCGATTTCGTGCCCTCGCTGGTCCCGAAACCGGGCATAGTATAGCCGCGGATCGTGCTGCGCGGGAGATTCAGCCGGTCGCACGCCCGCGCCGCGACGAGTAGCGCATGAGTGGAATCGAGCCCGCCCGATATGCCGATCACCATGGTATCGCCGCCCGTCGCCTCGAACCGGCGCATCAGGCCATCGACCTGGATATTGAACGCCTCGAAACAATCCTCGTCGAGCTTTTCCTGGCGGTTGGGGACGAAGGGAAAGCGCCGGATCGGGCGATTGAGCCCGATGTCCCGCATGCCGTTACCGAGCGTGAATTCCACCATGCGGAACCGTGTCTGCGGCAGACCCGCATGTTCTGCGGCATCGTTGAAGGTTTGCAGCCGTTGCCGGTCGAGCACGATGCGGTCGCAATCGATATCCGCGATGCACAATTCCGCGTCGAGCGAGAAACGCTCGCTCTCGGCCAGAAGATCGCCGAGTTCGTAGATGATGCCCTGGCCGTCCCAGGCGAGATCGGTCGTGCTTTCCCCGTGCCCCGCGGCGGAGTAGAGGTAGGCGGTCTGCGTCCGCGACGATTGCGCACGGCACAAGAGATGCCGCTCATCCGACTTGCCGATGGTGATATTGCTGGCCGAGAGATTGGCGATGACCGTCGCACCTGCGAGCGCGCCATGAGTTGATGGCGGCGTCGCGGCCCAGAAATCCTCGCAGATTTCGGCGAACAGCTTGAACGAGGGGACGTCGCTCGCGGCGAAGATGAGGTCCGTGCCGAACGGAACGCGGGCACCCCCGACGGCGATATGCTGACCGGTGATATTGCGGCCATGCGCGAACCAGCGTTTTTCGTAGAATTCGCGATAATTGGGCAGGTAGCTTTTGGGCACCGCGCCCAGAATGCGCCCCTTCGCCACCGGAATCGCGCAATTGTAGATGCGCCCCTCGTGGCGAAGCGCCGCGCCGATCATCAGCACCGGCGACAGCTCCGCGCTCGCCTCCGCAATATCGATAAGCGCGCGCTCGACCGCGTCGAGCAATGCCGCCTGCATATGCAGATCATCGATGGCATAGGACGTCAGGCACAATTCGGGAAAGACGAGCAGGTCGACCCCTGCCTCGTGCGCCCGCCGCGCCTCCTTTAAAATCGCGTCGCGGTTGAAGGATATGTCCGCCGTGCGCACCCGGGGCGTGCTGGTCGCCGCGCGGATGAAGCCATGGCGGTGGAGCGAGAAGAAATCGCCGTTTGCCGTCCCTGTGTCGTTCATCGCTGCGCACCCTCGTCCATTTTCAGCAGTTCCTGTTCCATCATGTCGAGCGCCACGTTCAGCGCCGCCTTGCGAACGCCGGAGCGACCGATCGCCCCGAAATGTTCCTCCCGATGGTGAATGTCGCCATTCTTCACGGCGCAGCCGAAATGGACAAGCCCTTCTTCGGCGTCATCCCCGCCCGGGCCGGCATATCCCGTGATCGACACGGCAATGGCGGAGCGGGAGCGGTTTAACGCACCCCGTGCCATGGCGATGGCAATCGGCCTGCTGACCGCGCCGCAGCTTTCGACCTCGTCCCGGTCGATGTCGAGCAGATCGCATTTCGCATCCACCGAATAGGTCACGATCCCCCGATCGAAGGCATGGCCACGGCCGCGAACATCGGTCAGCAACGCCGCCAGCAGCCCGCCAGTGCAGCTTTCCGCCGTGGTCAGCGAAACCTTCCGCTCATGCGCGAGGTCGAGAACGCGGTGTGCCCGTTCGATCAGATCGTCGGGAAGGATGGGGTCGAGAGTGGATGTCATAATGCTGTCCGTTTGTTGACCGGTGCGGAGCGCGGTGTCGTGCGACGACGAAAAGGCCCGACCGCAATGGCCGGGCCTTTCTTCAGGGTATTTCACAAACCCTGTTCGGGATCACGAACCTGTCGTTTCTTCCGCCGTCCGGGTCCGGTCGTACCGTTGGTCCAGTTCGGTCACGCGGAGGTTGTTCTGCACATGGCGCACACCGGAAATGTCGTGGACGCAATCTTCTGCCCGGCGCTTGCCCCGACGGTCCTCGACCGAACCGTCGAGCGTGACCTCGGCATCCTGTACGGTGACAGTGATTTCGGACGCATCGACGCCCCAGTCATCGGTCAGCCGGTCGCAGGCATCTTCGAGAATACGTTCGTCCGAACGCTTGTAATTCGCAGGTCCGCGCCCGGTATGGTCACGCTCCCGGCGGCGTTCCGCATCCTCGTCGCCGAACCAGCTCGCGATTTCGTCACCGGCCTTGTCGAAGAAGCCGCGCTCTTCGTTCCGGCGGCGGTTGTGGCCCATCGTCCCGGCATAGGCACCGCCGCCGCCGCCGCTGCCGTAGCTGCCGCTGCCATATCCGCGGTTCTGGACACGTTCGAAATCGCGGCCGCCATAATCGTTCGAATTGAAGCTGCCGAAACGGTCGCCCCGGTTGTCGTAACGCATGGGATCGCCGGCCGTGCGTGCTCCGTCGCGATCGTTCCTGTCGCGCCCGCCGCGGCGCATCATGTCATCACGGCCGTAGCTTGCGAAGTCGTCGCGGCCATAATCGTTGTCCATCTGGCGATAGCCGTCGTCATAGCTGCCTTGCTGACCGTATCCGCGCTCCGATCCGTAATTGCCGGATTCGAATTGCTGTTGCTGCCGGTCGTCGAAACGGTCGTAATCGCGGTTATAGTTGCGATTGCGTTCGTTTCTACGTTCGTTGTCAAAACGGTTGGCCATGAAAGGTCTCCTTTTTCTATGTCATGAAAGACGGAGCCGAATAATCCTACCGGCTGATCTTTCCCGCTTTTTAGCGGATTGTATGGTGTTTAAACGGGTGAACGGATTGCTTTGTTTCCCGGTTCGTCGCATCGCTGCGCCATTTGGGCGAAGAAGAGGCGTGTTGCGAAAGTTTTCGAGACGATACAGGGGCTTGTCAGGTTCGTCATCCAAGCACGGAAACGGGATTGCGGGGCGGCGCATTCGCGGTAAGGTGGCGTTCATGACCATACGTTCCTCGCTTCGTGCGCTTTCGCTTTCTGCCACTCTCGGCCTGATGTTGCCCGGCGCGGCATGGGCCGATACGCTGACCGACGATCTTCGGGGCGACATGCCCGAACTCATGACGCTTTATCGCGATCTGCATGCGCATCCCGAATTGTCGATGCAGGAAACCCGCACCGCGGCGAAAATGGCCGGTCTGATGCGCGAACTGGGTTATGAGGTGACGGAGAATGTCGGCCAGACCGGCGTCGTCGGCATCATGAAGAACGGCGCCGGTCCGGTCGTGCTGCTACGGGCCGATATGGACGGGCTTCCGGTGCGGGAGCAGACGGGGCTTCCCTTTGCATCGCAGGTGACCGCGACGGCGCGGTCCGGCGTGGAAAGCGGGGTGATGCACGCCTGCGGCCACGATACGCACATGACCGGCCTGATCGGGGCTGCGCGCCTTTTGGCGGAGCGGCGGTCCGAATGGTCGGGCACGCTGATGCTCGTCGCGCAGCCGGGTGAGGAAGTGGGCGAGGGGGCCGCCGCCATGCTCGACGATGGGCTTTACGAGCGCTTCGGTCGGCCCGACTATGCCATCGCGTTTCACGACGCCGCCGCGCTTCCCGCAGGGGTCGTGGGCTATTCCCCCGGCTATGCGCTGGCCAATGTGGACAGCATCGACATCACCGTTCCGGGCGTCGGCGGTCATGGTGCCTATCCGCATATGACGAAGGACCCGATCGTATTGGCGAGCAGCATCGTGATGCGGCTTCAAACGCTGGTCAGCCGGGAGCAGGATCCACAGGATCCGGCCGTGGTCACCGTCGGCTCCATCCACGCCGGATCGAAGCACAACATCATTTCGGACGAGGCGAAATTACAGCTTACCGTGCGCAGCTATGGCGACGAAAGCCGACAGGGTCTTATCGATGGGATACGCCGGATCGTGCGCGGCGAGGCGATCGCCGCCGGCATGCCGGAGGACAGGATGCCGACCGTGACGCTCGCGGATCAATTCACACCGGCGACCTACAACGATCCTGCGCTGGCGACGCGCATGGCCGGATTGTTCGAAACGCGGTTCGGCGCGGACCGCGTGGTGGAGGAACCCGCGACGATGGGCGGCGAGGATTTCAGCCGGTATCGACGCGCCGCGCCCGATGAGATCGAATCGCTGATCTTCTGGGTCGGCGGGGTGCCGATGGACCGGTGGGAGGCGGCGCAGGCGGGAACGGCGCAGCTTCCCTCGCTGCACAGCCCGTTCTGGGCGCCGGATGCGGACGCCGTGATCGCCACCGGGGCGGAGGCGCTGGCGGCGGCGGCTCTCGATCTTATGCCGGCGCGCTGAACGCTCCTCATCACGGCCGCGCCGGGCGGGCTAAATCCCCGTTGGCGCGGCGCAATAAATTCTTGGCTGTAATGCGACGGGTGCGCGACTAGGCTCGTGCGCATCTGTTGAACAATCACGCGGGCACGCCCTTGCCCGCCGCCGACCTGAAAAGCGCGACATATGGCCAAACCCCTCACTCACCTTCAGCGTCTGGAGGCCGAAAGCATCCATATCATGCGCGAGGTTGCGGCAGAGGCCGACAACCCCGTGATGCTGTATTCGGTCGGCAAGGACAGCGCGGTGATGCTGCACCTGGCGAAAAAAGCGTTCTATCCCTCGCCGCCGCCGTTCCCGTTGATGCACGTCGACACCACCTGGAAGTTTCAGGCGATGTACGAATTGCGCAACCGTGCGGCACAAGACGCCGGCATGGACCTCATCGTGCATCAGAACCCGGAGGCGAAGGAGCAGGGGATCAACCCGTTCGACCATGGCCCGCTCCACACCGACATGTGGAAGACGCAAGGATTGAAGCAGGCGCTCGACAAGCATGGCTTCGACGCGGCGTTCGGCGGCGCGCGTCGGGATGAGGAGAAGAGCCGCGCGAAGGAGCGCATCTTCTCCTTCCGCACCGCGACGCATGGCTGGGACCCGAAGGATCAGCGGCCTGAACTGTGGAACCTCTACAACACGCGCAAGGCCAAGGGGGAGAGCATTCGCGTGTTCCCCATCTCCAACTGGACCGAGCTCGACATCTGGCAATATATCCAGCTGGAGGGGATCGAGATCGTGCCGCTCTATTTCGCGGAAAAACGCCCGGTGGTGGAACGCGACGGCTTGCTCATCATGGTGGATGACGACCGCTTTCCCCTACGCGAGGGCGAGACGCCCGAAATGCGTTCGGTGCGGTTCCGCACGCTGGGCTGCTACCCGCTGACCGGCGCGGTGGAGAGCGAGGCGAGCGATCTTTCGGGCGTGATACAGGAAATGCTGCTCACCACCACGAGCGAGCGGCAGGGCCGCGCCATCGACCGTGACGCCGGCGACGCCAGCATGGAAAAGAAGAAGCAGGAGGGCTATTTCTGATGGCCGACGCGCACGACACCCCCGTCTACGAAACCGACGCGCTCATCGCGAAGGATATCGACGCCTATCTGGAATCGCATCAGCATAAAACGATGCTGCGCTTCATCACCTGCGGGAGCGTGGACGACGGGAAATCGACCCTGATCGGCCGGCTGCTCTATGATTCCAAGATGATCTTCGAGGATCAGCTGGAGGCGCTGGAAAGCGATTCCCGCCGCGTCGGCACGCAGGGGCAGGAGATCGATTTCGCCCTGCTCGTCGATGGCCTCGCGGCGGAGCGGGAGCAGGGCATCACCATCGATGTCGCCTATCGCTTCTTTACCACGCAGAAACGCAAGTTCATCGTCGCCGACACCCCCGGCCACGAACAATACACCCGCAACATGGTCACCGGCGCATCGACCGCCGATCTCGCCGTGATCCTCGTCGATGCGCGCAAGGGTGTGCTGGTGCAGACGCGGCGGCACAGCTATCTCGCCCATCTGGTCGGCATCCGAAATGTCGTTCTCGCCGTGAACAAGATGGACCTGGTCGATTACGATCAGGCGACCTTCGACGCCATCGTCGCGGATTACCGCGAATTTGCGAAGACGATCGGGATCGAGGATTTCACCGCCATTCCGATTTCCGGCTTCAAGGGCGACAATGTCACCGCGCCGTCCGCCAACACGCCGTGGTATCGGGGGCCGTCGCTCATGGAGCATCTCGAAACGGTCGAGTTGTCGAGCGATAGCGACCTTGCCAAGCCGTTCCGCATGCCGGTGCAATGGGTGAACCGGCCCAATCTCGACTTTCGCGGATTTTCCGGATTGATCAGTGCGGGCACCGTGCGCCCCGGCGACCCGGTGCGCATCGTGCCGTCGGGCAAGACGACGAATATCGCGCGCATCGTCACGCTGGACGGTGATCTGGACGAGGCGCAGGTCGGGCAATCGGTGACGCTCACCCTTACTGACGAGGTCGATTGTTCGCGCGGCAGCGTGATGGCCGCCGCCGACGCCCCGCCCGAAACCGCGGATCAGTTCGAGGCCACGATCGTGTGGATGGCGGACGATGCGATGCTGCCCGGTCGGTCCTACTGGATGAAAATCGGCACGCAGCAGGTATCAGCCAGCGTGCAGGAGCCGAAATATACCGTCGATGTGAACAGCATGGATCACATGGCAGCCAAGACGCTGAATCTCAACGAGATCGGGGTCGCCGAACTCGCCACCGAACGGCCCATCGCCTTCGTCCCCTATCGCGACGAGCAGGACCGGGTGAGCCCGGCGCTGGGCGGGTTCGTGCTCATCGACAAGATGACCAACCGCACGGTCGCGGCCGGAATGCTGCATTTCGCGCTCCGCCGCTCGCAGAACGTCCATTGGCAGGCGCTCGACATCACGCGCGAGGCGCGCGCCGATTTGAAGAATCAGGCGCCGAAGGTGTTGTGGTTCACCGGGCTTTCGGGTTCGGGCAAATCGACGATCGCGAATCTGGTCGAAAAACGGCTGCACCGGATGAACCGGCACAGCTTCCTCCTCGACGGAGACAATGTGCGGCACGGGCTGAACCGCGATCTCGGCTTTACCGATGCCGACCGGATCGAGAATGTGCGCCGCGTTGGCGAGGTTGCCCGGTTGATGACTGATGCCGGGCTGATCGTGATCACCGCCTTCATCTCCCCCTTCCGCGCCGAACGCGACATGGTGCGCGCCATGATGGAGGAGGGCGAGTTCATGGAAGTGTTCATCGACACGCCGCTTTCCGTGGCGGAGAAACGCGACGTGAAGGGCCTCTATGTCAAGGCGCGGGCCGGGACGTTGAAGAACTTTACCGGAATCGACAGCCCTTACGAAGCGCCGGAAAACCCGGAAATCCGCATCGACACCACCGCGCTTTCGCCGGAAGAGGCCGCGGATCGCATCGTGGAGCAATTGCTGGGATGGTAACGAAGGTTCGTATCGAGGACGACGCCGAACTGGCCGCAAGGCTCGCGACGACCGCGGGGCAGATCGCCTGCGCCGTGCGGGACAGCGGCTTGCTCGACGGCAAGGAGCTGGGCAGTGCAGGGGACAAGGTCGCCAATGCGTTCCTGATGAAGGCGCTGGCCGAGCAGCGGCCCGAGGATGGCGTCCTGTCCGAAGAAAGCCGCGACACGCTCGAACGGCTGGACAAGGACCGGGTGTGGATCGTCGACCCGGTCGACGGCACCCGCGAATATGGCGAACGGCGCGGCGATTGGGCCGTGCATGTCGGCCTTTCCATTGGGGGACGGGCGGCTGTCGGCGCGGTGGCGTTGCCGGGGCTGAATGTCACGATGCGGTCCGACCGGACGGAACATTTGCCGCCTGCGCCCCAACGGTTGCGCATGGTGGTCAGCCGCACGCGCCCGGCGAAGGAAGCCGTGCAGGTGGCAGAGGCGCTCGACGCCGAACTCGTTCCCATGGGCAGCGCGGGTGCGAAGGCGATGGCGATCCTGCGCGGGGAGGCGGATATCTACCTCCATTCGGGCGGGCAGTACGAATGGGACAATTGCGCGCCCGCCGCGGTGTGCGATGCGTTTGGCCTGCATTGTTCGCGCATCGATGGCGCGCCGCTTCGATACAACCGGGCGGACGTCGCGCTGCCCGATCTGCTGTTCTGCCGCAAGGAGCATGCGACCCGCGTGTTGAACTTGGTCGCCGCGATGTAGCGTGCGGCGCCGCGCTTAAATCCGCTGCGCAACCGCCTCTATCGCGAGGACATAGCCCAGCGTTCCCGCGCCGCAGATGACGAGATCCGCCACGGCCGATACGTGGCTGTGGTGGCGAAAATGCTCGCGCGCGTGGATGTTGGAGATGTGAACCTCCGCGATCGGTCCGGCAAAGGCGGACAAGGCGTCGCGAATGGCGATCGAGGTGTGGCTGTAGGCGGCGGGGTTGATGACAATGGCCGCGGCGTCGGCGCGCGCAGCCTGGATCCAGTCGATGAGATCGTGCTCGGCATTGCTTTGATGAAACGCGATTCCGTGGCCAAGCGCTTTCGCCTTCTCGCGGCACAGACGCTCGATATCGGCGAGCGTTTCATGGCCGTATATGTCCGGCTCCCGCTGGCCCAGCAGGTTGAGATTGGGACCGTTGAGTACGGTAATACGCGCCATCGGGTCCGCCTTTCGCTTCTGAAACCGTGGCCTCGCGCTTAACCGATGGCAAAGGCGGGCGCAATCGCACCGCGGTTCATTTCATAACCAGCTTCTGCAGCCGGGATTCCAATGTGCCGATCGGGCATGGCTTGGTACACACATCGGCGCGCGGGTAGCGTTCGCGCAATTCTTCGGGGCTGGCATGGCCGGAATGAAAGACGAACGGAACGGCCATGTCCTTCAACCTGTCCGCCACGGGAAAGACGGTCCCGTCGGTGACCTGTACGTCGAGCACGGCACCGTCGGGAGTGCGCGCGTCGATGGCGGCCAGCGCGCGGGCGACGCTGGGATGCGGACCGTCCACGATAAAACCGCAATCCTCCAACCGATCGACGAGGTCGAAGGCAATGATCATCTCATCCTCGACGAGGAGGATATGTTGCGCCGGAGCGCCCCGTTCGGCAGAATTGCCAGCTTCCATGTTCACGTTCGATTGCGGTTGGCTCACCACTCGCACACTTTCATCGGCGTCTGCCCCCTTGGGTCACAGTCAACTATTGTTAACATTCTGCACAAAACGAACAGGCCACCGGCACAATGGTTCCCATGCGGTAAATTAAAAAACGAACGCCAGTTCCTTTATTCCGGGTCGGTATCGTTTGCCGATTGCCCTTGGGCGATTGTAATCAGCGTGTCGGCCGAAAGAACCTGCGGCAGAATCCGCGCGGTTTCTCCGGGGGCGTACCATAGATAGAGCGGAACGCCCGCCGCGCCGTTTTCGGACAGGAAGCGGGCGATGGCGGGGTCGCCCCGCGTAAAGTCGCCGCGCAGGACCGCCACATCATGTTCGGCAAATGCCTTCGCGACCGGCGCGCGGTCGATCGCGACCTGTTCATTGACCTTGCAGGTCACGCACCAGTCCGCCGTGAAATAGGCGAATACGGGCCGACCGGACGCGCGCGCGGAGGCCAGCGCCTCCATACTGAACGGTTGCGTGCCCGGAAGGGCGGCCGCATCGCCGGCGGGGGGGGCAGGATCCATCCACGCGGCCAGCCCGCCGGCACACGCCGCGATCAACAGCGCGACACCCGCAAGCGAGGCGACGCCGCGCCCCTTCGCCTGTTGCCGCCCCGCCATGAACAGCAGCGCCAGCACACCGGCCCCGGCGAAAAGCGCCGTTATCGCCAGCGCCCATCCCCCCACGCGCCAGCATAGCCAGAACAGCGCCGCCCCGGTCAGCCCCATCGGCACCGCCATGGTGCGCCGGAACGCGTTCATCCATCGGCCGGGCTGCGGAATCATCGCACGCAGGCGGGGCACGAAACCGATGGCGAGAAACGGCGCGGCGAGCCCCAGCCCCAGCGCCGCGAACAGCGCCAGCGCAGCCCACGCGGGCAAAAGCAACGCTGCGCCCATCGCGCCCGCCATGAACGGCCCGGTGCATGGCGTTGCGACGAACGCGGCGAGAACGCCGGTCCCGAACGCGCCGCCCCCGCGCCGCCGGATGGCCACCGGCAGGATCATTTCATAGGCGCCCGCCAGATTTGCGGTGATCGCGGTGACGAGCAGGAAAAGCAGCACGATGGTCGCGGGTTCCTGCAACTGAAACGCCCAGCCGACCTCCTGCCCGAACATGCGCAGGACGAGCAGCGCCCCGCCGAGCGCGACGACGGCGGCAAGCACCCCGGCGGTATAGGCCAGCGCCTCCGTCCGGGCGCCGGCGTTGCTGTCGCCGCGCGCGCGGGCGAGCGCGACCGCCTTGAGGCTGAGCACCGGGAACACGCAAGGCATGACGTTGAGCAGCACGCCGCCCGCAAACGCGGCGAGGAGCAGAAGCGCCAGCGGCCCGGCCCCCGTTCCATCTGCGCGCCCTGCATCAGCGAGCGGCTTCCCCGCCGGACCCACGGATCCGGGGTCGAGCCGGACCGACACGCCGCGCCCGTCGTTGAGCCGGAGTACCGCCCGATGCATGTCTTTGGCCTGGGCACCGTCCCGCGCATCGGTCTCGACTATGATCCAGTCGCCCCGGCGCGAAAAATCCTGACGGGCGGGATAATCGACCACGCCGTCATCGGCGAAGAACAGGTGCGGTGCGGCAAGGCTTGCACCCGCCGCGACGGGTATCGCAGCGCGCAACCGCCCGCCCGCAATCTCGTATCGACCCGGCTGCGCCAGCGGGGCGGGCAATGCCGCGCGCCATGCGGCAAGGCGCGGGTCCGCCTCCGCACGATCCGCGATGGTGAGCGCCGTGCGAAGCTCCGCCTCCTCCGGCACGCAGATCGTATCGGTACACGCCAGCCAGCGCGCCCTTACCGCGATCGGGACGGGCGATGGCCGCGTCATGCCCGCCGACACATTTGCCGGGACGAGCACGGCATAGCGCCCTTCGTAAACATGGTTCATCAGCCCGGAAATCAGCAATGTCTGCGGCACCGGATATTGCGGATCGCCCACCGAAATCCCGTCCGGCAGCGTCCAGTCCAGCGTCATGCCATATCCCGCATCGCCGGGGTTCGACCAATATCCGTGCCACCCCTCCGCAGGCTCCATGATGAGCGCGATCACGGCATCTCCGCCCGACACGGCGGTGCCGGCCACCAGCCGCGCGTCGATATTGTTCGCATGCGCCGTACCCGGCAGCCCGCCGGTCACAAGGACGATCGAAAACGCGATCGACGCAAGCACCACGCGCAGCAAAGCCGTCTGAATTGCGGCGATAAGCGGCAGGCGGTGAGGCATGGGAATGATCGTATCCGGGCTCGCTGATGCGGTGGAGAGGCGATACGGACACTTGCGTCCGCGCCCGCGCACCGCCATCAACCGCATGGCGTATCTAGGCGCGGCGTGGCGCCGTGTCCAGCATGGCGGGAGCGAGGAACGAGCGATGACGAATACAGACAGGCGCGATGTGGTGATCCTTGGCGGCGGGCTTGTCGGGACCAGCCTGGCGCTCGCGCTGGCGAAGGCGGGCATCACGAGCCATGTCCTCGACGCGGCCGACCCCGAGACGCAGCTGGCCGAAGGGTTCGACGGGCGCGCATCGGCCATTTCCACGGCAAGCTGGAACATGTTCGCCAATATCGGCGTCGCCGAACGGCTCGAACCGTTCGGCTGTCCGATCTCATCCATCGCGGTCAGCGATCAGTTGAAACCCGGCGAACTGCATTTCCGGCCCGAGCCCGGCGAGGGCAGCCTTGGCCGCATGTTCGCCAACCGTCAGCTTCGCAAGGCCCTGTTCGACGCGATGAAGGAAGAAGACGCCATCGCGTTCCATCCCCGCTCCCGCGTGACCGAACGCCATCGCGGTCCGCATGGCGTCATCGCGGTGCGGGACGATGGTGCGCGCTTCGAGGGGAGCCTGCTCGTCGGGTCGGAGGGGCGCGGTTCGCCCACCCGCGACGAAGCGGGCCTGAAAATGGCGAAGTGGGATTATCGCCACCGGGCGATCATCTGCGGTCTGGCGCATGAAAAGCCGCATGGAAACGTGGCATGGGAAATCTTCTATCCCGAAGGGCCGTTCGCGCTCTTGCCGATGCTGGACGATGCGGACGGGCGCCATCGCACCGCGCTGGTGTGGACCGTCGCGGAAAAGGACGCGGAAGGCTGGCTCAAGCTCGGCGACCGGGCGTTCCTTGCCGAGGCGGAGAAGCGCATGGGCGCGCTTCTGGGCACGATGACGCTGGCCTCGCCGCGGTCGTCCTATCCGCTCGGCTTTCATCATGCGCCGACGATCATCGACCACCGGCTCGCGCTCGTCGGGGATGCGGCCCATGGCATTCATCCGATCGCGGGGCAGGGGCTCAATCTCGGCCTTCGCGATGTCGCGGCGCTCGCCGAAGTGCTGGACGATGCGATGCGCCTGGGGCTGGAGCCGGGGGACGCAGAAATCTTGAAACGCTATCAGCAATGGCGCGCATTGGACGATTTCACCGTGTCGCTCGCGACCGACGGGCTGACGCGGATATTCGGCGTGCCCGGCCGCGCCGCCTCCGCCGTGCGCAGGCTCGGCATGGGGGCGATCGAGCGGGTCAATCCGCTCAAACGCTGGTTCATGGACGAGGCGCGCGGGGTAAGCGGAACGCTGCCGACGCTGCTACAGGGGTGATGGCTCAGGCGGCGGGTTCGGCGGCGCGCGACGGGGGCGCTTGCCCCGCGCCGGCGTCGTCCTCGTCTGCCGCCGGGTCTCCGCCCGCAGGCGCCGCCGGGCTCAATTGCCGCACCGGTTGTCCGCTCCCGTCATTGAGGTTGCGCGGTTCGAGCAATGCCGCCGTCTCGATCAGGTCGAGCGCCTCGCGCGCCGCGACATAACGCCGCGCATCGCGCAGCCATCCTTCCGCACGTTCGGCATTGGGGAGGCTCGCGACAAGCGCGCGCGCCGATGCGACGCGCCCCTCGTCCAGCAGACGGCTCGCCCGCTCCAGCCTGCGTTCGGGACGGGGAGAGGGCGCGCTCGCCCGGCGCAGCACGAACAGTTCGCCCAGCTCCGCCTTCACCCGCTCCCATCCGTTCAGATCGCGCGGTTTTTCAACCGTTTCCTGCGGCAGATTTTCGAGCCCCTGCCGCAATTGTTCGAGCGTGACCGGGTCGCGCGCGGTGGCAAGGATGGTCCGGACCGCGTTGGGCTGCGCATTCCCGAACCGCAGCCGCAGCTGATCGCCGAGATAGCCGAGCCGCTCCCCCCGCTCGATCAACCGGCGCGCGGCAAAGGCGATGAGCAGGCCTTCGGCGCGGGCGGCATTGCCCGACGCGGCCTCTGCCTGAAGATCGATACGGTTGAGCCTGCGTTCGAGCGCGTCGAGCCGCAGATCGATCGGCGCGCCGGTGCCCGAACCCGCCGTCATGGCCGGCACGGTGTTGCCGGGGCCGGCGCCGTCGTTCGCGCCGCCCGCCTTCGTCTGCGGGGCCGCGGCATTCTGTTCGGTTGCGATCCAGCCTGTGCGCCACGCGATCCACGCCGCCGCGCCCGCGCCGAGCACGAATGCGAGAAGCACGGCAAGCAAAGTCCCGCGCATGCCGGATTTGCGCGGGCCGGTCGCATTTCGCTGGCGGTCATGCGGGCGTTTCGGTTCGGTCATGCGATCGTTCAAGCGGGTGTTCCTTCTGGCCCCTGTCGCCTTTCCATGCCGCCTTTGCACATTTCGGCGGCAAGGGCCAGCAGGGCGGCATCATCCACCGTCTCCGCCACGGCGACAGCCCGCCATCCCGTGCCCGCGGCCGGTGCGATCCGCGGGGCGAGGCAGGCAAGCGCGATACGGCCGCGCGGCAGTCCGACCCGCTCGACCTCCGCCGAAAAATGACGTGCAGCCTCCGCCGAATGGAGCAGCACGACCAGCCCTTCGTCGGCCAGCGCCGCGAGCGCGCCGGGCAGGGGCAGCGTCGCCACGCGATAGACGACACGCGTGTCGAGCCTCGCACCTTCTTCCAGCGAGAGCGGCACATGCGCCTCCCCCGACAATCGCAGGAGCTTGCGCGCGCCCATCGCGACCGCTCGTTCGGCGACCGGTTGCAATCCCCCCGCGCCGACATGGGCGACCGTAAACCCCGCCGCCCGCGCCGCCTCCGCCGTGGTGTCGCCGACGCACCACGCCGGCAGGCCCGTCAATGCCGACAGCTTCGCCCCGCCGTGTCGCATGATATTCGCGCTGCCGAGCAGGAGCGCGTCGAGGCGGGCGATGTCGGGCATGGTCCAGGCCACCGGCTCCACCCGGAACATCGGCACGGAGCGCAGCGCAATGCCCGCCTCGCCTGCGCGTTTCAGCGTCGCGGCATCGCCCGGTGGGGGACGGATCGCGACGATGGCGGTCATTGCGGGCCGAAAAAGGCGCGGATGGCGTCCGGCGCATTGGCGAGCAGCTTTCGGCCCATATCCGCCGCGGGTTCGACCTCGCCCCCGGCAAAGGTGATGTCGGCGTCGCGGCGCACGGTTCCGTCGGGGCTGAAAATCGCGGCGGTCATGCGCAGGGTGGCACCATCGTGGCGGGTCCATGCGGCGATCGGGCTATGACAATTGCCGCCCAGCGCGAGGAGCAGGGCGCGTTCCGCCATCACCTGCGCGCGGGTCGGGGCATCGTCGATCGCGCCGAGTATCTGGCGAAGGTCGTCGCGATCGGCGCGGCATTCGATGCCGATCGCGCCCTGGGCCGGGGCGGGAAGCCATTCCTCCGCTTCCAGCACATGCCCCACGCCCCCCTGGTCGAGCCGGGCCAGCCCCGCCGCCGCAAGCAAGGTCGCATCGGCCTCGCCCGCGCTCAATTTCGCGAGCCGCGTCGCGACATTGCCGCGGATGCCGACGATGGTGAGGTCGGGACGGTGAGACAGCATCTGCGCGGCGCGGCGCGGGGCGCTCGTGCCGACGCGGGCGCCGCGCGGAATTTGCGCGATGGACGATGCCCCCACCAGCACGTCGCGCACGTCCGCGCGGGGAAGAAGCGCGGCGATGGCGATGGCCTTGGGGCGAATCGTCTCGACATCCTTCATCGAATGGACGGCGAAATCGATGCGCCCGTCGACAAGGCACGCGTCCAGCTCCTTCGTCCACAGGGCCTTTCCGCCGATTTCGGCCAGCGGACGGTCCTGTATCTTGTCGCCGGACGCGATGACGGGGACGAGTTCGACGGCGCCATCGTCCCAGCCATGGGCGGCAATGAGGCGCGCCTTCGCCTCCTCCGCCTGCGCGAGAGCGAGGGGGGAGCGGCGCGTCCCCAGTTTGAGCGGTCGGTCCGGGCGGGGCCGGGATGCGGATCGGGATCGGGTCGAGAGTGTCATGCGCGTCTTGTGCTAGCGCCGCAAAGCGTTCAGGGAAAGCCGCCATGACCGCGCCAATCGTTCTCGGTATCGAATCCAGCTGTGATGAAAGCGGGGCGGCCCTCGTGCGGGCCGACCGCACCATCGTCGCGCAAGCCATCGCATCGCAGGATGAGGCGCATCGCCCGTTCGGCGGGGTGGTGCCCGAAATCGCCGCCCGCGCCCATGTCGAGGTGGTCGGCCCGATGGTCGGGCGCGTGCTCGACGATGCGGGCATGACGCTGGCCGACGTCGATGCGATTGCCGCGACGGCGGGGCCGGGGCTCATCGGCGGGGTGATGGTCGGGCTGGTCACGGCAAAGGCGCTGGCGATGGCGAGCGACAGGCCGCTGATCGCGGTCAATCACCTCGAAGGGCATGCGCTGTCTCCGCGCCTTGCCGATCCTCAACTCGGCTTTCCCTATCTCCTATTGCTCGCATCCGGCGGGCATTGTCAGATTTTGGAGGTGCGCGGCGTCGGCGATTACCGGAGGCTCGCCACCACCATCGACGATGCGCTGGGCGAGGCATTCGACAAAACGGCGAAAATATTGGGCCTCGGCTATCCCGGCGGCCCGGCGGTAGAGCGTTTGGCAAAAGAGGGCGATCCGGCCGCCGTGCCGTTGCCACGCCCGTTGAAAGGCGCGAAGGAGCCGCATTTTTCCTTCGCCGGGTTGAAGAGCGCGGTCCTGCGCGCCCACGAAACGGGCGAGTACGCCCCCGCCGACATCGCCGCCAGCTTTCAACAGGCCGCGCTCGACTGTGTGATCGACCGGACGAGCCGCGCGTTGCAGGCCGCCAATGGCATGACCGCGCTTGTCGTGGCGGGCGGGGTCGCGGCGAATGCGGCGTTGCGCGGCGCATTGCAAACGATGGCCGTCGATCACGGATTGCGGTTTGTCGCACCGCCGATGGCGCTGTGCACCGACAATGCCGCGATGATCGCCTGGGCGGGGCAGGAACGGATCGCGGCGGGGTTGGTCGAACCGGGCGGCGATCCGCTCGATTTCGTGGCGCGGCCACGCTGGCCATTGGACCCGGATGCCGAACCGGCGCGCGGGGCGGGGGTGAAGGCGTGACGACGACCGGCGTGATCGGCGCGGGTGCATGGGGCACCGCGCTTGCGCAGATGCTGGCGAGCGACGGGCGGACCGTACCGCTCTGGGCGCGGGATGCCGAGCTTGTCGCGACGATCAACGATACGCATCGCAATCCCGTCTATCTTCCCGATGCGGTGCTCTCGCCAAAGATACGGGCGACGAACGACCTTTCGGAACTGGCGGCGCTCGACATATTGCTTGTCGTCGTGCCGGCGCAGCATCTGGGCACCGTCCTGCGCGAATTGTCGGGCCATGACGGCGATCTGGTCCTTTGTGCCAAGGGGATCGAGGCGGGCAGCGGGCGCTTGATGGCCGATGTCGCGGGCGATTGCGTACCGGGCGCGGGTCTGGCGGTTCTGTCCGGGCCGACCTTCGCGCATGAGGTTGTCGCAGGGCTTCCGACCGCGGTAACGCTCGCATGCGCGGGCCGTCCGGGCGAGAGTGGGGAAGCGCAATGGAGGCGGCTTTCCCCCGCCATCGCGCGGCCGCAGTTCCGGCCCTATTTTTCCGACGACATTACCGGCGCCGAAATCGGCGGTGCGGTCAAGAACGTGCTGGCCATCGCCTGCGGCGTGGTGGACGGGCTTTCCTTGGGTCAGAATGCGCGGGCGGCGTTGATCGCGCGCGGCTATGCCGAAATGTTGCGGTTCGGGCTGGCGCGCGGGGCGCGGGCGGATACGCTGGCGGGGCTGTGCGGGCTGGGCGATCTCGTGCTGACCTGTTCATCGACGCGCAGCCGCAATTTCGCGCTCGGCAAGGCGCTGGGCGAGGGGCGCTCGGCCGCGGAGCTGATGGCCAATCGCCGCACCGTGGCGGAGGGCGCCTTTACCGCGCCGGTGCTCAACGCGCTCGGCCATGACATGGGGATCGCGATGCCGATCACCGATGCGGTGTGTGCGCTGCTCGACGGGAGGGTCGATGCGCAAACCATGGTCGAGCGTCTGCTGTCGCGCCCCTTGCGGACCGAGACCGAACCGGAGAACACGGTTTGACCGAGGCCGCGGCGGCCCCCGCGAAGGACGCGGACGGCAGCGATATCCAGGCGCTCGCGAAAGGCGGGCGCACCAATTTCTTCGGCTTCCTGCTCCGGCTGGCGGCGCGTTTGCCGTTCCTGTTCATTGCGGGGCGGCTTTATGGTGCGGACGATCTCGGGCGGTTCGCCTCCGCGCTCATCATCGTGGAGATTTGCGGCCAGCTGGCGACGCTGGGGTTGAAGCGTGGCCTGGCCAAGGAACTTGCCCGCGAGCAGCGCGCCGATGCCAATGTCGTGGCCGACGGGCTGTTGCTGTCGCTCGGGCTGTCGGCGGCGATGGCCGCGATCCTGTTCGTGTTTCCGACGCCGATGTTCCCCAATGGCATGAACGCACCGATCGACCGCTATCTTCCGATCGCGATCGTGATGCTGGCCACGACGGAGATCATGCTGGCCGCGCTCGCCTATCGTTACGACATCGCGGCCACGGTGCGCAGCCGTTCGGTGGTCGAGCCGTGGACGCTGTCCATCATGGCGGGCGTGTTCTGGTTCGTGCCGGGGTTGCGCGACGGGGGGCTTTCGCTGGCCTATCTCGTGTCGGTCGTGGCGGCGGCGATCACGGCGCTGGTGCCGATGCTGCGCAGCTACGGCCTGCCGCATGGCTGGAACCCGCGGCCGATGCAGCTTGCCTCAATTGCGCGCGACAATCTTCCGCTCGCGCTTGCCGATGCGATCGAATGGGGGACGCGCCGGCTCGACATCGCGCTGCTCGGCATTTTCGTCAGCCCGGCGACCGTCGGCGTCTATTACGTGGCGCAGCAGGTCGCCAGCCTTCCGCAAAAGCTCAAGACCAGTTTCGAGCCGATCCTCGGCCCCGTGATCGTGCGCAAGCTGAACGAGGGCGACTACCCCGCCATCGCGCGGCAGGTGTGCCAGGCGGGCTTCTGGATCATCGCGGCGCAGGCGGGCATCGGCCTCGCGCTCGGCATTCCGGGGGAGGGGGTCATGGGCCTCGTCGGGCCGGGGTTCGTCGCGGGAACGGGTGCGCTGGCGTTCCTGCTCGCCGCAGAGGTCGTCGCATCGACCGCCGTCGTATCGGAGGCGGCGCTCATCTACATGGCGAGGATGCGCAATCTCGCGCTGTCGGTGGCAACGCTCGCGGTGCAGGCGGGGTTGAGCGTGGCCGCCATCCTCATCATGCGGCACTTCGGCTTGGACGAGCTGTTTCAGGCGGCGGGCGTCGCGATCGGGCTGATGCTGGCGCTGGCGTTCGCGTCCTTCGTGAAATCGCGCATGCTGTCGCGCCTGCTCGGCGAACCGATCAGCAATTTTCGCTGGCCGCTCGTGTGGGCGGTCGCGCCGGCGGTGCTGATCGGATATGCGTTCAAGCTGACGCCGGAATGGGCGCAGCTCGCGCTCGGCGTGCCGGCGATCCTGCTCACCTACGGCTTCGTCATATGGAAGCGTGGTTTCGGCCCGGAGGACCGCGTCCTGTTCAAACAGGCGGGAAAGAAGGGGGAGACGCTTCCCCACGCGCCGCCGCCGCGCTAAGGCCATGCGCCATGGCGTTTGTTTTGCGATCCTGGATGAAGCTCAGCGCGGGCGCGGTCGTCGTGGCGGGCATCGCGCTCGTCTTCGATGCGGCGACGGCACCGGTCGTCGTCGGCCGGCTCGACCGGATGGCAAAGGAGGTGATCGTGCGCGAAGGAGGCGCGGATATTCGCGCGGATTTCCACACCTCGACCGGCGCGCTGACCCGGCATCCCACGCTTTATGGCGGCGAATCGGTGGACGATGGGCGGCGTGTCCGCATCGCGCGCGCCATTGCCGCCCTTCCAGGCGCGGGCGGGGTGCATTGGGCGAGCCGCGGTGCCGGTCCCGCCCCCGGAACGAGCGAAACGCCCGAACGCGGCCCCTATCATTGCCAGCGCGACGTCGAATCCCTGCTCGCACAGCGGGTCATCCGTTTTAACGAAGGCAGCGCCAGCATCACGGCCGATAGCGCCACCTTGCTCGACGAGGTGGCCGACGCGCTCGAACCGTGCGGGGGCAGCATCATCGCCATCGCCGGCCATTCGGATGCGGTCGGCGATGCGGCCATCAATCTCCGGCTTTCGCGGCAACGTGCGCGCGCCGTGCGCGAGGCGCTCGTTGCGCGCGGATTGCCGCGGGACGGGCTGCGGGCGCAGGGCTATGGGTCGCAGCGCCCCATCGCGGGCATTCCGCCCGAAGATTCCGCCAATCGCCGCATCGAGTTTTCGGTAATCGCCATCGAACCGTTGCAACCCACGCCCATCGACACGCCGGACGCGGGGTAGGTCATGCCGATCTGGATAGAATTGATGGTCTCGTTACTGATCGTCTATGCCGGGACCGTGGCACTGACCGTGCCGTGGCTGCGGCGGCGGAGGCGATTGCGCGCGTTGCAATTGCGCCGCAAGGCGTCGCCCGCACGAAAAAGAGAGGAACAATGACATGTGGCAATTGATAGAGGCGAACTGGGTCGCCTTTCTGATCGTTGCGATACTCGCGGTGCTGATCGCGTTCTGGATCGTGGGGCGCGCGAAGAAACCGCGCGAACGCAGCCACCGTCCCGACGTGCTCGACGAAGGGGTCGGGCCTGCGCGCCGCAATCAGGCGTTGATCGATGCGCCGCCCGCCGGGGCGCCGCCCGTTAGTCCGGCGCAGGATTCCATCGGCGGGAGCGCGGGCGAACGGCTGGCGCGCGAGGATGCCGCCCCCGATGCGGAAAAGACGCCGCCCGCGATCCCGCCCCTTGGCGGTGCCGATGTGGCGGTGGCCGCCGCGGTGCTGTCGAACGAACCCGGCACGGACGAGGATATCGCCACCGATCACCGCACCCCCACGACGCCGACCGATGCCGAGAAGGGACACGCGCCGGCAACAGGGGCGCAGGACCATACCTTCGAACCCAATGATCAGGCGATCAGTGACCGGGAAACCGTCGCCGCCGCCGCGAAGATGCACGATGCGGACGACGCCGCCCACGATCTTTCCCGGATCAAGGGCGTCGGGCCAAAGCTCGTCGCGATGCTCGGTTCGATGGGCATCTCCCGCTACGATCAGATCGCCGCCTGGACGGATGAGGATGTGGCGAAGATCGATGCGCAGATGGGCAATTTTCAGGGCCGGATCGAGCGTGACAACTGGCGCGAGCAGGCGCGGCTGCTCTCCCAAGGCGACCGCGACGCTTACGAAAGCAAATTCGGCAAGCTCTAGGCGCTCGGCACGAGGCGCTCGGTTTCGGGCGCCTCGCATTCCTCGAACATGCGGATCGCATCACCGGGGCCGGGTGTGATCACCTTGCCGCCGCCCGCCACCGTGGCATAGAAAGGCCCGCCGGTCACCGCGCGCCAGTGCGGATCGTCGGCGGGAAGCGAACCGATCCACGCGCCGCCGTCATTCTGAACCCGCAGGCGCAGGATCCCGCGATAGCCGACGAAGGCCAGCACCGCCTTCGCCCCGTCACGGTCGGCGACGGGGCGGATCGCCGAAATGGTCCCGTTGCTGCATGCAAGCACGAGCAGCGGGCGCTTCCCCGGCTCTGCGTACGCGGCGGCACTCGCATCCTTCGCCACGCGCCAGCGCGCCGCCGGCGGGTCGATGGCGCCGGGCATGTCGCGATTGGGCGGCAAGACGCGCTTTGGCGGAAGGGTGGTCCGCGCCTCTTCGTCCAGCATGATGCGAATGGGGCCATCGCCGCCGGGCGTCATCGCGGCGTCGTCCTCCGCCTCTGCGGAACAGGCGGCGAGGGCGAGGGCGGCGATGACAACGACAGCGGCAGTAGGGAAGCGGATCATTTTCCCCATTTGCGCTGAGTCTTGCCGTAACGCAATTTGCGCGTGCCGGGTTTTCCCTCGTTCGATCGCCCGACGCGCGGTGCCTTGTGCTCCTCGTCCGGAAGGCCGAGCTCGTCCGCTTCGAGCTTGCGAATCTCGTCGCGCAGGCGTCCGGCCTCCTCGAACTCCAGATCGGCGGCGGCATTGCGCATCCGCTGTTCCAGCTCCTCGATATAGGCGCGCAGATTGTGCCCGGCGAGGTTGCGGGGCTCCTCCTCGCCCGGTTCGCCGCCGCTATCGTCGCGCGCCGCGCTGTCGGCGACGATGTCGGCGATGCGGCGCGTGATGGTGGCCGGCGTGATGCCGTGTTCCTCGTTATAGGCCTGCTGCTTTTCACGGCGGCGGTCGGTTTCCGCCATCGCGCGCTCCATGCTGCCGGTGATGCGATCGGCATAGAGGATCACGCGCCCATCGACATTGCGGGCCGCACGGCCGATCGTCTGAATGAGCGAGGTTTCAGAGCGCAGGAACCCTTCCTTGTCCGCGTCGAGGATGCACACCAGCCCGCATTCGGGAATGTCCAGCCCTTCGCGCAGGAGGTTGATGCCCACCAAAACGTCATACACGCCGAGGCGCAGATCGCGGATCAGCTCGATCCGTTCCAGCGTTTCCACGTCGGAGTGCATGTAGCGCACCTTCACGCCCGCCTCGTGCATGAATTCGGTCAGATCCTCGGCCATGCGCTTGGTCAGCGTGGTGACCAGCGTGCGGTAGCCCTTTGCCGCGGTCGCCTTGCATTCCTCGATGCAATCCTGGACCTGGTCCTCCACCGGTTTGATCGTGACGGGCGGGTCGATCAGGCCGGTCGGGCGGATGACCTGTTCGGCGAAGACGCCGCCTGTCTCCTCCATCTCCCAATCGCCGGGGGTTGCCGACACTGCGATCGTCTGCGGCCGCATCGCGTCCCATTCGTTGAAGCGCAACGGCCGGTTGTCGATGCATGACGGCAGGCGAAATCCATATTCGGCGAGCGTAATCTTGCGCCGGTGGTCGCCCTTGGCCATGGCACCGATCTGCGGCACGGTCTGATGGCTTTCATCGACGAAAAGCAGCGCATTGTCGGGCAGATATTCGAACAGGGTCGGCGGCGGTTCGCCCGGCAGACGGCCGGTGAGGAAGCGGGAGTAATTCTCGATCCCCGCACAGGACCCTGTGGCCGCGATCATCTCGAGATCGAAATTGGTGCGTTGCTCCAGCCGCTGCGCCTCAAGCAGCTGCCCCTCTGCCTCGAGTTCCTTCAACCGTTCGGTCAGTTCGAAACGGATCGCCTCGGCGGCCTGCTTCATCGTTGGGCCGGGGGTGACGTAGTGCGAATTGGCATAGATGCGCACCTTCGACAGAGAGGCGCCTTTCTTGCCGGTGAGCGGGTCGAACTCGCTGATCTCCTCGATATCGTCACCGAAGAAGCTCACGCGCCAGGCCATGTCCTCGTAGTGCGAGGGGAAAATTTCGAGACTGTCGCCGCGCACGCGGAAATTGCCGCGCGCGAAACTGACGTCATTGCGCTTGTACTGAAGCGCGACCAGCTTGCGGATCAATTCGCGCTGATCGACGGTGTCGTCCTTCTTTATGTCGAAGATCATCGCCGAGTAGGTCTCGACCGAACCGATACCGTACAGGCACGATACCGATGCCACGATGATCACGTCGTCGCGTTCGAGCAGCGCGCGCGTCGCGGAGTGGCGCATCCGGTCGATCGCCTCGTTCACGCTCGATTCCTTTTCGATATAGGTATCGGAGCGCGGCACATAGGCTTCGGGCTGATAATAATCGTAATAGCTGACGAAATATTCGACGGCATTATTGGGGAAGAAACTCTTGAACTCGCCATAAAGCTGCGCGGCGAGGATCTTGTTCGGGGCGAGGATCAGCGCTGGCCGCTGCAACTCCTCGATCATCTTGGCCATGGTGAACGTCTTGCCCGAGCCGGTCACGCCGAGCAGGACCTGCGTTTTCTCGCCCTCGCGCACGGAGCCGGTAAGCTCGCGGATCGCGGTCGGCTGATCGCCGGCCGGTTCGTAGTCGGACGCGATTTCGAACCGTTTGCCCGGTTCGCTCTTTTCCGGACGGTTGGGTTTGTGCGGGACAAAACTGCCGGAGGTATCGGGTTCTTGCAAACCGCGGCGGATGACGAGTTCGGACATGGGGCGGATATGGGGGGCGATGCCGCGTTTCGCAATCGCCGACGATGCGCCCGCGGCGTTGCCTGCGCGATAATCATCATTGGCGCTTGGCGCGCCGGCCCGCTATCATCCATGGCGGAACAAGGAGAATTGCGCTTATGACAATCCGTTTCGCGTCGCTGGCGCTGTGCTCGGCCCTGGTGTTCACCCTGCCGGGATGTTCCGACGATGCGCCGACCGAGAACCCCACGGTCGAACAGGCAGCGAGCGAGGCCGAAAAGCTGGAGCGTCCCGACCCCGGACAATATCGCCAGACGATCACGGTCAACACGCTCGACATGCCGGGCGCACCGGACGAAATCGTCGCGCAGGTGCGCAGCGCCATCGAACAGAACGCCACCCGCACCTATTGCCTCACCCCGGAACAGGCGAGCGAAGGGTTCGCGGATCAGTTTCGCCGCGTCACCGAAAACGAGGATTGCACGTGGAATCGCTTTGGCGTGGACGATGGCGATGTCGATGCCTTGCTGACCTGCGGCGGCGGGGCGGATGGCGAGGTGACGATCGCGATGGAGGGGAACGTATCGTCCACCGGATCGCGGATCGACATGCGCATGAACCAGACGAATGCGGCCATGAACATGGATATCGTGATGACCATGGAATCGGAGCGGCTGGGCGATTGTGCGGCCTGATCGTGTGACGTGACGGCGATGAAGGAGGACCGGAACAGGACGCGCGATGCATCCGCTACGTCAAACGGCGGGGAGGCATCCGGCTCGCGAACGTCGGACAAGATGCGCTTTATCGTGTCGGAATGGCGGCGTCGCCGCGCGCTTGCACGCATGCCGCAGCCCGATGGTGTGGCGCGGCCCAATGCGCGGTTGATGCTGTCGGAGTTTGCGTCGGCGATCTTTCCCCATGCCTATGCCTGGTCGCACGGGCGGGTGCGCGTCGCGCCGGCGGACGAGGCGCGGACCATCATGCTCGTGCCTGGCTTCGGCTCGCATCCCTGGCGCATGGCGCCGCTGCGCCGCGCGCTCGAAAAGGCGGGGCATACGGTCGTCGACTGGGGCCTCGGCTGGAACCTGGGCGCCGATGCGCAGGAGTTCGAGCGGTTGTGCGCGCGCGTCACGCTCATGGCGCGAAGTTCGGGCGCGCCGATCGTGCTCATCGGGTGGAGCCTTGGCGGTGTCTACGCACGCGAAGCGGCCAAGCGCGTGCCCGACGATGTGGAGATGGTCGTCACCATGGGATCGCCGTTTTCGGGCGACATGCATGGCAACAATGCCTGGCGCATCTATCACGCGGTGGCGGGGCACCCGGTCGACGATCCGCCGGTCGGCGGCGATCTGGCGGAAAAGCCGCCGGTCCCCACCATCGCCTTGTGGAGCGCGCGCGACGGTATCGTCCATCGCCATTGCGCCGGCGGAAAGGCGGGGGAGCGCGACGAAATGCACCACGTGCGATGCACGCATATGGGATTTGCATGGCATCCCGCCGCGATACAGCGCGTTCTGGCCGTGCTCGACCGACATCTTTCGGGAACGGATACGGCCTGACTCGCTTATGTTAATATGGGTCTGAGATTAAAACGGGGTTGATCGTCATATGAGCGGGGACGCGAGCGCGAATTTCGACGAAATGTACGATGCCAATGGCAATGTACGGCCCGCCTATGAAGATTATTGCGATTGGTACGACGAACAGGATCGCACGATCCTGCGCCGCAAGCACGAGGAAGCAGAAAGCTTTTTCCGTCGCACCGGCATCACCTTCAATGTTTATGGACAGGACGATGCGGAGGAACGGCTGATCCCGTTCGATCCTGTCCCGCGGATCATCACGGCGAGCGAATGGCGGCGCCTGTCCCGCGGGATCGAGCAGCGGGTGAGGGCGCTCAACGCCTTTCTCCACGATCTTTATCACCGGCAGGAGATCATCCGTTCCGGCCGCGTGCCCGAATGGCTCCTCCACGGGAACGAGGCGTTTCTGCCGCACATGTCGGGCTTCACCCCGCCGGGCAATGTCTACACGCATATCACCGGCATCGACCTCGTCCGTACGGGCAAGGACGATTTCATGGTGCTGGAGGACAACGCCCGCACGCCGAGCGGTGTGTCCTACATGCTCGAAAATCGCGAAACGATGATGGCGATGTTTCCCGAGCTGTTCACCCGTGTCTCGGTCGCGCCGGTGTCGAACTACCCCCGCCGCCTCGCGCGCAGTCTTGCCGCATGTGCGCCGCCTGCTTTCGACGGGTCGAACGGGCGCAAACCGGTGGTCGCGGTGCTGACGCCGGGGATCTACAACTCGGCCTATTACGAACATGCCTTCCTCGCCGATCAGATGGGCGCCGAACTGGTCGAGGGAACGGACCTGCGCGTGATCGACGGGCGGGTGCAGATGCGCACGACGCTGGGTTTCACGCCGATCGACGTGATCTATCGCCGGGTGGACGACGAATATCTCGATCCACTCACCTTCAATCCCGACAGCGTGCTCGGCGTGCCGGGCATCATGGACGTCTACCGTGCCGGCGGCATCACCATCGCCAACGCGCCCGGCACCGGGGTCGCGGACGACAAGGCATTATACAGTTTCATGCCCGAAATCGTGGAGTTCTATACAGGCGAGAAACCGCTGCTCCCCAATGTGGAGACATGGCGATGCATGGAACCGGATTCGCTCGCCTATGTTCTCGACAATATCGAGGATCTGGTGATCAAGGAGGTCCATGGTTCGGGCGGTTACGGCATGTTGATCGGTCCGACCTCGTCCAAGCGGGAAATCGCGAAATTCACCGCCAAGCTCAAGGCGAATCCGCAAAATTACATCGCACAGCCCACGCTTTCGCTGTCGACATGCCCGATCTTTACCAAAAAGGGTCTGGCGCCGCGCCATGTCGATCTTCGTCCCTTCGCGTTGATGAGCCCGAATGGCATCGACATCACGCCCGGCGGGCTGACGCGGGTCGCGCTCAAGCGCGGATCGCTGGTCGTCAACAGCAGCCAGGGCGGCGGAACCAAGGACAGCTGGGTACTGGAGGAATGAGCATGCGCGACAATCATGGGGGGACGCGTTGATGCTGGGCCGGTCTGCGAACAATATCTACTGGATGTTCCGCTATCTGGAACGGGCCGAAAACTATGCGCGGCTGATCGACACGGGCTTTCGCATGGCGCTCACCCGCGACAAGACGGTGAGCAGCGGGGAATGGCGCTCCGTTATCGTGACCGCAGGGCTTCAGCCCGCGTTCGAGGAGAAATACGGGCGCGACGATTATTCCGGGCCGAACGTCTATAATTTCATCCTGCGCGATCCGGACAATCATACGAGCGTGCTCGGCATACTGGAAATGGCGCGCAACAATGCCCGCGGCGTGCGGGCCGCGATCACGCGCGAATTGTGGGAGGCAGTCAACGAAAGCTGGATGACGGTGCGCGATGCGCTGCGCCGGCCGGTGCGCAACACCAATCTCAACGATGTGCTCGACCTCATCCGCCATCAGACCACGCAGGTGCGCGGCGCGATGCTCGGCGGAATGCTGCGCAACGACATCTTCAATTTCGGGCGTATCGGGCAGTTTCTCGAACGGGCGGACAACACCGCGCGTATCATCGACGTCAAATATTACGTGCTGCTGCCTTCGCTTTCCTATGTCGGGTCGAGCCTCGACAACGTGCAGTGGGAGACGATCCTGCGCTCGCTCGGTGCCGAACGGGCCTATCGCTGGCTCAATGCCGGACAGATGGACGCGCGCGGCATCGTCGATTTCCTCGTGCTCGACGGGCGGTTCCCCCGCTCGCTCAGCTTCTGCTACGAAAAGCTGCGCGCAAATCTCGGCAATCTGGCGCTGCAATACGGGGGTGAGGTCGAGGCGCACGAATTGATGCGGGGTGCCGATATCGCGCTTCACGATCAGACGGTCTCCAGCATATTCGAGCAGGGCCTGCACGAATTCCTCACCGGCTTCGTCGCGCAGAATCAGCGTATCGCCGCCGCGATTCAGCACGATTACCGCTTCGTCGAATAGAAAGTCACAAGGGTTATGCGTCTCTCCATCTCGCACCGCACGCGTTACGATTTCGACGAGCCGGTCGTCCATGGCCTGCAACGTCTGCGCCTGACGCCCAAATCCACCAACGGGCAGGAGGTTCTGTCCTGGGACATGGAATATGACGGCGCGCGCGAACAGCTCAGTTACGAGGATCACAATTGCAACCTCACCGTGCTGGTCGAGGTCGATCCCGGCGTCACCCATGTCGAGATCGCTTGTAAGGGCATGGTCGATACCGACGACAAGGCCGGCATCATCGGGCGCCATGCCGGCGATCTTCCGTTGTGGCACTTCAATACGCAGACGGACCTGACCCGGCCCGACGCGGCGATGCGCGCGCTTGTCGACCGTGTGTCGGGCGGGGACGATACGCTAAAGACGATGCATGCCCTTTCGGCCGCGATCATCGATGCGGTGCGGTATGAGACGGGCACGACAACGTCGCAGACCACCGCGTCGGAGGCGTTGGACGCGGGAACAGGCGTGTGTCAGGACCATGCCCACATATTCCTGGGCTGCGCGCGTATCATGAAGGTGCCGGCGCGCTATGTCAGCGGATATCTGATGATGAACGATCGGGTCGATCAGGAAGCGGGGCATGCCTGGGCCGAGGCATTCGTGGCGGGGCTGGGCTGGGTCGGGTTCGACATTTCGAACCAGATCAGCCCCGATGCGCGCTATGTCCGCGTGGCGACGGGCCGCGATTATCGCGAAGCCGCGCCGATTACCGGCATTTCGAGTGGTGGGCACAACGATTCCATGACCGTCGAACTGGCCGTCGCGCAACAGACGGTGGACCAGTAACCGCACGCTTACGCAGCATCGCGTAACGTCGCACAGGCGTCGCCATTACGGTTTACATGCGATAGGGCGACGCAGCAGACCGAAGATTCAAAGGATAGAATGCATGACCTATTGTGTCGGCATGCTGCTCGACAAGGGCATCGTGATGATGAGCGATACGCGGACCAATTCCGGCGTCGACAACATTTCGGTTTTTCGCAAGACGACCACGTTTCAGGGTGAGGACCGCGTTATCACTCTGATGACTGCGGGCAATCTGGCCACGACGCAGGCCGTCATCAGCCAGCTCGAGGAGCGCAACAAGACGCCTGAAGAACGTGAGCCCACGATCTTCAAGGCGCCGACCATGTTTCAGGTCGCGAACATGGTGGGCGATCTCCTTCGCGATGTCGTGGTGCAGCGGCAGATGTCGAACAAGGGGCAGTCGGGCGGACCCAAGTTCACCGCCTCCATCATCGTCGCCGGTCAGATCGCAGGCATGGAACCGCGCCTTTTCATGATCTATCCCGAAGGCAATTTCATAGAGGCGTCGACCGACACGCCGTTTTTCCAGATCGGCGAGACGAAATATGGTCGGCCGATCATCCTGCGCGGCTACGACTGGAACATGAGCTTCGAGGACGCGGTCAAGCTGCTTATGGTGTCGATGGATTCAACGCTTGCCGCGAACCTGTCGGTGGGAATGCCGCTCGACGTGACGGTGCTCGAACGCGATCTGTTCGAACCGAAACACGAACGGCGCATCATGGCTGACGATCCATACTTCAACGCGATTTCCTCGGGATGGAGCGAGGCGTTGCGCTCGGCGTTCCATTCATTGCCGGATTACAGCTTTTTTAATGACGATTCGCAGTCGTAACGGGTGCGACGCTGCTTTGCGTCGCACCCTTTGCAACCATATCGGATGATCATTTGCCCGATTTTCGGTGCGCGCGTGGTTAATCATTTTGAATAGCTCCATACCGGATTTAACCGTAATGGTCGTGGTCCGGGCACCGGTGCATCATCCGAGATATGGAACAGCGAACAACAATCCACATCGTCGATGCCGACCCCCGCAACCGTGCCGCGTTTTCCCGGGTTGTCTTCAACCTCGGGCACCACGCGGAGGTGTATGCCGATGTCGGCGAATTGTGCCAGCACATGCCGGACAAGGGCATCATCCTCGCGCAGGACGATCCCGAAAACGGCGGCATCGACGGGCTGATACAGGCCATGTCCGACAATGGCGGGTGGCTCCCGATCATCGCGATGGCATCGGATCCGGGGCTCGAACGGGTAGTGGCCGCGATGCGGGCAGGCGCGCTCGACTATCTCTCCCAATCGGCGGACGACGGCGCATTGCAGGCCGCGATCACCCGCGTTTCGGCAGAGGCCGCGAACCAGGCCGAATACCGCCGCCGCGCGATCGAGGCACGGCTCCGCATCTCCATCCTGTCCAACCGGGAACGGGAAGTTCTCGACCGGCTGACGCAGGGACGCAGCAACAAGGACATCGCCCGCGACCTTTCCATCAGCCCGCGGACCGTCGAAATCCATCGCGGCAACATGATGGACAAGCTCGGCGCGCGGCACGCGGCAGAAGCAGTGCGGCTCAAGCTTGAGGCGTCGCTGGGCGACTGGATGCATTAACGGTTCGACAACGAGCATGGAAGGAACCCTGGCAGGTCGGGTGGGTCGCACATCCGGCCTGCCAGGGTCATTCGCCTTGTCATCTGGCGCAACCTGCGTGAAAACGGGCCGGATGGAACCGATCGTCACAGAACGCATGTTGCTTCGCCCGGCGCGGATGGCGGATTATCCGGCCCATCGTGCGATGGAACTCGCGCCGGATTTCGCGCTTGGCCCAACGACCGCTCATGAAAGCTGGCACCGGTTTCAGCGGATGGCCGGGAACTGGCTCTTGCAGGGTTATGGCATGTTCATGGCGTTCAACCGACAGACCCATGAGTTTCTCGGCAATGTCGGGTTGAACGATTTCAGGCGCGGGATCGACGGCATCGACGGTTTTCCCGAGGCTGGGTGGGTGTTCACGTCGGCGGCGCATGGGCACGGTTTCGCCACCGAGGGGGCGATTGCCGCGCATGGCTGGTTCGATGCGCATTTCGCACCGCGCAGGACGGTCTGCATCATATCGCCGGAGAATATGCGCAGCCTGCGTGTCGCGGAAAAGCTCGGCTATCGCGTTTTCGGCGAGGGTTGCCATCTTGGCGAGACGGTCGTGCTGCTCGAACGGATTGCGGTGGAGCGCTAGGGGAGCCAGCCTGCCGTCTGCACCAGAAGCCAGATGCCAATGGCGAGGAACAGGGCGGCGGCGATGGTGCGCACGACCTTCATCGACACCCGCCGGACCAGCGCATCGCCAAGCCAGATCGCCGGCAGGTTGGCAATCATCATGCCCAATGTCGTCCCGGCGGTCACCCATTCGGTCGAGGCGAATTGCGCGCCGAGCGCGATGGTCGCGATTTGCGTCTTGTCGCCCATTTCGACGAGGAAAAACGCGATCAGCGTCGTCACGAACGCGCCGCCGCGCGAACGCGGTTCGTCATCTTCGTCAAATGTGTCGGGGACAAGCGTCCACAAGCCCATCGCCACGAAGCCCGCCGCCACGAGATAGCGAAACCATTCGCTGTCGAGCCACGCCGCAGCCGTCGCGCCGAGCAGCGCCGCAAGGAAATGATTTGCGATCGTGGCGAGGAATATCCCCGCCGCAATGGCGAAAGGCCACCGGAACCGCGTGGCAAGCACAATCGCCAGCAGCATCGTCTTGTCACCGATCTCGGCCAGTGCAACGACCAGTGTCGATGTGAGGAACGCGTCCATGTCATGCTCCGGGAGGGGATGTCGGGAAGGTTCGGCGCCTGCGCCACAAAACCGCGCCGTGCAAGTCTAGCGGCAGAATCCGCCACCGCCCGGCTCTACGTGAAAATGGTTGCGATGCGCCGCGTTGTAATCGGGGCCGAGCGTCGTGCCGAAACGTTTGCACGCGCTTTGATGCACGGTGCGCAGGAATTCGCGTTCGGCGCGCGAACCGTTCCACCCCTCGAGCACGGTGACCCGCCGCCCATCGGCGAGGACGAAGGCCGAGATGTCGACCGCCTGCGCATTGGAATGTGCCGAGCGCCGCCCCGTCCCCGCGACATTGCGGCATGAATAGCTTCCGAAGGTTTCGATTTTCGCCACCGGGCTGCCCAGGATCTGCTCCGCCGCGCGATTGACGCCATAGCGTGCCCAGCCGGCGAAACTGTCGGCGAGCGGGCAGTAAACCCGGTCGAGGTTGGAAAGAGACATGCGCGCATCGTCGGTCGGCAGGCTTTGCAGATACACCGCATTTGTGCTGTCGCAGCCCTTTCCCGCGAACAGGTCCTGTGCCGGGGTAAAGGCGACGCCGGCATCGCCGAGCAGTGCATGACACTGACGCACCGACGCATTGTCGCCTGCGCCGGTCATGCGGGTATCACCCGACGGTGCAGGCGCATCGCCGGCACAGGCGGACAGCAAGAGCGCCATGGCGACGCTGATGCGCGGCAGGCGGCGGAACTTCGTTGGTGGGACCCGGTTCGACATATGTGCTCCCTATAACAACCGATCCACGACGCCAATGCGGCATTCACCGCCGCGAAGGCGAACGATAATTTCATATGACGCTCGCGCTGCGGCTTGACTTGGGCGGCGCACGCTGTAGTGCCGCCGACGGGCCACGCGGTCCCAACGCCGCGCGAGCTCTCTGAAAGGAGAGAATACATGATCGATACCAAGCCGACGCTCCCGCAGCGTCCCTTCTTCTCATCCGGCCCGTGCGCAAAGCCGCCGGTATGGGATGCTTCCAAACTCGACAGCGAATCGCTCGGCCGTTCGCACCGCTCCAAGATCGGCAAGGCGCGCCTTGCCCATTGCATCGACCTGATGCGCGAGGTGCTGAACCTGCCCGACACGCATCGGATCGGCATCGTGCCGGGCTCCGACACCGGTGCTTATGAAATGGCGATGTGGACGATGCTGGGTGCGCGCGGTGTGACGACGCTGGCGTGGGAAAGCTTTGGCGAAGGCTGGGTCACCGACGCGGTCAAGCAGTTGAAGATCGACCCGGCCGTGATGCGCGCCGATTATGGCGAGATTCCCGACCTTTCCGCCGTCGACTGGTCGAATGACGTGCTCTTTACCTGGAACGGGACGACGTCGGGCGTGCGCGTTCCGGGGGCCGAGTGGATCCCCGACGACCGCGAAGGCCTGAGCTTTGCCGATGCGACCAGCGCGGTTTTCGCGCAGGATATCGACTGGACCAAGGTGGATGTCGCCACGTTCAGCTGGCAAAAGGCGATGGGCGGCGAGGGCGCGCATGGCGTGCTCATCCTCGGCCCCCGCGCGGTCGAACGGCTGGAAAGCCATACGCCGTCCTGGCCGCTTCCCAAGGTTTTCCGCCTGACGAAGGGCGGCAAGCTGATCGAGGGGATCTTCAAGGGCGAGACGATCAACACGCCCTCCATGCTCGCGGTCGAGGATGCGATCTTTTCGCTCGAATGGGCAAAATCCATCGGCGGGGCCGCCGAAATGAAACGCCGCGCCGATGCCAATGCCGCCGCGCTCGACACGATCGTGCAGGATCGTAGCTGGCTCGGCCATCTGGTGGCCGATCCGGCGATCCGGTCGAACACCTCGGTCTGTCTCACGGTCGAGGGGGCGGACGCCGCGTTCATCAAATCCTTCGCCAAGTTGCTCGAGGATGAGGGCGCGGCCTATGACATCGCCGGGTATCGCGATGCACCGCCGGGTCTGCGCATCTGGTGCGGGGCCACGGTCGACACCGCCGATATCGAGGCGCTCGGCCCTTGGCTCGATTATGCCTGGAATGCGCTGAAGGCGTGATCCGCTCCGGTGCGGCCATCATGCGCCGCACGCAATTTCCCTGATATTCTCGCCGGTTATCGCCGCGCCGACGCGAATCCGGCCCAGTTAAAAGGACCATTTCCCATGGCCAAGCCCAAAGTCCTGATTTCCGACAAGATGGATCCCAATGCCGCCCGCATTTTCGAGGAGCGCGGCTGCGACGTCGATGTCATCACCGGTCAGACGCCCGACGAATTGAAGGCGATCATCGGTCAGTATGACGGCCTCGCCATCCGTTCCTCCACCAAGGTCACGCCCGAAATTCTGGAGGCTGCGACCAATCTCAAGGTCATCGGCCGTGCCGGGATCGGTGTCGACAATGTCGATATTCCCGCCGCCTCGGCCAAGGGCGTCGTGGTGATGAACACGCCGTTCGGCAATTCCATCACGACCGCGGAACATGCCATCGCGATGATGATGGCGCTCGCCCGTCAGATTCCGGAGGCGAACGAATCCACGCAGGCCGGCAAGTGGGAAAAGAACCGCTTCATGGGCGTGGAGGTCACGGGCAAGACGCTGGGCCTGATCGGGGCGGGCAATATCGGCGCCATCGTCGCCAGCCGCGCGCTGGGCCTCAGGATGAAGATCGTCGCTTACGATCCGTTCCTCACCGCCGAACGCGCGATCGACATGGGCGTGGAAAAGGTGGATCTGGACGAACTGCTCACCCGCGCCGATTTCATCACGCTGCACACGCCGTTGACCGATGAAACGCGCAATATCCTCTCCGCCGAAGCTTTGGCCAAGACGAAGAAGGGCGTGCGCATCGTCAATTGCGCGCGCGGCGGGCTCATCGACGAGGCCGCGTTGAAGGCCGCGCTGGAATCGGCCCATGTCGCGGGCGCTGCGCTCGACGTGTTCGAGGAGGAACCGGCGAAGGAAAACCCGCTGTTCGGCACGCCCAATTTCATCTGCACCCCGCATCTTGGCGCCAGCACGACCGAGGCGCAGGTCAATGTCGCACTTCAGGTTGCCGAGCAGCTCAGCGATTATCTCGTCAATGGCGGGGTGACCAACGCGCTCAACATGCCGTCGCTTTCGGCCGAGGAAGCGCCGCGGCTGCGCCCCTACATGGCGCTCGCGGAAAAGCTGGGCAGCCTGATCGGGCAGCTGGCGCATGACAACCTCACCAAGATCAGCATCGAGGTCGAAGGCGCCGCCGCGCAGCTCAACCAGAAGCCGATCACGGGCGCCGTGCTCGCCGGCTTCATGAAGCGGTTTTCGCAAAGCGTGAACATGGTCAACGCGCCATTCCTCGCCAAGGAACGCGGGCTTGAGGTGCGCGAGATCCGCAACGAACGCGAAGGCGTGTATCAGACGCTCGTGCGCGTGACCGTGGACACCTCGGCGGGTGACCGTTCGGTGGCCGGCACGCTTTTCGGCAAGGCGGAACCGCGGCTTGTCGATATTTTCGGTGTCGGGATCGAAGCCGACCTCGATGGCAACATGATGTATATCGTCAATGACGATCAGCCCGGCTTTATCGGCCGTATCGGCACGCTGCTCGGCGAGAACGGCATCAATATCGGCACGTTCCACCTCGGCCGGCGCGCCGCGGGTGGCGAGGCCGTGCTGCTGCTTTCGGTCGACAATCCGGTACCCGAAGATGTGCTGAACGCCGCGTGTCAGCTGACCGGTGTGCGGGTCGTGCGGGCGCTTACGTTCTGAAACACGCGTGGATGCGCCGGGCGGGAGCGGCTTGCCTCTCCCCCCGGCGCCATCTAGGGCCGCGGCACGAAGGGAAATGACGATGACCGCCGCCACCGACACACAGCCGGACAACAGCCTGCCGGACGCCGAACTGGTCCGCGAAGGGCCGCCCGCCGATCTCCTGCCCGCCGATCTTCTGCCCGAAGGTCTGGCCGACCGTTTGCCGCCCCAGGCCGCAAGCGCAGTACAGATTACGCGCGCGATTACCGACACGATGGTCGCTCACGGCTACGCCATGGTGCAACCACCGCTGGTCGAGTTCGAGCGCAGCCTTGCCTCCCGCATGGCGGGAACGGGCACGCGGCGCATGGTGCGCTATACCGATCCGGTTTCGCTGCGCACCTTGGCTCTGCGTTCGGACATGACGGTGCAGGTGGGGCGCATCGCGTCGACCGGGCTGCGCGGTGCGGCACGTCCGCTGCGCCTGTGCTATGCCGGGCAGGTGCTCGCCATTCGCGGCGACGGGCTGGAGCCGGAACGCGAACGGCTTCAGATCGGGGCGGAGATCGTGGGCACGGATACGGTCGCTGCCGCATGCGAATGCGTCAGCCTCGCCATTGGCGCGTTAAGGGCTGCAGGCGCTGAGGACATTTCGGTGGATTTCACCCTGCCCGATCTGGTGGAGACCTTGTCGGCTGGTTCTCTGCCGCTCCCGCCGGAACGGGTGGCCGCGGTCCGCCGCGAGCTGGACGCAAAGGATGCGGGCGGGCTCAAGACGCTGGACGCGCATGATTATCTGCCGCTGCTCTATGCGACGGGCGCGTTCGACACCGCGATCGAGAAGCTGGCCGCCATCGACGCGGGCGGTGCACTGGCGACGCGGATTGCGGGGCTGCGGCGAATTGCGGACCATGTCGGCGGGCGCGCCGCGCTCACGCTCGACCCTTCGGAACGGCACGGTTTCGAGTATCAGAGCTGGTTCGGGTTCACGATCTATGCCGACGGGCTTCGCGGCGCGCTGGGCCGGGGCGGCACCTATCGCATTGGCGGGGAGGGCGGCCATGACGAGGCCGCGACGGGTTTCTCGCTCTATCCCGATCCGCTGATACAGCTTTGCGCACGGGCGCGCAATGCCGACCGCCTGTTCCTGCCGGAGGGATACGATCCCGACATCGCGGACCGCCTGCGTGCAATTGGCTGGCAGACGGTCGCGCAATTGTCGGATGCGGACGATCCCGCCGCGCTGGGCTGTACCCATGTATTGCGCGGGCGGGAACCGGTCCGGCTCTGACGGTTCAGTCGCAGAAGGTTTTCGGGTCCGGACCCTTGCGACCGGCAGGATCGTCGAGCGCGTCGATCCGCGCCATGTGATCGCGGTTCAGGAACACCTGCATCGCGCCACGATTGGCGATCATGTGTTCGCGCGACGACGCCTTTGGAATGGGCGAACATCCGCTCTGCATGTGCCAGCGCAGGACGACGGCGCCCGGATCGGCGTCGAGTTCCTTTGCAATGTCCTGAATGACCGGGTTGCTCATCGCCTCGCCCGAGCCGAGCGGATACCAGCTTTGCGTGATGATATTATGCTCCTTGTGAAAGGCGCGCAATTCCTTCTGCTGAAACGCGGGGTGCAGTTCGACCTGGTTCACCGCGGGAACGACGCCGCTTTCGTCGATCAGCGTCTGCAGATGATCGGCGTTGAAGTTGGACACGCCGATCGATTTTACGCGGCCATCCTCGCGCAGTTCGGTCATGGCTTTCCACGTTTCGACGAACTTGCCCTTTTCAGGACAGGGCCAGTGCATGAGCAGCAAATCGACCTCGTCCCGGCCGAGCCTGGCGAGCGACTGGTGAAAGGCGGCCTTCGTCTCGTCGTAACCCTGATCGTCGTTCCAGATCTTGGTGGTGAGGAACAATCCGTGCTTGCCCGCAAGCGCCTTGCCGACGCCCTGCTCGTTGCCATAGACGGCGGCCGTGTCGATCAGGCGGAAACCTTCGTCGATCGCCATGGCGACGATGTCGGTCGCATCGTCGTTCTCGATCTTGTACGTGCCGAAACCGAGTTGCGGCATTTCGCGGCCATCGTTGAGGTGGAGCGTGGGAAAAGCAGTAGGGGCGTTCATAGATCTCCTTAATTGCGCGCGAACGGGTGATGCTCCGTTCCGGCAAGAATTATCGGGTGGTACCCATCAAAGCTGGGCCATCTGCGGCGAATTTCAACCACCCGTCACCTGCGCGAGCCATTCGTCGACGATTTGCGTGGCGGGATAATCGCCCCGCCCGAGCCTGTTGTTGATCTCGTTATGCGCCCTCATCCCGCGCCCGGCAAAGGCGGAAACCTGTGCCGGCGTGCCCGCGTTTTCGAGGGCATCGGCAAAGATTCGGGCCTGGCCTGCGGAATCGCGATCGACATGGAGCATGAGCATCGCGCCCGCATTCGGGCTTTCGACATGCGCTGTGGGCGAAAGCGCGTTCTGCATCGCCGCATTGCCCGAAAAGGCGAGTTCGTAGGCAAAGCCGAGCAGCGGCCCGGCGGCCCTGATCTGCCGTCCCACATCGAGCGCGGCCGCATCGATCAGCACCGCGCCCGCAATGTCGGCGGGCGCCATGCCGCGGGCGCGCAGATATTGCGGATCGGTCGCCACCAGCGCGGCAAGATGCCCGCCCGCGCTATGCCCCATCAGCACGATACGGCGCGGATCGATATAAAGGGTTTGGGCGGAGTTTCGCAGCATCGCGACCGCGTCGGCAACGTCCTGCGCCTGATCCCGGATGTCGACATCGGGCAACAGGCGATAGTTCATCGTCGCGAAATTATAGCCTGCGTGCGTGTAATGGCGGATCTTCGCCGTACCGGTCGAATCGGACTTGTCACCCGACACCCATGCCCCGCCATGGACGAACACGATCAGCGGGCGCGGGCCCGTGCCCGACCCGGCGCCGGGAAAGAAATCGAGCGTCTGCAACGCATCATTGCCATAGCGGATCGAGGAATGGGCAGGCATCGCCGTGGCGGCATAGGAGCCCGCATCCGCCACCGGCGCGTCCTGCGCCAGCGCGGTTTGCACGGGTGCGAGCGTCAGGGCGGCGGCGCACGCCATCACGGCGAAAGGGCGAAATACTCGCGAATCCATAAAAATCCCGTTTCAATGCGTATCGATCGGGCAAATGGCGGCTGTGTGCCCTTGCCCCGGTGGCGAAGGCACCCTAATGCCGCGCGGGCTTTACCAAAGCTGAAAGCAAGGGCGAAAAATCTTGGCAAATGTAACGGTGATCGGCGCTCAGTGGGGCGATGAGGGCAAGGGCAAGATCGTGGACTGGCTCGCCAGCCGGGCCGACGCCGTGGTGCGGTTCCAGGGTGGCCACAACGCCGGCCACACGCTCGTCGTGGGCGATGTGACGTACAAATTGTCGCTGTTGCCGTCGGGCATCGTAACGGGCACGCTGTCGATCATCGGCAATGGCGTGGTGCTGGACCCCTGGGCGCTCAAGGCCGAGATCGAGAAGCTTACCGCGCAGGGGGTGGAGATCGACGCGGAAAATTTCGCCATCGCCGACAATTGCGCGCTGATCCTGCCGCTGCACCGCGATCTCGACGGTCTGCGCGAAAATGCCGCGGGCACGGGCAAGATCGGCACCACCGGGCGCGGCATCGGCCCGGCCTATGAGGACAAGGTCGGCCGCCGCGCGATCCGCGTGTGCGACCTTGCGCATCTCGACGCGCTCGGCCCGCAGCTCGACCGGCTATGCGCGCATCACGATGCGCTGCGCCACGGTTTCGGACAGGATCCGGTCGACCGGGAGAGCCTGCTGAACGAATTGCGCGAGATCGCCGATTACGTCCTGCAATTCGCGCAGCCGGTGTGGAAGCGGCTGAAGAAAGTGCGCAAGGCGGGCGCCCGCATCCTGTTCGAAGGGGCGCAGGGCGTGCTGCTCGACGTCGATCACGGCACCTATCCCTTCGTCACCAGCTCTAACACGGTGAGCGGCACCGCGGCGGCGGGTTCGGGCCTCGGCCCTGCCAGCACCGGTTTCGTGCTGGGCATTGTAAAGGCCTATACCACCCGCGTCGGCTCCGGCCCGTTCCCGACCGAACTGTCCGACGAAATCGGGCAGCGTCTGGGCGAACGTGGCCATGAATTCGGCACCGTCACCGGGCGGCAACGGCGTTGCGGCTGGTTCGATGCGGTGCTGGTGCGGCAATCGTGCAGCATTTCGGGCGTGACCGGCATCGCGCTGACCAAGCTCGATGTATTGGACGGGTTCGATGTCGTGCGCATCTGCACCGGCTATCGGCTCGACGGGCGAATCCTCGATTACCTGCCCGCCCACGCCGCCGATCAGGCCCGCGTGGAACCGATCTACGAAGAGATGGAAGGCTGGAAGGGGACGACCGCCGGTGCGCGCAGCTGGGCCGACCTGCCGGCGCAGGCGATCAAATATATTCAGCGCGTGCAGGAATTGATCGAGACGCCGGTGGCGCTCGTCTCCACAAGCCCGGAACGCGAGGATACGATCCTGGTACGCGACCCGTTCGTGGATTGATCGCGCGGCGCCGGCCCGGACGATGACGTCGCGCGAGACGACGGGTTACCTGCCGCAGGGCGAGGCAGGGCTGCACCGCAGCTGGCAGGAGAAGGCACTCGTCGCAGGGTGGGCCGTGGTGCAATGGCCGTGGTTGTTGCGCAGCCTTTCGGGTGGGCGCCGCCGCGACAAGGCCGCGCTGCTGGACCGGCTCGACCTGCCGCATGACGCGCTGCCCAATCTGGGAAGCTGGAAGGCGGACACGTTCTTCCTCACCCACATTGCCGATACGATCGCGGCGACGCGCCCCTCATGCGTGGTGGAGCTTGGCGCGGGGGCGTCCTCTCTCATCGCGGCGCGGGCCTTGCAAATGCATGGCGGCGGCACGCTCATCAGCTTCGATCAGAACGCGGCCTTCGTCGCCGCGACCGCGCGATGGCTGGCGGACAACGGGTTGAAAGCGGATCTGCGGCATGCCCCGCTTGTTGCGCGGGATAGCGAGTGGGCGTCGTGCTGGTACGATCTCGATCATGTGCCCGATAGCATCGACCTGCTCATCATCGACGGTCCGCCCTGGACCTTGAACCCGTTCGTACGCGGCGCGGCGGAATATTTGTTCGACCGGTTGAGCAAGGGTGGAAGGGTCCTGCTCGACGATGCGGCGCGTCCGGGTGAGCGGGTCGTCGCACGCCGGTGGCGAGCGCGATGGCCGGACATCGAATTCACCCTCCATCGCGGCGGTACGAAGGGAATGCTCGAAGGACGGCGCAGGGCTTAACGTGGAAATCGCTTGACCGTGAAGCTTCGTATTTTCAGTATCTTCGTCTGCCGGGGCATCCTCCCGGCGCCAAAGGGTCGCTTCAATGGGGCAGAACGCAGCGCCTTTCGAATACGCATTCGGTGAAAACCGCGATAGCGTGTCGCCATCGCCGCCGGGGGCAAGCGCGTCGATATTCGCGGATCGGTCGCAAGTGCGCGGCCTGCTTTCCGACCTGGCGGGCGATGCCGGCATGCAGGTGCGGCATTGCGCCGACGTCGCACCCTTGCGGGGGGAAACATTGCCGGCCCTTGGCGAAATATTGATTATCGACGTGCCGATCGTGGACGATACGCTCGCCGCCGTGCTGGCGCGGCTGGGCCAGCGGGCGGCGCGTGGGGGCGAGGCGCTCATACTCTCGACCAGCGCGAATGCGATCGACACCGTTTATGGGATGGCCGATTGGGGCGATGCGCAGATCCTGGTCAATCCGTCCGATGCGGAGCGGGCCATGGCTCTGGCCGTCGCGGCGACGCGCGCGCCGGGGCAGAGCGTGGGGGACATCGCGTCGGAGGATCGCGCCGCGCTGATGCGCCTCACCGAACAGGTCAGCATGCTGGTCCGCCGCATCGAAGGGCGCGGAGACGAGGGTTTCGCGTCCGAAAACCTGGCAAAGGAACCCGACAAGGGCTTCATCGCGCTCACCCCCCGGCACGAACGGGCGACCGCGGCGCGGGACAACGGCACATTGCCGCCTGCGGGGCTGATCCGTGAAATCATCCGGCAGCGACAATTGCGCGCGAAATTTTTCGATTCCGAACTGTTTGCCGACCCTGCGTGGGACATCCTGCTCGACCTGACCGCGGCGCAGTCGGAGCGCACGCAAGTCTCGGTCAGCAGCCTGTGCATCGCCGCGAACGTGCCGCCGACGACCGCCCTTCGCTGGATCAGTCAGATGACCGAGGCGGGCCTGCTCAAGCGGGTGCAGGACCGGGCCGACCGCCGCCGCGCCTTCATCGCGCTGAGCGACAAATCCGTCGCCGCGATGAGCGCGTATTTCGCCGCCTTGCGGGGCAGTTCGGCGGTAATCTGAACAGGGCGGGGGTATAATCGCCATGCCTCTTGCGTCGCCGAATGGGAGCGGCTAGGGCACGGCTCGCTCATGCAAGAGCGCGCGGAGCGGTGGCCGAGTGGTCGAAGGCGCACGCCTGGAAAGTGTGTATACGGTAACCCCGTATCGTGGGTTCGAATCCCACCCGCTCCGCCACCATACCAGTCTCACATAGCCCCAGATTGTCTCTGTAACCCGCAGAATTGCGGGATTTTTCCGTTTGCGCTTGTTTCAAATGTTCCCTATATGTTTCTGCGCATCTCGCACGAAGTGTGGGGAAAAGTGTGGGGAAATGTTCGAGGCGATGAAAGGTTTGGCGGAGGAATGGGAAACCTAACTGCGACAGGATTGCGAAATTTGCGTGAGGCTGGCCGGTTCTCGGACGGTGGAGGATTGATTCTGTTTCGCAACAAGTCCGGCAAGGCTAGCTGGATTGTTAGGGTTCAGGCGAACGGTCGAAGACGCGATGTAGGAATTGGTTCATATCCAGATGTCTCGCTCGCTGATGCACGTGAACTGGCTGCGAGCGTCCGAAAGCTTGCGAAGGCTGGCGTCGACGTGGTTGCAGAAAGGAAGAAGGAACGAGAGGTAATCCCGACTTTTCGCGAGGCTGCAGTAAAGGTGCACGCTGAACACAAGAAGGGTTGGAAGAACGGCAAGCATCAGGATCAGTGGATTTCGACGCTCGAAGCATACGCATATCCACACTTCGGAAACGTCTTGGTCTCCGACATCGAAGCTCCGGCCATCCGCGATGCTCTAGCCGAAATCTGGCTGGAAAAGCCAGAAACGGCTCGGAGAGTGCGCCAGCGTATCGGTACTGTGCTCGACTGGTGTTTCTCGAAGGGTTTTCGCACAAGCGAAGCTCCCATGCGCTCGATCTCGAAAGGTCTGCCTCGCCAGCCGCGGAAATCGGGTCACTTTGCGGCGATGCCATTTGTCGATGTTCCGGCTTTTCTAACCAAGCTGCGCGAACGATCATCGGTAGGACGTTTGGCTCTCGAATTCCTGATCCTCAACGCTTCAAGATCAGGAGAAGTCCGGAATGCAGTTTGGTCAGAGTTCGATCTGAAGCGCGGTGTCTGGATCATCCCTGCGGAGCGGATGAAGATGGGTGAGGAGCATCAGGTCCCACTTACTCGCCAGGCCTTACAAGTTATCGAACACGCAAAGGCCTTCCGGACCGAAGCCAGCGACCTCGTTTTTCCCGGCCAGCGACGCAAGAGCCCATTATCCGACATGACCTTGCTCAAGATTTTAAGAGACATGGAGTTGAACGTGACTGTCCACGGCTTTCGCTCGTCGTTCCGAGATTGGGCAGCTGAAGAGACTTCTTTTCCGGGTGAGGTCGCTGAAGCCGCCTTGGCACATGCTGTCCAGAATCGCGTGGAAGCAGCTTATCGCAGGACGGATTTTTTCGAAAAGCGGCGCAAGCTCATGGCAGAGTGGGCAAAGTTTTGCGCGAAATGCAAGTAATCGCTAATCGGCCAGAACGCCCAACCAATCCACTTTCAGACGATCGAAACCAACGATTTCACCCTCGGCGGTCACTTCTTCGCCAATCTGTTCGTTGTCAGGTTCGAAATCGTCTAACACCCAGTGATCGCCCGCCTCGGTTACGATGGTGAAGCCGCGTGGCAGTTGCTCGAGCCGTCCGCTAATACGTTTCCGATTCGTATTCATAAGGGCCTGTATGCCATCCAACGCTGCAAAACGCTTCTGACATATGCGGGTGTTTCCCGATTTCTCGGGATCCCGCCAGCGCGAGATACCGCGCCAGGACCAGCATTGTAGGCTGCGAGTGCCAGATGGACATTGCCAAAGCGGTCGAGCATCTGCCGCAGATAGCGCGCACCACCGTCGATGTTCTGGCGAGGATCATGCCGGTTGCTGACACCAAGTTCGCGAGCTGTCGCGGGCATCAGCTGCGCAAGTCCGGCAGCTCCAGCGGGGCTGATAGCCATTGGATTGAAACGGGACTCGGCCCAGACCAGTGCCTGCATTAGTCCAGGCGGAAGCCGATACCGAACCTCAGCTTCCCTGATCAGTGGCTCGTAAAGTGCTTCGCGATAGGTTGCAGGGAGCAGTACCCTCGATCGCGTTTCCTCGTTGATCCCGAGATCTACACCAGCGATTTCAGGCGGCTCATAGCGATGTTCCAGCAACGCGTACTCCTGCGCTTGTGCGCATGGTGCGAAAGGGCAGGCGACCGCCAACGTCCCGATCATCAAGGCCAATCTCATCGTTCAAACTCCTGTCGCTTGCAGCGAATCGGAATAGAACATAAATAGAACATGTAGGAAATCGTTTCGTCCGACCCGACAGCGAGAGGGGAGGACTGCGGTCATGGGGGACCCGAGCCTGCGAAGGAGCCCTTATGTCCGTTGCCACGACCAACCATCCCCTCGCCGAGACGGCGAGACGCATCTGTGAAAGCCGCGGCGGCAAATGGTCCGGCGCCAAGGGTATGGCTTGCTGTCCTGCACATGACGACCGTACGCCCTCGCTCGGCGTATCGCTCGGACGTGGGGCCATTCTCCTCCACTGCTTCGCCGGATGCGACCAGGAGTCGGTGCTCGCAGGCCTCGCTCGCGAAGGCGTGCCGGCGTCCGCCTTGTTCTCTGGAGATGCAATTGCGCCCACGATTGATGCCAATTTTGCAGCGAAGCCTTCGGCCGTTGCCTTGCGCATCTGGCGCGATGCACAGCTACTGCGTGACAGTCCGGCAAAGGCCTACCTGGAGAGCCGCGGTATCCTGGGCGCATCGCCGGCGCTGCGCTTTCACCCTCGAACGCCGCTTGGTCCGAAAGGTCGAACCCGCTTTTTGCCGGCCATGATTGCGGCGGTCAGCCTCGACGAGGGGCCGATCGCCATCCATCGCACGTTCCTCTCGGGCAATGCCAAGGCCGGTTTCGATAAACCGAAACGCGCGCTCGGCGCGCTCGGTGAAGCTGCTGTTCGTCTCTTCGCTCCAGTTTCCGGCAAGCTTGGCCTTGCCGAGGGGGTCGAGAGCGCGATGTCGGCCTATGCTCTCACCGGCATCCCCGTCTGGGCGACCCTGGGCAATGAGCGGTTCGGCCTCGTTAGCGTACCCGAGAGTGTCACCGAACTTCATCTCTTCGTCGATCGTGATGCTGGCGGCGAGCTGGCTGCATCGCGTGGCCTGGCCGCTTATGCCCGCGAAGGGCGGACGATCCACGTTCGCAAACCATCCTCACGCGACAGCGACTGGAACGATGAACTTACAGCATGGCTGCGCCGCAAAGCGGCGCGGTAGAGGAGAGAGAGCTTCTCGAATTCCTGATCCGGCAGAGGGCGTGTCCCGATGCCTTCATCAGGAGGACGAATTGCCATGTTTCAATCAGACCTGTTTCCCGCCGGCGAGCAGTTGCCGCCCATGCCCATGGCCTATGCCATTGGCATCCGAGTTGCCGCGCTTCTTGCTTCGGGACGTCATCTTACCCGTACCGACATTTCCGGGCTGTTCGCCGAAGAGACCGGTGTTCTGGACTGGGGAGGTGCCTGGACGATCGACGACTACAACAGCGCGGTCGAGATCGGCGCACTACTCTGGCTTCGAGAGTCCTCACGGATCGATCTGGCGACGAATGTACACGAAGCCGAAGCGCGGTTCGACTGGCTCGAAGCAGCCTTGCCGCCGCGGCACGTTCGCAGCGAAGCACAGGTCGAGCTCCAGCAGTTCTCGACCCCGCCAATGCTGGCCTGGCTGATGGCGAAGGCCGCAGCTGTCTGCGCGCAAGACACGCTCCTCGAACCGTCCGCCGGCAATGGTGCCCTTGCTCTCTGGGGTTGCCTCCAGAACGCTTCGCTGCTCCTCAACGAGATCGATCCGGCAAGACGAGACGGTCTGGCCCACGCCTTCCCCACGGCCACCATCACTGCGCATGACGGGGAACTGATCGCCGACTTGCTTGGCGGCCCTGTTCCGTCTGCCGTGCTGATGAACCCGCCATTCGCTCACAGCCTGGAACGCGGCAAGGACGGTGAGACCGCTATGCGTCACCTACGCGGTGCAATCCGGGCCGCTGCTAATCGGACGAGGATCGTCGCCATTATGCCTGAAGGCTTCGACACCTCCACCTTCGCCAAGGAACAGGACGACGTGTCGCTGCTCCTCGATGTTCGCCTGCAGCAGATGTTTCGCCGGACAGGGACGGGGATCGCTGTTCGCCTGGTTGTGTTCGACAAGACGCCGACTGCGTCCTCGCCTGCGATCACCGGAGATACCGGCGACCTGATCGCGCTCCACGAGCTGCTCAACGCGCTTCCGCCACGCGTAGAAACCTCCACCAACATCCATCGCCTGCCAATCGGGAAGCCAGTGCGCCTCGTTGGCAAGACCTCAACACATCGCGCGTCGGTCCGGCCGGTGGCGCCGTTCGCCGCGACACCAGCAGCCACGGTGAATGCGATCGACCTTGCCTATTCGGTCCTCGCCGACCCCGCGCCTGTGCCCGAACAGGCAGGCATCTACCTGCCTTACCGGCCCAGCCGCATCGCCTTCGAAGATGCTCCGGTCCATCCCACCCCGCTCGTGGAATCGGTCGCCATGGGTTCGGTCGCGGCACCGCAGCCCGATGTTTGCCCGCGCCGTCCCGCATGTTGGCAGGCCGATGGCCTGCTGTCCGAAGCGCAATGCGAGACACTGGTCTACGCTGCCCAGGCATTTGCGCGCGATCTTCCGGGTCAGTTCAAGGTGAGCCAGGAAGGCACCTCGCTGGAACTCTCCGAGGACGGACACTCTTACCGCCAAGGCTTCTTCCTCGGCGACGGAACCGGAGCGGGCAAAGGACGGCAGATCGCCGCGGTCATCATGGATCGCTGGCTCGCAGGCGAGCGCCGACATGTCTGGATCACCAAGAACGAGGCGCTGCTCGAAGATGCACGCCGCGACTGGGAAGCGCTTGGCGGGCTGCCGCTTGATCTCCAGCCGCTCTCGCGCTGGAAACTCGGCCAGCCCGTAGTGATGTCCGAAGGCATTCTCTTCGTCACCTATCCGACGCTGCGCTCGGGCCGCGCCGAGGATACGCGGCTCGACCAGATTCTTGCCTGGGCGGGCGAGGATTTCGACGGCGTGATCGCTTTCGACGAAGCCCATGCGATGGCTAATGCCCTCGGGGGCTCCTCCACTCGCGGCAAGGTCAAGGGCTCCGAACAGGGTATGGCGGGCCTCCGGCTGCAGAACCATCTCCCGCGCGCCCGGGTGCTCTATGCGTCTGCCACTGGCGCTTCGGATATCGCCAACCTTGGCTACACCTCACGGCTTGGCCTGTGGGGACCCGAGACCGCATTCCCGATCAACGAAGCATTCATGACCGAGATCCGCGCCGGCGGCGTCGCGGCGATGGAGCTCGTCGCCCGTGACCTCAAGGCCCAGGGTCTCTATCTCGCCCGTGCGCTGTCCTTCGCCGGGGTCGAGTACGAAATCCTCGAGCACAGCCTGACCGAAGCGCAGGTGCGGATCTACGACGCCTATGCCGAGGCCTGGGCGATCATTCACCGAAACCTCGAAGCTGCGCTCGAAGCAACCCGCGTGATCGACGAGGACAGCGGCGATACGCTCAATCGCAACGCCAAAGCGGCAGCACTGTCGATCTTCGAGGGCACCAAGCAGCGCTTCTTTTCCCAGCTCCTGCTTTCGATGAAATTGCCGAGCCTGATCCCCGCGATGGAAGCGGCGCTTGGCGAAGAGCATTCTGTTGTCGTGCAGCTGGTCTCGACCGCCGAGGCCATGCTCGACCGGCGCCTTGCCGACCTTACCGTGGAAGAGCGCGAAGCGCTCGACATCGACCTCTCCCCGCGTGAATACGTCATCGACTACCTTACGAAGAGCTTCCCGGTACGATTGATGCAGGTCTTCGCCGACGAGGACGGCAATCTTCGCTCCGAGGCGATGAGCGACGGAGACGGCAATCCCGTCTTCTGCCCGCGCGCCATTGCCGCGCGCGATGCGCTGATCGAACAGCTCTGCGCACTGCCGCCCATCGCCACTGCGCTCGATGCGATTATCGAGCATTTCGGAACCGACGCAGTGGCCGAGGTCACAGGCCGGACCCGCAGGCTTGTCCTGGGTCGCGATGGTCAGCAGCGCCTCGAACGGCGAAGCCCCAGTGCCAATGTCGCCGAAGCGCAAAGCTTCATGGAAGGAACCAAGCGCATCCTGGTCTTCTCGGACGCAGGCGGCACGGGGCGTTCCTATCATGCCGACTTGGGCGCCAGGAACCAGCAACGCCGGGTCCATTTCCTGCTCGAGCCGGGCTGGCGCGCCGACAACGCGATCCAGGGTCTTGGTCGCACCAACCGCACCAACCAAGCTTCGGCCCCGCTGTTCCGGCCGGTAACGACCGACGTGAAGGGTGAACGCCGGTTCATCTCGACTATTGCGCGAAGGCTCGACGCTTTGGGCGCGCTTACGCGCGGCGAGCGCCAGACGGGCGGACAGAACCTGTTCGACCCGGCAGACAATCTTGAAAGCGACTATGCGCGCGACGCGCTCAGCCGCTGGTTCCAGCTGCTCTATGACGGCAAGCTTGAAGCCACCACCTTTGGCAACTTCGTCGAGCGCACCGGCCTCCGGCTCGACAACCCCGATGGCGGGCTGACCGACAATCTCCCCACGATCCAGCGCTGGCTCAACCGCATCCTCGCGCTGCCGATCGCGCTCCAGAACGCCATATTCGACGAATATCTCGGTCTCGTCGAAGCGCGGATCGAAGCCGCGCGGGAGGCCGGAACGCTCGATCAGGGACTGGAGACCGTCAAGGTCGATCACTTTACGGTCCTTGCAGATCAGCTCCTACGCACCGACCCCGTGACCGGAGCCGAGACCCGTCTCGTCTCGCTCGAAGTGTCGAGGCACCTTCGGCCTCTACGCTTGCAGCGCCTGGTGCGGATGCACGAGATTGGCAGCCCGCACGCAATCCCGATGCGCAACGCACGCTCGGGCAAGGTCGCGCTGTCGGTTCCTGCCCGGCGCCTCATCGCCGATGACGGCGCCGTGATCGAACGCCGGCGCCTGCTGCGACCGCTCAAGTCCGCGATATCGATCTCGCCGCAATCGCCGAGACCTTTGGTCTTTCCGGAGTTGCCGGACCATCGGCTGAGCAGATCGGCGAACTCGTCATCGCCAGCGGCAAGCCGCTGGGCCTTGCGAGCCACGATTCCCTCACCGTGAAGCGCTCGCTGGTCGGCGGCGAACAGCGCCTTGAACTGACCGGGTTCTCGCCGGATCGCCTCGACTGGTACAAGGGCAAGGGCTGCTTCACCGAGATCATCCGTTACCGCACGCGGCTGTTCGTGCCAGTCTCCGCAGCCTCGTCCGTTCTTCCCGCGCTTGCCGCCTGATCCCTCGGGAGACCCCAATCTCGGAATGAGAGTGGAGGGAGCCCTTTGGGCTTGTGGGCCAAGTGATCCTCACTGGCGCCTTCATTCCATCAGGAGACCATCCATGATCCAGTCGATTCCCTTGAAGAAGCTCGTCCCGAGCCCGCGTAACGTTCGCAAGTCGAGCGACGTGCTGGCCGACCTCCAGCTGCGGGCAGACATTGCCGCGCGCGGCCTGCTGCAGAACCTCGTCGTGCGCAAAGGAAAGCGCGGCAAGTTCGAGGTCGAGGCTGGCGGTCGCCGGCTCGCCGCGCTGCGGGCGCTGGCCGAAGAGGGCACCTTGCCTGACACGCACGAAGTCACCTGCCTCGTCATCGAAGGCGAGGAAAGCGAAGTGCGCGAAGCCAGCCTTGCCGAGAACTTCCAGCGACTCGCAATGAACCCGGCCGACGAGGCGCAGGCCTTCGCCTCCATCATCGAAGCAGGAGCTACCACCGAAGACGTGGCGCGCCGCTTCGGCCTCACCGTCCGGTTCGTCGAAGGGCGCCTGCGTTTGGCAAGTCTGGCACCCTGCGTCTTCGAAGCGCTCGCCGAAGGCACGATCACGCTCGACATGGCCAAGGCCTACGGCGCGATCTCCGACGTCGAGCGCCAGGCGCATGTCTATGCCGAGCTGCAGGACGCCTGGTACCAGATCACGCCCGACACGATCCGCCGCATGGTGCTTGATGCCACGGTGCGCGGTTCCGATCCGCGAGCTGTGCTCGTCGGACGCGATGCCTACATCGCAGCGGGTGGCCGGATCGAGCGCGAACTTTTCGATGATGATGCCAGTGAAAGCTGGATCGATGTCGCGCTGCTCGAGGATCTCGCGTACAAAGCCATGGAAGAAGCCGCAGGAAAGGCCGCGCTCGAATTTGGCCTTGCCTGGGTTCGGCCGACGCTGGGCACCTATGTCAGCCATGACCTTGTCGAAGGTCTCGGTCGCCTGCCCTGCGAACCTGCGCCAATGACCGAAATGGAAGCACAGGAGCTGGGCGAACTCGAAGCCGACTACGACCGTCTCGCCGCCATTCTCGAAGACAAGGACAGCGACGAGGACGAGGTCGCCAAGGCCGAGGAGGAACTGGTGGCGATCAATCGCGCCATGCGGGACCTTACCGATCGTCCGCCGGTGCTGGCCGAAGAACTGAAAGCCGAAGCCGGCGCTTTCCTCGTCCTCTCGCGCAATGGCGAGCCGACCCTGGTCCCGCAGTTCTACACCGAGACCCAAGTCATCGCTGACGAAGGTATGGTCGAAGCAGTCGAGGAGAGTGGAACGGCGAAAGCCAAGGGGAGCTCTCTCTCCCAGCGTCTGCTCGACGAGCTCGCGATGCAGCGCCGCGACATCCTGGCGATCCATCTCGCTAACGATCCGGCACTGGCGCTCGACTTCATGGTCTTCACGCTCGCCGATGCCGATGGACACGACTGGCGTGCCAAGAATGCGTCGACGCTGGTCGGATCGGTTGCGTCCGGGCCTGTCACCGGGTTCGAGGCCAAGGATGCACCGGCGAGCGCTGCCTTGGCCGAGTTCGCCGGTTCGCTCGATGAAAGCTGGCGTGCTGGTGAAAGCGATGTCGAGCGGTTTGCCAGGTTCCGGGCGCTTTCCGACGAGGCACGCTCGGCCTGGCTCGGCCATGTCGTCTCGCGCACTCTAGTTGCCAGCCTTGCCTGCGAAGGGGAGCGCTCGGTGCCACTGCACGAGGAGCTGGGCTCACTGCTCGAAATCGAGACCGCACACTGGTGGCGTCCGACGGCGGCGAACTACTTCGATCGTGTGGCCAAGGCTCGCACGCTCGAGGCGCTCGATGCCGCCGGTGGTCCCGAACTCGTCAGTCGCTATGCCGCATCGAAGAAGGCCGAACTGGCGAGCGCTGCCGAGCGCATATTCTCCGGCAACTTCATCGGTGAGGCCGAGGTCAAGGAACGGGCACAGGCCTGGGTTCCTTCGATCATGCGGTTCACCGATGCTGACGTTCCAGCCGATCTGGAGGAAGATGCGTCGGTTGATGACGAAGCCGAGCAGCTGGTCAGCGACGAGGTGACCGATGAGATTGCCGAGCAGGCTGCCTGACCCCTCCTGACAGGTCCAGGTCACTCGGCGGGCGGTCCGTCCCAATCGGGACGGGCCGCC
>NZ_JAIQCI010000020.1:120435-296457 GCF_022378335.1 Croceicoccus hydrothermalis
GCGTTTTCGCTGATTATCGCCTGCCTAAGAGGCGGAGAGGGGAGGGAGCTTTGCTCTTCCTGAGCCGGGGCATTTCCGTCCCGGCGATCAGGAGAACTCCCATGACCAGATCCCGCCGCACTGCTTCAGCTTCGCCAGCCCAGCGCATCACCGCCGCCATCATCGAAAAACTCGAGCAAGGCACAAAACCCTGGGTCAAGCCATGGCGCGGTGTGCCGGTCTCGCGGCCCTTGCGCTCCTGCGGGACGCCCTATCGCGGCATGAACACCTTCTGGTTATGGATGGTGGCCGATGGCTGCGGCTACGCCTCGCCTTACTGGATGACCTATCGCCAGTGTCAGGCGCTCGGCGGACAAGTCCGCAAGGGCGAGAAATCGACCATCGCGATTTTCTACAAGAGCTACACCAAGGAGGTCGAAAACGCCGAGGGCGAAGCGGACACCGAGAACCGGCGCGTGCTCAAGGCCTACGCCGTGTTCAACGCTGACCAGTGCGATGGCCTCCCTGCACTCTACCATCCCAAGCCGCTGGTTGCCGCGCTGGAACCCGAAGGACGTGAAGACCGGCTCGATGCCTTCTTCGCCCAAGTGGGCGCCAACCTGCGGCATCATGGTGCGCAAGCCTATTACGAACCGCTGCACGACCGCGTCACGATGCCGCCAGCCGAACTCTTCGAAGCCTACGACCACTACTATACGACGCTCGCACACGAGCTGTCGCACTGGACGGGGCATTCTTCGCGGCTCAACCGCGATCTCAAGAACCGTTTCGGTAGCGACGCCTATGCCGCCGAGGAACTGATTGCCGAACTGTCCTCAGCCATTCTTGGAGCAGAACTGGGTCTTCCGGTCACCCACCTCGACCATCACGCCAGCTACATCGCGTCCTGGCTCAAGATCCTCAAATCGGACGAGCGCGCGATCCTCACCGCTGCGGCCAAGGCCGAGGAAGCGGCCAGCCTGTTGCTTGACCTAGGGGGGCACCGATCCAGCGAAAGCGAGCCCGACGTCGATCTCGCTGATGCAGCCTGAGGAGCAGTGAGATGGGACGTTCCGTCAGCTATCCGCCCGGCTCCGTGGTGGCCTTTCGCCTGCTCGATGACAGCGAAGACGAAGATATCGACTGGGCCTACGAATGCCTCGTCGAAGAGATCATCGATGCCACGAGGGCGGCCTTCCCTTCCTTTCAGCGCTTCGATGGATGGCGCGGCCGCGAGGATCGCATCCTCCTGCGCAATGCCTTCGTCGATTGCGGCATATCGACCTATTGCGGGCTCGCCGCGATCTGGCTCGCCGAACGCGATGATGCCCAGTACTGGGAGGCGGATTTCTACATGCCACGAACGGCAAGGGCACGGCACTGGCTTGGCCAGGTCTCGGGTAGGTTCATCGACCTGTTGGGTGAGTTGCGCCTGGTCGGTCGGTTCTCGAATGGCGATGCGATCTTCGAGCGCTCCCGATCCGCTTGCGCTGCCGGGTCCTGATTCTGCCTCATCCCTGTCCGCCGGGAGAGACCCTTGGGCCGGTCGGGGCGCGCCGCAACCTGCGGCCCGTCGGCCCGTGTTGCCCGCGCCAGCCTAGGGCCGCAGGTTTCCCGCTGCGCGGTGCGTCTCGCCCCTTCTCCCGGCCCTGATCGGGCTCCGGCGGACAGGGCCGAGGCAATGGTGCCTCCTCTCCTTGTCCCCGCGATCAGGAGACACCCCATGTACGACAGCTTCATCGACCAGTTGAGCGGCCTTGAACTCTCAGGCCTCAGCATCCGGCCAGCCCCATTTAACGAAACCGACTTTCCCTGTGAGGACGCGATCGAGCAGACGCTTGGCGCCGTATGGTCTGACCTTTTCGCGATGTTTTCCGACACGGTCCTCGAGGCCGATGCCGAGGATATTGCCTGGGGCATGGTCAATCTCTTCCACCGCGCTGCCAGCCGCAAGTCGGCTCAGCTTGATCGGGCCAGCGACGAGATCCGTGTTCTGCTCGCATCCGCCGATGGGTCAGAAGTGCATTCGAGCAATCTTGAAGAGCAGGTCGAGCGCGCGCAGGCTGCCGAAGCCAGCATGCTGGCGTTCGAGCAGATGCGCGAGGCTGCAGCAGCACTCTACCGCGACGAGACCGGTTCCTCTTGGAAGCCTGTTTCCGGCTCGCGAACGAGCCATTCGCGAAACCTCACATCGGCCGTGATCGATGCCCGCGATTTCCTCCGCGCGCGCGCCGAGAACCGGCGTCACGCCTTGATCCCGGAAGGCACTCCGGTCGTCTTCGCCGGCGGTCGCCAGAGCTTTGAAAGCGCCGAGGACGCGCGCGCCTACGCCGACAATATCTGGGCCACGCTGGACAAGGTTCGCGATGCAGTTCCCGATCTCTTCCTGGTCCATGGCGGCGACGGCAAAGGTGCCGATCGCCTGGCCGCCAGCTGGGCCGAGCGCCGCGAAGTGCAGCAGCTCACCTACTCGCTCGATCGTCGGCTTGGCGCGCGCGCCGGGTTCAAACGCAACGAACAGATGCTCTCGCTCAATCCGCGCTACATTGTCGCCTTTCCAGGTAACGGCGTGACCGAACGGCTCGTCATTGATGCCAAGGCACGACGTATCACCGTGGTCGATCGTCGCGGTTTGTTGGGCACCTCTCCCGGGTCCTGAGGGGCCCTTCGTCATCAATATCTGAATTGCCCGGATGTGCATTCGGCGCAGACCCGACTATGGACGGGTCATGCAACTTGACGATCTGCTGCAGCGCTACTTTGCCACCACCGACCTCTCCGGGGTTGCTCCCGACACGTTGTCAGCCGGCATCGAGCATTGCCGGGTCGATCTCGGCCTTGAGGAGGACCGAGGCAAGCGCTTTGCACTGTGGTCGTTCCTGCACATGTTCGGGTCCGCCCCCGATCTCGATGTGGCGTTCGAAAACGAGGAGGACCGGGAGGCCGCGCGCAACTTCATGGATCTGCTGGCGGCATCGGAAGGCGAAGGCGAAGCCTGATTGCAAGCGCCGGTCACGGCACCTTCAGACCCGCACCCGATACCCATCCGGCTTTCTTCGCGAACAGTCCTGAACCAGGTCAGCTGAGGACAGCAACCCGTTCCTTTCCGGCCGTGTTGTCGCGCTTCGCGCGCCTGCCCGCACCACCCGTCATGAACAGGTTTCCCTTGGAGCTTCGCTCCTGCGGTGCAGTCCTCCCATGCCCTGCTTCGTCTGGATGTTCGCAAGCCGGAGATGGTCTCCGGTTTGAGGAACTGAAGGACTATTATCATGACCAATATCGCAATCCTCACCGGTCGCATCGCCCGCGATCCGGAAACCCGCGAGACCAAAGGCGGCACCAACGTTACCGGGATCACCGTCGTCACCGATCGTCCCGCACGCGACAAGGACGGCAAGACCTACAAGGACGAGAACGGCTACACCGCCAAGGAAAGCGAGTTCCACCGGGTGACCTGCTTCAACGGCCTCGCCAAGACCGTCGGCCAGTACTGCTCCAAGGGCCAGCTGGTTTCCGTCCAGGGCCGCATCCACTACACCCAGTGGGAGGACAAGGACGGGGTCACGCGCTACGGCACCGAGATCCTCGCCGACAAGGTGGACTTCCTCACCCGCGGTAACGGATCGAGCGACGACAACGACAACACCGACGCTCCCGAGATCGACTGACATTCATCATTGATCTCGATCCGAAGGGGTCCTGTCCAAACCGGACAGGGCCCCTTCTCCTTGTTCTAACCGGACGATGCCAGGGGTTCGCGAGCAGTGGCAGGGCCGGCTCCTTCCAGCCGCCGCAGGCCTTCTTCTTCGCCCAGCTTGCCGAGCAGTTCACCGGCCCTCCTGATGCCCTTCTTCGAGAAGGCCTCGATACCGGTGCCGAGCAGCGCCTGGCCCAGTTCAATGGCAGCCTTCTCTTCCAGTTCGCGCTGACGCTGGTCGAGCGCTTCCCGGTCGGCTTCAAGTTTCTTCAATGCGGCAATCGCGCTTCGTTGCGACGGCATATGGGGGTCCTTTCCTCAATCCCCTTGTGGCGGCAGCCCGCACGCATCCTGCCCCGGATCCAGGCATGTAGGAAAATGAATTCTGACCTCGCGCCAGCAGGAAAGGTGAGAGGGTCCTAGCTTACGGAACTCCCATGCTGACGGGAATGCAACCACCGCGTCAAGGACGGCGGGGCCCCACGATTTTGCCTCCCCTTCGCTGGCGCTACGGTCCGACAAAACCGTTACCCCCACCGCCGCGGGCGCGGTCGCCCATACGGGCGATCCTGTGACCCGGCGGCCGCATCCCCGTCCGCCAACCTCCTGTCGGCTTTCCGACAAAATCAGGAGGATATCATGGCTACACTTGCAACGGTTCAGACCACTTCCAACAGCTACTTCGAGGCACTTGCCACGGCCGAACGGCGGGCATTGCACAGCTTCTTCGACCAGCACGTGATCGAGGACGACGATCTCGGATACTTCGCACTCGACGAGGGCGACTACAACGCGCTCCCGGCACACCTGACACACCGCGTAGTACATACGGTCCATGGGGGCATGCTCGACGAATATTGAAACGCCAAACGGGGCGGGGCCGGTAACGGTTCCCGCCCTTCTTTCATGCTCGCCTGCGTTGGCAACGGTCCGAGAAATTGAGCGGGGCTGTGGACGCGCTCTGTCCCGCGCATCTCGCGATGCGCTCCTGAGGGCGCGGCCTGATTTGTTTTTAGGCCCCGCACGCACTTGCGCACCGGAACCGGGTCGGACCAGCGCGCGCGGCAGGACCGACAGACCCCGTTCCTGCCGCTCCACACGTGGTCCTTTGCCGGTCCCTCTCGCGCAGGTGCGGTCTCTTGTTTGGAATGGAGACTGGGACAGATCGTTCGCGAACTTGGGCCAGTTTGAGGGTTGCTCACGCTCCCTTGGTAAGGGTGGTCAATCACCCTTGAGACAGAACAGCCAGAGTCACTGGCCACGACCCGCGCAATTGGGGACGAGATGCACACCGGACGCAGCGCTGCCGCCTTTGTTCTTTTAATGTTCTCAATGCATTGCGGTGCAAATTCGCGGTGTGCATCGACCGATTTGACCGCAAATCGCGAATTGGATTCGCAAATTGGCTGCAATTCACCTTAGTCTAACGCCTTGGAATAGATAGGGAACTTTTCGTTTTCCTACATGGCCTTTCCTATTTAGTGTGATCCTCGCCTTCCGCAGGCCGAACCAGGCTCCTTGAGCACAAGGAGCTTGGAAAAATGCAACGTTACAGGGTCCTCCAGACCTACGTCCCGCAGCTGATTGCGGACTGGATTCTGGAGCAGTCAAACACCCGCGATACAAGCGTGAGCGTGGTCATTCGTGACCACCTCGTCACGGCATGGAACCGCGACAACGATAGCGCTGACCGTCCCGGCGGGAGCGATCCGGCTCGCCAGATGGTGTTCCTCACCACGGCGCTCGATGCGCTGCTGGCAAGCCATTCCGACGACAATCTGCGCAAGCGAACCCATGCCGCCTACCACCGCCGCCTGGCCCAGCTCGGCTTCATTCCTGCGCGTGCGAAGGAGGCCGGCGATGAAGAATAGTATCGTCAACTTCACCCGCGGCACCCAGCTCCTGGGACACTTCGGCTTCATGTTTGCAGCCGGCTTCAAGCTGCCGCTTATCATCTCTGCACTGGTTATGCTGGGGATCTGCTGGTGGCAGGTCAGCAGCGCGCTTGATGACTACCAGGCCTACCTGTTGTGGATGCATCTTTATGCCTCGGGCTACATGTTCATGGAGTTCGATCCCGCCAAGCTCGTGAACCTGCGCCTGCCCGATGGCGACATGATTGCGTTCCCCATGGCAGTCGTCAGGGACTTCCCGCCGATGCGCGAAGCCTGGACCTTGTTCTTCGCCACCGTGAAGCAGGCGGTAGTGCTCTCCACGGTCTGCCTTGTGCCGCTCATGGCACTCTTCTGGTGGGTCGCCGAGCATTTCGGCGAGAAGTCCAAAGCCAGGCGCCATCTGCGCGGTGCCAAGCTTGTATCGCTACCCGAACTCAAGGCCGACATCGCCCGCCACAATCGCGGCAAACGCGCCCTCGAGTATGGCCGCGAGCTGGGATGGAAATGGCGACTTGCTGGTCGCAACGCATTGCGGGAAGCGGGTCTCTATTCGCCCGCGCATCTGGCCGGCGTCAGCTACCCCTGGCGGCAGGAACAGGGGCACGGCATGCTGGTCGGCACAACCGGGATGGGCAAGACGGTGGCGCTCTTCGAACTCGTCGACGAGATCAGACAGAGGGGAGAACGCGCGGTCATCTTCGACCTCACGGGGGCCTTTATCGAGGCCTTCTACGAGCCTGAATGCGACGTTATCCTGAACCCGCTTGATGCCCGCTGTCCGGCCTGGAGCGTGTTCAACGACTGCACCACCAGTTCCGAGTTCCATGCCGCTGCGGAATCGCTCGTACCGCATGACGGCGGCGGAGCAGAGCAGTTCTGGGTGCTCGCAGCACGTACCCTGTTCGTCGAGACATGCCTCAAGCTGGTCGAGAAAGGCAGGGGCACCAATGCGGCGCTCGCAAGCGATATGATGAACGCCAATCTCTCCGACCTGCACGACCTGCTTGCGGACACGATGGCAGGGCCGATGACCGATCCGCAGGCCGCGAAAATGGCGGAATCGGTCCGCGCCGTGTTCAACGTCAACGCCAAGGCGCTGCAACTGCTGCCGACCGAAGGCAAGCCCTTCTCGATCCGCGACTGGGTGAAAGGCGGCGGCAAGGAGGGATCATTCCTGTTCCTCTCGGCGCGTTACGCCGACCTCACCGTCCTCTCGCAGATGCTCACGTTGTGGCTCGATACGGCGATCAACACGCTGATGACCGGACGGACCTCGTCTGACCTCAGACTGTGGTTCCTGATCGACGAGCTGGGCGCGCTGCATCGGCTTCCTTCGCTTGAGAAGGGCTTGCAGACCGCGCGCAACTACGGCGGCGCCATCGTCACCGGCGTGCATGCCTATGCCAAGCTCAAGGAGGTCTATGGAGAGAACATGGCGATGACCTTGTCATCGCTCGCCAAGACCAAGCTTATGCTGGGCACTGCCGACCGCGAGACGGCCACCTGGTGCTCCGACACTGTCGGTCACCGAGAGGTGCGCGAGGTCGAAGAAAACCAGAGCTACGGGCACAACAATGCCCGCGATGCTGTGAGCCTGACCGCCCGCCGCGAGATCGCCCCCCTGCTGCTTCCTGACGAGTTCATGGGGCTCAAAAGCCTTGAGGGATACATCAAATTTCCCGAAGGGCTTCCCACCGCACCCATCACGCTTGAGCCCCAGGATTGGCCCCGCGTGGCCGAAGGGTTCATCCCCCGCGACACACCGAAGCTCGCAAGACTTGCCGCGAGGCCGGTCTCCGTTGAACCCGATGATGACGACGAAACCGGGCATCGAGGCGGCGACAGCGACGATTCCGGTGAACGTCGTCGCCATGACGAGAAGCACCGCGGTCAGGACTTCGATAGTGATCGGGAGAAGCAGACTAGCCGGAGGTCACGACGCAAACGCGTACGAGACCGGTCGAATGAGGAAGCGCGGAACAGGCATTCGGTTGTCGAACGTGAAAGGTCGGTTCGTGGCGAAGACCCCGCCAAGGCGCATGGGCGCGCAAACCAAGAGGGTAATCGGCAAAGCGAACTACCGCTAGGTACCGACAAGGATCGGGCGCGCGATGTGACCACCAAGGGTCGCTCCGTGAAGGATGGTGAGGATCATGATCCGCATCGCGACAAGGTGGGCAGAGAGGGACGCAATCGTGCCGACCATGAGCGCCGACATCAGGGTCTGTTGGGTGGTGCTGCACACGACAGGGACCGCGACAAGCCCGAGCGGGACGAACCCGACGTGGGCGATATCGAGCCCGATCTCTGATGCGTGGGCGCGCGGCAGCAGTGGGCTCGTTGGAGGACTAGGGCGATGCTCTCAATTGCCAATGTGCGTTCGCCTTCTGCTGCCGCCAGCTACTTTGCCGACGACAATTACTATGCCCGGGCCGATGCCGATCGGTCCGGGCAATGGGTCGGCGAAGGCGCGAAATCGCTCGGCCTATCGGGGCGCGTCGAGACGAAGCAATTCGATGCGCTCTTGCGCGGTGAGCTCCCCGACGGATCGAGCGTCGGCAATCCTGGTCAGCCGCACCGGCCGGGCACCGATCTCACATTTTCGCTACCCAAGAGCTGGTCGCTGCTGGCGCTGGTCGGCAAGGATGAGCGGATCGTTATCGCCTACCGCGAGGCGGTAACGGAGGCCCTCAAATGGGCCGAGAAGAACGCCGCAGAAACCCGCCTTGTCGAACGCGGCAAGGTCAGGACCGTGACAACCGGCAACTTCGCCATCGGCCTCTTCCAGCACGATACCAACCGCAACCAGGAGCCAAACCTGCACTTCCATGCGGTCGTGGCCAATGTGACCCAGGGCAAGGACGGGAAATGGCGCACGCTCAAGAACGACAAGCTCTTTGCGCTCGGGACGCTGCTTAACTCGATGGCCATGGCGCGGTTCCGGATCGCAGTCGAGAAACTCGGCTACGAAACTGGCCCTGTTGGCCAGCACGGCAATTTCGAAGCCCGCGGGATCACCCGCGAACAGGTCATGGCCTTCTCCTCGCGGCGCAAGGAAGTGCTCGAAGCGCGCCGTGGTCCGGGGCTGGAAGCAGGCAAGGTGGCGGCGCTCGCGACCCGTTCGCCCAAGCAGCCGATCGAGGATCGCGCGGTTCTGGGCGAGCAATGGCAGACGGCTGCGCAGACTATCGGCCTCGACCTTCCGCGACTGGTTGATACCGCGAGGACGCGGGCCAGCGAGCGTGACGCTGCCGATGCAAAAGTCCCCAATCTGGTCGAGCGGGGCCTGGCGCTGCTCAAGGACTTTGCGGCAAGCATCAAGGGCAGGGAACGCGATCCGCTTGTTCCGGACCATGTCCTCAAGCGGGGGCCTCAAGAGATAGCGGCGGCGCAAGCCGTAGCATCTGCAGTGCGCCACTTGTCGCAGCGCGAGGCAGGCTTTGCGCGTGAAGACCTGTACAAGGCAGCACTCGATTTCGGGCTACCTACCACCATCGCGCAGGTCGAGAAGGCGGTTCGCTCGCTGGTGCGCTCTGGACAGCTGCTGCGGGGCAAGGGCGAGCACAAGGGGTGGCTGGCAAGCCGCGAAGAAGTCGAGCGCGAGGCGCGCATCCTCGCCTGGGCAAATGAAGGAAAGGGCGCGGTCGAACCCATCCTCACCCAACGGCGGGCCGACGCCAGTGTCCAGGCATCGGCTCTTGTCAATCAGGGCTTCAAACTGAACGAAGGGCAACTGGGCGCTGCCCGGCTCATCCTGACATCGCGCGATCGTACCATTGCTGTGCAGGGCGTGGCCGGTGCGGGGAAGTCGAGTGTGCTTAAGCCTGTCGCCGATGTGCTGCGCGAAGAAGGCCACAAGGTTCTAGGCCTCTCGGTCCAGAACACGCTGGTGCAGATGCTCGAACGTGACACAGGTATCGAGGCGCAAACGCTCGCGAGCTTCCTCAGGCGATGGGGAGCGATCACCGAGGGGGAAGGGCGGTCCGGCCTCGATCGCGAGGCGAGCAAGGAACTGGGCGGAAGTGTGCTTATCCTTGACGAGGCGTCGATGGTCTCGAATGCCGACAAGGAACAGCTTATCCGCATCGCCAATCGCGCCGGTGCCATGCGGCTTGTTCTGATGGGAGACCGCAAGCAACTGGGTGCGGTCGATGCCGGCAAGCCGTTCGACCTCCTGCAACAGGGAGGCATCGCGCAGGCGCAGATGAACACAAATCTGCGCGGCCGCGATCCGGTCTTGCGCGAGGCACAGGCAGCGGCGCAGGCGGGGCTGGTTCGCACGGCGCTAGACCACCTCAAGGGCAACATGGTCGAGGCCAAGGGCGATGGAGCGATCGTCGCGGCTGAGCGCTGGTTGGCGCTCTCACCGAAAGAGCGGGAGCGAACGGCAATTTATGCCTCGGGCCGCAAGATCCGCGCCGCCGTCAACGAGGCAGTCCAGACCGGCCTTGCCGCCAATGGCGAGATCAGCCCTGAGAAGATCCAACTGGAGGTTCTCGACCGCGTCAATCTCACGCGCGAGGAACTGCGCTACCTTGCTGCCTACAAGCCAGGAATGGTCCTAGAGGTCGCGAAACTCGAACGCACACTTGGGCTTAGGCGCGGCGAGTATTCGGTGCGGAAGGTCGACGACCAGAAGGACATCGTCGAGCTTGAGGACAGGCAAGGCAAGCTACGCACGCTCAAGCCGTCGCGGATCGGGCGTACAGGCAAGAACGACAATCTGGCGCTGTTCGACCGGCGCAAACTTGAAGTCCACCAGGGTGACCGCATTCGCTGGACGAGGAACGATCATCGTCGCGGACTGTTCAATGCCGACCAGGCTCACATTGTCCAGATCGATGGTGCTCGCGTCACCGTCGAGACTTCCAAGGGCGTCGAGAACAGGCTCGGCAAGGACGATCCGATGCTAAAGCGTCTCGACCTTGCCTACGCGCTCAATGCCCACATGGCGCAGGGCCTCACCTCCGACCGCGGCATTGCCGTGATGGACAGCCGCGAGCGCAACCTTGCCAACCAGAAGACCTTCCTCGTGACTGTCACGCGCTTGCGTGATCATTTGACTCTCGTGGTCGACAGCGCCGCAAGACTCGGGGCGGCAGTCTCGAAGAACAGGGGCGAGAAATCATCGGCGCTTGAGGTGACTGAGCGTTTGAAAGTGGCCGCGCAGGTCGGGGCGGGCAAGGATGTAACTGAGAAGAACCCCAAGGCTCCCGAGCCGGAACTCGCCAAGGAGCGCAATCGCTCCATGGACTTTGGGATTTGAGGGGAGGTCCTCCGCGCAATGGTGAGCTTGAGCTCCATTGAGCCGACCACTTGGATGGTGTCAAACCACCATGATGGCACGCCCCAAGGCCAATAAGCCCGATCAATTTATTAGCCAGCCGAACCAACGCTTCCAGAACCCCGGCTTTTTCAGCGTCTTCTTGCTTGATGTGCTACTTAGGGTGCCGATTCCGTAGTGATGCTCCTTGCTTCTGCGATCATTCGCGCGTCCGGCGTTAATCTCTTCGTCGGTCCAGTCTCCCGCCCAGTGGACCTGATTCTGCCTGATCCAGTAATGCGAACGGCACGGGAAGCTCCAGTTCCCGATTGATGGTGACAGCGAAATGGAAACTCCGTCGAACACCAGCTTCCAGTCGGTCGGCGAGAAGGGGGTGACCACCTCCATCCCGCACCCGCAGGCGCAGCTATGAATAGCCGTCGCAAAATCAATCGAGATGTAGATTTTGCCTTGTTCGATTGTCGCTGGAATGGTGTCTACAAATTCTGGACTGAGGTGGGCGCGCTTATTCATTCGACATGTGGTTCCCGTCTATTGTGTAGTTCGCGTTCATCTCGCCTTCGAGGTCGAGATAAATCCCGTTCAGTTTTTTCCATTTTATCACGGCAAGGCACGCGTTGAGCGCGTTAAGTTCCGCAATCTGCACATTTTTCGTGTAGGCGGCATCTTCCTCGCAATCGCCGAACCGGACGAACTTCCGCAACGTGTCGCGGTCCTCGGGCGTGCTGGTGCTGGTGCGGACCACGCCAAGCAGCTTCCCGTCGGCGATTTCGACGCCCATGCCGACATCGATGAAGCTCTTTCCCGTTGCTTCCAGATGGTCGACGATCTTCTCCTTCGCGCTTCCCTTGTCGACGCAGATGAAGATGAAGTCGAGTTCGTCCAGTTCGGCCAGATTGGCTTCGGTGATGTAATAGGGGTGGGGCACGACGCCCTTGCGGAAAACGTCATAGATGGCTGCGTAATGATCGGCCTTCATCGGCCTGTCACGCAACGTCTCAGCCGATACCGCGCCAGGGCAGCGGAAAGCGTTGTGCTGAATAAGGTCGTCGCCATCATAGAGGTGGATCTCGGCCACCCAGCTCTTGGCAATCAGGTCGAGGACGAAGGAACCGCTTCCTCCAAGGCCGACAATGCCCACCTTCTTACCAGCAACGCGCTGCGCCATGTCGGTAATACCAGCGAGGCCGGAGGCATTGTCGAGGTAGCGGAAGGGACTGTCGGGTTCATCAATCTGGGTCACAGCATGAGTGCGCCCCGTTGCTCCTGGCTCAAGCTGCTGCGCATGAACCGATATCATCTCGGCGTAGGTCGTTACCTTCGCATAATAGTCAGGGTAGGGGCCTGTGGTCGGCTTGCATGAGAACGAACGTGTGACGGTATTCCCGTCGCCAATCACTTCGTTCTTGATGCTGTGCTTCATGTATGCCAGCTCCTTGCCATTCTTGTCGCAAGGATGGTCGCCGGTGAATTTCATCACATGGGTTTTTGGTGCCAGCGTCGTGTCATCGGACAGGCGCAGCTCGCTTACCAGCGCGGCGCGCTTCACGGTCTTGTCCGCCGCAACATAGGGAATGTTGCTGACTACGAGCTGCCCACCCACGATGGACAGCTCATAGCCATCATCAAACAGCCGCTTCAGATCGTCGCTACGACTTATCAGTTGCGGTAACATTGAAGATAGTTCCCTTCTTGACCTTCACGCATTCGCCTTCGGCAAGAGTGCCTTCGGGCTTGTTGCCCATCGCCTTGCGGTAGGTGATCGTGAAGCAGATGTTCTGGCCGGTCGGCGGATTGTCGAAAGCCAGCTTCACCAGTTCGTCGAAGCAGATTTCTTTGCCGTTCACGACATTCTCGCGACCGTTCACGATGACCGTGGTTTCCTTCTCTTTCTTGTCTTTGTCGTTCGTCATGCGAACCTCCTATTTCTTGTCTTTAGGCGGGCAGGGATCGTTGCCGTGGCTATCGCTGCGGGCGATCTTTCCGTCCTGGTTATGGATGCGAAACTCGGTGCTTTGATTGCGGCTGATTTCGCGGCCGCGATCGATGGCTTCGCGTTTCGTGCTGTGGTGGCTGCTGGCGCGGCTGGCGCCGCCCTTCTTTACATCCCAGCCCCCGTTGGGATTCGGGACCACGTGGTGGCTTTTCGGGCCTTTGCTCATTGGCGGATACCTCATTGTTTAACATTTATGACGCAAAAAAAGTGCGCCTACTCCGAACATCATATATTGCTTGAAAATCGGAAGTCAAGAGGTTATTGTATGCCTACACCGAACTTTTTGAGGAGGACCGCTTATGGCCAATGTCTTAGGCGACAAGATTCGTGACTTGCGTAAGGAGAAGAAGCTGACGCTCGACAAGCTCGCGGAGCTGACCGGCTCCAGCAAGAGCTACATCTGGGAGCTGGAAAACAAGAATCCACCCCGCCCATCGGCAGAGAAGCTGTCGAAGATTGCCGAACAGCTGGGGGTGACAATTGAGTATCTTCTCGATGACCAGAACAAAGTTGCCGAAGTCGATGCCGTCGATGCGCAATTCTACAGGAAATACAGAAGTATGCCCGCCGAAACGCGGGAGAAAATCCGCAAGATCGCCGAAATGTGGGATGACAGCGAATAATGGATAACAAGTCGCCGCAACGCTGGGCCATTGACCTGACCCTGCTTCTCAATGCCCGCGACGGCGACGACCGCTTTCCCGTTGATGTGAAGTCGCTGGCAAAGGACTATTCGCATCAGGTTTTCCCCAATGACCCCGTCACGCTTATCAAAGGTGGCGACCTCGATCGCTTTGAAGGCGGGCTTTACAAGGCCCCGCCTGGCAAGAAGGGCTGGGGCATCATCTACAATTCGGAGATCAAGTCCCCCGGCCGGATCAACTTCACCCTCGCTCACGAGTTTGGCCACTATCTCGTACACAGGCACCAGTTTCCCGATGGCTTGCAATGCAGCGCCGAAGATATGGCGAAATGGGACAGCGAGTATGGCCAGATCGAGCAGCAGGCGAACGAGTTCGCTGCAAGCCTGCTTATGCCAAGGGACGACTTCCAGCGGCAGATTACGCCCAGCGCCCAACCCGGCTTCGATGAGCTTGGTGCCTGTGCCGAGCGCTACGGGGTGTCTCTTTCCGCTGCGACGCTGCGGTGGCTACAGTTCACCGAGAAGCGTTCGATGTTCGTGGTATCGAGAGATGGTTATGTGCTTTGGGCAAGGTCGAGCCCAAAAGCATTGCGGACGGGTGCGTTCATCAAGACGGCAAACCTGCCGCCTGTGTCCTTGCCATCCGGTTCGTTGGCCGCGCAGACGCATTTGCTCGATAACGGCAAAGGGCGCATCGAACACAATGCCTTCACTTGGCTGAAGGAGCCCTGCGTTGAAGAGACGTTCCTTTCCGAGCGTTTCGATAAGACATATACGCTGCTTCATCTCGGGCCTGCCCCCGTCAGGCGTTTTCAGAACGATGACGAGGAAGAGGGCGAAGATACCTACGACCGGATGATTGGTCGCACTCCGGGCTCTTCATGGTTGGGCTAATTTGGCTTTGCGCATTCTCATTCGACTGATTGACTGTTTCTGCATCATATATTCCGAATGCCGAATTCTTGCTTCTGGATTATTCTGGAAGGGTATAGGGGGCGGGAAGGATTGGCCTTCGGTGCTGTCCGAAATTCATCTACATTTTTCGGACAGCTTCCGGCTCGACTTTGTCCGAAATTATGCTACATATTTCGGACATGGGCGTTGAAATCTCTCCGCTAAAGTCGCAAATCCTCGAGCGTATCGCAAAGGGGGCGAATAATGCTGTCTGGACGCCATCGGACTTCCTCGATCTCGCAAGCCGGGATGCTGTCGACAAGACACTTCAACGCCTGGTGAAGGCAGGAGACCTGCGCAGGATTGACCGTGGACTGTACGACAAACCGGGCATCAACAGCCTGACCAGGGAAAAAAGTGCACCCGATCCTCGTGCCATTGTCGAGGCAGTTGCGCGCCGCGATCAGATACGTGTGCTGGTTGACGGTATGACGGCCGCAAACGACCTCGGTCTTACAAATGCAGTGCCGGCGAAAATTGTCGTTCACAGCGAAGCAAGGCCGAAGTTGATCAAGCTTGGCAATCTCACCATCGAATTCAAGCAGACGGCTGCGAGTAAACTCTATTGGGCCGGGCGCCCGGCGATGCGGATCGTTCAGGCCCTGCACTGGCTGCGCGATACGATGCCTGGTGACGATGTTGCAGATTGGCAAGATCGCCTGATCAGCCTCCTCGCCGATCCTTTGCACGGCGAAAAGTTGCGAGCTGATCTGACGGATGGCTTCGCTACGCTTCCCGCCTGGATGCAGGATCTCCTCCGCCCTCTGCTGCGCGATCAGGCATCGTTCTCGTGAACCCTTCATTCGATGAAATCCTGCGTGCCGATGCAGAAACACGCAGCGGGCTATATACAGCAACCGCGCAGAGGCTCGGTACGACGCCGCAGAACGTAGAAAAGGATCTCTGGGTCTGCTGGACGCTCGATGCGCTGTTCAACGGGCTTGGAGAGGGGCCGCGGCTGCTGTTCAAGGGAGGCACTTCGCTGTCGAAGGCTTTCGGTTTGATCGAACGCTTTTCCGAAGACATCGATGTGACTGTCTTCCGCGATGATCTGGGACATCCGGCTTCGGTCGAAGAACTCGCAGCGCTCAGTGGCAAGAAACGGCAAGCCGCGCTCGACGAAATCCGCGAAGCCTGTGAGGCCTTTATCAACGGGTCATTGCTGGAACGGCTTGCGGCAATATGCGACGAAACGTGCGCGCGCACGGGGATCGAAGCTGGCGCACTACAGGTGAAGCCCGACCCACAAGACCGACAGACACTATTGTTGGTTTATCCCAGTGCAACTCCGACCGACGCCTATATCGCCAAGTCGGTGAAGATCGAGTCAGGGGCGAAATCTGCGCTCGACCCAAATTCACTGCGAACCATTACACCCTATGTCGATGCCGACGTGCCGGATATCGACGTCGCCGTGCCAAACGTCACCGTTGTCGATGCCGAGCGTACCTTCTGGGACAAGGTCGTCATCTTGCATGGACTGCGGCGCTGGTACGACATTCGAGGACAACTGCGCGGCAACGGACAACGTGTTTCTCGCCATTACTACGATGTGTTCCGTTTGCTCCAGTCCGACGCTGGCCAGGCAGCGCTGGCAGACCAGCCGCTGGGCGAAGACTGCGTCGCCCATGCTCGCATGTTCTTCAACAGGCCGCCGTTTGACCTGGCGTCGGCACATGCCCCAACGTTTGCTCTGTGTCCGGAGAAAGGGATGATCGATGATTTGCGCCAAGACTATCGCGCAATGAGTGTCATGATCTTCGGCGAACCGCCACCCTTCGATGAAGTGATAGAGGCGGTGGCCGACCTGCAGCACCGTCTTAACGATCAGGCATGACGGGCTTCTTCGAGCGCCTGTTCGGTAAGCGTGCTCCCGACCAGGCAGGGCAGGTCGCGCGGTCAAAGGAAAGGCTCGAGATCGACGAGTTCGCTCACGGTCTTGTCAGCATTCCGCAACTCGATTTTGTTGGCCATCAAGCTAGGTCGCCCAATCGCCGGTTCCGTCTGATCTGGACCGACCGAACGCCTGACGGTTTGCGCGGTGGAAACCGCGAGAGCGGGCACGGCTCCTGGTCGCTGCTTTTCGACGAGAGTATCGTGAAATCGGGCAAGCTTGAGCGACCGCAGGAGGGGAAAGTCGCCGACAACGGCACTTTCATCCTTCACGACTGGATGTTCGGACATGGCTTGCACGGTCGATTTGTAGCCTGCGATTCACAGGGCCAAACGCTCATCGCGCAGCAGTTTTCTGCCAATCTCATGAGTAACGGCCTGTCTCCCGACGGTCGTTACGCAATCTGCCAGACAGCCAATGCCCCAGGGAGCGACGACAGTTGTCGATACATGCTTTTCGACCTCGAAGCTGGTCGGGAGATCGCGCGATGGGAAGTCGAGACCGGTTGGGCCGATGGCTATAATTGGGATTGTGATGCCGGCAGGGTAGTGATTTGCCTGAAGGACGGCGAGCAAGCGATCTACGACCTTACCGGCACCATGGTCGATCGAGAGGGCTGGCGGCGCCGCCGTATCGCTGCTGGTGATCTGGGCGTGATCAAGGATGTCCTGTCATCGCTAGCTCCCCTTGACCGCGAAATGCGGCAAGACATCGCCGCTGGACTGAGACGCGCAGTGCGCGAGGGAGAGATTTGGAGCCAGGCCCGCGCGTTTCGTCTTCTGGGCGAATTGCATGAAACAGAAGGCGAGCCGGAAAAGGCGATCAAGGCCTATGATGATGCGCTGAGGCTGGATCCAAAGGTGGGTGTTGCCCGGAGGGTTGAAAAGCTTCGCAAGGAAACGGGGCAGCAGGAGGTCAAACGCGCGAGAGGGAGACAGAGTCGGTTTGAAAAGCAGGCCGAACGTCTTGGTATCGGGCACGATGTGATCATGCTCGACAAGGGCACCGGCAAGGACTGGAGACTTCACACGGTCCACGACTGGTCATTGGTCGAATTCGCCGCGCTCGAACACTATCTTGAACAAGGATGGTCAGGTGCTGCCTCCGAAGGCGGCTTGATCCTCACATTGATCAAGGCTGCATCATTCCCAAGGCTTGATCCGCGCCACGCCGATACGTTTGTCGAAGCGCTCTATGCTCAGAATGTCGCCTTCGCGCAGGACAAATTTGCAAAAGACCAACTCCTCGCCTCGGTTTCCCGAGCGACCCGGTCCCAGATCGAAGACAACTGGAAGATCATCTCAGCGAGCGCAGGCGATACTCCCGCATTCTATCCCAGCGTCCGTGCAGAGCATGTCTTCGGCCTCTTCGAGGCATTGGGTAGCGATCGTCTTGCAGAGATTGCCAATGTCTTTGCTACCGCGCCCTATGATCTTCGCTCAGGCTGGCCCGACTTAACCCTGTGGAAGGGCAAAACGGTCCGCTTTGTCGAAGTGAAGGCGCCTTCGGATAGCTTTCATGCAAGTCAGGCGCGACTGATATCGCAATTGCTTCTGCCTCTTGGCTTCGACGTTTGTCTAGGGGAAGTCAGGCCGACGACATGAAATGACGTCGCTTCGGCAGGCGACCTAAAGAGCCCGCCCGAACCAGATGACCCGCCCGACCACGTGCACTTCGGAACGATCCATATCGTTCCACGTCGGATAGGCGGGATTGTCGCTGGCGACTGTGATCTGCTTCGCTCCCGGCTTGATAGCGATGCGTTTGACCGCCAGCACATCGTCCGTGCGCAGGACATAGATGCCATCGCGCAGTCGGGCGCAATGATCCGATGCATCGACGAGGACCTCGTCACCATCGCTGAGGGTAGGCTCCATGGAGTCTCCCAGCACACGCACGATCGACAGGCTTGCGCTCTTCGCAGGGGTAAGCGCGCGCAGCCAACGTTCGTCGAAGCCGAACCTTGTGTAGGCATTTTCGCTTGCCGCAATCGCCCCGAACCCAGCTGAGGCCTGGACATCGAGAATGGGGATTTCGACCATGCCGTCATTGTCGCTCTTATCCGGCCCGCCGAGCACGTGTTCGTCGACGCCCAGGAAGGAAGCGAGCATCCGGCGATCATCCGGTTCGAGCGTCTTGGGCGAACCGCGCTTGATGAACTGCTGGATGTAGCTGGGGTTGCGACCGAGCATCCGCGAGATCGCGGCGTAGCCGCTTCCCCGCTCACGCAGGAGCCGGTCGAGCTCTTGTCGGACATGTTCCATCGTCTCGTGCCTTCGTTCTGGATCGTAGGATTCTTCCTAGACCTGAGGATGTCTTCCTACTAAGAACATAACAAGAACACAAGTGATTCTTGAAGCGATGCGAGTTGTAGATGACCCTCCTGGAACGGATCGAAAACCATCTGAGAGATAACGACATTTCGGCGACCACCTTCGGGAGGGAGGCGGTCGGCGATCCCCGCTTCGTGCTCGATCTCAGGAATGGCCGTAATCCGCGCCGCAAAACCGTGATGCGGCTGGAAGCCTACCTTGCGGAGTGTGGCGCCGAGGCGTGTGCATGCCAGTGTGGGAACGACCGCATCACGAACGGGCGTGCGAGTGAGCAATTCAAATATCTGGACAATTCGGCTATGCTCGACAGGCTCGAGACTGGCGCGTCCAAGAGGAGAGGCCACTCTGGATCTGGCGAAGGAGACAATCGATGACCAATCCTGACAACTCTCCGCCGCCATCTAAGGAAGACTGGCAGGGCTTTCGCGAAATCGATCGAGCTATCGCTGAAAATCGAATGACCGCGTACAGTTGGACGAAGGCGTGGGCGGACCCCTGGAGCCGAGCTGGCCTGATCCTCTTTGCCGTACTGTTCGTCGCATTCGTTATCTTTGTCGTGATCTACGACGGCCTGCTCTGACCTACCATTCCTTGATCTCGTCGGCCGCTTCCGCGCTTGCTCCCCGCGCATTGCGTGTGCGGCCCTCGAGGTAGTCTCCAACGGTATCGACCCGGTCCCCACCGCGGCTCTGCACACGGTCTACCGCGCGGCCGATATCTTCCCGCGCGGATGAAGGTTCCGACAGGCTTCCTGGCACCGATCCCAATCGCACAGACCCGCGGACGTCACCTCTGCTCCCAACACTCGGTCGCGAGATTGGTGCGGCCGGGGGCAAGGTAAGCTCGCCCTCGATATCTTCGTGGATGCGGTCGGCGTAGCTGGCGACAAAGCGAGCCTGCAATTGCTGTCCGGCTGGACTCATCTGAAACGCGATATCGTCGAAGCGGACAGGGCCATAATAGTCGCGATTGGCCTCGATCTCGGCCATTCCCCATTCGCGATAGGCCTGGCTGAGATTGAGCGTACCCGCAGCATTGGCACTCTCGTACCAGCTTGCCTGGTCCTCGAGACGGCTGGCAAGCTCCTCGGCACGGCGGGCCTCGATAGTGTAACTCTGGGCCTCGGTGAGCGAGGTGTTGAGGCCCGAGGCAGTGGTCGAAACCAGGCTCTCCGAACTTGCGCTCGTCTCGCGCAGGAAACCTTCGCGTGTGCTCGACCAGTTGCGGCTCTCGGAGATCTGTGTGAGCGCGGCCAAGAGTCGCGAGCGATCTTCCGAGGCTATGCCGATATCGCTGTCAGTCCAGCTTTGGTTTCGCCCACCACGCAAACCAATATCGCCGCGTAACGGCCCTCTCTGCCCGCGAAGGCCCAGCCCCGCGTCACCATTCAGGAACCACGAGACGGTGATGTCGTCCGAGGCGCGCCGTGAGAGGCCAAACTGCTGCTGCAGCGTGCGCGAGGCATTGTCGATCTCGCTGAAGGCGGTGCCGATGCTGTCTCCCGACGAGGTGCCGCTGACGGTCTCGTTCGACTGGCCGGTCGAATAGGCATCGCGAAGTTCGAAGAAGCGAGTGATCGCCGAGCTCGTCGATTGCTGCGCGAGGTTGGAATAGGTCTCGCTCTGGCTGCGGCTTTGCCCGGCAATGGTCGACAGCCTGCTCGAGAAGTCCGATCCCAGCGTCGGCGAGAAGGGATAGCTCGAGGTCGGAACGTGAGCGAACTCGGCAACTGGAAAGCCCGTGGTCTGTGTGCCGCTATCGCCGAAACTGCGCGTCTGGCCCGCGCCATAGGCGATATTGGGTGCCAGATTGCCCTGCGCGAACTGCCGCGAGAAGACCGACGAATTCTCAAGATTGGTGTTGCCGAGCGAGATGTTCCCCGTGCTCGCTTCGCGCGCGGCCTCCTCGGCGGCGTTCTGGCTGGGATTGAGGTAGGAGGTCGCCTGGCCCGAGATCGCCATGGCGCCACGCGCCACGCCGCCAGCAAGGAACGGTATCGAGGCTACGAGGTAGCTCGCGAGCACCCCGATATCGGAGTTTACATCGCTCATGCCCGCGAACGTCGCGAGGCTGAGACCGGTATCACCACCTGCCGCTGCCACATCGCTCGCACCCTTGAACATGAGGATCATGTGGAGGATCACGAACAGCGGCCCCCAGGCGGCGAGGTAAAAGAAGCCCGTGACATAGCCGCGCAAAGCAATCGGCCCGGTCCGTGGCATTAGGAACAGTGGGAAGAGCACCGGGAAGAGCGCGTAGAAAACAACGGTCAACACCACATTGAGGATCGGGACCCATTTCATCGAATTGTGCGCGATCGAGGCATAGCTGCGCTCGGTCTGGATATCGGCACGGGTCTGGGCGAAGACATCGATGCTGCCCATGCCGCTGGCTCCGGCAAAGCCGTGCATCGCCTGGTTCATGGCGTTGATCGAGAGCACCTGGCGGAAGATGTCGCTGGCATTGCTCGAAACCCCCGAAAGATAGCTGTAGGCGATGGGAAGGTCGGCAAAGAGCTTGGCGCGGGCGAGCGCTTCGGTCTGGCGCGGATAGAGCTGGCGACCGAAGGCAGTGCCCATGTCGTCGATGAGGTTCGTCCACTGGCCGCCAAGCGTATTGTAGGCTTCGCGGCAGGTGGTGACGACCGAAGTCACCTCGCCCGTGTTGACGTCGCGGATCAGGAAACGCTGCGCGCGGGCTTCGCTGCCAGGACCGATCGTCGCCCAGATATCGGCGCTTTCGGCAAGCTCCTGCATCGAATAGCGGCCCAAGAGGACGTCGTAGAAGACGCATTGCTTGAAATGCTCGTCGAGATTGGCGGCGAACTCGGGATCGGAGATGCGCAGGCCCCGGGTCGCTTCCAAAAGCCTTGCGCCGTAGATCATGCCGTTCTTCGAGTAGTTGAGATCGTCGGGCAGGCCAAAAACCAGTTCGGCCGAGCGGGTGAGATAGTCGCCCGCCTGGCTGGTGAAGCTTGCCATGAGGGCAAGGCCGAGCGGGACATTGGCCACCGTTGCCGGTGCAAGGCTTGGATTGACTCGGTCGGTGACATGGACGTCCATGCGCGGCACCATCAGGCACATGTAGATGAGCGTCGCGCCAAGGAACCAGTTCACCCAGGCGCGCCAGTCCTGGTTGAAAGCGAGCACGATGACGCCAAGCGCCATGCCCATGACAAGCGCGACCTGGATCAGGCTCTTGTAGCCGCCCGCGCCGGTCCAGGCAGCGACCGCGTTGAAGACGTTGACGAGATATTCGCCGCCGCCGACCGTGTAGACTTCGACCATGGGATTACCTTTATGGAACGATCGAGCGTGACTGGAAGCCGCGCGACCAGTCGAGCGCGGCGGCCATCGAGGGCGACATCGAGGCTGCGAGCATGTTCTCGATCATCGCGGTCTTCTCGATGATCTGGACGATAGCGGTAATGCGCGCCTGTCCGGTCGCCTGCCTGCTGGCGAGTTGGTTCCTCACTTCTGCGACCTGCGCGCGCCAGAGCGTCAGCTTGGCTTCGTCGGCAGCGATGAAGCTCGCCATCGAGCGGCTCGCTTCGGACGAGATCCGCTCGAGGATCGCGTGCAAGAGATCGATGCTGGTGACCTCGGCAAGTGTGGCGCGATCGTCGGTTGCCATGCCGCGGCCATAGGCGGCATGGACGGTGAGTATCTTGTACAAGGGCAGCGAAGCCACCTGCAGCAGCTCGATCTCGGCAGCGCCGATCGCGGTATCCTCGCGGATCGCTTCGACCATATTGCCGATCATGGTCGCCACGCGTGGGCGGATCGCCTTGGTCGAAGACAGGCTCAGCTGCTGGAAGGTGGGATTGAGGCAGAGATTGGGCTCGTCGCAGCGAAAGACCTCAACGCTCTGGCCCTGCGTCCCGTCGAGCAGCGCGGTCACCAGCGTCGAGGAAGCGTCACCCGCGAAAGGCACGAAACTACCCGGATCATCATCGCTTGGCGGGACGTAGATCACCGTGCCGATCAACGTCATGGCATATTCGGCAAGATCGCGGTCGAAGGTGCCGCCGGGATTGAAGAAGGCGGACTCTTTCAGGACATGCCAGGTGTAGTTGCGCGGCACGCCGGGATTGACGTCCTCGAAATCACTGCCGCCTGCATTGTTGGTACTTGTCCGTTGGCCGCGCGTGCCGCAGCCATGCTTGGCAGCGGCGTAGTCGGTAAAGATCCCGGTCGAATTGCCGATCGCTTCGCAGATCGCCTTGTCGGCAAGATCGCCCTGCGGCCAGACACCGCCGACAAGGCCCTGCGCCATTTCGCAGGAGTTGATCGACAGCTCGTTCATGAGCTGCGCCTTTTGCGAAAACTCCTGCATGATCTTGTTGCACTCGGGGCAGATCGTGTCGATCGCGAGGCTGAAGGCAAATCCCACCGCGTTGTTGGCGACGGCTTTCAAGAGCGCGACCATTTCGCTTGCATTGATGAAGGAGAAGGACCCGGCGAAGATATCGATACCGCCGCAACCTGCCCGTGCTCGCGGCAGCTGGAGATTGGCAATGTTGGTGGTCTTCTGCGGAAAGCGCGTCCAGACATTGCCCATGGAGTAATAGCCTGCCGACTGGCCTTCGAAGGCAGTCGGGCCGGTGACATTGGCCGCCGCGCCCATGTCATCCATAAACCGGTCCATGCTGTCGCCGACGTCCTGCGCCGATGCGGCAATCGGTGCGGTGCTCATGGCGAGCGCGCTCAGCGTGAGTGCTAATTTTCCGATCCTAGTAGTCATGGCCGGCTTCCCTGGTGGTGAGGAGGTAGATGCGGTCCTGCAGTTCGTCGGCCGAGAGCACGCCGTAGCCAATCGGGATCGGGCGGCGGGTCTCGCTGTCCCACAGGACGACCGCAGCCGGGCTCGAGGCCCATGCGCGGGCGCTGGCCATTTTCGACGGTGTAGTTCGGGAAGTGGCGCGAGGGTCCGCCATCGGTCGAGATGGCGCGCACGGTGATGCGCCACCGCTCCGCGACCGATTTGACGATCGGGCTCATGACCTCGCAGGCGCCGCAGGTCTGGGCGAAGAAATAGAACAGGCCGTAACGCTGTGACAGCCGCGCCATGACCACGTCACGCTCGGCAGCGCGCGCGTCCTGCCATTGCCTTTTGGCGAGCGCGCCGACCGGGCGTTCGAGCGTATAATCGAGCGCGGGATCCTGCCAGAGCGCGCGCTGCCAGACATCGGAAAAGAGCGAGGCGCGGTCGAGTTGTTCGCGCTGGAAGCGGATATAGGCGGTGACGTTTGCAGGCGTGGGATAGAGGATCGCCTGGGCTTTCAACTCGCGCAGCTCGCCGGTTATGGCGTCGAGTTCTTCAGCCGCGCTTGCCGTCGGGATCGAGGTTGCCTCGTCCTCGCGCGGCTCCGGATCGGGGTCGATGCAGTAGAACCAGTAACCGAGCTGCCGCTCCTCGCAGTACAGCATATCGGCAGTATCGGTACTGACCTGGGCCTCCTGCGCCATGGCAGTCTGGCCGACGCCAGGCACGGTCATCGACAGCACCAGCGCAAGGCGGATGGAATGGGCGGCACGGCGCATCACGGGGTGCTCCTTGCGTAGTAGTCTTCGATTTTCTGCTGGATGAGCACGCTGGTCTCGAGTTCGTCGGGCAGGCGTGCCGCCTCGGTGAACTCGGCATAGACTTCGGAGAAATCCATCTGGCTCAAATCAAGCTGAGCGAACTCGTCGAGCGTGAAACCCTCGCAGGTCTCTTCCTTGGGCTCGTCCCAGGGCTTGGGCAGCTGCGCGCGGCCTTGCTCCTGCAGGATGCGCGAGAGCTTGGACTCAAAGCAGCAATAGGCCTTGCGCTTGGTGAGGCAGACTCCGAGGAACTTGTCCGAGCAATAGGTGCCGACATAGGCGCAAAGGCCCTGCGCATCGCGCTCGTGAAGCAGCACTTCCTCGCGGTCGCAGCCCAGCGCCACCAGCAGGCCGATCCCCGGAATAAGCGGGAAGCCTTTGCCCTTGCAGCAGTTGAGAATGCCGAAGACCTTGGACGAGCAGGTGTTGCGCGTTCCGGTAAAGAGCGTGAGCGTGTCGGGATCGAATTCGCCGCGTGCCTGGTTCATCGCGTTCAAGGCAACGACGGCATCCTTGAACTCGTCATTGGCTTGGCGCTCGATGGTCTCGCACGAACCGTCGATGCAATAAACGTCGCCATCGCAGATATATTGGGCGGGCGCCGAGCCATCGGGCGGCAAGGCACATTCGTAGAGCCTCTCGCTGGTCTGGCAGGGAATATCGTCGGTGAGGCATTCTTCGTGGCTGAAACGGCATTCGGGATTGGCTTCGATCTCGCCGCAATCATTGCCCGTGACCGTGTCGAGGCACTGGTAGTCGCGTTGCCATTCCCAGCAGCTGCGGGTGATTGCAACGCCATCGACAATGCGCGTCTGCGGACTGGCATCGGTGCAGGTCTCGGTGACCTGCGAGCAGGTGGAGGCCTGGGCAAGCGGCAGACATTGGCTGTCGTCGAGCCGGACATCGACCGTCCGGGTGGTCGTCACATCGTCAGGCGCGAAACCGCCGATCTGATCGCCGCAGCGGAAGCGGTGTACCTCGATCATGTTCTGCCCGCGGCAGGGAATGCTCGAGAATTGCGGAAGGCTCGCGCAATGCACGAAGGCGGTCTGATAGAGGTAGCAGCTACCGCCAGTATAGTTCGTGCACGACCACTTGCCGTCATCGGGCGCATTGTTCGGCAGGCAATAGTAGTCGAATTCGCTGGTCGTCGTGACTTCCGGCACGAGGCTCGCTGTGCAGCTGGCATCGACCAGTTCGCCCGAGGTTCCGCTGTTGCAGGTGGCGATGTATGTGCCTGCCGAGGCCGAACCCGGCGGCAGTTCAACGCACTGGCCCTGGCTGCCGCCGATGGCCATTCCGCTGGTATAGTCGAGCGGGGCATCGCTGATCGCGCCCGCGCGCGCGATCACCGCCTCGATTTCGCTGGGATCAAACCGCGCGCGGCGCGCGAGGCTTTCTTCCATCGCCCGATAGCCTTCGTGGACCTGTGCCGCGCTTCGCGAATTGTTATCGATCCGGTCGGGATCGTCGGCCAGCGTCTCGAGGCCCTGCACGCCTGCCGGATCAAAATTGGGCAGGCGATTGGCATCGACCGGCGCAGAAGCACTGCTTCGTGCGGTCTCGAGAAGCTCGCGCGCGGTTTCCTTGCCATCGGCGCGCGCGGCATCGGGCGATTGGGATAATGCACTTCCCGGCAAGGCGAGGGCCAGCAGGCAAGCGAGGATTGGTGCCAGTTTCATGGCCGGGTTCCTTCAAGCTGGGTGAGGCGATGGCGAGCGGCAGTGGCCCCGGGACCGCCGCCTCCGGCGAAAGTCTCGAGGACGTAGGCGACGCTGACATTGCCCGCGAGGCGGTCGTGCGGGGGCACATGGCTGGTGCAATCGAAGCCGTCGCAAGGGCTGAAATCGCCGCCGAGCATGACGAAACTCGGTGCGGCCTCGATATCGAAGGCGCGGAACAGCCGCGGATCGATCCCGAGCGCACCTGTCTCGCTGCCATCGCTCCAGATCGACGCCAGGCGCCGCTTGAAGAGATCGGCATTGCCTTCGGGAAAGCCGCGCAGCACGGTGACACCGCCCGCGCGCGCCATGTCCTGTACCAGGGCCTTCAATGAAGCTTCTGGCATGGAAAGCGAGGCAAAGGCGATGAAACGCGGGCTGGTGCCCATTGTGCTGCGCTCGGCAGCGGCCTGTTCGCGCACCATGGCATCGAAATCGAGCACCTCGCCCGAGCTTTCTGCTCCGACGCTCGCGAAATAGGCGGCGCGATTGGCTTGCGCCTCGCTCTGCGTTGTCCGCGCATCCTCGACCAGCGTCTCGGCGCGATTGCGCACACTGGTCGCAAGCGCCTTGGCATCTTCGGTGAACTCATTGGCCCGCGCTCGGATCTCTTCGAGATCAAGCTCTGGATCGGTGTCCTGCGCCGCGACGGCGGCAAAGCCGGCAGCGGTTAGGAGAGAAATGGCGACGAGAAGGGGAAATGTATGTTTCATAGCGCGCAGCAGTTCCTCTTGCGCCAGACGAGGTAGCCCATGTCCTCGCCGATGGCGGGAATGACCTGTCCGGGTTCCTGGAGCGTGGTGGAGGCGCCAATCGGGGCGCAGGCGTAGCGGCCCGATGTTGCCGGATTGGGGTTGGTCATCTGGAAGCGGTATTGCTGCTTCCGCATCACCGGCATGAGGTATTTGCCGCACAGCCCGGCACTTCCCATGGTCCCCCAGGAGACCAATTCACGGTGGAGCTTGTAGGCAAAGCGCGAGAGCACGAGCCGCGAGGCCTGGACATGGCCGATCGAGGCAGAGACATTGCCGTTCATCGGGTACATCGAGCCTTGGCAGCCGGCGCACCAAAACATCTCGTCGAGCGGCAGGTTGGCGGTCGATGCGGCGCAGTCGGCCGCGCAGGCGGCGAGCGCCAGCGGATTGGCAAACAGCACGGCTTCGGGGTTGATGATCGCGGTGAGTTCTGAATCCTGCCACAGCGGATCGATCTCGGAGATGTAGAGAATGTCGATCGAACCTGCCTCTAGGCAGAGGAAATCGGCCACGATTTCCATCCAGTAGATCAGCGGATAGGCATACCAGTGGACGTGCCAGCTCGAATAATACTGGCTCGCCCCGCCGATCGCCGAGGGTCCCGAGATCGAACGGAAGCCGATATCGAAGCCGGGATCGAGCTTGGTGCCGCCGAGATTCACAAAGCACCAGGGCTTCATGCTGACATCGGCAAGCCGTACCGGTTCCCAGAAGCCCATGGCGATGCCGGGGCGGATACCACACAGGCACAAGGGCAGGTCGGGATTGTCGGGATCGGGACGGTTCGAGGGCCAGATGTCGAGCGCACCGATCGAGATTGGGAAGAGGCACGACCAGCAGATATCGGTGATCGGGTTGACGAAGCTACCGGTGCATTTGCCTGGTTCGCCGCCCGCAGCGGCAGGCGTGGCGAGCGCCAGCGAGACTATCGCGAGCATGGCGGCAAGGAGTTTGCGCAAGGTGCTCATCGACCAGCCTCCGCCTTGTTTGGCAGCGCGATTTCGCTGACTTCAAGCTGGCGGCCTTGCTGTCGCACGCGCGCAGGGACCGCCGTAATGCCGAAGCGCGAGGTGAGCGTGCCCTGCTGGTCGAAATAAAACCGCCGCTGGCGCGCGCGCATCAGCTGCAGCGGCGCTCCGCTCACAAGGATCAGCTTGGGCTGGCCTTGCTGGCGCAGCGCCCAGGCGAGCTGTTCGGCATCGTCGCCGTGGAGGAAGAGGAGATCGGCACGCAGGGAGACGCTGTCGAGCGGATTGACGCGCGTCCCGGCGGCGTGGATGAGCTCGCCGCGCGCGCCCCTGATATCCTGCTGCAGCGCAATTGTCGGATCGAAGGTCCACGAGCGGCTTTCGCTGGCGCGCGCAATCCCGGCGACGGGCGAAGGGCGTTCGACGCGCGCGAGCGTGCGGCGCTTCAGTTCCTCGTTGAGCCGCGCGGTCTCGCCCGAGGATTCCATGCTTGTGAGGCGCGACTGGATCTGTTCGAGGAGATCGCGCTCCACCACCGGGAAGACCGTCCCGCGCTGGCCGTAGTCGCGGGCCTGCGCCGTTGTAGGCATGGCGAGCGCGAAGGCGAACATGAGAAGGGCGCGGCGCATCACAGGATCGCCTTTCCACTGCCGAGGATCTGGCCCCGGCAGACAAAGCCGATCTCGCCGTACCGGCTGTCGAACCCGCGCGGATGATCGGTCCCGACATAGAAGCAGTTTTCCGGCACTGGTCCGTCAGGTCCGCGCGTTAGCGCAATGCCGAGCCGGGTCCGGGCAAGCCGCGTGGCGACCTTTGTCCCGTTGACGAAGACCTCCATGCCTTCATGGCTCACTACATCGCCCGGTAGGCCGATCACGCGCTTGCCGAACATCTGCGGGTCTTCCCCGAAATGCTTCGCCACGAGCGCGCTTGCGGGCGGCTTGAAGAAAATGAGGCTGCCGCGCTCGATGGGCGCTGCCTTGTCGAGCCAGAAGGCCCAGTTGGGCAGGCTCGGGCTCGCATTGATGAGGAAGGCATGGCTCTTGCTGAAAGCGTCGATCGGCGCCCAGGCGAGCGGCAGCGCGACGAGGCCGCACAGCAGGCCGACGCGCTTCCAGTTGAAGAAGTGCCTCATGGCTGCGCCTCCACCTCGAGCCTTGCGGCGATGCGGGTTTCGAGTTCGGGGGTTGCGTCTTCGGCAGCGCCCGCAAGCACGGCTTCGGCGACCAGCACCACGCGCCCGTCCTTGCCCATGTCGGCGACCGCCAGCTCGGCGGCCTGGAGATAGGCAAGGCTTGCTGCCTGGACAGTGGCGGGATCGGCATCGGCGCGCGCGGCCTCGTCAATGAAGTGGCCGATCGTCTCGGCAAGCCGGACGGTGACGATCCGGGGCGGCTCATCCAAGAACAACGCGCGCGTGATCCAGCCCGCCCAGAGCAGCACGGCTGCAAGAGCGAGCGTGGCGGAGATTTTCAGCGCCAGCGGGCGCAGGGAAGCTTGCTCAGTCATGCGGCATCTCCCGCTCGAATTTGGTGCAAAGACGCCGGATGAAGCTTGGCAGGCGCAGCAGCGTGAACCCGCCCGCAAGGACCAAGAATGCCACCTGCAGGTCGCGGCTGAAGGCAATGCGCGCGTGCGGCTCGGCACTGGCATAGTGGTCGGCGAGATTGCCGAGCTGCGCGAACAGCAGCGCAAGATCCCATCCGGCGAGGAACAGGAAGACGAACAGCGGCAGGCCGAGCACGATCAACAGCGTGCTTGCGGCAAAACCCGCCGCCTCGATCAGCACCAGACAGGTGCCTTGCACCATGGGCTTGATCGCGATCCGGGGCTTAGGAAGATTGCCGTGCTCGATCCGATCGAGCATGGTTTCGACATGCATGCACATCATGCCTCTCCCCCAAGAACGTCAGGGCGGCCAGCGACGAGCGCGATGGCCTTGTCGAGCGGCATACCGCTTTCGACATGGCCATGGATCGCGGCGTAGGTGTCGGGATCGGAGGAGAAGATCGTCGCCGAGAGCGGATCGAGCACGAGCCTTCCAACGGCCTCGACCTCGGGTCCCTTGATATAGAGCTCGCTATATTCGGACCCCGAGCGCTTCAATGAACGGATCAGCGTTTCGGTGCGGTCGTCCATGTCGAGCCGTGCCTCTTTCCGGAAATCGGCAATGGTCTCGGGCTTTTGCTGGAGCACCAGCATCCAGTCGGAGTTCTCGAGCGCGGCGCGCGCACCGTCGGACTTGTAATAGTCGTTCAGAGACTGGGTCGCGGTGGCGAGCGCGCCGCCATATTTGCGCGCGGTGCGGGCATAGGTCTCGACGAACTCGCCCATCGATCCGCCCTTGAGCATGGCCCAGGCCTCGTCGATCAGCAGCAGCTTCTTGGTTGACCGCGATGAGCGCGTCATCGCCTGGCCGGTCATGAACATGATCGCCGAAAGGACCACGCTCCGAAGCTCCTCGCGGCTTGCGAGATCGCTCATCTCGAAGACGGTGAAATCGTCGTCGAAAGCAAAGCTCGCTTTCCCGGAAAAGAACCCGGCATAGCTGCCGCCACGGCAGAAGGGCGCGATGGCGAGTGCAAGTTCCTTGCCGGTCTCGTTCTCGCCTTCGTGCAAGGCATGGGCGACATCGTCGATCGATCCGCCACTGCCGAGGCTCGCCCAGACCTGCGAGATCGCCTTGTCGATGAGGCCGCGTTCGGTGTCCGACGGCGCGGTGCTTGGCCGCGCCATCTGCCCGACGATTGCTTTCACCATGGCGAAGCAATCGAGGCGGTAATCCTCGTCGATCTCTGCGCGGGCGTCGTCGATCAGCGAGAAGGGGTTCAAGGAAAAACCCGAGGCGAGCGTAAACTCGACGAAGCGTCCGCCCTGGAGCTTCACCGAATGCTCGAAACTCCTCCCGTCATCGATGACGACAACCTTGGCGCCCGCACCGCGCAGGGCGGCGCAGAGTTCCTGCAGCAGCACCGACTTGCCAGAGCCCGACTTGCCGCAGATGGCGATATTGTGGTTGCCCGCGCCATTCTCGAAGGGCGACCAGAAGAAGGGCTGGCCGCGGCGGCCAACGAGCAACAAGTGCGGGACGGGGCCGCCCAAGTACTCGCCCTGCATCGGGGCGATATTGGCGGCCGTGGTCGAAAGCATGGTGCGAAGGCGTTTGAGGCGCGTCATGTCGGCAGCAAGCCCATCGGCAAGACTGAGCGGAAAGGCCGCGACCAGACCCTGCAATTGCAGGAAGCGTTCGTCGGCAAGATCCCAGCCTGCCGCCTTGTAGATGGCTTTCACCACCCGCTCGTGGGCATCGCCTTCGCCGAGCGGTGAATAGGTGGTGAGCCCGTAGAAGAGCTTTACCAGCTTCTTGCCTTCCTGGAGCTCGGCCTGGACGTGCTTCCATTCGGAAGACTGTTCGCCAAGGCGCGGCAGGAAGCGCGCGCTCTTGGTATCGGCAAGGCTGGTCGTGCGCATGAACTTGTAGCCCGCACGCGCGGCAGCTGCTTCCTGGTCGGGATAGACAAGGCAGAGCATGGTCGCAGCAGGACAGGGGAAGCGCAGCTTGTCGGTGAACATGTCGCCGATCAGCCGCGCGCATTCCCACGGCGCCCAGCGTTCGGGCGCGGTGCGGAAGGCAAAGTGGCGAAGGTCAAAGCGGTCGGGATAGCATTCACCGACCTGTGGCACGCCCTGCCGGTCGCGCCCAGTCTCGCGGAAGCGTTCGGTGCGCAAGATCAGCCGGTCGTCTTCGACTTCGAGTTCGATATCGCGGCGGATGGCCTGGACATCCAATGTCTCGTGGGGGTTCCAGTCGATCCGGTCGGGCTCGCGCGCCGTGGTGGGCGAAGTCAGCTCGTCAATCAGCGCGAGGAGGCCTGCCGGTTCTAGCGGCGCGGCGTGGAGGCCGAGTGAATGGAGCATGCCGAGCAGGCCTTCGCGGCATTCGGTGAGCTCGGCATCGCTGATGCTGCCGGGCACCGGCACGCCCAAGGAGACGACCAAGCGGCTGCTGCGGGCATGGAATGGCGCATGCGCGCTTCCCGATTGCCAGACGAGATCGTAAAGGCGGCTTGTGCGTGCGCGGGCAATCGCTTCGTAGATCCCGCCCTGTTCGTAGCGCAAGGCGAACCACGGGCCGACGACATTGCCGATCCTGGGCGAGGCGAAGTTGAGCACCTGCAGGCAGGCACCGGGCGGCAGGCCCTCGGAGAAGAACTGCCCGAGGATCTCGCCGGTGCGCTCGTCCGCGCCGACGAGCGGGGTCACTTCGAGCACGAAGCCTTTCGAGGCACGGTTGCGATAGAGCCCCGCGCGTTCGTCATAGACGCGGTAGGGTAGCCAGTCCGAGAGCATGTCGAGCGCGAAATGCGCAGCGTCTTTCTCGGCGCGGTCGGTATCGGCGAACAGGCCTGCCATGAGCGCGTCGCGCGCAGCAGCAAAGGAGAAGTTCATTCCTCGTCTCCATGGGATTGAAGAGGGTGGGGCACCCGGACGCGGGCCGCCTGCTCGGCGCCGGGTGCCCCTGTTGCCGGCGCATCAGCGCCGGGCTCTGCCGGAACGGGCTGCCAGGGGGGAAGCAGCACGTCCGGCATGTGCTCGGTGGTGTTGGTGGAAGCGTTCGATCGCACCCCGTTGGATGCTTCGATCGAACTGCCGATAGCGCGCAGAACCTCGCCGGTACGCTGCGGCGCGCGCCAGCTGGCAGTTGCCGGTTCGGGCAGGGTGACATGGACGACGCGTGCTTCGTGGGTGCGGCCAGCCTCGTCGCGATGGGCGGCGAGCACGATCCGCAGGCTCTGGCCACCTGCGCTAGGGGGCGCTGCTGACGGAAACGCCGCCGCGCTCGGCTGCGCATCGATCCCCGTGGCCGCCGCATCGATCAGCGTCGTCGGCGCGCATGAGCCTTCGGGCGCGCGGCAGGCAAAGTCGCCTGACACATTGCCGCCCAGCGTTGAGCAGCCGCCCGTCAGCATGAGCAAGGCAAGGCCCGGTGCGCGCAGATGCGAGAGCGCGCTCACTTGCGCTGCTCCTTTGCATGAGCGGCAAACTCGCGCAGCGTGGCCGCATCGCGGTAGCCGTGGAGCACTGCGCCATCGCTCGCCCGGATGATCACCGGGGTTCCGCCAAAGCCGTTGGCACGGGCGAAGGCTTCGTTGGCATCAAGCCCGCGGGTCTCCGCGCAGCTTGCACCGCTCGGATCGAGTGCCCCTTCATAGGCCTGGTGCAGCGCAGCTGCGGGATCACCCGCGCAGATCACGGTCTCGGCAAGACGGCGGCTTTGAGAGCCGAGGATCGAGATGGGGCGCTCCTCGATCCAAACACCCGCCTTGCCGGGTTCATCCACCAGGCGGCGGCAATAGCCGCACTGGAAATCGGAGAAGACGATAAGCTTTGGACCCCTTTTGTTCCCCCAATGAATGGACCCTTCGGCGGGCAGGGTGGAAAGATCGACTTGGTCGGTCGCAGGCGCACTAGCGGCGGCGGCATCATCTTGTGCCGATGGCTTGGCGCGCGCCGCGCCTGCCGCGATCAGGTCGGGATTGAGTTCGAGCAGCCGCGAAGCGGTGACATCGCGGCGCTCTTCCATGTCGTAGAGACGCCCGACCAGCAGGTAGCGTGCGCTCTTATCGATATAGAACAGCGTCTCGCCCGAGACGACCTCGCACCAGGGACCGAAGCGGTCGCAGGCGATCTCGTCGATCGGCGTCTTGGGCAAGCGCAGTTGCAGCGCCTCGGCGACCTCGCTCGCCAGATCCTGTGCCGTTGCGGGCATGGCGGTCACAGCGCTGACCCCGACGGTCAGGACTGCGGCGGCGCTGCTAGCTGCAATGGCGACATGGGCGAGGCGGGCCTTGAGGCCTGGCTGGTTCTCGGAAAAGTTCATTGGGGTGTGCTCCTGACATGGACGCCGTCGAGAAAGACGATCTCGACCTCGATGCCGGTCGGCATCTCGACGACTGGTTGGTATTGTTCGGCGCGTTCGATGAGGTAGCGGCTGACTGTATCGGCGGCTTCGCCCGCGCCCTGGCCGATGCCGCCTGCAAGGATGTCGGTCGGCGAGAGCGCCTCGCGCTGGCCATTGGCTCCGACCTGGCCGGTGAACACGCCGTTGGCGTTGGCCGAAAAGCCGCGCCCGAACCCGCCAACTATCCCGGCGAGCAGTGCCTGGCTGACAAGGCTGCCTTCGCGGCTGACCACGCGGCCGCGCACGCCCGACTTGCCGGCAAAGGCGATGAAGCCCTTGACCTCGCTTACTGCATAGCGGCCGCCGGGCTGGGCGCAGGTCATGCGCACCAGCTGGACATAGACCTTCTCCGCCGAGAGATCGCCGCGCGCCGCGCCGTTGACAAGGCAGCCGGTGATGTCGGTCGAGAGCAGCTCGTTGCCGCGCATGACCGAGCGGGCGGGACCGGTGATCCGCAGCACCACGGGCAGCGGATCGGTCTGGCTGGCAACCCCGGTCGAGGCATCAACACCGACGATGACGCGCGCCGGCGCATAGGAATTGGGCGGCAGGTAATCGCGGCTTGCCTCAAGCATCAGCGCGGGCGCGCGTTCGGCAGCGGCGGGTCGCGCGCTTGTTGGTGTGCGCTCGCCGAAGGTCAGCATGTCGAGCCCGCCTGGCCTTGTGGCAGGAGCACTTGCTGTGCCGCCGCTATCGTCGGGCGGTGTCACGCCGGGTCCGTAGGCTGGCGGCGGCATTGCAGGCGCAGCGGGCACCACTTCGCGCGAGCGTTCGAGTTCGGTCCTGAGTGCCGCATTCTCGGCCGAGATGGCATCGATCGCGACCTGGCCATCGCTCATCATACGCGCGTTCTCGGCGCGCAGGGCTTCGAGTTCCTGCTCGATCTCGGGGCGCGGGAGCTGGGTGTCCTGCAGGTCCTTGATCGCGCGACCCTGCGCATCGAGGCGATTGCCATAGGTGGCGACGAACTCGCGTTGCGACAGGTTGCGATTGACGAGCCCGCCGGTGTCGATGCTGGCGACGCTCTCGCTGTCAGCCGACGCGCTGTCGTCATCGTCTAGGATGAACCAGGCCCCAGCGAGCAGAGCAACGCCTCCGATCCCTGCCAGCAGCAGCTTCTGCCGCTGTGCGATATTCGCATTGAGGTTGCGCCGCGTATCCTTGCGCCCAGAATCCTTGTGACCAGAATCCTTGTGTTCGGTCGGGCGGGTTTCGGTCTTGCCCCTGGTGTCCTCGGCTTCGGCCATCACTCGAGCCCTCCTGCGGCAAAGACCAGGAAGGCGCTGGTCGCTTCGCCGGGAGCGAGCGTCTCGCGGCCATAGGCAAAGGCGAGTGCACCAGCAGGAGCCTCGCGTTCGCTGGCAAGGTCCAGTGCTTCGCCGCCCAGGTTGCGGATCAGGAAGCGCTGGCCGGTCAGCTCGGCGCCGTCATATTGCGCGACCTGCTGCACTTCGATGGTACCGGTGCGACGCGGGCGCGACAGTTCGGCGCGCGCGGCAAAGCCGGGCAGGACCGCGTCGCTGGCCATGGCCTCGATAAGCCGGATGGCATTGTCGGACGGACTTGCACTTGCCTGCCATTCCTCGGCTTCGCTGCGCGCAAGCGCGGGGTTGGTGATGAAGAGCTGGGTCGCTTCGCTTCCACCGAGGCGGCAGGCGAACTTGTAGACATGGCCAGCCTGACTGGTGGCGAAGAAGCTGATCCGGTCCGAAGCATATTGCGGCGGGACCGAGATATAGATGTCGCCGCGCACCGGCTCGTGGGTCACCTGGAAATCGTTGTAGGGAAAACCGCTGGCGATCTTCGAGACATTGGCAAAGCCGTCCTCGATCAGCGCGATGCGGGTGAGCTCGCCGCGCGCCAGCTCGCAGTCGATCGTCGAGCCGTCGCTTGCCTCGATGAACTGGTCGGCCAGCGCCGGTGTCGGCACAAGTGCAAGGCCGAGCGCGGTCAGCCCCGCAAGTTTGAGCGCGACATCGCGGCGCTGACGCGCGCCCACGCTGAACAGGCCGACACCGGTTGCGGCAAGCATGGCGGATGCGGGATTGCTGAGGAGGTTCATTGGTCCTGGTCCTCTGGAGTTGAATTCTGTTCGAAGCCGGAGAGCGCGAGACTGAGGCCCCGCCGCGACCAGCGGAATGTGAATTGGCGTTCCTGGCTGGCGATCACTTGCGCACCGACAAAGGTCTTGAGCGTGCCGCTGACCGTCGAGGTCAGCGCCTTGGTATCGACCTCCATCGCGCGGATGACGAAGGCCTGGCTGATGTCCGAGCCGCGTTGCTCCTCGACGATGGCGACGAGCTCGGCCTTGAGGCGGCCATGGGCTGCCGGATCGGCGACTTTGAGGATCTGCTCCATCCAGTAGTCGAGGCTTTCGGGCGCACGATTGAGCAGCATCAGCGCGGTGTCGCGAGTGACGAGCTCGAGATAATGCGTGTCCACCCCACCGCTCGAGACGGTGAGCGTCTCGGCGGTGATCGGGACCAGCACCACCGCTTCGTCGCTGGTGACGGCAGCGCCGATGCCAATCAGGCTGGTGACGCCAAGCACGCCGGCCAGCGCGGCAAAGCGGTTGCGCTGTGCCAGGTGACGCTGGGCCTGTTCGTGCGCGAATTCGGATTGCATTTTGGTCCTCCCGTCAGCCTGCAAGCAGGCGGCAATGGGAGGGCGGCGTGGCTTTCAGCCCGAGGAATGATCCCGGCAGGTACCAGTATGCAGCATGCACCAGCTTCGCGCCCTTGTTACCTGACTTCGCCTTCCGCAGGCCGAACCAGGCTATGACCGAAAGGCCAGTGCCGATGATGATGTGCTGCGTAAGGATGCCCCAGGCGAAGGGGATCAGCATCCCCGCGAATTCATCCACGGTCCAGAAACCGATAAGCTCCGGATCGTCGAGCCGCCGTGGAACAATATACCTGTCGGCCATGCCGCCCTCCCTGTCGTGAACCGCGAGGAACGCGTCAGATGACCGCAGTCACGACAGAAGTGACGATCGGTACGCCGGTGCCGACACCGATCCCGACGCCGACGGGCACAGCAACCTGGCCGAGCGCGAACCGGCCCGAAGCGAGCGCAATCAGTCCGCCTGCGAGCGACAGAACGGTGATGATCTTGCCGCCCGAGCCTTCGAGGAAATCGGTGAACATGGTGAGCGCCGGATCGAAGGTCGTGTCGGCGCCTGCATAGGCGGCACCGGCGATGGCGAGCGCCAGCGCGGCGGGTACCATGTAGTCGCGCATCCGCGGGGCGGAACGGGTCAGGTTCTTGGTGGTCATGAAGGAAAACTCCGGTTGGTAGATCGACAACAGCGAGCTTTCGTGTTCGCTGTATGTTCTTTCCTTCAACCGGAGCGGTGATGTAGGAAATGGGGCGGCGCGCAATTGCGGCTTCTGACCAAGCAAAAAGCGACAATTTGCGTGAGCAAGGCCGGATCTTGCGCCAGCAGGGTGGGACTATGCGCGGGGACGACCGGGTTCGGCGCGGAGGCTACCGGATTTTGCGATTTGGCGACCGGATTCTGCGCGAATCATCGCCGCACAGCGATTCGTTCGCTCCTATGTGTTCCTCAATTGTTCTTTTCGTTTTCCTACATCTCTCCTTCGCTTTATCTCTCGATTCGAACCGAAGAGGAATGCGAAAGGAATTCGTCCGTGGCTGACGGAGCAGAGTTTTCAGAAAAGCGAATAAGGGCAGGACTGGGGCGTTTGCTAACCGCTGCAGTCGAGGCGAGCGGGCGCGCGAAACGCGAAATCGCGGCCGATGCTGGACTGCACAAGGACGCCTTTCGGCGAGTGCTACAAGGTGATCGCGCGGCGACACTGGGCGAGGCGCTGCGCATCCTTGAGGCAAGCCGTACTGCGCCTCGTGCTCATCTTTTTCTGTTCCTTGTCTGCGGTTCAGATCAGGCGATTGACTGGTTGCGCTCCGACTTGGCTGAATTCTTCGACGAGTTCAGTGTGGAATTTCCGGAAGCACTGCAGCGATCCTTGGGTGAGCAAGTTGCCGACGTTAAACCGCGCTGGGCGAAGGGAACAGCCTACCGGATGGCAAAGATGCTTTCCGATCACATTACTGAACTCGAGCGCAAGGACCAGTTTCTTGAAAGTTTCCTCAGCCGTGAGCAAGAGGTGTCGAATGTCTAAAGAATGGGAGTTCGATCGCGATGGTCCGAAACGGCCTTCGCGCCTTATTCGTATAAAGGAGGTCCAGTATCGTACAGGTCTCGGACGCTCGACGATTTACCGATGGATGAATCAGGGAAAATTTCCGAAATCGGTTCGCTTGGGCAGCTTCCTTGTCGCTTGGCATGAGGATGAGATCGAAAGCTGGATCGCAGGTGACGACGATGATTATCTGCGAAGGATAGTGTAAGGCAACTCACTGATTGAAAAGACAGTTCGAGTAGGGAGACTTCTCAATTCAAAGTCAAAAACGTGTCCACTCAAATCGTGAGGATTAGGAACCAACTTACATCTCGGCGGTCCTTAGTTTGTGAAGCAAATCACGAGGCCACTAAAATGAACCATGTCGCAAAAGTTATCGAGGTTGTCGGGACGTCCGAGACGAGCGTTGAAGATGCCATACAGGGCGCAATCAGTCGGGCTTCTGAAACTATCGAAGGATTGCAGTGGTTTCAGGTCACCGAACTTCGCGGCGCAATCTCAGATCAGACAATTGATGGTTATCAGGTGATGCTGAAAATCGGTTTTAGCCTGAACGACGATTAGGCCAGCCACAGCGGACTTTCTGCGGCTTAACCCGATCGTTTCATCTGGTTTTCGATCAGAGGAGGATCAGTTACCTCTTCCGATGATTACTTCGTCGATCTGACCCGAAAATTCCGGACCGGCGGGATATTCCATTACGCGGCGACCGGTATCGTTGCCGATATCCATCGTCTCGCCAGGGCCCATGGTGAGGAAACTTACCCGTTCGATGCGACCGCTGCCGATGAGACGATCGCCTGCATGAATTTGCATCGTGCCCGCTGACAGTGACGTGCTCCCCTGATTGTTACCATTCAGAGGTAGAGTCTCGCACCTTCTGCACTGCTACCCAACGTCGGACCACTCGGGTCTGGAGTTTTCCGCCTTTCCCAGATCCGGTGGGCTGGTTTCACCGGCTGAGTTTGCCAGCATGATCGGGGGGATATTCCCGATCGCGCTGTGCGGTCGTTCTTCGTTGTAGTGTCTACGCCAGGCCTCCAGCTTTTCGCAAGCGTCTTGCAGGTTCAGGAACCAATGAGCGTTCAGGCACTCGCTGCGCAGCTTGCTGTTGAACGCCTCGATGAACGCATTGTCTGTGGGCTTGCCAGGGCGGGAGAAGTCCAGGATCACACCGCGCTGATAGGCCCACAGATCCATGTCCCGAGAGATAAACTCGCTGCCATTGTCCACCCTGATCGTCTTGGGGTAGCCGATCTTCCGGCAGGCATGATCCAGTGTGGCAACCACGTCTTCGCCACGGTAACTGAACCGGGGATCGATCACCGGCGATAGCCGCGAGAACGTGTCGACCACCGTCAGGATGCGCAGCTTGCGCCCAGTCGCCAGCTGGTCGTGCACAAAGTCCATCGCCCAGACATCGTTCGGTCTGATCGCCGGTGCACGATCCTCGCGCAACTTCGCCTTCACTCGACGCTTGGGCGTCTTGTTCCGCAGCTGCAGGCCCAACTCCCCGTAAAGTCTGTAGACCTTCTTCATGTTCACAGCCCAACCATCCCGGCGCAGGATGTAATACACACGCCGGTAGCCATAGCGCACATGCGTCTCGCAGATCTCCTTGATACGCTTCTTCAGAAAGGCCGGATCGGTTCGGCGGGACTGGTAGTGATAACTGGAAGTGTCGAACGGCAGAGCCCGGCAGGCCCTCCGGATCGACACGCCCCAGTCCGCCAGCATCCCGTCGACCAGCTCGCGCTTCCGATCCGGCCTCAGAGCTTTCGGCGGATGACGTCCTGCAACATCTCGCGATCCAGTGTCAGGTCGGCGACGATCTTCTTCAACCGTCCGTTCTCGTCTTCCAGCTCGCGCAGCCGCCGCATCTCAGACGGCATCAGCCCTGCGTATTTCTTCTTCCAGTTGAAGTAAGTCGCCTGGCTGATCCCTGCCTTGCGGCAGATCTCCGCCACCGGCGTTCCTTCCTCACCCTGCTTGATGACGAACGCCTTCTGTGCGTCCGTGAACTTCGAAGCTTTCATGCCAAAACTCCTTGTCCAGCCAAGGATGTCTACGGCGGAAAACTCTAACCAGAAATGGTCCAGTTTTCAGGTGGCAGAGCAACAGTAGCTGCGCATCGTCGGGCACGAAGGTAAAGCGCACCTCGGCATCGTCTGACCCAAGCGGCTCGCCTGCGCGGATTACGAACTGGTCGTTGCGCGAGCTCGATGCGTTGTGGATCACCAGCGGCACGCCGTCTTCTACAGCGAAGGCCCACCCGGCCAGCCTGCTGCCGGTCGCCATGAAGGCACCGTTAAGCGCGCCATCACCAGCGGCATAACGCACAGCGACCGTGAAGGCCCCAGCAAGGCGCGGCTGTTCCGACCAGGCGATCTGCACCCGGTTGCCGCGATAGCGATACTCGCTGCGCGGCGGGATTGGTCGGCGCAGCCGTGCCGAAATGCGCGCATCAAGATCGCTGCGCAGCGGATAGACGTCATACAGGCGGGCCTGTTCATCGAAAAGCGCCTGCAAGTCGCGCAGCCGGTCAGGATACTGCGCGGCAACGTCTGTTGTCTGGGAAAAGTCTTCGCGTAGATTGTAAAGCGACCAGCTGAATTCCGCCGGTTCCACCGAAGAGCGGTTCTGCCATGGCATGCGGCCGGGGTTGGTCGATGCCATCCACCCATCGTGGTAGATTGCCCGGTTGCCAAGCAGCTCGAAATATTGGGTGTTGCGGCGATCGCGTGCTGCGGGATTTGCAAAGGTGTAGGCCATGCTGATCCCGTCGAACGGATCCTGGTTCAATCCATCCACCACGTGTGGCTGGGGTATGCCGATGATATCCAGCAGGGTGGGCGCGATATCGATTATATGGTGAAACTGGCTGCGGATTGCCGCGCCATCGACGATGCTCTGCGGCCACGAAATGACCAGCCCGTTGCGGGTTCCGCCAAGGTGCGATGCAATCTGCTTGAACAGCGGGAAGGGCGCGTTCGTCGCCCATGCCCAACCTGCGGGATAGACCTGATAGGTATCCAGCCCTCCCATGCGATCGATATTGGAAAGCTGTTCCTCAAAATCCTGATCGGGCTGGCCGATCACAACCATCAGTTCATTCAGGCTACCTTCCGGCCCGCCTTCGGCGCTGGCACCATTGTCACCTTGCACGAAGACGATAATCGTGTTGTCGATCTCTCCGCTCGCCTCGAGTTCATCGAGGATGCGTCCGAACTGATCATCCTGGTAGGCCAGCTGGGCCGCGAAAACCTCCATGTAGCGGGCATAGAGCCGCTGGCGATCAGGCAACAGGCTCTCCCACGCCGGGATCACATCGGGTCGGGGCGATATCAGCGTACCGGGCGGGATGATCCCGCGTGCCAGCTGGCGGCGATATGTTTCTTCGCGAACCGCGTCCCAACCCCGGTCGAACTGTCCGCGAAATCTGGCGATCCAGTCTGCGGGTGCCTGCTGCGGCGCATGGGCGGAACCGGTGGCGTAGTAAAGGAAGAATGGCCGTTCCGGGTGATCGGCATCAAGCTGGCGCAGCCAGTCTATGGCGTGATCGGCAAGATCGCGATCAAGGATGTAATCCGCGTCCGTATCGTCCAGCATCACCCGGCTGGTGCCGTGGAACAGCGTGGGGCGGAACTGGTCGGTTTCCGACCCGATGAAACCGTAGAATTCATCGAAGCCCTTGTTGGTTGGCCAGTGGGCGTAGGGACCGGCTTCGTGCGTATCCTCGTTGGGGACGTTGTGATCCTTGCCGATCCATGCGGTGGCGTAGCCATTGCCTTGCAGAATGCGTCCGATGGTGGCGGACTCGGGCGGAATTATGCCGTCATAACCGGGGAAGCCCATCGCGACATTGGTCAGCGCGCCGGTGCCCACCGCGTGGTGGTTGCGCCCGGTCAACAGCGCCGCGTGGGTGGGGGAACACATGGCCGTGGTGTGGAAGTTGTTGTAGATCGTGCCGCGCTGCGCCAGCCGATCAAGGTTGGGCGTAGGCACCGGGCCGCCAAAGGTGCTGGCTGCACCAAACCCCACATCGTCTGTCATCACCAGCAACACGTTGGGCGCATCCGCTGGGGCCTGCACAAGCGGAGGCCAATAGGGCACGGCATCGTCCAGCGAAGGCGCGATGGTGCCTTGGTATTCCGGCGTGGGAATGGGCAGGATGGTGCGGTCGAGATCCTGTCCGGTCAGCGGTGCGGAGCCGAGTAGGACGGCAAGCCCCACCAGAAGCCCTGAACGCCATGCCCTGTGATTGGTCACCGGCCCTGTCCCCCCCTTCGTCTTATTGCTTCCCGGTGTGCGTTGACCTTCAGTCTGCATCCCACAACACATGCAGGGCATCGGGGCCGCGCATGTTGAGGCCGCGGATCTCGGGCTTGGGATAGTCCGGATCGAAGCGCAGGTTGGGAAGTTCGAGAATTTCTTCCAGCGCCACTTCCATTTCCGTCAGCGCCATGTGCATGCCCATGCACATATGCGGGCCGAACCCGAAGCTGAGCAGCGGCCGCATCGGGCGCTTGAGCCACAGGCGATCGGGATCTTCGTAGACTTCCGGATCGCGGTTGGCAGAGGCGATGGAACACAGCACGGCAGTGCCCTTGGGAATGGTCATGTCGCCCACTTCCATGTCGCGCGCGGCAATGCGGGCAACGGCGCCGGCAGTGGGATCGCGGCGCATCGTTTCCATCACCGCCTTGGGCACCAGGCTGCGATCCTGGCGCACTTCCTCCAACACCTCAGGTTCTTCCAGCAACTGCACCATCATGTTGGCGAAGCTGCGGGTTGTGGTTTCGCCTGCGGCCAACAGTAGCATGCGGATGAAATTGGCGATGTCTTCATCGCTGAACTTCTCGCCCTCATGCTCTGTCGTCATCATGTAGCCGAGGATGTCGTTGCGCATTTCCCCGCGCGCCCGATACTGCTGCACGATCGGCATCAGGGTCTCGTACATGGACTGGCCCGCCACCATCGATTGCGGGATGGTGATCTTGACCACTTCCGGGTCGGTCTGCGGTGCTGCGACCACCTGGATTGCCCAGCTCGCCAGATTGCCCAGCAGATCCTCGTTATGCGGGAACCCGAAATAGGCGTACATCGCCCGAATGGGGAAGGGCAGGGCGAATTCGCGCAGCAGGTCTGCTTTGCCCTTGGGGCGCAGCTGATTGACGAATTCGTTCACCACCACCGGGCGGATCAGCGTGTCCATCAGCTTGCGGATCTGGCTGCGCATGAATGGCTTTTGCAGAGTCTTGCGATACTTGGTGTGCTCTTGCCATCCATTGCGGTCAGAAGCATGTTGTCCACCGCTGCGCCAAACCCGTCACCCACGATATGGCTGAGCCAGTCCTGCGGATTCATGAGCACAGAGTGGATATCGTTGTAGCGGTACAAGGTCACGACGGGACGGCCCGTCATCATATAGTCAGCCATGCTGGGGATGCTGTTTTCCTGCAGCAAGTCCCCATGGGCAACAGGGCACTTCGCGCGCCTCTCCTCGAACATGGGATAGGGGTTGGCCGGAGCAGCTCCGGCATAGCCATTTGTCACAAGGGAGTAATCCTTGACCATCTGGTCGAGCATGGCGTCGTATTTGGCAGTCATTTCGCTTCCCAATCCGCTCTCCCTTTGCAGGGGGTGAGCTTTCTCCATTTCCCGACCCCGGATACCGCCATCGGGGGGTAGATGTCCAAAGATCGGATTTGACGCGGGTAAAGCCAGGCGCCGGCTTGCCGACACCTATCGCAGGAAAGGAGCGGGACGGGTCAGCCGGCAGTGATTCCGCTGTCTGCGGTGTAGCACGCACCGTGCACCGAACGGGCGCGGTCCGATGCCAGGAAAAGCAGCGGCTCCACGATGTCTTCAGGCTGGGAAGGTGGCCGCAGTCCGATATACCGCGCGATGAGTGCCTGATCGGCATCGGCGGGGAATTCCAGCCCGTTCACCATTTCTGTCAGCATGCCGCCCGGTGCCAGGGCATTGATCCGCACAGGTGCATGCATGAATTCCATGGCCAGCGATTTTGTCAGGCTCAGCAGCGCGGACTTGGTCGCGGCATAGGGGGCAGTGTAGGCTTGGCCGGCAAAGGCGGCGGTGGAGACCACATTCACCACATTGCCCTTGCTTTCAGCCAGGTGCGGCATGGCGGCCTGCATCATGAAGAATGGTCCTGTGACATTCGCCCCGAACAGCTTGTTCCAGTTTTCCGGTGTCACATCGCCAAGCGCGTGGAAGCGCAGGATGCCCGCCACATTGCACAGCACGTCAAGACCGCCGAATGCTTCGACCGCCATGGCCACCGCGCTTGCGCAGAATACGGGGTTCGCCAGATCGCCATCGTTCGCCACGCATTCGCCGCCGGCCTCTCTGATGCGCTTGGCGGTCTCCAGCAGCCCCTGCTTGTTCAGATCGACGAGGCACACACGTGCCCCTTCTTTCGCGAACCGCAGGCTGGCGGCGCGGCCAAGTCCGGACGCCGCCCCTGTCACCAGCACGCTCTTGCCGGAAAATTCGCCTTCGCTCATCGCCACCTCACCAATTGCCGCCAGCGCGGTCAGATATCCCAAACCAGCGGCAGGGTGACGGGCTGGATCATGCCAAGGTGGTATTCCACGTCGTGCCCCGGCTTGATGCTGAACTGCGGGATGCGGCCAAGGAATTCTTCCAGCGCGATGCGCATCTCGCGCTTGGCAAGGTGCATGCCGATGCAGGTGTGCGGGCCGAAGCCGAAAGCGACGTGCCTGGGCCGGCGGCTGAAATCGACCTTGCCGGGGTTATCAAACTCTGCCGGATCGCGCCCGGCCAGCGTGGTGCTCATCATCACCTTGTCGCCGGGCATCATGGTAACGCCGTGGAATTCGGTTTCCTTGGTGCAAGTGCGGAAGGTGGTGACAGCGGCGTAGGCCCGCATCAGCTCGTCAATCGCATGGGGGATTTCCTCCGGGTTCTTGCGCAGGAAATCCTGGTCTTCGTGGTTGCGCGCCAGGTGGGTGAATTGCAGCCCCATGTTGGTGGAAACGGTGTCGAGCCCGCCGATGAACAGGTTGAACGAGAAGCCTACAAGCTCGTCATCGTTCAGCTTCGCACCATCGACATCGACATCCAGCGCATAGCTGATGATGTCATCACGCGGAGCCTTGCGGCGATCTTCGATCTGCTCGCGCAGGAAGTCCACCACGTTGCGGGTTGCAGCCGCGATTTTGCCCATGTCGGCCACGTGCAGCAGATCATATTCCCATTCGAGAAACTGCTTCGTGTGTTCGAGCGGGAAGTCCATCAGTTCGAGGAACACCTTGATCGGGAATTCGAAGGCGAACTGGGACATGAATTCACATTCGCCCTTGGCGCGAAAGGCCTCCACGTAATTTACTGCGTAGTGGCGGATCTTCTCATCCAGCGCCGACACGGCCTTTGGCGTGAACAGCGGATTGGCCATCTTGCGGTATTTGGCGTGTTCGGGCGGATCAATCTCTACCGGCGTGTTGATCCAACTTTCACCGATCAGCTTCGCAAATGGCGAGAAATCCTTGCTGGAGAACGTATCGGTATCGAAATAGATTTCGCGCAGGTGATCCATGCGCCGCACCACCCAGGCCGGGCTTCCGCCGGGATAGGCATGAGGCGCATAAAAGATGTCAGGCCCTTCGGTGTGAATGGCCGGGGCCCAGTCAAGATGCGGCTCCTGCGTGGTGGTGGTGCCAAAGATGTAGGGAAAGTGCTTCACCAGGGTGGCGGGGACGTGCGCCGGGATGGTCGGCTCGGGCAATTCGTTCTGCATTCTTGGCTCCCAATTCGGCAGGCCCGCCCGGTTGCCGGGTGCTGGCCAGCCTGACTGCTGTTTTCAAATCGCAGACTAGGCCCTACACCCGAATCCAACAAGTAGGATTACTTTCTGAGGGTTAGTCACTTTGAGATGACTATAGACAACCAATCGCCCGAAAATTGGCCCGAAAGCAGGGATGTAAGCCCGCACGAATATGAATCGCTGCGCCGCGCGTTGACGATGATTTCGGGCAAGTGGAAGCTGGAGATTCTCTGGCTGCTGTATCATCGCACCCATCGTTTCGGGGAATTGCAGAAGACAATCGCTGGCGTTTCGCAGCACGTGCTTACCAAGCAGTTGCGCGAACTCGAGGCCGACGGGCTGATAACGCGCAAGGTATTCGCCGAGGTGCCGCCACGCGTGGAATACACCATGACCGATGCCACAAGAGAGCTGGAGCCCACCATCAAGTCGCTTATGGCCTGGTGGGAAAACCATGGCAGCAACACAAGGGGAAAAGCATGAGCGCGACCAATCTCGATCCGGTTTTTTCGGAAGCGCGAACGTTCAACGGCTACACTGAAAAGCCCGTAAGCGAGGCGACCTTGCGGGAATTGTACGACCACCTGAAATGGGGGCCGACGGCGGCAAATTCCTGTCCCGCGCGCTTTGCCTTTGTATCCAGCGGCGAAGCAAAGCAGCGCTTGCTGGGCTGCGTGAACGAAGGGAACGTGGCCAAGGTGAAATCTGCGCCGGTCACAGCCATCGTTGCGGCAGACACCCGCTTTTACGAGGAAATGCCGAAGCTTTTCCCGTCGCGCGATTTTGCATCGGTCTTTGCCGGCAAGGACGATGTGATTGCCGATCTGCTGGCGCGCAACGTGCCGTTGCAGGGGGCCTACATGATCATCGCCGCACGCGGGATCGGGCTGGATTGCGGGCCTATGTCGGGCTTCGATGCAGAAGCGATCAACCGGGAATTCTTTCCTGATGGGCGCTGGCAGGCCAATTTCATCTGCACGCTGGGCTATGGTGACAAGGATAGCCTTTATCCGCGCAACCCGAGATTGCCGTTCGAAGCGGCATGCCTGATTGCCTAGCAAGAGGAGGGATAACTGATGCCGTCATTCGACCCGAGCAAACGCGACAAGCTGGAAGATTTCGAACATCGCGAGATCGAACTGCTGGGCAAGACCCGGCGCGTCTATGTTGCAGGCCAGGGGCCGGCGGTAATCGTCATGTCGGAAATGCCGGGGATCAGTCCCTACGTGGCGCGTTTCGCCCGCTGGGTGCGCGATGCCGGGCTTACTGTCTACATGCCATCGCTGTTCGGCAGGGATGGCGTAATGCCAGGTGTTCCCGGCACCATGGTCACGCTGGCACGCACCTGCATCAGCCGGGAATTCCGCGCTTTTGCAGCAAATAAATCTAGCCCGGTGACACAGTGGCTGCGAGCATTGGCGGCGCTTGCGCACAAGGAGTGCGGCGGCCACGGCGTAGGCGCGATCGGCATGTGCTTTACCGGCAATTTCGCCTTGCACATGATGCTGGAGAAGGCAGTGGTTGCACCCGTCCTGTCACAGCCATCGCTACCCATGCACGATGCCGCCGGTCTGGCGATCCACCCGGACGAACTGGCCCGCGTGAAACAGCGCCTGGAGAACGAAGACCTGACGGTAAGGGGCTATCGTTTCGAGGGCGATACTTTCTGCCCTGCGACAAAGTTTGCGGCTTACGAAAAGGCGCTGGGAGACAGGTTTGTCGGCACGGTGTTGCCGGACAGTGCCGCCAATCCCGATGCTCCGCTAAAGACGCCGCACAGCGTGGTTACGCTGCACCTGATCGACGAGGCCGGTCAGCCCACCGCGCAGGCGCGCGACGAAATACTGGAATTCTTTCGCGCGCGCCTGATCGACGGTGTCTAGGTCTTCTTAGTACGAACCCGGAGGGGCGATCGGATCGCCACCGGCAAGCGCACGGCCCTGGATCTCGTAACCGATCGTGGGGATGTTCTGGATGTGCCGCAGCGCCATCGAGATATCGCGCCAGTAGCGGTTGATCGGCTTTTCCAGCGAGAAGCCCGAAGATCCGGCCTGGAACATCAGGGATTCGCTGGCGGCGTGGATCGACTGCACCATCTGCCCACCGGCAGCGCGGTGCTGCGTCTTTTCTTCCGCAGTGAACTCTTCGCCAAGCCCCACCCGGTCAAGTTTCGCGGTAAGGCTGAAGAGAATGGTCTTGGCAGTTTCGATTAGCGCCGCTGCTTCACCCAGATCGCGCATGTAAGCACCCGAACCGGTACGCGGACCGATCGTGGTGGTCAGCACCGGCTTGCCCGATTCCGCCGCAACGATCTCAAGCATGGCCTCAACCGCGCCGATCAGCTGGGCCAGACCGGTTGTGCGCACCATCGGCACGGCCGGGATCAGATCGGAAGGGGCGCCGAAGTGCTTCTTGGTAGGATCGATCTGTCCGGCGCGCTTGTCAATCAGCACCATCTGGCCTTCGGGAATGAACACATCCTCGGCGATCGCCGTATCGGACCCGGTACCCTGCATGCCGCTGACAAACCAGGTATCCTTGATCTCGAACTCGCTCATCGGGATGTAGCACATGCTGATACCCGGAACCACGGGGCCATCGTAGCCTTCCAACACCACGCCCTGCTGGGTCCATGTCGCTTGGCGCGAGCCGGACATGTAGGGCCATGCCCCATTGATGATCCAGCCACCATCAACCTTGCGAGCCTTGCCCGGCGGGTTGTAGGCACCACACACCGGCTCCGGACCATTGGCGAAAACCGCTTCCTGCACGCTGTCGGGCGCAAGGCTGGTTACCCAGGTGGTGCCGTTGATGATCTGGATGACCCAGCTGACCGCAGGGTCGCCCTTGGCGATTTCCATCTGCACGCGGCAGAAATCCGTGGGGGAAAGACCGAAGCCGCCCAGGCGCTGGGGAACCAGCATCTGCAGGAAGCCTTCTTCCTTCAGCATCTTGTCGACCGCATCGGTGGGACTGCGGCGTTTTTCCCCTTCGGGTGCGTTTTCGGAGAGAAACCCGCGAAGTTCCTTTGCGCGGGCAACAAGCTTGTCGGCGACTGATTTGTCCGCCCAACCACTAACTTGTTCAACAGGAGCTTTTGCCAAAGTAGCCATTTCATGCATCCTTTCGATTATTCAGGCAGATTGGTGCGCCAGGTCGAGCACCCAGTTTTCGAGATTATCAGCGCTCTCGTTCCACAGCGCGGACCAGTTATCATCAGCAGGCACCAGCAGGGTGCTCAGCTGAAGCCGAACCAGCACTTCCACGAAGCCTTCTGTATTGATCTTCTTGCCAAGCTTGGCTTCGAGGTATTCGAATGTGGGTTCCAGCGCCAGGTAGACCGCAACCTTGTAGCGATCGAAGCGGCTGCGGAAGAAGGAGAGGTGAAAGCGCGGCTCCACCTCGAAAACCCGATCGGGTGAGTTTTCGTTGGTATAACGGGCATAGAACAGCATGACCTGGCGGAACCGCTCTATCGGATCGTCGATGTTCTCGGCTGCCTCGCGCACGCCGGTTTCAAACCCGGTGCAAACGAATTCCGCAACTGCTGCAAGGACATCTTCCTTGTTTGAGAAATAGCGATACATGGTGCCACGCGATACACCGCTGGCTTCGATGATGTCGCTCATGGAAAGCCGGCGCACACCGCGTTCCGCGATGGCATCAAGCGCTCCTGACAGGATCTTGATGACGCTGGGGGAGGAGATGAAATCCTCGCTCACCTCTTGCCCCTGGATCAGGTCAGGCTGGAATTTCATGTCGCGCCCTTCTCAAGTTCTTCGAGATTGTGCGGGATGCTGACGTAGCCGGGCAGGTTTTGCCCGCCATCGACATTGATCATTTCGCCAGTGATGAAAGCCGACATTTCCGAAGCCAGGAACACCACGACCGGGCCGATATCCTTTTCCGGATCGCCCGCGCGCTTGAGCGGGTTGTTGGCCGTTGCCTTCTCCAGGAAGCCGGGTACTTCTTCCACCAGCCTCGCGAACACCTGGCCCAGCCCGGTGGGCGCAATGGCGTTCACGCGAATGTTGAAGCGGCCCCATTCCACTGCGGCGCTGCGGGTAAGGCCCAGGATGCCCATCTTGTTGATGTTGTAATCGCTGTGCAGCCAGGCACCGGTATCGGCATCGATTGAATAGAAATTGATTACAGAGCCACCGCCGCGCTTTTTCATGTGGGGCAGGGCGGCGCGCATTGCCCACCATGTTCCCCAAACGCCCATCTTCAGCGTGGCATCGAGCATCTCGTCGGTCTTGTGTTCAAGCAGGACATTGTCCGAAAGGCTGGAAGCATTGGTGACAAGCGTATCGAGACCGCCGAATTCATCGACAGCGCGCTGCACCATCGCCTCGACCTGTTCCTTCACCGCCATGTCAGCCGACATGCCGACAGCCTTGGTGCCGAATTCCTCGCGGATTTCCTTCGCAACTTTTTCCGTGGCCGCGCCATCGCGCCCGGTGATCAGCAGCGAAGCGCCTTCGCCGGCCATGCGCCGCGAAATGCCATAGCCAAGGCCCTTTGCCCCGCCGGTTACGATTGCCACCTTGCCTTCGAGCAATCCGCTCATGCTGCTTCCCCCACCATTCTATCCATTTCCATGCGTTCTTCGCATTTTTCCCGGGTCAGGACGTAGCCCTGGATCTTGTTGTCGTTGTCGACGAACAGGTGCTTGGCGCCCTTGCTATCGCTTTCCACCTCGCGCCATTCGCCCTGGATGGCCGCGGCTGGCGGCAACAGGTTGATGGGGCAAAGCGTGGTCTTGACCTGCACCGAAAGCGGCGGGAACTTGATCGGCGTGGGCGTGCCCAGCGCGCTGGGCGCGATACCGCGCGCAGCCGCCATGATCGGCGTGACATAGGCAGCCAGGCCATTGGGATATTCGGCGCAGTCGCCAATTGCATAGATATCGGGGTCGCTGGTCTGGCCAAATTCATTGATCTTGATCCCGCGCCCGATGTCGAGGCCGGCTTCCTGCGCCAGCTTCACGTTCGGGCGAAGGCCCACTGCGGAAAGAACGATATCGGCTTCTATCCGCGTGCCATCGTCCAGCGTGGCAACATATCCGCGTTCCGTGTGCCGGTAATCGATTGCCTCGACCTTGCGGCCCAGCTGCCATTCGACGCCGCTATCCTGAAGGGTTTCCTGCACCGTCTCTCCCACTGCGGGCGGCACAAGCTGCGCCAGTGGCTGGCCCAGCATATCGACCACGATCGGCTTGTAACCGTTGGTCACCAGGTCATTGGCGAATTCGGTTCCCACAAGGCCTGCACCCATGATCAGCACACGCGCGCCTTCGGGCAGTTCCTTGCGAAACCGATCGTAGTGTTCCAGCTGGTTGACCGAAATGGCACGGTGCGCGGCGTCTCCGCCGATAGCCGGGCGGATCGGTTCGGCACCGGTTGCCAGGATCAGGGCATCGTAATGGATCGGCCCGCCGGTGGTCAGCAGGGCCTTGCCAGCCCGATCGATAGCCTCTGCCTCGCGCCCGATGCGGGCATCCAGCTTGAGGTTGGCGATCATCTTTTCCGCAGGTGTGGTTACCAGCGTTTCGCTGGTCTTGCCCTTGGCCAGCGCGGTCGACAGCGCGGGCTTGGAATAGAAGTGACCATCCTCAAGCGTGACCATGACCAGGCGCGCTTCCGGCGAGAGCCGGCGCAGTTCGCGCAGCACGCCAAAGCCGGCGAGACCGCTGCCGACAACGACGATGGTGGGGGCAACAGGCTCGCTCATTCCGATTACAGGAATACTGCGAAGTTGGACATGCCGAGCACTGACTGGTCGACGATGATCTCGCGCCGGGCCAGCTTGTATTCACCCTCAACTTCACGCCACACGTCGCGGCGTTCAGCCGTCGTGTTCTCGTTGTCCGGACTGTCGCCACGGCTGCGTTCGAGGAAGAGATAGCTCACCACTTCATATTCGCCGGGCGTGTCACACTCTGCAACACGGACGTTGGTCACGAAACGGCGGCAGCGCGACGGGGGATCTTCCGCCCATGCGCTTTTCTGCAAACGACCAGACCGCATCAGCAGCGAATCGTAGTTCTCGTCGAAATGGAACATGGTGCGCATCACGTCGCGGTCGCGGTTGGCACCGGTGCGCGTCAGGCGGATCGGTGCCTGATAGATGATATCCTGCGCAATCATTGCGATCCAGTCATCGATGCGGCGCTCGTCCAGCGCGGCCGCTTCGTCATAGAGCGTTTCCAGGATGCGGTTGTACACTTCCGATCCCAGCGGCACGCGCTTCTTGGAAACCAGTCCGCGAAGGATCGTGGTTGAATCGGGGGCGGCGGTCGATTTGGTCTTCCAGGTCATGTCTGTGTCTCCCCCGCTCAAACCGCGTCCATCAGGTCATAATAAGCCAGCCACCAGTTCCACTGGGTGTCGTCCTTGGTGAAACCGGGATAGAGCAAGCCTTCGCCAACCCAGCCTTCGGGGCGTTCGTGCCCGTGCAGAGCCTGGTACTTGAGCGTAATGTCCTTGCTGACCGCGCCGCGCGCGTTCTTCATGATCACCGGCCAGACGTCGGCATCGTCCTGCTCGATCACGCCGGATGTGCCGGTGTTCCAGATCGAGTTCTGCAGCATGTCGCGCTTCATCTGTTCGGGCGCATCCTTTTCCGCGAACAGGTAGTTCACGAATTCGACCTTGTCCGGCCCCTTGGGCACATAGGTGTGCAATGACAGCGCGCCGGATGAACCGCCATCGGTACGGGGCGCAAAGATGAAAGCGATCAGGACGTTCGGGAACATGCCGCCCACTTGAGGCGGGATCGTCGCCAGCTGAGCCACCTGGTCTTCGGTGAGGTTTTCGAACAGTTCGGGAATCATTTCCTTGGTGATGCCCGGCGGGGTGAGCAGTTCCAGGCGTTCACGCGTGGACTTGCCCTCGAACGGCACGTCGGCAAACATCTTGAAGGTCTTTTCGGCTTCGAGGCAGCGCAGCGAGTGGCCCTGCTTGCACGAGACGTCGACCCCGTACATCCCCGGCGCCTGGTCATAGATGCTTTCGGCCGTTCCGCCCATCACACCGCCTTCCATCAGCGAGCGGTGCAGTGTCAGCGTGTGGAACCCGTCGGAACCCGACTGTTCGCCAGGCACCTTCCAGTTGCAGGGAAGGGTGAAACGCTGCGGCGGGCCAAGCAGTTCAAGGCCGTTGTTGGTGCGGCAGAACAGCTGGTCCATGTAGTATTTGATGTCGCCCAGGTATTCGTCGAACGAGGGGCCATCGATGTTCCAGGTGGCGAAGATCAGGCCGCCATACAGGTGCACCTTGGCCTTCTTCAGGCCCAGGGTCTTCTTGTCCACATCGTTGCCGTGCATCTTCTCGCGCTCAACCGGTGCGCCGATGAAATCGCCGTTCGGGCGGAATGCCCAGCCGTGGTAGATGCACTGGTGGATGCGCTTGTTGCCGGCTTCGCCAAGGCACACGCGCATGCCGCGGTGCGGGCAGACATTCAGCGAAACATTGACTTCGCCATCCTGGCTGCGGGCTACGATCACGTTGTCTTCCGCCATGTCGCGAACGATGAAATCGCCGGGCTCGGGAATTTCGCTTTCATGACCCAGCAGCAGCCAGGTCTTGGCGAAAATCTTGTCCATTTCGAGGTGGTAAAGCTCTTCGTCGGTCATCACGCGAAGCGAGACCTCATTGCTCTCGCGCATGATCAGATCGTCAAGCGAGGTTCCGTCGCGCAATACTAGCTTCGATTTCTGGAGCATCTCGGCATTCTCCCGGTAGTGCATTTTTTTGTGATTGATTCGCGTTATACACATTGAATAATATCTGTTCAATATGTAAAGCGACAAAAACCAGGACAAACAACGGAGAGATTGATGTCTGAGAAGGGTAAGCTGAAGGTCGTGATCAACAAGCCTGCGTGTTGCGGCTATGGTGTTTGCGCGGAAATCTGCCCGGAAGTGTACAAGCTGGACGAGCACGGCATCGTCTATGTCGACGATGAAATCGTGCCCGAAGGTCTGGAAGACGCAGCCCGCGAGGGCGCGGATGCCTGTCCGCAATCGGCCCTCGCCATCGTCGATGCGTGACGGCGGCCCTGCAGTGGGCTTTAATAGACCCGCGCAAGGATGCCCTTGAGAGCGGCCCCTTGTTCGCGCCAGGCGGCATCGAACGCTTTTGACCAGCCATGCCCCGCCACTTCGGCGAGGGTATCGATCAGCATGTCGATCGAAGCTGCGTAAAGCGGCAGGCCAATATCGCCGTAGCAGCGATGCGCCATGACCAGGCTTTGCGTAGAGCGCTCGACCCAGTCTTCGCCTGTCGCCAGCCCCATCAGGGTCTCGATCATCTCGTTCACCATCGCACCGCACGTGGAATCCGCATGGTGAAAGGATCGGCGTTGTTCCGGATAGCGGGCAAACAGCCGGTCGAAGAAAATCGGCGTGATATCCCTGTCCGCCTCGGCAACGACCCACAGGGATTGCTCAAGGATGTCTGCCCTGGCTGTGTCTCCCACGAGAAGGTCATTTTCCACTGGCATTGATCCCCTTAGCGGCAATACGCCTGCCTTATGCCCGTATCGCGCTGGTGAAATTGATCTGAACCAAATTCACTGTCATCCGCTGCTGATCTCTGGCCCCTTGAACCAGTCGGCATTGCGCAGCCTACCTGTCGACAGGGCAAACACGGTGCGCCGCTTCTGATAGGGAGGCGCAGCCAAAGGAGTTTAATGGATGCGCAACGCACTGGACCCGCTTTTCTCGCCGTTTTCCTGCAAGAGCCTGGAACTGGCCAACCGCTTCGTGATGTCGCCCATGACCCGGCAGTTCAGCCCCGATGGAAGCCCGGGAGAGAATGTCGCTGAATATTATGCGCGCAGGGCGAGGGGCGATGTAGGCCTGATCGTGACCGAAGGCGTTGGCGTGGATCACCCCTCGGCAATCGGCCAGGGCAGCATGGAGGAAAAGGACATTCCCGTCCTGCATGGCGAAGCGGCCCTGAACGGCTGGCGCGAGGTGGTAGACCGAGTGCATGCGGCAGGTGGCAAGATCATGCCGCAGCTGTGGCACATGGGCGCCTTGCGCAAGGACAATTCGCCGCCACACCCTGAAGCCCGGTCGCTTGGGCCGGACAATATGGACGAAAGCGATATCGCCGCGGTCATCGCCGCTTTTGCTCGCAGTGCGGCAAACGCCAAGGCCGCTGGCTTCGATGGCATCGCCTTGCACGGCGGGCACGGCTACCTGCTCGACAGTTTCCTTTGGGCGCAGACCAACACGCGCGACGATGCCTGGGGCGGCGATGCCGCGGCGCGCACACGCTTTCCAGTCGAAGTGATCAAGGCTGTGCGCGAAGCCATCGGCCCCGATCTGCCCATCGCCTATCGTATCTCGCAATGGAAACTGCAGGATTACGAGGGCAGCCTGGCCGAAACGCCCGACGAACTTGGCGCGATTTGCGGGGCGCTGGTCGATGCCGGGGTAGACATTTTCGATGTCAGCACGCGGGTCTTTTCCAGGCCGGCCTTCGCAGGTTCCGACATGGGCCTGGCCGGGTGGATCCGCAAACTTACAGGGCTGCCGACGATGACGGTTGGCGGGATTGGTTTCGACAAGGAACTGGCCGCAAGCTTCACCCAACCGACCGCCGCAGTGGACAACCTCGCAGAGGTTGTCCGCCGTTTCCAAGCCGGAGAATTTGACCTGGTGGCCCTTGGCCGAGCCTTGCTGATGGATGCGGAATGGGTGGTGAAGGCACGCGAGGGCGAGCCGTTCAAGCCGTTCGACATATCTGCCTATTCACGGCTGGACTGATCGCCGCACAAGATCGACCCGTTCAGAAGCTTTCCGATGTCGCGTAGATATGCATCCGCGCGGCATTGGCATTGCCTGTCTGTTCGCACATGAAACGGATCGCGCGGGCAATTTCCTCTGGCTGCATCGGTGGAATGTATTCGTCCCAGCCGGGTTGGCCCTTGGCTTTCATGTCTTCGAAAATCTCGGTGGTGGTGGTGCCCGGCGCCACCAGTCCCACGCACACACCTGACCCCGCGAGTTCTATCCGCAAGACGTCTGTAAACCGTTCCAGCGCAGCTTTCAGCCCGCCATAAACGCCCGTGCCAGCGGCGGTAATGCCTGCACCGATGCTGGAAATATTGACGATCTGTCCAGTGCCGCGCGCCTTCATGTGGCGAGCGAACAGCACGCTTGCGCGAACGACAGCCGAATAGTTGACGGCAATCATCGGGTCGAGCTCGGCTAGGTCAAACTCCTCATAATGACTGGTGCGCAGGATGCCCGCATTGTTCACGAGGATATCAACCGCGCCGAACTCGCCCAGGGCATGGTCGAGCATGGCCTGCGGTGCGGATGGATCGGCGAGGTCAAGCGCGAGGAACCGCGTGTCCCCACCGATTTCCTGTGCCAGCGATTGCAGCCGGTCTTCCCGGCGCGCGACCAGCAGCAGCCTTGCACCGCCTTGCGCCAGACTGCGTGCGGTTGCCGCACCGATCCCGGCAGATGCGCCCGTGATCACTGCGACTTTGTCTTTCAGTTCCATCCCGTCCACCTTTTTCTATTCCAGTATCATCGGCTTGAAAATGCGCCGTGCGATCTTCCAGCCATCGCCCGTGCGCACGAGGAAATCCTCATAGCTGCCAATGCCCCGGTGAACGGGACCATCATTGTTCATCTGGCACAGCAGTGCATCGACGTAGCAATGTGCCGTGGCACCGCCTTGCGCACCCGATAGCTGGATATTGCTGATCCGGTGCATGGTGGGGCCAAGCCGGGAATGGGCTTCGCGCATGTAATCGGTGAGTGTGGAAACATCTGTCCAGTTGCCGAACTCGCCGTAGTCGGTTTTGCAATCGGCGGTGAAGCAGCTTCTGAACAAGGCCCAGTCCCGCGTATCGATGGCGGTGGCATAGGCGATGAGAAGGGCGTTGATGGAGCGTTCGTCCTGCGCGCTCAGCCCACTGTCTATCCGGCGGTGAAGACTCATCGTTCGAGCCTCTCCAATTGCGCCGCGATCCTTGCGGGCCTAGGCAACCTTGGCATCCCAGAACTGCGTTTCAGGAGGCGCGGTCAGCATGGCTGCCATCTGGTCCATCATCCCCTGCTCCGTGCGGAAGGCCACATAGGCATCGTAGGCGGCGCGCGATTCCCATTCTTCGATGAAGATCACGCGGTTCGGATCATCGGTATTGCGCCTGATGGCGATGCTGACAAAGCCGGGAAATGTTCGCGTGCCTTCCAGCGTGGCGGGAATCTGCTGGCAGAACCCCTCCACCACTTCGGGCTTCAACGACAAATCCAAAGTAACAATGATTGTATCGCTCACCGGAACCTCCTCTCTAGAATTCCTTACTTGCCGATCGGGTAAAAGATCGATTTCTCGTGCTGGTATTCACGCAGCCAACCGGGGCCGTACTCGCGTCCGATGCCCGATCGCTTGTAGCCGCCGATGGGCGCGTCGCTCATCGTGCCTGTTCCGCCGTTGAGCGAGACGCTGCCGGTCCTTATTTGCAGGGCCATTTCGTAACCCTTTGCGGCATCCGCCGTCTGGATCGCGCCGTTCAGGCCGTAACGGGAATCATTGGCGATACGAATCGCCTCTTCATCCGTTGAAAAGCCGATGATGCAGCCGACCGGGCCGAAGATTTCCTCCTGCGCGATGGCCATGTCGTTGGTCACATCGTCGAAAACGGTCACTTCGGTGAAAAAGCCCTTGTCGAGTCCCGCCGGGCGGCCGCCACCGCACACCAGCCGGGCACCCGCAGAGCGGCCCAGTTCGATGAAATGCTCCACCTTGCTGCGCTGGCTCTCGCGGATCAGCGGACCCATTCCGATGGCCGGGTCTGCCGGATTGCCGATGGCGATTTGCCCGGCGACGGCAGCAGCCGTTGCGGCAAAGGCCGGGCGCAGGCTTTCGTGAACCAGGAAGCGGGTGGGGATGGCGCAGCCTTGCCCGGCGTTGATGGAAATGACCGTGGCAGCCATGGCCGCCGCGCTCTGAACATCGGCATCCTCGCGAACGATCAGTGCCGACTTGCCGCCCAGCTCCAGATGAACCTTCTTCAGCGTGGGCGCGGCCTGCGCCATGATCTGCGCGCCAACACCTTCGGAACCGGTGAAGGTCACCATGTCCACCCGTTCATCGGTGCACAGCAGTTGCCCTTCCTCGATGCCGCCGGTGACGATGTTCAGCACGCCTGCGGGCAGGCCGATTTCTTCCGCCACCTGTCCGAACAGCAGAGCGGAAAACGGGGTGAAGGGCGATGGCTTGAGCACCATGGTGCAGCCCGCCAAAAGGGCAGGGCCGATCTTTGCCAGGTTCAGCAGGAAGGGGAAGTTGTATCCGGTGATGGCGGAAACCACGCCCAGCGGTTCTCGCACCACCGTGGTGCCACCAATGGACCGCGGGCCATCCGGGGCGAAGGGATTGGGGGTTATATCGATCGGCAGGCGTTCGGGCTGTTCGCGCCGTGCATGGCCGATGGCCGCTTCCAGCAGGCGCAGCGGGTTGTCGACCTGCATCAGGTGGGTGATGCCGGCCGCACAGCCCACTTCGGCCACGATCAGTTGCGCGATCTGGGCATGCTTTGCCCGCAGGGCGCGCGCCATCTTTTCGACCATGTCAGCCCGCTCATCCATGGACATGCGCGGCCAGGGGCCATGGTCAAAGGCTTCGCGCGCCGCTGCAATGGCGGCATCCACCTGCTGTGCAGAGGCAACCGGTGCGGCGGCGATCACCTCTTCTGTGGCCGGATTGATGACCGGTTCGGTGCCTGCCTGCGGATCGTGCCATGCACCATCGTAATAGACCTGGCTGATGTCGGTATAAGGTATTGTCATGCTGTCTGTTCCTTGCCGAGGATCATGTCCGCAGCGTTCATGGCGATGGCCATCGCCGGTGCATTGGTGTTGCCCGAAACCAGTGCGGGCATGATCGATGTGTCGCAAACGCGCAGGCCGCTTACGCCGCGCACGCGCAGCTGCGGATCAAGCACGCTATCGGCCTCTGCGCCCATTGCGGCGGTGCCGGCGATATGGAGCGAGGTGCCGCCCAGCCGGAGCAGGTTGGCGAGAATATCCTCGTCCGTTTTCACGTCAGCAGCGGTCCCCACTTCCTCTACAACCCAAGGCGCAAGCGCCCCTTGCTGGCCGAACCGGCGGATCCACTTGAACAGGGCCAGTGCGCGGTCACGGTCCACTTGCTCGGCGAAGTGGTTTGCATCGATTTGCGGCGGGGAAGCAGGATCGCTCGACCGGATGTGGGTGGAGCCGCGACTTTCAGGCCGCGTGAAATAGCCGAGCAGGCGCATGCCGGGAAACGAGTCCAGCACGACCTTGCCTTTGGCGTCCTGCTTCATGGTCACCATCATGGAGCCGATCTGCGCATCGGGGCGATCCAGCCCGGGTTCGGTCTTGATGAAGCCGCCTACTTCGTGCGCCGCATCGGTCATCGCGCCGCGCCGCAACAGGAAATAGCGCAAGACAGATGCAATGAGGCCTAGCCCGCTTAGTTTCTGGTTGGAACTGTGGCCGCGAATACGCCAGTCGACCGCGACATAACGGTGTTCGCGCAGGTTCTCGCCAACGTTGGGGCTGTGCGCGACCAGCGGTATGCCAAGCGCCTTCAGGCGCGCCGCATCGCCAATTCCCGACAGCTCAAGCAGCTTGGGGGATTCAACAGCGCCCGCACACAGAATGATCTCGCCGCGACAGGCGATCTGCTGGCCATCCAGAACCACGCCTGCAGCCCGGTCGCCCTCGAACACGACCCTTTCCACGGTGCCGCCGGTGATGATCTTGAGGTTCGCGCGTGCGCGCGCCGGATCGAGGAAGGCCCGCGCAGCGGAAAAGCGCTGTCCTTTCCAGGTGGTCGTGGTCTGGTAGCCCATGCCCTGATCGGCCACCACGTCCACGGCGTTGACATCGGCCACAGTCGGCACGCCCATTTGCGCGCCTGCCTTAAGCATCGCCTGGGTAACCGGATTGCCGTCAGCAAATACTGAAATGCGCAATGGGCCGCCGGTGCCGCGCCATTCCGCCGCGCCCAGTGCATGGTCTTCCAAGGCCACGAAATGGCGCCCCATGCGATCCCAGCCCCAGCCTGCGCAGCCGGCCTTTTCCCACTCGTCGTAATCCTGCGGCGCGCCGCGCATGTAGACCATGCCGTTGACCGAGCTTGAGCCGCCAACCGTGCGCCCCTTGAGCCACATCTCTTCTGGCTGGTTGCCTGCGGGTTTGACGTTGTAGGCAAAGACATGCGGATTGGCAGGGTCGAGCAATTTGCCGACGCCGCGCGGCATGCGGATCAGCGGGCTCTTGTCGTCAGGCCCGCTTTCTATCAGCAGCACCTTGGTCGCCGGGTCGGCGCTCAGCCGGTTGGCCAGCACGCAGCCGGACGATCCGGCGCCCACGATGATGAAATCGAATGTGGTATCCGTAGCCATCGCGTCAGCGCCGAACCGGCAACTGGCAGTACGGCTCCAGATGTTCAGACGGTTCCATATCTGCTCCCTTCCATGAGCCGATATGTCGCCGCTCATGCCCCCCTTCTGTCCTACCCAGTGACAGGTTCAGCGATTTTTCCCGTGCCTAGCCTGCATAGTGAAAAGAACGTCGCAAATGGCTGCATGAGAGGGCGCGCGCATGGGAGATCCGACACCGCAGGAACTGATCGGCGAAGCCGGTCTGGATGCAGAGATGGCCGCAGGCGTCCTTCCTGGACTTACAGCGGCGATGGATGCGCTGGCGCAGGAAAGCGGGCTGTCGCAGACGGGGCGCGAGAGGGCGCTGGCGCAGTTCCGTGATAACCTGTCGCGCCTTTCCGCAATCGCGGCGGACCGCAAGGCGCATCCGGAGATCGCCGATGTCGTTATCGAGCGGCCCGTGTTTATCCTTGGTCTGCCGCGCTGCGGCACTTCGATCCTGCACGCGCTGATCGGTGCCGATCCGCAAATCCGCACGCCCCTGCAATGGGAAGTTGCCGCGCCATCGCCGCCGCCAGAAGCCGCGACATTCGATACCGATCCGCGTGCCGATGGCTTCGATGCCTATGTACGCGAGAATTTCACCGGGGCCTGGGCCGATGTGCTGAAAGCGCATCCGATCGGCGCACGCATCCCGCAGGAATGTGGCATGATGCTGGAAACCGCGTTTCAGGGCATCAATCCCACGATGCTGTTTCGCCTGCCTGCCTATTACGATTGGTATCGCAAGGCCGATACGCGCTTTGGCTACCGCGTTCACAAGATGTGGTTGCAGCACCTCGCATGGAAAAATCCGCGCAAGCGCTGGGTTCTCAAGGTGCAAGAACACGCGCACCACCTGCCCGAATTGCTGGATATCTACCCTGACGCCGTGCTGGTGCAGCCGCACCGAGACCCGGTAACGGTGATGGCATCAATCTCGCGCCTGATTGAAGTCATCCGCTGCGTTGCCTTTGACCGGATCGACCGCAACGAGCTGGGCCAGGAATTGCTGCACCTGTGGCACGATGGCCAGGCGGCGGCACTTTCCTGGCGGCAGTCTAACCCGCAAGTGCAGGTGCTGGACCTCGCCTTCCGAGACCTGATTTCGGATCCTGTCGCCGCGGTGCGCAAGGTTTACGAGCACGCCGACATCGCGTTTTCGGTAGAGACGGAGGAAGCGGTGGCGCGCTGGTGGCGCGAGCATCCATCCGACAAGCACGGGCAGCACCGCTATGAACTGGCCGATTACGGGCTGACGCGCGAGCAGGTTGAAAGCGTCTATGCCGATTACATCAGCGCCTACGAGGCCTATCTGTGAGCCGCTGGCCCGACTATCTTGCGAAGCTTACTTCGGCGGAGGATGTCCTCGCCATGTTGCCGGGCGATGCTGACGGGCTGGAGCGGGCGGAAGTCGAGAAGATGCTGTTCGCGGCGCTGGCATCGGGCTGGTTGACGACCTTTGCAGATCGTGACCGCCCCGATTTCGTTCCCGCAGTAGGCACGCATTTCAACCTTGTCGGCACCAACCCCGATTTCATCTACGCCGCAGCCTCGATTGATGGCAGTGGCAGCTATCTGATTACCGGGGAGCGAGGGGAATGCCTGTTCCTGCAGATGGATATTGCCGCTGGCGGGCTGGCCGTGATGGACGCACTGGGGCCGTCGCTGGGTACGATCGACTTCGACGATCTGGCACTGGATGGGGCAGGGCGCTTTTCCCTGATGCTGAGCGCGGAAAAACCGGCAGACTGGCAGGGTGACTGGCACCCTCTCGATCCGACAGCGCGTTCGCTCTCGCTGCGGCAGGCAAGCTATGACTGGGGTGCGGAGCGGGAGGCGCGGATCGCCATCGAACGCACCGATCTGACCCATGCGCCACGCCGCTGGAGCGAGGCGGAGATTGCCGAGCGGCTGATGGCCTTGTGCGCCTATCCCAAGCGACTGGCGGGCATGGCCATGGGATTCATCGCCGGGCAGCAGCAGAAAGGGCTGTGGAACGCCTTCGAGCATGACGACTGGGCCGGGCGTGGCGGCGTGGAGGGGCAGCGTTACTATCAGGGCCTATTCCGGCTGGAGCCGGATTGCGCGCTGGTGCTGGAAACCGACCTTCCGGAAACGGTCCGCTACTGGAACGTCCAGCTGAACGACATGCGCTGGAACACGCTGGACTGGATGAACCACCAGTGCAGCCTGAACGGTGGCCAGGCCAGCATCGATGCAGATGGCAAGTTCCGCGCGGTTATCGCCATGGAAGATCCGGGCATTGCAAACTGGCTGGACCCGGCTGGCCACGCGCAAGGGTCAATCATGCTGCGGTGGACCGGTGCCAGCAGCGGACCTGCGCCAACGCTCAGTTGCATCGCGGCAGGAGACGTGCTGGAGCAACTTGGTCCGGGCACCCGGCGGGTTACGCCGGAGGAACGCCAGCAATCCCTGCGCGCGCGTCGCCGCGCGGTGCAGATGCGCCGTCGCTGGTAAGCGGAAGTCTTGTCAGGCCGCGCCCAGCTTTTCGGTGCCGCCGGTCATCACATCATCACCCATGCGCGCCCGTGCGCCCTCTTCGGCGGCAAGGCCTTCAGATGTGGGGTGCTGCACGTGATCCTTCGTCAGTTTTTCGGTCAGCTTGTCCCAATGGGTGATCAGCAGGCTTTCCTGTTCGACGAGCGGTGAACCGGCCAGTTCAGGCAAGTCTTTCCAGGCCTTCCAGCTGTCACCCGAATTGACCTTGTAGATGCCCACATAATTGTATTTCGGCGTGGTGGGGATCATCTGGCCGAAGCTGCGAAAGGCCAGCAGTGCGGCGCTTTGCACGCCTGCCCGCCGCGCGGCTGCGGGCAGGTAGTGATCGGCATACCAGGCCCGCAATTCGGCATCCTTGCCCGGCGCGGCGTTGAACTGTTCAAAAACCACGCCGCCAGAATGGGCCGTGTCAGGATCGTTGTTGCGAAAGGCCAGCGGGTAGTAGTGATAGTCCTCCAGCACGCTGTCATCGATGGCGGTGGTCACCATCATCCGGCTGGTCAGCGCATTTTCCCAGTGCTCGCGGGAAAATCGCTCCGGGTCGAAAACATCGTAGAGCGCGAAATACTGCCAGTCATATTCCGGCGGAACAGCCATCGGCTGGTGTTCGCTACGGACGAAGCGCTGCGCGGTGATCGAACCGCGAAAGCGCAAGGCATCGCGGATGTGGATGTTGGTATACCAGTCGTCCAGATCGGCTTCGCGGCCCGGATGCGCCTTGGTCAGCACCACCAGCACGGCTTCGATCATGCCTGCTCTCCGCTGACTGGCGTGAAGGGCATGTGCGGCGCGCCCATCGCCTCGCGATAGGAGATCGGCTGCTTGCCATCGGTGTCCTTCACGCCAAGGCGCTGGCCCAGCTCGGCCCCGATCAGTGCCTGACCGCTGAGCGACATCAGATCCGGCGCCGAATAGAGTGCGTGCAGCACCCGGCCGGTGAATTCCGGCGTTTCCCAGTTGGGCAGGGCTTCGCGCATGTCTGGCGGCAGCATTTCCAGCGGCATCGCGCGCACGGCATCGGTAAGGATGAAGCCCGGCCAATAGGAAATTGCGGCAACGCCGTGCGGCGCAAGATCCACCGCCATATCGGCCATCATCTTGTCGGTCCCCGCCTTTGCCGCGCCATATGCCGCGCCGTGGAAGTAGGAGACGGCGCCGTAGAAGGATATGCTGGCGATCAGGCCCTTGCCCGCAGCTGCCATGACAGGCGCGGCGTGCCAGGCGGCGACATAGTTGGAGCGCAGGCCCACGTCGATCATGTCGACAAGGTGCAACGGCTTTTCCCAGAAGGGGCCGGGCGCGATCAGGTCCATCGCGTGAACGGCGGCGGCATTGTTGACCAGGATATCGATCCCGCCCGCTTCCGCCTTGATGCGGGCAAAGGCGCTTGCCACCGATTCATCGTCGGAATGATCGCAGGCGATGGTGATCGGCGTGCCGCCGCGTTGTTCGATCTCGCCGGCGACTTGTGCAAGGTCAGCCTCGTTGCGTCCGGTTACTACAACCGTTGCCCCCTTGCTGGCGAATTCGCGCGCGATGCCGCGCCCAAGACCCCTGGTTGCGCCGGTCACGACTGTGACAATGCCCATCAATTCTCTCCCGCTGTGCGCACGCCTTGCGGCAAGGCGTAGGCGATCAGTTCGTTGCTGTATCCGGACAGGATGCCGCCGTGGCCGCCAGCTGCGATCACCACGAACTGCCGCCCGGACTGGTCGGACCAGTAAGTCATCGGGGTGGCGTTGCCGCCTGCGGGCAACCTGCCATGCCACAGCTCTTCACCGGTGCGAATGTCGTAGGCGCGGATCATGTGTTCCTGCGTTGCGCCAATGAACGCCAGACCCGACCCGGTAATCACGGCCCCGCCGATGTTGGGAACGCCCATTGGGATAGGTATGCCGAGGGGCAACAGCAGCGGGCCGCTGTCGCGCGCGGTGCCGAAGGGCTTTTGCCACAGCAACTCGCCCGAATTGAGATCAACCGCGCTGACCAGCCCGTAAGGCGGCTGGGTGCACGGTGCCACCAGCGGGGAAAGGAACGGCGCGACCGAAGCGGCATAGGGCGTTCCGGCCTGCGGCACCGGGCCAGCCACGCTTTCGAAGCTGGCGATCTCGGCCGGCTGCAATCCCATCCGGTCAGCCTCTTCGCGGGAAATCAGGCGATTGTAATTGATGACATGCGATGAATTGACGAAGGCGATGCCGCTGCCCGGATCGATGGCAACGCTGCCCCAGTTGTTGCCGCCAAGCGACCCCGGCCAGATGATCGATGCGCGCTCGGTTTCCAGCGGGGTCATATGGCCGTCAAAACGGGCCTTGCGGAATTGCAGGCGGCACCACGCCTGGTCCAGCAGGGCCATGCCCCACATGCTCTTCTCGCTCGGGCGCGGGCCTTCGAAACTGGGCAGGCCGACAGAGAACGGCTGGGTGGGAGAGGCGCGATCGCCCTCCGCTTCGGACACGGCTACCGGCAGTTCGGCGACTTCCGCGATGGGTTCACCCGTGCGGCGATCAAGCATGAACATTTCGCCGCGCTTGGTTGGCTGCAAAAGGGCAGGGCGGCCATCGGCAAGTTCGAACAGCACTGGCTGGGAAGCGATGTCATAGTCCCAGATATCATGATGCGTTGTCTGGAAGTGCCAACGCGGTCGGCCGGTTTCGACATCGAGAGCAACGATGCTGCTGGAATAGGTTTCCATCTCCGGCGTGCGGTGCAGGCCGGTGTAATCGGGGGTGGCATTGCCCAGCGGCACATAGACCATGCCCAGCTCTTCATCCGCGCTCATCACGCTCCAGCTGTTGGGCGTTCCGGGAGTATAGGTTTCACCCTCGCCGGGTTCGCCAAGGCGATCGGGCGCGCCCATGTCCCATGCCCAGGCCAGTTCGCCGGTGACCGCATCGAACGCACGGATGACGCCGGATGGCTCTCCGGTCATCTGGCCGTCGGTCACCCAGCCGCCCACGACCAGTTTTCCGGCAACCACGGTTGGCGGCGAAGTGATGTGATAGTAGCCCGGCGGGGCGTCGCTCATGCCGCGCAGAAGGTCGACCTCGCCCGCCTCGCCAAACCCGGCGCAAGGCTCGCCGGTGCGGGCATCCAGCGCGATCAGGCGGCTGTCTATCGTGGCGGTATAGATGCGTGCGGCGCAGCTTTCGGTCTCGTCCCCATCGGGCACGGCGTAATGGCTGACCCCGCGACATGTTTGCCCGAATACCCCGGCGGTGTCGGCATTGGCGGCAAAGCGCCAGAACTGCTCACCGCTTTCAGGATCAAGGGCGATCACATCGTTGTAGCCGGTGCAGAAATACAGCCGGCCGTCGATCATCAGGGGCGTGGCCTGGAAGGGAGCCGCCTCGCCGTTAGGCTCTGCCCCGGTTGAAAAGCGCCACACCTCTTCGAGTGCCCCCACATTGGCGCGCGTAATCTGGTCTAGCGGCGAAAAGCGCCGTCCGGCCTGAAGGTTGCCGTAGTGGTGCCATTCACCATCGCGCGCGGCTTCGGGGCCGGCGGCAAGTAGCGAAAGATCGTCCCCACCGGCAATGCGATCGTTCCACAAGGTCCACGATAGCCCCCCTGCCAATGCCAGCACTGCAGTGGCCAGCAGGCCGGCGCTCAATCGGGTTACGGGCTTCGTAGCCAGTGATCGCCGGACCCACGGCAGCAGTAGCCAGATGCCAATCCCTGTCAGCAGGCCCATCCGCCCAAGCAACGGCCAGAACGAGATCCCCGATTCCCATACAGACCACGCAAGCGAGACCGCCCACAGCGCGCCATAGGCCACCAGTGCCTTTGGCGATTGGCGCCACAGCAGCCATGCAACGGCGATCAGCGCGAGGCCGCAGGCCAGGTAATAGGGTGAGCCGCCTGCCAGCAACAGTTTCCCGCCCAACCACACCAGGCCGAGGCCCAGCAACAACAGCACGATTGCCAGCAAACGGTTGAGCCAGGTCATGCGGGTCTTATCCTCGATATTGATGCATCAGGGCACCAGCGCACTAGGCCCGCCAAACAGGATCCGGCCGAGCATCGCGGGCACCAGATTGATGGCGAGAAAGGTGACCTGGAACAGCAGGGCCATGCCCCACAGCCGGGCCCATTCACGGCGCCATCCGGCAGGTTTTGCAGCCGCACCAAGGCGCACTTCATGAGCCATGAAGCCATCCGCATTCCTGTCTGCCAGAAGGCCGACGAACCATGCCGCCCACAGCCCGATCAGCAATGGGAAGATCAGTGGTAAGCGCCCTTGCTCGCTTTCCAGAGCCGGGCCGATCACCGAATCATATGTCCACCAGCCATTGGCGACAGAACTGCCTTCGACATAGATCTGGTAAGCCAGAAACAACGGGAAGGCAGTGAGGAAGCTTAGGGCATAGACCGAGCGGGCAGGAAACTTGCGCTTCAGGAACAGCACCAGCGATGTCAGCAGAGGGATGGAGACTGCAAACCACCAGCCCCAGCTGAACGGCATGAACATCGGCTTCACCGGAGTGGTGAAGGCCATTTCGCCCCAGAAGGGGAGGCGTTCGAACTGCGGGTTCCACGCCACATAGGCGCCCCAGTCGGCGAAGAATTCCTGCCAGAAACCGCTTGATCCGGCCACCAGCATAAGGCCGAAAAGGGGAATCCGGCGGTTTTTCGCGGTAAGGGCCGCTGCTGCCAGCAGCAGGCCGCACCACAGATAGATGCTGCCGGTTTCCATCATCCAGGGATTGACCGGATCGCCCATGGTTTGCGCTGCGATTGCTTCCGGGTTCATCGGGTCAGTGCCTTGATATGTTCGGGCAGGTTATGGGCGTAGCTCTTCTTTTCGTAGAGGCTGGAAATGCGCCATCCCTGCGGAGTGCGGCGGAACCGGTGAATGTACCAGAGGCCGAAGAAGATCGTTTGCGGTTCACCATCGTCGCCGGGGACGACCATCGGGTTGTAGCAGACAGTGCGCGTTTCGCAGGTATCGCCATCGAATTTGTACTGCGTGGTGGAAACCGCGTGCTGGGCCATCGGGATCGGGCCAAGGCTGGCTTCGAGGAAGGCCTTTATCTCGGGCAGCGAGCCCCTGACGCCAACCATCTCACTGTAGTCGATCACCGCGTCATCGGTAAAAAACCGGTCCAGGGCATCGAAATCCTTGTTATCCACGGCATAGCAATAGCCAACCAGCAGATCCTGGATCTCGAACCTGTCAGACATCTCTTCCATAGAAAGCACGGCAGTCTCCCTTCTGTCCGTAAGCCCTGCCTGAATGCGCCTGCGCACGGTGGCTTGTGCCTTCCCATTGGTAGGTTGCAGCATCAGTCTTGAAATTGAAAAGGGCCAAGTTCGAAGGCCGTGATCCGCATGGATACCGGTCGCATGCATTCCGAAGCTGCAATCCGCAGCGCAGATAACTGGAGAGAATTTATGGCCGGAAGGATTCCGCCCTTCACAATGGACGACTTCAAGCTTTCGCCCGAAAAGCGAGCAGAAATTTGCGATGGTCTGACCGAGCGCCAGACTTTCATGGTTAACCAGTGGATGGACCTGCACGACAAGCTCAACGTTGGCGACTGGTCGGGCTTTGACGAGTTCATGGACAAGTCGAAAATGACCTACGACAATCCGAACCGTCCTGATCTGGGCACGTTCGAGGAATGGTCGACTTCACCGATGGCACTGTTCACAACTTTCCCGCCGTCGGTTTATCGCACGCTGAAGGCCTGGGGTAAGGGCGACGACGAGATCTGTGTGCTGTGCCACCACCATGGCAAGCACACCGGCGGACCCTACATGGGCGTGCAGCCGACCGGCAACCAGCTGGACGTGCTATGGTTCAGCTGGATCAAGTTCGAAGGCGACAAGATCGTGCACATCTATTCCATCTCGGATGTGCTTTCGATGCTGATCGATCTCGAAGTGATCGAGGCTCCGCAGCCGGTCGATCCCTACAAGTAAGGCAAACCTCCTTTTGCAGAACACGAAAGGGGAGGCAGCAATGCCTCCCCTTTCCTTCTGTGTGCGGCGCGCAGGCCCCGCGCGCAGATCTCAGCCATAGGCGGGCGAGCGGTGGAAATAGCGCACGTCCAGCGTCTGACCGCGCACGTGGTAGGTTTCGATGCTGGGCAGGGTGGTTGTTCCGTCTTCGCCGTGCACGTGGTCGAGAATAAAAGCCGCGGCTTCATCTCCGTTCACCAGCAGTTCGGATATCTCTACGGTGCAGGTGCCGGCAAATTCATCCCACATCTGCTGCACCGCCGCCTCGCCTTCGATGGGCGCGCTGCCTACGTATTCGACGGTAAAACCGTCAGGCCCAAGCGCGCGAAATGCCCTGATCACGCCATCCTGATCGCCAGCGTTCCAGCAGGAGTAGATCGAACGGATGCTTGCTTCCATGGCATGATCTCCTTGCAGCTGTCAGACCGGGGCAGCGAAATCATATTGGCCGCCGCGGGCAATGGCGCGGTGAAAACCTGGCCTGGCATAGATGCGCTGCTGCCAATGGCGGATGACGGGATGCTCCCCCGCACAACCGATTGCGGTGGCCAGCTCGGGGATAAAGCTCATCTGGATGTCTGCGACGGTGAAGTCTTCGCCCAGCAGGTATTCGCCGCTGCCGAGCAATTCCTCGATATAGCACAGCACCTTTGCCAGTTCGGCTGAAGCCGCCTGGTCCATGGCGCATTCCTTTAGCCCGAAAGCGCTGCAATAGACCTTGATCATGATCGGGTTCATGCCGCCCGATACGGCGAGATACAGGCATTCCAGAAACCGAGCCCGGCGCGGATCAGCCGGGTCTATCGACAGCCTCCCGCCGCCGTGGCGATCGAGCACGTAATCCACGATGGCACCGGATTCGCCCAGCACAACGCCGCCTTCGTCTTCCAGTACGGGCGCTTTGCCGAGCGTATGCAGCCGCTTCAGTTCAGGCGGGCCAAGCAGCGTTTCGGGATCGCGTTGGTAGCATTCGAGGCGATAGTCCAGCTCCAGTTCCTCAAGCAGCCAGACGATCTTTTGCGAACGCGAATTGTTCAGATGGTGCAGCGTCAGCATGGTCACATGGCGGCCGCAAGTTCATCCGCCGTGACGCCCATCTGCCGCATCACGTCGCCGCTGTCCCAGTATTCACGCCAGCTGACGATCAGCCCTGCATCGTTCAGTTCGAATACCGCGCAAACCCGGGAACCAACCTTCCTGTCGCCCTTGTGCAGCGTGACGTGGTCGGTGCGTTCGGTGAACACGAAGGGGCCTATCGCTGCCGATGCGTGGATTTCGCAGCGGCATTCGTAGTAAGTGCGATATTGCTTTTGCAGGGCATCGGCGATTGCCGTTCGGCCCACGATCCGGTCGGTGGCGGGAACCAGAGGCTGGTATACCCCATCTTCGGCAAAATATTCCGAAAGGCGTGCAAAATCGGGCATTCCCTCAACGTGGAAATCGTCCAGAAACGCCAGAACACGGTCATGGTTGCTCTTGCTCACAAGCTAAATCCTCCATCCACGATGATTGTTTGCCCGGTTATGTAGGCAGACCGGTCGGAAGCGAGGAACCGCACCGCCTCTGCGACCTCCCCGCCCGTGCCGAAGCGGCGCAGTGCAATCGCCTTCTTCTGCTGCTCCCAAACTTCGGGCGAATAGAGGGTCTTCAGAAAGTGCGTGCCAAGGCCCGCATCGATGATACCGGGCGCCACCATGTTGGCACGGATGCCGAACTTGCCCTCTTCCTTGGCGATGGCTCTGCCAAGCGCCTCCATGCCCGCCTTGGGGACTGATGAAAGCGCATCTCCCGGAGGGAAGGTGTAGTTCGCCACCGAGACAACGATTACGAGATTGCCGTGCTTTTGCGCGCGGAAGATCGGCAGGATTTCCGCCACCACGCGCGTCAGTCCGATCAGTTCGGTCTCGATGACTTCGCGCCACTGGCTCTCACCGATCTGGCTGACGAACGGCTGCTCTATGGCCACGCCGGAGGCAAAGACCACGGTATCGATGGAGCCGAGCTGAGCGGCCGCATCGGCGATGGCAGAATGCACCGAAGCGGGATCGGCAAGGTCGCAGGATACCGGCCAGCCCTTGCACGAAGCGGGCAGGCCGGCGCAGAGCTTCTCCGCCTCTGCCTTGCTGGAACGATAGGTGAGGGCGAGGCCGTCGAAATCTTCGGCCAGTGCCATTGCGGCTGCCTGCCCAAGGCCGCCGGTGGCGCCCACGATCAAGGCATTCCTTGCGCTCATCCGACAGGCTCCTCTGGATAACGGGCCAGCTGTGCCAGCAATTGTGCCGCAAAGGCATCGTTCCGGTCGGCGGTGAACATGTGGCCGGCGCCGGGCGCGGTCAACACGTCCAGATGCGGGGCCAGCGTCTTGAAACGCGCGGTGTTGGTATCGTTGACGAGATGGCTCAGCTCTGCCCGCACCATCACCAGCGGGGAAGTTACCCGCGCGGCTGCGGCAAGCACGGCTTCATTCTCGCTTGGTGGATGCAGGAATTCATCGTTCCCGGCGGCGGGATCCCAGTGCCAGTGCCAGCGCCCCTTGTCGTCCTGTCGCATCGATCGGGCGAGCCGGGCGGGATCGGCCACGCGCGGCTGATCCAGATGGCGGGACAGCGCATCGGCAGCCGCGTCCAGACTGTCATAGCCCCTGGCACCTTCGGCGAAGAACTGGCGAATTCCGTCGATCCCGTCGTCGGGCATGTCGGGCGCCACGTCGGCCAGCATGATCAGCCGGATCCTTGCCGGGTGGCGCGAACCCCCGATCAGTGCGGCCTGCCCGCCGCGCGAAGCGCCGACCAGCGTCACCCGCCTCGTGAACTGCGCAAGCAGGGCCTCCACGTCGCGGGCAAACGCCTCGACATGATAATCGCCATCTGCCGCCCAATCGCTTTCACCGTGGCCGCGCAGGTCGAAAGCAATGCCATAGAAGCCTGCCTCGCCAACCTGCCGGGCAGAGCCGCGCCAGGCGTTACGGCTTTGTCCGCCGCCATGAAAAAAGAGGACGGGTGCAGCCTCCGGATCGCCGAAGGCTTCCCCGGAAAGCTGCAGTCCGTCCCCTTGGTAGCTGACAGTTTGGCCGCGCAAATCAGGCCGTGATGGGCACTGTTTCGGCGTGGCTGGGGTGCTCTCCCGGGCCCTTGTAGGCGAACTTTCCGGGTGCATGGTGCCACTTGCCATCGTCGTGGCTTTCATAAGGTGATGCCACTTCGATCAGGCATCCGTGCGTGCTCTTGGGACCGACCCAGCTCCACTTCTGCCAGGTCATGTCAGGATCGTTGAAGGTTTCGCCACCGCCGGGAAGGTGCAGACCTTCGGCTTTCAGCTTCTCCATCGCGGCGGGCACATCGTCGGTGCTGAAGCACAGGTGATGGACATGCTCGCCAACCTTGTCCAGCCGCTTGCCCAGCGGCGTGCCGGGAGCGGGCTGGATGAACTGGATCTCGGTCGAATATTCGTTGACGAAGGTAGCCCATTTCATGCCGGCATCATCGCCGCTGGAGAATTCATCGTACTTCACGATGGGCTTTTCGAGCGACTGCGGATCGAGCACGCGGAGGATCTTGGTCCAGTCCTCGATCGCCTGATCGAGATCGCGAACCACCATGCATACATGGGCAAAGGGACCGCTGGGCATTGTTCTTCTCCTTGAATTAAATGATGATTGTGGCGGTGCCGGCATTCACGGTGCCGCGCCCATCCACATCGAGTTTAAGGTCACAGGAAACACGGTTTCCTTCAACCGCCGTAACTTCGCCCGAAGCGACCGCGCGGTCACCTTCGTAGACGTTGTCGAGAAAGCGGGAATCCATGCTTTCGATACGGCAGCCGGGAAAGGCCGCCATCAGCATGTTCATCATATAGGCCACGTTGATCGGACCCTGGTTGATGCGCTTGTCGCCAAGGCCCTTTGCCTTCACCACTTCCACATCGAGGTGGATCGGGTTGGGATCGGCCAGAAACACCGACCAGTCTCGCATGGCATCGGGACTGACGCTTTCGATCACTAAGGGCGGCAAGGCATCGCCTGGCTTGATGGTGCTTGCGGCGGTCATGCGGCCAACTCCTTGCGCGGCAGAACCCACACGTTGTCAGTCTCCAGCACTGCATCGCCGCCTTCAGCCGGGTGCAGGCGCAGGCGGTAAGTAAGAACGTCCATCACGCCAAGCTTGCGGCTTTTCTTGCGCACCAGGCTGAGGATTTCGCCGGTAACCTTGTAGTCCTGCCCCACCATCAGCTGCTGGGCAAAGCGCACGCCGGATGAACCCATCATCGGGCCATCTTCAACGTCGAATTCGCAGGTTTCGCAAACGCCTGCCACGGTCTTGCCCATGGCGACCTGGGTGGCGATGTAATAATAGATGGGATGCGCGGTGCCATCGCTGGACGGTTCCACTCTGGTGGACTTGCACAGGGCGGCATTTTCATCGGCGCTGATCGTAAAGATCGCGGTGCCATCCAGCGATGTTCCGGCGACGTTGGGGGCAGGGGGGAATTCTTCCATCTGCGATATCCTTCAGAACGACCGTGGCAGGCCGAGATTCTCGGCAATCGAATTGCGCACCATCTCGTTGGAGATCGGCGTCATGCGCAAGATGCGGTGATCACGCCAATATCGCTGCATGTCGGTTTCGGCGGAATAGCCCATGCCGCCCATGATCTGGATGCCCATGTCGGCTGCCTTCACGGCGTTTTCCGTGGCCACCATCTTCAGCATGTTTGCTTCGTTGCCGCAGGGCATGCCGTTCGATTGCATCCATGCCACGTTATAGAGAAGCAGCTCCGTCACCTTCTGTGCGGTGGCGATATCGGCCACATAGTGCTGCAGGATCTGGAAACGCCCGATAACGCCGCCAAAAGCCTTGCGCTGCATCATGTATTCCAGCGCGTCTTCAAGCACGCCGTCAATCGCGCCCAGGCACTGTGCGCCCACCATGATGCGTTCGTTGTTGAGGCTGGGCAGCATCGCGCTCCATGCCTTGCCGGGTTCGCCGAGCACGTCCTCGTCCGGCACGAACACGTCTTCGTAGTGCACTTCGCAACTGCCCATGGCGCGCATGCCCAGCTTGGGCAGCAGGCTGGCGGTAATACCGGGAGACTTGGCATCCACGAACAGGGCGATCAGCCCGTGATGCTTCTTTTCGGCATTGCGATCGCTGCGCGCCAGCACCAGCAGCCGGTCGGCAACCTTCGCGCCGGTGGTCCACATCTTCGCGCCGTTCAGCTTCCAGCCGCCATCGACCTTGTCGGCAAATGTCTTCATCGCGCCGAGCACGTCGGTCCCGCCGTCAGGCTCTGTCATGGAGAGCGAAACGCGCAGGTTTCCGGCTGCCATCTCGGGCAGCCAGCGCTGTTTTTGTTCTTCGCTGCCGGCAATCGCCACCGAATGCGCGCCGCCGAACGAGGTCAGCCCCCACACCCACAGCAGGCCGCCCGCCGTGCGGGCCATTTCGCGGGCGAAGATCATCTGCATCAGCACGTCGCCGCCAAGGCCGCCATACTCTTCGGGGATGCCGATGCCGAAGAAGCCTTGCTCCTTCAGTTTATCCCAGATTTCAAAGGGGTAGTTTTCCTCATCCGCTTCAAGCTTGCGCATGAGATCCTTGGGCAATTCCGCATCCACCCAGCGGCGCACGACATCGCGGAACGCGATATGTTCTTCGGTAAGATTGAAATCCATGCTCGCCTCTTGCTTCCGGATCTCCGCCTGGCAACCTATCGAACGGAGGGCTAGATTGACAGTCCGCCTTCCACCGGGATTACCGAACCGGTGACATAGGAGCCTGCCGGAGAAGCCAGGTAGATTGCTGCCCCGGCCATGTCTTCTGCCATGCCGGTGCGCCCGCGCGGAACCATCGATTCCACCATCTGGCGCATGGCATCGTCGGTAATCACGGTCATGTCGCTTTCGAAAAAGCCAGGTGCGATCGCGTTCACGGTAATGTGATCGCCGGCAAGGTTCTTCGCCAGCGACTTTGTAAGCCAGTGGATCGCGCCCTTCGATGCCTGATAGGCGTAGACTTCACGCGGGCCGATCTTGAGCGCCCCGACCGAGCCAATGTTGATCACGCTTGCCGGGCGCTGGGCCGTGGCCCCCTTGCGCAGCAGCGGCAGCAGTTTCTGCAGCAGGAAGAAGGGGCTCTTAAGGTTGAGATCGAGAACCCCGTCCCAGTCCTGTTCCGAGAATGCATCTATCGGCGCGTCAGACAGGGTTCCGGCGTTGTTGACGAGGATGTGCAGCGCATCTTCCCGGGCGGAAAGGCCGGCTGCCAGCGTCTGGATGCCATCGAGCGTGGAGAGATCGGCGGAAATTCCAGTTACATCGCCTGCCATGTCCTCTGCAGCGGCTGCCACCTTTTCGGCGTTGCGCGCACAGATGTAGACCCGTGCACCTGCGGCGGCGAGGCCTTCTGCAATCATCCGGCCAATCCCGGCACTGCCGCCGGTTACCAGCGCAACGCGCCCTTCGACCGAGAACAGGTTTGCGGCATCGATCATTCGACGATCTCCAGGATCATCTTGGTCAGACCTTCGGGATCACCGACGTTGAAGGCGTGATCGCCCGGATGCTTGTGCACCGGCCAACCCAGCTTTTCGGCACGTTCGTGCATCATGCCCATGATGGTGTGCTCGGCGGCGATGTAATCGACCGGGTGGGTGATCGCTTCTGCGCCCACGGGAATGGCGCAACTGGTCGCCCGCATCGGCTGGTCTGACAAGTGATCCAGCAGCCATTTCTCGCGGTCACGGTCCATCATGTGCGGATGTTCCTTGGCCATTGCGCGCTGCTGTTCGTGAACGCCCGAACCTATCGGCCCTTCGCCTGCGTCCAGCATGGCGTCCAGTCCGGCGGCTTCTTCCTCGCTGGCAAAGCCCATCATGGAGGCGATGCGTTCCCCGGCATGGGGCACGATGGCATCAAGGTAAATTACCCGGCAAATTCGGTCGCCAGCCTGTGCCAGAACACCCGGCGCAACGGTTCCGGCATAGGAGTGTGCGACCAGGATTACGTCGGTCAGGTCTTCGTACTTCAGCACGTTGACGATATCGGCCACATGCACGCTGTTGCCGATGTCGCGGCCGATAAGGTGCTCGCGCTCACCAAAGCCGGTGAAGGTGGGCGTGTAGACAGTGTGCCCTTTCGCTTCCAGTTCGGCGCGCATGAACTTCCACGTCCAGCCGCCCATGCCGCCACCGTGCATCAGAAGGTAAGTAGCCATTATTCGGGCGCTCCAGGTTCAAGGTTCGAGACGAGTTCGGGCGGCACATCGGGGCCCCACAGGTAGAAACTGTCTTCAGGCGCGTGCTGCGCTGCCGGCCATTCGCAATCCGCCGGGATATAATCGATATCGGCGGAAAACTCGGCGTAGCTGCCCCAGGGATCGCGGGCATAATAGAAGTAATTCCCGCCAAGCACGTGGCGGCCTACGCCCCAGCCTTCCTTGTAGCCTGCGCGCATCATCTGCGCCGAGCCGAGGCCAACTTCCTGGATCGAGCCGACATCCCAGCTGCTGTGGTGCATCCCGCGATGCGTGGAGCCGACAAGGGCGAGCAGGTGATGGTCGCTGCCGTGCGGCCCGTGCAGGAAGGCCACCACGGGGCCACTGCCGTCAGACAGACGCAGGCCGAGGTTCTTCTCATACCAGTCCGTGGCTGCGATCACATCGGTGGTGTAGATCGCAAAGTGCGACAGGTTGCGGGGCCGCGTCTGCGGTGCCTTGGAATTGAAGACTGCGCCCGATTCACCTGCTTTGGAAGACTGGACGGTGAACTGCGTCTTGGCATCGGGGGAGCACTTGTCTCCCACCGCGATGTTCAGCGGCATGCCGTCAAACCCTGCGAACCAGCTGCCCTTGCCGGGCGTCCCGTCCAGCGCATCGATCCGCTCCACGCCGTTCTCGTCAAGGCGGGCAAGCAGCGCGTCTTCATCTTCGGCGTAAATGCCGAAGCTGATGTAGCGCAGCTGCTTTACCGGCCCTTCGACAATGCGGCCCCAGCAGTGGTCGTTGCCGAAGGTGTAAAGTTCCAGCCCGTCTGCCGTTTCACGCACGTCCAGTCCGAACGTTTCGTAAAAGTTCCTGGCCTTGGCAAGATCGGGTACTTGGAGGCCAAAATGATCGATCGAGTGGACGCCCAGGGCGCCAGCGCGTTTCTGCGGCATGTCTCTCTCCCTTGCAGCAGTGGTCCGTTATTCAGCCACCACGGTGTTTTTCAGCAATCCGATGCCTTCAATTTCGACTTCGCAGACATCGCCGGCCTTCATCCACACCTGCGGATCGCGCGCCACGCCCACGCCGCCTGGCGTGCCCATCACGATCACGTCGCCCGCTTCAAGCGTCATGAAAGTGGACAGCAGGTGGATGGTGTTGGCGACGGTGAAGATCAGGTTGCCGGTGTTGGACGACTGCATGACCTCGCCGTTCACCCGGCATTCGATCTTCAGGCCGGCAGCACCGGCAGGCACTTCGTCCGGGGTGACAAGCCATGGGCCGAAGGCGCCGGTATCATCGAAGTTCTTGCCCGCGGTCCATTGCGGCGTGCGCAGCTGGTAATCGCGGATGGAGGCATCGTTGAACACGGAATAGCCAGCCACGTGATCAAGTGCGCCGGATTCGGCGATATTCTTGCCGCCCTTGGAAAGAACGACGACAAGCTCCGCCTCCCAGTCAAGCTGCTCGGATACCTTGGGCAGAATGATCGGTGCGCCATGGCCGATAAGGCTGGATGCAAAACGACCGAACAGCACCGGAAAATCCGGGATACCAAGGCCTGCCTCTTCCGCGTGATCGCGGTAATTCAGCCCCATGCAGATGATCTTGGGTGGCTTTGCAACCGGCGGCAGGAACGTCAACGATGCTTCGTCTACCGTTTCCCCGGCAGCAGCGGCAGCACCGGCGGCGGCCAGTTTGCCACTGGCAATCTGGGCATCCAGATCGGTCAGGCCGGCATCCCAGACCACCTTGGTTTCGCCATCAATCTTGGCCGCGAGGCCGGTTTTTCCGTCTTTGCTTACCCGTGCAAGGCGCATGTCATTCTCCGATCGTGTGTTACTTGCTGGCCTTCTGGCCGGTTCCGCCACCGGTGGCGGGCATAAGGTTGCTGCTCATCCCGCCGTCGACAAGGATATCGACACCGGAAATATGGCCTGCTTGCGGCCCGAGCAGGAAGATGATCGCATTGGCCACGTCCTCGGCCATGCCCAGCTTGCCCAGCGGGATCATCGATTCCCGCTGTGCCCTGCGGTCCGGATCGTCGTATCCGGCCTGAGTCATGGGCGTATAGGTTGGTCCGGGCGAAACGGTGTTGCAGCGAATTCCGTCCGGTCCCCATTCCAGCGCGCACTGGCGCATCAGCATCAGCAATGCGGCCTTGCTGGAAGAATAGAAGCCAAGCCCCGGCGTTGGCTGCGTGGCAGACATGGATGCCGTGGCGACAAATGCGCCGCGTGACTGGGCAAGATAGGGCTGGGCAGCCTGACCCAGCAGCCAGGTTGCGCGGGTGTTTATGGCATAGACCCGATCGAACTGGTCGACGGTCTGCTCCACCAGCGGCGCACTGGAGATGATCCCGGCGTTGCTGACCACACCATCGATACCGCCCATGTGATCCACCGCGGCGGCAACGATATCGCGCCCGCAATCGACGGAGGACAGATCGCCAAAATGCGCACGCGCCCCCGCACCGATCGCGGCGACAACAGCGTTCACGCCTTCCTCGTCCCGGTCGGTCAGCAGCATCTGGTGCGGTTCGTCCTGCGCGGCCAGCAATTCTGCCACCGCGCGGCCAATGCCGCTGGCCGCTCCTGTAATCACCACGCGCATGCAAAACACCTCATTCCGAAATTCCCAGTTCGGCCATCAATTGCTGGCGCAACTTGAACTTCTGGATCTTGGACGCCGACATTGGCCAGTCGTCAACATAGCGGATATGGCGCGGCACCTTGAAGGAAGCGATCCTTTCCTTGGCAAAGGCGATCAGTTCCGCTTCATCGGGGCGCATGCCGTTCGCCAGCTTGACGAAGGCTGCCGGCACTTCTGCCAGCCGTTCATCAGGGATGCCGATCACTTGAGACAATTCGACCGCTTCGTGAGTGTCGAGAATGGCCTCGACCTCGGCAGCGGCAACATTCTCGCCACCGACCTTCAGCATATCCTTGAAACGGCCATGGAACTGCATGTGGCCATCGGCGTCGATCGAACCAATATCACCGCTGTGATACCAGCCATCCGCGTCTATCACCTCTGCCGTTTTCACCGGATCGCGGTGGTAGGCATCGAGCATGTTGTAGCCCTTTATCAGCACTTCCCCGCGTTCACCCGTCGGCACATCCTGCCCGGTTTCTGTATCCACGATGCGCACCGATACGCCCTTGAGCGGATAGCCCAGCGTCTTGAAACCCATCTCCGGGTCCATGTCATAACCGCCGGTGGTCACGATTCCGCTGGCTTCCGACATGCCGAAGGTGCCTACTTGCAAGGCGTTGGGCATCTTGCGGCGATATGCGTCGCCGATTGACTGGGGCATCTGGCAGAAACAGCTGTTCATCAGCCGCACGCTGCTCATGTCGGTCTTGTCCCAATCGCAGTGGGCGATCATGGCCTGGTGGAAGGTGACGAAGGGCAGGAACAGCATGGTCGCGCGTTCCGCCTCAATCTGTCGTAGGCTTTCGCCCGCATCGAAATGCGGCTGGCCGATGAATGTGCCGCCAACCTCCACCGCGCCCAGCATCGCCAGCATGGCGGCGATATGGAACAGCGGCATGGGCGACCACACGCGCTCGTCTTCCTTGAAGGCCCAGCGGTTGCGGGCAAGGTTGCTGGCTTCGCGTGAGATCGCTTCGTTCGACAGCAGGCAGCCCTTGGGGTTGGCCGATGTCCCCGAAGTATACAGGATCATGCAGGTATCGCGCAGGCGCACCGAAAGCCGGGCATCATGCACAAGGCTTTCGTCAACACCTTGCGCGGCGGCATCGAAAGCCTGCTGGTCGATAAAGCCGGGTGCCTGCTTGCCGCCGCTGAGGACAAGGCGCCGCAGCAACGGCGCCTGCGACACATGCAGCGCCGCGGGATCCTTGCACTCGCGGATTTCGGGGAAGGCTTCGGCCAGGCGCGTGGTGAAATCGACGAAATCATCGGCCTCACTGTTGGTGACGACCGCCACAAGGTCTGCATTTTCGACCACGTAGGCAATTTCGGGCGCGCGATAGCGGGCATTCATCAGCACTGAAACGCCACCAACCATGGAGACCGCAAACAGCGTTTCCACGAAATCGATGCCGGAAGGCAGCAGAATGCCGACATGGTCACCCTGCTTGATTCCCAGTCCGATCAGGCCGCGTGCGCGGTGCAGCACCGATTGCACGACATCGTCGTAGCTGCGCCTGCCCGCAGGAAAGACCAGCGCTTCTTTTTCTGGATGGGCATCCCAGGCCTTGAGCAGCATGTCTGCAAGCGGACTTACGCTGATCCGAATACTGGACGCATCCTCGCCATTACCAGACACGCGTGCCTCCTCCAATTCCTGCCCAACTTCGCGCATCTTACTTCAGTCCAAGAGCCACCAGTTCCCCTCTCCAAGGATAGGGACGGTGGGAATTGCAGTTCTATCCGCAGCCAGCCGCGCCGCCATCGACGGGCAGCGCGACGCCGGTGATGTAGGCACCGGCACGGGAAGAGAGGTAAACCACCGAACCGGCGATTTCGTCCGCGCGACCCAGCCGGCCCATCGGGATCTTGGCCAGCACTGCCGGGTCAACCTCGTCCTCATCACGCAGGTGAGCAGTCATCTTCGTGGGGAAGAAACCCGGAACCAGCGCGTTCACATTGATGTTGCGGTCCGCCAGATCGCCCGCGAGATCGCGGCTCAACATGTGGATCGCGGCTTTGCTCGCCGAATAGGAATAGGCGGAGAGGCGGGCGGTCTTCAGGCCCGCGACAGAGCCGATGTTGATGATGCGGGCGGGATCGTCACTCGTTCCGCCTGCTTCCAGCGCGGGCAGCAGTTCGCGGATCAGGGTGAAAGGCGCCTGCACGTTCACCATCATCACGCCCGGCCAGGCCTTGTCGGGAAAATCATCCAGCTTTCCGCCCCAGGTCTTTCCCGCGTTGTTGACCAGGATATGCAACTTGTTGCCGAATTCGGCCTGTACCCGCGCGGCCAGATCGACCGCGGCTTCGGCGCTGGAAAGGTCGCAGGGCAGGGAGATGCAGGTTCCCAGCGAGGACATTTCCTCTGCCGCCGCGTTGCAGATGTCTTCCTTGCGCGAGGTGATGGCAACAGTTGCGCCGGCTTTCAGCAGGCCCTCTGCAATCATGCGCCCAAGGCCCTGGGCACCGCCGGTCACCAGCGCCACCTTCCCTGTCAGGTCAAACAGCTCGTTCATACGGTGATTGCCACCTTGCCGAACTTGTGATCGTTTTCGAGGTAAAGCAGCGCCTTGTCGGCCTCTGCCAGCGGGAATGTCTTTTCGATCACCGGGCGAATGTTGTGCTTGTCGATGAAGGCCAGCATGTTGCGGAAATCTTCCGGATCACCGACCTGGCTGCCAACGATGCTAGCGCTCTTCAGGAACACCCCTGTCGCAGTGATCTCGAACTTGTCGCCCGCAGTGGAGCCATAGATCACGATCCGCGCGCCGGGCTTGATGGCCCGGATATAGTTGGCATAGCTCGGCCCCGGTGCGCCATCGAGCACCACGTCGATCCCGCCGGTCATCGGGCCGACTTTCTTGCGCCATTCAGGATCGGTGTAGAGCAGGCCGTCAACCGCGCCCATGCTCTTGGCCCGTTCGATCACTTCCTCGCTTTCGCCGGTGACATAGACCTTGCAGCCCAGCGCCACGGCATAGACCAGCCCAAAGGTTGCCACGCCGCCGCCGACGCCGCTGATCAGCACGGTGTCGGTGGACTGTAGCTGGCCCTTGAACATCAGCGCCCGCCAGGCGGTCAGCCCGGTGAGGATCGATGCCGCGGCCTCTTCCCAGCTCATGCCCGCAGGCTTGGGGGCAAGGTTGTCAGCCGGAACGCAGACATACTCCGCGATCGTGCCGGGATGCGGCATGCCCAGAAGGCCGAATTCGGCTTGCGGTGCATGGCGGTTTGGTCCCCAGTCGCGGCCCGGGTAAAGCACCACCTCGTCGCCGATGTTTACGCCTTCGACGCCATCACCGATCATGTCGACCACACCGGCGCCATCGCAGCCCATCGTGCACGGGGTAACCATGCCGGGATAGAGACCGCGTGAAATCCACATTTCACGGTGGTTCATCGATGCTGCTTTGATCGCCACGCGCACTTCGCCGGTTGCGGGTTCGGGCGTTTCCACATCGGCGACCCGAACGGATTCGGGACCGTCTGTGGTTTCAAGCAAGAGAGCTTTCATGTGAGCAAAGTCCTTTTGTGATCAGTAGGAGCGGGGAAGGCCAAGCGACTGGGCAATGCCGTTCTTGACCATCTCGTTGGTGATTGGGCCGATCCGCCACAGGCGGCTGTCACGCCAGTATCGCTGCATGTCGGTCTCGGCTGAATAGCCCATGCCGCCCAGCATCTGGATGCCAAGGTCTGCGGCCTGGTTAGCGGCTTCGGAAGCGTGCAGCTTGAGCATGTTCGCTTCGTTGCCCACCGGCTCTCCGCGGGCTTGTTTCGAGGCGCAGTAATAGAGAAGCAGCTCGGTCGTCTTCTGCGCAGTCGCGATATCGGCGATGTAATGCTGCAGGGCCTGGAATTCGCCAATAAACCGGCCGAATGCCTTGCGCTGCATGACGTAAGCCAGCGCATCCTCCAGCACACCGTCGATCACGCCGAGGCAAAATGCGCCGACCATGATGCGTTCGTTGTTCAGCGTGGGAAGCAGCGTGTACCAGGCGTTGTGCGGCTCGGCGAGGACGTTCTCGTCAGCCACGAACACGTTATCGTAAACGACGGTGCAACTGCCCATCGAACGCATGCCCAGCTTGGGCAGCGGGGTGATCGATACGCCCTGCGAATCTGCCGGAACCCAGAACAGCGTCAGCCCCTGGTGTGCCTTTTCAACGGTCTTGTCGGAACGGGCGATACACAGGAGATAATCCGCCACATGGGCAGACGAGCTCCAGATCTTTTCGCCGTTGAGTACCCAGCCGCCGTCAACCCGCTCTGCAGTGGTTGCCATACTGCCGAGAAGGTCTGTGCCGCCGCCAGGCTCAGTGAAAGAAATGGCCGCCTTCAATTCACCGGCGGCGATCCTGGGCAGGTACTTGGCCTTCTGTTCCTCAGAGCCGTAAAGGCCGATGGATTTCGATCCCGCGAACGAGGTGATGCCCCAGATCCATGAAAGCCCGCCCAACGATCGTGCCAGTTCGCGTGCCAGCACCATCTGCATCAGCACATCGCCGCCCTGGCCACCGAATTCCTCGTCAATTCCAACGCCGTGCAGGCCTGCTTCGGTGAACTTGTCCCACAGGGCATGCGGATAATTGTCTTCATCGGCTTCCAGCTCGCGCGCCGAATCCTTGGGGCACTCGTTGTCCACCCAGCGCCTGATCACGTCGCGAAACGCGCTGTGTTCTTCTGGTAGATCAAAGTCCATTTAGCTCTCCCAACGCCCGATCCGCACGCAGCGGGCGCTCCTTTGATTACAGGGTGTAGGGAAACCTGCCTGTCAAAACCTATCTGCGGATAGGAAATGACCCTTGCAAGACCTGTTTCGGTGGAGGATAAGGGATCTTGAAGTTGGCAGAACAGACCAACCGGGATGTGGGAAGAGGTTTGCGAGAATGGGCGTAGTCCAGACGACCATAGTGCCGCCGCGTTCGGCGCGCGTATATGTTAAGCGTGACAGGATCGAGACCCTGGCGGGCAAGATCGGCGATTATCGCGCGGTAACGGTCATTGCGCCCGCCGGTTTCGGGAAAACCACGGCCATGCTGCGCTGGGCCGATGTGCTTTCCGAAAGCGGCCGTTCGGTGCTTTGGATTGCGGCGCGGGCCGGAATCGACAGCCTGGAAACCTTCCTTGAAGCCTTGTCGCAGGCCTGCACCGTGGCGGGACTGGGGGTTGCATCCACCGATCCGCGATCATGGTTTGTGGAACTGGGCAAGCGATCCGGTTCAGCACCGATCCTGTTCATCGACGATGGCCAGTTGCTGCCCAAGGAAGTGCACGAATTTGTAGAGCAGCTTATCTTCAGCTCGCGCGATGGCCTGACCACCGTGATTGCTTCGCGCGGAGAAAACGAAGTGCACCTCGCCCGGCTGAGGTCGCTGGGATACCTTCTGGAAATCGGCATGCAGGACCTGTCCTTCGATGCCGAAGAGGCAAGCACCCTGTTGCGGCAGGAGATTGGCTCTAAGCCCACTGCCTCGCAGATACAGCGCATGATTTCGGATACGCAGGGTTGGGCAGCCGGCCTTATCCTCGCCTCGCAAACCTGGCACAAGGACAGCCTGCGCGAGGAAAAGCCGGAAAGGGCGGAGAGTCGGCTGCGTTATGAATACGCCAGCTATTTCCACGAGGAAGTGGTGGAGGGCCTGCCCAACGAACTGCGCAACTTCATCATCGATACGTCCATCCTGAAGGAACTCACACCTTCTGCCTGTGCGGCGGTGATCGGCCAGAACGAAGCGCGCCACTACCTTGACGAGGCGTTCGAGCGCGGCCTGTTCCTGATCGAGCTGGATCGCGAACTCGGCGAATATCGCCACTATAAGCTGTTTCGTGAGATGGTGCGTGGACGGTTGACCAAACTGGCGCCGCAACGGGCAGCGGAATTGCATCGCCGCGCCAGCCGCTTCTATGCGGAATCGGGCAATTACCATTTGGCGCTGGAACATGCAGAGCAAAGCGCCGATCAGGAATTTCTGGCGACGCAGATCGAAAATCTGGCCGAACAGATGATCTATGCGGGTCTGCTGCAACGGTTGGACGAACTGGCGAGCCAATTGCCCTGGCAAGTTATCGAGGACAAGCCTGCAATCCTGCTGGCAATGTCGTGGCGGCGCAGCAGGCGGCTGGCTTTCAGTTCGGCTGAACGGATGATCGAGGCTGCGGAACAGGCGATCGAGGCCAAGGTCGAGTCGGGTGAACTCGATGCCTACTCCGCGCGGCAGCTGAATTTCCACGTCCGCCACAGAAAGCTGATGCTGGAAGCTGCGCGCGACAACATGGTGGCTGTGGAAGAGGGTTGCGGGCCCTTGCTGGCCGATCTGGGTGACGACCATCCCTATCTCAGCTGCACGCTGCTGGCACAGCTCTTGTCTGCACGTCGTGAACTTTATCACTTCCATGACATGCTGCGACTGGAAGGCGAACTGCGCAAGGCGCTGGCCCGGCCTGGTTCGACCTTCGCATCTATCGCTCTGAAATCCTCCGTTGCGCCCACGCTTGTTGCGCAAGGCAAGACCGAGACCGCCAAGCAATTCCTGCGCGAGGCCCAGGAAATTGCCCGTCAGCGTGAAAACGAAGTGCCGGGGCTGGGCGCCTTGCCGGCCTTGCCCATGGCGGAAATCCTCTACGAATGCGGGGAACTGGAGGAAGCCGGCAGCCTGGTCGATCAGTATATGCCATCGATCAGGCAATGGGGTTTTGTCGACCAGGTGGCTTCGGGATATCTGGTGCGTGCCCGGCTTTCCGCTGCGGAGGGCGATCTTGCATCGGCCTTGTCGGTTCTGGAAGACGCCCACCTCGTGGCCATCGAATGTGGCCTTGACCGGCTGCGGGCAATGGTGGTTTCGGAACAGGTGCGCACCCTGATCAAAAGCGGCCAGCTGGAGCAAGCCGAAAACCTCTTCTATTCTTGCGATCTGGTAGCCGAGGGCGAACCCGTCCCCACGCTGAACCCATCGCGTCTCAATGAATGGCTGGCGCTGGCCTGGTTACGGATCGAGATGCATCGTTTCCGCCTGGTGCGATCCCGCAAGGTTGCCCGGCGCTGGCTTGAATTCGTCCGGCGACGCGGGGCCGTGCGCTCGGCCCTTTCGTTCGAGCTGTTGCTGGCGGAAATCGCGGTGCTTGCAGGAAACCGTTCAGAAGCCCGCCGATCTGTCCGATCGGCTGTCGAACTGGCCGAACCCGGCGGCTGGGTGCGTCCGTTCCTGGATGAAGGGGAAGCCATCGGATCGCTGATCATCGAGGCCTATGGCAGTGGCCCGATACTGGATAACCCGGTCGACAGGTTTGCAGACCGGCTTGTGCGCTCGCTCAAGGGCAATCCGCAGATCGAGGATGAGGACGGCGAGGAATTCGGGCCGAGTGGCGGCCTTTCGCTGCGCGAAATCGAAATCCTCACGCAAGTCAGTGGCGGTTTGCGCAACCGCGAAATCGGTGATCGCCTTGGCCTGACTGAAGGCACCGTGAAGTGGTACATGCAGCAAATCTACGACAAGCTGGGCGTGCGCCGCCGCCCGCAAGCCGTGCTGCGAGCCAGACAGCTGGGGATTTTGTCCTGAGACCCTATCTAAGGTTAGATTGCGCTCCCTTCCGTGGCTCCTACCCGTAGGAAAATTCATATTTCTGGCGGGAGAGCATTGTGGCCAAGGGCAAGGTAATCATCAGTTGTGCAGTGACCGGCGCGATCCATACGCCAAGCATGTCGCCGCACCTGCCGGTGACAGCCGACGAGATCGCCGAAGCTGCCATCGGCGCAGCTGAAGCTGGCGCTGCGATCATTCACCTGCATGCGCGCAATCCGCAGGACGGCCGCCCCGATCAGAACCCCGATCTGTACGAGCCGTTTCTGAAGGTCATCAAGCAGCGCAGCGATGCCGTGCTCAACATCACCACCGGCGGCCACCCGTCGATGGCGCTGGAGGAGCGGCTACGGCCCGCCACGCGCTTTGCCCCGGAAGTTGCCAGCCTGAACATGGGCTCGATGGGCTTTGGCCTGTTCCCCATGCTCGATCGCTACAAGGACTGGAAGCATGAGTGGGAGCCGGCCACGCTAGAGGCCTCGCGCGATCTCGTGTTCAAGAACACTTACAAGGATATCGAGGGGCTTCTGGCCCTGTTGACCCCGCTTGGCACCCGGTTCGAATTCGAATGTTACGATACCAGCCACCTCTACAACCTGGCCCATTTCCTTGATCGCGGACTGGTGAAGGCACCGCTGTTCGTGCAGACCTGCTTTGGCATCCTTGGCGGCATAGGCAGCCATCCCGATGACGTATCACATATGAAGCGCACGGCAGACCGGCTGTTCGGCGACCAGTACGAATGGTCCGTTTTGGGCGCAGGGGCGCGGCAGATGAGCATTGTCGCCATGGCTGCGGCCATGGGCGGCAATGTGCGCGTGGGGCTGGAGGATTCGCTGTGGGCAGGGCCGGGCAGGCTGGCCGAAACCAATGCCGAACAGGTGGCAACGGCACGGTCTATCGTGGAAAGCATGGGCCTTTCCGTCGCGACGCCTGACGAAGCGCGCCAGATCCTGGACCTGAAGGGCGGCGATCGGACGAATGTCTGATCGTGGCATGATGCATCCGCTTTCATGACCCTTTGGCGTTTCCTTCTGGCCTGCACGGCTGCGCTTGTCCTGACGGGCTGCGTCAGTGGCACCCAGCCTGCTGCTGAAGGAACACCGGTTGCCCAGCGCCAGAACGTTCTCGTCATCGTTGCAGACGATCTGGGGTTTTCGGATATCGCACCATATGGCGGGGAAATTGCCACGCCCAACCTCTCGCGTCTGGCGCAGCGCGGTATTCGGCTGACCCAGCTGCACAGTGCCCCCTCGTGTTCGCCAAGCCGGGCCATGCTGTTTTCAGGAGCCGATAGCCACGTTGCCGGGCTTGGCGCGATGGCGGAGGCCATTCCACCGCACTATCGCGGGCAGGAGGGTTTCGAAGGCGTCCTGTCCAGCCGCGTGGCATCCCTTGCGGAACGCTTTGCCGAGGCCGGTTACCGCACGGCCATGGCGGGGAAATGGCACCTGGGAATGGAACAGGGCCAACGCCCCGCGCAACGCGGTTTTTCCAGCAGCTTTGCCCTGATGCAGTGCGCATCGAACCATTTCGGCGCGGGCGGTTTCGGCGGCGATGGCGATGGCATAGGCGGTGCAACCTATTTGCTGAACGATACACCATGGACGCCGGGGCCGGACTTCTATTCGTCCGATGTGTTCACATCCATGCTGATCGACCAGCTTGAAGGGGGCAACGACGAGACACCGTTCTTCGCCTACCTCTCTTTCACTGCGCCGCATTCGCCCTTGCAGGCATTGCCGCAGGATATCGCCCGCTATGCCGATACCTATGCAGATGGCTGGGGCGCTCTGGCCCGAAGGCGCATAGAGGGCATGCAGCAGGCAGGGATTCTCCAGCCCCGTTTGCCCGATGCGGATGCCATTTTCGTGCAGCTGCAAAGCCAGTGGGATGCCCTCTCGCCCCAGCAGCAGGCCGTGGAAGCCCGGCGCATGGCGATCTACGCGGCCATGGTGGACCGGATGGATCACAACATCGGTCGCTTGCTGGATGCGCTGGAGAGAGCGGGGGAGCTGGACAACACGACTATCCTGTTCATTTCAGATAATGGTCCGGCCGGTGAAGATCCGCGCCAGTATGCCGTTGTTTCCGGCTTCAGCGAAACGTACGGCAGCGCCGACAATTCGCATTCGTCCATGGGTAGTGCGGCCAGTTTCGTCTTGCAGGATCCGCGCTGGGCCAGCGCAATTGCCGCACCATCGCGCCTGTTCAAGGGCTTCGTTACCGAAGGGGGCACGCGGGTACCGGGTATTCTTGTGGCACCCGGCGTTTCGGCAGGTGCCATTAGTTACGCCGTGACACAGTTCCCTGATATCGCGCCGACTTTGCTGGCGCTGGCCAGTGTTCCTGCCACCGATAATGTTGGTGGGCGAAGCGTCGCCGCGATTACCGGCACCAGCTTCGTGCCATCCTTGTTCGATGCCGCCGTGTTGCCGGATTACGAACCAATTGCATTCGGGTTCAACGGCCAGGGGCTGGTGCGGTTCGGCCAGTGGAAAGCCATCCGCCTGGTCGGTCCGCTTGGTGACGGGCAATGGCACCTTTACAACACGGCGGATGACCCAGGCGAACTTCAAGACAGGCAAGATGCCGAGCCTGCGCTTTTCGATACCATGATGGAGGTGTGGCAGAACTATGTGCGCGAGCATGGCCTGAACGAAGCTGCAGACCTCGGCCAGGTGCCCATGGCTGACCCTGTTCCGCAAAGGGAGAGAGTTCAGTGAAACTTGGCATCTGTTCGATGTGGGGAACCTCGCTCGATCTGTTTCGCAGCGAAGTCAGGCTGGCTGCAGAACTGGGCTATGAACTGGTCACGGTAGGGGATTCGCCATCGGGTTGGCATGAAATGGTCACTTCGATGACGATTGCCGCGCTGGAAGCACCGAGTGCCCAGATCGGTTCGCTGGTGACATCGCCGTTCATGCGGCACCCGCTGGTTGCCGCAAATGCCTTTGCCACACTCGATGAATTGACTGGCGGCCGCGCTGTTCTGGGCTTTGCTACCGGTGGCAGCACCGTGCTTGCGATCGGTCGCCCGCCGGCAACACAGGCCGAAGTGCGCGCCGAATTTACTGCCTTGCGCCAATTGTTTGCAGGCGAAGAAATCGAGTGGGAAGGCCGATCGGTCAAATCACTGCGCTTTGCCCGCAACGTGCCGATCTATTATTCAGCCTTCGGTCCCAAGGCGCTGGCACTGGCCGCGCAGGAGGCGGACGGGGCGATACTGTTTGCAGGCGATCAGCACCTTGACGCGGTCGAAGCCCGGATCGCCATGCTGCGCGATGCGGCAACCAAGGCGGGGCGCGATCCCGATGCGCTGGATATCTGGGTTACCAGCTTTATCTCGGTCCGCCCCCGGCGCGTGCAGGCGATAGACGATCTCAAGGCCTTCATCGCGGTCAACGCCATGGCCTTGCGCACGCCGCAGGCGCTGGCCATGTTGCCAGAGAACGTGCGGCCACTCGTCGAGGCCTTCCAGACGCGGTATGATCCTTCCGAACATGTTGTGGTTGGAGGCAAGAACGTCCGCCTGATGGATGAGATGGGACTGACCGAATTCCTGCAGGATTTCGATACGATTACCGGCCCCGAAGAGCACGTGGCCGACGTGCTGAAACGGCTGGAAGCAATGGGCGTCTCGACCGTGATCGCCGCCTTGCCGGGGCATGCCGACCCGCTAACCACAATCCGCGGCCTCGCCGCTGCACGAAAGAGAATGTAACGCGCTATGGCCGAATGGTGGAACAAGACCGAGGCACGCGACTGGCTGGCCAGGCTGGAGTGCTTCTCGCTGGACGAGCTTTCCTCTGAAGCCGAAGCCAAGACGCTAGCGACGCATGGCACGCTGGTCACCTATTCGCGCAAGGTCTTCATACCGCTCACGAAATTGTGCCGCGATGTTTGCCATTACTGCACCTTCGCCCATCGCCCTTCACAACTGACAGCGCCATTCCTGGAGCCGGAAGAAGTGCTGGAGATTGCTCGCGCGGGAGAGAAGCGCGGTTGCAGGGAGGCACTGTTTACTCTGGGTGATCAGCCGGAGGCGCGATATTCCGCAGCCCGGCAATGGCTGGAAGAACGCGGCTTCGCCAGCACGCTGGATTACCTGGCGCATGTATCGGCGCTGGTGCTGGAAGAGACCAGCCTGCTGCCGCACCTGAATCCTGGCATCATGCAACCGTCCGATTACGAGCGCCTGCGCCCGGTTTCGGCATCCATGGGATTGATGCTGGAAAGCACGTCGGACCGGCTGTGTGCCAAGGGGATGCCGCACTACGGATCGCCGGACAAGGATCCCGAGGTCCGCCTGCGCGCCATTCGCGATGCGGGCGAAGCGAAAGTGCCGTTCACCACCGGCCTGCTGATCGGTATCGGGGAAATCCGGCTGGAGCGGGTGGAAGCCCTGCTGGCCATTCGCGACCTGCACGCGCGCTATGGCCATATCCAGGAAGTGATCATCCAGAATTTCCGCGCCAAGGCGGATACGCTGATGGCCAATGCGCCCGATCTCGGCCTCGATGAACACCTTTGGACGATCACCGCTGCACGGCTGATCCTGCCAGCGGAGATGGTGGTGCAGGCTCCGCCAAATTTGCAGCCGGGAGAACTAGGCAAGCTTATCCGTGCAGGTGTCAACGACTGGGGCGGCGTTTCCCCGGTCACGCAGGATCACGTCAATCCCGAGGCACCCTGGCCGCATCTCGAACAACTGGAAACGCAGACTGCGAGCGCCGGTCGCCTCTTGCGCCAGCGACTGGCCATTGGTCCGCTGTTCGCGCGCGATCCGGCGGTCTGGGTCGACAACGCTCTGCAGCCATGCATCCGCCAGGCAACCGATGCACGCGGCTTGCCACGTGAGAGTGATTGGCACCCCGGCACGGGAGAGGCGATACCCGAGGCGCCGTTGCTGCTGAGCACGGCCAGCGACATGGAAATCCGCATCGCTCTGGGCCGCGTGGAGCATGGTGAGGAACTGAACAGCAGGCAGATCGCGCGGATGTTCACCGCCGAAGGCCGCGATTTCCAGCGGATCTGCCGGTTTGCCGACGAACTGCGCAGCGACCGGGTGGGCGATGCCATCACCCACGTGATCAACCGCAACATCAATTACACCAACATCTGCCTGTATCGCTGCGGCTTCTGCGCGTTTTCCAAGGGCAGCACCAAAAGCGAGCGCGGGCCGGCCTACAACATCGACCATGCTGAAATCGCGCGCCGCACGATCGAGGCGCACGAGCGCGGGGCAAGCGAAGTCTGCCTGCAGGGCGGCATCCATCCCAGCTATGACGGGAATACCTATCGCGGGATCGTGCAAGCGGTGAAGGATGCCGTGCCGGACATGCACGTGCACGCGTTTTCGCCGTTGGAAGTCCATCACGGGGCCACCACGCTTGGGCTTGGCTATGAAGAATACCTGGCCTCGCTAAAGGAATTTGGACTGGCCACCTTGCCCGGCACTGCGGCCGAAATCCTATCGGACGATGTGCGCGCACTGATCTGCCCGGACAAGGTTTCCACACAGCAATGGCTTTCGATCATGCGCGCGGCGCATACGGTGGGATTGAAGACCACGGCCACGATCATGTTTGGCCACGTGGAAGATTACTCGCACTGGGCCACGCACCTGCAGCGCCTGCGCGCGCTGCAGCTGGAAACCGGGGGCTTTACCGAGTTCGTGCCGCTGCCCTTCGTCCACATGGAAGCCCCCAACTGGCGGCGAGGGCAAACCCGTTCCGGCCCGACCTGGCGAGAAACCGTGCTGATGCATGCCATTGCCCGTATTGCGCTGGATGGCGCCATCCCCAACATCCAGGTGAGCTGGGTAAAGCTGGGGCCTGATGGCGCTTCGCGGATCCTGCAGGCCGGTGCCAACGACCTTGGCGGCACGCTGATGGATGAATCGATCACCCGCGCAGCGGGCGGTGTCAACGGGCAGGAGTTTGATGTGCCGCAGATGCGTGCGCTGGCGCAGGGCATTGGCCGCCGCCTGTGCGAACGCACGACCTCTTACACGATGCGCGCAGACCGGGTTCTTGCAACTTTTTAATTAGTTAGGAAACAAATATGAGCCAGACAATCGCCGTGATCGGCGGAACGGGCCAACTCGGCAGCGCGCTTGCATGGCGGCTTGCCAAGGCAGGCCACACAGTCATCATCGGATCGCGCGCTGCGGAATCGGCAAGTGCACGGGCAGCTGAACTGGGTCATGGAATTGTCGGCATGGCCAATGCCGATGCGGCAAGGGAAGGCGCGATCGTGCTGGTCACCGTGCCATTTTCCGCGCAGGCCGCAACGCTGGCCGAAATCAAGCCGCACGTGGCGGGCAAGATCGTGGTCGACACCACGGTTCCGCTGGTTCCGCCCAAGGTGATGCGCGTGCAACTGCCCGAAGAAGGTTCGGCAGCGGCTTGTGCCAGCAAACTGCTGGGCGAAGATGTGCGGCTGGTGGCGGCATTCCACAATGTCGCAGCGCATCGTCTGGCCGAAGAAGGCGAGGTCGATTGCGATATCCTGGTATTCGGTGACGAGAAGTCGGCCCGCGCCGAAGTGGTCGCGCTGGCCGATGCCGTGGGCCTGCGCGGCATCCACGCAGGTCCGCTGGTCAATGCAGCAGCGGCAGAGGCGATGACCTCGCTGCTCATCTTCATCAACAAGAACTACAAGGTAGACGGTGCCGGCATTCGGATTACGGGCGAACTGAAACCGCTCGACTGACGATGTTCTGCGTCCAACCCATAAGCGGTTTGCCGGAAATCCTCGCAGGTGATGATCTGCCTGCGCTGCTGGCCAAACGGCTTGCGGCAGGCGAACCCGACTTTGCGCCGGGCGATATTCTGGTGGTGACGCAAAAGATCGTCTCCAAGGCAGAGGGGCGCAGTGTCGCGCTTGCCTCTGTCGAGGTGAGCGACGAGGCGCGGGAACTGGCCCTGCTGACCCGCAAGGAACCCGCACTTGTGGAACTGGTGCTGCGCGAATCCAGCGCCGTGGTGCGCGCCGTGCCCAACGTTCTGATTACCCGGCACCGGCTGGGCCACGTGATGGCAAACGCCGGGATCGACGCTTCCAACCTAGGTTCGAAGTCGCTGGAAAACGTTTTGCTGCTGCCTGAAAACCCGGACAAGAGCGCCGCGCGCATTGCCGAGGCATGCCATGCGCGGACTGGCGTCAGGCCCGGCGTAATCATCTCCGACAGTTTTGGCCGGCCATGGCGTGTCGGCACCACGAATGTGGCGATTGGCGTGGCAGGGCCGCCAGCGGTTTTCGATCAGCGCGGCCAGCCAGACCGGGACGGGCGGATCATGCAGGTCACGCAGATCGCCTTTGCCGATGCGGTTGCGGGCGCGGCGGGCCTGGCGATGGGCGAGGGGGCGGAAGGCCTGCCCGCCTGCGTGGTACGCGGTCTTGCCTGGCAGCAAGGTAGCCAGACTAGCAGCGACCTGCTGCGACCCGAAGGCGAGGATCTGTTCCGGTGAACGAGCGTGTGGTTGTGCTTACAGGCGGCGTTGGCGGGGCAAAGCTGGTCGAAGGCTTGCAGCAAGTCGTGCCTGGCGCGCAGTTGACCGCCGTCGTCAACACGGGCGACGATTTCGAACATCTCGGATTGCCGATTTCGCCCGATATCGACACCTTGCTGTATACCCTCGCAGGCCTGGCCAACACCAGCCTTGGCTGGGGGCGCGAGGGCGAGACATGGTCTTTCATGGCGGCCATCAAGAGCCTTGGCGGCGAGGAATGGTTCAACCTTGGCGATGGTGACCTGGCGCTGCACGTGCTGCGCCGCATGGCGAAAGATGCCGGCCAGCCGTTGTCTGCAATCGTGAAGGGTTTCGCCCGCAATTGGGGCATTGGCCTTGCCATTCTGCCGATGAGCGATGATCCGGTGGCAACCTGGCTGGAAACCGACGCAGGACTGCTTCCCTTCCAGCGCTATTTCGTGCAACAGAGCTGCGAACCGCGTGTCAGCGCCATACGGTTTGAAGGCGCGAAACAGGCAAAACCCGCACCCGGCGTGGTGGAAGCTCTGGCCGCTGCGGACATGATCCTTCTCGCGCCATCGAACCCCTGGCTCAGCATCGATCCCTTGCTGGCCGTTCCCGGCCTTTACCGGGCACTGAAAGACAGGCGCGCGCCGCTGATCGCCGTGTCGCCGCTGGTCGGGGGCAAGGCAGTGAAAGGGCCGACCGCGAAACTTATGGGAGAGCTGGGCCTTCAGGTCACCAACCGGTCTATCGCCGATCACTACGGCGATCTGCTGGATGGCATGGTGATCCACGAAGGTGACGCTGCGCCCGGCAATCTAGCAATCGGCGTTACCGACACGCTGATGAAACAGGCGGAAGATCGACGCCGGGTTGCGCTTGCGGCGATGGATCTGGCGCAACGGTGTCGCCGCTGATGGGGTGGACCGCGCTCATTCCCTTTCGCACCGGAACCGGCGGAAAGTCCCGGCTGGAGGCGGTGCTGGATGCTGCCACGCGCGAACGGCTAGCGCGGGAAATGGCGCAGCATGTTATCGACATGCTATCGCGCTGCCCCGAAATCGAGCGGATCGTGGTGCTTTCAAACAAGGCTTTTGACCATCCTGCGGCCACGTTCGCGATGGATGCCGGGCGTGGTCTGAACCCGGAGATATCCGCTTTTCGCGATGACTTCGGACCGGCTCCCCTACTTGTGATCCATGCCGACCTTCCGCTGCTGGCACAGGCTGATGTTAAGGGCCTGCTTGAAGCGGCCACCGAGCACGGCATTGCCATGGCGACGGATCGGACGGGCGAAGGCACCAATGCCATTGCGCTGGCCGATGGCAGGAAGTTTGTCTTCCGGTTCGGGCCAGGCAGCCGCGCGCTGCACGGCGCGGCAGAGGAACAGATGCCGGTGCTGCAACGGGATGGCCTGTCTGCCGATCTCGATACGCCGGACGATCTTGCCTTTCTTCGCCAGCGCGGGTTGCGGGTTTGACCTCCTTCCTTCCGGCAGGTCGGCCCGACTTGCCGCGATGCTAGACGAACGGTTCTGAAACCGCAGGAGAGTGGGTGATGAAGCTGAGTATCGGTATTCCCAAGACCATGAAGGTCGCCGCCATGGTTCAGCCGTGGGAGGATCCCCTGTCCGGCGCCGACGTGGGCAAGTTGATGGCCGTTGCGGACAAATTGGGCTTCTACAAATGCATGCTGGGCGAGCACTTCATTATCCCCAAGGAGCATATCGAGCTTTCGGGCGACTGGTATTTCCACACGGCGGTGGCGCTGGGCTTCTTCGGCGGGCAGACGACCAATCTGCGGCTTTCTTCCTCCATTTCCATCCTGCCGCTGCAAAATCCCATCGTGCAGGCAAAGGCGTGGTCCACGCTCGACTGGCTGACCGGGGGCCGCGCGGAACCGATTTTCGGTGTTGGCTGGCTGAAGGAAGAATTCGACATGCTGGGCGTGCCGTTTTCAAAGCGCGGCGCGATGGCCGACGAATACATCGCCGCCATGATCGAGCTGTGGACCAAGGACGATCCCGAATTCGACGGCGAGTTCGTGAAGTTCAAGAATTGCGGCTTTGCCCCCAAGCCGATCCAGAAGCCGCATATGCCGATCTGGTTTGGCGGGGATGCCCCGGCGGTACAGCGCCGCGTGGCCAAGTTCGGCAATGGCTGGTCGCCCTTCCGCACTCCGCCGGAAACCTTTCCGGACTGCATCGACTACATCAAGTCGCAGCCGGAATACGATGGCCGGCACATCGATGTGTTCTTCGCGCTGGAAATGCTCAACGTCGGTGCACACCACGAAATTCTCGATGATCCGCGCGCGCCGGGTACCGCCGACAAGCAGAAGATCCTCGATCAGATCGGCTGGCTGAAGGAATTGGGCATTACCGAAACCATCGTGCCCCTGCCGCCGGGTCTGACCGGCGAACAGGCCTGGATCGACCGCCAGCACTGGGTGGCCGAGGAGATCATGCCAGCGATATGATCGGGTGGCTCCGGGTTACAGCCCGGGGTGCACCGGCGGGCCTTATTGCTGCGCCTGCATTGCGGCGAACATATCCAGCATGTCTGCGTAATGCGGCTGGTGGTGGACGATGCCGCCGTCGGCAGAGATGATCTGACCGGTGACAAAGCTGGCCAGGTCCGATGCCAGCCACAGCACCGCGCCGGCAATGTCGTTTGCAACGCTTTCGCGCGGCAGCAGCACGTGCCGCTGGATCATGCCGAGCTGTTCCTCTGTCATCTGTGCGCGGGCAACCGGGCTGAGGACAAGGCCGGGCAGGATTGCGTTGCAGCGGATGTTGGCCCGGCCAAATTGCGTGGCAGTGTTACGCGTCAGCGCGTTCACCGCGGCCTTTGATGCGCTGTAGGCGGGGTTGAGAACGTCTCCCAGCAGGGACACGCCAGAACTGGTGTTGATGATCGAGCCGCCACCGGCAGCGATCATTTGCGGCACCACGTGCTTGGTCACGAACATGGTCCCGCGCACGTTGATGTCGAAGGCAGCGTCCCACACCTCCGGTTCCATTTCCGCCAGTGAGCCGTCGCGAGTCATCTGCGCGGCACCGGTATTGGCGGCGTTGTTGTGGAGGATGTCGATGCGGCCAAACTCTTCTGCCACGGCAGCGACCATCGCGGAAACGCTTGCTTCGTCACCCAGGTCCACCTTCAGGCCGATTGCCTTGCCGCCAGCTTCGCCGATCTCCCCGGCAACGCGCTGCGCCCCTTCCTCGTTAATGTCCGCGATGGCGACTGCGGCACCATGATCTGCCAGCATTTTTGCGCAGGCTTCCCCGATGTTGGCGCCGCCACCGGTAACGATTGCAATTTTCCCTTCGACCAGCCGCATCGTCATTCTCCCAAAAGTTGCCACGTGCCGTAATCTTCGGCGGCGGTGAAGAAGCGCTCGTTCATGGGCACGCCGTTCTGGCCCCACGCATCGAGATTGGCGACCCAGGCCTGCAAGCCGTACATCACGAACAGCCGGGTCTGCTCCCACGCCTCGTCAAAATCGGGCACGCCCTGCGCCCCGGTTGCGATCAGGTATTCGCGGTATTGCTTCACCATGTCCTTGTGGTGCTTGCGCCGTTCCTCGATGCTCAGCGCACCGATCACGAAATAGGTCAGGTCGCGCCAGGGCCGTCCGCGCCGCACCAGCTGCCAGTCCAGCCACAGCCGCTCGCCTCCGGGAAGGATGTAGGTGTTACCCTGATGGCAATCGCCCAGCACGATGCAGTGCGGTGCGTCGTATGCGCGCTCGATTTCACCCAGCCGGTCGAACGCGCGTTCCACCTTGCGCGGATCATCGAGATAATGCTGCGGCGCAATTTCGCAGAAAGCCGGATCCTTCAGGTTGGCTTCGATCCACTGCCACATGATCCGCACCTGGTCGCTGTCGACCGGCGTATCCATCTGGGTCTGCAGCCACGGCGCATTGGCGGGGCTGATCTTGTCGCTGCCCCACAGGCTGCCATGAAGCTTGGCCAGCCCTTCGAGGTTGTCCATGATCATGTCGACGCCGTTGGCATCGGTGCTGTGGCCGAACTTCCCGCCGCGCTGGACCAGGTCTTCCAGCACCACGAAACCGTGCGCGCTGCCATCGTCGTCCCAGTCGGCGTAGTAGCACTTCGCTGTCGGAACCTTCATTTCCTGAACCATGAAATGGTAGAAGCGGGCTTCCAGGGCATGAATATCGACATTGTCGAAAGAGCCGGACCAGTTGGCTTTCATGCACACATGGTCGGGCAGGCCAGCCGCCTTGCCGGCATCGTTCCAGTCAACCTTTACCCGCCATTTGGTGGTGTGGCTGTTGAGCAGTTCCACCGTCTCCATGGAGTTGGCGGCAACGCCCGGATACTTGTAGCTCATCATCCGGCCCAGCCACGCGGCATCCACCTGTTCCAGACTCGTCGGCAGCTTTTCCGTTCGGGCCGGGTAGGGCCGGGGCACGCAGTTCGGATCGACGACTGCGGCCTTGTATTGAGCGGGGGCTTGCGGATCCATGGTCAACTCCTGGCAACTTGTGATTTCTTGATTTGAAGGCCGGCCAGCAGCAGCAGGATGCCGCCGACTACACAGAACATCATTGCCGCTGCGATGCCCCAGGCAACGCCATCGCGGCCGCCCACTTCATCGGCGACCCTGCCGATCAACCATGCGCCAAGGCCCACACCGATCAGGTTCGCGCTAAGCTGCACGAAGGATACCGCCAGACCGCGCAATTGCGGCCCTGCGATGGTCACGATCACAGCGTAGATCGGGCCATTGTAGGATGAACTGAAAATTCCCGCGGCGAACACCAGCACTATCGCAAGCGTGGTATCGCTCGCGCCCACGGCGGCAAGCCCGGTGATGGCGGTCAGGAACGGGATGATCGCACCCAGCAAAGCGGTCAGGCCCGGATCGAAGCCGCCGCGCGCGGCATTGATCCGATCCGTGCCCCAACCCGCAACCAGATTGCCGACCGATCCCAGGATGCCATAGGCGATGGCCACGACCATGCCGGCGCTGGAGATTGCTAGGTCATGGCTGTCGATAAGGAACGTGGCGAGCCATGTGCTCATGCCATAGATGCCGGTGGCGATGCAGGTGATGGCGGCGATGCAAAAGAAGATGCCGGGCCTGCCGAGCAATTCCCCTGCGCGCTGGCGGAAGGGGCCGGATGCCTCTTCGGACGGTGCGTCCTGCTGCCCGCGCTTGGGTTCCCGGATTGTCAGGAACAGCAGGGGTGCCAGCATCAGGCCGGGAATTCCGGCTGCGACGAAGGCCCATCGCCAGCCGTAAAACTCCACGATCCAGCCGCCCAGAAAGAATGCCAGCGCCGTGCCGATGCCGGTGCTGAGGTACCAGATGCCGATGGCGGTGGCGCGCTTGTCCGGGCCGAAGTAGTCGGACAACAGCGACATTCCTGTGGGAGATCCGCCGGCTTCCGCCACGCCAACTGCGGCGCGGCCCATCAGCATGGTCCAGAAACCCGTGGCAGCACCGCACAGTGCGGTAGCTCCGCTCCATGCGCCAAGCGCCAGGGTCATCAGGTTCTTGCGGTTGAAGCGGTCAACGGCGTAGCCAAAAGGCAGGGCCGCGATGGCAAAGGGAATTCCGTATGCCAGGCCTGCAAGGATGCCCAACTGTTCGCCAGACAGGCTGAATTCGTCGCCCAGCGGCTTTAGCACGAGGCCGATGATGGCCCTGTCGATCCCGTGACAGGTCTGGGCAATTGTCAGGATAGCAAGCACATACCAACGGTAGTTGCCTTGCTCCTTGCTGATATAGGCGCCAGCCATCCGAATTCCTCTCTCGCTTGCCTGCATTGCAGAGTCGCCGATGCCGCAACCTGTCCAAGGAAAGGCGCGGGGAGTGAGGCATCGCGTGATGAAGCGAAAACGGAGAGTAAAACCGGTATGACGAAGGAAGAACAGAACAAGGAAGTTGTCCGCCGTTTCCTGGGCGCAGTAGAAGCTGGCGAGATCGATACGATCGAGGCCTTGCAGGCATCCGCATGTAGCTGGTGGATCATCGGAACCGGCGAAATTTCGCGGGAATCCTACACAGATGCGGTGAAAGGCATGTTGCTGACTGCTTCCCCACGCAAGGTCGAGATCGTCGGCATGGTCGCCGAAGGTGATACCGTGACCGCAGAAGTGCGTTCAGAAATGCATTTCGGCGAGCGGGTCTATGCCAATGAATACCATGATCTGTTTGTGATCAGCGACGGCAAGATCGTTCACGGGCGCGAGTATTTTGACACCGCTAAAGTCGCCGCGTTCTTCGGGTCGCAAGGAGATGCCGCATGAACCCTGAAAGCACGGTGCGAAAATTCCTCTCACTGTTTCATACCCGCAAGCTTGATGTCGACGCGGTGCGGGCCTTGCTGGCGGACGATGCCCGGTATCAGCCGGTCGTTCCGATCGCGCCAGTCAGGCAGGGTGCGGATGCCATCTGCGAAGAGTTGGAACGCCAGTACGAACTGTATGACGAATGTGCCTGCAACATTCTGAGCCCCGCTACTTCCGGCTTTACCGTCTTTACGGAACGGGTCGATACCTGTCGCCAGCTGAAAGATGGGCGGGAAACGACCACCAGTGTCGCCGGTGTGTTCGACGTGGATGCTGCGGGCAAAATCGTGTGGTGGCGGGAATATTGGGATGGTCTGGATTGCGCCGGGCAACTGGGGATCGATGACCAGGCCATGCGTTCGATCATGTGTGCTTGAGGGGAATGGCGATGCAGTATGATGTAGTGGTGATGGGTTCTGGCGGTGCAGGCCTGACAGCAGCGCTGGTCGCCGCCAAGGCGGGCCGCAAGGTGGCCGTGCTGGAAAAGGCGCCGCACTTTGGCGGGACGACTGCGATCTCCGGTGGCGGTGTGTGGATTCCCGAAAGTCCGCAGGCGGTTGCGGCAGGCGTGGATGACAGCAAGCGGAAGGCACTCGACTATTGCATGTCAGTGGTGGGCAACCGGGCGGAACGTGAGCTTATCGAAGCCTATATCGAAACGGGGCCGGAAATGGTCGAGTGGCTGGAGGCCAACAGTTCGGTAAACTTCCTGCTCTCTCCGCCTTCCAGCGACTGGTATCCGGACGTTGAGGGAGCGATGCACGAAGGTCGATTGCTCGCACCTGCCGAGTATGACGGGAAGCAGCTTGGCCCGTATTTCGACAGCCTGTCCAGACCGCGTCAGGAATTCAACGCGCCTGGCGGAATGATGATCGACCTATTCGACCTGCCATACATCGCCAGGCTGCCGCGCCCCGGCGCGTTGTGGCACATGGCCAAGATCGCTATCCGGTTTGCGCGGGACAAGAAGAAGCTGGGGCGCGGCTCGCGTCTCACCATGGGCACCGCCCTGATGGGCAGGTTGTACCGTTCGGTGCTGGATGCAGGTGTCGATCTATATGCAGATGCGCCGGTAGAACGGTTGCTGGTGGAGGGCGGCAGGGTAACCGGCGTTATGGCCACGATCGGCGGCGAGGAAACGCAAGTCCTTGCATCAAAAGGCGTTATCCTGGCCGCAGGCGGCTTTTCCGCCAACGAGCAGATGCGCAAGGAATATATTCCCTTTGCCGAACAGCACGTTTCGATCCTGCCCTATGAAAACACCGGCGATGGTATCAAGGTCGCTACCGCCTCTGGCGCAGTCATGGGGGCGGACAATCACGCCAACGCCGTCTGGGCTGTTGTTTCGAAGCGCACACGCGACGATGGCTATGTCGAGCGCTATGCCCACCTCATAGATATGTCGAAACCGGGCTGCATCGCCGTGGGCGAAGACGGCAAACGTTTTGGCAACGAGGCCAGCGTTCATTTCGTGGAAGACATGCATGCCACGGGCAATGTGCCAGCATGGATTATCTCCAATGCCAGGAACGTGAAGAAATACGGCTTTGGCCTGTCGCTACCCGGTGGCGGAAAAATCAAGGAGCTGGTTGCGTCGGGGTATCTGAAAACCGCCGACACGCTGGCAGATCTGGCCGCACAGATCGGTGTAGATGCGGCAGGGCTGGAAGCCACCGCAGCCAAGGTCAACGCCGATGCCGCAACGGGTAAGGACAGCGCATTCGGCAAAGGTGATACCTTGATCGATCAGGAAATCGGCGATCCCAACCATGCGCCCAATCCCTGCTTCGGCCAGGTGGGCGAGGGGCCCTATTACGCAATCCAGATCTTCCCCGGCGATGGTTCGACCACAGTCGGCGTGAAAATCGATGCTCAGTGCCGGGTGAAGGGTGAAGACGGACAGCCGATCCCCGGACTGTGGGCGGCGGGACTTGATGCCAATTCGATCTGGCAGGGCAAGTCTCCCGCTCATGGCTGCAATGTCGGCCCGGCCCTGGTGACTGGTTTCATCGCGGGGAGGAGCGTGGCTGCATGAAGACTGTAAACCATTCTCTGGCTGGCGCGTGGCGGGGCTCCCGACGCGACCGGTCAATATCTCGCAAAACGCAAGATTGGTGACATAACGCCTGCTGCCCAGAGCGACGAATGCGCGGCGCGGCGCGGCTGTGGCGGATCAGCGAGGATCTGGAGGCCAAGGCGGGTCGACCGGCCAGCTAGAGCGGTTTCCACACGAACGGAATCGGCAGGGATTCCCTTTTCGGCGCTGATGTGATTCACGCTTCCTGCTGGTGGAAGGAGGCCAGCATGGATGGCACGAGCGCTTTCGCAGGACCTTCGGGACAGGGTCATCGCCGCGATTGATGGTGGATTGAGTTGTCGGGCAGCGGCGACACGGTTCGGTGTCAGCGTGTCGAGCGCGATCCGCTGGCGGCAACGCGCGCTGGAGCATGGTCAGGCAGTGGCCAAGCCGCGCGGCGGTGACAGGCATTCGGGCCGGATCGAGGCGCATGGCCGCTTCATCCGGGAGCTTGTTGCCGAGCAGGGCGACATGACCCTGGTTGAGATCCAGATGCGGTTGATCGAGCGCGGCGTCTCGGTCGGGATCGGCACCCTGCACCGCTTTTTCGTGCGCCACGGCATCACACGCAAAAAAAGACCGGGCACGCGATCGAGCAAGACCGTCCCGACGTCCTGAAACAGCGTCGCCAGTGGTTCGACGGCCAACTCGATCTGGAGCCCGAGCGCCTCGTGTTCATCGACGAGACCTGGACCGCGACCAACATGACCCGCAGCCACGGCCGCTGTCCCAAGGGCGAGCGGCTGCGGATGGGCTTCCCGCACGGCCATCGTAGCCATCCGGTGAGGGCCGCAGCCTAGCTTGGATCAGGCGGCGATGGCGGCCTGTCGGGGCTGCCAGTTCCAAGGTAGCAGCTCATCGAGCCGGCTGACAGGATGCTCTGCGATGCGGGCGAGGACATCGGCGAGCCAAGCCTGCGGATCGACGTTGTTGAGGCGCGCGGTCTGGATAAGTGTGTAGAGGATCGCGGCACGCTGGCCGCCGCGATCGGAGCCGCAGAACAGCCAGGCCTTCCGGCCGAGCGGAACACAGCGCAGAGCGCGTTCGGCGGCATTGTTGGTCAGGCAGACCCGGCCATCGTCGAGGAAGTGGGTGAACGCATGCCAACGCCGGAGCATGTAGTTGATGGCCTTGGCGAGGTCGTGGCTTCGTGACAGCCTGGCAAGTTGGGTCGTCAGCCACTTGTGCAACTCGGCCATCAGCGGTGCGCTGAGTTCCTGGCGCACGGCGAACCGCTCGGCGGCGCTCTTGCCGCCCAAGGTACGCTCGATATCGAACAGGGCATCGATCCGCTGCACCGCCTCGAGCGCGATCGGGTAGATCATGGCGGTTCGCGCTCCCCGGCTCTTCCTGCGGGCCGTGCCCACGACATCGGCCAGCTCGAAGAACTTGCGCCGCGCATGGGCGAAGCAGCCGGCTTCGCGCACGGGAGCAGGCTCGCGTCCCTCGCGATAGAGCTCGCCGTAACCGCCATAGGCGTCGGCCTGCAGGATCCCTGACCAGGAGGCGAGATGCGTCCTGGGATGTTCGCCGCGCCGATCACGCGAGTAATGGAACAGCGCGGCCGGTGGATCGGTGCCGGCGAACGGCCGGTCGTCGCGCACGTAAACCCACAATCGGGCGGTATCGGTCTTGCCCTTGGCCATGACCGGCACGGTGGTGTCGTCGCCATGCAATCGCTCGGCGGCCAGGACATGGGCTTCGATACGCCGATAGAGCGGCATCAGCGCGAATGACGCGGCGCCGACCTGGTCGGCGAGCGTCGATGTGCTGAGCGGGATACCCTCGCGGGCAAAGCGCTCGGCCTGACGGTTGAGAGGCTGATGCTGGCCGTACTTCTCGAAGAGTAGCATGGCGAGGAAGCTCGGGCCGGCCCAGCCACGCGGGACGACGTGGAACGGCGCCGGAGGCTGGGTGATCTTCTCGCAGTCCCGGCATGAGAACTTCTCGCGCACCGTCTCGATGACTTTCCACGAACGGGGGATCACCTCGAGCGTCTCGGTCACGTCCTCGCCGAGCTTTGACAGGCGGCCGCCGCCGCAAGCCGGGCACGAGCACGGTGCGGGGACGACGATGCGCTCACGCGGCAAGTGCTCGGGAAATGGCTTCCTGGCCGGCTTCCTGCGCTCGAACGCGGCGACGGTGGCCGTCTTCGCGGCAGTATCTACGGCCACCAGATCGTCTTCGGCTGCATCGCCTTCGAGATCTTCGAGCTGCAGCTCCATCTGGTCGAGCAGCCGGCGGGTGCGTTCGGCGCTGGCGCCGTACTGCTCGCGCCTGAGCTTGGCGATCTGCAGCTTGAGATGCGCGATCAGCGCCTCGGTCGCGCTCTCCCGGGCGCGGGCGTTGGCCAACTGGGCCTCGACAGTCACCGCACGCTGCTCGGCTTCGTTAGCCCGCTGAGTCGTCGCCGCCAGCAGCGCCTTGAGCACTTCGACGTCGTCTGGGAGGGGCGAAACGGCAGCTTCCACAAGGGAGAGTGAATCAGCATCCACCCGCAGCCGCAAGATCAAAATGGCAAACCGGTTGCGATTATCCAGCGCTTGCCGGGCGCCAGGAATACTGCGGATTACGCCAGTCGATGCCTTCCAGCAGGCAGGCCAGTTGCGAACTGGTCAGCGACACGACCCCGTCCCTGGCCGAAGGCCACACGAAGCGGCCCTTCTCGAGCCGCTTGGCGTAAAGCGACATGCCGATCCCGTCGTGCCAGATGATCTTCACCAGCGAGCCGGCCCGCCCCCGGAACACGAACAGGTCGCCGCCGTGGGGATCGCGCTTGAGGCTTTGCTGGACCAGCAGCGCCAATCCCGGCATCCCCTTCCTCATGTCGGTGTGGCCCATCGCGATCCACACCCGCACGCCCGAAGGGATCATCGTAGCGCCTTCAGGGCTGCGGTCACCTGTCCTGGCGATGCCGCCGCGAAGATGCTCACCCGCTTGCCGCGCGCAAGATCGACAACCATCGTGGGATGTACACCGGTGCGCGCGGTCCCTTCGTCCTCGGCCATCATGGCCTCTGCGAAGCCTGGTTCAGGCAATGCCTCCGGCATCGGTTCGGCGTTCGCTTCGCGAAGCTTGCGGCGCCAGGTATAGATCAGCCCCGTCGAGACGTCGTGCAACATCGGTCACACTGGCTCCTGGCGAAAACGCTTCGGTCAGGATCCGCAGCCGCTCTTCCTCGCTCCACCGCCGCCGACGCTCCGGCCCCGAAAACACCGTAATCTGGCCCATCAATCGCTCCTAAGCGCGCTCACAAGAGCGTCCTTAAGACCGGTCCCTCAACGCCTCAGCAAGGCGGGGCTCGCCGGATGCTTACCGGCCATCGCAAGACCACCACCTTGGTCGCGGGCCTGCGCATGACCGGCATGGTCGCGCCGATGGTCCTCGATGGCCCGATCAACGGCGACTGGTTCGAAGCCTACGTGGCTCAAGTCCTCGTGCCCGAACTGCGCCGCGGCGACGTCGTCATCATGGACAACCTGTCGAGCCACAAGCGCGCGGCAGTCCGGGAGCGGATCGAAGCGGCGGGGGCAACCCTGCGCTTCCTCCCGCCCTATAGCCCCGACTTCAATCCCATCGAAAAGGCATTCTCGCGGCTCAAAGCCATGCTGCGCAAGGCTGGCGAGCGAACCGTCAGCGGCCTTTGGGACCTGATCGGCAAGCTCGTCGATATCTTCCAACCCAACGAATGCGCCAACTACTTCAGCTCGTGCGGCTATGAACCAGAATGAGTGGAAACTGCTCTAATCGATCGGCGCTGCCTGCAACAAACCTCTCAACTTCCCGGGTTTGCCCGCCGATGTTCGACTGCGGTTGCGATTTTCACGCTCCCCGACCTGATTCTTTTTCAGGCCTCTCGGTGTTTCGTCTCCGCGACCATGCCAAACAGGCCTTCGTTGTATTTCGTCAGCTGTTCCATCGAGAGATTTCGATAGGGGGTCATCGGGCACAGCGAATCCACCACGCCCCAGACGGGTTCGAGCTCCTCCAGCACCTCGTCCACCGGGCCGCATTTGACGAAGGCCTGCACCATTTCATCGCTTACCTTGTCGATCACGCCCGACACATCGCCATGCTCGCCTGCGGCAAGCTGGCAATCGCGCGCCAGATCGCCGAAGCCGATGGAATCGAAGAAATCCTCGTATTCCTTGTACCCGGCGTATCCGGCCACGGTGGCACGGCTGTCGTCGATGGCTTGCTGCTTATCGTCGTTAATGGCGACCCAGGGCCAGGCGTTGATCTCGATATCCTCGCGCTTGCGGCCAAAGCGGGCGAGTTCGGAATGAATGAAATCGTTCTTCTGTACCGTGTAATCGACAGTCCACAGCGCATGCACCATCAGCCCGTCGGCAATCTCCAGCGTCATGCTGGTCAGCTTGTCCTTGAGCGCGGCGATCCAGATCGGGACATTCTCGCGCACGGGCGGCGCGGTCATCATTTTCTCGGTCCATTCAAGGTCGTAATACTCGCCGTGCAGCGGCTCCATTTCCTTGTGACCGTTGGCGTTCACGTAACGGACGATCTTCACCACTTCGCGCAGGTGCGTCAGCAGCTTGCGGTGCGGTTCGCCATAAATACCTTCCAGCGCGCTGTGCAGCGACGTGCCCAGGCCGAGGATGAAACGCCCTTCGCTGATCGTGTCACACTCGATTGCGCAATAGGCGGTTTCCACCGGGCTGCGGGTGCCCGCCACGGCAATGCCGGTGGAGACCTTGAGCGTATCCGTCATCGCGGCGACGGCGGCCATAGGCACAAAGGGCGCGCCATAGATTTGCAGCGAGAAGACGCCCTCGAAGCCAACCTGCTCCATCTGCTTTGCAATGCCGCCCATCGCCGGTGCAGGCAGAACTGGCATCACCCCCCACCACTTGCGCTCACCGCCAGTCGCGTTCGTCAGTCTCGTCATGCTTTTTCGTATCCTATGATGTCGCTGCAATCTGCGCTGACATCATCACGATAGGCAAAGTCGCCGCGCGCCTGTCTTTCGGCAAGTTCCGTCATCAACACGCGGTATTTCTGGCCTGCTTCATCCAGCGGGGAGTGCAAGTCCTTACGTTTTTCAGGACGCATGTAGCGTGGGCTCTGCGGCGAGGTCATCGAACTGTCCTGGCGTGAAACCTTGTAGCTCGCCTTGGGCATCATATAGCGAAAAAGATTGCTCTTTTTAACGTTCGACGTGTTCATCGCGTAGTCCAGCCGGGTGCGGTCACGGGTTTCCGGCACACAAGGGTGGAACAACTGCACGTTGTCACCTGGGCTGAACCGGCCATAGGCAATCGCGGCATGACTGCGCAAGTAGATGCGGATCACCTGGCGCACTTGCTGCACATCGTCGCGAACGCCGCCGAACATCTTCATGATCGGTGCAACCGACTTGTTCACGCAGGTGCGAACCATGGTGATGGTTTCGCTGTCGTGGAACACTTCCACCTTCTCGGAATCCATCTTCTCGTCACCCACGACGTCGGCATGGATAAAATCTGCGTGCGTCAGGTCGATCAGGTTTTCCAGGCTCAGCGGTGCGCAACAATCGAAGCGAACGGTACCCAGCATGTGCAGCGGCAGGCCGCCGTCTTCTGGCAGGTAGGGGATGCTGGGAACATGCTCGGGCGCGGCATTTTCAGGCTTGCCAAGCCAGCCCCAGACATACCCGTATTTCTCAAGAACCGGATAGTGGCCGCTTTCGTCCGTGTATTCGCTCTTGGTGTCAGCCAGCGGATCGTTGGGGTGGTTCTCTGCAGCAAGCACCTCGCCATCGGGTCCGCGCCACAGGTAGAACGGCTGGGAGTAAACAGCGCGGCGCACCGGCTTCTTGTCCACGGCAAAGCTGTGGGCCAGCGGGAACCAGGCATCGGTCAGCATGATTTCGTGCGGCATCCAGGCATTGACCTTGGCCGAGAATTGGCGCGGGTCTGAAGTGATCGGGTCATCGTTCGCGAGGGTTGCCGGATTTTCGGTAGTTTCTAGCATGGCAGGCTCCTTATCCTGGTACGGTTTGCTCTCAGGCGACTTTGTCTTGCTGTTCAACGCTGGCCGCAACCTTTTCCCGCAGATCGTCTGCGTGGATCGATGCTGAGGGTTTCAGCACCCGCAGCGCAGCGCCATCGATATGATCGTGCACGCGCAGTGGCGTGCCCACACCCATGGCCTTGGCTGCAAGGCCATGACGTTCGGGCGAAAGTATGGCGCGCCAGCGCACCTGCGTGACTCGGCGCGCGCCAGGTACCGGCGCGAGCGTGGCATGCAAAAGCAGGTTGAATTCGTCATCCCGCAACGTGAGATCGCTTTCGCCGGTTACGGGATCGGTGGCGATCCGCAGGCTGATCGGAAAATCGGATGTGAAGGGGGCGGGCCAGTGCGGCGATGCCCATTGGCAAGACCGTTCCATCACCAGTTGCCCTTCCTGTTCGCAAAGGTCTGACAGCAGGTAGGGCGAGAAGCGCACGCCCTTGATTGAAATCAGCAGCGAGGGATCATCGAACAGCGCCGCGATATACTGGCCATGCTCCAGCGCCACGGTGGACGTGCCCGAAAGGGGCAATGTATAGCCATCATCGGCTGGCAGCGGCGCCTTTGCATCGAGGCAGATGCGCACGAAGCCCGCGCTTTCATGCACGCCAAAGGATCTGGCCTTGTAAACCGGGGGAAATTTTCGCTCGCTCTTCAGATTGGGAATGTCGATCAGCCGGCCGCTTGCGCCGTCATACGTCCAGCCGTGATAACCGCACTGTATTGCACCATTGCCCAGGATGCAGCCGAGCGAAAGCGGCGCGCGGCGATGCGGGCAGCGATCTTCCAGCGCGCGGACAGCGCCATCGGTGTCGCGCCAGAGCACAATCGGTTGATCGCCAATATCAACGCTGAGCGGTTTTTCCGCACTTACTTCTTCAGAGCGGGCCACTGCCCACCAAACTGTTTCGGTCATAATCGACTCGCATCTCCCAATGGGTGTCTTATGACAATTAAATTGACGGATGACAATTTAATTGTCAATGTCTGAGAATGGCAACGATAGCTCGAAATCCTGCGGATTCTGCGAAACAGGGTTCAAGTCAGCCGGTCCGGCGTGAACGGGGCAGGGGCCGCCCACGTGCGGATGCAAAGGAATCGGTGGATGAGGCCGCGCTGCTGCGCACCGCCTTCACCACCTTTGCCAATCTCGGATATGAAGCCGCCACCATGCGCGCGATGGCGCGTGAACTGGGCGTAAGCCACAATCTGCTGAATGTGCGCTTCGGCAAGAAGTCGCAGCTTTGGAAGGCTGCGGTCGATTGGCGACTGAAAGAGGCTGCGCGGGACGTGGAGATTGCCTTCGATCCAACCCGCTCGCCCGAAGAACAACTGCGCGACCTCGTGTTTCGCTTTTGTCGCTGGGCCATCATCAATTCGGACATCGTGGCGATCAGCCAGCAAGAGGGAAGGGAGCCCAGTTGGCGCCTCGATTACCTGACCGAACGCTTCACTCTGCCGTTCCAGCGCCGCCTGCAGAAGCTGCTGGAACAGGTTGCCTCCGGCACCAGTTTGCGCCCGCTTGGCTCGTCTGCGCTGTTGGCGCTGCTGGTTCACGGCGTGGGCTCGTTCTTTGCGCTTGGTCCGTTGTACGAAAGGATGCTGCCCGATGCGCCGCAGGGAAGTGCTGGCAGGCAGACGGACGAAGATCGCGCAGATACCATGGCTGAATTCCTGCTGGCCGGGCTGTTCGCTGGCTGATCCGGCGCGGGGCGACGGTCGACAGACAGCTTCTTAGAAGAACAGATCGGCGATTCGCTTGCGGTATGTGGCCGCCTTGTCCTCCTTCATGCCGAATTGCGGCACAACGGGCGTGATGGAATCGGCAAAAGCAGCTCGTTCGATTACCTGCGTCTTCACATCATCAGCAGAGCCAAGTACGGTGATTGCGCTCACCATTTCATCGGGGCAGGACTGTGCCATCCCCGCGTAATCCTGCTGTGCGAAGGCCGCCTGGATGGCCTTGGCCTCCTTGCCGAAGCCGATCGCCTCGAAATATCGCAGGTACTGGGGAGACTGGGTGTAGAAGGCCACATTGGCGCGCGCGTCGGCAATGGCCTCATCGCGGTCGTCATTGATCACCGTGAAGATCATCAGATTCAGGTCGAAGTCGGACCTATCCCGATTGCTCCTTTCAAGCCCAGCGCCAAGGTGCGGGCCAACCTTCTCGTGGATCCATTGCGTGGTCCACAGCGGGTGGCCCAGCAGCCCATCGGCAATTTCGCCTGCCTGTTCGCAAGCCTTCTCGAAAATCGCCGGCAGGTAGATGGGAACGGCGGATCTGCGCGCCGGGCCGGTCAGGCGGAAGTGCGAGAGATCGAGCGTTGCATATTCGCCCTCCAGCTTCTGCAATTCGCCCGTGTGCCCTTTGGCGATCACGGCGCGCACCTGTTGCACCACTTCGCGCATATGCGCCAAGGGCTTGCCATAAGGCATGCCAAAGCTGCCTTCGATCTGGCTTTGCGCGCTGGAGCCAAGACCCAGCACCGCGCGGCCATCGCTGATGTGATCCAGATCGATCACGCTGCATGCTGTTTCCAGCGGGCTGCGGGTGAAGGCGAGGGTGATCCCGCTGCCCAGCTTGATGCGGCTGGTGACTGCCGCCGCAGCTGCAAGCGTGACCTGGGGAAGACCGAATATCTGCGGCACCCAGACCCCTTCAATCCCGGCTGCTTCCCATTCCTGCACCAGCGGCACAAGCTGCCCGGCAGGAAGAACGGGCAACTGGGTCCAGACCTTCTTGCCGGCGAACATCAGCCAAAGCCCTTCGCGGTATCGAAATAGTCACGCCACGAAATGATCTTGTCGCCGTCCATCTCGAACACGCCCATCAGCTTGAGCGAAATAATGAGCTTGCCATCCTTGTCGTGGAAATTGTCGGTCCGCTCGGTCAGCACCACGTTGCCGTTCGAAGCGACGTGGTGAACGATCACCTCGCCGCTTTCGATCGGGTACATATGCGCAAAACCATCCATGAAGGCCTTGGCCTCGGCAAAGCCGGTGGTCTTGGAAATGCCGACGTTTTCCCAAACCGTCTGGTCGGTAAAACGCTTCTCCATCGATGCCATCATGTTCGCCAGAGTAGGCTTCCACTCCTCGAAGAAGGCGAGGACTTCGGCTTGCGCGTCAGCCATGCTCAGTCTTCCTGGGCAATCGTGACGGTCACTCCGTCAAGCGCATCGGTCATTGCGATCTGGCAGGAAAGGCGCGAGGTCTCGTTGCGATGGTCCGAACTGTCGAGAAGGTCGCTTTCATCCTCGGTCATTTCGGGCAGCTTGTCGGCAAATGAAGGGTCTACATGTACATGGCAGGTGGCGCATGAACAGCACCCGCCGCACAAGGCCAGCAGTTCGTCGAAACCGTCGTCGCGAATGATCTCCATCAGCGTCAGACCGGCTTCGGCCTCCACTTCCTTGCTGTTGCCAGAACGGTCGATCACTTTGATTTTAGGCATGTCTTTCTCCGTAGAAACTATCTGACTTCGACTTCGACCGGGAATCGATCGAAGTAAAACTGGAAATGCTGGCGGATGTCCTCGGCGGTAATGCCGAAGTCGCCCTCCAGGTTGAAACGCACCTTGCCCTTGACCGCCGGATCATGATCCTTGTGGTACTGGTGCAGGGTCTTGAGTGTGGCCTCGTCCAGCGGGATTTCCGCCATGTCGTAGATCCGTTGCAGGATCGGGTCGGGGTCCTTGATCCACTGGTGAAAATAGACGTCGATCGTCTGGTCTTCCGGCAGGCAGTCGCGATCCTTCACGCAGCGTGAAAGCAAGGTCTTGTAGCGATCGATCCAGTAGCCCTTCGGCTCCTCAGGATCGCTCTTCGTGCGCAGCACGCGCGAGGCATAGAGCCACATCGACAAGGTCGACCGGATCGAGCCAACCGGGTCGCGGTGCGTGATCACGAATGTCGCATCGGGAAAGGTCTTATAGAGAACCGGCAGCTGTTCCATGTGCTGCGGGCACTTGATCACCCAGCGGTTCGGTCCTTTGAGGAAGGTTAGCACCTGCAGGCCCTTCTTCAGGTAGGCATAGGTGCCGCTCTGGTCGTGCGAGAGGTAGTAATCGCGCCACCTTGGCACCAGTGCCATCCATTCGAGCAGGTAGGATGAAAAATCGAGCGCCTGCAGCTCGATATCCTCGCTGATATGGTCGGGCGAGAATTCGTGCATGTAGCTCATCATCGGCAGCACCGCTTCCTGCTGCTGCCACCCTGCCTCCGCCTTGGTCCAGCGCGGGTTGGGATCGTCCGGCGTCGGCTCGTCCTCTGCCGTGGGGACCGGGGCGATGGCTTCCCACCAGGGTAGCGAGCGCAGCCGCTTGTCGGCGGAAAGCAGGCCCAGCAAATGGGTGGTCCCCGAACGCGGCGGACCAGCCACGATGATCGGACGATCAATTTCGATGTCGAGAATTTCCGGGTGGCGCTTGCAGATGTCTTCCACGCGCAGGCGGTCAGCCGCATAGCGTACGAACATGGTCCACAGGCCTGCGCGGCCAACGGGTGAGAGGAATTCATCCTCTTCCACACATTCGCACCACAGGTCCAGCCGCTCGACAAAGTCCATCGCGCCGAAATCATTGAGGCCGGTCTGGGCCTTGGCGGCACCCATGATGGCCGCAGAAGAGAAGTCGAAACTGGCTTGCGAAGCGGCGGCAAGGGCGGCCTTTTGCGCTTCGTCCAGCACGGGCGCGCGCATGTCTTTGATCTCGAACACCTGGCCCTTGGCGGCTTGTGTCACTTGCTCCTGCTCCCTCACTGCATCCTGTCTCCGATTACTCGTAGATGCGGAGGCGGGTAATCTTTGCCCTACCGAAAGATATGCTGCGCGACAGGCAAATGCCGTTAGATCGAATGGGGAGAGGATAACGCCGAGATGACAGACAAGCTGTTCGATCTGACAGGTAAGGTGGCGCTGGTAACCGGCGCGAACTCCGGTCTGGGCTTCGGTTTTGCCGAAGGGCTGGCACGGGCTGGCAGCGACCTGGTCATCTGGGGCCGGCGCAAGGAAGCGAATGAGCAGGCAGCCGAAAAGCTGCGCGCACTGGGCGTCAAGGTTCATTCCTCCGAAGTGGATGTGACCGACGAGGCGCAGATCGTAGCCGGCGTGGCCGATGCACTGGCCGCAATGGGGCGCATAGATACCGCGGTCGCCAATGCAGGGATCGCCAGCGCCAAGCCTTTCATCGAAATGGATGCCGACACTTACAACTCGCTGATGGCCGTGAACCAGCACGGGGTGGTGTTTACCTTGCGAGAAGTGGCCAAACACATGGTTGCCCGCGCCGAGGCAGGCGATCCGGGCGGTTCGATGATCCTATGCGGCAGCGGTTCCATATTCCAGGGCGTGCCCACGCTGACGCATTATGGCGCGGCCAAGGGGGCGCTGGCGGCCTTGTCAAAAGGACTCGCCGCCGAACTTGGGCCGTATGGTATTCGCTGCAACGTCATCGCGCCCGGCTTTATCATTACCGAAATGACCATGGCCGATCCGGAGTACGGCCAGATGCTGGCCGATGCCGTTGCCGCCAAGGCACCCATCGGGCGCGCTGGCATGCCTGACGATCTGTGGGGCGCGGTGGTTTATCTCGCCAGCGACCTTTCGCGCTATCACACCGGCGACACGCTGGTGATCGATGGCGGGAAAATGTTCAACAACTAGGAGCCTCCATCGTGTTTTCCCGCCCGAAGGCAAGGCATAGCCAGAACGCCTATGTGACCAACGATCTCGATCGCGCGCTGTCCATCTGGCGGAATGATTACGGGGTTCCCGAATTCTACGTGTTCGAGAATGATACGCCGGGCCTGGTCTCGTCACCGGAATACCGGATGAAGATCGCTCTTGCCAATGTGGGCGGGCTGGAAATCGAACTGATCGAGCCTCTGCCCGGACTTGCCCCCATGCACGCCGAAGTTCTGCCGCAGGACGGCAGCTTTGCAATGTGCTTCCATCACGCCGCCCTGCGGGTCGACGGCGAGCTTGCCGATTTCGAGGAATACATGGCCTCGCTCGATCCCGCTGTGCATCCGGTTGTGTGGAGCGGTGGGCTAGGAGACCTGATGCGTTACACCTACACTGATGAGCGGGCGACCCTGGGCCATTATCTGGAGCACGTCTGGTTCGATGCCGGAATGTACGAACAGATGGCCTCTGCCATACCCGTATATCCGGCGCGTTGAGCATGGCTCTGGCACTCCTCAACTTTCGCGACCTTGGCGGCATGCAGGCTCAGGGTGGCCTGGTGCGCAGCGGCGCGCTGTTCCGGGCGGAAGGCCCGGCCAACTTTACGCCGGATCATGAGGCGGAGCTGAAATCGCTGGAGATCGGTTACATTTTCGATCTGCGTTCCGCGAAAGAACGCGAAGCCCATCCGCACGATTGGCAGGATGCGGATTGCCGCTGGCTGGGCCTCGATGTGAACGCAGACCTTCGGGTGTTCGGCCATGACGGCCGCGAACGCCTGAGCCTTGGCGAAGATGTGCAACTGGCGATCGACATCATGTGCGAAACCTATCGCGAGATTCCCGATGCGCTTGCGCCGCACTGGGAAACGGTGGGCACCTGCCTGCTGGAAGGCAGGCCTGCGATGGTCAACTGCACGGCCGGCAAGGATCGCACCGGCGTTGCCGTTGCCGTGCTGCTGGAGATGCTGGGCGCCCCACGCGAGGCGATCCTGAACGACTATGCCCAATCGGACATCTTTGGCGAGAACCTTCGCCGCAGCGGTTCGCTGGAGCAAGGCTTTCGTTCCAGTTTCGGATTCATGCCCAGCCCGGAACAGGTCGATGCGCTGATCGGGGTTCGCCGCGAATACCTGGCTTGCGCCTGGGAACAGATCGAAACCAAACACAAGACCGTAGGGCGCTATCTCGCCGATGCCGGTCTTGCCGAGGACATGCAAATTGAGCTGCGACGCTTGCTGGTAACGCAAGGCGTCTCGCCTTCATATCAAGGAGAACTATCATGAAAACTGGCGGTGTAATCGGCCTTGGCGGCATTGGCGGAGGCGTGGCCCAATGCCTTCAGCGGTCTGGCCAACTTTCGGCAATCTTCGATGTGCGCGCAGAAGCCGCAGAGCGGGTGCCCGGTGCGCCGCCAATGTCGGCAACGCCGCGCGATCTGGCAGCGGCATCCGATTGCGTGCTGATCGCCGTGCTGAACGGCGCCCAGACGATCGATGTGCTTTCCGGCCCCGATGGCGTTCTGGCTGCGGGCAAGCCCGGGCAAACCGTGATCCTGCTGTCGACAATCTCCATGTCTGATCTGGAAACATCGCAGAAGCTGTGCGCGGATGCCGGTGTGACGCTGATCGATTGCGGCGTAACCAACGGGCCCAAGTCGGGCGAGAACGGCCTGATCTGTCTTGCAGGCGGCAGCGAAGAGGACATGGCCAAGGCCAAGCCCATTTTCGATGGCTTTGCCGGACAGGTCATTCACATGGGTGGACCGGGCACAGGCATGGCGGCCAAGATCGCGCGCAACACCACGTTCTTCGGCTGTATCCGGGCAGGGTACGAAGGCGCGGTGATCGCCCGCAATTACGGTGTAGACCTGAACCAGCTGCGCATGGCCCTTTCGGGCGATCCCAACGCGGGTGGCGGCCTGGAAGGCGCCCTGTCCATGGAAATCCGCCCCGATCCCGAAGGTAATGAGCAGGAAACGGGCATCCGCAACTATTTCAAGGGGCTGATGATCAAGGATCTGGAAGTTGCCATCGAAGAGGCCGCCAAGTTCGGTGTGCGACTGCCGATGATCGAACTGATCCGCGACAACGCCGATTCCACCTCTGGCCTGGAATATCGCAAGGGCCAGCCGCTCGATTGAGCGTGGGTACATACAAGTCGAGGGAATGAACATGAGTGAAAATGCTTGGGACAAGGGACTAGAGGTTTTCGATGCTGTCTATGGAGACGGCTTTTCCGCGATGATGAAGGGGCAGGAAAACAGCCGCTTCTCACGCGAGATTATCGAGAACCAGTTCGGCAACCTGTGGGCGGACGAAGCGCTAACCATCCGTGAAAAGCGGCTGCTGGTACTGGGTGCCACAACCATGCTGGGGAGGCAGGATCTGATCGAGATCCAGATGATGGGCGCGCTTGGCAACAACGAGTTCACCGAAGAGGAACTGGCACTGATTCCGCACTTCATGCTGTTCTATGCCGGGGCCGGTAACTGCACCTCGCTGGTGCGAGGGATCGAAGCGGCTAAGGCGCGCCTTGCGGAAATGAAGAAGGACTGAGCCGACATGCGCGATCTGCCCCGCCTGCCGCTGGATGCCAATGCCTTCCGCGAGCGTTATGGGCCCTGGGCCGTGATCGCTGGCGCTTCCGAAGGCACCGGCGAGTGTTATGCCCGCCAACTGGCGGAAATGGGCATCAACCTGATGCTGGTTTCGCGCCGGGAGGAGGCGCTGGAGGCTTTGGGCAAGGAACTGGCGGAAGAACATGGAATTGAATTCCGGGCCTATGCACAGGACCTGACAGAGCCTGATGCGGGTTTGAAAATCGTCGCCGCCGCTGCGGGCCTCGATGTCGGGCTTTACATCTCCAACGCCGGGGCAGACGGATTTGCCGCTTTCTTTGAAGACAGCACCGAGAATGCGCACCGGCTGGTGATGATGAATATCACCACCCTGATCGATGCCGCCAACGGCTTTGGCAAGCGGTTGCTCGCGCGTGGCAAGGATGGAAAGGGGCGCGGTGGCATCATCGTGATGGCGTCAGGCGCTGGGCTTGGCGGTCAACCCAACCTGGCCATGTATTCAGCGACCAAGGCGTTCGAGATAAATTTCGCGGAGTCTCTCTGGGCCGAATATCACGAGCGCGGCATCGACGTGCTGGGCGTGGCGGCCCCGATCATGCGCACCCCGACATTGCTGCGGATGGTTCCCGAAGGCTTCGACACGTCCGACACCTTCGATCCGGCTGACGTTACGCACAATGCGCTGGCCGGGTTGCTGGCGGGGGAGCCGATCCAGATCATTCCCGACGGACCGGGCGCGGAAAAGCAGCCGCAGGTAGAGGCAGATCGCAAGGCCCGCCTGATCGGCTTCGTGGAATTCAACAAGACATTTACCGGAGGATAAGCGCATGCGCAGGCTGGAAGGAAAGATTGCCATCGTCACCGGCGGGGGCGGAGGGATCGGATCAGCCGTCGCGCGCCGCATCGTCTCAGAAGGCGGCAAGGTCGCCATTGCCGATGTGTTCGAGGACAGCGCGAAGGCCGCTGCCGATCCGCTGGGCGATGCTGCGCTGGCGGTTCAGTTCGATGCTGCCGACCCTGCTTCGATAGAGGCGATGGTGCAGGCCACCGTCGACCATTTTGGCGGTCTGGACATCCTGCACAACAATGCCGCGATGACCGATCCGGCCAAGCATCCGCTCGACACCACACCGGTCGATATCCCCATCGAGATCTGGGACGAGATCATCGATATCAACCTGCGCGGATACCTGCTGGGCTGCAAATATGCGATCCCGCACATGATCGCGCGCGGTGGTGGCTCCATCATCAACACGGCATCGAACAGTGGCGTTGCCGGAGACCTTGCCAGGGTTGCCTATGGCGCATCCAAAGGCGGCATCATCACCTTGTCGAAGTATGTCGCCACACAATACGGCAAGCAGAACATTCGCTGCAATTCCGTGTCTCCCGGCGTTGTATTGACCGCGGCACTCGAAGCGACGGTGCCGGGCCTCAAGGAAGTGATCCAGCGGCATATCCTGACGCCTGAATTCGGCACGCCAGATGATATCGCGGCGCTGGTCGCCTTCCTCGCTTCGGAAGAGAGCCGTTACATCACGGGTGAGAACATATCGATCTCTGGCGGGGGCCTGTCGCACCAGCCGCATTATGCCGATCTGCTGGCGATGATGGAACAGCATCTGTGATGAGCGAACCGCTGACCGTTGCAGGGATGGAGGCAGCAGCGCGCGCTGCCACGGGCCTTTCGGATTTCGGCCCGGATACCGGTTGGCGAGAGGGATTTGAAAGACTGGTTGCGGCGGTCGAGGCGATGGGACCGAACGACCAGCTGCGGCACCTGGCGACGCAGAATATCGTCGGTCAGCTCGCCACGCGCCTGCACTTTGTCGAGGATGATCGCAATCATCCAGAGATAGCGCAGCAAGACGTGGGCGATCCGCTGATCGTGATAGGCCTGCCGCGCACCGGCACCACCATTACTTACGATCTGCTGTGCCTCGATCCCGAGGCGCGCGCTCCGCGCGAATGGGAATGGTACATTCCCTGGCCACCAACCGATGCCGCCACTTTCGACAGCGATCCGCGTATTGCGCAGGTCACTGCCATGTATGACAACTGGCTCAAGCATGCGCCGCAACTGCTTGATATCCAGCGGTTCGATTGCACCCAACCGGGTGAATGCAACCACGGCATGCAATATCACTTTGCCAGCACCAATTTCCCCGCCGAACTTGGCGTTCCGGACTATGCCGACTGGCTGCGCGCCAGCGATGCACCGGGGCAATATGTCTCGCACAAGCGGCTGCTGCAGAATTTCCAGTGGAAGGGGCCGCGCGGGCGCTGGACGCTGAAATCGCCGCAGCACCTGTTCGATCTTCCGGCTCTGCTGGAGGCCTATCCCGGCGCAATGCTGGTTTGGACGCACCGCGATCCGGCGCTGACTTTCTCTTCCCTCTCCAGCTTCATCGCAGGCTTCCTGGCTGCCTTTGGCGGCGACAAGGACAAAGCGGCAATCGGGCGCGACGTGGTGGAGACCTGGATTGCCGCGATGAACCGCGCGCTGGCCGCGCGCGCAGATCCGGCAATCGACGAGCGGATCATAGACCTTGCGCACAAGGACGTGGTGGCAGACCCGAAGGCGGCAATCAGGCGCATCTACGACAAGTTCGGTCTGACCTTCTCCGAAGATCACGCGCGCCGCATCGACCATTTTCTGGCCGACAATCCGGCAGCCAAACGGATGGGCAAGCACAAGCACTCGCCGGAGCAATACGGCATCGACGTGGCCGAGGTGCGCGAGCGGATGGCGGATTATTACGACCGCTTCGGCAATCTTCTGGGGAAACCACAATGAGCGTTCTGGATCGCTTCCGTCTCGACGGGCGCACCGCCATTCTCACCGGCGTTGGCCCTGGCGTGGGAGAGCACGTGGCCAAGGCCTTTGCCGAACTGGGCGCGAACGTCGTCATCTCGGCCCGTTCGCAGGACCGGCTGGACCGGATCGCACAGGAGATCAACGCGCTGGATGGCGGACGCGCGCTGGCCGTGGCCGTCGACGCGGGAGAGCGCGCCGATCTGGAAAACCTTGTAACCAAGGCGCACGAGGCTTTCGGGCCGATTCATATCATTTTCAACAATGCCGCCGCCGGCGTGGTCTACGCGCATGATGGCGGGTTGTGGGCCAACACCGACGAGGTGTGGAAGACGGCGATGGATGTGAATGTCCTTGCCACCTGGCGTCTGGCCGAGCTGACCGCACAGGAGATGGAAGCGCATGGCAAGGGCGTGATCATTTCCGTGCAAAGCTGCGGTGGCTTTACCCCGATCCCGCCTGCTGTTGCCTACGGCGTCAGCAAGGCAGCGCTGGCTTTCCTCACCCGCTCGCTCGCCAAGGCGCTGGCGCCGCACACGCGGGTGAACGCCCTTTGCGTCGGCTCGATGAGTCCCGACGGGCAGGAGGCCGAAATTCACAAGGGACTGGGCCTGGCAGAGCGCAATGCGATCAAGCGGTTCGGCGCTGCCGACGAAGCCGTGGGCGCAGCCATCCTGCTGGCCAGCGATGCTTCCAGCTATACCACCGGTAGCACCGTGTTCGTGGAAGGCGGAAGGGTGGGAACGGTGGCATGACCAACCCGCTCTATACGCCAGATCAGGAAGCGGTAGAGAAACTGGCGCTGCGCCTGATCGAGCGGGCAGATGTGCGGGCTGCGCGCGAGCAGGCGCGCCACGGAATGCTGGCCGATCCCACCGCCGCGACGGTGGATGGCAACCTGGCGCTAGATCGCGCGCTCAATCAATGGGTGCTCGGGCTGGCCATGCGCGAGGCGAATGGCGATACCGCCGATCCGCGCGTGGTCTGGAATGTGTCGAATCCGCCGCGCCGGTGGTTTGGCCACGTCTATCACGGCGCCGCCGTGGCGGTGGACAATCCCGACAATTTCAACCGCGAAATCCCGATTGACGGGGAAGGTCACTATCGCATCGATTTGCGCTTTTCCGCCGATCCGCCGCAGTTCAGCGTGGTGATCGAGATGGAGCCGGACCATCACGCCGGTCTGGGCCACAACATCGGTGCGCTGACATTGCAGGACTTGCGCCCGCATTGCGATAGCGAAGGCCGCGTTTCGGTAACTGTGGGGCCGAAAAGGGGCGGGCCGCTGCACTTGCAATCGCGCCCCGGCCGCATCCAGATCTACACCCGCGATAGTCAGTGCGACTGGAACCAGTTACCAGCCGAGGTTAGCGTGGAGCGCCTTGATCCGCCGGCGGACTGGCAAGCCCGCAGCGAAGACGAGATCGCCGCGACCATTATCGCCGACATGCCCGCCTGGGTCCGCTTCTGGCGCGGCTTCAAGGACGATTTCCTTGGTTTTCCCGAACCCAATCGGCTTGTCGGGCCAAACGGTCGCGACGGGAACTGGGGGTATCTGGCAGGTGGCCGCTTCGCGCTTGGCGATGATGAGGCGCTGCTGATCACGCTTGATCCGGCAGACAGTTATTACACCGGTTTCCAGATCACCGATCCGTGGACCATCGCGCCCGATCCCATGCTGCGTCTTGCCAGCCTGAACAAGGCGCAGGTGACGCCCAATGCCGATGGCACGGTGACATATGTGCTGGCGCTGGCCGATCCGGGCGTCGCCAACTGGATCGATACCTGCGGCCTGCACGAAGGCTGGATGCTGACCCGGTGGCAAGGGGTGCCCGCCGATGCGGACCTTGCCAGCATGATCCGCGAAGTGCGCCTGACGACGATCAATGAATTGCCGGAAGGCATACCGACCATCGACCTGGCCGGTCGCCGCCGCCAGATTGCCACACGCGCGCAGGCTTTTGCCCGGCGCACCAGCGAGGGAGGATGGACCGATGCAGCCTGAAGGATCAATCGTCGAACTGTGTCACGTGGTGGAAGACCTCGATGCGGCGCTGTCACACTGGACGCGTGATCTGGGTGCAGGCCCGTTCTTCGTGTTCGACGTTCCTGTGTTGCCCGGCCAGCTATATTACGGAGAGCCGACCGCAGTTTCGATGCGGGTAGGGTTCGGCTTTTCTGGCGGCGTTCTGATCGAACTGTTGCAGCAGACCAACGACGGTGCATCGCCATTTGCGGATTTCCTGCAGGCAAGGGGCGAAGGGCTGCACCACATCATGCCGCGCGCCGATTTCGATGCGGCACACGCACGCCTTTCAGACGCAGGTTTCAAGATCGCCTACAGCGGCATGATGCCTTCGGGCGAGCGGTTCTGCCTGTTCGATACCTTCGCCGCGCACGGCTATTACACAGAGCTGATGGAGCTTTCCGAAGCCATGCAGGGCAGCCTGTCACTGATGGAAAAGGCTCATGCTAGCTGGGACGGCAAGACCGATCCCGTTCGCGGCATGGACCGGCTGGCCGAGCTTGCCTGACAGGCAGCTGGCCTAAAGCTTGCCGCTGCCCATCTCGGCGAACATCTTCTGGAAATCGGCATAGCTGGGCTGGTGCGCGGTCACACCGCCATCGATCGGGATTGCCGCACCGGTAATGAATGCGCTCTCGTCGCTGGCCAGGAATGCGACCAGGTTGGCGATATCTTCCGGCTCGCCAAGCCGCGGCGTCAAATGGTGCGACAGGAGAATATCTTTCACCACCGGCGGGGTCGACTGCGTTGCCAGCGGGGTCAGCACGAAACCGATGACCATGCAGTTCGAACGCACGCCCAGCTTGCCATACTGGGTGGCGATCATGCGGTTGAGCTGGATTAGCGCCGCCTTGGAAGAGCCATAGGCAGTGAGCGTGGATTCGCCCTGCACGCCGAAGCCGGATGCGCTGTGGATGATCGATCCGCGCCCGCCTTCGATCATGTGGGGCAGGGCATATTTGCTCATCAGCATGGCCCCGCGCACGTTGACCGCCATCGCCCTGTCCCACGCGGCGACATCAAGGTTCATGACATCAAGGTCTGCCTGACGCTGCGCGTCGTTCTGGATGGCGGCATTGTTGTGCAGGATGTCGATCCGGCCAAGATCTGCGACCACCTGCCGGGCGAGTTCGCGCACGGAATTCTCGTCTGTCAGGTCAAGCGGCAGCGCCAGTGCGCCCTCGATATCCTGTGCAGCGGCAGCAGCTGCATCGGCATCGATATCGCCCAGCACCACACGGGCGCCTTCCGCAGCCAGTCGCTGCGCGGATGCCGCGCCGATACCGCCTGCAGCGCCTGTGACAATTGCAACTCTGCCTTCCAGCCGTCCGGTCATTGGGGTCTCCTCATGTGAAGCAATAGATTGCAATGGGCCGGGCTCACAACCTGTCGCAGGGCAGGTTGCGTGCATTTCGCAGGCCTCCAACTGACATTCATAAATGTTGGGGAGGGTGTGTTGGAATCAACGATCGTGCCGATGCCGGTGATGCCGGCGCCGGAGCCCGCCGGAACTGTTTTTCTGGTCGGAACCTGCATCACCATGGCGGGCATACTGGCGTGGTGGGCGCTGGGGCGCGAAAGGCGTTTGCGCGGCTGGGTCTTGCCGCTGGTTTTCGCTGGCACTGCCCTGTCCGCTGTCATGATCGAGCCGATTTACGACAACACGCTGCTCTATTGGTATCCGGCCGAAAACCCGCTTGCCTTCTTCCACGGATATGAGCGGACAATCCCCTGGTATGTGCCGCTTGGCTATGCCTGGTTCTTCGGCGGTTCGGCCTATCTGGTCTGGCGCGTGATCGAAAGCGGCGCGTCGGCTGCGCGCATCTGGCAATTGTTTTTTGCTACCGCAGCAGTTGACTGGCTGGCGGTATCCATCTGCGAGTGGCTGGACCTCAGCGCCTTCTACGGCAACCAGCCTTTCCATCTGTTCGGTTCACCCGTGTGGTTTTCCTTCTGCGATGCCACCGGCGGCTTCGTGTTGGGCGCGGCGCTTGCCAAGCTCATGCCCTACCTCTCGGGTAGCAAGCGGGTTTGGCTGCTGATCCTGCCGAGTTTCACCTACGCGGCAACGCTGGGATCGACCACCGCACCTGTATCTCTCGCACTGAATTCGGCCTGGTCGCCAGTCATGACCTGGCTGGCTGGCGCTGCCACGATGGCGATGTGCATGATTGCCATCCATGTGATCGCCCAGATGGCGCAGTTGCGGCAGGAAAGCCCGTTGTGAGCCGATTTTCAGGCCGCGACTGGTGGTTCATCGGCCTGCTAGGCACGATTTACGCGTTCAATTTCATCGACCGCATGATCATCGCCGTGGTCGGGGAGCCGATCAGGCAGGAATTCGGCCTGAGCGATTTCCAGCTCGGCATCATGGGCGGGGCGGCCTTTGCGCTGTTCTACGGCGGCATCGGCATACCGCTTGCGCGGCTGGCAGAGCGGGTCAACCGGATCGGCATCGTGGCAACCGCCACCGCTTTATGGTCCGTGATGACCATTCTTTCCGGTGCCGCGACCGGTTATATCCAGTTGCTGCTGGCGCGCATGGGCGTGGGTGTCGGTGAGGCCGGATTTACGCCGCCGGTCGTCTCCCTGATTGCGGATCGTTTCCCGCCCGAACGGCGCGCCACCGTGTTCTCCATGATCGCGGTAGGCGTTTCCGTGGGCGGTGCCATCGGTGTGCTGGCCGGGGGCTGGATCGCGCAAACCTATGGCTGGCGCTGGGCCTTCGTGGCGGCAGGGGCACCCGGTATCGGGCTGGCGCTGTTGCTGTGGCTGACCATCAGCGAACCTGTGCGCCTCAACGCCGGACAATCGGCACCGCCATTCGGCGCGGTGCTTTGCCGGGTTAGAAAGTCTCGCGCATTCGTGGCGTTTACCCTTGGCAGCGGCATGGTGGCGCTGGTCGGCTTTGGCCTGAACCTGTTCCTGATTCCGTTGTTGGTGCGGCGGTTCGGTTTCGACCTTGCCGAAGCGGCGCTGACGTTTGCCTTCACCTTCAGCGCGGCCACCGCGTTGGGAGGCGTTGTGGGCGGGCTGGCTGCCGATCGGTTCGCTGCCAGACAATACCGGCGTTATGGCATCCTGCCGATGCTTTCGACCGCGCTGGCGCTGCCGCTTTTCCTGGCGGCGATTTACCAGGACGAATGGCAGATCATGGCGGTGCTGCTGTTTGCCTCCACCTTCTGCCTCTATGCCTTTCTACCCACCATTATGACCGTGACGCAGCGGCTGGTGGAACCCCGGATGCGCGCCACCGCGGCGGCCATCCACGCCTTCGGCCAGACCGCATTTGGCCTTGGCCTGGGATCAGCCTTTCTGGGCTATATGAGCGATGTGCTGGCGACGGCGCGCTATGGCCAGCAATATGCAAGCCAATGTCTTGGCGGCGGCGCAAGTGCATCGGCCAGCTGTGCCGAGGCCGCAGGCACCGGCTTGCAGCAAGCGCTGCTGATGCTGGGCCTGTTCCTGCTGCTGGCGATCATCTGCTACTGGCTGGCGGCTCGCTCGATTTCCGCAGAAATAACCGTGATCGAAGGTGAAGCGAAATGAACGAAATCCATGATGCCGTCATTATCGGTGCCGGCCACAACGGGATGGCGGCAGCCGGGTATCTGAGCCGGGCCGGAAAGAAAGTCGTCGTCGTCGAACGGATGGCCAAGGTGGGCGGGATGACGAGTGCGGGATACATGATCCCCGAAGCGCCTGACTATCTGGTGACCCCCTGCGCGGTGGAGCTGCTGTTCGCGCGCGGATCGGGCATCATCGAGGATCTGGAGCTTGCTCGCCACGGCCTGCGCACCGTCGATCCCGATCCCAGCTATGTCTATCTCCATCCCGATGGCAGCTCGATTGCGCTGTTTCGCGATTACCGGCGCACGGCGGATGATATCGCCCGTATCCATCCCGGCGATGGCAAGCAGTATCTGAAGTTCATGCAAGTCATGGACGCCATGATGGATATCGGTTTCCCGATCATGATGGCGGAACCTGGTCGGCCCGACCTGCGCAACCTTGGCAAGATGATCAAGAGCGGGGTGCGCAATGTGCGGTTGAAGGATCAGCTGCTGGCGATCTCCAGGGCGACGGCAGACCAGGTGGCCTGCGAGTGGTTCGAACACCCGGCCACCATCGCGCTGCTGAACGGCATTGCCGCAGGCGCGGGGCCGGTCGACGATGATGGCAATGCCGCTGCCTACATGATCTTTGCCGTCACGCACCGTCTTGGCACGGGCAAGCCTATCGGCAGCCTGCAGGCCTTTGCCGATGCCATGGCCAGCAGCATTACCGAATCCGGTGCAGAGATCATGCTCAATGCGCCTGTCGCGGAAATCCTGATCGATGATGGCGCCGCGCGAGGCGTGCGCCTGGCCGATGGCCGGGTACTGCGATCGAAGGTGGTGATAGCCACCAGCGATCCCCGCACCACCTTTGCCATGACGACGCCGGGCGCGGTTGACCGGCAGCGGATGAAACGGATCGAGCATGTCCCCTCCAACCGATCCAATGCAGCGCCCTTCCTTGCCAATGTTGCGATGAAGGCACCCTTGCGGTTGAAACGACATCAGGACCTGCGGCACGATGATGCCGATCTGAACAAGGCGGTGGGCTTGATTGGTCTCGCCGATGATGTGCGCAACAGCTTTGCCGCCGCGCGGCGTGGCGATATTCCAGATCGTCATGCAGTCTCTCTTACCCCGCTCTCCAACAGCGATCCTTCGCAGGCACCGGAGGGGTGTTCACTGGCCTACCTCTACCTTCCTGCCATGGCGGTGGATGCGCGCGAGGGCTGGTCTCAGGAACTGAAAGACCGGACCATGGCATCGATCATCGCCCAGGTTTCTGAATATTATGACGGTTTCCAGCATGAGGTTGGCCGCTTCGTGGAGACTCCGCGAGAGCGCGAGACACGACTGAACGTGACCAATGGCTGCGTAACTCATGTGGACTTCGGTGCCTTGCGGGCAGGTCAGCATCGCCCGGCTACAGGGTTTGGCGTACCCAAACCGGCAGTGCCCGGCCTATATCTTGGCGGCGCGGGCAGCCATCCGGGCGGCGGCGTATCCGGCATTGCGGGCCGGATTGCGGCAGACAGGGTTCTGCGGCACCTGAAATAGCGCCAATGGGTGGGCTGCGGCTATTCTCAGGTGCGATCTATCCAGCTGTCGAGCGCCTGCCAGTGGCTAATGCGCGTTCCGGCGAAATTCTGGCAATGCGCCGCGTCGTTCACGATCTGCAACTCGGTGGAGGCCGCCGCCTTGAAATAGCCCGGCTCAAGTTCGGGTTTGGGGCTGGTGTCCACCGTGCTTTGCACGATCAGAACCGGCACCGCGATGTTCGCCGAATCCTCGTGAACAATGCCGGGAGTAAGCGCTGCGATGCCCAGGGTGGCAGGTGTTGTGGAAGCGTGGGCTTCATCCGCCTCGATCAGCGGTGGCGGCACATCGGGCCAGTAGAACAGCTTGCGCATCGGTTCTCTTGGCGTGGCAAGATAGCCGCTGGGAATGAGGTCAGCCTGAAGTGTATCAACGTCGGTATCGCCCAGCACCATCGGTTCATTCGCCCAGCCAAGCACGGCTACCCGATCAAATATCGGATGGGTCGCAGCCTGCGAGATGATCATCATCCCTCCCATCGAGTGGCCAATGCCGGTCACGCTGACCTTGCGCTCAAGTCCTTTCAGGACCTGCGCCAGCGCCGAGGCGTGTGCGCGGGCGATAATCGCGCGGCTCAGTTTGCTTTCCGGTTCGGGCCGGGTGCTTTCACCCATGCCAAGCATGTCGATGGCCAGCACGGCCTTGCCGCGATCGCAGAACCAGCGGGCAAAGCTGTAGCTTTCATCGGCAAAGGACGGGTTCCAGTATTGCCGCGAGTAACCTCCGCCGTGAATGGCGAAGACAAGATGCTCGCCACGCTCTTCCCAATTGTCCGGCGTGTGAAGTGTGGCGGCAATCTCCACCGTCTCGTCAATCCCTGCCGCAGCGGTAACGTCCACCATCATGTCAGCTGATCTCATCGTCCGTCGCTCCTTGCTGAAGCTCATGGCTTGGGCAAGCACTTGTGGCATTCACCTGCCGGGAGAAAGGTTGATGCATCAGGCGCCTGGTGAAAGCAGGCCGGGACTGCAAGAGGAGCTGCTGGGAATGAGCGAAGACGGCCTGGCCTGGGAAAAGCTGATCGATGGTCTGCGCCCGCTAGGCGACGCCATGCGCGAACGTATGCCGGAAAGGCTGCGGGGCGATCCGCAGATCATGGCGGAATCGATGCGCTTGCTGCTGGCAGGCCTGGCGCGTGCAAGTTCGGATGCACTGGTTGGCAATCGGCAGCACCCCATGTTCGTGCCTGAACTGAATATCGCCCAGAATATTTTTCAGCCCAATGCCGACACGATCTACAAGTCCGCCATCATAGAGAAGGGGGGCAGTTACCTGCTGCGCGGTGATCGTGGCACGGTGCGCATGATCGTGCTGGCCCAGATGGGGCCGGACACGTTGCGTACAGGACAGCATAGCCCATTGCTGGGGCAGATCGACTTCGATGATCTCAAGCTTGGCGAGGATGGGGCTTTCGAGCTGGTAATCTCGCCCCAGCGGCCTGCTGGATATGAAGGCGACTGGTACGCGCTGGATCCGCAGTGCGAGAAGCTGATGGTGCGCATCGTTTCCTGCGACTGGGGGGTGGAGCGAGAGCCGCGCTTTGGCATCACCCGGCTGGATGTGGACGAGGCGAAAGGGCGGTTGTCGGTCGCAGAACTGCACGCCGCCTTCGATGAAATGCCATTTATTTCCGGCGTATGTGCCTTGGCCTTCCTGACCCACGTGGAAGAGCTGCGCAACGAAGGTTATCTCAACGAATTGAAGATATTCGACGTCTCACAGATGTCCGGCCTGCAGGGGCAGTTCTACTATGAAGGGGCATACGAACTGGATGATGACGAGGCCCTGATAAGCGAAGTGCGCGTACCCGAAAGCTATCGCTACTGGTCGATCATCCTGACGAACGATATCTACGAAACAACCGACTGGTACAACAACCAGGCGAGCCTGAACGACAGGCAGGGCGTGGTCGATCCTGACGGGGTGTTCCGCACGGTCATCTGTGCGCGAGACCCCGGTGTGCACAACTGGCTCGACACATCGGGCTATCGCAGTGGCGCGATCCAGGGCCGCTGGTTCGAGGCCAGCGAAAAGCCGATGCCTACCTTAAGAAAGGTCAAGACCGCCGATATTCTGTCGCATCTGCCGGAAACGACACGGCGGGTAAGCCCCGAACAGCGCAGCGAGGCGTTGCGCGACCGTCGGCTTGCCGCGCAAATGCGGATCATCTGGTAAGCGCCAGAATTTATAACGGAGAGTGATAATGGCTTCCGCCACGGTAAAAGACATCCCGGCCCATGTTCCTGCCGACAAGGTGGTGACGCTTGATTTCTTCAAGCGCGAGAACACCGATGTGTGCCCGCAGGAAGTGATGCTGCCCGAAATTCACCGCACGCTTCCGCCTCTGACCTGGTGCACCAACATTTTCCCTGGCGACCAGGGTGGCTGGCTGCTGACCAAGGTTGAGGATATGCACACGGTGCTGCGCGATCCGGACAACTACACCAAGAACGGGATGGGCAAGTTCGCCCAGTCAATCGGTGAAGACTGGCTGGTGATCCCCACGGAAACCGATCCGCCCGAACATGGCGAATATCGCAAGGCGCTGAACCCCTTTTTCGCGCCGCAAAAGATCGCCCGGATGCGCGATGAACTGCATGAACGCGCCATCCGCCTGATTGATACCTTCAAAGACGATGGCCACTGCGAATTCGTGGATGCATTCTCCGCGAAGTTCCCGATTTTCATCGTGCTGGACCTGCTGGGTCTGCCGCAGGAACGGATGCCGGAGTTCCTGGAATGGGAGAAGAACATCTTCCACACCAACGATTTCGAACTTCGTACACAGTCGGTTCGCAAGGTGGTGGATTACCTGAACGAGGTGATCGCAGAGCGCCGCGCCAATCCTGGCGACGACTACATCAGCGGCATCTTCGATTACGAGATCGACGGTCGCAAGTGGAACGACAAGGAAGTGTTCGGCCACTGTTTCAACCTGTTCATCGGCGGCCTTGATACGGTCACATCGCTGCTGGGCAATATCTTTACTTACCTCGCGAAAAATCCTGAGAAACAACAGGAACTGCGCGACGATCCCAAGAAGATCGTGCTGGCGGTGGAAGAATTCCTGCGCGCCTTTGCGCCGGTCAGCGTGTTCCGCATCGCCGCCAAGGAAATCGAAATCCACGGCCAGAAGATCCTGCCCGGCGACTATGTGGGCATTTCCACGCCAATCGCCGGCTATGATCCCGATTACTACGAAGACCCGCAGGAAGTGCGCTTCGATCGCAAGGCGCCGCATATCTCGCTGGGCTTTGGCATCCACAAGTGCCTGGGCATGCACTTGGCGCGCATGGAACTGCAAACTGCGCTGGAACACTGGCTGAAGCTGGTGCCGCCCTTCCGCGTCGCCGATGGCTTCGAGATCCAGTATCACGTGGGCAACATCACCCATGTGCCCAAGCTTGAACTGGCCTGGGACGTCTAGCAGGCGCAGCCGGGCGGGGCGTGGCTAATTGCCTTGCTGCCTGTTCGGCGGCAGGTCAGGCCGGATGCATATCGACGTGGAAACGCGACAGGCGAAGCGAAGCAATCTTCCATTCGCCATCCACGCGCCGATAAGTCTCGTGATACTGCCCATATCCGGTGATCGAGCCGACGCCTTCTACAGGCGATTTGCCTGATTCCCATATGACCCGATCCTGCATGGCCCATACCGCCCGGGCACTGTCCGGCCCGGTGAGTTCGACTTCGGGGGTGTGGACCTGGTGGCTGCTGGAAGCGCGATCCACGGCAAAGCGAACCTGTGCGACGATTGCCTCTACGCCCGTAACGGGATCCATGCCGGTATCTTCGCGCACATCCATCGTGGCGTCAGCGGTGAAAAGACTGCCAAACCCACTCCAGTCCTTTGTATCCAGGAACCGGCAATAGCGCGCTTTTACGACCTTGATCGCTTCCTTTGTCAGCAGATCGGCAAGCCCATGTGTTGTGGAATTCATGATTACCTCCCAGAAGATCGAAGCTGGCATTGCAGAAGAAGCGGCTTTCCTGCCTTTGGGAAGGTTGCGGACCGGTTCCCCGGGTTGACCTATGGCCACAAGATCAATGGAGAGTTCAAAATGACGCAGCCCGGTGCACAAGCCCTGTTCGACAAGTTCGGCACCTATATTCTTCCCGGCCGGGTCGATGATCCGCGTCGCGGCATTGAAGAGGCGCAGGAGGCGGAGAGGATCGGTCTAGGCGCGGTGTGGATTTCGGAACGTTTCGCCCTGAAAGAGCCCGCCGTGCTGGCGGGCGCGGTTGCCGAGGCGACCAGCAAGATCCGTATCAACGGCACGTTTTATGCCACCATGCGCCATCCTCTCGTCACCGCCAGCATTGCCAACATGATGCAGGCGATGAGCGGCAATCGCTTCGGCATCATGTTCGCGCGGGCCGTGCCGGCCTACATGAAGATGATGGGCGCGCCGGCAATCACCATGGAACGGCTGGCCGACTACATTTCGATCTATCGCCGCCTGTGGAATGGCGAGACGGTTTCCTATGAAGGGGTGCTGGGCAAGTTCCCTACGCTCAAGCTGACGGATTTCCACGATGGGCCACGCCCGCCAGTGATCTTCACCGCCATCGGCCCGAAAAGCCTGGCCTTCGCCGGCGAGCATTGCGACGGCGTGCTGCTGCATCCGTTCGTATCGCCCACAGGCGTGGCGAACAGCGCCAAGATCGTGCGCGATGCGGCCGAGAAGGCGGGCCGTGATCCCATGTCGGTGCGGATCTACCACAATATCATCGTTGCGCCTGACCTGCCGAAGGATGAGGAAGACGCCGTGGTGCGCGGCCGCGCCATCACCTATTTCGAGCTCCCCGGCTTCGGCGACCTGATCGTGGAGATCAACGAGTGGGACAAGTCCGTGCTCGAGAAGGTCCGCGCCCATCCCAAGATCGCTTCTCTTGGCGGAAAACCCGCAGACCAGGCCTATACGCGCCAGGAACTGGTCGACGTGGGGCAGCTGTTGCCGCAGCAGTGGATTGACGAAGGGGCAGCCGTGGGCACTGCCGCGCGCTGCGCCGATCAACTGATGGCCTATCTGGATGCAGGGGCGGATGAAATCCTCCTGCACGGTGCCGCGCCCAAGGACATGGGGCCACTGGCGCAGGAACTGAAGCGCGCGCTGGCGCAGAAGGCAGGCTGATGACTCCGTCGCAAATTCGGCAGCGCCTGCGCGACTGGCTTGAAGCCAATGTCGAAGGTTGGAGCGATGTGCAGATCCAGCCGCTGGAAGTCACCACCGGGTCGGGCTTTTCGGCGGAGATATTTTTCGTCGATGTGCAATACACCGATGCTAATGGCGCGCAGGCCAAGACCCTGGTGGTACGCCGCCAGCCGCAGGATCACGAAGTCGTGTTCGCCTCCAGCCTGAAGCTGCAAGGGCAGATGATTGCGGCGCTCGATGCGCTGGGTTCGATCCCTGTGCCGGAGTGGATCGGGATGGAACTCGACCCCTCAGTGCTGAAAATGCCCTTCATCGTGATGGGCCAGGTCGGTGGCCACGCGGCAACACAGAACCCCAATTACAACAAGGCGGGTTGGCTGGCAGAGATGACGGCGACCCAGCGTGCATCCACCTGGCGCAATGCCGTGGAGGCCTTTGCCGGAATGGCCAGCATACACTGGCAGGACGACGGGTTCGACTTTATGGCCCGTCCTGACTGGGGTGAGCCGGGGCTGGACCAGTACCTCGGCTATATCGAGGCGTGGTATCACAGTTGCCGCAAGGACCGCGAAATGCCTTATGTCGATGCCGCCATCGACTATATCCGTACGCATCAGCCGCAAGATGCTTCGGTCAATGTGCTGTGGGGCGACAGCACGCCTTCCAATGTAATGTTCGATCCCGATGGCAGCGTGAACGCGCTAATCGACTGGGAACTCGCGGCGCTTGGCCCGGCAGAGCTTGACCTGGCGTGGTGGCTCTATTTCGATGACCTGTTCAGCCGCCGCTTCGGCGTCGAGCGGCTCGACGGCCTGCCCACGCGTGACGAGACGGTGGCGATCTGGGAAGCGGCCGTCGGTCGCAAGGCGCAGCATCTCGGCTACTACGATATCGTGGTAGCCCTGCGCATGGCGCTGGTGGCTGTCGGCGCGTTTGACCGGCAGGTGGCGGTTGGCAATATCCCGCCTGAAAACCTCTCCCTGAACGCCAATTTCATGACGCTATACCTGGCGGAACGGCTGGGCATGGACCTGCCCGAACTGGGGCCGGACTTCTATGCGTTCATGAGCAAACTAACGCCCGTTGACGAGAAAGAGGAAAGTTAGCGGCGGCGGTTCCGACCTACGAGGAGCTTGGCTGTAGCGAAGTCGCCATCCGGCATGCGGTCGCGGGCGCCACCCGATCGAGAACATGGGCGACCAGCCTGTTCACTTTGAACGCTTCGCCACGGCCTGACCAAAGACAGGCTTCTCCCGCCGTGATCCTGCCAGAACGGTCTGGCTCTGAATCCAGCAATGCGATAACCGCATTGCAGGGGTTCCGGGTTGGAGACCGCAGCTGCCCTGGCCGCGTGCATGGGCTGGGTGGCCGGGATCGGCGGAGAGACAGAACAATGGCGAGCACGCCGCGCGAAATCATCGATGAAGGCAAGCTGGGCGGCTGGCAGAAGGCTGCGCTCGGCATGACAATCCTGCTCAATGCGCTGGATGGTTTCGACGTTATGTCGATCAGCTTCGCTGCGCCGGGCATTGCCGAGGAATGGCAAGTTCCGCAGGATGTGCTGGGCTGGGTATTGTCGATGGAACTGATCGGCATGGCCGTGGGCTCGATCCTGTTGGGTGGCATGGCCGACAGGTTTGGCCGGCGTCCCACCATCCTTGGCTGCCTGTCGGTGATGGGCATCGGCATGCTGATGGTGCCAACCGCCACGGGGGTTGAACAGCTTTCCGCATGGCGACTGCTGACCGGGCTGGGCATTGGCGGAATGCTGGCCGCGCTGAATGCCACCGTCGCGGAATTCTCGAACGCGCGCTATCGCAGTCTTGTGTTGCCGCTGATGGTGACAGGTTATCCTTTGGGTGCATTCTTCGGCGGAATGATAGCGGCAAACGTGCTGGATGCGGGCGATTGGCGCGGGGTTTTCTACCTGGGCGCAGGCTTGACCATTGCGGCCATCCCGCTGTCCTACTGGCTTATCCCGGAAACGCCCGACTGGCTGGCCGACCGACGCCCACCCGGTGCCTTGCAGCGGATCAACAGGACTTTGCACAGGTTCGGTCTGCCACAGGCCGGAGCCCTGCCTGAAGCGATCAGCCAAGAGCAGAGAGGATCGCTGTCCGATATCTTCAAGCCGCCGCTGCTTTCACGCACGGTGCTACTGACGATCGCCTACCTCACGCATGTGACGGCCTATTACTACTTCGTGAAATGGATACCCAAGCTTGTGGTCGACATGGGATTTGATCCGGCCGCAGGCGGGGATGTTCTGACCAAGGCGATGCTGGGCGGAGCGATAGGCGGCGGATTGCTGGGCGTGGTTGCGCTGAAGATCGGGATCAAGAAAGCCACGGTCATCGCCCTTGCCGGTGCATTCGTGATGCTCAACGTGTTTGGGCGCGCTCCGCAGGATGTGGCCATGCTCGGCTGGATCGCCGGGGTTACGGCCTTCTTCTCTAATGCTGCGGCGGTCGGGTTCTATGCCTTGCTGGCCATGGCATTCCCGCCGCATGTGCGTGCCACCGGAACGGGGTTCGGCATCGGCTTTGGCCGGGCAGGGGCAGCAATGGGGCCTGCGCTGGCCGGGATCCTGTTTGCGCGTGGTCTGGATGTGGCCACGGTCTCGCTGATCATCTCTATCGGCTCTGCGATATCGATCGTTGCCATTATGCTGGTGCGAATGACGAACAGCGCAAAGGCTACCTGATGGGCATTTACACCCACAATTGCGTCGGCACGAATGATGTCGAGAGGTCTGGCCGGTTCTACGGTGCTTGCCTTGCGCCACTGGGCATCAGGCGGCTGGGAGACTTCCTCGACCAGGGGCTGGCCTATGGCAATCGCGCGGCTGAATTTCTTGTCCTGCGGCCGATAGACGGGGAAGGTGCCTTGCCCGGAAATGGTGTGACTATCGGGTTCAAGGCGACAGACAGGCAGGATGTCTCGGCCTTCCATACCGCCGGACTGGCGGCGGGCGGCACCGATGCGGGTGCCCCGGGACCGCGCGGCGCGGTCCCGCACGCCTTCGGCGCATACTTGCTGGATCCCGATGGCAACAAGATCTGCGCCTATTGCTTCAAGCCCCCGACAGAGTAATCTTCGCAAACCCGTTATCGATGACGCAGTGCTCAAAACCGTTGCGATAAGCACGGAAATGCAGGGTCTCGCCATCCTGCCAGATATGCGTATTGATCGTGTCGCCGGGATAGACGGGCGCGGTGAAACGCACGTTCATTTCGCGCAAGGCTGATGCAACGCCGCCGCAAGCCGCGTGGACAAGTGCCCGTCCGACAATGCCCATCGTGCCAAGCCCGTGCAGGATAGGGCGATCAAAACCCACCGATGCCGCAGTCTCCGGATCGATATGCAAGGGGTTCCTGTCGCCTGACAGGCGATAAGTCGCCGCCTGCGCCAAGTTGGTGGGCAGGGAAATGGCGAGATCGGGATCGCGATAGGGGATTTGCGATCGCGGTTCCGCTGGCAGGCTGCGTTCGCCGCCAAATCCCCCGGCACCCTGGACGAACCAGAGTTCCGAGGTTTCAGCCACCAGCACGCCGCTCAGCGTGCGCACTTCCTTTCTTGCACGGATCAAGGCAGGCTTTCCCGGCCCCTTGTCAGCCAGGTCTGTTACCCTGGTGGTGCCGATCAGGGTTCCAGCAGGTTCGAGTGGGGTGTGAATCTTGAGCCGCTGTTCGCCATGAAGAATGGATAGCCAGTCCAGCCCGTTGCCCGGGTCCATCGCCCAGAAACCCGGCGTGCCCAGTACAAGTGCCATGGTCGGCAAGACCTGCAGGTCGCGTTCGAACACCAGGCTGGTCTCATCGATCTCGGCGGAAAGCCCGGCGCCCACGCCCAGTGCATAAATGATCACGTCGCGAGGATCGTAATCGTCCTGCGTCTGCGGAATCGAATATGAAAGCAGCTTTTCGGTATCGAGCGGGGCGGTCATTCAATCAGGGCCTTTTTCAGTGCGTTCAGACTGTCACGGTGCGAGCGCAGGGTAACTTGCGCTTTGGCTGCCATCTGAAAGCCGTGGAAGCAGCCGGGATAGACGATCATCTCTGTTGGTACGCCCGCGCGGAGTAGTCTTCCACAGTATTCCGCACACTCGTCTACAAACAGATCGAGCGCGCCAACAGCGATGAAGGTTGGCGGCAGGTCGGTAAGTTCGGTTGCCCTCAGCGCAGAGGCGTAGGGAGACGAATTGCCCTCACCGAGATAGGCTTTTCGGCAATAGGCGCTGGATTGCCGGGTCCAGACGAATTTTCCGGTGAACGGGTTGGCCAGCGCGCCTTCACGAATCCGGTCATCAAGGCGCGGCGCCTCCAGCAGCTGGAAAGCGAGCTGAATTTCTCCTTCGTCTCGCGTCATCAGGGCGAGGCAGGCCGCCATCGCTCCGCCAGCGCTTTGTCCGGCAACAGCAATGCGATCATTGTCGATCCCCAGTGCATGCGCCTTTCCATGAAGCCAGCGCAGCGCATCTTGCGCATCCTCCATCGGGCCGGGGAAGGGGATTTCGGGTGCCAGCCGATAGTCGACAGACAGCACCAGGCAATCTAGCTCGGCTGCCCATTGCATCAGCTGCGCCTGATTCATCTCCGGCGCTCCCATCACATGGCCGCCGCCGTGAAATTGCAGGATTGCCGGTGCGCAAGGTTTCATCGTGGACGGGCATATCATCAGGCACCGGATCGTGCGGCCCTGTTCGCGCGACGGAACAGCCACTTCGCGCGTTTCTACCGGCAGGTCTGGCAAGACCTGTTCCGCCAGCATGCTGGTGAACATGCCACGTATCGCCGACAGGCTCTCGTCCGAAAGCGTCATGGGAGGAAGATTGTCGGCAAGTGCGAGCAATTCCGGATCGATAAGATGGCGCGTGGATATGGGCAATACCTCTGGTGTGCGATGCAAGGCTGATCTCTTCGGCGGGAGCGCAAGGCGGTTGCCCTTTCGCACGATAGGGACAAGCCAGCGCGCCCGATCTAGCCTGCCACCTCGCAGCATTGCCTGCGAATCTAGCTAAACGTCAGCGACTGTTTGGCGGTATCTGCGTGAGCGCTTTAGCCGGATAAAACGTCCTCTTTTTCCCGGCGGCGCCTTCTGCCTACTCTCATTTATTGGCCATTCGATTGCCGTGACAAAACCAAAGCGGGCGGTCATCGCAGGCGGTGGTCCGGCCGGCTTGGAGGCTTGCCTTGGCGATTGACGGCCAAAGAAAAGGCCGGGCATTGCTGCCCGGCCTTCCTCGTTTCATTTGGCCAAATCGCTCGGCAATTAGAAGCTATATCGGGCTTCGACACCCCAGGTCCGCGGCGGTCCGATGTAAAGCGAATTGAACGGCTGGTTGGGAAGCAGGATGGAAACACCCGACTGATAGGTCGCATTAAAAACGTTCTTTACGTAGAAACCGAGGTCGAGACCGGTTCCACCAATTTCGTTCCAATCGATCCGCGCATTGGCGAGTTCATATCCTTCGAGCTGGAACCCCTGTTGGCCACCATAATCGTCGGTCACGTACAAGTCGCCATTCAGAACCACATCGCCGTCCAGCGGGCGAAATGGCAGAGTCCAGGAGAAACTGGCCGTTCCGGAAAACTCCGGCGTAAGGCGGTTCACGCTATCTTCGGTGAATGATCCGAAGCCCGGCAGAACGCTGGTGTCGATAGGCAACAACTGAGCAACGTCGGTTTTGGTGTAGGCACCATTCAGCGAAAGCGTCAGATTCCGGGTCGGCGAGATGCTGAAATCGGCTTCTACGCCATAAATGTTCAAATCTGCAGCATTTGCAATGAACGCCGCAGGTGATCTGTCAGGCGCAAAGTTCAGAGCGGGGATGCTGCTGTTCGAAATGAACTGGATGGCGTTGTCGTACCATGAATAGAAGAGCGCCACGTTGAACCGACCGCGTACATTCCCCGACTCGAACACCAGCTTTTCGCCAATCTCGATATCGGTCACGCGTTCCTGGTCAACCGTCTGAAATCCGCGAAGGTCGGCGCATTGGAAGCCACCGCAAGCTGTCGGATCGCCAGTTGCCTGCGGAGATTCGTAGGTCGGATAGTTCAGGATACTCGGCCGATAACCCCGCCGGCTGGTCACATAGACTAGGAGATCGGGATTGACCTGATAATCAAGGCCGATTGTCCAGGCCAGCGCGGAGTCCTTTGTACTGCCGATACTCTTTGCATCGACATTCGCCGTTGGGAGCATGTTGGAAGCTTCGACGTCGGCGAGACATCCATCGTAATCCAGAGGGCCGGCGGGGCTGGCTGGTAGATAACAGAATTCCTGTTTGTCCCACCCGTAACGTGCGCCCAGCGTGAAGGTAAGCGCCTCGGTCAAATCGATACTCGCCTGACCGAATACGGAAACATTCCGGTTTTTGACGTGCTCGGTGGTGTAGTTATTCAAGCCGAATGGCGAGAACTGGGTAAACGCACTGCCAGACTCACCTGAAGGGCCGTCTTCGCTGTAATAAAGCCCGACAATGGCGTTGAGGCCATCCGATTCCCAGAGCATCTGGGTTTCGATGTCGAGATAGTCGCGCCGGTACTGCTGCGCGGCATAATAGACGATCAGCGGCTGGGTAATCAGGTCATTCGGAGAAGGCCGGGGGTCCAGATCGATACCGCCGTTGTCCAACAGCGGAAGTCCCGACGTGTTGATCAGCTGTTCGTTGGTCGTATCCCTGTAACCGAAGATATTCCGGAAGGTGAGATTGTCGGTCAACTCGTATTCGAACCTGTTGACCACTCCGATTGTCTCACGATATGCGCGACCGCCATTGATGCCTCCATCGAAGGCTCCGCGGGGGTTTGCTTCGGAAACGCCTTGTGCCGTCACGCCGTTGGCGAGGAACTGGTTGAAACCAGCCGGACCGCCGAAAAGCGGCGTGAAATTCGCTACAGCTGCAGGGCTGAAACCGAGAATGGCAAAGCCGGGTCCCTGGCCGAATGCATAAAGGGAAGATGCAAGTTCATCTGCTTCGAAATATTCGAAGACTGTCGTGTTGGTCAGGCGGCTGCCCGGGGTGAGTGACAGCGTGACGCGGGCGGAGTTCTGGTCGATATCGTCAAAGCCAGGATATTCAGCCCGGACTCCATCAACATTTGCGAACCCTGGATAAGCGCTTGCGTCGGCAAGCAGATTATCAATTGCCGGCGTGCGCGGGTCCTGCCGACGAATCTGCCCTGCAACTCGCAACGCGACGGTATCCTCGACCAGAGGGATGTTCAGCGCGCCTTCGAGGGCGAAATAGTCGTAACGGCCATACGTGGCCTGTACATATCCTTCGAAATAATCGACTGCGGGCGCCGTGTTGATAAGGATGGCGCCGCCGAGCGTCGTCTTGCCAAAAAGTGTTCCCTGCGGCCCCTTGAGGACCTGGATATCGGAGAGGTCGAAAGTGGGAATGCTGGAACCCAGGCTGGGGATGGCGACATTGTTGACATAGGTTACAACGCCGGGTGTCGCCAACCCAACGGGCAGCTGACCCAATCCGCGCAAGCTGACGTTGATCGTGTTCTTGCCGCCCTCGGAATTGAAGTTCAGGCCGGGCGCAATAACGCGAACGTCTGACAGCTCCTGCACTGTGCTGCGATCGAGCGCCTCAGACGAGAAGGCAGCTACCGACAAAGGGACGTCTTGCAGGTCTTCATCGTTCGACGGGCGGTGACGACAATAGTATTGTCACTTTGCTGTGATTGCGCCTGCACATCCGATTCGGCGCCCTCTTGCTGGGCGTAAGCGGGGCTGGCTGTCATTGCCAAAAGCGCAGCCGAAGCAGAAAGCCCGGCTTTAAACCGAAGTAAGTTCATATCCTCATCCCTTCCCGATTTAGGCCAGTAGTATGGCCCGATCCTGTCCCGCCGGAATTATCCCGGTCCGTGAGGGGTAAATGATCGCTTTGTCAGATGACTGTTCCTATCGAAGGGTAGGGGATAGGATAGGCATTCAACTTAGGTTCCCGATCTGTAGCAAATTAGCCACAGAATGATTTTGGGCGGTCAAACAGTTGCCATTGCAACCCATGGCTTTCCGAGAAAGAGAACGAAAAATGTCGAATGGACCGCTTGCTGGTATCCGAATAGTCGAAATGGATGCGATCGGGCCAGTGCCCTTGTGCGGAATGATACTGTCAGGTCTGGGGGCAGAGATTGTTCGCATCACACGTCCGGGCGGGCATTCGGCATGGGGCGATATCGGCGATGCCGTCGTTCTGCGCGGCCGGACCCAGGTGGAAATCGATCTCAAGTCGGATAGTGGCAAGCAATCGGTGCTTGATCTTGTGGCGCTTTCCGATGGCCTTATAGAAGGCGCGCGTCCCGGGGTAATGGAAAGGCTGGGGCTGGGACCGGATCAATGCCTGGCCCGCAATCCCGCGTTTGTCTTTGGCCGGATGACCGGATGGGGGCAGGAAGGCAGCCTCAGCAAGGCGGCCGGGCACGACATCAATTATATCGCCATGACAGGCGCCTTGCACGCCATCGGCAAGCGGGGCGAACCGCCCACCGTTCCGCTCAATCTGGTGGGAGACTATGCTGGTGGCACCATGTTCCTCGCGCTGGGCGTGGTCTCGGCCATTCTTTCAGCGCGGGGCACCGGCAAGGGGCAGGTGGTCGATGCGGCCATGGTCGATGGCGTCGCGAACCTGCTTGGCCTTTATCATGCCTTCGTGGCCAATGGCATGTGGGAGGACCAGCCCGAATCGAACCTGCTCGACGGTGCGGCACCGTTTTATCGCTGTTATCTGTGCAGTTGTGGTGGCTCGGTTGCGGTTGGCGCGCTGGAGCCGCAATTCTTCGCCTTGCTGCTTGATGGGCTGGAAGTGCCGCAGGATCGCTATCGCCAGCACGACCGCGCCCAGTGGCCCGCCATGCAGGCGGAATTCGAGCAGATCTTCGCGTCGCAATCACGTGATGAGTGGGAGAAACGATTCGCCGGGACCGACGCTTGCGTATCGCCGGTGCTGTCGTTGGCCGAGGCAACGCGCCACCCTGTGAATGACGAGCGCGGTGTGTTCCTGCAGCATAACGGCGTGATGCAGGCCGCACCGGCTCCGCGATTTTCGGTCACGCCGGGAGAGGTGAGCGAGGGCAAGGCCGCTACGGTGGACGATGTGCTGAAGGTCTGGGCTAAATCCTGATTACCCGCTTGCCGGTGTTTTCGCCGCGATAGAGTCCGGCGAGCGCATCCGGGCAGGCGTCCAGCCCGTCGAGGACTTCTTCGGAATAGCGGAGTTTGCCCTCGCGCACCCACTGCGCCAGTTTTTCGACCGATTCTTCCCACTTTTCCATGTGATCGAAGACGACAAAGCCCTGCATGCGGGCGCGCTTCACCAGCAGGTGGCGTTCAACCCGGGGGCCGGTTGGCCAGGGGGACCAGCGGTCGATGGCCGCCGTGCCGCAGTTCACAACTCTTGCCCTCAGCGCCAGATGGGGCAGCACCGCATCGCTGACGGGACCGGACGTATTGTCGAAATAGATATCCACGCCATCGGGACAGGCCTCGGCAATCGCCACATCCAGTGTTCCGGCCTTGTAATCAATGGCCGCATCGTAGCCGAATTCCTCCAGGCATTGTTGCACCTTGTTGGCACCTCCGGCAATGCCCACCGTGCGGCATCCAAGAAAACGTCCGATCTGCCCGACGGCAGAGCCGACAGAGCCAGCCGCCGTTGAGACGACCAGCGTATTGCCTGGTTTCGGCTCTCCAACCAGCGTGAGGGCAAGCAAAGCGGTCACACCGTTGATTCCCAGGACACCCAGCGCCAAAGAGGCGGGCAGGTCGGTCTGCGTTACCGCGCGCACAATTGCCTCCGGCTTGACCGCTGCGAATTGCTGCCAGCCGAACCAGCCAAGCACGATCTGGCCCGCATGCCAGTCCGGGCTGCGACTTTCGACGATCTTACCAACCGAGAGCGAGCGCATCACGCCGCCGATGGGAACCGGGTCCGAATAATTTCCGCTATCGGCAATCCAGCCCCGCATGGCCGGATCGACCGACAGGAACTGATTGGCCACGCACACCTCGCCATCCTCCAACGGGGGCAGGGCGGTCTCCTCGATCGCGAAATCGCTCGCTTGCGCTATACCCACGGGCCGCGTGACAAGGATCACCCTCTTGTTCAGTGCAGGCTTCGGCTGTGTCATGGCTTGCCAAAAGACAGTGTCCTGACGGTGGGCCTCCTATCGCAGGGTAGGTGTTGAGAGCAGCGCTCGTCTGGATGGCAAATTCGAAAGGGCGGACATCGGTCCGTTCAGCGTCGACCTTGGGAGAATCACTCCAATGCGTGAAGTGTTTATCTACGACCATGTCCGGACGCCGCGTGGCCGCGGGCGGCCGGATGGTTCCTTGCATGAAATTACCGCGATTGAGCTTGTCACCCAGTTGCTTGAATCAATTCGCGATCGCAACGGCCTGGACACGGCGTTGCTGGATGACGTGGTAATCGGTTGCGCGCAGCCTGTTGGCGAACAGGGTGGCGTGCTGGCGCGCGGCGCGGTGATCAACGCCAAGTACGACCAATCCGTTGCGGCCCAGCAATTGCACCGCTTCTGTGCTTCGGGCCTGGAAGCGGTCAACAACGTGGCCGCGCAGATCGGCACCGGAATGGCCAGCGCCGGCATCGGCGGCGGCGTGGAAAGCATGAGCCGGGTGCTGATGGGTTACGACAGCGGTGCCTGGGTGGCAGACCCGGCCGTGGCGTTTGAAAATTACTACACCCCGCAGGGCATCGGTGCCGATATCATCGCCACGCTGGAGGGCTATTCGCGCGAGGATGTTGATCGCTATGCGGTGGAAAGCCAGCGCCGTGCGGCGGCATCATGGGATGCAGGGGCCTTCGAACGCTCGATCGTTCCCGTGAAGGATGTAATGGGCGAGGTGATCCTGGATCACGACGAGTATCGTCGTCCGGCGACCACGCTCGAATCGCTTTCCGGCCTGCGCGCGGCCTTTCCCGGCTTTGCCGACATGGGTTTCTCGCGCGTGGTGAAGGAACGCTATCCGCAGATCGAAGAGATCAACCACGTCCACACCGGCGGCAATTCCAGCGGGATTGTCGACGGATCGGGCATCGTGATGCTCGGCGATGCCGAGTTCGGCAAGGCAGCCGGGCTGAAGCCGCGCGCGCGCATCAAGGGCTGGGCTTCGATCGGATCGGAGCCCACGATCATGCTGACCGCCCCCGACGCAGTGGCGCGCAAGGCGCTCAAGAATGTCGGCATGTCGAAGGACGATATCGACCTTTACGAACTGAACGAGGCCTTTGCCAGCGTGGTGCTGCGGTTCATGGATCACATGGACGTAAGCCATGACAAGACCAATGTGGCCGGCGGCGCGATTGCGCTGGGGCATCCGCTGGGGGCAACGGGCGCCATGATCCTGGGCACCGTGCTGGACGAGCTGGAACGCCGCGATCTCAACACCGCCATGACCTTGCTGTGTGCCGGTAACGGCCTCGGCACTGCCACCATCATCGAACGGGTCTGACCCGATGAGCGAAAGCGCAAAGAGCGAAACAATGCGACACATCAAGCTGGAAAAGGACGCCGATGGCGTCGCCATTCTCACCCTCGACAATGCCGATGAGAGCATGAATGTCGTTTCCGCAGAATGGCTGGACGACATGAATGCAGCCATTGCCGATTTGCGGGATGACGAATCCGTAAGCGGCGTGATCATCGTTTCGGGCAAGAAGGCCTTCATGGCCGGTGCCGATCTCAAGCTGATGGTCGAAGGTTACGAGAGCATGTCGCGCCAGGATGCCTATGGTTTCAGCCAGAAGGCCACGGCCATGCACCGTGCGCTGGAAACCATGGGCAAGCCGGTGGCTTGCGCAATGAACGGGCTGGCGCTGGGCGGCGGTTTCGAGCTGGCGCTGGCTTGCCATTACCGCGTTCTGGCAGACGATCCGCGCGCAGTCGTGGGCTTGCCGGAAGTCAATCTTGGCCTGCTGCCGGGATCCGGCGGAACGCAGCGCCTGCCGCGTCTGATCGGGCGCAAGAAAGGCCTCGACCTGCTGTTGTCCGGCCGCTCCGTTGCGCCGAAGGATGCGCTGGAACTTGGCATTGTAGACGAGATCGCCGCAGTCGATCAGCTGGTGGAACGGGCGCGCCAATGGCTGGCGACCAATCCGGCGGCGGAGCGTATCTGGGACGTGAAAGGCTATGCCATTCCCGAAATGCGCGGCATGATCGTGCCAGAAATCGCGATGGATTATTCGATCCACGTGGCCAAGGTGGCGGGTAAGCACGGATACAATTATCCTGCCCCGGCGGCGATCCTTTCCTGCGTGTTCGAAGGCCTGCAACTGCCGATGGACAAGGCGCTTTCGGTGGAGAGCAAGTACTTCGCCAAGCTGCTGACCGATCCGGTGGCGCGCAATATCATCCGCACCACATTCATTTCAAAGCAGGCTGCGGAAAAGGGCGCGCGCCGTCCTGCCGGTGTCGCCAAGTCCGAAGTGAAGAAGCTGGGCGTGCTGGGCGCAGGCATGATGGGTGCAGGCATTGCGCTGGTTGCTGCCAAGGCCGGTATCGACGTGGTGCTGATAGACCGCGACACGGCCACGGCCGAAAAAGGCAAGGGCTACAGCGAAAAGGTGTTCGGCAAGACGGTGCAGCGCGGCAAGATGACGCAGGACAAGGCCGATGTTACGCTTGCCCGCATCACCCCGACCGACGATTTCGCGCTGCTGGACGGTTGCGACCTGGTTGTGGAAGCCGTGTTCGAGGACATGGGCATCAAGGCCGAAACCACGGAAAAGGCCGAAGCGGTGCTGCCCGAAAGCGCCACTTTCGCCACCAACACCTCCACCCTGCCGATTTCGGAACTGGCCAAGGCATCCAAACGGCCCGAGCAATATATCGGTCTGCATTTCTTCTCACCGGTGGACCGCATGGGGCTGGTGGAAGTTATCATGGGCGCGCAAACCTCTGACGAGACGCTGGCCAAGTCGCTCGATTTCATCGCCCAGATCCGCAAGACGCCGATTGTGGTGAACGATGCCCAGGGCTTCTACACCAGCCGCGTGTTCCGCATGTTCATCTTCGAAGGCGCGGCCATGCTGGAAGATGGCGTGGAACCGGCACGCATCGAGAACGCGGCCAAGGCCGCCGGCTTCCCTATCGGTCCGCTGCCCCTGCTGGACGAGGTGACCATCGATCTGCCGGTGAAGATCCTAAAGGATTCCGAAGGCAAGGAAGGCAACCTTTATACCATCGAGCGCGGCGGCAAGGTGCTGGACCGCATGCTGGAGCTTGGCCGCGGTAGCCGCAAGGCAGGCGGCGGCTTCTACGACTACGCAGAAGACGGCAGCAAACGGCTGTGGACCGGCCTGACGGAAGAATTCCCGCCCTCGGAAGAGCAACCCGATCAGGAAGAGCTGAAGAAGCGTTTCCTCTTTGCGCAGGCGAATGAAACCGCCCAGTGTCTGGAAGAAGGGGTTCTGGAAACAGCGCAGGATGCCGACCTTGGTGCCATCCTGGGCTGGGGTTTCCCCGTCTGGACCGGTGGCACCTTGAGCTACATCGATACAGTGGGCATCGCGGAATTCGTGAGCGAAGCGAGCAGGTTGGCCGCATGCTATGGCGCGCGCTTTGCCCCTTCGTCATGGTTGCAGGAACGCGCGGCTGCCGGCACATCGTTCTATCCCCCGATCAAGGCAGGCTAGGTGGCTATGCAGCGCACGATTTTTGAACCCGAACACGAACAGTTTCGCGACAGCGTTCGCAAGTTCATGCAGGCTGAGGTTGGCCCTCATGCGGAACGCTGGCGCGAAGCCGGGATGGTTGACCGCGAGGTCTATCTGAAGGCGGGCGAACAAGGCTTGCTGTGCGTGTTCGCTGACGAGAAATACGGCGGTGCGGGTATCGATGATCTGCGCTTCGACCAGATCATCGTCGAAGAAAACATGCGCTACGGCGATATCGGCTTCTACATCAACCTGCACAACGATCTGGTCGCGCCCTATATCCACAAGCTCTGCAACCAGGAGCAGAAGGACCGGTTCATGCCGGGCATTGTCTCGGGCGAGACCATCCTTGCCGTGGCTATGACCGAGCCTTCGACCGGGAGCGATCTGGCGGGCATGAAAACCCGCGCGGTGGAAAACGGCGATCACTGGGTGCTGAACGGCGCCAAGACCTACATCTCCAATGGTATCCTGGGCGACCTGATCGTGGTTGCCGCGCGCACCGATCCGGATCGCCCGCACGGAATCAGCCTGTTCCTTGTGGAACGCGGGATGGAAGGCTTCGAACGCGGCCGCAAGCTGGAGAAGATGGGCCTCAAGTCGCAAGACACGGCGGAACTGTTCTTCAACGATGTGAAGGTGCCGCAGAAAAACCTGATTGGTGAAGCCGGTCAGGGCTTCAAATACCTGGCCCAGATGCTGGCGCAGGAGCGACTGATTGCCGCCATCGGTTTCATGGCCACGGCCCAGACGGCCTTCGACCTCACGCTGGAATACGTGAAGGAACGCCGCGCTTTCGGAAAGCCCATCGGCGCGTTCCAGAACACCCGGTTCAAGATGGCGCAGATGCGCGCCGAACTGGATATGGCGCAGACCTATGTCGATCAGTGCGTGTTGCTGCTGAACGACAAGACGCTGACGGCAGAGGATGCTTCGGCTGCAAAGTTGCTGACCAGCGAGCTGGAAGGCCGCGTCATGGATGAATGCGTGCAGTTGCACGGTGGTGCCGGCTACATGGAAGAATACCGGATCAGCCGCATGTTCACCGATGCGCGCATCAGCCGAATCTTTGCCGGCACCAGCGAAATCATGCTGGAAATCATCGGTCGCGGGCTTGGCCTCGACGAACGGAAAATGAACTGAAAAGAGTTTGGGTGTGGGCGAGCGGAACCAACCGTTTCCTCGCCCTGCGGTCAGGCCAATAAGGCGCTGCAGCGGGAGGCGGCACGATGATTTCTAGCGTCGGTGAAATTGTGGAGGAAGCCCGGAACGGGCGGATGTTCATCCTCGTGGACGATGAAGATCGCGAGAATGAGGGCGATCTCATCATTCCCGCGCAGATGGCCACTCCCGCAGCTATCAACTTCATGGCAACGCACGGTCGCGGTTTGATCTGCCTCGCACTGGCCAGGCAGCGGGTCGAGCAACTGGGCATCGACCTGATGAGCAGCCAGAACCGGACGCGGCACGAAACGGCTTTCACCATTTCCATCGAAGCGCGCGATGGCGTTACCACCGGCATTTCGGCTGCCGATCGCGCCCGCACAATTGCGGTGGCGATTGATGGCGGCAAAGGCGCGGACGATATTGTTACCCCCGGGCACGTCTTCCCGCTGGTCGCTCGCGATGGGGGCGTGCTGGTACGCGCCGGACATACGGAGGCTTCGGTCGACATTTCCCGGCTCGCCGGTCTGAACGCCTCTGCGGTGATCTGCGAAATCATGAACGAAGACGGCACGATGAGCCGGATGGACGACCTGATCAGCTTTGCCCGCAAGCATGATCTGAAGGTCGGCACGATACGCGACCTGATCGCCTATCGCCGCGAGCACGACCACCTGATCGAACGGCGATCCGAACGGCAGTTTTCCAGCCGCTGGGGCGACGATTGGCGTGCCATCTGCTTTTACAACAAGGCAACCAGGGAAGAAACGCTGGCGCTGGTGAAGGGGGAGGTCGATCCCGCCAAACCGACGCTGGTGCGCATGCAGCTGCTGTCGATCTTCCCCGATGTGTTTGCCGAGATCGGGGAGCGTGAATCGCTGGTGCAGCGGTCCATGGAAACCATCGCGAGGGAAGGCAGCGGTGTGCTGGTGCTGATCAACCGCCCGGTGCCCGATTTCGTCAGCCGCGCCATGCGCATTGCCGGGGCCGAGAAGGCCGAACGCCCGGCATCGGGGGAAAGCCCGGAGCAGCGCGACTATGGCAACGGCGCCCAGATCCTTTCCGAACTTGGCGTCAGGGACATGGTGCTGCTGACCAACAACAGCCGCTCGCTGGTGGCGCTTGAAGGCTATGGTTTGTCGATCGTGGGTGAACGCCCTATCGAGATGGGCTGAAGGTTCGTCTGGCCTCGCCGCCACGGCTGTAGAGGGAACGCCGGTTATGCCCTGTTACGAATTCCAAGGTATCAGGCCAGTGGTCGATCCCGGCAGCTTCATTCACCCGCAAGCTTCGCTGATTGGCGACGTTATCGTCAGTTCCGGTTGCTACATCGGCCCGGGCGCCAGCCTGCGGGCTGATTTCGGCAGGATCATTGTTGAAAGCGACTGCAGCGTGCAGGACTGTGCCACCATCCACGTTTCCACGGAGCGCGACACCGTAATCCGGCGCGGTGCCACGATCGCTCATGGCGCGGTTATCCATGGCTGCGAGATCGGTGAGAATTGCTTGGTAGGTATCAATTCGGTGGTGCTGGATGCGGCGGTGCTTGGCCGGGAATGTCTGGTGGGTGCGCTGTCGCTGGTGCCACATGGGATGGAAGTCCCCGAGCGAAGCCTGCTGACCGGCACTCCTGTGCGGATCGTGCGCGCCTTGTCAGCCGAGGAGGTGACCTGGCGCAACGATGGTGACGGAGATTATCAGCATCTGACGCGCGAAACGCTTTCCAGCTTGCGCGAGGCCGAACCACTCCCCCAACCGGAACCAGACCGCAAGCGCATCACGCTTGCCGCCAGCCCTGCGCGGCCAGGCGGTGGTTCCGCCGCCTAGCTATCGCTGGCGTCTTGAGCAGGCTGGTCCGCCTGCAGCGCATTCATCACTTCCAGATGCTGCGCCGTGCCCTTGGTATCCTGCCGGCCCAGCGTTTCGAGTAACTGCGAAAGCAGGGAGCGGAGTTGGTCCAGTTCGTCTGGCGAAAATGCCTTCTGCGCGTCTGCCTCCACCGCCTTTGCCTGCGCGAACAGGCCGATCATCGTCTCGCGCCCCGATTTGGTGAGTGAAACGTTGCCATCGTCGGCCACCTGGACGAGTCCGACCTCTGCTTGCCGTTGAAGGTCTGCGTCGGTCCATTGCCAGCCTGATGTGCCGAGCATCGCATTGACTTCTGACATTGTGGCCGGCCCGCCTTTCAGCAAGACCGAGAGCGCATAGTGATCGACTTGCGACAGGCCATGCTCCGCAGCCTGCGTGCGCACGCCGTCTGTCAGCATGAAATAGGCACGGGCAACCAGATAATTGAGATCGCGAGCGTTCTCCGTGCCATCGCCTGTCTTTGGCATCGTCTTGCGGGCGTATCTGCCGCGGTGGAACAGCAACGGTTCCTTTTCCGATTGCTCCAGATCGAGGACTTCGCCCACGAAGATGATATGGTCCCCGCCGTCATAACGGTAGGCGGTGCGACATTCGAAGCGCGCGGCGCAGTCTCGCAAGAGTGGCACGTCGGCATCGCCGGTCTTGATATCCACGCCTTCGAACTTGTCGATGCCGGGCGTGGCGAATTGGTTGGAAAGGGCTTCCTGGTCGGCACCAAGGATGTGTACCGCAAAGGCATCGACATTCATGAAGGCATCGATGTTCGATGATTTCTTGGCCAGGCTCCACAACACCAGCGGAGGGTCAAGCGACACCGAGTTGAAGCTGTTTGCCGTCAGCCCGATTTTTCGCCCGTCATGACATGTCGTGACGATGGTAACTCCGGTGGCGAAATTTCCCAGCGCGTTCCTCAATGACTTTGCGTCGATCACAAATATTCCCCGCGTCTTCCAAGAAGGAAGAATCCTCCTCGTTCCACAATTGCAGTGATAGGCCGGCTTGTGGGTTGGCCACCTTTCAATGGATAGGGAGAGGCGGCTCCCGGTCCAGCAAAAGGAAGAGACCCCAGAAAAGGCTAGTTCGGCGGCAGAAGTCGCTCCCTGCCAAGCGATACGCACCGCAGCAGCCATTCCTTGCCAGCTTTGACCCTGGCGAGATTTTGCGTGTCCCGGTGGGTTACGATCCAGAAGCTGCGCTGTATTGCCCTTTGTGGGCATACTACCTCGAGATTGCTCGATCCTTCCGCAATGAAGCAAGGGAGGACACCGACCCCGGCACCGCCCACAACAAGGCGATGCTGTGCATTGATTGAGGAAGATCGAATTTGCGCCTCAAGGCCGGCATGAAAGTCGTCCAGATAATTCAACTCTGGCGCATAGAGCAGATCGGGGACATAGCTCACCAGCGTGTGTCCCGTGGCGAGTTCCGCGGGCGTTTCGGGCATCCCATGCTGATCAATGTAGGTCTTGCTTGCGTACAATTTGAGGCAGTAATCTGACAGCTTGCGGGAGAGGACAGGGCCGGCCTTGGGGCGAGAGAGCATAACGGCAATGTCGGCTTCGCGCCGGGACGGGCTGAGGAAACCACTGTTAGCCACCAGTTCAATGGTCAGTGCGGGGTGGCTCGCGGAGAATTCGTTGAGGTAAGGCGTAAGGAACTGGCTTCCAAATCCTTCGGACACGCTTAGTCGCAAGGTGCCGCTGAGGCCGGAATGCGATACCGCGACCTCGTCGATCATACGGGCAAGCTCTGCCATGCCTTCGGCTTTGGACAACAGTGCTTCGCCCGCTTCTGTCAGGACCTGGCCTTCGCGGGTACGTTCGAAGAGCGTGACCTCCAGCCTCTGTTCCAGTCGCTTCAATCGTCGACCCAGGGTCGTTGGATCAAGCTTCAGGCTCTGCGCTGCCCGGCCAATCTGCCCGGCATCCGCTACCGCGAGAAAGACGCGCACATCATTCCAGTTTAGATCCTGCATATTTGCAGTTATTAGATGCAGAATTGAACCTTGTCTGTAACTTTTCAGTGCTCCATCGCAGGCTCCAATAATTGGAGGATGCGTTTCTCATGCGACAGATTGACCATTTCATCGTAGGCGGCGCCGGTTCGGCCGGCACCGGCCGCAAACATCAGGTGTGGAACCCCTCGACCGGCGAAGTGCAGGCTGAGGTTGCCCTTGGCGATGCCGCATTGCTGCAAAAGGCCGTCGAAACCGCCAAGCAGGTGCAACCGGCCTGGGCCGCCACCAATCCCCAGCGCCGCGCGCGGGTGATGTTCAAATTCAAGCAGCTGATCGAAGACAACATGCAGGAACTGGCCGAACTGCTGGCCAGCGAGCACGGCAAGGTGGTGGACGATGCCAAGGGCGACGTGCAGCGCGGCCTTGAGGTGATCGAGTTCGCCTGTGGTATTCCTCAAGCCCTGAAGGGCGAATATACCAACGGTGCAGGGCCGGGCATCGATGTCTATTCGATGCGGCAGCCGCTCGGCATCGGCGCGGGGATTACCCCGTTCAACTTCCCCGCGATGATCCCGATGTGGATGTTCGGCATGGCGATCGCGGCGGGCAATGCCTTCATTCTCAAACCCAGCGAGCGCGACCCCAGCGTGCCCGTGCGCCTGGCGGAGCTGTTCCTTGAAGCCGGAGCGCCCGAAGGGCTGTTGCAAGTGGTGCATGGGGATAAGGAAATGGTCGATGCCATCCTCGATCATCCCGATATCGCCGCGGTGAGCTTTGTCGGCTCCAGCGACATCGCGCAGTACATCTACGAGCGCGGCGCTGCCAATCACAAGCGCGTGCAGGCCTTTGGCGGAGCAAAGAACCACGGCGTGGTGATGCCCGACGCGGACCTTGACCAGGTGGTCAACGATCTGGCCGGGGCCGCCTTCGGTTCTGCTGGCGAGCGTTGCATGGCACTGCCGGTGGTTGTGCCCGTGGGCGAAGACACGGCAGAGCGCCTGAAGGCGAAGCTGATCCCTGCGATCAATGCCCTGCGCGTGGGTGTCTCCAACGATCCCGAAGCGCATTATGGCCCGGTGGTAACGCCGGAACACAAGGCCCGTATCGAAAGCTGGATCGACACCGCCGAAAAGGAAGGCGCCGAAGTCGTGATCGACGGGCGGGGGTTCAGCCTGCAAGGCCACGAGAAGGGCTTCTTCGTGGGCCCCACGCTGCTGGACCGTGTCACCACCGACATGGAAAGTTACAAGGAAGAGATCTTTGGCCCCGTCCTTCAGATCGTGCGGGCGAACGACTTTGAAGAGGCGCTGCGCCTGCCCAGCGAGCACCAGTACGGCAACGGCGTTGCCATCTTCACCCGCAACGGCCACGCCGCGCGTGAATTTGCGCACCGCGTGAACGTGGGCATGGTGGGTATCAACGTGCCGATCCCGGTGCCGGTATCCTATCACTCCTTCGGCGGCTGGAAGCGCTCGGGCTTTGGCGATATTGATCAGTACGGCATGGAAGGCCTGCGGTTCTGGACCAAGTCCAAGAAGGTAACCCAACGCTGGCCCGATGGCGGCGGCGATGGCAGCAACGCCTTCCTCATCCCAACGATGGGCTGAGGAGCCATGAAAAAGCTTTTCCCCTCCGCCGAAGCCGCGCTCGATGGTCTGTTGCACGACGAGATGCTGATAGCGGCTGGGGGGTTTGGCCTGTGCGGTATTCCGGAGCGGCTGCTGAAGGCGATCCAGGATTCGGGCGTGAAGAACCTCACCTTCGCCAGCAACAATGCCGGGATCGATAACGAAGGCATCGGCATGCTGCTGCGTTCGAAGCAGGTGAAGAAGATGATCTCCAGCTACGTTGGCGAGAACAAGGAGTTCGAGCGGCAGTATCTGTCCGGCGAACTGGAGGCGGAATTCTGTCCCCAGGGCACCCTGGCAGAGCGCATGCGCGCAGGCGGTGCGGGCGTTCCCGGTTTCTACACCAAGACGGGCGTCGGCACGCAAGTTGCCGAAGGCAAGGAAATGAAGCAGTTCGACACAGGTGACGGTCCGGAAGACTACATCCTTGAAAAGGGGATCTTCGCCGACCTTTCCATCATCAAGGCCTGGAAGGCCGATGAGACGGGCAACCTCATGTTCCGCAAGACCGCGCGCAATTTCAACCAGCCTGCCGCCACTTGCGGCAAGGTGTGCGTGGTCGAGGTGGAAGAAATCGTGCCGGCCGGATCGCTTGATCCCGACTGCATTCACCTGCCCGGCGTCTTCATCAACCGCATGGTGGTTGGCGCGCCCTACGACAAGAAGATCGAATTCGTCACCACGCGTGCAAGGGAGAACGCATAATGTCCTGGACCCGCGATGAAATGGCCGCCCGCGCGGCGAACGAGCTGGAAGACGGCTACTACGTCAATCTCGGCATCGGCATCCCGACACTGGTGGCCAACCACATTCCCGAGGGCATGCAGGTCACTCTGCAAAGCGAGAACGGGATGCTCGGCATCGGCCCCTTCCCCTACGAGGGGGAAGAGGATGCCGACCTCATCAATGCCGGCAAGCAGACCATCAGCGAGCTGCCGCACTCGGCCTATTTCGACAGCGCCACCAGCTTTTCGATGATTCGCGGCGGGCACATCGATCTGACCGTGCTGGGTGCAATGGAAGTGGCCGAGAACGGCGACATCGCCAACTGGATGATCCCCGGCAAGATGGTGAAGGGCATGGGCGGGGCGATGGACCTTGTCGCCGGGGTGAAGAAGATCATCGTGGTGATGGAGCACACCAGCAAGCACGGCGATCCCAAGTTCATTCCCGAATGCACGCTGCCGCTGACCGGCACCAATGTCGTCGACATGATCATCACCGATCTCGCCGTGTTCAAGCGGGACGACCACGACAGCCCGTTCAAGCTGGTCGAGCTGGTGCCGGGCGTTACGGCCGAGGAAGTGGCCGCAAAAACCACTGCGGCTTACCGAGTGGCGCTCTGATCATGACCACCACGCAGCCGCTCCCCGATATTGCGCTGATCCGCAACGATGGTTCGCCCGACAGCCTGGCGGCTCACCGGGGCAAGGTGCTGTTGATCGTCAACACTGCATCACAGTGCGGTTTGACGCCGCAATACGAAGGGCTTGAAAAGCTGCAATCGGCCTATGCAGAGCGCGGTCTTGAAGTGCTGGGGTTTCCGGCCAACGATTTCGGCGCGCAGGAACCGGGTTCCGATGCCGACATCGCCCAGTTCTGCGCTGTGAATTTCCAGACCAGTTTTGCGCTTTTTCGCAAGGCGCCGGTGGTGGGGGAAGACAAGCAGCCGCTCTACGCCGCCCTCGTCGCCGCGGCCCCTGCCAAGAGCGGCGAGGTCGACAGCTTCAAGGACAGGTTGCGCAGCCACGGCCTGGTTCCAAACGAGGACCCGGAAGTGCTGTGGAACTTCGAGAAATTCCTAGTCGGGCGAGACGGACGGGTGCTTGCGCGCTTCTCTCCCACCACCGAGCCAGAAGATCCTGCGCTGATCGCAGCGATCGAGACTGCACTGGAGGCATGACAAGATGACAGGTCAATTCCAGCTCAACGAAGAACAGCTTGCCATCCAGGAGATGGCGCAGCGTTTCACGGCCGATAACATCACGCCCTACGCCGCGGAATGGGACGAGAAACACCATTTCCCGGTAGACGTGATCAAGAGCACGGCTGAGCTTGGCTTTGGCGGTATCTATGTTTCGGAAGAAGGTGGCGGCATCGGCCTTGGCCGCCTTGAATCGGCACTGATCATGGAAGCCATGGCCTACGGCTGTCCCACGACGAGCGCGTTTATCTCCATCCACAACATGTCCGCATGGATGATCGATTGCTTTGGCGGCGAAACGGTCAAGGAGAAGTACCTTGCCGACCTGATCGGCATGGAAAAGCTGGCCAGTTATTGCCTGACAGAGCCGGGATCTGGCTCCGATGCCGCGGCGCTGAAGACCAGCGCGAAGCGCGATGGTGATTTTTACGTAGTGAACGGCACCAAGCAGTTCATCTCCGGCGGCGGCGTGAACGATGTCTATGTAGTGATGGTCCGCACGGACGAGCACAAGTCCCGCGGTGTCACCTGCCTGGTAGTGGACAAGGATACACCTGGCCTCAGCTTCGGCGCGCCAGAGAAGAAGCTGGGCTGGAATGCCAGTCCCACCGCGCAGGTCATCTTTGAAGACGCACGCGTGCCCGTGGAAAACCGCGTCGGCGCGGAAGGCGAGGGCTTCCGCTTCGCCATGGCCGGGCTGGATGGCGGACGGCTGAATATCGGCGCATGTTCTCTTGGCGGGGCGCAACGTTGCCTGGACGAGGCGATTGCCTATTCCAAGGATCGCCAGCAGTTCGGCCAGCCCATTGCCGATTTCCAGAACACCCAGTTCATGCTGGCCGACATGGCCACCGAATTGGAAGCGGCGCGTGCGCTGCTGTATCTCGCCGCTGTGAAGGTGACCGACAACGCGCCCGACAAGACGCGTTTCTCGGCCATGGCCAAGCGCCTCGCGACCGACAGCGGTTCGAATGTGGTCAATAACGCGCTCCAGCTGTTTGGCGGTTACGGCTACCTGCGCGACTACCCGATCGAGCGTTTCTGGCGCGACTTGCGGGTGCACTCGATTCTCGAAGGCACCAACCAGGTAATGCGCATGATCGTCGGAAAGGATTTGCTGCGCCAATGACCTCGGAAGTCCACATCCATACCCACGGCAAGATTGGCCACATTTCGCTCAACCGTCCGAAGGCCCTCCACGCGCTGACCTTGGACATTTGTCACGAGATGAGTGCCGCGCTCAGCGAATGGGCAACGGACGATGGCATTGCCGCCGTGCTGCTGGACCACGCCGAAGGACGCGGTTTTTGTGCAGGCGGAGATATCAACCTGCTACGAGAATCCGCCCTTACGGACGGTGGTGTGTCTGGCCGCAGGTTCTTTCACGACGAATACCAACTCAACCACCAGATGTTCGAATATGCCAAGCCGATCGTGGCCTTCATGGATGGCATCACGATGGGCGGCGGGGTCGGGATTTCGCAGCCAGCGCGTTACAGGGTGGCGACCGAGAACACCCGCTTTGCCATGCCCGAAACAGGGATTGGCCTGTTTCCTGATGTCGGCGGGGGATGGTATTTGCCGCGGCTTGGTGGCCGACTTGGCCAGTACCTGGCGTTGACAGGAGCGCGGCTCGACGGGGCCGAGTGCCTTTGGGCTGGGCTGGCTACCCATTATCTCCCCTCTGGCAAGCTGGCCGAAGCCAAGGCGCGGATCAGCGAACATCCTGATCGCATCGCTGGGATTCTTGCAGAGCTGTCGGAGACGCCGCCCGACGCAAAGATCGCAGCTCATGCGAACCGTATTGCACAAACCTTTGCACCGGACCGGTTCGAGGACATTCTTGGCAACCTTGAAGCTGACGGCGGCGAGTGGGCGACGAAGGAGCTCGCGGTGCTTGCCAGCAAGAGCCCCCAGACCTGCAAGGTCGCACTGCGCCAACTGGCTGAGGGCGCCGAGTGCAAGACCTTTGCCCAGAACATGGGCATGGAATACCGGATCGCGTCTCGCGTGCTGGTCCGGCCTGATTTCGCCGAAGGCGTGCGTGCCGTAATCGTCGACAAGACAGGCGATCCTTCATGGCAGCCTGCCCGGCCGGAAGACGTGACCGACGACCTGCTCGACGCGATTTTCGCGCCGCTACCACAGAACGAGGAATGGACGCCGCTATGAGCTATGCCACGCTGATCGTTGAAGCCAACGCCCAGGGAAACAAGGGTGTTACCCTTGTCACTCTCAATCGCCCCAAGGCCTTGAACGCCCTCAACAGCGAGGTACTGCGTGAGCTGATCGAGGCTTTCGCTGCCTTCGAGGCCGATCCCGAACAGCTATGCGCCGTCATCACTGGTTCGGGAGAGAAGGCTTTTGCCGCCGGCGCCGACATCAAGGAGATGAGCGAAAAGGCCGCGGCGGATTTCTATCTCGAGGATTTCTTCGCCGCCTGGACGAGTGAGCTTGTGAAAAAGGTCCGGAAGCCGTGGGTCGCAGCGGTGAATGGCTTCGCGCTGGGCGGCGGGTGCGAACTCGCCATGATGGCGGATTTCATCCTCGCCAGCGACAAGGCGAAGTTCGGCCAACCCGAGATTAATCTGGGCGTAGCTCCCGGCATGGGCGGATCGCAGCGACTGACTCGCGCCGTCGGCAAGTCAAAGGCCATGGAAATGTGTCTGACCGGTCGCATGATGGATGCTGCCGAAGCCGAAAGCGCTGGACTTGTCGCGCGCGTAGTACCGCATGATGATCTGCTTGAGGACGCACTGAAGACCGCCGCGGCCATCGCTTCGAAGCCGCCGATGGCCGCTATTGCCAACAAGGAAATGGTCAATGCCGCCTTTGAAACGACGCTGGAGCTGGGCCTGGCGCACGAGCGCCGCATATTCCAGATCCTCGCAGCGAGCGAAGACAAGGCCGAAGGAATGGCCGCATTCATCGAAAAGAGAGAAGGTCGCTGGAAGGGGCGTTGAGGCCCCGTCTGCACTTCTGACCCTATCCAATGGTGGGTAACGAGCGGTGCCGACGGCCCAATAAGCCGCACCTCGCTCTGAGCTGGGAGAATGCTTGTGAAAATCGCCTTTATTGGCCTTGGCAATATGGGTGGCGGAATGGCCGCCAACCTGGTGAAGGCCGGGCACGAGGTCCGTGCCTTCGACCTTTCGGACGACGCCTTGAACGCAGCGAGGGACAATGGCTGCGCGACCTTCGCTTCAGCAGCTGAAGCTTGTCAGGATGTGGACGCGGTCGTCTCCATGCTGCCCAACGGTGCCATCGTTAAGGCGGTCTACGCCAATGACGTGATCGGCAAGGCACCGGCAGGCGCGGTATTCCTCGATTGCTCCACTATCGACGTGGCGACTGCGCGCGAAGTGGCTGCAGATGCCGAAGCGGCGGGCTATGCCATGGTCGATGCTCCGGTTTCGGGCGGCATCGCTGCTGCCGAAGCTGGCACGCTCACCTTCATGGTTGGCGGCTCCGAAGAGGCCTTCAAACGGGCAGAACCGGTGCTGAGTGCCTTGGGCAAGGCAGTGATCCACGCCGGACAGGCTGGCAACGGCCAGGCGGCAAAGATCTGCAACAACATGCTGCTGGGTATCCACATGATCGGCACCTGCGAGGCTTTTGCCATGGCGCAGAAGCTGGGGCTCGATCCGCAGACCTTCTACGACATTTCCAGCGTCAGCTCCGGGCAGTGCTGGTCCATGACGAGCTATTGCCCCGTTCCCGGTGTTGGTCCGACGACGCCTGCCGACAACGGCTACCAGGGCGGCTTTGCCACGGGGTTGATGCTGAAAGACCTGAAGCTGGCAATGGAAGCTGCACAGACCGCCGGGGTCGACCCGCAGATGGGTCAGCGCGCGCGCGAGCTCTACGAGGCTTTCGATGCCGCCGGAAACGGTGCTCGCGATTTCTCGGCGATCATCACCTCATTGAAGTAGGGTTTTACCAATGTCCGCCAATATTGCCGAGATGGAACGCCGCCGCGAAGCTGCCCGTATGGGCGGCGGGCAGAAGCGTATCGATGCGCAGCATGCGAAGGGCAAGCTTACCGCTCGAGAGCGGTTGGACGTGCTGCTGGACGAAGGCTCGTTCGAAGAACTCGATACCTATGTCGAGCACGACTGTGTCGATTTCGGCATGGCGGAGCAGAAGATACCGGGCGATGGCGTGGTCACCGGCAGTGGCACGATCAACGGGCGGCTCGTTTACGTATTCAGTCAGGACTTCACCGTCTTCGGCGGCTCGTTGTCCAAGCGCCATGCGGAGAAGATCTGCAAGGTGATGGACATGGCCATGCGCGTCGGCGCGCCGGTGATCGGACTGAACGACAGCGGCGGTGCGCGCATCCAGGAAGGTGTGGCATCACTGGGCGGCTATGCCGAGGTATTCCAGCGTAACGTGTTGGCCAGCGGCGTCGTGCCGCAGCTCAGCCTCATCATGGGCCCCTGCGCTGGCGGGGCGGTCTATTCTCCCGCCATGACCGACTTCATCTTCATGGTGAAGGACAGCTCTTACATGTTCGTGACCGGTCCCGAAGTGGTGAAGACCGTCACCAATGAAGAGGTGACGCAGGAAGAGCTGGGCGGCGCAGTCACGCATACGACCAAGACTTCCGTCGCCGACCTCGCGCTGGAAAACGACATCGAAGCGCTGCTGGCCGCGCGCGAGATGATCGGTTTCGTGCCTGCCAACAACCGCGCTGAATTGCCCGAACTGCCTACCGACGACCCGTGGGACCGGCGGGAAGACAGCCTCGATACGCTGATCCCGGCTAGTTCCAACATGCCCTACGACATGCACGAGCTGATCCGGAAGGTTGTCGATGACGGCAACTTCTTCGAGATCCAGCCCAAGCACGGCGCGAACATTATCACCGGCTTTGGCCGGATCGAGGGCAAGCCCGTGGGCTTTGTTGCCAACCAGCCGATGGTGCTGGCAGGCGTGCTGGATATCGACGCCAGCCGCAAGGCAGCGCGCTTCGTGCGCTTCTGCGATGCGTTCTCCATCCCGATCGTGACGTTCGTGGACGTGCCCGGCTTCCTTCCTGGCACCGCGCAGGAACACAACGGCATCATCAAGCACGGTGCGAAGCTGCTGTTCGCCTATGCCGAGGCGACCGTGCCCAAGATCACCGTAATCACCCGCAAGGCCTACGGCGGCGCCTACGACGTGATGGCCAGCAAGCATCTGCGCGGAGACTTGAACTACGCCTGGCCGACTGCCGAGATCGCGGTGATGGGCGCCAAGGGCGCGGTGGAGATTATCTTCCGCCAGGATCGCGACGATCCGGACAAGATCGCCGAGAAGACGAAGGAATACGAAGACCGCTTCGCCAACCCCTTCGTGGCCGCCCAGCGCGGCTACATCGACGAGGTGATCTACCCGCACTCGACGCGGCGGCGGATTGCGCTGGGCTTGCGCAAGCTTGCAACCAAGAGCCTCGAGAACCCGTGGAAGAAACACGATAATCTGCCGCTTTAGGAAGAAACAGGTAATCTCATGGAAGACGTATATATCATCGCCGGCGCACGCACCGCCATCGGATCCTTCGGCGGTTCGCTAGCATCTATGCGCCCTGCTGACATGGGCACACATGTGGCCAAGGAAGCCATTGCGCGCTCAGGCGTGGCAGCCGAGAAATTCCAGCAAGTGGCCGTGGGCAGCGTGGTGCCGACGCAGCCAAGCGATTCCTATCTTGCGCGGGTCATCTCGATCAATTCCGGCTTGCCCGTTTCCAGCGTGGGCATGGGGGTCAATCGTCTGTGCGGATCGGGCCTGCAGGCAATCGTCTCGGTCGCGCAGGCGGTGACGCTGGGTGAATGTGATTTCGCCATCGGCATGGGTGCGGAAAGCATGTCCAACGCTCCGCATATGACCAGCGGCGCGCGCTTTGGCACCAAGATGGGCTCCATCGAACTGCAGGACAGCATGCTGGGCGCGCTGCACGATCCGTTCGACAACATCCACATGGGCGTTACGGCAGAGAACATCGCCAAGCAATGTTCCATCACCCGCGAAGAGCAGGATGAACTGGCAGTCTCCAGCCACAAGCGCGCGGCCAATGCGATTGCCAACGGCTATTTCAAGGAACAGATCGTTCCTGTTGAATTCACCACGCGCAAGGGCACCAAGGTGTTCGACACGGACGAGCACGTTCGGGCGGACGCTACGCTGGAAGCCATGGCTGGCTTGCGGCCAGTGTTCCAGAAGGATGGCACCGTGACGGCAGGCAATGCCAGCGGCTTGAACGATGGCGCAGCGGCAGTCGTGCTGGCCAGTGGAAAGGCCGTTGAGGAAGAAGGTCTGCAACCGATGGCCAAGATCCTGGCCTGGGGCCACGCCGGTGTAGAACCCACTGTCATGGGGCTGGGGCCGGTGGAAGCCGTGCCGGTGGCGCTGAAGCGCGCCGGTCTCTCGCTTGACCAGATGGACGTGATCGAAAGCAACGAGGCCTTTGCCGCGCAGGCATGCGGTGTCGCCAAGACGCTGGGGTTCGATCCCGCAAAGACCAATCCGAACGGATCGGGCATTTCGCTAGGCCATCCGATTGGCGCGACCGGCGCGATCCTGACCATCAAGTGCATGTACGAACTGCGCCGCACCGGCGGAAAATACGGCCTCATTACGATGTGCATCGGCGGCGGTCAGGGCATCGCCATGGTCATCGAGAATTGCGAGGCGTGACCGTGAAGCTCGGTCGTCTCAACCATATCGGTGTCGCCACGCCCTCCATCGCAGAATCGATTGCGCATTTCACGGAGACCATGGGCGCTTCCAAGATTCACGCCCCTTTCGACCTGGAGGAGCAGGGGGTGAAAGTCTGTTTCGTCGATACGCCGACCGAGAGCGGGTATGACGGCACGCAGATCGAGCTTATCGAGCCTTTGTCCGACGCCTCTCCCATCGCCGGTTTCCTCGCCAAGAACCCGCTTGGCGGGCAGCACCATATTTGCTTCGAGGTCGAGGATATCGAGGACGCGCGCAAGTGGTTCGAGGAGCAGGGCAAGCGCATCCTGGGCCCCACGCGCATCGGAGCGCATGGTACGCCGATCTTTTTCCTTCACCCCAAGGACATGATGGGCCAGCTCACTGAAATCATGGAAACCCCCAAGGAAGGGGCGCACTGGTCGAACTGACCCGCGCCGCACACTGGACACGTTATGACCGACCGCAATAGCTCTGGCCCGACGAAATCAGACTGGCAGGATAAGGCCGCCAAGGAAGTGAAAGACCGCGACCTGACTTGGCACACGCCCGAAGGTATCGCCGTGCAGCCGCTCTACACCGCCGAAGATGCGCCTGACGATGCCGGCTTGCCGGGGTTCGAGCCGTTCACGCGCGGCCCCTATGCCTCCATGTACACTGGTCGCCCGTGGACGATCCGCCAGTATGCGGGCTTCTCCACGGCGGAGGAGAGCAACGCCTTCTACCGCCGCAACCTGGCCATGGGGCAGAAGGGCCTGTCGGTCGCTTTCGACCTTGCCACCCATCGCGGATACGATTCGGATCATCCGCGCGTTGTCGGCGATGTCGGCAAGGCAGGAGTCGCGATCGACACCGTGCGCGACATGGAAATCCTGTTCGACCAGATCCCGCTCGACACCATGAGCGTTTCGATGACGATGAACGGCGCGGTGATCCCGGTGATGGCGTTCTATATCGTTGCGGCAGAGCGGCAGGGGGTGAGCCAGGAGAAGCTCAGCGGAACCATCCAGAACGACATCCTGAAAGAGTTCATGGTCCGCAACACCTACATCTATCCGCCCGAACCATCGATGCGGATCGTGTCGGACATTATCGCCTTTACCTCGGCCCACATGCCGAAGTTCAACAGCATTTCCATTAGCGGCTACCATATGCACGAGGCCGGGGCGACTGCGGTGCAGGAACTGGCCTTCACCATTGCCGACGGCAAGGAATACGCCAAGCGCGCGATGGCGACCGGGCTCGACATCGATGCCTTTGCGCCGCGCCTCAGCTTCTTCTGGGGCATCGGCATGAACTTCTTCATGGAGATCGCCAAGATGCGCGCCGCGCGCACGCTGTGGCACGAGGTGATGGAAGGGCTGGGAGCGAAGAACCCCAAGTCGAAGATGCTGCGCACCCACTGCCAGACGAGCGGCGTGAGCTTGCAGGAGCAAGACCCCTACAACAACGTCATCCGCACCACGCTGGAGGCATTGTCGGCCGTGCTCGGCGGCACCCAGTCGCTGCACACCAACGCGCTGGACGAAGCCATCGCGCTGCCGACCGACTTCTCGGCCCGCGTCGCGCGCAACACCCAGCTGATCCTGCAGGAAGAGTCCGGCGTCACCAATGTCGCCGACCCGCTGGGTGGCTCCTACTACATCGAGGCGCTGACCGCCGAGATTACCGAAAAGGCGCGCGCGCTGATTGCCGAGGTCGATGCGGCAGGCGGGATGACTGCCTACGTCGCCACCGGCAAGCCCAAGGCGGCGATCGAGGCGGCGGCAGCGGCCAAGCAGGCGAAGATCGACCGTGGCGAAACGGTGATCGTCGGCGTCAACAAGTACCGCAAGGCCGAAGAAGACCCGATCGACACGCTCGATATCGACAACCACGCGGTACGCGCCAGCCAGATCGCGCGGATTGAGAAAGTGCGCCGCAACCGCGACGAGGAGCAGGTAAAGGTAGTGCTCGCCAACCTGCGGCGCGGGGCGCAGGTGGACCGTTCCGAGAACGAGGCGTTGCTGCGCGATGGCCGCGACGAGAAGGGCGTGCCGCTGCCGCCCTCGCAACTGGAAAAGCTTGCCGCCGACAGCGAGACAAACCTCTTGGCACTGGCTGTCGAGGCCGCGCGCGCCGACGCGACGCTGGGCGAAATCTCGCAGGCGATGGAAGACGCCTTCGGGCGCTACGATACAGTACCCAAGCCGGTGCGCGGAATCTATTCCGCCGCCTACGAGGACGATGCGCGCTACGCCGCCGTGGTCGAAGGCGTGCAGGCCGTGGCGCGGCGGTTGGACCACGCCCCGCGTATCCTCGTCGCCAAGATGGGCCAGGACGGGCACGATCGCGGCGCGAACGTGATCGCCAGCGCCTTTGCCGACATGGGCTTCGAAGTGATCAGCGGCCCGCTGTTCCAGACGCCCGAGGAAACCGCGAAGCTGGCGCTGGAGCACGATGTCGACGCCGTCGGCGCATCATCACTGGCAGCAGGCCACAAGACGCTGATCCCCGAACTGATCGGCCACCTGAAGGACGCTGGCCGGGCAGACATCAAGGTGGTCGCCGGCGGCGTGATCCCGCCAAAGGACTACGACTTCCTCAAGAAGGCAGGTGTGCAGGGCATCTACGGCCCCGGCACCAATGTGGTCGAAGCGGCAGCGGATTTGCTGCGCCTGCTTGGTCACAACATGCCGCCTGCGGGTGAGGAAATGACAATGGAAAGTGAAGCCCCATGAACATCCACGAATACCAGGCCAAGGAATTGCTTGCAAAGTACGGCATCGGCGTGCCGACCGGCTATCCGGCATTGACCGTGGAAGAGGCCGTGGAAGCAGCAAAGAAGCTGCCCGGACCGCTATACGTGGTGAAGGCGCAGATCCACGCTGGTGGCCGCGGCAAGGGCAAGTTCGCCGAGCTGCCCGCTGATGCCAAGGGCGGCGTTCGCCTCGCCAAGTCGATCGAGGACGTTCAGGCCGATGCACGGGACATGCTCGGCAATACGCTCGTCACCGTGCAGACCGGCGAAGCCGGCAAGCAGGTGAACCGCCTCTACGTGACCGACGGCGTGGACATCGCCAAGGAATACTACCTCTCGATGGTGGTCGATCGCGCCAGCAGCCGGATCGCCATGATCGTCTCCACCGAAGGCGGGATGGATATCGAGGAAGTGGCGCACTCGACGCCCGAGAAGATCACCACCATCACCATAGATCCGGCCACCGGCTTCATGCCGCACCATGGCCGCAGCGTGGCTTTCGCGCTCAAGCTTTCGGGCGATCTCGCCAAGGCCGCGCAGAAGCTGTCGAAGAAGCTGTACGAGGCCTTCACTGCGCTCGATTGCGACATGCTGGAGATCAACCCGCTGGTGGAAACCGCTGGCGGTGAACTGCTGGTGCTCGACACCAAGATGAGCTTCGACAGCAATGCGCTTTACCGCCACCCCGATGTCGAGGCCATGCGCGACGAAACCGAGGAGGACCCGATGGAGGTCGAAGCCTCCAAGTACGACCTCGCCTATATCAAGCTCGACGGCGACATCGGCTGCATGGTGAACGGCGCGGGGCTGGCCATGACCACCATGGACATCATCAAGCTGAACGGCTCGTTCCCGGCCAACTTCCTTGACGTTGGCGGCGGCGCCACCACCGAGAAGGTGACGGCGGCCTTCAAGATCATCCTGTCGGACCCGGCAGTGAAGGGCATCCTCGTCAACATCTTCGGCGGCATCATGCGCTGCGACACCATTGCTGAAGGCATCGTGATCGCGGCCAAGGAAGTCGAACTGGACGTGCCGCTGGTGGTGCGCCTGGAAGGCACCAATGTGCAGCAGGGCAAGGATATCCTCGCCAATTCCGGCCTGTCGATCATCCCGGCAGACGACCTCGGAGATGCCGCCAAGAAAATCGTGGCACAGGTAAAGGAAGCAGCGTGAGCATCCTCGTAAACAAAGACACCAAGGTCATCACCCAGGGGATGACGGGCAACACCGGCACGTTCCACACCCAGCAGGCGCTGGACTACAGCACGCAGATGGTTGCGGGCGTCACGCCGGGCAAAGGCGGCAGTGAGCATATCGGCTTGCCGCAGTTCAACACTGTGCGCGAAGCCAAGGAGGCCACTGGCGCCACCGCATCGTGCATCTACGTGCCGCCGCCCTTCGCCGCTGACGCGATCTGCGAAGCCATCGAGGCCGAGATCGAGCTGATCATCACCATCACCGAAGGCATTCCGGTGATGGACATGGTCCGCGCCAAGCGTGCGCTGACCGGTTCGAAGTCCCGCCTGATCGGCCCCAACTGCCCCGGCGTGCTGACGCCGGACGAGTGCAAGATCGGCATCATGCCGGGCAAGATCTTCCAGAAGGGCAGCGTCGGCGTGGTTTCGCGCTCGGGCACGCTCACTTATGAAGCCGTGCACCAGACCACCGCTGTCGGCCTTGGCCAGACCACGGCCGTGGGCATCGGCGGCGACCCGGTAAACGGCACCAACTTCATCGACGTGCTGGACCTGTTCCTGTCGGATGACGAGACCATGTCGATCATCATGATCGGTGAAATCGGCGGCAGCGCCGAAGAAGAAGCGGCCGAGTTCATCAAGCAGGAAGCGGCCAAGGGTCGTTGCAAGCCGATGGTCGGCTTCATCGCCGGACGCACGGCGCCTCCCGGCCGCCGCATGGGCCACGCGGGCGCTATCGTCTCGGGCGGCAAGGGCGATGCCGAAAGCAAGATCGCGGCTATGGAAGATGCGGGCATCCGCGTTTCCCCAAGCCCCAGCGAACTTGGCACCACGCTCGATGCGCTGCTGAAGGAACTCGTCTGATGTTCTCGAAAATCCTTATCGCGAACCGTGGCGAGATTGCGTGTCGTGTGATCAAGACGGCGCAGCGCATGGGTATTGCGACTGTTGCTGTTTATTCCGATGCCGATGCGCGCGCGCCTTTTGTGCAGATGGCGGACGAGGCGGTGCATATCGGCCCGCCGCCCGCCAATGAGAGCTATCTGCTCGCCGACAAGATCATTGCCGCGTGCAAGCAAACTGGCGCCGAGGCGGTGCATCCCGGTTATGGCTTCCTGTCCGAGCGTGCCAGCTTCGTTGAGGCGCTGGAGAAGGAAGGTATCGCCTTCATCGGTCCGCCGGTGAACGCCATTGCGGCGATGGGTGACAAGATCGAATCCAAGAAGCTGGCCAAGGAAGCGGGCGTCAACGTCGTACCCGGCTTCGTCGGTGAAATCCGCGATACCGAGCACGCGGTCGAGATCAGCAATGACATCGGCTATCCCGTGATGATGAAGGCCAGCGCGGGCGGCGGTGGCAAGGGCATGCGGCTGGCCTACTCCGAAAAGGACGTGCGCGAAGGGTTCGAGGCGACCAAGCGCGAAGGCCTCAACTCCTTCGGCGACGACCGCGTGTTCATCGAGAAATTCATCGAGGACCCGCGCCATATCGAAATCCAGGTGCTCGGCGACAAGCACGGCACTGTGCTCTATCTCAATGAGCGCGAATGCAGCATCCAGCGCCGCCACCAGAAGGTGGTCGAGGAAGCACCCAGCCCATTCGTGACTCCGGAAATGCGCAAGAAGATGGGCGAGCAATCGATCGCCCTTGCGAAAGCCGTCGGATACCACTCGGCAGGCACGATTGAACTGATTGTGAGCGGCGCAGATCCTACAGGGGAGAGCTTCTACTTCCTCGAAATGAACACCCGCCTGCAGGTGGAGCACCCCGTGACCGAGGCAATCACCGGGATCGACCTCGTCGAGCAGATGATCCGCGTTGCCGCCGGCGAGAAGCTGGAGATGACGCAGGACGATGTGAAAATCGACGGCTGGGCCATCGAAAACCGCATTTACGCCGAAGACCCCTATCGCGGCTTCCTGCCCAGCACCGGGCGGCTGGTGCGCTACTCCACACCGGTCCCCGCCTGGGCAGGCGACCTGCGCGGCGTCGATGGCGTGCGCGTCGACAGCGGTGTGCAGGAAGGCGGCGAGGTGTCGATCTTCTACGATCCGATGATCGCCAAGCTGGTAACATGGGCCCCCACGCGCGACGAGGCGGCGGACCTGCAGGTCGCCGCGCTCGACCGCGTGGTGCTCGAAGGGCTCGGCCACAATGTCGACTTCCTCTCCGCCCTGATGCAGCATCCGCGCTTCCGCGCAGGCGAACTCACCACCGGCTTTATCGCCGAGGAATATCCCGACGGATTCGAAGGTGCCGAGGCATTGGGAGACATGCGCCGCGCTGTCGCGGCCTTTGTTGCCGGCGCTGAGTTCACCGAACGTGCTCGGGCTGGCCGCATCAGCGAGCGCCTCAACGGAGCGCCCGCGCCGGGTTCGGACTGGACGGTCAAGCTTGATGGCGAGCAATACGCAGTGACGCTGGGCGATGGCGGCGGGACCGTCGATGGCCAATGGATCGCCGGGACGTGGGACTGGCAGCCGGGCATGCGGCTCTCCAGCGCCACCGCCGATGGCGAAACCTACGGGGTTCAGTTGCAGCGCGATGGCGCCTGGTGGGATCTCATCACGCGCGGGCGGCAATATCGCGGAATGGCGGTTCCTGCGCGCCTGACCGAACATCTCGGTCATATGATCGAGAAGGTGCCGCCGGATACGTCGAAGATGCTGCTGTGCCCGATGCCCGGCCTGCTGGTGAAGCTGCATGTGGGTGAGGGTGATGCCGTGGAAGCCGGCCAGCCGCTGGCCACTGTCGAAGCGATGAAGATGGAAAACATCCTCCGCGCCGAAAAGGCCGGCACCATCTCCACCATCAATGCCGAGGAAGGCGAGACTCTCGTCGTCGACGCCGTTATCCTCGAACTGGAGTAGGAGTTACACCATGAAGATCCTCGTGCCCGTGAAGCGGGTGATTGATTACAACGTGAAGCCGCGTGTGAAGAGCGATGGTTCGGGTGTGGACCTGGCCAACGTGAAGATGAGCATGAACCCGTTCGACGAGATCGCGGTGGAAGAAGCGCTGCGGCTGAAGGAAGCGGGCAAGGCCGAGGAAGTCGTCGCCGTTTCGATCGGCCCGGCCAAGGCGCAGGAAACGCTGCGCACCGCGCTCGCCATGGGCGCAGACCGCGCGATCCTGGTGGAAACCGACGAACTGGTCGAGCCGCTGGCGGTTGCCAAGATCCTGAAGGCGATTGCGGCCGAGGAAGAGCCGGGCATCGTGATGCTGGGTAAGCAGGCGATCGACGATGACAGCAACCAGACCGGCCAGATGCTCGCCGCGCTGATGGAGCGCCCGCAGGGCACCTTCGCCAGCAAGGTAGAGATCGAAGGCGATGCCGTATCGGTCACCCGCGAAGTCGACGGCGGTCTCGAGACGGTCAAGCTGACCATGCCTGCCATTGTCACCACCGACCTTCGCCTGAACGAGCCGCGCTATGCTTCGCTGCCCAACATCATGAAGGCGAAGAAGAAGCCGCTCGATACCAAGAGCCCGGCTGATTACGGCGTCGATGTCACGCCGCGCCTTGCCACTACCAACGTATCCGAACCGCCGGTGCGGCAGGCGGGCGAGATCGTGCCCGATGTCGACGCGCTGGTGGCCAAACTCAAAGCCCTGGGAGTCGCCTGATGACTGCTCTTGTTTTCGCAGAACCCCATGCTGACGGCGTTGCCGACGCAACCCTCGCTACCGTAACCGCCGCGGCCGCGCTGGGCGGACCCGTGCATGTCCTCACGACCGGTGCAGGCGCCGCGCATGCTGCCATCGCAGGTGTGGAGAAGGTGCTCGTCGCGGACGATGCCGCCTATGCCAATGGTCTGGCGGAGAACGTGGCGCCGCTGATCGCCGGGCTGATGGACGGCTATGACGCGGTGCTCGCACCCGCCACCACCACCGGCAAGAACGTGCTGCCGCGCGTCGCTGCGCTGCTCGATGTGATGCAGGTTTCCGACATCATCAGCGTCGAAGGGCCAAAGAGCTTCAAGCGTCCGATCTATGCCGGCAATGCCGTCGCGACGGTCGAGAGCTCGGACAGCAAGCTGGTGATCACGGTCCGCACCACCACCTTTGACAAGGCCGAGGCCAGCGGCGGTTCCGCTGCGGTCGAAAACGTCGCCGGCGCGGGCGATGCAGGGCTGTCGAGCTTCGTTAGCCTCGATGCAGTCAAGTCTGACCGGCCCGAGCTGACCAGTGCCGATATCATCGTTTCCGGGGGACGCGCGCTGAAGGATGCCGATACCTTCCAGCAGTATATCATCCCGCTTGCCGACAAGCTCGGTGCTGCCGTGGGAGCGAGCCGTGCGGCGGTCGACGCGGGCTATGTGCCCAACGATTACCAGGTCGGCCAGACCGGCAAGATCGTGGCGCCCAATGTCTATATCGCGGTAGGCATCTCGGGCGCGATCCAGCACCTTGCGGGGATGAAGGATTCCAAGACCATCATCGCGATCAACAAGGATCCGGATGCGCCGATCTTCCAGGTCGCCGACATCGGCCTCGTCGCAGACCTCTACAACGCAGTGCCAGAGCTGACTGAAAAGCTTTAGGAGAGGGACCATGCCATCTTCCGAAAAGGTCGACGTGCTGATCGTCGGTACGGGCCATGGAGGTGCGCAAGCAGCCGTCAGCCTAAGGCAGCATGGCTTCGACGGAAGCGTCGTGATGTTGAGCAGGGATAGCGAACCGCCTTATGAGCGTCCGCCGCTGTCCAAGGATTATCTGGCCCGAGAAAAGCCATTCGAACGCATCATGATTCGCCCAGTGCAGTTCTGGGCGGACAAGGCTGTCGAATTGCGCCTTGGCGCAGAGGTGATCGCAATCGACCCGCAAGACCACGTTGCGCATCTGCGCGACGGGGGCTCGATAATCTACGGCAAGCTGATCTGGGCTGGAGGCGGCGAACCACGCCGCCTTGCGTGTCCCGGCGCGGACCTTGCGGGAATTCATTCGGTTCGTTCCCGCGCGGATGTCGATGGAATTATGGCGGCCATCGATGGCGGTGCTCGCGATGTGGTTGTCATTGGTGGCGGCTACATCGGACTGGAAGCAGCAGCGGTGCTGCGAAAACTCGAATGCAATGTGACAGTGCTTGAAGCGCTGCCGCGTGTCCTTGCCCGTGTCGCGGGGGAGGATCTGAGCGCATTCTTTCAGGAAGAGCACCGCCTTCACGGTGTGGACTTGCGCGTCGAAACCGCGGTTGCCGCACTTGAAGGCGAGAGCGGTAAAGTAACCTGCGTGCGGTTGGCGGATGGCACGCATATTTCGGCGGATATGGTTATCGTTGGGATCGGCATTGTTCCCTCGGTGGAACCGTTGACCGCTGCTGGCGCGGAGGGTCAGAACGGGGTTGATGTCGATGCGTTCTGCCAGACCAACCTGCCCGATATTTATGCCATCGGAGACTGCGCCGCGCATGAAAGCGCTTTTGCTGGAGGTGCCCGTATCAGGCTGGAGTCGGTTCAGAACGCGAACGACATGGCCACGGTGGCTGCCAAGGCAATCTGCGAACAGCCGCAGACCTATCATGCAGTGCCGTGGTTCTGGTCAAACCAGTACGACCTGCGACTGCAAACGGTAGGGCTTTCAATCGGCCATGATGCAACGGTGCTGCGCGGCGACCCTGCGGAGCGGAAGTTCTCCATCATCTATCTGAAGGACGGCTGCGTGCTCGCGCTGGATTGCGTCAACAACACGAAGGATTACGTGCAGGGGCGAAAGCTTGTGGAAGCGCGCGCCAGGCCGGATCTGACGCAGCTCGCAGACCCCGAGATTCCGCTCAAGACATTAGTGGACTGAGTTCACCGGGAGGGGGCAATATCGTGCAAACATTCGGTGATATGCCGCTGCTTATCAGTAGTCTTCTGCCAGCGGATAACGGCAATTTCGTGCCGAATGAAATCGTTGACGCGGCAGGGCTGCGTTACGGCTACCCCGAATTCATCCGTCGCATCCGGAAGTTCGCAAATGTGCTGGCAACGCTGGGGGTGGAGCAGGGCGAGACGATTGCCGTGCTCGATTGGGACAGCCACCTTTACCTGGAGAGCTATTACGCCATCCCGTCCATGGGTTGCGTCCTCCAGACGGTGAATATCCGCCTGTCGCCGGAACAGGTTCGCTACACCATCAGCCACGCTGGCGCGAAGACGGCGATCGTGCATCCTGAATTCGTCCCTTTCCTTCAAGGTGAATGGAAGGATGGTTGCCCGCTAGAAAGGGTCATCCTGATCGGTGCCAACGATGTCGGCGGCACCATTCCCGAAGGCGTAACCGTACATTCCGACATTCTCACGCGGATCGATGACGCCTCGGCCGACTATGTCTGGCCTGAACTCGACGAGCGCGCGACAGCTACGCGCTTCTACACCTCTGGCACCACGGGGCTGCCCAAGGCGGTGTTCTACAGCCATCGCCAGATAGTGCTGCACACTCTGGCGATACTGGCAACTTTCGGCACATCCCCGGTGCAGGGTCGGCTGCACAAGGACGATGTCTACATGCCGATCACCCCGCTGTTTCACGCGCATGCATGGGGCACGCCGTACGCAGCAACACTGATTGGAGCCAAGCAGGTCTATCCCGGCCGCTATGTGCCGGAAAAGCTGCTCCGCCTGATCCAGGATGAAGGCGTGACCTTCAGTCATTGCGTGGCGTCGATCCTGCAGATGCTGCTGGATGATCCGCTTGCAAAGGAAATCGACTGGAAGGGGCGCAAGATGCTGATCGGAGGCGGTCCCTTGCCAGAGGGATTGGCACGCCGAGCGCTGGATACCGGCATGGACATATTTTCCGGCTATGGAATGTCCGAAACCGGGCCCGTCCAGACTATCAACCACCTGACAACTGCGGAATTGCAGCAACCGATGGAAGAGCAGGTTGCTCTGCGCACAAGGGCCGGGCGTCCCGTAGTCCTTTGCAACATAAAGGCGGTTTCCGATGATTGCGCACCTTTGCCCGTGGGCGTCGATGGAGAGATCGTGTTCCGCTCACCTTGGCTCACTGCAGCCTATGCAGACGATGCGGTCGCCAGCGCCGAGCTGTGGGCTGGCAGTTGGCTCCATTCCGGCGACATCGGTCATTTCGGGGCAGACGGAGCGCTGCGCATTACGGATCGGTTGAAAGATGTAATCAAGAGCGGCGGGGAATGGATATCCTCGCAGCAACTCGAGGGATTGATCTCGCAGGTCGATGGTGTTTCCGAAGTTGCAGTGATCGGTGTGCCAGACGAGAAATGGGGAGAGCGACCGCTAGCGCTCATCGTTCCGGTCGCAGGCGCTGCCAATTGCGACAAGAGGGTGCTCGATCGGCTCGCGGAACTCGCCGACGCAGGCGTTCTGCCCAGATATGCCGTGCCGGAAACGGTAAAGCTGGTAGACGGGCTGGCTCGCACAAGCGTCGGCAAGCTGAACAAGAAGGTGTTGCGCACCTTATACGGGCCTAAGGAGTGAGAGCGCTATCCTCCCTTCGTAACTCACCCCGGCGGAAAGAGCCGAGCAGTGGCGCTCTGGTGCCGGAAGGATTGGTGCATTTCAGGCCGTTGGACTTGATGCAATGATAGGAGAAGCCTTGCTGAAGCCGCGCTTCATTGTTCTTTGCAGTTCTTGGCTGCTCGTCGCCGGATGTGCCGAGGCAGATAGCGCGCAGGAAGGTGCGTCCGCAGTTGAGAACATAACCCAGCTCGGCAGGAACAAAACTTGCGCGGACATCGCGGACGTGCCGGTCCGCATCGAAGGCGGCACCTTCATGATGGGGCAGGCGGAAGTCTATGCCGAAGAGGGTCCGGTGCGCGAAACCCGTGTCGATACGTTCTGGATCGATCCCCATGAGGTGACGAATGCGCAATTCGCTGCCTTCGTCGCTGCGACCGAATATCTGACCGTTGCAGAGCGGCCCGTTGATCCCGCGGCCTTTGACGTGCCGGTTGAACAGATCCCGGAAGACATGCTGCTCCCTGGTTCTGCTGTATTTGTTCCCCCGGAACGTCCTAGCAACAGGTACTCCGATTGGTGGGTGTACATGCCAGGTGCAAACTGGCGGAGACCTTACGGTCCGGATGGCTCCGCCGCCCGGGGCGACGAGCCGGTCGTTCATCTCGCTTGGGAGGATATGCTCGCCTATGCTTCGTGGGCGGGCGGTCGATTGCCGACCGAGGCAGAATGGGAATTTGCTGCAACTGCCGGCGCTGCACCCTACACCGAGCAACCTGATGACGAGACTGCCAACAGCTGGCAGGGGCTTTTTCCTGCGGTTAATCAGGGAACTGACGGCTTCACCGGCATTGCTCCGGTTGGCTGTTTCAAGCCTAATGCCAACAACCTTTACGACATGGTGGGCAATGTCTGGGAAGTGACACAGGATTACTTCCGCCCGGGCCATGACGCTGACGATCAAGACAATCCGCGCGGGCCGAGTGAGAACGCGGCATACGATCCGTACAATCCTGGTGTCGCCAGCCGGGTCATGAAGGGGGGCTCATACCTTTGCGCGCCAAATTATTGCCAACGTTATCGTCCAGCATCTCGCCAGGGTCGAGATCCCGGGCTGGGCGCGAGCAATGTCGGATTTCGCTTGGCGTATGATCAAGCTCCAGGTGCCTAAAATGCCAGACATACTGGAAGCCATTCAGGCCCCATATCGGCCGAAGGTCACTCGATAGCCAGCTCTGACAGCTTCTTTATGCAACCAACAGTGAAGCAACCATCCTTTCTATTAGGTCCGATTACGCTTCTGCCAGCAACGCCCAAAACTGCAACCAGGCGACGTAGAGAACGATTCGGACGAGCGCTGTAGAAATTGAAACGTTCGTCCATTGGTTGAACCCGATTGTGGGTAAGAATGTGGGTATACTGAGAATTGAATATTGATTCTTTCATTCTTATCAGGATTATAGGCTTCCCTTTTTGCGGACTCCCGCTCCGCCATTTAGTCCAGGCCCTTTGTCTCACAGCAGAGAAACAGCCAAATAGCCCGCAGACTGCGGGCTTTCTCGTGTCTGCCCCGTACCGGCGGAGAGTGGAGATGGGCGCATGGGGTAGTGCGCAAGAAAAGCGGAGAACGAGGGCGCCTCCGGCGTCCTGCCGCGCGGCGAATGATAGCGAGGTTACACCGGGCTGGAGCGAGCCCTGTCGACCCTGCTGAATCGGGCTCGATGGGGGAGGTTGCGCATGTTGACAGCTGACAACCGCGTGTCGGCGTTAGTTGACAACGATGTTGTCAGGGGTCTGAGGCAAGATTACGCATAACCCGTTGTATTGTCGATATAACCGATAAGGCTGACAACGGCACGGTCAGAAGGATGGTACCTCTGGCAAAAGCCGTGACGCAGGGTAGGGGAAGCGGATGTCCCGAGCCTAGAAACCACCCAACCCGTTCCGGTATTTTCATTCTTCGCCGGAGGTAATTCGCCTAGTAGTAATGAAGTACGTTCGTTTCCCGCTTTCGCTGCGAAACGTGGAAGATCTTCTGTCGGAACGCGGCATCGACATTTGCCATGAGACGGTCCGGTTGTGGTGGAACAGGTTTGGTCCAATGTTCGCGACGGACATCCGGCGCCAGCGCGTAAATCGGAGGCGCGGCTTTCGTCATTGGAAGTGGCATCTCGACGAGATGTACGTCCGCATAAATGGCGAGATGGTGTATCTGTGGCGTGCCATCGATAACGAAGGCGAAGTCCTGGAAAGCTACGTTACAAAAACGAGGGACAAGGCCGCCGCCCTGCGCTTCATGAGGAAAGCGCTGAAGCGTCACGGATCGCCCGAAGTCATGACGACTGACGGACTGCGTTCCTACAAAGCTGCGATGTCCGACCTTGGCTGCGAACATAAGCAAGAGACAGGCCGCTACGCGAACAATCGAGCCGAAAACTCACATCTGCCATTCCGACGACGGGAACGAGCGATGCTGCGCTTCAGGCAAATGAAGTCGCTACAGAAGTTCGCTTCAGTTCATGCGTCCTTCCACAACCACTCCAATTCCGAACATCACCTCGTCGACCGTCAGACTTACAAAGCCCACCGCTCAGCCGCCTTGGCTGAATGGCAGAACCTCATGGCCTGAAGAATAGCCGGGGAAGGGCGCACTTTGCTGAACGGAAAGCGGTTTGCATCCGGCTGACAGCTCCCTTTCGCACTATGCCTTCCCGTGGAGCGGTAGCGTCACTCTTACCGCGAGCCCACCTGTATTGCGGTTTTGGATATTGACGCTCCCGCCATGCACACTGGCCACCATCTCGACGATGGTCAGACCAAGTCCCGTCCCGCCTCGCTCGCTACCTCGGGATGAATCGGCGCGATAGAAAGGCTCGCAAGCCCATGCGATCTGCTCGCTTGTCATGCCGGGGCCGTCGTCGGAAACCTCGACATGGACCACCGATCCCTCCTTTTCCGTTACGACCCGCGCGGATCCGCCATATTTGACGGCATTGTCTATCAGGTTTTCCAGCATGCGTTTCAGCAAGACCTGATCGCCAATGAGCGTAATGGGCGCAGTTTGCTCAAATTCGACATCGGACCCGCTATCGATCAGATTCTGTACGACGGCATCGGCAAGGGACGGCAGGTCGAGCGTATCCATCTCGGTACGCCCTCCCTTTCCCTCGGCAAATTGCAGCATCGTGCCGATCATTCGTTCCATCTGACCGATATCGCGACCGATCGATGTACAGGCATTCGGACTGCCCAGCGCATTCTGAAACCTGATACGGGCCAGTGGCATGCGCAAATCATGCGCAATCGCCAGCAGCATCGTCGTGCGCTCGGTCAGATAAGCGACGATCTGCTCGTTCATCCGGTTGAATGCAGCAGCGACCGTGCGAACCTCGTCGGGGCCTTCAAGTGGAATCGAATTGATTTCTATGCTGCCTGCAAACCGGTTCGCAGCCCCGGCCAGGTTTTGCAACGGACGCACGATACGCGACGCGAACCACAGGCAGATGAGAACCAGAATGCCGACAAGCGTCACACGTAAGGCGAGGATGCGAAGATAGCCCAGACGCGGCGCGCTTTCGTGCGATATGATCAACCAGCGGTCATCTTGACGTTGAACGGCGACTTGGAATGCTCCGTCGATGGCGAGGCTGGACCGTTCCTCCTCTCCATAAAGGGCGAGCCTCTTTTCATATTCCGGCCCGTTTTCCCGATCATCTTCGTCGAGCATGACGCGTACCCGCTGGTCCTCTATTCCCAATGCCATTCCAATTTGATCGGCTACGATGCGCTCCGCTGCCGTTGTATTCGCAAGGGGCGGGGACGAAGTGATGACTCTTTCCAGATCGGCAATATCCATGACGAGCGGGCGTCCCTCAATTAGCCGGACAAGCTCGTGAAGGGTGAGCCGGGGCTGGTTTCGCGTGTGCGACGCAATGACCAGAGGTACAGTCAACAAAGCCGAAGCCAGTATCAGGAGAGCGAGTAATATCAGCAAGGTCGAACGTATGGAATTGAGCCGCAGGGAGTGAACCGTTTTGTTCATCACAGCTGCGATGGTTCGAATATGTAACCTTCGCCACGCACTGTGCGGATATATTCTTCGCTGCCCGGCAGGTCGAGTTTTCGACGCAACCGGCTGATCAGCGTATCGACTGCGCGGTCGAATTGCTCGCATTCGTCGCCGTGCAGTAATTCCAAGAGATCCGCACGCGACAATACGGTCCGTGGATGTTCGAGGAAAGTCAGCAGCAGACTGAATTCACTATCGGACAAACCGATTATCACGCCATCCGGGTTCCTAAGCACCCGGCGCAGCGTATCGAGAGACTAGCCATCGTGTTCGCCGTCAGCACCAATGGCACAGATTTACGGTTGTAGATTAAGGAGGATTTGGGTCTCGTCGTAGTGACGAAGGAACGA